>JASBTX010000034.1 GCA_030148225.1 Paracoccaceae bacterium
GGGCCGAGGCGGAGGCCGGGATCGAACGGCTGAAGCGCATCCTGAAGAGCCTGCAGCGGATGCAGTTCGGGTGACGATCGGAGCGGCTCAATCCGGATCAAATGCAGCTTGGGCTTGAGGATATCGCCGGCGATCTGGCGGAGTTGAAAGAACGTACGGACCTCGATCCAGACAAAAAAGACGGTCTTGCGTCTGACAGAGTCAATCAACGCTTGAGCCTTCCCGACCATCTGCCTCGCGAAGATCAGACCATCGACGTGCCGTCCGATGCTTGCCCTTGCTGCGTTGAGGCTTCGCACCTGATCGGGGAGAGAGTCAACGAGATGCTGGATCACGTGCCGGCACAACTGAAGGCGCCGCGCATCAGCCGTCCCAAATACGGCTGCCGGCCCTGCGGAACCATCTAGCAGGCCCCGGCACCTGACCGGCCGATCGCAAGAGGCCTGGCGAGCCCGGCGCCGCTCTCGCTTGGGCTCGAACCAGTGGCGCCCAACGGCTTACACTCCGCGACCAACATCCACTGACTGCTCCATCTCGTCTTTGAGAGAGCATCTGACCCGAAGTATCAGGGGGGTCACTTTTGGACGCCGATTACCCCAATACAGGGGTCAATCTTGCATGCCGTTTCACACAGTGGTGAAGGTATTAGCGTGGCGCGTATCTTTGCCGCCTCGTCCTCGATCACCCTGCGCACCCATGCATTCAGCGGCGTGCGATGACTGGTCGTTGTCCAGAACATGTTCAGCGAAATCGGATGATCAAAGGGAAAAGGGACGGTCGCGACGATATCGCTGAATTTCCGGGCATATGTACCGGACCCGCCCGCCATCGTCCGCTCAGGTGGCGATTGCTGAGCCAGCAGCGGCCTCAGTCGAAATACTGTTCGCGATCCATCACATAGTGCCAAAGCTCTACCCGGTCGTAGAACCGGTCATAAAGTTCGGGCAGCAGATCGCGGGCCGCGTGGCGCGCCGGGCTGGAAATCCCCGCCTGCATCGCGGCATGGTCGGCATAGGTGATCGCAAGGATCAGCGGTATCACCGGCCCGTCAGCATCCTGTTCGATCCCAAAAAGAACCCGAACCTCTTCGGCGCGCGCGAACTGACGCCAAAGCGGTGTCAGATTCGCCGTCACCCAGTCGCGCATTGCCTGTTCCTGGCCCGATTTGACCTGTCCGCCGAATATCGCGTAGCGCGAGATCATCTCAGCCGCCCCTGTGTTTGAAACTGTCACGGCGGAATGAATAGAGCGCATCCGGATCAACCGCGACATCGACAACTGCGGGTTTGCCGCAGGCCAGTGCCGCCTCGACCGCGGGGGCAACCTCGTTCAGCTTTTCAGCGCGGAAACCCCTTGCCCCGTAAAGCTCGGCCAGCTTGTCATATGGCGGGCTGGACACATCGGCACCGATATAACGCCCGTTGAAGAAATCCCGCTGATAGGCCTTTTCCGCGCCCCAGCACTGATTGTTCATCACCACAGTGACCGTGTTCAGCCCGTGATCAACGGCGGTGCTCAGCTCGCTGACCGTCATGCCGAAACCACCATCGCCCATCAGGCTGACAACGGGGCGGTCAGGTTGGGCGCATTTGATGCCCAGACCGCAGGCAAAGGAGAAGCCGACCAGCCCGAAATCAAGCGGTGTGAACAGGCTGCCGGGGGTGTGATAGTTCAGCGCGTCAGTGGCCTGCAGGCACAGCGTGCCGGCATCCATCGTCACCGCTGCGTCATGCGGCAGCACATCGCGCAGCACCCTGAAAAGGCCCGAGGGCTGGGTCGGATGGGTCATCACCGCCCCGGCGTCGCGTTCGGCCAGATAGGCCGCGCGCTCGGTCGTGAACCCGTTGATCCAGTCATCGGCGCGCGCGCGGTCTGTCTGTGTTTTCAGCGCAGCAGTCAGCTGATCCGCCACCGTGGGCGCATCGGCCCAGATACCCTGCGCCACCGGAAAGAAACGCGCGATGGCGGTCGGCTCCAGCTCGACCTGAATGATCGCGGCCTCGGGGTTGATGTGATCATAGCTGTAAAAGGTCGAGTTGAACCCCAGCCGCGTTCCCAGCGCGAGGATGACATCCGCCTCTTTGACCAGCCGCGACGCCACGGCATTGCCGCGCGGCCCCATCTGCCCGGCATTCAGCGGATGGCCAAAGGGAATGGCGTCACCATGGCCGGGCGAGGTGACGATGGGACAGTTCAGTGCCTCGGCCAGCGCCGTGGCGGCGGCGTGGCCACGCGTATTCTTGATCCCGCCACCGGCGATAATCACCGGACGCGCCGCCGCCGCCAGAGACCCGGCGGCGCGGGTGATATCGGCGTCGTGACCGGCAGGTGCGGACATGTTGCGATAGTCGTCCGGTCGCTGCATCGGCCCGAATTCCGCCTGCCCCGACAGGACATCGCGCGGCAGGTTCAGCTGCACAGGCCCCTGACGCGGGCTAAGCGCGGTACGAAACGCCTCGCGCATCAGCTCTGGCACGCGGTCGGCGCTGGGGGCCGTCCATGTTTTCTTGGTCACCGGCGCAAAAAGCGCCTGTTGATCCACCTCCTGAAAGGCATCGCGGTAAAGATGCCCGTGCGAAAGCATTCCCGCAATTGACACCACCGGCGAAAATGCGGCACGCGCCTGCCCCAGCCCGGTCACCAGATTGGTTGCGCCCGGCCCGTTCTGCCCTGCGATGATGACACCGGGTTTACCCGAGGCGCGGGCATAGCCATCTGCCATATGCACGCCGGTACGTTCGTCATGTACCCCGATGAACCCGATTTCCGGCGCATCGTAAAGCGCATCGAACAACTCCATCGTCGCCGAGCCGATCAGGCCGAATACATGGGCCACCTCTTCGGCTTTCAGCGCTTCTACCGCGGCCTGTCCGCCGCTCATCTCTTTGGTCATCGGGAATGTCTCTCAAGAAAGCTCAGGATGGGTTTTGTAAAGGCCGCCGGGTCCTCCATCAGACCCAGATGCTGAAGCCGGGGGATGATCCCCACTTCGGCGCCCGCAATCTCGGCGGCGATGTCATAGGTCATGGCGGGGGTCGAGCCGCTGTCGTTTTCGCAGGTCATCACCAGCGCGGGCGCGGTGATCGGGGGCCGGGGCGCGATCAGTTCGCGCACCCCATGCGCCAGAACCCACGCCGCCGCGGCATAGCTGTCGGCATCGACCTGCCCGCGCCAGTCGCGCACAAGGCGCGGGGGCGCATCCTCCCCGTCCGACCCGGCCAGACATTCGGGTGTAAACCAGCGCCTCAGCGCCGCGTCAAAGGTGGAAAACGCACCCTGATTGCGTACCGCCCGCGCCCGATCCTCAACCGCCTGTTGCGCGGCCTCACCGCGATCATGCGGCGAATTCAGGATCACCAGAGACCGCAGCCGGTGGGCGAAATCCATGGCAAAGCGCCGGTTGATCATACCGCCGATGGAAAAGCCGACGATATGGGCGTGATCCATACCAACGTGATCCATCAGCCCCGCAATCTGGCGGGCATAAAGTGCCAGCGTGGCGGTTTCCGGGGCGGGGGCGCTTTCTCCGTGGCCGTAAAGATCGTAGCGCAGCACCTTATAGCGGGCAAAAGCATCGACATGCCGGTCCCAGAGCCTGCGCGAAAGGCCCAGCCCGTGGATCAGCACCACACCCGGCCCGTCACCCGTCAGATCATAGGCCGTGCCGTCGGGTGCGCGTTCAGACACCGGCGGGATTGTCGACATCGCGACCCATTTCCTTCAGATCCTCATAGCGATTGCCGATCCGGTGATTGGGATGCCCGCCAACCGACGCTCCAAGCGCGACGATGATCTCGTCCTCGGCGGGTGCGTCGGGAACGGTCGTGTGGATGGTCTGGTAATGCGACCTGAGACCACCATCATCCTTGTGCATCAGCGGGATCATCAGCGAACTGCCTGCCGCGCCGCGCGTATTGGTAAAGACCAGATAGGATTTCGCGCTGATCGCCTCACGGAACTGATTGCCGAAATGCAGCGTGTGGGTCATCGCCTGCGCATGCTCGATCTCTCCGCCCATGCCGACGACCGATGCCTTGCCGGCCCCCTCGATCCGGTCGCCCGTCACCTCCAGAATCATTTCCGACAGCAACCGCCCGATCTCGGGCGCCTGATCGTGAATCTCGGGCCTGAGGTTTTCGACGTAGCCGCGCCCGAACCACGGGTTGCGGATGATCGCCATCGCCGCCACCAGCAGCGTCGGCGCGGGCACGGGGTGGCCCCCTTCGATAAACGTGGTCTGTACCGTGGTCAGCGTCCGGCGGATTTCGGCAGGCATCAGGTAAACTCCGGCATGACACGGGTGATAAAAAGGTCAAGCGAACGCTTTTGCTGATCCGGCTCCATCCCCATCGAGGCATAGTAGATAAAGGCATCCACCCCCAGCGCCGCGTAGGCCCTGAGTTTTTCGATCACCTGATCGGGCGAACCGAACATCAGGTTTTCCTCGAGCATTTCCGGATCGACACGGACATTACCGTCAAGCTCTTCCAGCGGCACCTGTTCGGGGAATCCGTTGATGACCTCTCCCTTTTTCATCATCAGGTTGCCGAATTGTCCCAGCACGTGGCGGATGGCACCGATGGCACCCTGCCTGTCCGCCGCATTCGTGTAGACGGCTGAATGGCGCATGAGGGCAAAGGTACGGTTCCAGTCACCCCCGGCCTTGGCAATCGCGTCGTCCAGCTGGGCACGGTATTTCTCGGCCTCCGCCATCGGCAGGGTCAGCGGCCAGCACATGATGTTGCAGTCATTGGCCACCGCATAGTCAAACGTGATGGGCGAGCGTGCGGCCACCCACAGCGGCACCTCTGACTGCAGTGGTTTCGGGCACGAGGTCGAGGCGGGGAACTGCCAGTTCACACCCTCATGCGCAACATCACCCTGCCAGAGCGCGCGGACCAGCGGCAGCATTTCCTGCATGTATTTGTAGCTCTCGTGTTGTTGCAGGCCGGGTTTCATCCGGTCGAATTCGCGCTGATAGGCACCCGAACCCAGGCCCAGATCCAGCCGACCATCCGACAAAAGATCAACCATCGCCGCCTCTCCGGCAAGGTTGATCGGGTGCCAGTAGGCGGCGTTGGCCACACCGCAGCCCAGCCTGATCTGTTCGGTATGATCGGCCCACCATGTCAGGATCTGAAACGGGTTGGGAGCGATCGTCATCTCCAGCGCGTGATGCTCGGCCGCCCAGGCGGTTTCAAACCCGGCCTGATCGGCCATCCTGACCATGTCCAGCGTATGATCGCGCACGGCGCGCATGCTCTGATCAGGGGACATCCGTTCAAGGTTTATGGCGATGTGAAACTTCATTGGACAACGCTCCGGTCGGGGTTGGGGGTTAAGGTGGCGTCGCGATACCAGCGGGCGAAACCGGCGACATTCGCTTCGAGAAGGGGATGCAGCGGGCCGGCCGCGGCACCCGCCGCCGCAAGGCCGCGCTGCTGGTTTTCAAGCGCCGGGATATCCTCGTCCAGCGCCGCATCCAGCCTGTCGTGATAAAGCGCGATTGCCGCATCCGCACCGGGCAGCGCCAGCGTCTCGGGATGAAAACATGCGGTCTGAACAACGTGACACTGTCCCGGCCCGTCGGGATAGGCCTCGTAAACCCACATGGCATCCGTACCGGCGGCAAAGCTCATGTTGGGAAAGACCCAGCTATAGCGCACACCCCGCCCGGCCTGGCCTTTCAGCCCCGGCATCGGTGGCAGCGCCTGATCCTGTTGCCCGGCAACCAGCCCGCCCGTGCCCTCGGTACTGCCGAACTGGCTGGCATAGGCACCTTGCGCCACCGTCGGCGGATCGGGCGGGGCATAGATGCTGTTGATACTGTCGGGATGAACAAATGGCAGGTGATAATAATCGTTGAACACATCCAGAAAGGCCTTCCAGTTGCAGGCCACCCGCAATTCCCGCCGCCGGGTGGTCACCAGCCCGGCCAGCGGCCAGTCTGCATGCGTGGCCGCGAAATCACCCAGATGATCGTCCAGCGCTCGCGCATCGGGCGACAGGCAGACAAAGACAAAGCCCGCCCTCTCCCCGACCCGGTAGGGCACAAGGCCCAGAGACGACGGATCAAATCCCGCGACGCCGTCCATCTGGGGTGCCGCCGCAAGGCTACCATCCAGCCGATAGGCCCATGCATGAAACGGGCATTTGATGCCCCGGCATTCCCCCGCACCGTCCATCAGCCGCGCCGCCCTGTGCCGGCAGCTATTGGCAAAGGCGCGCAGCGCTCCGGTTTTGTCCCGCACCAGAAGGATCGCCTGCCCGGCCACATCCAGCGTGCGGTAACTGCCCGGCGATGGCACCTGATCGGCGCGGCCCACGCCGATCCAGTGCCGGGCAAACAGCGCACGGTCAGCGGCATCGGCGCCGGGATCGGTATAGGCCGCGGGCGGCAGGCCTGTCACAGGTGGCGCGTATGTCATCGTGGTTTGAACGGGTTGGCGATGGGATCGTCAGACAGGTTCATCCAGACGGTTTTCGGGCGGGTATAGTCATAGACCGCCTGCATACCGGCCTCGCGCCCGTATCCGCTCGATTTCATGCCGCCAAAGGCCGCGATGGGGCTGATAGCGCGATAGGTGTTGACCCAGACGATACCCGCCCTGATCTTTTGCGACATTCTGAGCGACCGGGCGCTGTCGCGGGTGAAAATTCCCGCCGCCAGCCCATGCGCGCTGTCATTGGCCAGTGCGACAACCTCATCCTCGGTCCGGAACCGCTGCACGGCCAGTACCGGGCCAAAAAGCTCGGTATCGACAATACGCATGTCCTGACGTGGGCAATCGATGATGGTGGGCCGGTAATACAGCCCGTCCTGCGGCGCACGCTCTCCGCCGGTCAGGATGTGCCCGCCCTCTTCCAGCGCCAGCGCGACCTCGGCCTCGATATGCGCCAACTGGCCCGGGGTACACAGCGGGCCCATCTCGGTCTCTTCGGCCTGCGGGTCGCCGATGCGGATATTTTCGGCAATCGCCACCATCCGCGCGAGGAACGCGTCGGCGATATCTTCGTGCAGATAAAGCCGCGATCCCGCGACACAGCTTTGGCCCGTGGCGGCAAAGATACCCGCGACAGAACCGTTGACCGCACTGTCCAGATCGGCATCGTCAAACACGATAAAGGGTGATTTACCCCCCAGCTCCAGCGAGACCTGGGCAAAATTCTCGGCTGAATTGCGCACGATATGGCGCGCCGATGCGGGCCCGCCGGTAAAGGCAATCCGCGCGACCAGCGGATGGGTTGTCAGTACGCGGCCACAGGGATCGGCGTGACCGGTGACGATATTGATCACCCCGTCAGGAATACCCGCGTCCTTCACGAGCCGTCCGAATTCCAGCAGGGGCGCCGAGGCATGTTCAGAGCCCTTGAGCACGATGGTATTGCCCGCCGCCAGCGCCGGGCCGATCTTGACCGCGCTCAGAAATATCTGGCTGTTCCACGGGATGACGGCTGCGACCACGCCCAAAGGCTCGCGCGCGGTAAAAACGAACATGTCGGGCTTGTCGATGGGCAGTGTCTCGCCCTCAATCTTGTCCGCCGCCCCAGCATAGAAATGCAGATATTCGGCGATATAGGTGGCCTGCCAGGCGGTTTCCTTGAACATCTTGCCGGTATCGGTGGTTTCAACGCGGCCAATCTCTTCGGATGCGGCTGCCAAGAGATCGCCCAGACGGCGCAGGCATTTACCGCGCGCCGTCGGTGTCATCGCACCCCACTCACCGGACAGAGCGGCGTCAGCGGCACGCACGGCGCGGTCGACATCTTCTGCCGTCGCCTCGGGCATGGTGGCCCAGACCGCACCCGTGGCCGGGTTCAGACTGTCGAACCGGCCACCGTCCGCGGCATCCGTCCACGCGCCGTTGATCAGCATCTGATAATCCCGGGTGCTCATTCCTCTGCCTCCCTTTCGGCGACCGAACGGTATTGCCCGGCATAGTAGGTCAGGGGCGGCCCCGCCCCCATCGTCACCTCGGCGACGCGGCCAAAACAGATCAGATGCGTGCCCTCGGTTACCGATTGCGTCAGCGTGCATCTGAGTGCCGTCGCCCCGGCAAATCCCGGCAGCGCGCCGGTATGATCGATCCCGTCAAACCTGTCGGCAACCGCGGCGTCATGCTGCCCGGCAAAGCGCGCGGCGATATCCTCGGCACCATCGGGCAGCACGTTCAGCTGAAAGACACCATTCTCCGCGACATATCCGGCAATCCGCGACCGGGTGTTCAGACAGACAAGGATCGTCGGCGGATCAGCACTGACCGAACAAAAGGCCGATACGGTGGCACCATGACGCCCGGCAGGGCCGTCGGTGGTCACCACGCTGACGCTGCTGGCGACGTTGCGCATGGCATTGATAAACGTTTGCCGGTCCACCGTTTGCATGATGCCGATCCTCCCCCGGCGACCATATCCAACAATCACTATCCGGAAAATCGAATTATAATGGACAATAAGTTCGAAATCTTCGAATTTATTAGAATGAATCTAAAAGAACTCCGAACCTTTCTGACCATCGTCGAAACCGGCAGTCTGGCCCGCACGGCGGAAAATCTGAATGTCACCCAGTCAACCGTCACAGCACGGCTGCAATCGCTGGAGCAAGAGATCGGCCAGCGTCTGATCAACCGCAGCAAATCCGGCGCGACGGTGACAGGCGCGGGCATGCGGCTGATGCGCTATGCCGAAACCATATCAGACCTCTGGCGTCAGGCCCGTCAGGAAACCGGGCTGCCCCGGGGCATGTCCGGCATCTGTAATCTGGCCTGCGAACCCGATCTCTGGCCGGAACTGGGCGAGCGGCTGTTTCACAGGTTGCTCGGCGATCAGCCCGACATGGCGATCTCGGTCTGGCTGGGTGGCAGTTCGGATATCGCGGGCTGGCTGGGCGACGGAAAATCCGATCTGGCACTGACCTACCACCCCGGATCAACCGACGGGCAGGATCTGCATGCCCTGCGCCCCGACCGTCTGGTGCTGGTGTCAGACAATCCCGACAGCCCGATCCGGTTCGATCCCGATTATGTCTTTGTCGAGGGCGGGCAGGCTTTTGGCCGCGACCATGCTGCCGCCTATGCCGATGCCGGTACGGCCCGGATCAATTTCGGCAACGCAACGCTGGGGCTGGCGCATCTCCTGCGCCATGGCGGCAGCGCCTATCTGCCGCACCGGCTGGTGGCCGATCACCTTGGTGCCGGGCGGCTGCACCTTTTGGCTGATGCGCCGGAATATACGCGCCGGATCTTTCTGGTCTCCAATCGCTCGGCCCAAAGGACATGGCCCTGGTATCACGACATCCGCGCGTCACTGGCCGCCTGACGCCGCATCCGGCGGTGGCGCATACGCTCGCGGTTGATCAGATAAAGCCCTGTGGCGAGGATGATCGCGGTGCCCAGCCACGTCCAGCCATCGGGCAACTGGCCAAAGACCAGCCAGCCATACATGGTGGCCCAGATCATGAGCGAATAGTGCATCGGCGCCACCACAACCGCCTCGGCAATCTCGAACGCGCGAATGACCATGATCTCGCCCATCGCCGCCAGCAGGGCAAATGCCCCCAAGAGCAGATAGATGCGCAGCGTCTCTGGCCACTGCCAGACAAAGACGAGCGGCGCGCTCAGGATCAGGACGCTGATCAGCGCGGTATAGCTGAGCGTGGTCGTGGTACTGTCAGCCGCGCCCAGCCTGCGGCTGATCACCTGACGCAGCGCAAAGAATACCGCCGCCGCCAGCACCAGAAATATCGCGGGATGGAAAACGCCCATTCCCGGCCGGATCACGATCATCGCCCCCAGAAACCCGATACCGATGGCGACCCAGCGCGTGGCGCTGACATGTTCGCGCAGCAAGAGCGCCCCCAGAACGGTTACCAGAAAGGGCGCGACAAAGGAAACCGCCACAGCATCGGCCAGTGGCACATAGCGGATGGCGATAACGAAACACACCGCCGACAAAACCGCGACACTGCCCCGCAGCACCTGCAGAAATGGCGCTGCCGAGCGAAATATCCCTGGCCCCCGCATTACCAGCAGCACCAGTGCAACCGACAAAAGGCCAAGCTGCCGGACCCAGACGATCTGAACCGGATGGAAAATTCCCGTCATGTATTTGGCGATGGTATCAGCCGAGGCGAACATGAAGAAGCCGATGCCCAGATAGATCAGCCCCCGGATATTGCTGCGGGGATCAGAGGCGGCCACGCTCATCGCCGCAGTCCGGGGGCGGGCGCATCGGCGGGCCGGGCGCGCTGGTTGTTCTGGCAAAGCCGCGGCATTGCGCCCTCTGTCTGTCGCTGACGCGTGGACCCTAGCCGCCGGATGGCGCGCTGTCGATGCCCGCGGCCACGGCCAGCCCCCGCACCCACCGGCCAAAGGCCTGCATGCCGGCATCGATGCCGGGTCGGCGGATGGTGCTTTGCGACAGGTAATAGTGATTTTCGGCCCCGACCGTTGCATCCGAAAGCCGTATGAGCCGCCCCGCCTCAAGGTCAGGCCCGATGATTGCCAACGGACAAAGCGCAATACCCTGCCCGGCCAGAACCGCCGCCCTGAGCAGGTTGAAATCGTGATATACCGTGCCCTCGCCCACGGCATCCGGTGCAAGTCCCGTTGCCGCGAACCAGCGTTCCCAGCCGCGCCGCGTGATGTCATGCAACAGCCCGACTGCGTTCAGCCGCGCCGGGTTCAGCGCCCGGATACCCGGCATGTCGGCGATGGCCGGGTTGGCCACGGCGCAGGATATGCCGGGCAGATAGACCTCGGCCGTTGCACCGGATGCATCAGGCGGCCTGTCACCATAGGTAATCGCGAAATCAACCTCGTGATAATCAATGCTCTGGCCGTGCAGCGCATATTCGATCCTCAGATCCGTGCCCGGATGCGCATCCTGAAACTGTCTCAGGCGGGGCACCAGCCAGTTGGTGGCAATCGAGGGGATTGCCGCCACAACGACGGGCAGCGGTCGCTGAGCGGCGCGCAACCGCGCGCAGGCCTGATCGATATGGCCAAGCGACACCGTCAGCGTATCGGCAAGCTCTTGCCCAGCCGGAAGCAGCCGCAATTCATTGCCCGCGCGCGAAAAGAGCGGCTGTTCCAGCCAAGTTTCCAGCCGTCTGACCTGATGGCTGACGGCAGATTGGGTGACAAACATCTCTTCTGCCGCGCGGCTGAAATTCAGGTGCCGCGCCGCCACTTCGAATGTGCGCAGGGCCGTGAGCGGCAATTGAGACATCTGATCACCTTATCATGAGTTTTTCTCATACCTCCCCGAATTATCATCTTTTGACAGCACAGGGGCAACCCACGAAATCTCTGCGCGAGAATCCCCTGACCGACCCGAGGTGAAACATGCAGCGTGAACGGCTACAATCCTTTGTAAATAATGGCCAAAAGGCCCGGCCAACGTTTTCTCCGGCTGAAATGGAGCGGCGTCAATCCGCGCTCAGGCATCACATGGCCGCGCAGAATATCGATGCGGCGCTGATGACGTCCTATCACAACGTCAATTACTATGGTGATTTCCTCTATTGTCAGTTCGGGCGGCGCTACGGGCTGGTGATCGACCATGAAAACACCACATCGGTCAGCGCCGGGATCGATGGGGGTCAGCCCTGGCGGCGCACGTTCGGCGGAAATATCACCTATACCGACTGGCAGAAGGACAATTATTTTCATGCCTTGCGGCAGTTGTTCGGCCATGCGCGGCGGATCGGCATCGAGTTTGATCATGTCAGCCTAGAGCTGCGCGACCATCTGAGCGCTGAATTTCCCGAGGTTGAATGGGTGGATATCGCCGGGGCCGCGATGCAGCAGCGCATGATCAAATCCGCCGAGGAAATCGCCCATATCACCGAGATGGCCCGGATTGCCGATCTGGGTGGTGCGGCCTGTATCGCGGCGATGGGCGTCGGTGTGCCCGAGCACGAGGTTGCCCTGCATTCCACCGCAACCATGGTGCGCGAGATTGCCCGCACATGGCCCGATGCCGAGTTGCTGGACACCTGGACATGGTTCCAGTCAGGTATCAACACCGATGGCGCCCATAACCCCGTGACCAGTCGCCGGATCGAACGCGGCAATATCCTGTCGTTGAACTGCTTTCCGATGGTGGCGGGCTATTACGTCGCGCTGGAACGCACGCTTTTCGCCGAAACCGCCACCGATGATCACCTCAGATTATGGGAGGTGAACTGCGCCGTTCACGACCGAGGCAAAGAACTGTTGGTCCCCGGTGCCAATTGCGGCGAGGTCGCGCGCGAACTGAACGCGATCTATGCCGATCACGGCCTGCTGCAATATCGCAGCTTTGGCTATGGCCATTCCTTTGGCGTGCTGTGTCACTATTACGGGCGCGAGGCCGGTCTGGAACTGCGCGAGGATTGCGAGACCATTCTCGAACCCGGCATGGTTGTCTCGATGGAGCCGATGATCACCGTGCCCGAGGGCCTGCCCGGCGCGGGCGGATACCGCGAACATGATATACTGGTGATCACGGATGCCAATAATGTGGGCAATGTGAATATCACTGCCCACCCCTATGGCCCGGAAAACATGATCATCAGAGGCAAATAAATTGAATCAGACGGGTGACATATCGAAATTTTGTTCATAGCATCCTCCGGGTAATGTCAGGGGGATCGCCATAATGTCAGCGGAAAACGGCTCGGACGGGTTCGTCACATTCGAAAGCGTTCAAAAGAGCTATGATGGCGAAACCCTCGTTGTCAAAGACCTGAACCTCAGCATCGCGCGGGGCGAATTCCTGACCATGCTGGGGCCATCGGGTTCGGGCAAGACGACCTGCCTGATGATGCTGGCCGGTTTCGAAACCGCCACCCATGGCGATATCCGTCTTGGGGGTGTCTCGATCAACAACATCCCGCCCCACAAGCGCGGGATCGGCATGGTCTTTCAGAACTATGCGCTGTTTCCGCATATGACGGTGGCCGAAAACCTTTCGTTCCCTCTCGAGGTGCGCAAGCTGGACAAATCCGAGCGCGAGCAAAAGGTGATGCGCGCGCTGGACATGGTGCAGATGGGGGAATTTGGCGGACGGCGTCCGGCGCAGTTGTCGGGTGGGCAGCAACAGCGGATCGCCCTGGCCCGTGCTCTGGTCTTCGAACCCGAGCTGGTCCTGATGGACGAGCCGCTGGGCGCGCTGGACAAGCAGCTGCGCGAACACATGCAGTTTGAGATCACCAAGCTGGCGCATGATCTGGGCATTACCACGGTGTATGTCACTCATGACCAGACCGAAGCGCTCACCATGTCCGACCGCGTGGCGGTTTTCAACGATGGTGTCATTCAGCAGCTTGCGCCGCCGGATGAACTCTATGAACAACCGACAAGCAGTTTTGTCGCCCAGTTCATCGGCGAGAATAACGCGCTGCATGGAGAGGTTCAGTCGATTGACGGCGATGTCGCGGTGATCAAGCTCAACAGCGGTGATCTGATCGATGCCAAGCCTGTGAACGTCTCGAATGTGGGCGATAAAACCATGGTATCGATCCGGCCTGAACGGGTTGAATTCAACATGTCGCGCCTGGCCGAAGGGTCGCACACGCTCAAGGCAGAAGTTCTGGAATTCGTCTATATGGGCGATACGTTCCGCACCCGCCTTCGGGTTGCGGATAACGACGATTTCATCGTCAAAACACGAAATGCCCCGGATCAGGTCCGCCTGAAGCCGGGCTCGACGGTAGACATCGGATGGATGCCGTCAGACTGTCGGGCGCTGGACGCCTGATCCGAGAACGCGAGGTATCCGTCGCCGGGGGATGCGTCGTTGTAATACAATGATCCGTGCGAAAACTGGGAGATCCATATGAAACTTAAAACACTTATTCTGACTGCGGCAAGCAGCGCGTTCATCGCACTGCCGGCCCTCGCGCAGGAAATGACCATCGTGTCATGGGGCGGGGCCTATACCAAGTCGCAGATCAATGCCTATCACACGCCCTACAGCGAGATGACAGGCGTCACGATCATCAATGATGACAGCGCCGCCGAGGCCGTTGCCAAGCTGCGCGCGATGAACGAGGCCGGCAACGTGACCTGGGATGTGGTCGACGTGGTTGCAGCGGATGCGATCCGCCTCTGCGACGAAGGTCTGGCGATGGAAATCGATCCCGATACACAGCTTGCCGATGCGCCTGACGGCACCAAGGCATCCGAAGATTTCGGCGACCTGATCGTATCGGACTGCTTTATCCCGCAGATCGTCTATTCGACGACTTTCGGCTATCGCACCGACATGGTTGGCGACACGCCTCCCACCGATGTCTGCGCCGTCTTTGACACCGCCACCTACCCCGGCAAGCGTTCGCTTGAAAAGCGCCCGATCAACAACATGGAATGGGCCCTGATCTGCGACGGCGTCGCCAAGGATGATGTCTATGACGTTCTGGCAACTGCCGAGGGTCAGCAACAGGCCCTCGACAAGTTGGCGACGATCAAGGATGACGTGATCTGGTGGTCCGCCGGTGCCGACACGCCTCAGCTTCTGGCTGATGGCGAGGTTGTCATGGGCTCGACCTATAACGGTCGTCTCTTCAGCGTGATCGAAGAGCAGAACCAGCCGGTGGCAATGCTGTGGGATGCGCAGGTCTTTGACCTTGACGGCTGGATCATTCCGACCGGTCTCTCGCCCGAGCGTCAGGCACGCGCACTGGACTATGTCAAGTTCGCGACCGACACGCAGCGTCTGGCAGACCAGGCCAAGTACATCTCGTACGGCCCTGCACGTAAGTCTTCCGCACCGCTGGTGGGCAAGCACGCGACACTGGGTATCGACATGGCACCACATATGCCAACCGATCCTGATAACGCCAAAAACACGTTCCTCTATAACTACGTGTTCTGGGCTGACTTCCGCGACGATATCGACGCGAAATTCCAGGCCTGGCTGGCGCAGTAATCTGCTGCAACTGACAAAGGCGGAGGCGTCATCGCCTCCGCCACCCCGCTGACAAGGGATTTCCGATGACAGATGTTCAAGCCTCCGGTCCCGTACTTGCTGCTGACGGCCGTCCGCTCAAACGCAGTCTGGCCCGCGCGCTGAGGCGTCAGAAACTGCGGGCGCTGATGCTGATCGCGCCGCTCCTGTTCTTTGTTGCCATCACCTTTGTCATTCCGATCGGATCGATGCTTTTCCGCTCGATCGAGAACAATATCGTGGGCGACACGTTGCCCGAAACCGTGCTGGCCATCGCCAGCTGGGATTCCGCATCGGGCGAATTGCCGGATGAAGAGGTCTATGCCGCCTTTGTCCGCGACATGATCGTCGCCGTCAAAAACAAGACCCACACACGCCTTGGCTCGCGCCTGAATTATGAACTGGCCGGTATCTCGTCCATGTTCCGTCAGTCCGGCAGGCAGGTCCGGAAATGGGACCCTGTCGAAGATGCGCCGTTCAGGGACAAACTGATAGACGTTCACAAGGGCTGGGGCGAGGTCAGCACATGGGCGCTGATCCAGACATATTCCGGCCCCTATACATCGGGCTATTTCCTGAATGCCGTCGACCTGCAGCTGACACCCGAGGGAATCAAGCTTCAGCCCGAGGAAAAGCGCATCCTGATCAAGCTATTTATCCGGACGCTGGTCATGTCGCTGATCATCACGGGCGCCTGTATCCTGCTGGGCTATCCGGTTGCCTGGCTTTTGGCCAATCTGCCGACGCGCAAGGCCAACCTGCTGTTGATCCTGGTGCTATTGCCATTCTGGACCTCGCTTCTGGTGCGGACATCGGCGTGGAAGGTCATGCTTCAGCAACAGGGTGTAATTAATGACGTGCTGGTCTGGTTGGGCTTTGTCGCGGACGATTCCCGGCTGATCATGATCAACAACCAGTTCGGCACGATTGTCGCAATGACGCATATCCTGCTGCCGTTCATGATCCTGCCGATGTTCTCGGTCATGCAGACGATACCACCCTCATATCTTCGGGCGGCAAAATCGCTGGGGGCGACCAACTGGACGGCGTTCTGGCGCGTCTATTTCCCGCAATCCATACCGGGGATCGGCGCGGGCTGTATCCTCGTCTTCATCCTGTCCATCGGCTATTACATCACGCCTGAAATCGTCGGCGGAACCAAGGGTGTCTTCATCTCGAACCGGATCGCCTACCACATTTCATCGTCGCTCAACTGGGGCCTTGCCGCCGCATTGGGCACCATCCTGCTGGTCGTGGTCCTGATGCTCTACTGGGCCTATGACCGTATCGTGGGCATCGACAACGTCAAACTGGGGTAACGCTGATGGGACTTCCTCCTTATGCCACTTTGGGCCAGCGGGCCTGGTACTACGGCTTTCGCGTCATCTGCGCGCTGATCTTCATCTTTCTGATCACGCCTATCCTGGTTGTCATGCCGCTCAGCTTCAATTCGCAGGATTTCTTTACCTTCACGCCGGAAATGCTGTCCTTTGATCCCGAGGGCTATTCGCTCAAGCACTACCGCGACTTCTTTACCAACAACGAATGGCAGCGCAGCCTCAAGAACTCGGTCATCATCGCGCCCATCGCCACGATCATCTCGGTATCGCTCGGCACGCTCGCGGCCATCGGCCTCAGCCAAAGCCATGTACCCTTCAAGGGGACGATCATGGCGATCCTGATCTCACCGATGATTGTGCCTCTGATCATTTCGGCCACGGGGATGTTTTTCTTCTACTCCTCGCTGGGCAACTGGATGGAAAATTCGCTGGGGCTGGACAAGAATTTTGTCGGCTACATCAAGGTGGTGCTGGCCCATGCGGTGCTGGGCATACCGTTCGTGATCATCACCGTGACCGCCACGCTGGTGGGTTTCGATCAGTCTCTGACGCGGGCTGCGGCCAATATGGGCGCGGATCCGGTCACCACGTTCTTTCGTATCCAGATGCCTCTGATCCTGCCGGGCGTGATCTCGGGCGGGCTCTTTGCCTTTATCACCTCGTTTGACGAGGTTGTGGTGGTGCTGTTTGTCGGCTCGGCCAGCCAGAAAACCCTGCCATGGCAGATGTTCACGGGCCTAAGGGAACAGATCAGCCCGACGATCCTTGCGGTGGCAACGATCCTCGTGGCCATCTCGATTGCGCTTCTGACGGTGGTTGAACTGCTGCGCCGACGCTCTGAACGCCTCAGAGGCATGTCGCCCACCTGACCCGCTGATGCGCTGATGCGCTGACACGGATCAGAATACCTTATCATGGCCGCACTGCCCCGCCGGCGGCGGGGCAGTGGCCCAACATTTTGACAGGCCCGACATGATCCGAACCATTCCGAACCCCCATCGCAATGCGGGCAGGCTGGCGCCTGATGCCCCCTATCCCAGCGTTGCGGCAGATCGCGTTGCCGAATTGCTCGGGCTTTGCCCGGCACGCGACCAGACCCACCTGACAGACGCCGCCGATCTGGCCCGTCAGGCCGGCGTGGCCGCGATCTGGGTCAAGGATGAGCGGGGGCGCATGAACCTTGGCAGCTTCAAGGCGCTGGGGGCGGCCTATGTGATCGCCCGCCACGCCCGCGACATCAGCGCTACACCGGACAACACCACGCTAGAGGGCAGGACCTATGTCACCGCGAGTGCCGGCAATCACGGCATGTCGGTTGCCGCGGGTGCCCGCATCTTTGGCGCCGCGGCGGTGGTCTATATCGCAGATACCGTTCCCGAAAGCTTTGCCGAGCGGCTGCGCGCCCAGGGTGCGCGGGTGGTGCGCGAAGGTGCCGACTATGCCGCCAGCATGTCCGCCGCGTCTGATGCGGCAAGGGATCAGGGCTGGACGCTCTTGTCCGACAGTTCGTGGCGCGGCTACACCGATCTGCCCCTGACGCTGATGGAGGGGTATCTGCAGATGGCCGCAGAGGCCGCCGATCAGTGCCCCGACACGCCCACCCATATCATGCTGCAGGCCGGTGTCGGCGGTCTGGCCGGGGCGGTTGCAGCCTATGCGCGTCATGTCTGGGGCAATGCACCCGTGATCACCGTGGTTGAACCCGATGCCGCACCGGCGCTGCAGGCCAGCATCACCGCAGGCCGCGCCGTGACGGCCCCCGGCCCCGACAGCATTATGGGCCGGCTCGACTGCAAGGAACCGTCGCTGATCGCGCTGAACGGGCTGGCGCGCGACGCCGATCACTTTGCCACCCTCTCGGATGCCGAGGTCGCGGCAATGCTGCCGGTGATGGCCGATGCCGGGCTGGCCACCACGGCCTCGGGCGGTGCCGGGCTGGCGCTTGCGCTGGACAGGGCAGCACATACCGCGCTGGGGATCGGACCGGATGCGCGCATTCTGACGATCCTTTCCGAGGCGCCGGAATGACCCCGGATCGCGGTTTCCCGGTCGCGGAATTCGAAACCCGCCTCGCCCGGGCGCAGGCCCGCATGGCCGAGCACGGGCTGGACGCCATGCTGCTGACCCGCGAGGCCGAGTTTCGCTATTTCACCGGCTATCTGACCCGTTTCTGGGAAAGCCCGACACGCCCCTGGTTTCTGGTTCTGCCCGCGCGGGGCAAACCCATTGCCGTCATCCCCGGCATTGGCACCGCGCTGATGCGCAAGACATGGGTCGAGGATATCCGCACATGGTCCGCACCCGACCCCGAGGATGATGGCGTCAGCCTATTGGCCGATACGCTGGCCGCTGTCACACCCGAAAACGGCAGCATCGCCATCCCCGACGGACATGAAACCAGCCTGCGCATGCCGCTGGCCGATCTGGGGCGGCTTCAGCTCTTGTTGCAGCCGCGCAGCTTTACGACGGATCACGATATCATCCGCCAGCTGCGCATGATCAAATCCGCGCGCGAAGTGGCCAAGATCCGCGAGGCCTGCGCCATCGCGGGCCGGGCCTTTGCCCGCGTTCCGGAAATCGCTGCGCCTGGCGTGGCGCTGGATCAGGTGTTCCGCCGGTTCCAGATGCTCTGCCTCGAAGAGGGTGCCGATTGGGTGCCCTATCTTGCCGGGGGGGCCGGACCGGGTGGCTATGATGACGTGATTTCGCCAGCCCGTCCCGATCCGCTTTGCCCCGGGGATGTGCTGATGCTGGATACCGGGCTCGTCTGGGATGGCTATTTCTGTGATTTTGACCGGAACTGGTCGGTCGGCCGTGCCGCGCCGCCTGTAGAACAGGCTTACGAGACGCTGATCGAGGCGACGCAGGCCGCCGCCGCCATCGCCCGCCCCGGCCAAAGGGCGGCCGATCTCTTTGCGGCGATGCAGGCGGTTCTTACCCGCGATGCGACCGACACCGATGCCGGGCGGCTGGGCCACGGGCTGGGCATGTCACTGACGGAGTGGCCCTCGCTCATCGCGGCGGATGACACGGTGCTGCAGCCCGGCATGGTGCTGACGCTTGAACCCGGCATCTCCCTTGGCGACAGGATCATGGTACACGAGGAAAACATCCTGATCACGCCGGACGGGGCCGAATACCTGTCACCCGTGGCCCCAGCCGGGATACCCGTCCTGTGACAGCGCTGCCCTATACACTTGATCCCGACGATCCCGCCGCACCGCCCATGGGGCTGATCGTGCTGCAATCCGACGAAACCATCGAGCCCGAGTTCCACCGCTATTTCAGCGCCGGGCCCGGCCCGCTCTATGTCACCCGCATCCCCTCGGGCGAGGAGGTTACGCATGAAACACTGGGCCGGATGGAGCAGGACCTGACCGCTGCCGCCGCACTCTTCCCGCGTGGGCTGCACCTGCCGGTCGTGGGCTATGGCTGCACCTCTGCCAGTTCGATCATCGGCTCGGACAAGGTTGAGGCGCTGGTCAGATCGGCCTGCGATGCCGGCGTCGTCACCAATCCGCTCAGGGCCGCCGTTGCCTGCGCCGCCGCGCAGGGCCTTTCGCGGCTGGCGCTGGTCTCGCCCTATATCGAAGAGGTCAACGCGCCCCTGCGCCGGGCCTTTGCCGATAACGGCATCGACATGCCGGTATTTGGCAGCTTTGGCATCCCGAACGAGGCTCAGGTCGTCCGCATCTCGGCCCGCTCGGTCATCGACGCCGCACTGGAACTGGGCCGCGATCCGTCGGTCCAGGGCGTATTCCTGAGCTGCACCAACCTGCGCACCATCGACACCATCCCCGAAATCGAATCCCGCCTCGGCAAACCCGTCCTCTCCAGCAACCAATCGCTGGCGTGGCACATGAAGACGATTGCGGCCACGCCCACCGATCAAAATTGCTGATCCGGGAATCTAAGGTCGTATGGCAGGAATTCCCCACTGTGGCGTGACGTCGATCCATAGATGCGAAAGCACTCCGCCATTGGGACAAACTATCCCCTAGCCAAATCGCTTGATGGCATGATACCCGCGACCTAGGCCCTGCTCTGCCCTTCAACTGCGAAAGGTTCCCAATGCGTGTAAAGATTTACGGAAGCGGTTCGATCGGGAATCACCTCGCGAATGCTTCACGTCAAATGGGTTGGTCGGTGGACCTGTGCGATGTTGATTCCGCCGCATTGGACAGAACCCGAAATAACATCTATCCCGCCCGATATGGTGCCTGGGATGACGAAATCTCTTTGCATCTGAATGACGAGGCTCCAACCGGCGGCCACGATCTGATTGCTGTCGGAACTCCGCCTGATCACCATATCTCTGTCGCCATGACTGCCATTGCCGAAAAACCCAAAGCGATTCTGGTGGAAAAGCCGTTCTGCACGCCCGATTTGAAAGGTGCACAAGAGTTGACCGAGGCGGCCCGTGAAAACGGGGTCGCGCTATTTACAGGCTATGATCACGTGGTAGGCGAGGCCGCGCAGGCAATGGCCGGACTTCTGCAAAACCGCGCGGTCGGCGATATCCAGAGCCTCGATGTAGAGTTCAGGGAGTATTGGGGCGGCATCTTTGCAGCTCATCCATGGCTGGATGGTCCCAAGGACACATATCTTGGGTATTGGCAGCGTGGCGGCGGAGCGCTGGGTGAGCATTCCCACGCGCTAAACCTGTGGCAGCATTTCGCTCAACAGGCTGGTGCCGGTCGGGTTACGCAGGTGCAGGCCATGATCGATTATGTGGATGATGGAACCGTCAGTTATGACAGGCTTTGCCAGCTGAACCTGAGAACAGAGACCGGTCTGACCGGTCGCGTGGTTCAGGATGTGGTGACCAATCCGACCCGAAAATGGGCGCGTGTGCAGGGGACCGGTGGCTATGCTGAATGGCAATGCGGTTATGCGCCGGGCCAAGATGCCGTGACGTTGGGCCCACAGGATAAGGACGCCGAGTTGACCACCTATGACAAGACCCGGCCAACCGATTTCATCCTGGAACTACGTCACATCGAAACGGCGCTTAAAACCGATCCTGATGCATCCAGCATCAGCGGTGCCATGGGCCTCGATACCATGCTCGTTGTTGCCGCGGCACACAAATCCGCACAATCGGGCAAGATGGTTTCCATTGACTACACCAAGGGATATACCCAGTCAGCCCTGTATGCCTGACGCCGAGACACAACTCTGCGACCCTGAAAGCAAAAGACATGACCGTAAAGACAAATAGCGATATCAACGATGTTGACCTGCCATTGGCAAGTTTCGACTTTGACAACCTGTTCGTCTATGATCTGGCGAATAACCATCAGGGAGATATGGCCCACGCCGAGGCTATCATTCGCGGCATGGGTGAACAAACCCGCAAACACAACGTTCGTGGTGTCATGAAGTTCCAGTATCGGCAAATGGATACTTTTATCCATCCCGATCATCACAAGGACAGTGACAACAAGCACATACCACGGTTCCTCGCAAACCGCCTGTCCAATCCTGACTTTGCCAAGCTACGCAAGCTTGTCAAAGACGAAGGAATGCTGGCGATGTGCACGCCGTTCGATGAGGAATCCGTGGACGTCATCGTCGAACAGGATTTCGACCTTATCAAGGTCGCCAGCTGTTCGGCCAAAGATTGGCCGCTTCTCGAAAAAATAGCTGAGAGCGGTCTGCCGATCATTTTTTCGACAGGCGGTCTCGAGATCAGCAACATAGACGATCTCGTCAGCTTCTTTGACCACCGCGGCTGCGATCACGCGATCATGCATTGCGTGTCGATCTACCCGACACCTCAGGAATTGTGCAATCTCGACCAGATCGATGTGCTGAGAGAGCGCTATAAAGGCAAAACCATCGGCTGGTCGACACATGAGGATCCGGATGATCAGGAACCTGTCCTCGTGGCCTATGCCAAAGGTGCAAGAATGTTCGAACGCCATGTAGGCATTCGTACAGAAGACTATGCCCTCAACGCCTATTCCTCCACACCAGAGCAGATCGGAACCTGGCTTGCATCTCACCAACGTGCACGCTCACTTTGTGGCTCTCGGGTAAGGGGATTGAACCAAGTGGAGGTTGATTCAATCGATACCCTGCGCCGCGGTGTGTTCGCCCGAAAACCAATTAAGTCCGGACAGACAGTCAAACGCGAGAATGTCTTTTTTGCAATGCCTTACGAAGAGGGTCAGCTCGACTCGGGTCATTGGCAGGAAGGGATAACCATCAACTCCGACGTGGCAGCGAATGGCCCGGTGATGATGGCGGACACCACACGCGCCGCCGACAGTGATGCTCAGGTTCTCAAACAAGCCGTACACAAGGTCAAAGCGCTTCTGAATCAGGCGAATGTCGTGCTGAATTCGGATTTCGAAGTCGAATATTCGCATCACTACGGGCTGTCACGCTTCAACGAATGCGGGGCGGTCATCATCAATTGCATTAACCGGTCATATTGCAAAAAGATAATTGTCCAGATGCCGGGCCAGTTTCACCCACTGCATTTCCACAAACGCAAGGAAGAGACATTTCAGGTCCTCATGGGGGAATTGGACGTGCGCGTCAACAACACCCGCCGAACGCTCAAGGCCGGAGAAGTCTGCCTTGTCATGCCGGGTGTCTGGCACAGCTTTGCGACCAAGACAGGGTGTGTATTCGAGGAAATATCGACCACGCATTACAACGATGACAGTTTCTACAAAGATAAGGCGATCAGCCGTCTTGCCCGTTCCGAGCGTAAAACGGTTGTCGATCATTGGGGCAGATTCCAACTGTGAGCCGTCTGAAGTCCAGCCACTGCCCAACAACCAGTCACTCGGGCGGGTGAAAATGGGCCAGATGGCAGATATTCGTCATTTGCTTCGCCTTTCGAGGCGCTGAAATGTGCGGAATCGCCGGATTTTACCGACGCGGCGGCGCGCGATCACCTGAAACAATCTGTCAGGAAATGACCGCGCGGCTCACACATCGCGGCCCCGATCAGCAAAAGGTCTGGGCCGAACCAGAAACCGGAATCGCGCTGGGGCAAGCCCGCCTCGCGATTATCGATCTGTCCGAAACCGGCGCGCAGCCGATGACCTCGTCGGACGGTCGCTGGGTCATTACCTACAATGGCGAGATATACAACCATACCGAACTGCGCGCTGAACTTGAGGAACACGGCCGGGTTTTCCGTGGCGGATCAGATACCGAAGTGGTGTTAGAGGCCATTTCCGAATGGGGCCTGCAGGCCGCTCTCGTGAAATTTATCGGCATGTTCGCTTTGGCAATTTGGGACCGCTCCAAGCGCGAACTGCATCTCGCAAGAGACCACCTCGGAGTCAAACCACTCTACTGGGGTCAATCCAACGACTTCGTTCTGTTTGCATCAGAGCTCAAAGCCTTTCATGCGCATCCATGCTGGAGCGGCGAGGTCGACCCGTCCTCGGTAGCATCATACCTGCGATACAGTTATGTACCGGCGCCGCACACTATCTATCGCGACGTATGGAAACTTGAACCGGGTCAGGTGATTACATTCGCAACGAGTGGCGTCGTTCACGCGCAGGCATACTGGTCTCTGCCCGACATCAAAGAGGCAGGTGCACTCAAAACGGACAGCCGAACAGACGACGAAGCCGCAGCACGTTGCGAAGCACTGCTCGGCGACGCTGTATCACGCTCAATGATCGCGGATGTTCCTATCGGGGTATTATTGTCGGGGGGGATCGACAGTACTCTGGTAGCTGCGCTGATGCAGGAATCCAGTGCGACGCCTGTCAGATCGTTTTCGATCGGGTTTGGCGATGGTGATTATGATGAATCTGTTCACGCCGCAGCGGTGGCCCGTCACATCGGAACAGATCACACCGAACTTGTTATTGATCCACGTGACGCCATGGATTGCATCCCAAAGATGGGATCAACATTTGATGAGCCTTTTGGCGATGCTTCGCAGGTGCCGACATATCTCATTGCACAGATCGCTGCACGTCATGTCCGCGTCGTTCTCAGCGGCGATGGCGGTGACGAAGTCTTTGGCGGATACAACCGTTACATTTACGCAAGGCGGCTGCAGAATATACTGCCCGACACGCTAAAACCCCTTGTTGGCAAGGCGTTGAGCGGGATCAGCACAGGGGCGTGGGATCGGCTGTCCCGGCTTGTTCCAGAACGCCAGAGACCCTCTCAGGTCGGTCAGAAAATCCACAAGACGGCACAGTATCTGTCCGAGACATCACCCGACCGAGCCTATTTGAGGTTGGTCAGCCAATGGCAAAATCCCGAAGAAATCCTCACCACATCTGCAGAACACACAATCAAACCCTTTCACAGCGCCTTTATGAATGAGGATGTCGTCTTCCGGTATCGGGCTCAGGATATGGTGACCTACCTGCCGGATGACATCCTGACCAAGGTAGACCGCGCGACAATGGCGCATTCTCTGGAATCCCGCGTACCGCTGCTGGATCATCGTGTCGTCGCGTTTGCGCTGCGCCAGCCGACAGATCGCCTGATATCCGCCAACAAAGGCAAGCTCATGCTACGCAGGATGCTGGCCAAACGCGTACCCGACAAGATCATGAACCGACCCAAGAGGGGATTTGCCGTTCCGCTGGAGCGCTGGTTGGTCAACGAACTGCGCGACTGGTCAGAAACACTTTTGTCGCCAGATGCCCTGGCCCGGTCGGGCCACCTTAATCCCGATCCAATCCGACAGTTGTGGGCCGATTACAAGGCTGGCTTTACCGATTCCAATCACCAATACCGGCTGTGGAATATTCTCATGTTGCAGCAATGGCATGAAGCCTGGGGCTGATCGCCGTTGACCCAAACAGACGCCGCCAGAGTATCAGTCGGCATTTCCTGACCGGCTTGTGCAATTTCAGCTTTGTTCGCGAGGCGTTGATGCTAGTGTTTTAGACACTTCTGAGTAGCCGGGCGGATAGTAGGACCAACACAGGCAAGCATGATTTGACGAAAATTCTGATTTATTCGGGTTGGATTGAACCCAACCAGAAGATACTTCGTGAGCGGCTTCCGCTACACGAGATATTTTTTGCTGAAAAGGAGCACGACACACCTGAAATACATGCGCGACATGTCGATGCGGATACGGCGGTTTTCATTGATCAGGCTCCTCGGGGGGCGACATTTTTCGAAAGAGCAATAACAATCGAAACCACGATTTCAGCGGGCGAGCCTGCCGCTGGCGTTTCTATCTCAGCATCAGAAGTGCACCCCAATAGGGCGCCACTGGAATCAATATCATTTCCCATCTCCTCTGAAAGCCTATCGGCTTTTGAACTCCGACTTGCGGACGCCCTCACTGAAATGATTGCCCGTCTTTGCGTTGGCCCGATAAACCCCGGGAGCACCACTAAAACCGCGTATCCCGCCAAGCACCAGTTGGCTTTGCCGGACGGTGGCTCGGTTATCATCGAAGCCGTGCGGCCAATCGCACCGCATATCCGGGCGCTGTTCGATCTGATCAGCGCACGCGACCCAAAGGTCCGCATCAGCGCCGGCACTCCTCCGCCATTCGACGACCACCGCAGGTTTGTCGAAAACCATCCCTATCGATGCTGGTTCCTGATTTCGGAAAAAGAAACATACTCAGGGGCATTTTATCTGCAATACGACAACTCGCTCAGCATCAATTTGAAACGGTTCGATGAATTGGTGTACCTCACACTTCTGCAAGAGATCACCAACCGCTGGAGCCCATTGCCACCGATACCTTCGCTCAGATCCGGCAAGTTTCATATCAATGTAGCACCGGGTAATCAGCAGCTTTCTGACTTGCTGCAAAGCGCTGATTTCAAACCCATTCAGGTAACCTACGCCCGATCCTGATCCGGGTTGGAATTCAGGATTGTTTGGGCGCAGTTTGTTGCTTTCTGAAATATGTGCCCGAGAGGGCAATCAACATCAATCCGGCCTGCCCGTGTTCATTCTGCATGGTCGTATTGCCCAGACCGGACAGAATAAAACCTAGCAGTATCAATATACTGCCAACCGCAAGGGCCTTACCCAGATCGTCATCGACCCACATTTTGCGCACCGCCTGCAGGAAACAGACAAAGGCAAGCACGAAATAGGACAGCAACAGCGCCACCCCGACAACGCCGCGTTCAACCAGTATGGTAATCCAGAGATTATGCCCGTGATTTGTCGGGAAATACCAGTCTTCAAAGGACGACCAACTTCTGCCGCTGGCTTCGACCTCGCTGCGGACGATGTCGATGGACGTGGCGAATTCATAACTTTGCAGGCCAGACCCGAACCAGAAATGCCGGTCATAAATCTCGAGCGCGGTGAAGAAAATCTTGTCACGAAACGAAAATACATTGCCTGCCGAAATCAATTCGGAAAATTCCTGAATAAGAGGCTGCAATTGGGGCAGAAACAACGCAGCCGCCGCCGCCATCAACACCAGCACCAACGCACCAAGTACATGACGTGGACGTATGCCGACCGTTGTAATGGCCACGAGCAACACAAATGCCAAAGCGAGCAGAACCGTGCTGAGCCCTGTGACAATACTGCGCGAGAACGGCACAAAACTGAGGCCAGCGACGACAGTAAGAGCGGCAAGCGCGGTCATCAGGCGGTTACGTGTCAGCAACATGCCCAGTCCCGCACCCAGCATGACGGTAACATACATCGCGGAATGGTTGACCTGCCCGACCGAACGCATCTCGGGATGCACTTTGCCGTTCAACGACCACACCCAATAGGCATCGAGCACTGCATAGATACCGCCGGCCAGAAATGCCGCGCAAAGCAGCAATATCCGCGTGCGATCAAACGAAAGACGACCGACAATGACAGCAACCACACCAAGCTGAGTCCAACGCATTGCCTGTTCGGGCATGTTCATCATGCCGCGGAATTCCGAGGTAAAGGACGCAATGTAGAGTACGATGACCAGCCCCCAGATCGGCCATTCGAATAGCAAGGGGCGCCCGAATGTTCTCTTCCAAAGCCCTATCGCGATAAACGACACGAGTAAGACAAACCCGAATATGTTTTTTGGACCCTCGAAACTGGGCAGAGAAAACAGGATCAATCCAATGACCACCGTCTCAAACCCGGTGGCCGGCCGGTCGCGGAACCAACCCTTTGTTTCGGTTGCGGTATGCGTCATGGTCCTTCAATTTGGCCTGGATGCGCCGCACTCATGATCCGGTGGCGAGATCATGTCAAGGAGACCGCGCCGCCAAGCGGTTGCAACTTATTGCAATCGTTTGTTGAACGCGATAGTGACCACCCCCAGACAGAAGCCCGCCGCGAGTTATCAACCACGACCGATATCGCGGCCGCCGAGTTGGGACAGAACGACAGATTTCATGCTTCAGTTGCAGCTGACCTCAATCCGAACATGACCGTAAATTAGCTCAGGACCCGAAGAATTGACGGAATTTACAAATTTTCTGAACGGCTCCGAAGCCGAAGAGCTAAAAGGCAAGGTTGTCCTCGTCACGGGTGGAACCGGCTCTTTTGGATCGACATTTGTCAAAAATCTTCTTGAAAATTACGACCTGAAGAAACTGATCATTTTTTCCCGTGATGAAGACAAGCAGCATAACATGGAGATCCGCTATCGCGACCACCCGTCTTATGACCTGCTTCGGTTCTTTATTGGCGATGTCAGGGATCAGGATCGGCTGCAGATGGCGATGCGAGGTGTGGACTACGTGATTCACGCTGCGGCGCTCAAACATGTCCCCTTCGCGGAATACAATCCTTTCGAGTGTATCCGAACAAACGTGAATGGTGCCGAAAATATTGTTACCGCGGCGATCCGAAATGGCGTTGCCAAAGTGGTAGCGCTTTCAACGGACAAGGCAGTCAACCCGGTCAACCTCTATGGTGCCAGCAAACTGGCATCAGACAAAATTTTTGTCGCGGCGAATAACCTCGCCGCGGGCGACACGCTGTTTTCAGTTGTCCGATACGGAAATGTCGTCGGATCGCGCGGCAGTGTCGTTCCATTGTTCAAGCGTCTGATAGCCGATGGTGCAAAGTCACTTCCGATTACCCATCCTGAAATGACTCGGTTCTGGATCACTGTTTCTCAGGGTGTTGATTTCGTTTTGTCATCTCTCAATCACATGCAGGGCGGCGAAATTTACGTTCCCAAAATTCCAAGCTCTCGTATCACAGATCTGGCAAGCGTCATGGCACCCGAACTCCCACAAGAGATCGTGGGCATCCGTCCGGGCGAAAAGCTGCATGAGGTCATGATCACAGAAGAAGACGCCCGCAGAACCCTTGATCTGGGCGAACGCTATGTGATCCTGCCGTGGTTCAACGAAGACCTCTGGAGCGGTTACCAGACTGACGAAGTCAAAACGGTAACCGAAGGTTTCCGCTATGCCAGCGATACCAATCCGGATTGGCTGAATAACGGGGCAATCGGCGATTATCTGAGTAGGTTGCCAAGCTGATTTCCGCGAAGCGCAAATATATTCCCTATGCACGGCAGGCAATCGACGACGACGACATCGCTGCGGTTGCACGCACTTTGCGTTCGGATTTTCTGACAACAGGTCCTGTCGTTCAGGAATTCGAGCGTTCATTTGCCGACGTGACCGGTGCACAAGAGGCAATCGTCTGCGCGAATGGTACGGCGGCGCTGCATCTGGCGTCGCTTGCCGCCGGGTTGGACGAAAACACGACCGTCATCGTGCCAAGCCTTACATTTCTGGCCACCGCAAACGGCCCGTATCATGCCGGTGCCCGCGTCGTATTTGCCGACGTCGATGCAGAGACAGGGTTGATGACACCCGATACACTTAGGGATGCGATCAATCGTGCTGGCACCGGATTACGCGCCATTTTTCCCGTTCATCTCAATGGCCATGCCGCTGACATGGCTGCTATCGGCGAAATTGCGCGACAGTCAAATTGCATTGTGATCGAAGATGCACCTCATGCTCTCGGCGGCTCTTATCTGGACGGTGGCTCTATCGGCTCATGTACTCATGGCGACATGGCGACATTCTCGCTTCACCCGGCCAAATCTGTGGCCATGGGTGAGGGCGGCGTTATCACCACCAACGACGCAGATACGGCGGAGACTCTCCGCCGACTGCGTAACCATGGCATGGAACGCGACCCGGAACGGTGGCAAGAAACTGAGCTTGCGTGGGATGAATCGGGCGATCCGAACCCGTGGTACTACGAGATGCGTCAACCCGGCTTCAATTACCGGGCCTCCGATATCAACTGCGCGCTTGGACTTAGCCAATTGGCCAAGCTGGGGCAGTTCCTTGAACGCAGGCGAAAGATTGCCGATCGCTATTTTGATGCCTTTGCCCGACTGGGCAACATTGCCTGTCCCGTAAGTCCTCACGCAACTGGTCAGAGCGGATGGCATCTCTTTGTTTTGCGTATCAATTTTGACCTGCTGGGTCAAAGTCGTGCGACGCTTATGCGCAAGCTCGCAGACCGCGGGGTAGGCACGCAGGTTCACTATATTCCAGTTCACCGTCAGCCCTATTGGCGCGCCCGGTATCCTGATTTATCGCTGCCGGGCGCAGATGCCTATTACAATAACTGTCTTTCCATACCGTTCTATCCCGCTATGTCAGACGAAGACGTCGACTATGTTATCCGGGAAATTCTAAGTGCCCTGACGGTCTGAACATGACGACCGCCGCGATCATTCAGGCACGGATGGGCTCGTCCAGACTACCGGGCAAGGTGCTTGAATTACTGGGGAAACATACTGTCCTTTGGCACGTTCTCAAACGCGCTGCATTGGTTCCGGGTATCGACGTGGTTGTTTGTGCCATTCCCGATGATGATGCGAACGACGCTGTTGCCGAAGCTGCCATCAACGCTGGTGCAACGGTCGTCAGAGGAAGTGAACATGACGTGCTCGCCCGTTATCTGGCCGGCGCCAGAACGGTCAATGCGTCCCGCATTTTGCGCATCACCAGTGATTGTCCGCTAATCGATCCCGAACTCGCCGGGCAGGTATTGGCCTGTCTCGATAACCAAGCCGCAGATTATGCGTCAAACAACTCCCCCCCGGGATTTCCGCATGGACTGGACTGCGAGGCATTCACCCGCCACGCATTGGAAAAGGCGAATATCCATGCGGTCCATGACCATGAGAGGGAACATGTTACCCCCTGGCTCCGTAACGCGGACAGCGTGGCGCGCGCGCATGTAAACTGCCCTTATCCGGGTTATTCCGGCATGCGCTGGACGCTCGACTATCCCGAAGATCTTGCCTTTCTGCGCGCGATATTCGAGTTGATGCCAGACCAAGAAACCGTCATAGGCTGGCGCGACGTCGCCGCGCTGATACAGAATCATCCCGAAGTCGCCGCAATCAATGCCCGACATGCGGAACCGGGACGACAGCACCCTCAAAGATCTGGCAGCTAGCCATATTCAGGCCGTCATAACGGGGCCACACCATCAGGGCGTCGCTCTCTCTTTGGAAAACCCTTGCAGTATGCGCGGATTCTGAGGTTAACAGGACCGGACCCGAAACCCAGCCATCGCGCGATCAGAGGATCAGGCTTCATGACGTCATTCAAGATTGGCAGCCAGGAAATCGGAACGGGATTCAGGCCTTATGTCATCGCCGAACTGTCGGGCAATCACAACGGAGATATCAACCGTATCTTTGCGTTGATTGATGCAGCAAAGCAGGCGGGCGCAGACGCGATCAAGATCCAGACCTATACCGCCGATACGATGACAATTGACTGCGATCTGGATGATTTCATGATCAGCGGTGGCCCTTGGGACGGCTATCGTCTCTATGATCTTTACGCCGAGGCACACACGCCATGGGAATGGCATCAGCAGATTTTTGACCGATGCAACGAAATCGGAATAACGGTGTTTTCAACTCCGTTTGACCATAGTGCCGTCGACTTTCTGCAAGAACTTGGCGCGCCTGCATACAAGGTCGCGTCTTTCGAAATGACTGACCTTCCGCTTCTGGAAAAAATTGCCTCAACCGGCAAGCCGGTGATCATGTCAACCGGGCTCGCCTCGATCAGCGAAATATCCGAAAGCGTCGATACGCTGCGCAAGTTAGGCTGTCACGAGCTTGCAATCCTGCACTGCGTTTCCGGCTATCCGAGTGATCCTGCGGATGCAAATCTCAGAACCATTCCCAACATGGCCGAAATTTTTCAACTGCCCGTGGGCCTGTCTGACCATAGCACGGGAATCGGTGTATCGGTTGCTGCTGTGTCGCAGGGCGCTGCCGTGATCGAAAAGCACCTTACGCTCCGACGGTCCGACGGAGGTGTGGATTCCGAATTTTCGCTTGAACCGGATGAGTTGCGATTGCTGACAGAAGGCTGCCTTGCCGCATACCAGTCGTTGGGCCGGGTCAATTATTCGCTGACCGCAAGCGAAGCACAAAACTACAAGTTCCGGCGGTCTATATACGCCGTTCGGGACATCGCCAAAGGTGAAACGCTCACCGGTGAAAACATACGCACCATCCGTCCCGGCTTTGGCCTCGCACCCAAATTCATGCCGCGCGTACTGGGCCGGACGGCTGCAAAAGACATCCGGAGGGGAACGCCGCTATCGCTTGAAATGGTAGGGTTGGCGTGACAACGGCGATCACAATAGAAGCGCGCATGAACTCATCCAGGCTGCCCGGCAAGGTCCTGGCTGATGCCGCAGGTGCACCCATGCTAAGCCGGATGATTGACCGTATATCGCGGGTTTCGTGCATCGACGAGATTGTGATTGCAACAACCACTAACACCACCGATGACCAACTTCAGGAACTCGCTGAAAAATGCAGCGTTCGTTGCTACCGAGGCAGCGAGAATGATGTGATGGGCCGGGTTTTGGGCGCAGCACGTTCGGTCGGCGCAGACACGATTGTAGAGCTGACAGGGGATTGCCCGGTGATCGATCCTGCAATTATCGAAGAGGTAATCACAAAATATCGAACCTCTGGCGTGGACTACTGCGCGAACGTACTCGAACGGACCTATCCTTTGGGCATGGACACTCAGGTGTTTGCCACGGAAATTCTGCAGGATGCATATTCCCGCACTGATGACCCCATCGATCAAGAGCATGTGAGCCTGTTCATCTATCGCAATCCCGCGCTTTACAGCCTCTGGAATATCCCTGCACCCACCGCGTATCACCATCCTGAAATACGCCTGACGCTCGACACCCAAGAGGACCTTGTGCTGTTGCAATGGATATTCACCGAACTGTTGCCAAAGCACCCGGAATTCACGCTTGCAGACATACTTGACCTGCTCAGGAGCAATCCTGAAATGGCGAAGGTAAACGCCAGCGTTCAGCACAATTGGGTTTGACGTGCTGAAAACCCTCATCATCGGATGCGGAAATATTGCTGGCGGATACGACATGTCAGCCACGCGGCAGGGTCTTACCCACATGGGCGCGTATCGTCAGGATGGCCGGTTCAATGTTACCGCCTGCGTTGACCCTGACGCAGGCGCGCGCGACGCGTTTCAACGTGCCTGGAATATCCCACAAGGTTACGATGACCTGGACGGCGCAATGCGGGCCGAAGGATCGTTTGACGTGGTCAGCCTGTGCTCGCCCAGCCCACTGCATGCGGCACATCTGCGCCAGATCATCACGCATTCCCCTCGCGCCATTTTTTGCGAAAAGCCGCTGACCGGCGACGTAGATCTAAGCCGGCAATTGATTGACGCCTGTGCCCGTCGGGGGATTCTTCTCTGTGTCAATCACCTCCGGCGCTGGGACAATGTGCTTGCCGATCATATCGCCGAGCTTGGTCGGGGCGAGCGCTTTGGCAAAATTCGTTCCGTGACTGCCCTTTACAACAAGGGCCTCATGAATAACGGCAGCCATATGGCTGACCTTCTTCTCTGGTTGTTTGATGATCTCGTCGTCGTTGATGCTCCATTTTCGACAGCGGATTATTCCGTATCGGACCCGACTGTCAGCGCCATACTTCGATCCTCTGACGGCACGCCCATATTTCTCACACCGGGAAATGCAGGCGATTTTTCCGTTTTCGAATTGCAATTTGTTTGCGAACGCGGCGTCGTGTCGTTCGAGGACGGATGCCGCAAAATCAGGGTCCGGTCCTGTATTCCCGACCCGGACTTTGCCGGATATACCGGACTGGACGGCGGCGAAACATTTCAATCCGGACTGAATGCCGCTTTGCGAAACGCAGTGGCCAACATTTACGATGCTGTTCAAGGCCACGGCGTGCTAGCTTCTACCGGTGAGTCCGCGCTCAGGGCGGAAATGCTTTGCCGCGCTATCCATTTGAAAAATGCAGAAAACCACAGAGGTTCCGCATGAGTGTTTCTCAACTTGCTGTTTTGGGTGGCGCACCCGTCCGCGAAGCCCCGTTTCCCCCATATGTAAATTTCGGAAATGAGGAAAAGCTGGCTGCGAACCGTGTGCTTGACAGCGGTGTCCTGTCACGCTTCATCGGTGGCCATCACGCTGACTTTCTGGGTGGGGACGAAGTGCGGGCATTCGAGCGTGCCTGGGCTGATCTTGCAGAAGCCAGGCACGGCATATCCGTAAATTCGAATACCAGCGGCCTATATGCCGCCGTCGGGGCGGCAGGAGTCGGGCCGGGGGACGAAGTTATCGTATCTCCTTATTCTATGAGTGCATCTGCAACGGCGGCGTTGGTATTCAACGCAGTACCGGTTTTTGCCGACATCGATCCTGAAACCTATTGCATGACTGCCGAAACCATTTCCGCTCGGATAACGCCCAGAACAAAAGCCGTGATCGTCGTGCATATCTTTGGTCAGAGCTGCGACATGAAGCCGATCATGGAGTTGGCCGCGCAACACGATCTGACCATTATCGAGGATTGCGCGCAGGCACCGCTTGGCACCTACAATGGCCGCCCCATCGGTGCAATCGGCCATATGGGGGTGTTTTCACTCAACTATCACAAACACATTCACACTGGCGAAGGTGGGATGGTGCTCACCAATGATGATCACCTCGCCGAGCGGCTTCAGATGATCCGAAACCACGCCGAAGCCGTCGCCGCAGGACGTGGAACGGAAGATCTGACAAACATGATCGGGTTCAACTTCCGCCTTGGCGAAATCGAGGCCGCTATCGGTCAGGAACAGTTGAAAAAAGCGCGCGGGCTGATTGATCAAAGGCTCGAAAACGTGGCCTATCTTGAATCCCGACTAACCGGACTGAGTGGCCTCAAAATGCCCCTTGTTTCAGAGGGTTCCAGCCATGTCTACTATGTACACGCGCTTGACTATGACGCCGGCATCACAGGTGTGGCACGACAGACAGTTATCAAGGCGCTGAAGGCAGAGCTGCCGGTCACAACCCGACGCGAGAGCGAAGGCGTTCTCATTGGCGCTGGTTATGTGAAACCGTTATATCTCCTGCCAATCTTTCAGCAAAAGGTGGGTTATGGCAGTGTGGCCTGCCCGTTTGCCTGCCCACACTACCCCTTGGTTCCCGACTATCGTCTGGGTCTCTGCCCAAATTGCGAGGACGCCCACTTCAATCGGGTGATTACCCACGAACTGATGCGTCCCGGTATGTCTCGCGCCGATCTCGACGATGTCGCGGCGGCATTTCACAAGGTCTGGGACAATCTCGATCACCTCGCCAAGGAAATGGCATAGACAATGCCGTCCGTTCCGTCCGTCCAGATCGGTCTTTTGTCAACGTTCAGCGCCCCACTGCTGCCAATGTGGCTTGATGCCTGTCTGCGGCATGGGGTGACAGATATTTGTGTCATTCTGGACAGCAAAGATTTCACTGCCAAGGACATGAATATCTGGCATGCGCGCGTCGGCAACCGCTTTGACCAAGCACCACAACTGCACGAAGTCACCGCCGGGATACCGATTTACCTAGTTGGATCGCACAATGCCCCCGCCACAGCAGAGCTTGTACAATCCCTCGGGCTTGAATGCCTTGCAAACGCGGGAACCCCGCGCAAACTCGGGTCTGCTATGTTGAACGCGGCTCGCTTTGGCGTCGTAAATGTCCACCCCGGCCTACTTCCGAAATACCGAGGTGCAAGCGCAGTCGAATGGTCCATCCTGAACGGTGATCCGACCGGGAATACAGCGCATCTGATGGATACAGAGTATGATGCAGGGCCAGTGATCGAAACCGAAGTTTGCCCGATCCGACCGGAAGACACCTATCAGGATATCCGCACACGAATTTATCGTAAAGGCTGCGATATGATGGGGCGGGTACTTGCGTCCCTTCAAAACGACGGGTTTTCGAAATCCAACCTGATCCCGCAAGACGAAGCATTGGCGCAACTCCACCCACCAATCGATCCCGCATCCCACGAAAAAATGTTGCAAAAACTTTGTAACAACGGCGGGCTACGATGATCGGTGACAACCGCCAAATCCAGCCAATCGATTTACCGGTTGCACCAGACCAGATCGTGGGTGTTGCCTGTCATGATGCCGGTGCAACCAATCTCATCGCGCATTGGCTTAGGGATTTTCAGGGTCAGGTACTGCCCGTACTGGACGGGCCCGCGCGTTCGATCTGGCACCAATTGCGGCCAAACGACCAACCCGTCGACCTGGAGACAGCCGTCTTTGGTTGCAATGTCATGATCACAGGCACCGGTTGGCAAAGCGATCTTGAGCATAACGCGCGCACGCGCGCAGTTGAGATGGGCCGTCAAACGATCGGTGTTGTCGACCATTGGACCAATTATCGCGCGCGGTTTCAGCGAAACCACATTACCATTCTTCCCGATGAAATCTGGGTTGCTGACAGCTATGCTAGGGAAATCGCGGAAAACTGTCTGCCCGAGCCACGAATCCGGCAGCTTGAAAATGCCTATCTCGCCACGGTGGTGGAAGAAATCCATGCGACGGTCGCCAAGCCGCGTTCAGATCAGAGCACCCGGCTCCTCTATGTTCTTGAACCCATCCGCAGCAGCTGGCCGGGCGCAGGTGATACACCCGAGCACGCGTGTATCCAATTTCTGATGGACAACCTTGGTGCCATCACGGACCGAGACTTCTCGGACCTCCGCATATTATTGCGCCCTCATCCGTCAGAGGACGCCGCAAAGTACGATCAGTGGGAGGAGAAATACGGCAATATCCGTCTGGACAGGACGCGCGAAACTTCACTGTCGTTCCAGATCGCCAACGCCGATTTCGTCGCAGGCGCAGAAAGCTACGCCCTTGTCCTTGCTGTTGCAGCAGGCAAACCCACGATATCTACATTGCCACCGGCTGCGCATCGTTGCCGACTCCCGCACAAAGAGATCATGCACCTGCGCGATCTTGTTGACGCGCGTGAACCGAAATAGGAACGTCAGGCGTGAAAGAACCGAAATCTGATCCGGACAAGATAAACGCCCTGCGCTTGGGCCGCGACGCTTTTTCGTTACTTACACCGGCTGAAAGACGCACGGCGTGGTTCCTTGTTGCGTCACTCTTGGCCATCGGGCTGATCGATGTCGCTGCCATGGCCCTGATCATGCCGGTCGTTTCGATCATTGTTGAGCCCGATATCGCAGACAAGGCGTCATGGGTTTCCTTTTTCCGCAAGCTCATCCCGGTCTCGGACACCGATAAATTCATCATCGTTACCTCGGCAATCACGATTGTGCTCCTTTGCCTTTCGGCATTCCTGAATATCTTTGCTGTCTGGCGAAACAACCGTTTTGCCGCCCGCATCCAGAAACGAATGGCTTTGCACCTGATGGAATCCCTCCTTCACAGCCCCTACGAATGGTTTCTTTCGCAAAACAACGCCGCTCTTGGGCGATTTTTCCACTCGGATATCGTACGTTGGGGACGGGACTTCGTGATGCGGATCATTTCCATGGCGCAACATCTGCTCGCGATCATCCTGCCGCTGATCCTGCTGGTCGCGATATCCCCGATAACCGGTCTTGTCAGCATCCTGATCATTGGCGCAATTGCCGTCGCACTGGTGGGATTTGTTCAACCGCGGATACAGCGCGCCGCACTCGCCGCCAAATCGGCGACGGAAACGTTTGTCGTTGCAGCGAACAATGCTGTATCGGGTGTCAAAGATATCAAGCTTGCCGGGCAAGAGTCGCAGTTTGCCAGATACTTTCGGAACTCTTTTGCGACATACGCCGACTCATCTTCTTCATTGTCCACCTGGCAGGTGCTTCCATCGAGCCTCCTGATATTCATGGGTCAGTTCATACTCTTGGCGCTTGCCGTGGTATTCTGGGCCCAAGGTCTGTCCCAAGGCGAAATCGCCGCACAGGTCGCGCTGATCCTGCTTGTCACCTCGCGCGTTATTCCTGCGTCGAACCGATTCATCGGCCTTTATACAAGTATCTGGAACATCTTACCTTGGGTGAAAGAGGTAATCCGGATGGAGCAGATGCTGGCATCTGTACCCCGGCCCGATCTGGACGTGCATGCGCAAGAGGCACCTAAAGGCTGGTCAACATTAACCGGTGACAATCTTGAATACACATATCCGACATCCGCGGATCAGATCGCGCGCGGCATCAGCCTGACCATTGAACGCGGCAAGTCATATGGCTTTGCAGGTCCCTCTGGCGCGGGCAAAAGCACTTTGATCGATCTGCTTATTGGCTTGTACCAGCCAGACAAAGGTACGATTCGGATCGACGGTGCCGATCTGTCAGGCATGAATATCAAGTCTTGGTATGATCAGATCGGATATGTCCCGCAGTCGCCCTATTTCATAGATGGCACGATCAAGGAAAACGTCGCATTGGGATCGGCGGGCAAAAAGATTGATTCAGATCGTGTTGCCGATGCTCTGGATCGGGCAAATCTGACCGCTTTTGTCGATAAACTGCCAAAAGGTGTCGAAACACATATCGGAGAACGGGGCATCCAGATGTCCGGGGGTCAAAAACAGAGGCTTGCCATCGCCCGCGCCTTCTATCAGCAACCCGCTCTGCTGGTCCTGGACGAAGCGACAAGCAACCTCGACACAGTGTCCGAAAGCAGAATTCAGCAGGCGATATCGGATCTGAATTCGCACACGACCTATCTGATAATCGCCCACCGCCTGAGTACCATAAAAAACTGTGACAAAGTGTTCTTCATCGAAAATGGCAGGATTTCAGACCAAGGAACCTTTGATCAGCTTCTCGATACATCGCAAAGCTTCCGTGAATTTGTCGAAACGGCGCATCACCACGGGGAAAATTTGGCATGAAAAGGGTCATCGTATTCGATTTCGATGGCACTCTCGTATTGTCGAACGAGATCAAGCGCATTGCTTTCGACGACATCGCATCAGAGTTTGAAAACGGCCTGCTGCTGATGGCCGAAATCATGCAGGAACCGCCGGGTGACAGAACCGCGGTAATTCAAGAATTCGCCACCCGCGTCGGCGCAGAACAGCATGCGGATGCTCTGGTGCAGCGTTACTCGGATATCTGCCGGGACAAGGTGGCAACCTGCCCCGAACGCGCGGGTGCCAGCGATTTTTTGCATGATGCCAGGGCGTCTGGCTGGGCACTGTTTGTAAACAGCGCGACGCCTACAGGCCCTCTCAGGGAAATAATTTCCCTGCGCTACGACAGCACTGTTTTTCAGGGCGTATATGGTGGACACGGCCAGAAAGTTGAAAATCTGAGCCTCATCTCGCGGCTGAGCGGGTGCCGTCCCGCTGACATGTGGATGGTCGGCGATGGCGTCGATGACCATGATGCCGCGCGTGAATTCGGATGCCGTTTTTTTGGTCTTGATGATGGCTCGCTTGCGCGTGAACACCCGACCCAAAGCTGGCAAGTCGATCTGAGCGGGCTTCGTCAGGCGATCATGTCATCATGAGTGTTTCCGGCAGGCTCAAAATACTCATTTTCATCGAGGTCGATGTCGTGGTGCGTCACTTCATCCACAGCCGGGCATTTGCGGATATTTGTCGAAATCACGATGTACTTTTTGTCTTCAACAGCCTCGGTCACAAACGACTGGGATCAATAGATCCAGCAAAGCTTGACCTGCCAGCCCCTTATATTCATCTTTCGTCGCATCCCCGCAGGACGTTTCTGTGGAAGCGATTGTTCCTGACCGATCAGCTCAGATGGCGGCCCGGCAAACAGACGCGCATGATCCGCAAGATGCGTCGGCGCACATTGGGCTGGAAGGCGTCGATACTGCTGTCAACGCTGGCTTTGCCCGGCATCCACCAGGTTTATTCCCGGCGGATCAGACAAGAACTTGCGCGTACACCCTTTCCTGAACTCACCAATCTGATCAGGACCGAGCGACCTGACGTCATACTGCATCCCTGTGTCCTCGAAGGTGAATATCTGAACGATCTTATCGAAGCAGGCAAAACGCAGCATGTACCCAGTGTTGTGATCATGAATTCATGGGACAACCCGAGCACCAAGAGATCCATGGTTGGTGCGCCTGATCGGGTCCTTGTCTGGGGTCCACAGACCCGTCAGCACACAATTGAATTCGCGCAGGTGCCAGCTGATCAGGTCGTCGAATTCGGCGTCGCCCAGTTCGAAGTCTACAGACAACCGCCACGGATCACGCGGGAGGAATTCCTGACGCAGAACAATCTGCCCGCCGACCGCCCCGTCATGCTCTATGCCGGGTCCAGCACCGGCACGGCAGAAATCGATCATCTTGAACTTTTGGATCGGGCAATTTCCGATGGCAGATTGCCGCCCTGCTCGGTCCTATACCGGCCACACCCGTGGGGGAACGGCGGTGCCGGCGGCGAAAAGATACTCGATCAGAATTGGCAGAATGTTTTTATCGAAGAATCCATGCGCGGATATCTGGAAAGGGTGCGCGCAGGCGATTACGCAAAATACTTGTCAGACTACCGGGACACACATGACGTTCTGTCGCATATCGATTGCCTGATCTCTCCTTTGTCGACAATCATTCTGGAAGGTGCACTACACGCGAAACCGGTCATGTGCTTTATGCCCACCGACGATGCTAGCGCCCATTTCAAAGAAAACGCGGGATTTACGCATTTCCACGACATGCTGAACCACCCGCAAATTCTGATTTCATATGGCCGCGACGGTCTGTTAAGGGATGCAAACAGACTGCTGGAGTCGGCGAAAGACGCGGATTTCAAAGAACGGCTACTGCGGTCTTGTGCGCATTTCGTCAGTACTTTTGATGCGACATATTCCGAACGGCTGGATTGCTTTCTGCGACAATTGGTAGAGGGTGCAAAAAAGACATGATTTACGGCAAAAGAATTCTCGCCGTTGTGCCTGCACGCGGTGGTAGCAAGGGGATACCGCTGAAAAACCTTCGTCAGGTGAATGGACAATCGCTTGTCTCGCTGGCCGGGAAAATTACAACTGCCACCCCTGAAATTGACCGTGCAGTAGTATCAACAGATCACGAAGGCATTGCCGCCGCAGCAACCGCCGCCGGACTGGATGCACCCTTTCGCAGGCCGCCGGACCTTTCCGGCGACCGCATCGGCGATACCGAAGTCCTTCAGCATAGCCTGCGCGCAAGCGAGGCGCATTACGGCGAGGTCTTTGACATTGTGCTCATGCTTCAACCCACCTCTCCGCTCCGTCAGGTGGTGGATGTGCAGAACACGTTGAAAGAACTTGTAAATTCAAACTGGGATGCCGTCTGGACCGTTAGTGAAACAGATTCCAAATCGCATCCGTTGAAACAACTCAGAATCTCCGGGGCGGGGCTTGATTATTATGATCCTAGCGGCGCCAGTATCGTCGCACGCCAGCAACTGGACACACTCTATCACCGTAACGGCGTCGCCTACGCCATCACCCGAGATTGCCTGATGAACCAGAATTCGATCAAGGGCGCACGCACCGGGGCTGTCGTTATATCGGGCGACCATGTCAGCATCGACACCGAATGGGACATCGCACTCGTAGAACTGATCCTGTCGCGACGGAACGATGAAGCCAACTCAGCCTGAGCAATCCATTAGTTTTCTGTACCGTGCAGGACGCAGGGAACGGCTTGCCGCACCGGGTGCCGCGCCCACCGAATTTTTGTATGGATACCCGCAACTGCTGGCCAAGGGATTAGACGTAAACATCATCGAAGATGCCGAAATCGGTATGGCGCCACCGCTCGGGCGGCTTGCGGCCCTTGTCAACAAGACCGCTCGGCTCTTCGGCAGATTCCCCATTGGCATGGCGGTTCCGTTGTTTCAGGCGCGAAACCGCGCCCGCCTTCCCCGCCATGGTCTGATCATGGCGACAACCAACGGCATGGGTGCAGCCATCGGTATCGGGCGACTGTTCGGGTTTGTCCGGGCACGTTGCGCCCTGCTCGCCATGGGGTACATCTCTGATGGCGCCGGTTGGTGGACACGGTTCATCTATCGTTTTGCGTCACGTCATCTGGAGCTCATCGCCATTTCAAAGGGAGAGCAACGCTTTTTGTCGGGCGTATTCCCTGACAAAACAATTCACTACCTGCCGTTTGGTGTTGACGCGGACTATTGGACGCCTGAACCCGCGACATCATCCGATGACACCCCCTTTGCCCTTGCGATCGGCAATGACCCCAATCGCGATTGGGGTATTCTGCTGGATGCCTGGCGACCTGACTGGCCAGAGCTCAGGATCATCACCAGTTTGCCCGTGCGGTCCGAGCGACCCAATGTCATGGTTCTTCGCGGGGACTGGCGCAGCATCGTGCTGACCGATGACGCCATTCGCGACCTTTACAGACAATCGCAGTTTGTGATCGTTCCGCTTCGCGATACCATACAGCCATCCGGGCAGAGCGTATGTCTGCAGGCCATGGCCTGCGGCAAACCGGTGATCATGACGCGAAATCGCGGGTTTTGGGACCCTGAGTTATTGCTCGATGATCAAAATCTGCTGTTGGTCGATCCCGGCGACGTCGGTGCGCTAGCTGGCGCCATCGAACGGCTGATCGATGACAAGGAACTGTGCAAACGACTGGGCCGCGCTGCCCGCAGCATGATCGAAACCGAATTCAATACCGACAAGATGGCCACTGAACTGGTGGAGATCCTGTCGCAGATCGAGTGAGCAGCGGAGATGCTTTTTAACTCGCCCGGATTCATTCTGCTTTTTCTGCCCGTTGTGTTGGTCGGTTTTCATGCGCTCAACAGGAATGGGCGGACGCAGATGGGCCTGTTCTTTCTCGTGCTCTCATCGTTCTTTTTCTATTCTTGGTGGAACCCGAAATTCCTTCTGCTCATCCTTGGTTCTATCGGGTTCAATTACGCGATATCACTTGCTTTGGCGGGCCAACGTCGCGGGTCGGCGGCGTCTCGTCTGTTGTTGCTGGCCGGAGTTGCTTCAAACCTGATTTTGCTCGGCGTTTTCAAATACGCCGACTTCGCGCTTCAGAACATCTCGGATCTGCTAGGGCGCGAAATCACGTCGCTGAACCTGTTCCTGCCCCTCGCGATTTCGTTTTTCACGTTCCAGCAGATCGCCTACCTTGTCGACATTTCCCGGCACGAGGCGCGTCCGGCCGGGTTGTTGCATTATTGCTTATTCGTGAGCTTTTTTCCCCAACTTATCGCCGGACCGATCGTTCACCATGCCGAAGTACTGCCCCAATTTCGGCAGATTCGGTCAAAAGGCCCCGCATTCTGGAACAACCTCGCCATCGGTTCCACTTTTGTCGTGATCGGCCTGTTCAAGAAGGTAATCCTCGCAGAGAAGGTCGGATTCTGGTCGAATCAAATATTCGCATCCGTCGCCGCCGGGGCAGAGCCAAGCCTGATCGATGCATGGGTAGCGATGATCAGCTTCTCGCTGGAGATCTATTTTGATTTCTCAGGCTATTCCGACATTGCCATCGGACTGGCGCGGATGTTCGGTATCAAGTTACCCCTGAATTTTGCGTCGCCATACAAGGCTGCGTCGATCATCGAATTCTGGCGGCAATGGCACATTACACTCTCCCGTTTTCTACGGGATTATTTGTACTATCCGCTCGGTGGAAACCGCCGGGGGCGCGTCCGCAGATATGCAAACCTTATTATCGTGATGGCGCTCGGCGGGCTTTGGCATGGCGCGGGGTGGACTTTCCTGATCTGGGGCCTGATGCATGGTGCCTATCTTGTAGTGAACCACCTCTGGCGCTTCCTGGTGCCGGTCAAACCGGATCGGAGGACCTTCCACCGTTTGACCGGGTTGGTCTTCAGCAGATTGTTCGTTTTCCTGCTGGTCGCAATTTCCTGGGTCATGTTCCGTGCCGATAGTTTTGACAGTGCAATGTCGATCTATCAGGGCCTCGTGGGCGGCAACGGACTTGTTCTGCCCACCCACTATCGGGAACCACTGGGTACGATAGGTCAGATCCTCGAGGGGTTAGGTGCAACATATGGGGCTGTCCCGGGTTTTGGCGGTGGATGGCAGATCATGTGGCTTGCCGGGTTGTTGATCTGGGTCTGGATATTGCCCAACGCACAGGAACTGTTACGAAATCATGAGCCCGCGCTAAACATCGTCAGGCGCAATCGAATTCTTGGCCGATCATGGCCCGCATGGTCGCCAAACATGGCCTATGGTGTCATTTTCGGTATTGCAGGCGCTGTGGTCATCGTTTCGCTGCTACAAGGTCAACCCGGTGAGTTCATTTACTTTCAGTTCTAAATCATACGCGTTACTGCTGGCGCTGCTTGTTCTGGGAGGTGGCATTTTCTTTGCCACCGGCAGCGAGGTGATCATCCGGACCTACATCAAACCCGGAAATGATTATGAAAAACTGCGCGAAGACTTGCGCAGCAGCCCTGCAGCCTATTTCGCCGTTGCCGACTCTCACGGTGCATCTGCATTCGAAAACCAAAATGATTTCATCAATCTGTCCAGCCCCGGCGACAACGTCGAAACCAGCATCACAAAGGCCGAGTATTTTCTGGCGAATGCGTCCCGCCGTGGTTTGATCCTGCAGGCTGATGTTCAGCTTTTTGCCCCATACAGACTGACAAGAAGTCAGGAACCGCTTCAGCGTGATCTCACAGTGCCCGAGGACCCGTATTTTCAGTTTCTGCGTCCGCATTACCGGCGATACCTCGTCGAATTCTGGAAACAGTTGCCCGATCTTGTGAAACCGCGTGATGTTGATGCCCCGGCACCAACTATACGCGAGAGTGCGCGCATTATAGACCAGCCCAAGGAGGCTATTCGAAAACAAGCCCAAATCAGAACGCAGCTTCACCAGCCAATCATGGACATATCGGCCACATGGCAGGGGCGCGCCTATCGCAATTTCCTCAAATCGGCAAAGGATCGGGGGCTGCAGATCTGCATGGTCTCTTTTCCGCTCAGTTCCTACTATCGTGACGAAATGGCCGACGCGCCCGGATACGCGGCGGCGCGTGAGTGGTTCCGATCGCTTGCATCCGAATTCGATGTGACCTATCTGGATCACTCTCAGGCGTTGGCGGATGACGCTTTCCGCGACGTCGATCATCTTAATTCCGGGGCCAAAAAGGACTATTCCCGCAAGGTCCTCGGCGCCTGTTTTCCGGAGTTCGGGTGAAAGTCGCGATTAATTTCAAACCCATAGATGGGCCTTGGGGTGGTGGTAATCGCTTTGTTCGGGCTTTGATCGAAGCGCTCAATACACGGCATCACACTGTTGTTCACCACCTCAATGATCCCGATATTGATCTCGTCCTGATGATCGATCCGCGGGTCCGTATCCCCAATATTGCCTTTGGAGCAGGCGCTATTCAGCGCTATCGCCATTTCCAAAATCCCCGGGTTGCGGTGGTTCATCGGATCAATGAATGCGATGAACGCAAGAATACCCGTGATATGAACTTCCGTTTACGTCTCGCAAACAGGGTGGTTGATCATACGGTTTTCGTGGGTGCATGGCTCAAGGATTTATCTGTCTGGACCGGTACGGGTGAATGGAGCGTTGTTCAGAACGGTTCTGATCCGCAGGTATTTCATCCGCTTGGCGGCAGCGTGTGGAACGGCATCGACAAGCTCCGCCTCGTGACGCATCATTGGGGCGGCAACTGGATGAAGGGCTTTGACATCTATTCCCGTCTCGACCAGATGTTGTCGTCACCCGAGTGGAGTGCCCGCATCGAATTTACCTATATCGGGAACCTTCCAGCTGGCTTTGCATTTCAAAACGCTCTCCATATCGGCGCACTGGACGGAGAGGCGCTGGCCGACGAATTGCGCCAAAACCATGTATACGTCACCGGTTCAATGAACGAGCCCGGCAGCAACCACCAGACCGAGGGAATGCTGTGCGGGTTGCCGGTTCTCTATCGTAATTCCGGGGCTTTGCCCGAATATTGCGACGGATATGGAATCATGTTTGACGGTCCGGGTGATTTCGAAACTGCGCTTGATCAGATGATACAGGACTATGCGGAATTCCTGCCCAAAATGACCGATGTGCCATGGACAGCCGCGCGAACGACCCAGAAGTTTGTCGATTTGTTCGAAGACCTGCAAAACAGGTCTGCGGAAATCAGCAAAAGCCGAAAAAAGATCGGTCCACTGGCGACGCTGTTGAACCAGCTACCGTTTTAGGTCAAACGCAACCTCGGACAACCCGGAGACCCACATCATGCTGAAAGATTTCACAATCAGCGCCCACGATGAAACCGATGAAACCGATTTCGTCGAACAGTACTGGACGCGGGTCTGGGAAGATAAGGGCGATCTTTATGGCGATGTCGACAAGATCGGGCGCAGTGAAGAGCACGCCATCATGAAACCTTATCTGCAAAAACTGCCGAAAGGCAGCCCAATCCTGGACGGGGGTTGCGGACTGGGCGACTGGGTGCTGTTTCTGGAAAAACAGGGTTTCAAGGCAACCGGTCTTGATCTCAGCCGCAAGACGATCGACCTCCTGCAGGAAAAGTTTCCTCAGGCACGTTTTATCGCCGGCGACATCCGCGAAACGGGGTTCGACGACAACAGCTTTGATATTTACTTTTCCTGGGGCGTGTTCGAGCATTTCGAGAATGGCCCGGATGACTGTATTCGCGAAGGGTTGCGTGTGCTGAAACCGGGCGGCCACCTTTTTATGAGCGTTCCCATGCAAAACGTGCGCCAAAGCATTCGCTATGCATTGAAAAAACCTGCACCCATGGCCCCGAAAGAGCGATTTTATCAGTATCGTTTTTCGCGGGCTGAACTGTACCGCGTGCTCGAGTCTCATGGGTATGAAATCGTAGACATTATTCCACTGCACAAGCGACAGGGCGTATTGCGCAGCCTGCATCACGAATTTGGCCTGCCGCTGAGTTGGACCCTCACGCGCGCATTGGCCGCGGCACTTTCTCCGATCCTGCCCGCATCATGGTTCTCGCATATGCAAATGGCCGTCGCACGCAAACCTTCCTGAGATCATGGTGCATTCCCTACGCAGATGGCGCTATCGTGCACCCTGCCTCATGTGGCGCGCGGCATATGCCAGTAAAATTGCCCACCCCCCTGCCGCTCCGGTTCAATTCATAATTGAACGTGCCGACTGGGCGATCAGACGGGTCGGTGAATCTGTTCGGAATGAATTAATCGCCCAACAGCCCGGACTGATGGAAACAACGACCCATCCGGAACGGATAGCAGGACGCGTTGCCCATTTCGGCTCGCAATATATGTGGCTCAGCTGGGGGGATCACATGTCAGGGGCCAATCGCTATGTCGTCTCGTATTTCCACGGGAAACGTGAAGATGGACCCGAAGTTTCAGCCCATATCGACAAGATGCTTGAATCGGTTCCAAGGCTGTCCAGAATCGTTGCCAGCGCAAGCAAGGTCGAACAGCGCCTGATCAGCTGGGGAATTCCGCGCGAGCGGGTTGTCAGAATACCAATTGGTGTCGACACATCGCTGTTTTCAATCCCGAATTCGGATCAGAAAAGGCTGGCAAGAAAAAAATTTGGCTTTGGTGATGAACAACTGATTATCGGCTCATTCCAAAAGGACGGCGTTGGCTGGGGTGACGGTATGGAGCCGAAACTCATCAAGGGACCTGATGTGTTTTTGGATGCGGTCACCGAACTCAACCGGCACCGCCCGGTCGCCGTATTACTGACAGGTCCGGCAAGGGGATTTGTCAAAAAGGGGCTCGAAGACGCGGGTATTCCCTATCATCACACATATGTTCAGGATTACTCAGATCTGGTTGAATGCTATCATGCGCTCGACCTCTATCTCGTCACTTCCCGCGAAGAAGGCGGCCCTATGGGTCTTATGGAAAGCATGGCCTCGGGCGTGCCCGTGGTTTCCACCGATGTAGGCATGGCTGGTGATTTGATCACAGACGGCATTACGGGCGGCCTCGTCGCACCCGAAGATACCAAGAGCATCGTCAACAGGTCCCTCGAAATTTCGGCACTGCCCGATCAGGGTCATGCCTTGCGCACTAAGGCCAAGAAGGCGGTCGCCGTGACGGATTGGTCCATCGTGGCGCGTGACCACTGGACAAAGGTTTACCAACCCCTGATCGAGGAAATGGCGTGATCTCCCGAAATGTCCTCAGATGGGGTTGGCGCCAGGCATTGACCATACGGGTTGCCGCATCGGCTTTCGTGCGCAGACGTCGTGGCGGGCCGTCGGTATTCTATGGCGGCGCGCGCGCAGGGGAAGTAGGGGGTACACTGGTCAAAGTGCAGCGCCTGCAATCCTATTTTCCAGAGGACCGTCTGCGCTTCAACATTGTCTACGGCCTGTCAAACGCTCCCTATCTTGCCCCTGCTGCACTTGATATTCTTCGCAAACGCGGCATTCCGCTTGTGATAAACCAGAACGGGGTATTCTATCCGGGCTGGTATCCGACCGGATGGCAGAACATGAACAGAACCATGGCGCATGGCTATCATCGTGCGGATCATGTGTTCTGGCAGAGCGAATTCTGCCGTCGTGCGGCTGACAAATATCTGGGTCCTCGTTCTGGCCCGGGTGAAATCCTGAACAATGCAATCGACCTGACCAGATTCAAACCATCTGTGCGCTCCGCTTCCGATACTCCTCAGGTGCTGATGTCGGGCAAATTCGACGCTGAAAGGTTCTATCGGCTCGAATCCGCCATTGCGGGTATCGCGGCAGCGCATCGGCAGGGTATCAAATGCAATTTGCGCGTGGCCGGCAAGATGACCCCAGGCTGCCGCGCTGGCTTTGATCGGCACGTAGCCAAAGCTGGAATTGGCAATCATGTATCGTTTACGGGACCATATACTCAGGCAGAAGCCCCACAGATTTATGCCGACGCTGACATCTATCTGACCACAGCCCATATGGACCCCTGCCCCAATGCCGTGATCGAAGCCCTTGCCTCGGGTCTGCCTGTTATACACACCTCTACCGGCGGGCCGCCTGAATTGGTTGGGCCCGATGCCGGTGTTCAACTCGAAACCGCAGAAGACTTCTCCGACGTCAGCACGCCGCGCGCCACAGATATTGCTTCTGCTCTCGAAACCGCACTTTCTGAGAGGTTGAACATGTCCCGCGCCGCGCGCTACCGAGCAGAGGACAGATTCGACATCACCAAATGGATCAAACGCCACCGGGACGTTTTTGAACGATTGACGGGAGAATGATGTGAGACAAAATTTACGAAACCTGCTGCTGGGGATCGTGTGGCTGGCATCGCTCCCTGCCCGTCTGATTCCGTTTCGGCTCCGCCGAACCATCCTCATGTTTCTGTTCATGAGCGAGTCCCGCATCGGCACACCAAGCGATGCGCTGGTGCGGCTCTACGACTTAACGGACGATCTGGAACGCGTGGTCAGCGAACGCGCTATGGCCATGAATGGCGGTGAGCATCCGAAACATCGGCTGATCGGATATCACCAGTTCTTTGTTGACCGGATAGCGCCGGGAGAAAACGTGATGGATGTCGGTTGCGGCCCTGGTGCTGTTGCCCGCACTATTGCCCGCGCGCATCCCGGTTCTCAGGTCGTTGGTGTGGACTATGATCCGGCCAAGCTTGCGCTCTGCCGGGCAGGCGACAACCCTGCCAACCTGTCCTGGGTCGAGGCGGATGCAACTCAATCCGTGCCCGAAGGTGATTGGCAGGTGATCGTCCTGTCGAATGTGCTCGAACACATTACCGATCGCATAGGCTTTCTGCAGGCGCTGCAGGCCAAGGTTGATCCTGATCGTATCCTCATTCGCGTACCGCATTTTGATCGTAGCTGGCACCTGCCTTTACGCCGAGAAGTCGGTGCCAATTACTATTCTGACCCGGATCACAAGATTGAACCGACCGAGGCCGAATTTCGTGTTGAACTTCGGCAGGCGGGCTTTGAGATACCGGAACTGATGACGGTCTGGGGCGAAATATGGGCAGTCACCAAAGCAAAGCGTTGAGCTCGGATCGCCCGCTCATCAGTATTGTTTTGCCTTGCTATAACTCGGGGCAATATCTGGATAAGGCGCTCTTGAGCGTTGATGAACAAACCTATCCCAATACCGAAGTGATTGTCGTCGATGACGGATCAGACGATCCCAAAACCTTGGCTGTGCTGGGCAATCTGCCCGCCCATATCAGATTGATCAGACAGGAAAACCGGGGCCTGCCAGGTGCGCGCAACGCGGGCTTTCAGGCGGCGTTAGGTGAATTTGTGCTGCCGCTTGATTGCGACGACTGGCTTGCTCCGACCTTTCTGGAATCTGCTTTTGATACGCTTTCGACCTCATCAGAAGCCTCGTATTCCTATTGCCTGATTTCACTCGAGGGAGAGCGCAGCGGAACGCTGAACAAGGGGTACAATTTCTTTGAGCAACTGTTTTTTAACCAGATGCCCTATTGCCTGCTGATTCCAAAGGCTGTTTGGGTCGAAGCGGGCGGATATGACGAAACCATGCGCCGTGGCTACGAAGACTGGGAGTTCAACATTCGTCTGGGAAAGCTGGGGTATTTCGGCGTCGTTCATGCCCAGCCACTGTTTCACTATCGGGTCAGCAAAGATGGCATGCTTCAAAGCACATCCAGCCGCCTGCACTGTGATCTGTGGACTGATATTCAGGCCCGAAACCCGCAGCTATATGGTATAAATTCGCTCTTATCGATCTGGTGGGCGAACCGACGCAAACCCACGACCTACCCCAAGTTCTTATTGTTTGGCTGGTGGTGCCTCAACCGCATCCTGCCACCATCCATTTGCAACCGGCTCTTTGCCCGCCTTCTGAACTATTCCCAAAGCAACCGGGCAGGCTGATCAGATCGCTTCAGAAGTGCGGGTCAACTGGATATGGTGCGGTTTTGGGTCGACCGTTTGCAAACCAGTCATCATAGTCGGGTGGGTCCATATGCGGGTAAGCGTGAAAAATGATCGCAAGCCTCTCGTTGCCCGGCTCTGGAAACCCGCCTTTGTGGACGCAGTTGTTCCTGAAAAACAGTACGGCTCCGCTGTCACTTACCGGTCGGGTGACATTCAGCATTCCGTCAATTTGATCCGCGTAGTATTCCGCCTTCAAATTCCGGATATCGGCTTTTGAAGCTTTTGGCGAGCGTTGCAAAAATCGTCTTACATGTCGGGCGCAGCCTATCAGCAGTTTTCGCGACGCAGACCACGGCAACAGTTCCATCGCACCCTGTTCCGCGCGCGCCCCCCCGGGATAGTAAATGATATTCACGCAGGTCCCGGGTCCGCCGTCGCTATGCCAAATCTGAGAACCGATGGGACTGTCGTCGAAAGCAACACTTTTGAACATGACCGACAAGAAAATCTTGTAATTGCTGCCGAAAACTTCATTCAGAAATGGTTCCAGCACATTTTCCGACAGAACCCGCAGTTCTGGGAACGACGTCAGAACGTCTGATGTCAGTTTGATCTGGTTGCCGGCTTCGTCCGCCTCCCATCGCAGATTGGCAGGTTGTGAATTGATGCGTTCAACAATCTGCGCACCAACAGTCTTTGTATGATCATTTTCGATAAAGGCGGCACCCTCGTCCAGGAATTCGGCCGCTTTGGCTTTCAGAACGGGATCAACCGCCCGATTTTTGCCTGACTTCGCAAAGGCGGATCGGCAGCGATCATGGTATTTGTGATATTTGATGGAGTTTCTGTACCCAAACGTACTTCTATTCGCCCTGATCGACAGGATCTGCGGCAGTATCGCCAGTTCGGATCGCAGGTTTGCCAGCATGGTGTTGTCCTCGTTTCCGGGGACGATATGCTCATTCGATGGTGGTTTCAAATTTCATATCACCTTCGAAGACTGATTTTGTTCGTCTTAGATATCTGCGGACGTTCTGACCCATGTCTCACTGCAAAACTTACAATAATTAAGTAGCATTGCCACCTTAATGACTAATAATTAGTGATTTTGCGCGTTACCCCCTGCTTTTCCTAAACACGCTCTTTATACGTGATAAGTATCCCTTATCGTGTTTAGACTTCTAAGGGCAGGAAATCGAGGAAACCCACTGGCACGCACGGCCCTAACACCGCTGCAAATCATATGGACCGTCAGATACGCACCTGATAGCCCATGATAAATTCCTGCGGGGCACCCAACCCGAATGCCAATGAAAATCGCCTTTGTGGTCAACAACGCCGGCTTTTTTGCCACCCACCGCCTCGGCATCGCCATCGAGGCATCGTCACGTGGTCACACAGTGCATCTCTTTGTGGGTCAGCCTGGCTCTGCCAGCGTGGAACCCTGGGCGTTGAACAAAATTCGCGACGCCGGTGTGCCCGTGACGCAGCTGGGATTTCGATCCGGCGGCATGAACCCCGTCACCGAAATTGTGGGACTTGTGCAGTTGCTATTGGCGCTGCGACGCTATGGCCCTGACATCATTCATTCCGCGACGCCCAAGGCCAATCTCTATACCGGTCTCGTCGCGCGCCTCCTCGGAAACCGGCGGATGGTCTTTGCAATTTCGGGCCTTGGCACCCTTTTTACCAGCAGCGGGAAATTGACGCTTGTACAGCGAAGCATACGCAACCTCTATCGTTTGCTCCTGAGCGTTGCCTTTGCAAATCCACGCAAATCAATCATCGTACAAAACAATGTGGATGCCGGTTTCATCACCCACCTGCGCGGGGTCGGGCCTTCTGACGTCGCGCTGATCGCAGGATCAGGTGTCAATCTGAAACAGTTTGCCAATGGCGAGAAGAAACCCCTGGTGTTGTTTCCGGCGCGCGTGCTTGCCGACAAGGGCGCACGCGAATTCGCAACGTCGGCAATTGCGCTCTGCCAGAAATATCCTGACTGGCGTTTTGTTATCGCCGGACCGGCGGATTACGACAATCCCAAGGCCATCCCCCAGCCGGAAATTGATCAATGGACCGCCGCCGGTATCGAGCATCTGGGATTTGTTGAGAATATGGCCCCGCTCTTCAATGCTGCATCGATTGTCTGCCTGCCCTCCTACCGCGAAGGTTTTCCCAAGGTTCTGATGGAGGCTGCCGCTGCGTCTGCGGCTGTGGTGTCGACGGATGCGATTGGCTGTCGTGACGCCTTTGTCGCGGATCAGACCGGGCTGCAGGTGCCGGTGGCCGATAGCGGCGCGGTTGAGCGGGCGCTGGAGCAGTTGATCATGGATAAAGACCTGCGCGAGCAGATGGGTCGGGCCGGGCGGGCGCTGGCCGAAGGGCGGTTTGGCGAGGACCGTATCATCGCCCGCATCTTCGGCCTTTATGACGCGCTGATGATGCGCTGACCCCCTACCCTTCAATTTCCTTCAGAAACGCAGCCACCGCGCGCTCGAGCGTCGAACGATCGGTCTGGGTGAAATCATGATCGATCCGCAACTCGATCCGCCCGGCCGAAGCCGCACATTTTGCCACCCGCCCGCCATGGTGAAGGTCAAAGCTGGTCTTGGGCTTGCGTGGCTTGCCGGTGGATGGCGGTGAACTGGCAGGCACAGCGGGCCTGGCCGCGGCCTCTCCCAGAAAACTCCTGAGGATGCGCACCTCTTCCTCGGCCGTACGGCCCGGACGCGCCCGAAGTGCTGATGACAGTCGCGCCGATATAGACGGGTCCGCTTCCATCCTGCGCCGCAGCTCAACGCCCACATTGCGCGGTATGCGATAGGGATGCTCCAAAACCTTGTCGAGCTGCATCAGCAACCCGGCGAAGGCACGGATATAGCTGCGCTTGGTATAGCTGGCCGACTTGAACAATACCGCCACCGCCTTGTCGACATCGGCACAATCATTTGCCGGATCGGCGGCATAGGTCCGCGCCAGCTCTCCCATTTCGCCAAACGAGATGCCTTTGCGGACCATGTTCTCGTCGACCATTTTGCGATAGCTGGTATCGGAACTGTCATCCGCATTCTGAATAACCGCCGGTATCGCGGCATAGGCATCGTCACCGGTTTCGGCCAGCAGCTCGCGAAAGGCACTCAGGCGGCGCATCCCCTGAATCAGTTCGTATTCCCCCTGCCCCGACGCTTCGACGCGGATCGGGTTAGACAGGCCAATTTCGGCAATCGAGGTTTTCAGCTCGTCCAGTTCAGGGTCGGGTCCGGCCTGACGGTCGCGCACCAGCTTTTGCGTCACCACATCATCCAGCGCGATACGCGCCACGACCTGACCTTCGGCCCTGAGCCCGACATATTCATGCGCCAGCCGGTCGTTTTCACGGCGGATCGCGGCCTCGGATTCGCGGCGTTCGCGTACGGATTCGGCCGTCTCGGTAATGGCGGCGGCCATGGGACCACGTCGTTCCGACTTTAGCACGGCATCCGGTGTCTTGCCGACATCGATGGCATTCGCGTCAGGCATGTCGATATCGAAAATTCGTCTCTTGCGGCTCATCACTCAGCCTCCATCTTGTCCCAGGCGGCGATCATGGCCTGCCGGAATTCCTGATAGGCATTGTCAAAGGTGGACCTGGCGCGCCGCCATGTCTCGCGCGTCATGTCGCGATAATCCATCTCGTAAACCGAACTCAGGAACCGGCCCGACTGCTCTACCGCGCGGGTCATTTCCACGGGATGTTCTGCAACCTGATCACCAAAGACACGGCGGAACGCATCGAACATGGCGCGGTGCAGATCATTGCCCGGCTCATACCGGGTCAGAAGAAAGCGGATATCGTAAAAAGCTTTCGGAAGTGTGACCTTACCCATGGGTAAGGTTTCGCTGAAACCGTGCGACAGATCGCCAAGCGCTTCGGCCAGCTGGCCGATAAAGCTCGTGGTCGAGTCATATTCCCAATAGCCGGGTCCCGAGGGGATATAGAGCATGTCGGCCGCAAAGACCGCGTTCATGGATTGATAACCAATGGCCGGCGGACAATCGAAAATGATCACGTCATACGCATCCGGCTGTATCTGATCCAGATAGCGGCTGACAGCGGCAAAGAACGACCATTCGGGGTTGAGATGGCGGTACTGGGCCGACGCAAATTCGACAAAGGCCGCGTTGGCACACGAGGGGATGGCATCAATGGTCGGCCATGATGTCGGTTTGATGAAATCCTGAACCCGCAGATCGTCCAGCCCAAGCCCGGTGACCGATGAGGGTAGCTGACGGCGGGGCAGGGCAGTGCCCGTCTCTGCACCTGTTGGCGCGGCATTCATCCGGTTGGTCTCGTGAATAAGATCGCGCGCCATGATGCCCCAGACCGTAAACTCTTCGGCAACATCGGTCAGACCCATCGAGTGGCTTAGCGTCGCCTGCGGATCGAAATCCACGACCAGCACGCGATAGCCATCCAGCGCAGCTGCGTGCGCAAAATGCAAAGCGACGGTCGACTTGCCCGCGCCACCTTTGAAATTGGCGACCGCAGCGCGCATTGCACGTTTGCCCGCCGGACGCGGTGGCATCAGTGACTGCTTGCTGACCTTGATCCGGCGGCGCAATTCGTTGATCTCATCAAGCGAGAACCAGCGCTGGCGCCCGTCAGGCTCGACCTCGCCGCCGGGTAGCGACGGGTCGGCAGACAGCCGCCCGCGAAAGGTGGATTGGTTGATCTTGAAGATCAGCTCAGACACTTCCCAACTGGAAAAACGGCGCAGGGTCTTTTCCATTTCCGGGCTGAATGTCTGCTGACGTATCCAGCTTTGCAGCTTCAGGGATTGGTTCTGAAGCGTACTCAGATCTTCGTGCGTATACATATGGGCCTCAATCGCGGAACGCTATTTTTCATTATTTCACCGTTTACGCGCGAAACCGACATTTTGCAAAGAGATAAAACATCTGCCAGGATCTTACCCATGGGTAAGGTTTTCGCGAGACATATAGGCTCGATCCAGAAACAAACGAACTGGATACCGATTCGTCAGAACATGGGTAAATATCAGGAATACCCACACCATATAGGGGGACACCAATTCCTGAACCACGACAAATAGGGGGACAAAGTTAGCCAATAAGGGGACATACTGAATGTCCCCTATCACCATAAAACCTTTCTTTTTCATATTTATTATTGGATAGCAGGACCGACCCGGGCAGGATCGCACACAACCCGCTTGACAGAATCGGACAAGTGGACGCTAATTCTGGCAATTCTCGGAAAAGCGTTCTAAACGCATCGAAACGGATCACAGAATCCGAAATAATGGGCCAACGGTCCGGGGCAGTATCGAGCGGAGATCTCATGCAGCTGACAAAACCCGTCGGGCGGAACGCCTCGGCGATGAAATATGATATCCTATCGGCGCTTGGGGTCTATGCACTCTCGGGCGATAAATATCGTCAGCGCCTTTGTCTGAGGCTGATCGTCCTGATCACGGCGCGCTATAATTGGCAGCGTGATGAATTGTCCATCGGCCGGGCCGAGATCGCGCGCCTCTGGTCGGTCGACGAACGCACCGTCAAACGCGAGATGGGGAAGCTGAAGGCGATGGGATGGCTTACCGTCAAACGCCCCGGGGCACGGGGCAGGGTGACGGTGTACGGGCTGGAGATTGGCGCAATCGGAAGGGAGCTGAGCGAAACGAACCTTCGGCTGGGTCCGGACTTTGTTCAACGGGTAAGGTTTGGTGACCTGACAGACCCCCCGGAAGCTGCAGATGCCAAGGTCGTGCCGCTCAGACGGCCCCTGCGTGGTACGGGCGTGGATCAGGGCATTTGGGGATTGACCCGGCATGATCTGGCGTCGCTGCACCCAAGCGAATTCAAGGCATGGCTTACCGGGCTGGGCTTCGGGGGATTTCAGGATGGGACTTTGACGCTGATCGCACCGTCAAAATTTGTCGCAAGTTATGTCAGAACCCACTTTGAGCGGCACATTGTCGAGACGGCGCAAAAGCACGAACCTGCCGTGAGGCACCTCGTGATCGGTACGACGAACTGAAATCAGGCGGCTTATTCGGACGGTGAACCCACCGCCGCCATCACCCCCCTGAGCTCTGCGAGGCCGCGGAGGCGGCCGACCAGGGGGTAGCCGGGCATTGATTGGGTGTCGTGGTCGGACAGGAGGTCCTGCCCGTGATCGGGGCGCATGGGGATTTGCCAGTCGTCGCGGCCTTCGTCCCGGCGGTGGGTCTGCTCTGCCATCAGCGCGCGGATCGTCGCCACCATATCGGTATCACCCTCCAGATGTGCGGCCTCGTAGAAACTGGTTTTTCCCGGGATCGACGGGGCGATACGGGTCGTGTTACGCAGATGCGCAAAGTGGATGCGGTGGCCCAGACGGCGGACAAAGCCGGGCCCGTCGAAATCTGGGCTGACGCCCAGCGAGCCGGTGCAGAATGTGATGCCGTTGGCCGGGCTGTCGACCGCGCGCATCACGGTGGCATAATCCGTCTCGTTCGACATGATCCGGGGCAATCCTAAGAGAGGGAACGGCGGGTCGTCGGGATGACAACAGAGCCTGAGGCCCAGACGCTCGGCCGTTGGCACGACAGCGGAAAGGAAATCGATCAGGTTCCGGCGCAACTGATCGGCATCGATATCGCCGTAGACGGCAAGATGGTCGCGTATCTGGGCCGTGGTCCAGCCATCATTGGCCCCGGGCAGACCGGCGACAATGTTGCGGCCCAGACGGGCGGCCTGATCGGATGTCATCCGGCCAAACCTTGCTTCAGCCTCGGCCAGCAATGACGGCGGATAGTCGTCCTCTGCGCCGGGTCTTTTGAGGATAAAAAGGTCGAAGGCCGCGAAATCGGCCAGATCAAACAGCATGGCGGTGGCACCGCTGTCCATCGGTGCGCGCAGGCGGGTGCGGGTCCAGTCGAGCACGGGCATGAAATTGTAGCAGATCACCGAGAGCCCGGCCGCGGCGAGGTTTTCAAGGCTGGAGATGTAGTTGGCGATATGGGTGTCATAGTCGGGGCCGCGCGTCTTGATGACCTCGGAGACCGGCAGGCTCTCGACCACTTCCCACGCGATGCCCGAGGGGCGGCCATCGGATCGCGTCGCAACCTCGGTCTGGCGCCGGGCGATCTCTTCCTGCGACCAGACGACCCCGTTGTCGATATGGTGGAGCGCGGTGACCACGCCCTCGACCCCGGCCTGCGGCAGGGCGTCGATGGGGATGGTGTCAGCCGGTCCGAACCAGCGCCAGGTTTGTCGCATCATCGTCATGTGTCATCCTTTGCATCCGTCGGAAGCCAGCCCTCATAAAGCGGGTGATCTGTGGCCAGGGGCAGAGAAACCGGCTGACCCGACCGGGCCGAAGCATAGATCGCGGTGACCAGTTCGATTGATCGCTGCCCGTCGGCAAGGGTGACGGCAGGTGCGCCACCGGGTATCGATTGCAGCTGATCGGCCACAGCCGTAAAAAATCCGGCAAATCCCGAAGGGCAGGGGGGCAGGGCAGAGATACAGGCATCGATCGCGGCCTGATTCCCGGCAGCCCCCCGTGCGGAAAATGTCCACACACCATCTGCGGGGGCATAAGGATTAAGCCCGCTCTGCGCGGTAAGGTGTTCAAAACAAAAGGTAAAATCAGTAACATCATCATGGTGGCCCAGCGTCACCGATGATGTCGCCAACGCGCCGCTTTGCATGACAAGTGACAGTGCTGAGCAATCCTCGGTCTCGATCGGATTGACGCGGGTGGCGGCAAAGGCATGCAGTTGCCGGATCGGGCCAAAGATGGTGGTCAGGATGTCGTGATTGTGGATGGCATGGCCAAGGATCGCCCCGCCCTGTTCGCCGGCCCATGTGCCGCGCCATGGATTGGCATAATAGGCGGCGTCACGGTTCCAGTGGGTGCGGAGACTGGCGATCAGGGGTTTACCGGCCAGACCGGCGGCGATCAGTGCCTGTAGCCGGGCCAGCCCGGGGCCATAGCGGTACTGAAAGACGGGGAACACCATTCGCCCCGTTTCCTGCGACAGTGCCGCCAGCCGATCCACATCTGAAAGCGCGCTGGCCAGCGGCTTTTCACAGATCACGTGTTTGCCCGCCTTAAGCGCCGCGCTGGTCATCGGGACATGCAGATGCGGGGGCAGGCAGATATCGATGATGTCGACCGCCGGATCGGCAAGCACCTCATCGGCGTTTGCGCTCAGCCCGGTCAGCGCCGGATCGGCACCGGTTTCCAGCAATGCGCCGGTGGCACGGGGAATGTCACGGTCACAGAGATAGCGCACGCGAAACCGCTCGGGCAGGGCCAGATAAGCGGCCAGATGCGCCCGCCCGATACCCGCGCCCAGAATGGCCACATTCAGCGGGCGCGCCATCAGCCTGACACCTCGGCCATGGCCTGTGCGGCCATCGCCAGTTCCATCACCTTGAAGCAATGCGCCTGCGGCATGGCGGTTTCGGTGCGGTTGGCGATGTCATCGGCAAGGCGTTGGAAATAAGGGTATCCCGCATCCGGGCAGTGAATATGTTCGCAACGGTTACCATTGACCAGATACAGGTGATCGGTTGTCGTCTCGCGCGCGACATCGACATATTTGCGCAGTTCGATATAGCCCTCGGTGCCCAGAATGGTCAGGCGGCCGTCGCCCCATGTCGGCAGCGCATCGGGCGTGTACCAGTCGACCCGGATATAGCCATGTGCCGACCCGGATTTCAGCGCCAGCTCACCGAAATCCTGCAGACCCGGATCGTCGGGATTGGCGTAATTCGCAGCATGCGCCATGGTGATTTCCGCATCCGTCGCGCCGGTGAAAAAGAGGAACTGGTCGATCTGGTGCGAGGCAATGTCGGTCAGGATGCCGCCATATGCCGCCCGGTCAAAGAACCAGCCGGGCCGGGTGTCGCGGTTCAGCCGGTGCGGGCCCAGCCCGACGGTCTGGATGACCTTGCCGATCGCGCCTTCGGCCACCAGTTCACCGGCGCGGGTGACGGCAGCAACCTCGAACCGCTCGGAAAAGTCGACCGACCAGATACGCCCGGTGCGGGCAACACAATCGCGCAGGGCCTGCAGCTGATCCGGCGTTGTGCAACCGGGTTTGTCGACCATCACGTCCTTGCCATGCTCCATCGCCTCGATGGCCAGCGCGGCGCGGTCGCAGGGGATGGCGGCGATCAGGATCAGATCGATATCGGGATCGTCTAGCAGGCTCTGACGGGTGGTATGGCGGGGTACGTCGGGAAAACGCCTGAGAAAGCCGGGCAGGGTGGCGGGTGTGCCATCCGTCCACCAGCCCGCAAACGCGGCCCCGACCGAAATCATCATCTGCGCCTGGCCATAGATATGGCGGTGGTCCAGTCCGATGGCGGCAAATCTGAGCGGTCGGTTCATGGGCGGTTCCGTTGGGTGTGGGGCAGGGGCATCAGAGTGTCACCAAGCGCCCGTCATGCGATGAAGCGATGATCGCCTCGATCAGCAAGTGTACATTCAGCGCCATGCGACCGGTGACAAGCGGGTCACGCTTATCGGTGATGGCATCGATGAAATCCGCGATCACGTCGCGGTGCCATTCATGAGTAAAACCCATGGGATCGGCACCGCCGCCGGTGGCGGCATCAACGCCAAACCGTTCCTGACGGCCATCGTGCCAGTCGATGCAAAGCAGGCCACCGCCAAGCCGGACAGCGGCATGGGTAAACTGGAATGACAGGGTTTCGACACCCCCCGGAAAAGAAGCGGTCGAAGCGATAATGCTGCCCGCGGCGCCATTGGCAAAGAGGAGGGCGGCGGTGACATAATCCTCGGCCTCCATCCGGTGCAGGCCGGTTGTGTGGGCCATGGCCTGAACGCGGGCCACCGGCCCCGTCAGTGATAGCATCAGATCAAGCGTATGAATGGCCTGAGAGATCAGCACGCCGCCGCCATCGCGGGCATAGGTGCCGCGCCCCGGTTCATCATAATAGGCCTGATCGCGCCACCATGGCACATGCGCTTCGGCAATGATCAGATCGCCGAGCGACCCTTCCGCCACAAGCCGGGAAAGCTCGCGGGATGCGGCGCGGGTGCGGTGCTGAAAGACGATGCCAAGGCGGATGTCGGCAGCGGCGCAGATATCGACAATCTCGCGCGCGGCGGCGGCGCTGCGTTCAACCGGCTTTTCCATCAGGATATGTTTGCCCGCAGCGGACAGGCGCTGCACAGCCTGGATACGGGCATCGGGCGGGGTGAGGATCAGCGCAAAATCGACCGCCGGATCGGCGGCAATCGCATTGATATGGTCATAGACATCAACCGGATGATCCAGCACCGCAGCGGCCGCTTTGGCAAAGGCATCGGCCCTGTCGCGGCGGCGCGACAGAACCCCCACCAGCCGCACCCGATCCCGCAGATCCGCCAGCGCCGCCAGATGGGTGCGCGATACCATGCCCGTCCCGATCACCGCCAACCCGGATTTGCGCGGGATGTTCACCGTTTTCTTGCCCCCCCCTTTGGTACCGGCATACCGGTATACTGCTTGATTATGAACAATATGCCTCTATCCTTGCAAGCCATTCATGCCGCCACATGCGGGCAGCGTCCGGAGGAGGATGAAAAAGGCCAGACATACCGACGGGTTCTTTGATACGCCGGACCCCGTGCCGCTCGATAAGGCACGCGGGGCGGGTGAGCAGATACTTGCCCGGCTGCGTGACGCCATCCTGCATATGCAGATCCCGCCCGGCGCGCTGATCGCAGAGGCGGCTGTGGGGCGCCGATATGCTGCGAGCCGGACGCCGGTCCGCGAAGCGCTGTCGCGGCTGCGCGAGGACGGGCTTGTGATCACGCTGGCCAGCCGGGGCAATTTTGTCACCCGGATGAGCGAGGTGCGCATCCGCGAGGCGCGTTTCATCCGCGAAGCCATCGAACTGGCTGTCGTGGATCATCTTTGCCGGGAAGGGATCGCGGATGACTTTGCCGACCGGCTGATCGACACGCTGAAAAAGCAACGCGACAATGTCGATGACGATGCGGCGTCGGTATTCCACGCGCTGGACGACCAGTTTCACCTTGAGCTTGCCCGGGCGACCGGTTTTGACCGTATGGTCAGGCTGCTCGGGCGGGAGAAAATGGTGCTGGACCGGTTGCGCGTGCTGTCACTGGCCGATCACGCGCATCGGCGGAAAATCCTCGACCAGCATGCCGGTATACTGGAGGCGATCCTGAAACGAGACGGCAATACGGCCAGAGCGCTGATGGAGGCGCATCTGAACGTCATACTGGAGACGCTGGCGCAGGTGCGCACGCGACATGGCGACTATTTCGAGTAGAGCCTGACCGCGGTCAGGCGTCGCGGGTTCTGTCACCCCGGCCACGGCCGGTTGCGGTGGCCAGTACGATCCGCAGGTCCATGAGCAAGGTTCTGAGGTCCAGATATTCACGGTCGGCGCGGGCAAGCGCGGCGGGGTCGCTCATGTCAATGCCATGGATCTGGGCCCAGCCCGTGACCCCGGCGGCAATGTCCAGCACACCATGCCGGCGCCGTTCGGCGATCAGTTCGCTCTGGCTGGGCAGGCAGGGGCGGGGGCCCACAAGGCTCATGTCGCCATTCAGGATGTTCCAGATCTGCGGTAGTTCATCCAGTTTGGTCTTGCGCAAAATCCGGCCCACCGGCGTGACGCTGGCGCCCGTCAATTCATGCGTGCCGGCCTGACGGGTGCCGGATTTCATCGTCCGCAGTTTGACCAGGCGGAACACGCGACCGCCGCGACCGACACGTTCCTGAACAAAGAAACCCGGCCCGGGCGAGGTCAGCCGCACCGCCACCCAGGCGAGCAGGATCAGCCACCAGAGCAGGATCAGAACGATCAGGCAAAATGACAGATCGATCAGGTCCCTGCCAAGGCGATAGGCCCGGTTTCCTGCCTGACCGTCGGTCACGATGCGCGTGTTGTTCCCGTTGCGCCGGGCGGCGTCGGCCACCGCGTCGGCAACGCGGGCGGCGTGCACGGTCGGGCGCAATGCGGCCAGAACCTGCAGGGCCAAAGGGCGCAGAAATGCGGGCAGCTTGTAAAGATGTGCGAGATTGCCCTGATAGCGGGTGCCATGCACTGCCGCGAGCCTCAGGATGGTCACGTTCATGTCGTCTGTCTCGCGGCAGAGTTGCTCGGCCCGTGATTTGCTGAGGGCATAAGGTGACGTTGCGGCAGCGTGCAGTGTCGCGGGGTAGACAAAGTTGACAATGCCCATGCGGCGGGCGGCGCTGATCACCGTGGCCAGAAAGGTCAGGTTGACCGCCTCGAACGCATCGGCCCCGGCGTCACTGTCGTTGTTCAGCACCGCCAGATGCACGAGCGTCCCGGCCCCGGCCCCCACGGATTCCATATCATCGTAGCTGGCCGCATTGCAGCCCGGAAAGAGATTGCGCAGGCGGTTCGGGTTGCGCCCGATCAGGATCAGCTCGAACCCGTGGGCCATCAGCAGCGGCACGATTTCACGACCGACAAAGCCCGAGGCACCGGTCACGATTATCTTGGGGTTGGCCGTCGGCATGCTGTTCCTTCACCTGTCGTGGCGGCAGGCTTAAGGCGGGGGCCGGGCAAGCACAAGCCACGCAGGGGCCAAGGTGGCGCAATGCTGCGCGAAGCGGCGCGGAATGTCGGTTTTGGCCGCGCCAGCCACCGCCTGGCCGGGCAAGGCTGAAGGGGCGCAATGCGGAGGGCATGATGGGGGAGTTGCAGGGCAAGCGGGCACTGGTCACTGGTGCGGCAGGCGGGATCGGGCGGGCGATTGTGGTCGCGTTGCAGAACGCGGGGGCAACGGTTGCAGGGGCCGACATGGCCGAAAGTGCCGCCGATATTCATCTGGGCGGCGATCTGACGAATGCGGCCTATACGGACGGTCTGCCGGATGCGGCGGCGCAGGCCTTGGGCGGGCTGGATATTCTGGTTAATAATGCCGGGATCATCACCCGGGGCCGGATCACTGAAACCACGGATGCGGATTTCACCCGTACCATGGCGATCAATGTCGAGGCACCTTTTCGCCTTTGCCGGGCGGCGATCCCGCTGATGGCGGCGGCGGGGCAGGGGGCGATTGTCAATGTCGCGTCGTGCTGGGGGGTGCATCCGGGGCCGGATCACCCGCTTTATGTGATGAGCAAGGCTGCGGTCGCGTCGCTGACGCAATGCCTGGGCATGGACCATGCGGGGCAGGGCATCCGCGTGAACGCGGTCTGTCCTAACGAGGTCAACACGCCGATGATCCGCACCGGGTTCGATATCAGGGGGCTGGATGCCGACAGCGCAATCGCGTCGCTGAATGCATCGGTCCCCCTTGGCCGTATCGCCGAACCCGAAGATATTGCCGATGTTGTATTGTTTCTCTGCTCGGACAAGGCGCGCTATCTGTGTGGTTCGCTGATCGAGGTGAACGGAGGGAAACCGGTCGGATGACATCAATGGCGGATAAGGTCGCGCTGGTAACCGGCGGGCGAAGTGGCATCGGTGCGGCGATTGCCGATGCGCTGGCCGATGCGGGATGCAGGGTGTTCACGGCCCAGCGGGGGGATGACCCGCGCCACCATGCGATCCGGGCCGATTTCCGTGACCCCGCGGCACCGGCGGCGGTAATTGATGCGGTGACCGGTCAGGCCGGGCGGCTGGATATCCTGATCAACAATGCCGGGCTGATGCGCGAGGGGACGGTGCTCGAATCCAGCGCAGAGGATTGGGCCGACACGATCCAGGTCAACCTGACGGCACCTTTCATGCTGATTCGGCACGCGATGACGCATCTGATCACCGCGCGGGGGGCCATCGTCAATATCGGCTCGATCGAGGGGCTGGGATCGAACCCGCGCCACCCGGCCTATGCCGCGTCCAAGGGCGGGCTGCATGCGCTGACGCGGGCCGTCGCGGTGGATCACGGGCCGGACGGCGTACGCTGCAACGCCATCGCGCCGGGCTGGATCGATACCGAACTGAATTCCGCCTTTATCGAGAGCCTTGGCGATCCGGCGGCCTTTCGCGCGGAAATCGGGCGCATTCATCCCGTGCGCCGTACCGGAAGCCCGGCAGAAATTGCCGGGCTGGCGCGGTGGCTGGTTTCCGATGAGGCAGGGTTTGTTACCGGTCAGGTCTGGACGGTCGATGGTGGCCGGATGAGCCAGCTGAGCCTGCCCTGATCCCGCGTTCCGGATCAGATCATGATATTGATCACCGCCTCGGTCCCGTCGCCGGTATCGGTGTAGTTCATCGACACTTCGCGCGCCTGATCGTCTGACATGCGCTGAAACAGGAAATCACCGGCATTGTTCGGGTTGCCGGCCTCGTAGAACTGTGTGGTCAACAGTTCAGCCCCGGCGGGATCGAAGACCTTGACATGGATATGCTCGGCCCGGCCGGGATATTTGCCGGGCCTGATGGTGCGAAAGCGCCAGCCGCCGTCATCGCCGGTGATATCATGGCCAAAGCCCTGAAATCCGTCATCGCGCGGCGCGGGCTGGCGGTCGCCGGAATGCAGATAGCGCCCGTTCATGTCGGTCTGCCAGATCTCAATTCTGTGGCCGGGCAGGGGCGCGCCATCGCGGCCCAGAATACGCCCGCGCAGCGTGATGACCTGACCCCCGGCATCACGTACCAGACCGGCAACGCGCACCAGATCATTGTCGATATCAGCCCGGCGCATCGACCGGGTGGGGTAAAACGGGCCTTCCGCTGCCTTCGCCGTCGGGCGGGCGGCATGGGCGGCACGGTTGAGCACCAGACCACCGAGTGCGGCGATCATCCCGGCAAAGATATTGCGGCGTGTTGGTTTATCAGTGCGCATCGCGGCCTCCTGATTTTCCGGACAGGGTAACCTGAACCTGCGATGCTGGTCGCGTCACCATTCCGTGACCGGCAGGCGCGGCGCGCCGTCGCCTTAAATTTCTCGGGACAAGGCACTAGGTTGTGCGGAAAGGAGACAAAGCCCATGTCTGACACCCTGCTGGATCTGGAGCCGCTGATCCGCCTTGGCGCCTTTCTGGGTGTGCTGGGCGTGATGGCGATCTGGGAACTGGCCGCGCCGCAGCGCCGCCACGAGATACCGCGCCTGTTGCGCTGGTCCAACAACCTCGCGCTGGTGGTGATCGATACGCTGTGTCTCAGGCTGATCTTTCCGGTGCTGGCCGTGGGGCTGGCCCTGACGGCCGAGGCGCAGGGCTGGGGCATATTGCACTGGCTGTCGGTGCCCGGCTGGCTGGCCTTTATCATTGCGTTTCTGGTGCTGGATCTGGCGATCTATCTGCAGCATGTCGTCTTTCACGCCGTGCCGGTACTCTGGCGGCTGCACCGGATGCATCACGCCGATCTTGAGTTTGACGTGACCACGGGCCTCAGGTTTCATCCGCTGGAGATTATCCTGTCGATGGCGATCAAGCTGGCGCTGGTGGTGATCCTTGGGCCGCCCGCTGTGGCGGTGCTGGTGTTCGAGATCGTGCTGAACGCGAGCGCGCTCTTTAACCATTCGAATATCCGCCTGCCACTGGCAGTGGATCGCTGGCTGCGCTGGATCATCGTGACACCGGACATGCACCGCGTGCACCATTCCGTCATCCCCGCCGAGACCAACAGCAATTTCGGCTTCAACCTGCCATGGTGGGACCGGCTGCTGGGCACCTATCGCGCGCAACCAAGGGAAGGACAACGGGGCATGACCATCGGCCTCGAGCGTTTCCGCACCCGCCGCGACCTCTGGATCGACCGCATGATCCTCCAACCCTTTCGCGGCCCCGCCGCCACTCACCCGGTAACCCGCGCGCGCGAGGGTGGGGATGGAGAGAGGTAGAGGTGCCGGGCTGATGGTCGAGCCATCAATTTTTGCAGAGCAAGCTAAGTAAGTTTTCAGCGGAACGCAGAAATGGCGGATTTCAGTCGCCCGCGCAGTGAAGTGGCTTGCTGCACAGACGGTTTATCGAGTGATGCCATTTTGAATTCGGTCTTCTTGTCGACAAAAAACATCCTGCGAAACAGCATCATGACCCGTTCCACGGCGTCGGCGGACACATGTCTCATGTCCTCTTCCCACGGATTGGCTGTACCGCAGGTGACGACCTCGTAAGACGGAAAGTAGAAGGCCTGATCGGGGTGATTGCGGCAAAACTCTTCTGCGGCAACGCGCAGGGTGGCCTTGGAAAGAGAGTTTGCTGTCACAACATGCTGGGTGGTCGAAAATGTCTTGTTCAAGGGTACCGGTGAGACGCTGATGATCAGCTTGATGTCGGGGCAATGGCGTTGATAGACCTCCAGCAACCGCTCGAGCTCTGCAACATTTTCGGCAACCGTCAGTTCATGCCGGCGGAGCAGGGTAGGGTGAACCAGATGCGGCGCAACGCTTGTGAAATCCTGACTGTGCGCGAATTTCCATGCCTCTGTCAGGCCAAGCGTCAGCACAAAAACCTTGCATTTCGTCAATGCCCTCCGAAGAGCGGCTGAGTGTTCGGCATAGTCATTGAGAAAGCCATCTTCGTCCTGATACAGCGGTGCAATGCTTCGAAAAGGGTCCTTCAGCTTGCCATTGCTTTCATATAGCAGTGGATCAGGTTCCCATTCACCGAATGCCCTTTCGACCATTTGCCGCATACTCGGCGTATTAAACAGCGTGCCAACCCGAGCAGGCGCCGTTCGGAAATTTGAGTTCGCGAGGTTTGACAGGGGAAAGTCATCCGGCAGGTCATCTTCTTCAATGACGTAGTTGTAGTTCCATGCCTGAAGCTGATGCGCGATGCGAAGGGCAAAACACGATCCGGCGCTACCGATGGGGGTAGATTGATCGATGAGGTCGAAAGTTTCGCGATAGGGCAGATCCTCGAATATGTCGAAGTAATGTGAACGGCGCGACTGTCGGATTTTGGGATTGTTCGGCCACGAGATTACGCGGGTTTGCTCGGGTTTGTCGCGCCGATAGCAAGACTGATTGAACGAAGCGATGTGATCCAAAGCCTTCAGATGTCGGATAATCTCTTTCTGGTTGGTCAGTTCAGCCTGTTCCGCGGCGTCGATCAATGCGGGTAACGAGGTGATACGCGCATTGTCAAATAATGCCCGCAACTCAGCGGTGGCGTCGGCGCTCATGCCATCAGCGGCGAGTCCATCGCAGAGCATGCCGGGAAACCACGGTTCTGCCCATGCGGTGCTGCTGTCGAGTCTTTTTACTGAATTCGCTTTCATGTTCATGACACTCACCGTCTATGAGAGTTTCGAAAGCGGGCGCTGCAGAAAATCCCGCATATGTCTCTTTCCCTGTTACCGAAGCAACGGCAAGTTGGCTTATGCCTCAGTTCGGCCCCATATATCCATAGCGTGATGAAAATGTGGCATCTGATCATGCCCGGAGGCACGACAGAGTTATATTGTCCGAAAGCTGTATTCGTGCGCCCGAGACCTCTCTGCGGAGTCGGCTTGATGGCTTCGAATAGCCGCATAATTATGATTATGTTTATTTCATATCGTTGGAAGACACTTCTGAACCGATTCAGTTTGGGCGGGATATGAAATGAGAACCGTCCTGCATCGCGAATTTCGTGCTACACGTTACCCATGCACCGATATTTCGCACTTGATATGCCGGCGGGGCGGTTTTTGGGGAATGTATTCCTTCTCAGCCTTGCAGGATTGTTGCCGGTGCTGGCGCTATATGTCGCGCTGACGCCGGGATTTGCGGCCATGCTTTCGGGTGGTGGCATTCCCTTGGCGCGGTTTCTGCGTCAGGTGCTGAGCAACGGGTTGATCGTGATATTTGTCGTCAACTACGCGGGCTGCTTTCTGTTTGCCTGGTCGACACGGGCGGACGCTTCGTCACGCGATCTGAGGCGCGCGCTCTGGTGCGATCTGCCGCTCAGGCTGGGGCTTTTCATCACGCTGCATGCCGCGATTTATGTTTTGTCCGCCGACTGGTTCGGCTCTTTCGGCGGCAGCAGGCTGACGGCGTTGGGGGTGGTTGCCCCAACGCTGGCAAGATCGGCGTTCTTTGACAATATCTCGGGTGTCTATCTCTATGCCGTTCTGCTGGGTGCGATGCCGGTCTGGCTTTCGCTGGGGCAGCGTATCTGGCCGGTGCCCGGCTGGGCCGCGCCCCTGCTGGCGCTGTGTCTGGGTGTCGGGATGGCCGCGGCCCTGACAGTTCTGGCGGTCATGATCCGCGGGCTTCAGGCCGCGTAAAGCGACGCGTCAGGACAAATATGAAACATACCCGCATTTGTGATGTTTTGGCCAATTGCGCCTGTCCCGGCACGGTGTCATGATGCGGTGTCAGGAGAACACGGATTACAGAGAGACAGCGAAAATGAAGCTACGCACCAAACTGATTTCGGCGGGGGTTCTGATCCTTGGTGCCTGTACGGTTCCGGTCAACGGAAATGACAGTGGTGATACACAGGCAATCTCGAACCTGCCCGAAGAAATCCTGGCCATTGCCGGGCCCAAACAGGATCTGACAAGCGTTCAATACCGCGCCGAAGACGGCTGCTATTGGTACAAGCATGTGGGTGTGGTCGAAACCGTGATGCTGCCGCTTCGCTCCACTTCAGGGCAGCCGATCTGTTCATCGCGCGGGCCGGCCACCTGAGACGAGAGCCACGGGCCGGGCACAAGTCCGGCACAGGGGCACACAGTGGCAAACATCGGATGAACGAAAAAAGACCCGCCTTGATATGGGCGGGTCTTTTTCATGTCAGCGGGTTGGCAGACCGTCAGCTATGGACAGCCGTCGAATCCTCGGCCGGATAGAGATAGGCCGTTGAACCGACGGTAACCTCATCATACAGATTGATGATATGCGCCATGACCATTCTGGCGCAGCCCGAGCTGACGCGATAGCCGATGGTCCGGGGGCGCGGTGTGCCGTGGATACGCAGATAGGTATCGCGATTTCCCACAAACAGGTACAATGCCCGAGACCCAAGCGGGTTGGTCGGGCCGCCATCCACGCCATTGGCGTCTTTTTCATACAGTTCGGGTTCACGTTTGATCATCGCATCAGTCGGGCGCCATGTCGGCCATTTGACCTTGCGCTTGATCGTATAGGTGCCCGGCTCGTACAGGCCGCGGCGGCCGATACCCACACCATAACGCATCGCCGTTCCGTCATTGCGGATGTGATAGAGATAGCGGGCAATGGCATCGACATGAATGTCACCGGCCCTGAGCCCGCTATTGGCTTCGACTAGCTGGGGCATGAACCTTTGATCAAGTCCCCACGGGTTGGTTGTCATCAGATCGAAATTTGCAGGCGTGACCTGCGCATCCCATGTATCCCACATGGCCGAATTGGATATCGGCGCGCGCGCAGCTGTCTTGACCTCGGGATCGACGATCGGACCGGCGGCATCAACAGCAGCGTCGGCTGCGGCTGCATCAGATTCGGCATAGGCCGCGATCGGCGCAGAGAACAGCGCAGCGGATGTGACAACAAAGTGGCGTCGTGTGAGCATAGGCATATCCTCCTTTTATCGTGATCGTACACATAGCCCCATTCACCCCTGTTCTGGCACAATTCCCGCGCGGCAGGTCCAATCACATTTGCGTGGGGACCGGATTCTTTGCGATTGTGTCCCAGATACACAGTTCAGGGGTTCCGCCGATCATAGGCACCGCCGCCCGGCGGGGCAACCATCCGTTGGACAGAACCACTGCCGGAAGGGTGATTCCGCCGACCGGCAGATTTACGCGCCTGATTCACGGTGCCCATGCGCGTTCATGTCAGCCGAAGCCGACCCGAATGTGTCGATGCCGGATGAATCCGTCTCGTCCAGGCATGTCTGTTCCACCTGCAGGGTTGAGAAGTAGAAGCCGTAGCGCGATTTCAGCACATCATGCGCGGCCTCCAGCACGGGCTGCGCATCACGGTCCGGATCATCCAGGCGGATATGTGCGGAAAAGACATAGCGTCCGCTGGTCAGGGCCCAGCCATGCACATGATGCACATCCCCCACCCCGTCAAGCGCCGCGAGATCGCCCGCGATGGTGGGCAGGTCGATATCGCCCGGCGTCCCGTCCATCAGCAGATGCGTGGCGTCGGCAAGGATACCCCAGCTGGCCCAGAGAAGAACGAAACCAAAGGCGATACCCAAAAGCGGATCGATGGCGAGGAAACCGGTAAATTCGATAACCAGTGCGGCCACGATGATGATCAGGCTGCCGATAAATGTCTGCAGGATGTGCCAGTAGGCCCCCCTGACATTCAGGTCCGATCCCTGCTGTTTATAGAGCAGCGCAAGCGAGATCACCTCGGTCACGATACCACCTGCCGCCACCCAGAGCATCGGCCCCGTCGGCAGATGGATCGGATTGCCCAGCCGCATCGCCCCCATGACGATCACCAGAAGCGCCATGATCAGCAGAAAAGCCCCGTTGACCAGCGCGCCGATCAGCTCGGCCCGGAACCAGCCAAAGGATTTGCGGTCATCGGCAGGGCGTCTGGCCAGACGGGCGGCGATCAGCGCCACCAGCACGCCCCCCACCGCCGAGAAGGTGTGGAAAGCGTCCGAGATGACGGCAACCGATCCCGTCCAGAGACCGACCGCCAGTTCGATGATGAAATAGACGCCCGTCAGCCAGGCCGAAATGGTCAGCGCCCGGCCTGAGGATGGCAGGTGACCGGCGTGGCCCCCGTGCCCCGCATGCGTATCCGACATCTCAGCTGATCTTGGTCCCGAGCGATTCAAGGATGGGACAATCGGGCCGGTGATCCCCGGCGCAGGAATCGATCAGGTTCGAGAGCGTATCGCTCATCTCGCGCAGATCGACGATTTTCTGCCGGATCCGTTCCAGATGGCTGGCGGCGATTTCCTTGACCTCGGCGCTGGTGCGGCTTTCGTCTTCGTAGAGCTGCAGAAGGTTGCGGCAATCCTCGATCGAGAAACCCAGCGCGCGCGCCCGGCCCAGAAAGGCGAGCTTGTGCAGCTCGATCTCACGAAAGGTGCGATAGCCGTTGGTATCCCTCAGCGGTTTGACAAGGCCGATATCCTCGTAATAGCGGATGGTTTTGGCCGGTAGGCCCGAGCGGGTTGCGACATCTCCGATATTCATGGCGTGTTCCTATTCTGCGGGGGCGGGATTGAATTGCGGGATTGCCGGCGCGTCACCGGCAGGTTCGGCCACGGCGGGCGTGATCCGGCGCAGCCTCAGCGCGTTCGAGAGCACGAATACCGACGAGAGCGCCATGGCGCTGGCCGCGAGGATCGGCGATAAAAGTACGCCCCAGAACGGATAGAGCACACCCGCCGCCACCGGTACCAATGCCGCATTATAGGCAAACGCCCAGAACAGGTTTTGCCGGATGTTGCGCATGGTGCTCTGGCTGACCTTCATCGCGTTCACGACGCCGGACAATTCGCCCGACATCAGCACGACATCGGCGGCTTCGATGGCGACATCCGTGCCCGAACCGATGGCCAGACCGGTATCAGCCTCGGCCAGGGCAGGTGCATCGTTGATGCCATCCCCGACAAAGGCCACGTTGCCATGCGCCTCGCGCAGGGATTTCAGCGCCGCGACCTTGCCGTCGGGCATAACCTCGGCCACCACGTGATCGATGCCCAGACGGGCGGCGATGGCATTTGCGGTGGCCTGATTGTCACCGGTGATCATGGCGATTTTCACATCAAGCGCATGCAGCGCCGCCAATGCGGTGGGTGTACCTTCCTTGATCGGGTCCGAGACACCGATTGCCGCGACAAGCCTGCCGTCAATGGCGGCAAAGAGCGGGGTTTCACCGCGCGTGCCCATCGCCTCGGCATCAGCGCCAAGCGCGCCGAGCGCGATATCCCGGTCGGCCATGAAACGGTCGGCGCCGACGATTACCTCGTGCCCGTCAACGCGGGCGGTGGCCCCCATGCCGGGGATGGCGGCAAATTCTTCTGCCTCACCCGCGCTCAGCCCGCGCAGTTCGGCGGCGCGCACCAGTGCCTGGGCAATCGGGTGTTCCGAGTGCGTCTCGACCGCGGCAACCAGCCGCAGAACCTCGTCCTCGTTCTGTCCTTCCGCCACCACAAGGCTGGTCAGCTCGGGATTGCCGAGCGTCAGCGTACCGGTCTTGTCAAAGGCCAGGACACGTGCGTTCTGAAGACCCTGCAGCGCATCACCCTTGCGAAAGAGCACGCCAAGTTCGGCCGCGCGCCCCGTACCCACCATGATCGAGGTCGGCGTGGCCAGACCCATCGCACAGGGGCAGGCGATGATCAGCACCGAGACCCCGGCGACAAGCGCCAGCGCCATGGCCGGGCTTGGCCCGAAGAGCAGCCAGACAGCCACCGTCAATGCGGCAATGACGATCACGATGGGCACGAAAACGCCCGTGATCCTGTCAACCAGCGCTTGGATCGGCAGCTTCGCGCCCTGCGCCTCTTCGACCATCTTGATGATCTGGGCCAGCACGGTATCGCCACCGACGGCACCGGCGCGCACCGTCAACAGCCCGTTGCCGTTGACCGTACCGCCGACCACCGGCGCATCCTGAAGCTTTTCGACCGGAATCGGTTCACCGGTGATCATGCTCTCATCAACAAAGCTGCGGCCGGTCACCACGGTGCCGTCCACTGCAATCCGCTCACCCGGACGGGCATGCACGATGTCGCCCAGAACGATATCGGCGATCGCAATCTCCTGCACCTCACCGTCGCGTTCAACACGGGCGGTTTTCGGCTGCAATCCGATCAGGCGCTGGATGGCCGCACCGGTGCGGCCCTTGGCGCGGGCCTCCAGAAACCGGCCCAGCAGGATCAGCGTGGCGATCACCGCCGCAGCCTCGAAATAGACGGCGCGGGTGCCTTCGGGGAAAATCGCCGGCACGAACAGGGCCAGAACCGAGTATATCCACGCCGCCGCCGTGCCCATGGCCACCAGCGAGTTCATGTCGGGCGCACCCCGAAACAGCGCCGGAAAGCCCTTTTTATAGAAGCGGATACCCGGACCGGCCAGGACGATTGTGGTCAGAATGAACTGGATCAGCCAACTGGTTTCATAGCCGATTGTCCCCTCGATCCAGAGATGGCCGCCGGGGATGAAATGCGCCACCATCTCCAGCGCGACAACAGGTGCTGACAGGATGGCGGCAATGATGGTCAGCCGCTTGAGCGTCCGGATTTCCTCGGCCTTGCGGTCGGCCTTGTCCGTGTCTGCTGTCGCCGCATCTTTACCGGTTGTAGCGGCATACCCCGCCTTGGTCACGGCTGCGGCCAGAGTCCCGGGCGTGGTAACCTTGTTCAAATATTCGATCCGCGCGGTTTCGGTGGCCAGATTGACGGCGGCGGAAACTGCGCCGGGCTGTGCGGCGAGCACTCGTTCCACGCGGCCCACACAGGATGCGCAGGTCATGCCCTCGATTCTCAGCGTGGCGACAGAGCGTTCAGCCGGATATCCGGCCCGCTCCAGCGCCGCGACCATGGACTTAACGACCGATGGATCGTCAACCGTGGCGGTTGCGGTTTCGGTTGCCAGATTGACCGAAGCGTCCGATACCCCGCCGATTGCGGCCAGAGTTTTTTCTACGCGGCCCACGCAGGATGCACAGCTCATCCCGGATACGGCCAATGTCACTTGAGTGGGCATAGGTATTCCTTCGATTCGTCCGACTTTCCGCTTACATAAAGGTTCCAGTTATAGGAAGGTCAAGGGGTGAATTTTCTCTTGACCTTCCCATGTGGGAGACAGAGACAGTGCCGCCAACCGGAGGTAAGCATGAAATATCACGTACCCGACATGAGCTGTGGCCATTGCAAAAGCTCGATCGAAACAGCGCTGTCGGCGCTGGACCCCGAGGCGCAGGTTTCCGTCGATCTTGAGGCGAAAACCGTGGATGTCGCCACCAGCAAACCCGACGCCGCCGTCGTCACCGCGCTGGAAGAGATTGGATTTCCCGCGCGCGGTCTTTGAACATCGTCAGTCGCGAACGCGCTGAAAAAGCGAGAACTGAAACGATTGCCGGGCCCCGCCCGGTGTTTCGTGCATGTCGCTCTGAAAGGCGCGCAGTTCGAACCCAAGGCCCAGCTGGCCGGATAATGCTTCGGGTGAATAGCGCATCACCGGCAGGCCGCTGCAACTGAGCGGACCATCCTCGGCGAATGTGGCCAGAATGACGTGCCCGCCCCGGGCAATCGCCGCCTTGACGCAGGCAAAATAGGCCAGCCGGTCAGCCTGTTCGGTCAGAAAGTGGAACGCGGCGCGGTCATGCCAGATGTCATAGCGCCGATGCGGCTTCCACCCGGTGACATCGGCGGTAATCCAGCTGACAGAACGCGCCGCGCGCCCCAGTCGCATACGGGCCCGTTCCAGCGCCCGGCCCGAGACATCAAGAACCGACAGGTCGTGAAAACCGCGCCCGATCAGATGATCGACGACGCGCGAGGCCCCGCCGCCGATATCAATGACCGAGCTGTCTGTATCCGCACCGGCGGCGTCGATCATTGCCAGCGAAGGTTCCGGGTTGGTCTGAAACCAACTGACCGTTTCCTCGCGGCTGTCGGCATAGACACCGTCCCAGTAATCCCGGCGGCGGCGTGATACCGACATCGGGCCGCGCCTAGTTCAGCGCGTCCCGCGTTTCATCCACGTAGTCTTTGAGAACCGAGGATTCGACGAACCCCGGCACTAGCGCCTCACCCACAACAAAGGACGGCGTACCGTTGAACCCAAGTTCCTGCGTCAGGGCCATGGTGGTCTGGATATGCTCATCAATCTCGGGTGCATCCATATCGGCCAGAAGCTGATCGATATCCAGCCCGATTTCCGCAGCAATCTGCAAGACGCTGGATTCTTCGGCGCGCCCGGCCTGACCCATGAGCGCCCAGTGGAATTCCTCGTATTTGCCCTGATTGCGCGAAGCCAGTGCTGCACGGGCAGCAAAAACGCTGCCTTCGCCCAGGATCGGCCATTCGCGGTAGACAAGGCGGATATTGGGGTCGGCATCCAGAAGGGCCTGAACCTCATCCATGGCGCGGCGGCAATAGGGGCAGTTATAGTCAAAGAATTCGACCACCGTCACATCACCGTCGGGATTGCCCAGAACCGGCGCATTGGGATCACGCTCCAGCAGATCACGCCGCTGTTCCAGCGTCGCCGCGGCCTGCGCTGCCTGCGCATCGGCCTGTTGCTGTTCAAGGATGCGCACGGCATCCATGATGATGCCGGGGTTTTCGAGGATCGCCTCCAATGCCAGTTCCTTGATATCGTCCGAGCTGAGGTGATCGGCCCGTGCGGGCTGGGTCAGTGCAAGGGTCGCCAGCACGACCCCGATCAGTATCTGTTTCATCAGTTTCCTCTCAGTTGTTCGGCCTCGGTCCTGACGGCCTGCATTTCGCGGACACGATCGTCCCATGTCGATTTGATATAAGCAAGAATTTCCCATATCTGCTGATCGCTGAGCGTTTCGCCAAATTCCGGCATACCGCTTTCGAAATCCAGCCCCTGCGCAGCCATCGCACCCTTGCCGCCCAGCTTGGTATAGGTAAAGAGCAGCGCGTCGCCATGATGCCATGTATGTCCCGATCGGTCATGCGGCGGGGCCGGGAAAATCCCGTCTTCATTCGCGATTTGCCAGTTTTCCTGGCCTTCCAGATTGGCGCCATGGCAAGAGGCGCAATATTCGGCATAAAGTCTCTGACCGGCGGCGATATCGGTGCCTTCCGGCTGTTTCGGCGGCGCGGCGCTGGCATGTTCGGATATTTGCAGCGCACCCAGCACGACCAGACCCGCCAGCCCGCCAGAGACTGGTATCAAAAACCGCTTCAATCTGTTGCCGCTTTTACCCGCCATCTACCGAATCCCGTTCGCGCGCTGCAATTCGCGGATATAGGCCACTGCCATCATGACTTCTCCGCGCGAGATGCCTTCGACCGGGGGCATGTTGCCGAATTCCCAGTGATGGGCCTGAACACCGCGTTGTGCCGCGATCCAGAAGGCTTCGTTGCCATGGTGCCTGGGCCTGTAGGTGGTGTGAATCAGCGGCGGTGCGACACCGTTCTGACCGGCGGCGTTTTCACCGTGGCAAACGGCGCATTTCGCCTCGAACACGGCTTTGCCGATCTGGGCATTGGCCGACAGTTCCGCCGGAAGAACCACATTGACGATGGGATCGCCCTCTTCAATGCTGGATGTGTCAGGCGGCGTCATGGTATGGCCGCCCGTCTCGGGCTGCGGGGCAAAGAAAAACACGACGATACCGCCCAGGAAAACACCGCCAACAAGATAGGCCCAAAAATTATTCACGTCTCGCTCACTCGCTTTGTTTTACCCCCGTCCCACAGCGCCCCGCCCTGGGGTTGCCAGGTGTTGATCCCAAGTTCCAGCACTGGAAGGTCAAGGGGATTCCTTGTCGCGGCTCTGCTATCAGAAAAGCTCAGGGCGGCCAACGCGAAAACCGGCGCGGCCTGCGCGGCAGAACCTCACATCCCGGTGTGAATTGCTACAACCGGCCCTTGACCAGCCGGTGGCAGGCACAATGGCATAATTGATTGAGATCAAGGACATGTTCCATCGCCTACGCCATCAGGACCTCGGCGCAGAGCAGGCGGGGACTCTCATTTTGCTCTCGCAGATTTGATCGCGGCGTTGCTTGACCTTAGTCTGCCCGGGCCGCAATGAACGAATAGACGCGCCCCGCGGCTTTGGTCGGGGCATGATGCAATCAGGATAGGGCATGAACATGACCAAACCGCGCAATCTGGCACTGATGCTGGCTGCCCTTCTGGGGATAATCGCCGGTATTGTTGCGCCGTCTGCTGCCCTTGCGGCCCGGTCTGACGTGTCCACATCGCCTGCCGTAACCGCCCGGCTGATCACCGCCGAAGATGGGATCGCCGCCAATACACAGGGAATTTCCGCCGCGCTGTCGCTGAAACTGGGCGAGGGGTGGAAAACCTACTGGCGTTCACCCGGCGAGGTCGGTTTGCCGCCCGAGATCGACTGGAGTGGCTCGGTCAATGTTCAGAGCGCCGAATTCCAGTACCCTGCCCCCACGCGGTTCCGCGCCTTTGGTATCGAGAATTTCGGTTACGAGAAGCAGGTCACCTACCCGATCCTGATCACGCTGGCAGAGCCCGGCAAACCGGCGGAATTGCGGGCCAGCGTTTCGCTGCTGGTCTGTTCCGATATCTGCGTCCCGTCGAACTTTGATCTGGCGCTGTCGCTGCCCGGCGGTGCCGGGATCGATCAGATCTCGGCCGGTGAAATCGCCAAATGGTCGGCGCGCGTACCCGGCGACGGGCGCGATACCGGCATTTCGCTGCGTTCGGCAGCACTGAGTGAGGATGCAACGTCGCTGGTGGTTGAGCTGGATAAATCCACCGGCTGGGATGACCCCGACATATTTCCCGAACTGGGCGAGGATACGGCATTTGGTACACCCGATATCCGCCTCTCATCCGATCGCGCGACGCTGTGGGCCAGCCTGCCGATCCTTTATCTTTCCGATCCCGCCGATCCGCTCGCGCTGACGGCAACCGATGGCAATAACGCCGCGACACTGGCCAATGTGACGATCAGCCCCGTCCCGGCTGAACCACCCTTTACCGTGGCTGCGCCGGGGCGCAGCCTTGCCCTACTGGGCTGGGTGGCACTTCTGGCCTTTGCTGGGGGCATCATCCTGAACGCCATGCCCTGCGTGCTGCCGGTCCTGTCGATCAAGTTATCCTCTGCGCTGAAACTCGCCGACGGATCGCCCGGACGCATTCGCAACGGGTTCCTGATGACAGCACTCGGCACGCTGGTTTTCATGTGGGTGCTGGCGGCCATCGTGCTCGCGCTTCAGGCCTTTGGTTTTGCCATCGGCTGGGGGACGCAGTTTCAGAACCCTTATTTCCTTGTCTTCCTGATCGTGGTGCTCGGGCTTTTCGCCGCCAGCCTGCTGGGGCTTTTTGAGTTTTCGCTGCCCGCCGGGCTGTCTACGCGGCTGGCCAATTCGGGCGGTCAGGGCTATCTGGGCGATTTCGCCACCGGCACGTTTGCCGCCATTCTGGCCACGCCCTGTTCTGCGCCGCTTCTGGGGACGGCGGTGGCCTTTGCGCTGACCGGCTCGGCCTATGAGGTGATGATCATCTTTACCAGCATGGGGCTGGGTCTGGCCCTGCCCTATCTGATCGTTGCGGCGCGGCCCGGCATGATCTCGGCCCTGCCCCGCCCGGGCCGCTGGATGCTGGCGGTCAAACTGATTCTCGGCCTGTTGCTGGCGGGAACGGCGGCGTGGCTTTTCTGGGTGCTCATGGGCGTATCCTCGGCGCGACTTGCGCTTTGGGTGGGTGTGTTGCTGGGGTTGGCCATTCTGGCGCTCGGCGCCGGGCGCTGGTGGCGAGGCAGACAATTGGCGGGGCGATTTGCGCCGGTTTCGGCAGTACTTTTGATCGCGGTGGCGCTCTTTTTGCCATCAATGGTGGCGATCGACGACCGGGCGGCGATCACCGATGAGCGTATCGACTGGGTTGTCTTCGACCGGCCCGAAATTCCGCGCCTCGTCAGTCAGGGGCAGGTTGTCTTTGTTGATGTGACCGCCGACTGGTGCCTGACCTGCAAGGCCAACAAGACGCTGGTGCTGGAACGTGCACCGGTGGTTGATGCGCTGGCCAGTGCCAGCGTCGTGGCGATGCAGGCCGACTGGACGCGCCCCGATCCGCGCATTCAGGCCTATCTTGAGGCGAATGGCCGTTTCGGCATTCCGTTCAACATCGTCTACGGCCCCGCCGCACCCGAGGGCATCCCCCTGTCCGAAGTGCTGACCCCGACAATGGTGATGGAGGCCTTGGAAACGGCGCTGGGAACGCCCATCGAACTGGCTGAAAACGTCGCAAACTAACCGTTCGATACAGGCAGATCGACCCGCGCGGTCAGCCCGCCACCCGCACGGTTGACCAGCCTGAGGTCGCCGCCATGACCCCGAATGATCGAGCGTGCAATCGACAGGCCCAGCCCGATCCCGCCGGTATCACGCGACCGCGATTCCTCCAGCCGGACATAAGGGTCAAAGACCCGCTCGAGATCATCCTCGGCAATGCCCGGGCCCCGGTCGCTTATGGATATGACCAGCACCTCACCACTCAGTTCACCGTCGATTTCGACCGATCCGCCGTAGCGGGTGGCGTTTTCAATCAGGTTGCGCAGGGCGCGGCGCATCGAGACCGGGCGCAGGTCCAGCCGGAGCGCGGCATCAATCCGCACGGGCACTGGCGGATCGGCATCTCCAACCAGCGCGGCAATGAAATCATGTGCGACGACGGTTTCCATTGCTTCGCTGCCGGAAATTCCCTTTGCGTAGGCAAGCGTGGTTTCGACCATCTCCTGCATTTCCTCGATCGAGGTGATCAGGCTTTCGCGGGTCTCGTCCTCGTCAACCAGTTCGGCCCGGACCCTGAGCGCCGTCAGGGGCGAGCGCAGGTCATGGCCCAGCGATGCCAGAAGGCGCGTCCGGTCCGAGACGAAACGCGACAGCCGGTCCTGCATTCTGAGGAACGCACCCGTCAGATCGCGCACCTCGGCAGGCCCGCGCGCATCAAGCGGCACCGGCTCGTCCCCGCGACCAAACCGGTCTGCTGCCGTGGCAAGACTGCGCAGCGGCCCGGTAATCCGCGACAGGCTGAACCAGAGTGCAAGCCCCAGCAACAGCGCGGCCAGCAGGCCAAAGCCCGCAACCGTCATCCATGGCCACTGGATCGGCGGGCGCAGAAACCGCGTTTCCACGTTCAGCCAGCGCCCGTCCACCAGCGCGATGGACAGCCCCATCTCGATCCCCGAGGCATTGCCGGCCATCATCTCGCGGTGCATCGACATCATCTCGGCATCGTTTTGATCCATGAAAGGCATGGCGGTCGCGATCTCGTGCAGTTCCACCAGCACGTCGCGCTCTGTATCCCCGCCCAGCATCGCCAGAATGCGTGCTGCGATTGTGCCGCTGGCATCGTGATCGCCATGGGTGACAATGGGCGCATCGCCGATGGTAAAGCGCACAAGCGATGACGTGGCGGCATCCAGTATCTCGGATTGCAACATGCCCGATCCCGCCTCGATCAGACGCACCACATTTGCCGCGCGATCAGCAGTTTCCTGTCCCTGCGCGGCCTGCACGGCCATGCTGCGTTCATCGACCAGAAACCAGACGCTGACACCCTGCGCCACCAACAGCGCCAGCGTGACAATCACCACCAGCTGACCGCGCAGGCCGGGGCGCAGCATGCTCATACCGGCCCCGTCTCAACATCGGTGGCAAGGCTGTAGCCGCCGCTGCGTACGGTTGTGATGATCTGTGGATTGGCCGGGTCAATCTCGATCTTGCGGCGCAGGCGGCTGACCTGGTTGTCGATAGCACGGTCAAAAACGCGGGCCGAGCGCCCGGCTGTCAGATCAAGCAGCTGATCACGCGACAGGATCATGCGCGGGCGCGCCAGCAACACGGTCAAAAGCTTAAACTCGGCCGTGGTCAGGCTGACGGTTCTGCCGTCATCGGCGGTCAGAAGCCGCCGGTCGGTATTCAGGCACCATCCGGCAAAACGCACCCGTGCACCCGCCAGATCATCCGTGACGGGGGCATGTCGCGCCGAACGCCGCAGGATCGCCTTGATCCGGGCCAGCAATTCGCGCGGGTTGAACGGCTTGGGCAGATAATCATCGGCGCCGACCTCCAGCCCGATGATCCGGTCGGTATCATCGCCAAGCGCGGTCAGCATCAGGATCGGGATCGCCATGGATGCCGATAACCGCCGACAAACCGAAATGCCGTCTTCGCCCGGCATCATGATATCAAGCACGATCAGGTCAAACGAACCTTTGGCCAGGATCGCATCCATTTCGACCGCATCGCGCGCCGTCGTGGCGCGAAAGCCGTTTTTCTCCAGATAACGGGACACGGCATCGCGAATCTCGCGGTGATCATCGACGATCAGGATATGCGGACTATCGGTCATGGGGGTGTTCTAACCTCATGCGGCATGATCCCATGACCGGAAAAATGTCGCAATCTGTATCGGCCCGAGCGCTTGCGACAAACCGATACAAAAAGCCCCCGGCAGTGGCATTCCCCTGCGACAGAACCACGCCAATATGCATATCGAACACAACGAAAGGAGTTCGAAATGAAACGTGCAACACTCTCTCTCATCGCTCTCGCAGTTGCCGGTGCCGGTGCAACATTCGCCTTTGCCGATGTCAACAGCGCCAACAAGCAGGGCAACATGGCCATTCAGGGCAACATGCCCATGCAGAACCAGATGGGGTTTGCCGGCAATAACGCCATGATGGGCATGAATGGCATGAACGGTGCCAACCCGATGTTCGGTCAGAACGGCATGCAGGGCATGCAGGGTATGATGAACATGATGATGCAGATGCACGGCCAGATGATGGGCGGCAACATGATGGGTGGTCAGATGGGCCAGATGGGTGGCATGAATACCGCCTTTGACACCGACAAGGATGGCCGCGTGTCCCCCGAAGAGCTCAAGGCCGGACTGACCGCGCAGCTGGGCGAATATGACGCCGATGGCGATGGCAACCTGTCTCTGGCCGAGTACGAAGCGCTCTATGCCCAGATGAACCGCGAGATGATGGTCGACCGGTTCCAGTTCATCGACAATGACGGCGACGGTATCGTTACCGAGGCCGAGATCGGCGCCATTGCCGACCGGATGGGCCAGATGCAGCCCCTGCACAATGCCGGTGCCGACATCAACAACATGCAGAACGGCAACATGATGATGAATGGCCAGAACGCCAACACCATGATGAACACTGATAACAACTGAACCCGGGCGCGGTGATGCAGCCGGGTGCGGCATCACCGCGCCTCCCTACAACGAAGGAATACGATATGATGGGATTTGGATTAGCTGGCGGTCTCTGGATGATCCTCGTGATCGTCCTCGTCATCCTCGCGATCTTTGCACTGGTAAAGTATCTCGCGAATTAGCAGGAAAGATAAAACGATGTCCTACACCCATAACCGAACCATCGCGGATGCCGATTTTGCCGATGTCGATGCGCGTGTCCGCGCCGCTCTGGCCGAACGCGGTTTCGGCGTCCTGACGGAAATCGACGTCAAGGCGACGATGAAAAAGAAGATCGACGCCGACATGGATGCCTATACCATTCTGGGCGCCTGCAACCCCAAAATGGCCTGGGAAGCAATCGGGCTTGAGCCGCGCGTCGGTGCCATGCTGCCCTGCAACGTCATCCTGCGCCAGACCGGCGAAGGCGTCGAGGTCAGCGCCATCGATCCCGTGGCGTCGATGACCGCCATCGAGAATTCCGAGCTGAAATCGGTGGCGGGTGTCGTGCGCGACATGCTGACCGAGGCCGTGGACGCCGCCTGACGACCGGGCGGCGGAAACGGACCCATGATCTGGCGCATCATCCTGATCGCCCTTGTGGCGCTGGCCCTGGCCGGCGCCTTTCTCTTTGGTGAGCCGCTTTCATGGTTCGCGCAGGAAAACCTGCAGGCGGCGGCAACGCGGCTGGGGCCATGGGGCCCGGTGCTGATCGTCGGGTCGATGACGCTGGCCATCGTGGCCAGCCCCATTCCCAGCGCCCCGATCGCGCTGGCGGCGGGGGCGGTCTATGGCCACCTTGTTGGTACGACACTGATCGTCATCGGGGCCGAGGCCGGGGCGATGCTTGCCTTTCTGCTGGCGCGTCTGCTGGGGCGGGATGTATTGCAGCGCTGGCTGGGCGACCGGCTGGACTATGGCCTGCTGGGGTCGCAAAACGCGCTGACATTCGCCGTCTTTGTCACCCGGCTGATGCCCTTTGTCTCGTTCGATCTGGTCAGCTATGCCGCCGGGCTGAGCACGCTGAGGTTCTGGCGTTTTGCACTGGCGACGCTGGCGGGGATCATTCCGGCCAGTTTCCTGCTGGCGCATTTCGGTAACGAGGTCGCCTCTGCCGATCTGGGCCGGGCGACATGGGCGGTGCTGGGCCTAGGGCTTTTGACGGGGGCTCCGCTGATCTGGGCGGCAATTCACCACCACCGCCGGACGCGGCGCAACGGTTCCGGACCCGCCCGGGAACCCTGATACGAAAAAAATTTCGTCCGGCGCTTGACCTTCCAGTGACTGGAAGCCCTAGATGTCTGTGATATCGATTCGAGGATAGAACTATGTCTCACCAGACCCTGCAGGAAAAAGACAGTAAAACAATCGAGAGCGTTTATACGTGCCCGATGCATCCCGATGTACGGCAGAACGGTCCGGGTGACTGTCCGGAATGCGGGATGCATCTTGTCCCCGAAGGCGAAGCCGACGGCCACGCGCATCATCACCACCATCTCCATGACCATCATGGCCACCACTCACACGGGGCGTCCGACGGCGCAACGGATGGTCGGTATGATACGGTGCCCGTCGGCTGGACCGGTGCTGTCTATACCTGCCCGATGCACCCGGAGGTGCGCCAGACTGATCACGGCTCTTGCCCGCTTTGCGGCATGGGATTGGAACTGGAATCGGCGGCCATGGCCGATGAGGGCCCGAACCCCGAGCTGGTCGATTTCACCCGGCGTTTCTGGGTGGGCACCGCCCTGACCATCCCGATCCTCATCCTGACCATGACGCCCTATCTGGGTTACCCGGAACTGCGGGAATTCTTCGGTGAACGAACGTCACTCTGGATGGAGGTGGTTCTGGGCACACCGGTGATTCTCTGGTCGGGCTGGCCGTTCTTTGTGCGCGGCTGGAATTCGTTCCGTACCATGAACCTGAACATGTTCTCGCTGATTGGCATGGGTGTGGCGGCAGCCTATGCGTTTTCCATGGTCGCGGTGATCGCGCCGCAGATTTTCCCTGCGGGCTTCCGCAACCCCGAAACCGGACAGGTCGGCGTCTATTTTGAAGCCGCTGCAGTGATCGTCACGCTGGTCCTCTTGGGCCAGGTGATGGAGTTGCGCGCCCGCGAAGGCACCGGCAAGGCGATCCGGGCGTTGCTGGACATGGCCGCCAAGACGGCACGGGTCATCCGCGAAGACGGCACCGAAGAGGAAATCGCGCTGGAGGATGTTGTCGTGGGCGACCGGTTGCGGGTGCGGCCGGGTGACAAGGTTCCGGTTGACGGCGTCGTGGTCGATGGCCGTTCGTCAATCGACGAAAGCATGATCTCGGGTGAACCCGTACCTGTCGAAAAGGTCGAAGGTGACGCCGTGACCGGGGCCACGATCAACGGCACCGGCAGCCTGATCATGGAGGCGACCCGCGTGGGCGCCGACACGATGCTCAGCCAGATCGTCGAGATGGTTGCCAACGCACAGCGCTCGCGAGCGCCGATCCAGAAATATGCCGACAAGGTCGCCGGTTACTTTGTGCCGGCCGTGATCGGTATCGCCATCATCTCGTTCATTTCCTGGGCAATCTGGGGTCCCGAACCCGCCCTCTCTTACGCGCTGGTATCAGCGGTGGCCGTTCTAATCATCGCCTGCCCCTGTGCGCTGGGTCTGGCGACGCCGATGTCCATCATGACGGCGACCGGGCGTGGTGCGCAGGCCGGTGTCCTGATCAAGAATGCCGAGGCGCTGGAACGGTTCGAAAAGATCGACACGCTGATCGTCGACAAGACCGGCACCCTGACAATGGGCAAACCCGAACTTGTCGCGGTCCTGCCCGAGAAAGGCCATGACGAAGCCGAAGTGCTGCGGCTGGCCGCATCGCTTGAGCGCGGCTCAGAGCACCCGCTGGCCGAGGCCATCGTGCGCGGCGCAGAAGAGCGCGGCGTCGAGATGGTCGAAGCCGAAGATTTCGAGGCGGTGACCGGCAAAGGCGTCAAGGGTAAAGTCGACGGCAAGGCCGTGGCATTAGGCAACCTCGCCATGATCCGCGAACTCGGGCTCGAGGCCGGTGATCTGACCGACAAGGCCAATGCGCGCCGCGACGATGGTGAAACGGTGATGTTCGTCGTGCTTGACGGTGCTATTGCCGGGCTGGTCGGCGTGGCCGACCCCGTCAAGGAAAGCACGCCGACGGCGATCCGCGACCTGCATGAGCTGGGCTTCAAGATCATCATGGCCACGGGCGATAACGAACGGACGGCCAAGGCGATAGCGGCACGGCTGGGGATCGACGAGATCCGCGCCGATGTCCTGCCCGAGGACAAGGCCCGCATTATCCGCGAGTTGCAGGAGAAAGGATCCAAAGTTGGCATGGCCGGTGACGGCGTCAATGATGCCCCCGCTTTGGCGCAGGCCGATGTCGGGATTGCCATGGGCACCGGCGCGGATGTCGCCATCGAAAGCGCCGGGATTACGCTGGTAAAGGGCAACCTCGACGGTATTGTCCGCGCCCGCCGCCTGGCCCGGGCCACGATGCGTAACATCCGGCAGAACCTGTTCTTTGCTCTGATCTACAACGCCTCGGGCGTGCCGATCGCGGCAGGAATCCTGTTCCCGTTCTTCGGCATTCTGATCGGACCAATCTTCGCCGCATTTGCCATGAGCGCGTCGTCTATATCTGTGGTACTGAACTCCCTCAGACTGAGGAGTGCCAGGATATGACGGAACGGAAGACACCAAACACAAGGGCCGGCGCGATTGTCGCCGGCGTGACAGCTGGCCTGATCGGGGCCAGCCTTGCCACCGCCGCCGCCGCGCATGAATTTACCGCCGCGCTGATGGTGCATGGCCCCGACCGCGAGGCGCGGCTGGCCGAGGCGGTCAACGGTTTCCTGTTGGCGGCGGATGAGCGTGACGGCCACGCCGCCGAAACCTCTGACGGCCATCTGGGCGGGGTGGATGTGCAGATCCTCCCGTTGCCACGTGATGCGACGGGTGGGGTGACCGGGCTTGTCGGTTCTCCTTCTGACCAGCCGGATGTCTTTGTCATCTTCGGAACAGGAGAGAGTGCGCCGAACCCGCCATCCGGGTTTTCCAGCCACGCGATCCTGATGGTGCCCGGAACCCTGCCAGAGGCGGCAGAATGGCGCGATACCAGCGATGCTGACGGCTTTGCAGCGCGCTACCAGAACGAATTCGGGCAGGCGCCCACAGAATATGCCGCAATGGGCTACAATGCCGCCCGGCGGCTTGAACTGGCGATCCGGCCGCAGGACGGCTTCGTGAATATTGACGAGATCGCGTCCGCAATCGCAGAAACCGCAGGAGGTATCACATGGTAAACCGGATACTGGCCGCCATTGCGCGCGTTTTTGCGCCGCGCACTAAACCGGCCCGGGTGGCACTGACCATACCGGTGCGGGTCGCCACGGAACGTCACAAGACCCCGCTTGAAAGGTTGAGAGGAAAACAACAGTGAGCACACCCGAAACATTGCCCGTCCCCGTGGCTCAGTCCGAACCCGAAGCACGGCCGAAATTCTGGAAAACCCAGTCCGGTCGGTGGACGCTGATCGCGCTGGCGCTTGGCGCCCTGGTGCTGGGCTACGAGTATCGCAGCGTCCTGTTGACCAGCAGCACGATCCTGTTCCTGCCGCTTCTGGCCTGCGTCGGCATGCATTTTTTCATGCACAAGGGCCATGGGGGTGGCCATGGCGGTCACGGGAACGGCGGCGATGATGCCCGCTGAGGCCCGACCGGATCGACCGGGGTTGCGACAGGAACCCGCCAGTCGGCAGATCATCCGGCAGGGCCCCCGCCCTGCCGTTTGCCTGAGAAGATTACCGAGAGAGAATACTGGAACCAACACGGAGAACACGAAATGAAACAGGCCTGGATCAGACGCCATATCATCACGCTGGCATTGGCCAGCGTGATATTCGCGGGCGTCTATTATCTGCGTCTCGAATGGTCGCCGATGCATCGGTGGAACCGCGCCTTTGGCGATGCTTCATTTGCGCTTGTCGCGCTGGCCATGGTGCTCGGACCGCTATCGCGGCTTAGTACAGGGCGTCTATTTCGCAAACTGCTGCCCTATCGGCGCGAACTGGGCATCTACGCCATCGTTGCGGCGTCGGTGCATACCATCATCATCCTGCTGGGCTGGGTGCAGCTCGATTTCATGAGGCTCTTCGGGTTTGAATTCCATCCACAGCTTCAGGAATACGTGATGTTCCAGCAGGGATTCGGCTTTGCCAATATCATCGGCATCGCGGCACTGGCCTATGGTCTGATGCTGGCCATCACCTCGAATGATCTGAGCCAGCGTCTGCTGGGCGCGTCGGTCTGGAAATATATCCAGCAAAGCACCTATATCCTCTGGGCACTTACGGTGGCGCATACCGCCTATTTCCTGTTCATGCACTTCCTCGATTTCCACCGGGCGACGCCTGATCCCAACATCCTGCAATGGCCGTTCGTGATCATCGTTCTGGGTGTGGTGGTGCTGCAGACAGCCGCATCGGTCAAAACGTGGAAACGTCAGCGCGGGCGGAGCGATACAGGTGACAACGCGATGAGCGCCGAGGCATGAGCCAAGGGGGATCATCCAGGGCCCGCGCCCCGGACCCCCCTGATAGCGGGCAAGATTGTTGGCTGACGCGCAGCGGTGCGCGCCGGGTTTTGCGAGGGCCACATCATGGCACCTGAACGCGACCGCACCCCGATCTTCTGGCGTCTGGTCCGCTTTGGCCTGTTGCAGATGCTACGCCGGTCCTTGCGCCAGAGCCTGCTTGGCCGAGAGATCACGCTGAACGGCAGGCCCACCCGGGTTTTCGCCGTCGATCTCAGGGCCTTGTCACGCCGGATCGAGCCCGAAGCGCGCAAGCTGCGGCCCCTGGCCGAGTTTCACCGGCTTGAGCTGACGGGCAACCGGCTGATGGTGGAACTCGCGGTCTATACCGCCGCGTTCTACCGGGTATTGCTGGATTTCGGCCTGTCGCGGGCAGAGGCACGTCAGCTGGTGGCGGATACGGGCTGGCGGGTCTATGCGCGACTGCTCGGAATTGTGTCGCTGCCCGTCCGTCTGGCCACGCGTGATCCGGGGCGGCGGCTGCGCTGGACGATCGGCATACTGCTGCGTTTTCCCTTTGGCGCACCCGGCGCGCCCGGATATGCCGTGACCCCTGGCTATTCAGGTGATGACATTCAAACCCATTTCACCCATTGCCCGCCACATAGCTTCATTCGCAGGCTCATTGCTGCGGGGGATCGCGGCGAGCTGGCGGCCTTTCGCGCCAGCTGGTGCCGCTATGACTGGCCGGGTGCCGATCTGATTGCCGGTGACGGTATGCGCGGGCACTATACCCGCCCGCGCACACTGTCGGATGGCGATGACCTGTGCGACATGTGCTGGCGCGCCCGTGCCCCGGCCACCAAACGGCAGACCGCAACACGCCGCCAGCGAGCCAAACAAGGGAAGACAGGATGGAAAGACAACGCGTAATCCGGGTTCTGGGCATTGCCATTGCCATGACCACGCTGGCCGAGCTGGTCTATCTGCTGGTCTGGGGTCTTTATCTGTTTCCGGCGGGCGGCGTGGCTGGCAAAGTCGCGTGGACGCTGACCTGCGGCATCGCCATGGGATCGGTGATCGGCATGTTCGTGCTGATCTTTGCCGAGCACAGGCCCGCGCGACAGGCCGCATTCGTCGCCTGGCTGGCCACGGCGGGCGTCGGCAGCTATTGCGCCTATCTCTGCAGCAGGATCGATATCCGATTTGCCTATTTCGGTGGCGAAGAGCAGACATCGCTCTTTCTGCTGGGCGGCATCATTCCGGCGGTTCTGGGCGGGGTGCTCTATGCCGCGTTGCTCTATCGCGGCGGTTTCGATACCCGCCAGCCATTGCCGGGCTGAAGAACGTCAAAGCAGGATAGCAGACCGATGACTTTACCACCCGAAACCACCCCCCTGACGCGTCGCCTGGCGCTGGCATGGGGTGGTGCCTTCACGCTTTGGCCCCTTGCCGCGTGGCCGCAAACGGCCGAGATCTGGAGCGCCCGTCAGGCCGATGAGGCGCTGACAAAGGGTGATCTCGTGCTGCTGGACATCCGCTCGCGGCGGGAATGGAAATCAACCGGACTGGCCAAGGGGGCATGGCCGATCAGCCTGCACGAGGATCGCTTTCTTGAACGGTTGCAAACCGCGATGCAGCTTGCCGGGGAAAGGCGGCTGGCGCTGATCTGCGCCACGGGCGGGCGCAGCGCCTATGTTCAGCGGGCGCTGGCATCGGCAGGCGCACCACCCGTGATCGATATATCCGAAGGGATGCTCGGCTCGCCCGCCGGGCCGGGCTGGATACGCACGGGCCTGCCGGTTGTCCCGCTGGAAGAGGCATTGGCCGCTTTGCCCGACGCGCTGCGCGAAGGCTGAGCATCAAAACCGACAGAAAGAAATGAAAGACCAAACCGATGCAGTCTGAATACAAACCCAACAGCATCACCCTGACCGGCGCGGTCGCCATGGGCACCGGCGTCATGATCGGCGCGGGGATATTTGCGCTGACCGGCCAGATCGCCCAGCTTGCCGGGCCACTCTTTCCGCTGGCCTTTGTCGTCGGCGCGATCATCACCGGGTTCAGCGCCTATACCTATATCAAGATGTCCAACGCCTGGCCGTCATCGGGCGGGATCGCCATGATCCTGCAAAAGGCCTACGGACCGACCGCCATCGCCGCCGGCGCGGCGCTCTTGATGGCGCTTTCCATGGTCATCAACGAAAGTCTGGTCGCCCGTACATTCGCTACCTATCTCTTGCGAGGCTTCGGGCAGGAACCATCAGGCTGGATGGTGCCGGCACTGGCGCTTGCCCTGATCATCTTTGCCTATCTCATCAATGTTGCCGGTAACCGTTCGGTCGGGCTGTTTTCCATCATCATGGCGGCGCTCAAGGTGGGGGGATCGCGCTATTCGGTGCGGCGGCGCTATGGGTCGGGGGGTTCTCGTTCGAGGCCGCATCCGACGGCACCAGCACCGGTTCAGCGGGTGTTGTCACCGGCTTTATCGCCTCGGTTGCGCTCTCGATCCTGGCATTCAAGGGCTTTACCACCATCACCAACAGCGGTGCCGAGGTGACGGACCCGCATCGCAATGTCGGGCGCGCGATCCTGATCTCGATCGCTGTCTGCGTCGTGGTTTACCTGCTGGTGGCCTTTGCCGTCGGGTCAAACCTGACACTTGAGCAGATCATCACCGCCCGCGATTATGCCCTGGCCGAGGCCGCGGGCCCCGCCCTGGGCCAGACCGGGTTTTATCTGACGGTCGTGCTGGCGGTGGTGGCGACCTCTTCGGGCCTTATCGCCAGTATTTTCGCCGTCTCGCGCATGCTGGCCATGCTGACGGACATGAAGCTGATCCCCCACAGCCATTTCGGCATGCCCGGTGCTATCCGCGATCATACGCTTGTCTACACCGTTGTCATCGCGGGCACGCTGGCGGTGTTTTTCGATCTTGGGCGCATCGCGTCGCTTGGGGCGTTTTTCTATCTGGTGATGGATATCATCATCCACTGGGGCGTCTTTCGCCACCTCCGCCACGAGATCGGTGCAAAGGGCTGGGTCCTGCTCAGCGCCATCGCGCTGGACAGCATCGTGCTGGCCGCCTTTGCCAGCCTCAAATGGCAGACCGACCCGCTGATCGTCATCGTCTCGGTGGCACTGATGGGTCTTGTCTTTGCCTTTGTCCGGACTTTCCTCCTGCTGCGTCCGGCGTCGGACGCACACGATACCACTGAACACGCACATATGTAGGACCGCGCAACATGCTTTCAGCCGCCATACCCTTTCCCGAAATCGGGACCGAATTGTTTTCGTTCCAGATCGGCAGCTTTACCCTCGCGCTGCGCTGGTACGCGCTGGCCTATATTGTCGGTATCCTGATCGGATGGCGGCTCTGCCTCATGGCGGTCAGGCGGCCCCGGCTCTGGTCTCGGGCCGGCCCGCCGCTGGCCGATACCCAGATCGAGGATCTGGTGACATGGATCATCGTCGGGGTGATCGTCGGCGGACGGCTGGGTTTCGTGTTGTTCTACCAGCCGCAATATTACCTCGCCAATCCCGTCGATATCCTCAAGATATGGCAGGGCGGCATGTCCTTTCACGGCGGCTTCCTTGGCGTGGTCGTGGCGGCGCTGATCTATTGCCTGCGCCAGCGCGCATCGATCCTCAGCACGGCCGATATACTGGCACTGGCGACGCCGCCGGGGCTGCTCTTGGGGCGGCTGGCCAATTTCACCAATAACGAGCTTTGGGGCCGCCCAAGCGACGTGCCATGGGCGGTGATCTTTCCCGGTGAGGCTGCCCAGTTCTGCCCGGGTGTCGAAGGGCTGTGTGCCCGCCACCCGTCGCAACTCTATGAGGCGGCGCTGGAGGGGCTGATCCTGGGAACGTTGCTACTGGTGCTGGCGTGGCGCGGCGGCTGGCTGAAACGTCCCGGCGCGATCACCGGCATGTTTCTGGCCGGATATGGCCTCTCGCGCAGTTTTGTTGAGCTGTTTCGTCAGCCCGATGCGCAGTTCGTTGGTCTGGACAATCCGGTGGGCTATGCGCTGCAATTCGGCGACTGGGGGCTGACCATGGGCCAGATCCTGTCGATACCGATGATCCTGGTGGGGCTGGCGCTGATCTGGGTGGCGTTCAACGCGCCCGAACCACCCGCCGCCGACAAGGGTGAAAGCACCGCCTGAAAAAGTGGCGCCCCCGGCCATGTGCTGCGTGACTCCTGCGCAGCGGGCCGGGGGCGCGGGTCGCGGATGCGGGCGGGACTGTCATCCGCCACACATCCGATCCGGTATCAGAACAGTTTGACCTGCGTACCAACCTTGGCCAGTGCAAACAGATCGGCGATATGCTCGTTATAGAGGCCGATACAGCCATTCGATGACCGTCGGCCGATCTTGCGCGTGTCACCGGTGCCGTGAACACGGTAATATTGCCACGACAGATAAAGCGCATGCGTACCCAACGGATTGTCGGGGCCCGGAGGCCAGTAATCGGGCCATTCGGGATTGCGGCGTTTCATCGCCGGGGTGGGCCGCCAGCTGGGGCCGACGACCTTGCGCACGACCTTGGTATAGCCGCGGCGGGTCAGATCCTCGGACAGCGGCACGCTCGACGGGTACAGCTTGTAGACGCTTTCATCCTCGGACCAAAACTGAACCGAGCGCGAGTCGATATCACAGAGGATCGCACCGTTCTTGAGGTTCTTGAAATGGTTCTGCCACGGTTCGGCACGAAATGCCGAGATATTGCGCGTGGCGGCGATATCTTCCAGATCGTCCTCGTTGGCGCGGACAATTGCGGGCAGGCCGATCACTCCTGCGGTGGCGGTCGCCAGAAATTGCCGGCGGGACGTTTGCGATTTCTTCATGTGAAACCTCCGAAAGTTTCTGGTTGGTTACCCCCTTCACCCGAGGGAAGGTCAACCGTGATGCGCTGACATTTTTGTGAATTCAACCCACCAGTCAACAAGATTGTGGATAAGTTTTCGGCCGGATTTCAGTTTTTTCCGCCAAATGCCCGATATACTGTCAGAATTCCAAACCCGGTGGTTGCCATGATTCGGGGCCCGTCCAGGCGTGATTCAGCGGGGTTTCGCGGTCTTTAGCCGGCGCTCGAACGCGGCCAGTGTCGCGTCGCTGACATGGTGTTCGATGCCTTCGGCGTCGCGCTGCGCGGTCTCGTCGTCGATCCCCAGACTGCACAGAAAGGCGACCACGATCGCATGACGCCGCCGGCAGGCATCGGCCAGCGCCTGGCCATCCTCGGTCAGGAAAATGGCGCGATAGCGTTCGCGCCGTACCAGCCCCGCCGCCTTGAGGCGTGAAATGTTCTTGGTCACCGTCGGGGGCTTGACGCCCAGCCGTTCGGCAATATCGACCGGGCGCGCCTCGCCGAAATTCTCGATCAGTTCAGCGATCAGTTCAACGTAGTCTTCGGCCATTTCACTGCCATGGGCCTGACGAACGGTGGCAAACCCCTCGGCCTGGGCCTCGGGGTCGCGATCCGCGCTGTCATAGGATTGACTGTTTTCTGACTGGCGCACGGGCATGTTCTGACCCTGTCCGATTCCATGTGGATTGACAATGTCATTGACAGTGATTTTGATCCGGGTACAAATATTAGCCGCGTCTAACATTCAGGGAAGATTCGCAGGTGTTAACCTTTGCCAAACGACTGGCCGCAGCGCTGATCACGATCGCTCTCGGGACCGGGGGCCTTTGGGCGACCCCAACGAAAGAGGCACCCTGGCTACCCGAAGCGGCGGCCTATCGGCTGACATTGCATCTGGGTAATTTGGTTCCCGTTGACTGGAACGCAATGGCCGATGCCTGGCGCGACCCCTATCGGGGCTCTGAAATTTCGACCGGCGCGCTAGATTGGTTGGCATCGAAAAGCAAGCTGGATACAGGCGCGCTGACCACTGCATTGGCCGCAGAGGACCGGCAGGCGGTATTTTCGGCCGCCACCCGCCTGATTGCCCTGCGCATCGAGGAAGAGCTTGACCGGAGCCTTGCGCCGGATAGCGCAAATCCTCTGGCTGCCATCGCGACGGCGCGCGAGCTTTACCGTGCCTTTGCCGACCACATCCGGGCGGCTGATCCCGCCGCCGCACGCGCCATTGGCATTGCCTGGCTTGATCTCAACAGCGCCGCCGGGTCCGCCGGTGTACTGGGCGCGGGCGTTGCGGATGCCGACCGCGACAGGATGCTGGCCGCGCGCGCCGTCATTTCAGACTATCTCAAACCCAATTACATCGATCCCGCCTTTGCCCTCCGCCCCACACTCACGGCCATTCCCGAATCCATTGCCCTGTCGGGTGCAGATATTTATCTGCCGCCCAGCTATCCGCCCGGGACGGATATCTTTGATCAGGACCCGCTGCCGCGTCTGGTACTCAATTTCGAGGAACAGGGCATAGACGAGGCCGACCTGCCGCTGATCGCCTATGGCGACATGCTTTTTGACAGCGCACAGATATTCGGCGAGCCAGCCCGTTCGCTGGGGCTGGCCTGCTCGACCTGTCACAACCGCTCGGACATCAACAATCGCCTCTTCCTGCCCGGTGCCAGCCATCAGCCCGGCGCCATCGACGTGGACGGTTCGTTCTTCAATCCCATCTTCAACGACCGGCGCGCCGATCCGATTGACACACCGTCACTGCGCGGGCTGCGCTTTACCGGGCCTTATGGCCGCGACGGGCGCTTTGGTTCGATCCGCAATTTCACCCGCAACGTGATCGTCAATGAATTCGCCGGGCCGGAACCGACGCCATTCATGCTGGATGCGCTGGTTGCCTATATGACCGAGTTTGATTTTCTGCCCAACTCGATGCTGAATGCCGATGGCAGCCTGACCGACAGCGCGCCCGATGCCGCCCGCCGGGGCGAGGTGATATTCAACACACCCTTTGCCGGGCTGGGCAACCAGTCATGTTCGACCTGTCACCAGCAATCGGCCAATTTTCTGGATCGTAAGGCGCATGATATCGGTTCGGCCACCCCGCCATACGAAGGGGCGCGCAGCGGTGCCTTTGATACCCCCACGCTCCTTGGGACGCTCTATACCGCCCCCTATTTCCACGATGGCGCTTTGCCCACGCTGGCCAGCGTCGTGGACTGGTTTGACGACACGAAATCCCTGGGGCTGAGCGACGCCGAGCGCAGTGATCTGACCGCCTATCTGGAAACTGTGGGCGCGGCGGACGAACCGTACGAGACCTTCGATGACCGCGCCACGCCGTTCCGTCTGGCCTTCGAAGAGCTGACGACATTTGCCTCGACGCTGAACACCTTGCTGCCCGCGCGCGACGCGACGCATATCCTGCTTTTGACCGATACGGTCGCCACCGATCTGGCTGCCGATGCCAGCACCATGTCAAACCTGTCGGCGCGGCCAGATGTCTATCGCATGGCACGTCTGCTGGACGCCGTTGGCGCGGCGGTGCGCAGCGAAGACTGGACCGGGGCAGAGGCGAACTGGGATGCGTTTCAGGAATTGCAGACCCGCATTGATGAGAGTGCCTACTGATGCTGACAACGCTGTCCCGCCGCCGTTTCGTTACCCTGGCTGCCGCGCTGGCGCTGCCCTATCCGGCGCTGTCACAAACCGCGCCGCTGCGCCTTGCCTTCATTCCGCAGGAGAACCCCGAAAAGCTGTTGGGCGATATCGACGCGATCACCACTTGGCTGTCGGAACGTCTGGGCCTGATGGTCGAGGGCTACGTGACCTTTGACCATGCCGCCGCGGTCGAGGCGCTGCGCAACGGCGATGCCGATATTTCCTTCATGGGCGCATTGCCTTTCGTTCTGGCCGAGGCCGAGATCGGGGCGGAGCCTCTCCTGTCCGAACTTTATCGCGGCAGCCCGTCCTATTCCGGGCGCATTTTCGTGCGCCGTGACAGCGGGATCGAGACGCTGGCCGATCTGCGCGACCGGTCCATCGCCTTTGCCGATCCCATCTCCGAGAGCGGTTACCTCTATCCGCTGGACGAGTTTCGCCGCGCCGGGCTGATCGACACGCCCGATGCCGCCGATGAATTCTTTGATCAGGTCTATTTCGCCGGTGGATACCAGCAGGCCATGCAGGCCATGGCCGAAGGGCTGGTCGATGCCGCCGGGGCCAGCCAGTATGCCGATCTGCTCTTGTCGCCTGCCCAGCAGGCCGATGTGACATGGATCGCGGAATCGCCCGCCATTCCCAGCCATGTCGTGATCGCACGTGCCGGGCTGGACGATGATGTAAAGACCCGCTTCACCGAGGCGATGCTGACGCTGAACGAACCCGAAAACCGCGCCATGCTGGCCTATGTCTACGGGCCCGACGGCTATGTCCGCGCCGACCGTACGGCCTATGATGATGTGCGCCGCATTGCCCGTGATTACGGATTGACCGAATGACCGACAGCGCCATCAGACTGGATGACATCACCCATCGTCACACCCCCGGCGCCGAACCGGCGCTGGACGGCATCAGCCTGCGCGTCGACCCGGGTGAAACCATCGCCCTTCTGGGGCCGTCGGGCGCGGGCAAGACCACGCTCATGGCGCTGATCGACGGGCGGTTGCGCAACTGGTCCGGCGCGGCACGGGTGCTTGACGAACCGCTCTCGTCGCTGCGGGCACCTTCGGGTGCGGCGCGGGCCGAGATCGGGTTCATATTTCAGGAATTCGCCCTGATCGACCGTGCCACGGTGCGCCAGAATGTGCTGAATGGCCGCCTGGGCCGTACCAACGCTTTTTCCGCGTTTTTCGGGCGTTTCAGCGCCGCCGATACCTATGCTGCCGACCGGGCCATGGCGGATGCGGGCATTTCCACCCTTGCCGACCGGCGCGCCGACAGCCTGAGCGGCGGTCAGCGCCAGCGCGTCGCCATTGCCCGTTGTCTGGCACAGGAACCACGCGTCATCCTTGCCGACGAACCGGTCAGCAATCTCGATCCGGCCCGCGCCGCCGATATTCTGACCCTGATCACCGATGCCGCCCGCCAGCGCGGTGCGACGGTGATATTCTCGTCACATCAACCCGACCTCGCCCGCCGCTTTGCCGCGCGCATCATCGGGTTGCGCGACGGGCGTATCCTGTTTGACCGCCCCGCTGGTCAGGTCACGGATGACGATACCGACAAGCTATATCGTGACGCGCCCGCGCCACAGGGTGACGGTGCGCTCAGGCTCGTGGTCTGAACATGCGGACATCTGATCGAACGTCGCTTGCCGCCGGCATCATCATCGCGGCTGCCGTGCTCTGGGCCGGGATCACATCGGACATGTCGGCCGAACGTCTGGCCTCGTCCGGTGGGCGCATCGCCGATTTTCTGGGCCGGATGATGCCACCCGACCCCTCGGTCATGCCCGAAATCTGGAAAGGTACGGCGGAAACACTGCGGATCGCCGTTCTGGGCACGCTGGGCGCGGTCATCCTGTCGGTGCCGTTTGGCCTGATGGCCTCGGCCCGGCTCAGCCCCGGCTGGCTCAGCCGTCCGGCCCGGTTCATTCTGGCCCTGATCCGCGCCATCCCGCTGATCCTTGTGGCGATGCTGATGGTGGGTGCGGTCGGCCTTGGCCCGCTGCCCGGCGTGATCGCCATCGCCTTTCATGCCACGGGCATGCTGGCCAAATTCTATGCCGAGGCCATCGATGGCGTCGCCCCGGCCCCGATCGAGGCGATGGAAAGCGCGGGTGCCGGGCCGATGCTGCGGCTGCGCTATGCGATCTGGCCGCAAATGGCCCCGGTCATCGCGCGCGACACGATTTTTCGTTTCGAACTGAACCTGCGCGAGTCCCTTATTCTGGGGATCGTCGGCGCGGGCGGGATCGGGTTTTACATCCAGACCTATGTCCGGTCGTTCCAGTATGACAAGGCCGCAAGCGTGACCATCGCCGTTGCACTGATGGTGGTGATTATCGAGGGCGTCAACGCCCTCTTGCGCCGACGCCTCAGCTGATCGCGGCGATTAACGATGTCTCAAACCTGCGTGAGAGCCTCTGTTCAGACCTGATGCCGCCTGCCACTCTCGCCCGCGAGAGTGGGAGATAACGCATGTTGATGAATTCCCGAATGAAGCGGCTGACCACGGCTATACCCGCCGCGCTGGCCGTTCTTGTCCTGCAGGCCGGAATGGCGATGGCCAACCCCGACCGGTGGCGGGCCGAATGGCCGCTGACCGATTTCACGAAAACCAATATCGAAAGCTGGCGGGAAATCCTGTCGGGCGGACCACCGCGCGATGGCATCCCGGCGCTGAGCGATCCGCAGATGATCCGCGTTGGTGACGAAACCCGCATCGGCGAACGCGAGCCGGTGGTGACGGTGGAAATCGACGGTGCCCTGCCGCGCGCCTATCCGATCCGCTACCTGACATGGCACGAGATCGTCAATGACAGCGCCGGTGGCGTGCCCTTTGCCGTCACCTATTGCCCGCTTTGCAATTCGGCCCCGACATTCGACCGGCGCGTGGACGGGCGGGTGCTGACATTCGGTGTCTCGGGCAAGCTCAAGGATTCCAACCTGATCATGTATGACAACGAAACCGAGAGCTGGTGGCAACAGGTCATCGGCCTTGGCATTGTTGGCACCTACACCGATGCCGAGCTGAGGCCGCTGCCCAGCTGGATGGAGAGCTGGGCCGAATTCAAGGCCCGCAATCCCGAGGGTATCGTGATGGCCGAGCCGCCATGGCCACGCAGCTATGGCCGCAACCCTTATGTCAATTACGACAGTTCGCGGCGTCCCTTCCTCTATAACGGGGAAATGCCGCCCTTTGACATCTCGCCGCTGGCGCGCGTCGTGCGGGTGGGCAACCGGGCCTGGCCTGTGTCGCGCCTTGCTGAGCTGGGCAAACTGACCGAGGCGGGCGTCACGATCAGCTGGAATGCGGGTCAGGCATCGGCGCTGGATTCGCGCCGTATCGACAAGGGCCGGGATGTCGGCACGATCCGGGTGCGCCAGAACGGCAAAGACGTGCCGCATGACGTGATGTTCGCCTTTGCCTTTCAGGCGTTTTATCCCGACGGGGAATGGATGGTGAAATAGGCGGCGCGACCGGAGAGATCAGGCAAAGATCTCGATAGGTGTGCCATTCCTGACCATGGCGTAGATCTCGCGGATTTCCTTGTCAGATACCGAGATGCATCCGGCGGTCCAGTCCGGCCCGCGCTTGTCAACAAAGAGCCGCGGCCCGCCATGGATAAAGATATCGCCGCCCGGTTTCTTGCCCTGCGCCTCGGCAAAGGCGATATCCTCGGCATTGGGATAGGATATGCCCAGCGAGAGGTGAAACAGGCTGTCGGGATTGCGACGGTCAATCGTATAGCTGCCCTCGGGCGTCTTGCCGTCGCCTTCGAACTGCTTGGGGCCAACAGGGGCAAACCCAAGATCGACCACATAGTCGCGCAGCACCGCCTCTTGGTTGTAGACCCGCAGCAGGCGCAGCCCCTTGTAAAGTTCCAGCCGGGTTACTTCGGGGCCGGTATAGGTCTGAAACTTGCTGGCGCATCCCGCCAGCACGGCGGCAAGCCCGCCAAAAAGCGTCAGGCGTCGCGTAATCCGTACCATCTGATCGCTGTCCCCTGTTCATCCGCCGGTGATGCGCGCAATTCAATCAGGTTGCGGGCCACGCGGTCAATGAAAATCGCCGCGATGGTGGCGCGGCGCCCCGGATCAGAGATAGCTGCGCAGTTGCGCCGTTACCTCCGGGCTGTCCCATTCGGCGGGCCCGACCAGCCGCCCGAGTTCCTGCCCGTCGCGGCCGATCAGGATCGTGGTCGGCAACCCGGTGATCCCCAGCGCGAACATCGCCCGCGTGCTGTCGGCCAGATACATGCCCAGGTTCGTCAGCCCGATCTGGCGATAAAACCGGCGCACGGGTTTCATTCCCGACCGGTCAATCGACAGGGGCAGCACGTGAAACCCGTCGCCGCCCAACGTGGCCTGCAGACGATCCAGCGTCGGCATCTCTTCGCGGCAGGGCACGCACCATGTTGCCCAGATATTCAACAGGACCACGCGGCCCCGAAATGCATCCAGCGTCATCTCGTGCCCCTTGCCATCGACAAATGGCGGCGACAAGAGTCGCCGCGGCGTCGGATGCAGCGGGATCAGCGGTTCGGCCCGCGCAGGCCGTGCCAGAGTGAGCGCCGTGAGGCCGGCGATCACATCGCGCCGCTTCATACGCCGCCTCTCTCCTGCAACGCACGCACCACGGGCAGGATATCCTCTTCCAGAATGGCGCGGTTGAACGGGCCCACATGCTTGAAGGCGATCTGCCCCCTGGCATTGATGACAAAGGTCTCGGGCAGGCCGTAAACCCCCCAGTCAATGGATGTGCGGCCTTCGAAATCCGCACCGATGCGGGCATAGGGATCGCCCAGTTCTTCAAGGAAACCCAGCGCCGCGCGCGCCTCGTCCTTGTAGTTGATGCCATAGATCGGCACGTCACCCGTGGCGGCCAGTTCGTTCAATAGCGGCATCTCGGCCCGGCAGGGCACACACCACGACGCCCAGACATTCACGAGAGAGACCTGCCCCACCAGATCGGCGCTGGACAGCCCGTCATCGCGGCCCTCGATCGCAGGCAGGTCAAATTGCGGTATATCCTTGCCGATCAGTACCGATGGCAGGTCATTTGAGCTGTTGAACAGACCCCAAAGGAACGCGCCCCCGATCAGGCCGAATATCGTTACCGGCAGCACCGCGAATAACCATGTCTTGCGCCGCCCGGCTTCTGTAGTGGTTGTCATCATGTACCTCTGTATTCTGCCGGGGCCGAAACCGCCCGGCGGGGTTTCCCGCTCTGACATTTCACTATACCCGGGTCACGGCGAAATGAAGATAAAGGCCGCCCTGCCCCCGAAAAAGTGAAGTTCACGCCACCCGAATGATCCCGGCCATCCCGCCCGAGACATGCTCAAGCACGTGGCAGTGAAACGCCCAGTCCCCCGGATTATCGGCCACCAGCGCAATCTCGGCGGTTTCGGCAGGCGCCAGCAGGATCGTGTCCAGCCATTCGCGGCGCGGGGCTGCCACACCGTTTCTGCTGACCACGCGAAACACGTGCCCGTGCAGATGGATCGGATGATGAAACGCCGTCGCATTGACCATGCTGATGATATGGCTCTGGCCCTCTGTCAGCGTCAGAACCGGGTCCTCGCCCCGCCCTGATGCGGCCTGCCCGTTCAGATACCAGACATCTCCGTCCCGCCTCAGGCGGCCCAGCAGGCTGTTGCTGACCTCAAGCCCCATCTGCCGCTCGACCGAGCGCCCCATCATGCCGCCCGAGAACACGACCTCGTGGCGGGCCGCGACCGCAAGGTCGGGCTCAGACACCGGATTGGCCGGCAGTGCGACAGGCCAGTCCGGCACGGCAGCGCGGCGCGGCGTGTCGGCATAGACGATCTGAAGCAGGTCAAAGGTATTGCCGCGATAGGCATGATCGCGCAGCACCATCCGCGCCCCGGGTGCGCCCGTGCAATCAAGGATCAGATCGGCCCGCATCGATGGCCCCAGCACGATCAGCCCGTCATCGGGGGCATGCGGCGCCACCGGCTGACCGTCCAGCGCGATGATCTGCGGCGTGTGCCCCTCGAAATTCAGCGCGAATATCCGCGCATTGGCGGTGTTGACCAGCCTCAGCCGGATGCGCTCTCCTGACTGCACGGCAAAGCTCTCGGCGACGATGCCGTTGACGGTGACGATATTGCCCAGACGTCCCGCATGGCTGATATCGCCCGGTGCATCGAAACCACCTTCGACCGCGGCATCGCCGTCCAGCCGCCAGTCATCCAGCATCCATGTGATGTCGCGGTCGACTCGGATCGGATCGGGCTCGTCGATGATCAGCGCGCCATAGAGCCCCCGCGCCAGTTGCTGGCTGGTGCTGACATGCGGATGATACCAGAATGTGCCTGCGTCCACGGCGTCGAATTCATAGATGAAACTGTTCCCCGGCGGCACCGGTTCCTGCGTCACACCGGGAACCCCGTCCATCGCGTTGGGCAGGCGAACACCGTGCCAGTGCACCGTCGTCTCGACCGGCAGATCATTGGTAAAAGTGATGCGCAGGCGATCACCCTGTGTTGCGCGGATCTCGGTTCCCGGCACCGTCCCCGCATAGCCCCAGATGTTGGTCGCGGGATAGGGCGCGGACAAAAGCGCGGCCTGCCCCTCGGCAGCGGTCAGAGAGAATTCGCGCAGACCGGGTGCCGCCCGCGCGGCCTGTGGGATGACCGGGGTCAGCGCTGCGGCTGCCCCGGCAAGCGAGCCGGAAACGAAAGCGCGGCGCGAGAGATGGGTATTGAAAGGTTTTGACATGGGATGATCTTTCCGACGTGAGAGGTATGGCGGCAGGCACTGCGGTGCTGCCGGTGACAATCTCAGATCAGATGGCGCGGCGGATCGCCGTCGGGCGGGGCGATACGCCCGTCTGGCAGGATGTCGGTCATCCAACCATCATGCCCCTGATATCCCGGCGCGGTCACGCCTTCGGACGGGGCCTCTGCCAGCGCCACCTGCACCAGCGACACGCAGCTTTGGCCGCAATCGGCATGTGCCGATGCACAGCCGGTGCACTCAGCACCCATCGCGCCCTTGCCCCCGTGATCATGCACCATCATATCGCCAGATCCGGACACGGCTGCCGTGGGCCCGGCCCCAATGGCCAGGAAAACCGGCAGCATCAACAGGCAGATCAGTTTGCGCATGCCCCTTGGTAGCAGACCAGAACCGGCAGACCCTGCGCCCTTGGGTCGCAGCCCGGCCCCGTGATGTAGGGGCGTGTCTTGATCTGGATCAAATCGTTTGCAGGACGACTCGGCTAGACATACACTGCCAAGGAGGCCTGAACATGAATTCCGGGGATCCGCATAAACGACGTATCAAGTTGAAGATTCAGCATTGGCTGGTGCTCATCCTGATCGGATTTCTAGCGCTCTCTCCGGCGCTTGATCTTGGCGAACGCGTTTTTGAAGACCTGGTCGCGATCAGCAATGGCGTCGACCCTGAAGTCGGCGGCAAACATGCCGAACAGGATTGCGGCCCGACCATCAGCTGCACGACTGTTGCGATCACTCTGCCCGGTATCTGGCAAATCATCGAGCCCAGGATCAAACCGGGTTTGATTGCTCAGGGCCGTACACTCGAGCTTGCCCATCCTTCACCTGAGCCCCCGGTTCCGATCGCGCTGGCCTGAATCAACCAGACGCGAAACAGGAAATACAAAGGAACCAAAAAATGAAAACCATTGCTTCTCTGCGCATCGCCGCTGCCATCGGGGCCATCGCCATTGCAACTTCCGCTTTTGCAGATGTCGGCCATGACGATAGCGACGGTGCAGCAGCCGACGATCACGAACCGGTGCAAACTCAGCTTCTGATGCCGATCATGAACAGCCGTCGGGGGATGGATCTTTTTGCCGACAAGGGCTGCTTTACCTGCCATGCCGTCAACGGTGTGGGCGGCGAAGACGCATCCCCGCTGGATGCGCATAACATGGAACCCTACATGAATCCCTTCGATCTGGCCGCGAAGATGTGGTCCATGGCCGGCATCATGATCCCCATTCAGGAGGAAGAGATGGGCGGCCAGATCGAGTTTACGGGATCGGAACTTGCCGACATCATCGCCTTCCTGCATGACGATGAACAGCAACATCAGTTCACCGTGGACATCCTGACGCCCGAACAAAGAGAGGCTATGGACAAGCACGGCGAAGGCGAAGATCCACACTGATCTCCATCATCAACCAATCACCCCAGATGCGCCCGCCCCCCGGGCGCATCTTTGTTCAGACCATCGCTAACAACTCTTCCCTTGTGCGTCGGGGCGGTTGCAATTACCCCTCGCGGGTGGCCGGGATGAGGGAGGATGCGCTGGTGGAAAAGACCGTAGTCAACAGCTGGAACGAGTGGGATCCGCTGAAGCATGTGATCGTGGGACGGGCGGATGATTGTCATATCCCGCCGGAAGAGCCCGCGCTGGATGCCAAGGTGCCCGAGGACAGCGACATGCGCGGCCAATGGGGCCGGCGGCCGCAGGAGACCATCGACCGGGCCAATGAACTGCTCGATAACTTTGCCGCCCTGCTGGAAAAGCGCGGTATCCGCGTCGACCGGCCGACATCCATCGACCATTCCCTGCCCGCGACCACGCCGGATTTCCATACCGACAGCCAGTTCGGCTGCATGCCGCCGCGCGATGTGCTGCTGACGGTGGGATCGGAAATCCTCGAGGCGACGATGTCCTATCGCTGCCGGTGGTTCGAATATCTGAACTATCGCCCGCTGATGCAGCGCTATTGGGAAGAAGACCCGAATTTCCGGCACGAGGCCGCGCCCAAGCCGCGCCTGACGGATGCCGATTATCATGCCGATTACCTGTCGGAGAAGATCGGCGTCGCCAAGCGGCTGCAATGGACGGCCGAGAAATTCTTTGTCACCACCGAGGAAGAGCCGCTCTTTGATGCCGCCGATGTGCTGCGCTTCGGGCGTGACCTTGTGGTGCAGCATGGGTTTACGACCAACCTCAAGGGGATCGAGTGGCTGCGCCGCCATTTCCCCGATCACCGGGTGCATGCCGTGAATTTCCCGGGCGATCCTTATCCGATCCATATCGATGCGACTTTCACGCCGCTCCGCCCCGGCCTGATCCTGAACAATCCCCAGCGCCGCCTGCCGGACGATCAGCGCGAGATGTTCAACAGGAATGGCTGGGAAATCGTCGATGCCGCCCAGCCTGCGCATAACACGCCGCCACCGCTTTGCTATTCTTCGACCTGGCTCAGCATGAACGTGCTGGTTCTGGACCCGAAAACCGTCTGTGTAGAGGCGAGCGAGGTTTATCAGATGGAGCAGATGGACAAGCTGGGCATGGAGGTCGTGCCGGTCGAGCTGCGCGACGCCTATGCCTTTGGCGGCGGGCTGCATTGCTGCACGGCGGATGTCTACCGCGAAGGTGGCTGCGAGGATTATTTTCCGAACGGATAGTACCGGGACAGATCAGCTATGATCATCACTGCATAAGTCATGATCAGCCAGTGCGTTCAGCACGTAGCAGTTTTGTGACATCGAATCCCCGTCGCAGCCATCTGAAATCCTGATCAATTCCCGCTCCAGCGCGCGCAATCTGCGGATCTTTTCGCGTATGTGCGCAAGCTGCGCGACGGCCAGATCGGTCGCATCCCGGCAACTATGGTCGGGCTGATCCTGCAATCTGATCAATGACGTGATCGCGTCAATCGAAAATCCCAGTTCCCTCGCATGCCGTATGAAACTCAGCCTTTGCAATCCGGCTTTGTCGTATCGCCTTTGATTGCCTCGGGTCCTTTCGGGCGCCGGCATAAGCCCAATGCCCTCGTAATAGCGTATCGTCGGTACCTTGACCTTTGTCAGGTGCGAGAGCTGTCCGATCGAGTACATGCAGAATACCTCTTGAAGCTCTAGTTACTAGAGACACTACATTAATCGGGCGGCTAACGGAAAGGGGATTCGCAGTGTCGGGTTGTTGCGGTCATGATGCAAAGTTTGACGGAGTCTCGGTCGCGTACAAGCGCCGTCTCTGGGCGGTCATAATTCTGAACGCAGGGATGTTCGGTGTCGAGATGTCAGCAGGCTATCTGGCTGGTTCGCAGGCGCTGCAGGCTGACGCGCTCGATTTCTTTGGGGACGCGCTGACATACGGAATTTCTCTGGCCGTTATTGGTAAATCCATCAATATCCGGACCAGCGCTGCCCTTTTCAAAGGCATCAGCCTGTTTCTGATGGGTTTCTGGGTTTTGGGTTCCACGATCTATCGGGTATTTTACATGAGCGTACCGGAGGCCGAGATCATGGGTATCATCGGGTTTCTTGCCTTGCTGACCAATCTGGTGAGTGTGATGTTGCTGGTGCGATACAAGGACGGAGATGCGAATGTACGTTCGGTCTGGCTGTGCTCGCGCAATGATGCAATTGGCAATGTCGCCGTTATGATTGCTGCGCTGGGTGTTTGGGGTACAACTTCAGGCTGGCCCGACGTTATTGTCGCCGTGACCATGGCCGGATTGTTTTTGTCTTCGGCATTTCAGATCGTTCTTCAGGCCCTGTCAGAGCGCCGCCAACTGCACCGGCACTCTGTTTAACTTGTGACAGCATACGGATACCGAACGACCAAGAGTATCGACCTGTCATGGTCAGCTCTGGCCCCAGCTAATGTGCGACCATGCCAGTTCGTGGATGAAATAGCTGACAAAGCCAATCAGAGAGCCGGTGATGGCGATGCCGCCACCGGCGCTGAGTGAGCCGGTGAAGGCATAGCCGATCACCATCATCACGATCAGGCCCGAAGCCTGCCAGGTGATGGATTTGAGGGTAAGGCGCTTGGCGCTTTGCATGTATCTTCCTGTTCTTGTTGCCTGTTTCCCGTCGCTTATCCCGGTTCTCCGGGCTGGACCATTTTGCAAATTCGCTGCATAAATCATGCGATGCAGAGTATTCGCAACAGACGGGATATAAAATGGCCAGACGTGACAGATCGGCGATTTTGCGAAACCGGCTGGTCGAGGCGATGTCGGTTGTGGGCATGTCCCGTTCGGGACTGGCGCGCGAGACGGGCGTTGACCGGTCGACCATCGGCCAGATCCTCAAAGGTGACATGCCGCGCATGCCCAATGCACAGCTTGCTGCCGATTGCGCGGCGGCGCTCGGGGTCAGTGCCGACTGGCTCTTGGGTCTGACGGACCGTCCGGAACGTCCCGGTGATATCGTCGCTTCGGCCATGGCGCTCAGCCCGGCGGAGCGCAGCTCTGCCGATGCCCAGCTACTCGCGTGGCATCAGGAGGCGCTTGGCGCCAAGGTGCGGCACGTGCCCGCCACGCTGCCCGATATCCTCAAGACCGAGGCGCTGTTGCGGTGGGAATATGCCGAGAGTGCGCATGACAATCCTGACCAGTCGCTGGAAATCATGGCGGCGCAGCATGACTGGCTGCGCGCGGGCGGGTCTGATTATGAAATCGCGGTACCAGTGCACGAGGTGCAGGCCGCCGCCGACGGGAGCGGCTATTACAGCGGGCTGGCGCAGGATATCCGCCACGACCAGCTGGCCCATATCGCAGCGCTTTGCGACGAGATGTTTCCGCGTCTCAGGTTATTTCTGTTTGATGCGCGGCAGGTTTTCAGCGCGCCGGTCACCGTTTTTGGTACCCGGCTGGCGGTGATTTATGTCGGCCAATGCTATCTGGCGCTGCGCGAGGCCCAGCGTATCCGGGCGCTGACCGATCATTTTGACTGGCTGGTGCGCGAGGCCACGGTCGATGCCCGTGACACGGCCGGGTTTATCCGGGAATTGATTGGCGGATGATCCGGCCCGTCAAGGGGATCAGGCGGAAGCCGCGACAGGTTGCGGTTGCGCCGATCTGACCACTTCGCCGCCCCCTGCCGTGCGGCGCAGATGGGGAAAGTCACCGCGGCTGATATAGTGCTGTTCTGCCGGGCTGGATTCCCGCCCAAAATGCGGGTTGCGGTGGGGGTGACGACCAAAGCGTTCAATCACCGACCTGACCCTGGCATTCTGACCACGCATCAGCGGGCCGACCGCGGACAGGACCGGCGGCAATTCGGCAATGATGATTTCGGTCAGCGCCTCCATCCGGGTGATCCGGTCCAGATGGTCCGGCCCCTCGCAATGGCCAAGCGCGATGACATAGAACATCTTTTCCCAGGGGGCGAGGATGGCGAAATGGCCTCTGTCGATCCCTTCGAGCACCAGCCGGTTGGCCGCAATGTCCTGAGCGTAGGCGGCAGGGCTGTCACGCCAGAGCGAGCGAGGAAACTGATCCAGCGCGATCAGGAGAGCAAGGCGACCCTGGGCCGTTTCCGCCCAGTCATGCAGTTCACCCCGCGCCGCCGCCCGCGTCAGGGCGGCGTAGTCTTGGCAGATCCGCTGATCCATGCCGCCATACATACGCTCGGTGATCCAGTCTCTGAACCTGTCACCGCATGTCCAGAAGCCGGTATCAGGAAACCAGAGGTCAAGGACGTCGCCCTGTGTTAAGCGAGAGCGCCGCATCGCTCAGAAATCCCTTGGAAACATGGCCATCAGGCCCTGTGCGCCGCAATCGCCCACGGGGCAATCCGATGCAATCAGGCGCATCACGTATTCGCGGCGCAGATCGTCAGACATGTTGCCGGATGCCGGGCCAGAGGGTGTCAGGCGCGGGAACAGGCGGCTCAGATATGCGGTCAGAATGTTCATCTTTCTCTCCCTCTGGTGACAGGAAGAGATTAGGAACGGGCGGCTTTTGCTGGTATCCGTTGCTGCGTTGTGCTGTTCTGCAAAAATGCAGAGCCGATTCAAAGACTGGGGCGATGTGCGCGTGTTCCTCGCGGTCTGTCGTGCCGGATCAACGCTGGCGGCGGCCAGAAAGCTGGGCGTCAATCAGACCACCGTGGCGCGGCGGCTTGATGTGCTGGAACATGCGCTTGGGCTGACCTTGTTTACCAAGACCACGCGCGGCGCGCAGCCGACCGAGGCGGCGCTGCGCCTGATCCCGATTGCAGAGACACTGGAAGAGGCTGTCTTTGCGCTGGAATCCGAAGCGCGCGAGATTGGTGATGCGCTGTCGGGCGCCCCGATCCGCATCACCGCGTTCGATTCGGCGATGATGGGCAATGTCGGGCAGGTGGTGGCGGAATATGTCGAGAGCCATCCCGGTGCCGCATTTGAGTTTCTGGCGGCAGAGCGGCATCTGGATCTTGCCGCCGGGGAGGCCGATGTCGCCCTGCGCATGTCCCCTGCGATATCCGATGACCGGCTGATCGCGCGCAAGGTCGGCGAAACCTGCTGGACCTATTACGCGGCCAGGTCCTATGCGCGGAAATACGGCATGCCCGACCATATGGCCCCGGATATGACACCGCATCGGGTGATTCTGCTCAGCCATATCACCAGCAAGCGGCGCAATGTTCTGCGTTGCCAGACAGCGGGCGAATTGCAGTTGGCCCTGCAGGCGGGTCAGGGAATCGGCCCGATGCCGGTCTGTGACGGGGATCGCGACCCATTGCTGATACGCTGTTTCGATCCGCCGCCGGGTTCCGAGCTTTCTGTATGGCTGGTCGTGTCACCCGAGGCGCATAAACGCCCCGAGGTCCGCCGCTTTACCGCCTTTGCCGCGCCGCGCATTGCCAGAAACCTGAACCTGACCGGCGATGCTGACTGAGTGACCCCAAACCACGGCGAAACCTGGCCATAAGCACGCGCTTATGACGGGTGAAATAAACTTTTGGCCACTGGAGCACCGGGGTGAAACGACCGAGATGCGGCAGGCGGCATCAGCCGATGCTGTCCGAAACGCCGCCTGCCGGCCCCTGATACGAAGGATCACACATATGCGTAAAATTGCCCTGATTGCCCTGCTCGCCGCCGCCGCATCGCCCGCGCTGGCCCAGACGATCACACTGGACGAAGGTATCACGATGTCGAGCGTACTTGGCACCACAATGCAAGAGGTTCGCGACTCGGTCACCGCGATGGGCTACGACGTTCGCAAATCCGAAATGGAGCGCGGCCTGATCGAGGTTTACCTCGTGCGCGGCAACGAGCGCGGCGAGGTCTATGTCGACCCCCAGACCGGCGCGGTCACCAAAATCAAGATGCGGTAACCCGATATGGTCGCCCTTGAACAAACTGATCGCGGGCAGCATGGCGCCCGCGAGATCCCGGTCTGGGATCCGCTGGTGCGGCTGATCCACTGGTCGCTGGCGCTGACCATATTGCTGAACGGTGCCGTGGTCGAGGACGAAAGCCTCGCGCATGAATGGATCGGCTATGTGGCCCTGGGTCTGGTTGCGCTGCGCGCGATCTGGGCGCTGGCCGGGCCGAAACATGCGCGGTTCTCGGCCTTTCCACCCAGCCCGCGCCGGGCGCTTGTCCATCTGGGCAGGCTCTTGTCGGGCGAACGCCGTGTGCATCTGTCGCATAACCCCTTGGGGGCGCTGATGGTCTATAATATCTGGCTGTCGGTGATCGCATTGGGTGTAACGGGGTACATGATGACGACACCCGCCTATTTCGGCATCGACTGGGTTGAAGAGCTGCACGAGGTTGTTTTCGGCTGGCTTATCCTGTCGGTTGCGCTGCATGTGGCAGGCGTCGCCTTCGAAAGCTGGTGGTCCGGTGTCAATCTGGTGCGCGCCATGGTAAACGGTCGCAAGACCATCCCGCCGGGAAGCAACGTCGAATGACACTGATGCTCTGGTCATCCAGAACCAAGGAGAGGCGCGCAACGATTCTTGCGGGCCTCATCCTGCTGCAAACCGTCAGCGCGCTGTTTTTCATCGGTGACGTGATTGCCGATCTGCGTGGCGGCACGCCGCTCGACAACCCACACGTGCTGATCGAAACGGTGGCATCGGTCGTCCTGATTTCGGGCGTGATCTTTATGATGATCGAGCTGCGCTCGCTCTTGTCGCGGATGTCGGACATGCAGTCGGGTCTGGATATAGCGCGGGGCCATCTGGGCGAGGTGATCGGCGATTTCTTTCACGCATGGAAACTGACCGCGGCCGAACGTGATGTGGCGATCATGATCCTCAAGGGTCTGGACAATGATACCATCGCCAGCATGCGGAATACGGCGCCCGGTACCGTCAGGGCGCAGGCCACGGGTATCTATGCCAAGTCGGGCACAACCGGGCGGGCGCAATTCATCAGCCTATTCATGGAAGAGCTGATGTCGGGCGAGCTGGACCCTGATGCCCAATCCAACCCCAAAGCAGAGGCGAGGGGGCCCCGCCCCCTGCCAGACAGCGCGCGCGCCAGTTAGGTCGTCATCCGGAACCGGTAGCGTGGCAACATACTGCTATGCATGAAAACAATTGCGCCGGGCGGTTGATCGCGGCACTGTCGGGTGATGGAATTTTTTGCACTTGGCGGCCTGTTGCTGCCCATCTTGCTGATTCAGGTTGTCGGCTGGGCCACGCCGGGGCCCAATCACCTGACAATCATCACCGCCTCGGTCACTGCCGGGCGGGGCGCGGGCATGCGGGCGGCGGCGGGTATTGCCGCGGGTGCCTTTGTCTGGGCGCTGATTGCCGTTTCGGGTATCGCGGTCATCTTTCAGCTGTTTCCACCGCTTTATACCGGGTTGCGCCTGATCGGGGCGGCCTATCTGATCTATCTGGGGATCAACGCGTTTCGCGCGGCCCGGCAGGGCGGCCTCTTTCGGCTGGACCCTGATCGGGCTTCACCCGCCTCGCGCACCCCGTTCAGAACCGCCTTTTTCGTGATGCTGACCAATCCCAAGGCGGTACTGTTTTTCGGCTCGATCCTGACGGCCTTCATCCCCGGCGACGGCGCAGCATGGCTGATGGCGGTCATCGTTGTCCAGATCGGTGTCACAGGCATGGTGTTGAACGTGATTGCGGCGCTGTTTTTCTCGACGCCGGCGGTCATGCGCGGGTTTGAGGCCGCAGGTTTCACGATGTCGGTGCTGTTTGGCCTTCTGTTTGTCGGCCTTGGGCTGATCGTGGCGTGGGATGTGCTGGGCGGCTGGATATGACGGACGCGATACGCACACCCGAGGACCGTTTTGCCGGATTACCGGATTTCCCATGGGCCCCGCACTATCTGGAGGATCTGGCAGGTTACGAGGGCCTGAGAATGGCCCGGATCGATGAAGGGCCCACCGGCGCGGCCCCGGTATTTCTGTGCCTGCACGGCCAGCCGACATGGAGTTTCCTCTATCGCCACATGATCCCGGTTTTTCTGGAAAGCGGAGCACGCGTTGTGGTGCCCGATCTGTTCGGGTTTGGCCGGTCGGACAAGCCTGTTGAGGATGCGAGTTATACGTTCACCTTTCACCGTCAAAGCCTGATCGCCCTGATTGAAAGGCTGGATTTGAAGAACATCACGCTGGTGGTGCAGGACTGGGGCGGGATTTTGGGTCTGACCATTCCGCAGGACATGCCCGCGCGGTTCGACCGCCTTTTGGTGATGAATACGGTGCTGGGTCTGGGCGGGGGCAGCAGCGACGGGTTTGACGCATGGCGCGATTTCCACCGCGACAATCCCGATTACGATATCGAAGCTCTGTTTCGGCGCTATGTGCCGGATATTTCCGATGCGGTGGCGGCGGCCTATGCCGCGCCATTTCCCGATGCGCGTTATCGCGCGGGTATGCGGCGTTTCCCTGAGCTGGTGATGACCGAACCCGGGATGGAGGGCGTGGATATCTCGCGCAGGGCGGCCCGGTGGTGGGGTACGGAATGGCGCGGCGACAGTTTCATGGCCATCGGTGAAAGGGATGTGCTGATCCCGCCATGGCTGATGAAGCGTATGCACGAGATCCTGACCATTTCCCGCCCGCCGATGGTGCTGTCCGGGGCAGGCCATTTTGTTCAGGAAACGCATGGCGAAGCGGTCGCGCGTGCCGCGCTGGCGGCCTGGGGGCCATCGGTCTGATAGGCCGGGCGGTCGGGCTCAGCCCGCGCGGAAATTCAGCCCGGCGATGCGCGCATCCCGCAGCCGGTCTTCATCCCAGTCGATGCCAAGGCCGGGCGTCTCTGCGGGATAGGCCCGACCGTTTTCCATGCGCATCGGTGTGGCGGTCAGGCTGTCAAGCTGGGGGATATATTCAAGCCAGGGCGCGTTAGGAATGGCGCAGACAAGGCTGACATGCAGTTCCATCAGGAAATGCGGGCAGACGGGAATGTTGTGCGCTTCGGCCATATGGGCCACCTTGATCCACGGCGTGATGCCACCAATGCGTGCCACATCCACCTGCACGATACTGGCCCCGCCCGCGACCATGTAATCCTTGAACTGGCTGATGGAATACAGGCTTTCCCCCACGGCAACGGGCACGGATGTGCCTGCGGCCAGACGGGCATGCGCGGCCACGTCATCGGCGGGCAGCGGTTCCTCGAACCATGCGATGCCGAGTGTTTCCAGCATGGCCGCACGACGCTGTGCCTCGGCCATGTTCAGGCCCTGATTGGCGTCGACCATGATCTCGTAGCCCGGGCCGACCGCCGCGCGCACCGCTGCCAGCCTTTCCCGGTCTTCCGACAGATGCGGACGGCCGATCTTGACCTTGCTGCCCGAAAACCCCGCGGCCTGCGCCGCCAGCGCATCGGCCACCAGTTCATCGGTGGGAATGTGCAGCCAGCCGCCCTCGGTCGTGTACATGGGTACGCTGGTTTTGGCCCCGCCCAGCATCCGCCAGAGCGGCAATCCCGCCCGCCTGCAGCGCAGATCCCAAAGCGCGGTATCGATGGCGGCAAGCGCCAGCGATGTGATCGCGCCGACGCTGGTGGCATGGGTTGAGAACAGGAGATCGCGCCAGATGCCGCCAATTTCTTCGGCTTCGCGCCCGATCAGCTGCGCCACCAGCGTTTCGCGCAAAAGCGATATAATCGCCGGCCCGCCCTGCCCGATCGTATAGCAATAGCCCGTGCCGACTGCCCCATCCGCGTCGGTGATGCGCACAAACGGAGTTTCCTGGCTCTCAAAGCTCTGAATGGCGTCGGTGCGGCGAACCTTCGGTTTCAGGTCCACCATGAAAATCTCGACCCGGGCAATTTTTGCCATTTGCGATCTCCGGCAGGGTTGATCAGACCCTAGACCGGCCCGGACGATTTGTCAGGTCATCCGTCGCTTGCGTTCAGCACCAGATCGGGCGGGCGGACGCAACACGCATCCTGCCTGGTTAGTCCAGCATCGCGTCAATCGCGGCCAGACCGTCGTCAAAAATCGCCCCGATCATGGCCACGGCTTCGGGGTTGTCAGATCGGAACCGCGCAGACCAGCTGATCCGCGTGCCATCCAAAGGCTCGACCGCGAAGGTGGCCGTGTAACGCGTGACCGGCAGGGGGGATTGCGTGATCCGGTAGGTATAGGAAAGGCCCGGCTCGACCGCGATGCGCTGCTCGATAAATTCAGCGCCATCCTGCGTGGTCAGAACCCGGTGCAATCGGCCATCAACGACCCTGAGCGCGCAGGCGGTTATTGCCGGATGCCAGTCATCGACATCGCAGAAATCCCCGACCACGTGCCAGACCTCGGTGACAGGTGACGACAGGTTCAGCGTGCGGGTGACCTCGTATTGCTTTTCCTGCGACAGGGCACCCGTCGCCCAGACGAGGCTGATTGCCGTGATGGTTGTCAGAGAAATGGATTTCATGTGATGCAACTTTCATTTTCCTGCCGGATAGGGGCAAATCCCGCCCCGGCAGGGGATGTCAACAAACCGAGAAAGCGCTTGCGTCGCCGCCTGCACCTTCGCAAGCTCATTCAGGCACGGGAGGCATCTGAATGTCCGGAAGGAATTCCGAAAAAGACACGAAATCTGCTGAGGCCGTTCAGCTGAATGAATTTGTATTTTCGCCATCCTCGGGCGAGCTTTGTGATGCCGCGGGCAACATTGTGACATTGCGCAGCCAGAGCACCCGTGTGCTGGACCATCTGGTGCGCCACCGGGGCCGGGTGGTGACGCGGTCAGCGCTGTTTGATGCCGTCTGGCCGGGAACCGCTGTCACGGATGACAGCCTTGTGCAGTGCATCACCGATATCCGTCGCGCGCTGGGGGACAAGGACCGTCGGCTTGTGCGGACCATCCCGAAGAGGGGTTATCGCCTTGAGACCGGTGCGGTGACAGGGGTAACCCCACACCCGGACCTGCCCACCGAACCCTCGATTGCTGTACTGGCCTTCGATGATCACAGCACCGCCCAGGACACCCGATTTCTGAGCGACGCCATCGCGGAAGGGATCATCGCCGAGCTTTCCCGTTTTCCCGAACTGTTCGTGGTGGCACGGAATTCCAGCTTTAGTTTTCGCGATCAGCCAACACCGGTCAGGGAAATTTCGACGCAGCTTGGTGTGCGCTACCTGCTGGAAGGCAGCCAGCAGAAAAGCGGAAACAGGCTGCGCGTCACCGTACAGCTGATCGATGCGGTCAGGGACAAGCATCTCTGGTCCGAGGTCTATGACAGCGATCTGGGCGATCTTTTTGACGTGCAGGACGACATCGTGCGCAAGGTGGTGGCGACGGTGGCACAAAGGCTGATCCGGGTGGAGGGGCGCAGGGTGATCGGCGGTGACGGGCAGCGGCGTCTGACGGCGCTTTGCCATCACCTCGAGGCGCGGCTGCATCTGGAACGCTTCACGCCTGACAGCAATGAGCGCGCGCGCCTTGCCAATCTTGCCGCGATCAGGGCCGACCCGTCCCAGCCCTATGGCCATGCGGGTCTGGCATTCGTGCATATCAACCGATCGCGATGGGGCTGGGACAGCCCGGACGGCGCCGAGGCGCTTGACGCCGCGCGCGCAGCGGCCCGCAAGGCGCTGGAACTTGGCCCCGACTATTATGAAAGTCACGCCGCCATGGCCTATGTGCATCTGCAGGAGCGTGACCTTGATCAGGCCATTTTGCGGGGTGAACGGGCGGTCGGGCTGAACCCGAATGACATCAACAGCATGTGCGATCTGGCCGAGTTCTACGGCTATGACGGCCGATATGATGCCGCGACGGCGCTGCTGAAACGGGCCATGCGGCTGGACCCGCTGCACCCCGACTGGATGAAATGGAACCTTGCCTGGGTACAGTGGCTTGCCCGGCAATATCCCGAGGCGCTGCGGACGATCCGGGCGATGACCGCACTGCCACCCATGGCCTACCGCGTATTGGCCGTGATTTGCGAGAGCCTCGATCAGCTACCCGAGGCACGTCAGGCGGTGGCACGGCTGTTGCAGCATGACCCCGGCTATTCGATTGCCCGTGCGCGCGACAGCTGTCAGGGGAAATACCGCGATCCCCGGAACCTTGAACGGTTGCTTGAGGGGCTGCGCAAGGCGGGGCTGCCGGAATAGGCTTAGGCCCCGCCCGCGATTTCAGCGTTCATGCGTCCTGACGAACGGTCTGGCGTTGTTTGCCCAGCCCTTCGATGGTCAGTTCCATCACGTCGCCCACTTTCAGGAAAACAGGCTCGGGTTTCATGCCCAGCCCGACACCCGGCGGTGTGCCCGTGGAAATCACGTCGCCCGGATGCAGGGTGAAAAGCTGCGACAGATGCGCGATGATCTGGGCCACGGAAAAGATCATGGTGGCGGTGTTGCCGGTCTGGCGCCGCTCACCGTTCACATCCAGCGCCATGGCAAGGTTCTGCGGGTCCGCAACCTCGTCCCGCGTGACCAGCCATGGGCCGGTCGGGCCGAACGTGTCGCAGGATTTGCCCTTGGTCCACTGACCGGTCAGATTGGCCTGAAAGTGCCGTTCGGAAACGTCATTGACGATGCAATAGCCCGCGACGTGGTCCAGTGCATCCTCTTCGCTGACATATTTGGCGGTTTTGCCGATGACCACGCCCAGCTCGATCTCCCAGTCGGTCTTGACCGAACCGCGTGGCATGACCACGTCGTCATCCGGGCCGACAATGGCCGAATTCGCCTTGAAGAACAGGATCGGATGCGCGGGGATCTTCGCCCCGGTTTCTGCCGCGTGGTCCGAGTAGTTCAGCCCGATGCAGAGAAACTTGCCGATTTCACCAACGCAGGGCCCCATGCGCGGATTGCCGTCGACCAATGGCAGGTCAGCCGGGTTCAGCGCGCGCAGCCGGTCCAGATCGCCGTCACCCAGCATGTCACCGGTGATGTCGGATACATGGCCCGAGAGATCGCGCAAATTACCGTCACCATCCAGCAGCCCCGGTTTTTCAGAGCCCGAGGCCCCGTAACGGACGAGTTTCATGTGTCTTCTCCTTAGTGATTGTCGCGCGGCATGAAGCGGTGCGCGATGTCCCTGAATTCCGGTGCGCCTTTCAGCGTCATACCTTCGTCGAAGCGGCCAACGAGGTTGCGGAAATACATCTGCCACGGTGACTGGTTCTCGGGCATGGCATAGCCGCCTGCGGCCTCGAGTGCTTCTGCCCGCCGCGCCAGTTCATCGAGCGGCACCAGCATGTCGGCGCTGCAGGTGTTCAGATCGATGCGCACCATGTCGCCCGTCTGCAAGAGCGCGAGCCCGCCGCCATCGGCAGCCTCGGGCGCGGCGTTCAGGATTGACGGGCTGCCCGAAGTACCCGATTGCCGCCCGTCGCCGACACAGGGCAACGCCTCAACCCCCTGTTTCAGCAGGTATGCAGGCGCGCGCATGTTCACCACCTCGGCCCCGCCGGGATAGCCTTTGGGGCCTGCCCCGCGCATGAAGAGGATGCAGTTGGCATCGATATTCTCGGCCGGGTCATCGATGCGGGCGTGATAATCCTCGGGCCCGTCAAAGACGATGGCGCGCCCTTCAAAGGCGCCCGGATCATCGGGGTTTGACAGATAGGTGTCGCGAAACGCCGGTGAGATCACCGAGGTCTTCATGATCGCGCTTTCAAAGAGGTTGCCCTTGAGGTTGATGAACCCCGCTGCCGCGACCAGCGGGTTGTCTGCGGTCCGGATCACGTCATCGTTCAACGTGCGGCGTGCCGCGCAATTGTCACCCATCGAGCGGCCATTGGCCGTGACCGCATCCGGATGCGGCAACAGGCCGGCGGCCAGCAATTCGCCCACCACCGCCGGCACGCCACCGGCGCGGCTGTAATCCTCGCCCAGATATTTCCCGGCAGGCTGAAGATTGACCAGAAGCGGGATGTCATGGCCTAGCGACTGCCAGTCGTCATTATTCAGTGGCACGCCCAGATGGCGGGCAATGCCGTTCAGGTGGATCGGCGCGTTGGTCGACCCGCCGATGGCCGAGTTGATGACGATGGCATTTTCAAAGGCCTCGCGCGTCATGATGTCGGATGGTTTCAGATCCTCCCACACCATGTCGACGATCCTTAGGCCGGTTTCATAAGATATCTGGCCGCGCTCGCGATAGGGCGCGGGAATGGCTGCTGAACCCGGCAATTGCATACCCAGCGCCTCGGCCAGCGAATTCATCGTCGTGGCCGTGCCCATCGTGTTGCAATAGCCCACCGAAGGTGCCGAGGCGGCGGCGATTTCCATGAATTCATCGTCATTAATCTCGCCCGCGGCCAGCTGCTCACGCGCCTTCCAGATGACGGTGCCTGAACCCGCGCGCTCGCCATTATACCAGCCGTTCAGCATCGGGCCGACACTGAGGGCGATGGCCGGGATGTTGACCGTGGCCGCCGCCATCAAAAGCGCCGGCGTGGTCTTGTCGCAACCGATATTCAGCACAACCCCGTCCAGCGGGTATCCAAACAGCGTCTCGACAAGCGAGAGATAGGCAAGGTTGCGGTCCAGCATCGCTGTCGGGCGTTTGCCGGTTTCCTGTATGGGATGCACCGGTATTTCGATGGCTGTCCCCCCGGCGGCGATAATGCCGTCGCGCACGCGCTTGGTCAGTTGGAGGTGGTGGCGGTTGCAGGGGCTGAGGTCGCTGCCGGTCTGGGCGATGCCGATGATCGGTTTGCCTGACTGCAACTCGGCCCGTGTCAGCCCGTAATTCAGATAGCGCTCGAGGTAGAGCGCGGTCATTTCCGGGTCTTTGGGATTGTTGAACCATTTGCGCGAACGCAGATCCCCGATCTTCTTGGTTGTCATTGTCCCGACCATCCTCCGTCAATGATATGGGGGTGCCCCGTGGTAAAGGCGCTTTCGTCGCTGGCCAGATAGACGACCAGCGCCGCGATCTCTTCGGCAGAGGCCACGCGCCCCATCGGCTGACGCGCCACGAATTGCGCCAGTGCTTCGTCCTTGCTGCCCAACTCGCGGCCAAGGGCTTCGACCCGGTCGTGCCAGCTTGGGCTTTCGACGGTGCCCGGGCAGATGCAGTTACAGCGGATGCCCTGTGTGATGTAATCAACCGCGACCGATTTCGTCAGCCCGACAACGGCGGCCTTGGTGGTGCCATAGATGAACCGGTTGGGTGCCCCCATGATCGATCCCAGTGCCGAGGACATGTTGATGATCGAGCCGCCCCCGCGCGACAGCATACCCGGCAGCGCAGCACGGATCGTGCGCAGCATCGAACGCACGTTCAGATCCATCGCGAATTCCCAGTCTGCATCGGTCGCGTCCAGAATGGTGCCGTGATGCACGAAACCCGCGCAGTTAAAAAGGACATCCGGCGCGGCGCGTGCGACCCCTTCAGCGACACTTTGGTCATCCCGCACATCGAGGGCAAAGGTTTCAATCCCCGCGATCCCCTCATCTGCCAGCGCGGCGAGCGTGTCAGGGTTGATATCGGTGGCAAAAACCTGCGCCCCTTCGCGGGCCATCGCAATCGCGCTGGCACGGCCAATGCCCTGTCCGGCGGCGGTGGCCAACACTCTCTTGCCGCTAAGCCTTTGATTTTGCATTTTATTTTCCACAGCATATGTCGAAACATCACCCGCTTGCGGGGCAATGTCGACTGACGCTATACCCCCAACCCGGCAGAGAGTGAAGACATGGTCGGACCAAACCGCCCCCGCGGCCCGAGACAGGCAGCGCCAGACGGGCTAGGGTTGCGATCAGGCAGAGCAGAGAGGTACCGGCGATGACACAGGTTCTGATTTTGGGCGGGGGCGGCATGGTGGGCCAGAAACTGGCGCACCGGCTGAACGATACCGGTCTGGGTCACGGCGACAGGCCCGAGCTGACGCTTTTTGACATGGCCTTTCCAAAGGTGGGCGCGGCGGGAAAGGAAATCACCGGTTCGGTCAATGATCCGGGCGTTTTCGACCGCTTGCTCTCGACGCAGCCTGATCTGATCTATCACCTCGCCACCATACCCTCGGGCGGGGCCGAGGCGGATTTCGACGCAGGCTGGTCGGTAAACGCGACCGCATTCTGGGAATTCCTGTCGGCGCTGAAAACCGCGCATGAGGCCAGCGGCGGCAATTATCGCCCGCGTGTGATCTTTACCTCATCCATCGCGGTTTTTGGCCCGCCCTATCCCGACCGGATCGGTGACGCGTTTCTGATGGCGCCGCAAACGAGCTATGGCGCGCAAAAGGCCGTGTCCGAACTGATGTTGGCTGATTTCAGCCGCAAGGGGTTCATTGACGGGATGGCGTTGCGGCTGCCGACGATCTGCGTACGCCCGGGCAAGCCCAACCTCGCGGCATCCTCGTTTTTCTCGGGCATCATCCGCGAGCCGCTGAATGGTCAGCCGGCGGTTCTGCCGGTCAGTGACAGCGTGCGCCACTGGCATGCATCGCCCCGCAGTGCGGCCCGGTTCCTGACCCACGCGGCGGGTATCGATACCGCCCGGCTGAACGGGCGGCTGGCGCTGAATCTGCCCGGGGTCAGTTGTACCGTGGCCGAACAGATCGAGGCGCTGCGCAACGTGGCGGGACAGGGTGCGGTTGATCTGATCCGGTTTGAGCCGGATGCGACGATCGCGGAAATCGTTCAGGGTTGGCCGCGCGACTTTGATCCGGCGCGTGCCCGCGACCTTGGCTTTGAGGCCGACGCCGATTTTGATGAGATCATTCGGATTTATATCGAGGATGATCTGAACAGGCGTTAGTTGATTTGGCCGTCGCGCTGCTCAGACCTGATCCAGCACCATATCGGCACTGACCGAGCCTTCGCTCACCAGCCGGGCGTTGGCCATGTCATTGCCGTCGGCGCGCAATTCGGCGGCGACCGGATCAAGCCCATGGGTCAGCCAGCGGTCGATCGAGCGTTGGCGCAGGATGTCCATCGGCACGTTCAGCCAGACCGTCACGTCCCAGAACGCATGCAGGTCGCGCCAGCCGGGGGCATCGAGCAACAGATAATTGCCCTCGATGATCACGGTGCCGCAGTCCGGCCCGATCTCGACAGCACCGGCAATGGCACAGTCGCGCGCGCGGTCAAATACCGGGCAGATCACCGCCGCCTCTGACGCCAGCCTGCCGATCAGTGCCGAAAATCCGGCCACGTCAAATGTCTCGGGCGCGCCTTTCCGCGCGATCAGCCCGCGCGCGTCCAGCAGGCGGTTGTCCAGATGAAACCCGTCCATGGCGACGGCCTCTGCCCGCGAACCGGCCTTGGTCATCGCGGTTGCGATCTTTTCGGCAAGGGTGCTCTTGCCGCTGGCGGGCGGCCCGGCCAGCGCCACAAGGCGGCGGCGACCCTTTCGGGGTGCGGTGCTGATCTTTGCCGCGATGCGCCCGGGATCGGTCATTCCTGTCTGTCGCTCCGCCCCAGCGGACGGAACCTGAGCGACAGGCAGGACATGCCACCATCCAGCAGCGCCGCCTCGGAATTGCCAATCTCGCGCAGGTCATACCCGGCATCGGCGAGCCGCGCGCGCGTGCCCGGAAATCCGGCAGGCATCAGCACCAGGTCATTGAAGCGGATCGTGTTGGCCGCCGCCTCTTCGCCCTCTGCTGTCAGGATCACGTCATAGCCCGCAAAGCAGCCGGTCGCAGCAAGGCGCGGGGTGGAAAGGATGGTATCATCATCCAAAAGAGAGCAATCGGTCTTGAAATGCAGCACATCGGGCGGTGTCGCGACCTCGCGCAGCGCGTAGCCCCAGGGTGCGATCAACCGGCCAAGCTCGGCGATACCCGCGGCATCTGTCCGCGCCGATCTGCCGACCAGCACCTCGCGCCCGGTCACCAGAACATCACCGCCCTCGATAAAACCCGGGCCCGTGACCGTCAGCACATTGTCGTAGAACTGTTCCAGTACCGGCGCCATCGCCGCAGCCTCACCCAGGCGGCTGGGGGCACCGGGGCGCATCACCACCGCCCCCTCGGGTAAGAGGAGCGCCGCATCCTCGACAAACACGGAATCGGGATACTCCTCCAGCGGGTCCAGCACGGTCACCTCGGCACCTGTTTCGCGCAGTACGGCAACGTAATCGGCGTGGTGCTGGCGGAACCGTGCCAGATCGGGCGCCCCGGCATCCACCGCGCGCAAGCCGCGCGTAATCGTCCCGGACGGCAGGCGGGTGATGGCATGGCTGAACCCATGGGATCGCGGAAAGGCATCAAACGGGCGCGGGGTATTCTGATGTGTCATCGTGGGCTTTGGCTCAGGCTTTTCTGATAGGCGCGGGTAAAGCGGGCATAGCCGTTTTCGGTGACCCGCAGGTGTTGACGCGCCATTTCATGCAGTTCGGGCAGGCGATGAAACGGCACGGTGGGAAAGGCATGATGCTCGGCGTGATAAGGCATGTTCCATGCCAGACGGCGGATCATCCGGTTGGTAAATGTCGTGCGGGTATTTTCGAACATGTTGGCGACCTGCGGACAGCGCCCATGCTCGGCCAGCAGATAAAGCCTGAGAAACGGCTGCCCCAGCAGGACGGGAATGACCCAGACAAAAAGCAACGCCGTCGAACCCGCCGCCAGCGACAGCGCCGCTAGGGCCCCGTAGACCGCTAGCATCACACGTGCCTCGTTCCTGATACGGCCACGCGCCTTTGACGGCACAAACGGTTCATCCCCCTGCCCCCGCGCATTGCGCAAGAGCACACCCAGCTGAAAGCGCCAGACCGGCAGACCCGAGATATGTGCGACGTATTCACGCCATGTCCGGGGGCGTGGCGATGCCAGTTCCGGATCATGCGACGGGTCCTGCGTGTGGCGGTGGTGGGCAAGGTGGAAATAGCGGAACCAGACCGGCGCGAGAAATACCAGGAAGCCGCAGATATACCCCACCGCAATGTTCAGCCACCCGGTGCGAAAGGGTGTCATATGCACCGTTTCATGCAGAAGCGTGAAGAGGAAAATGATCAGGATCCCCTGCACCAGCATGAGCACCAGCAGCAAGAGCGGCCATCCCGGCGGGCTGATCAGGATCAGACCACCCGTCAGCAGGATGGCCCCCCAATGCAGCGCCAGCGCCGTCAGACCGGCGGCGTCAGATCGCGCGGTCAGGTGCTGGCGGTCCCCGGCGCTCAGGCCCGAGACGAAATCGCGGTGATCGGTGGACTGTATCGTCATGTCACGCCCGGCATACGACAATCCCGATCGCATTGAAAATCCCGATTGCGTTCACGCGTCGCCGGTCGTGCCCTGCCCAAGGATATGACGAAAGACACCGGCAATTTCCCTGAGCTGATCGGCGGCGGGGTTGCTCTTGCGCCAGACAAGGCCGATAGAGCGTTTCGGCCGGGGTGCAGCCAGACGCGTGATCGCGACATCGGCAAGCCGGGTTTCGACCGGCACGGCCATTTCCGGGATCAGCGTCACGCCGATCCCCGCATCGACCATCTGCACCAGTGTCGAGAGCGAATTGCCCTCCATCAGATCGCCCGAGGGATCGGGCCCCAGATGGCAGACCGCCAGCGCCTGATCGCGGAAACAGTGCCCTTCTTCCAGCAGCAGAAGGCGCATTTCGGCCAGGTTATCGGTGCCGGGTGCCGGTAATCCGGCCTGATCGGCGTGACGGACCAGCAGGAACTCTTCCTGCAAAAGCGCCACAGCTTCCAGCGTCGGGTCCTGCACCGGCAGCGCCAGCACCGCCACGTCCAGATTGCCGTCGGTCAGTTCGCCTGTCAGCTTGTGCGTCATGGCTTCGCGGGGGCGGATTTCCATCTCGGGATAGCGCGCCGCCAGCCCACGGATCAGCCGGGGCAGCAGATAGGGAGCCACCGTCGGGATCACCCCGATCCTGAGCCGACCGCCCATCGGCCCCTGCGTGGCGCGCGCCAGCGCATCCAGATCATCGACAGAGCGCAAAATGTCACCCGCCCGCGTCGCGATTTCGCGGCCGAGGGCCGTCAGATGTATCTGTTTGCCGCCCCGCTCGACCAGTTGCGCACCCAGAATATCCTCAAACTCCTTGATCTGCAGCGACAGCGCAGGCTGCGAGATTGCGCAGGCCTCGGCGGCCTGTCCGAAATGGCCTTTTCGCGCCAGCGCATCGAAATATCTGAGATGTTTCATGGAAATTCTGTTCATTTGAAAAACTTATGGCTTCGTTTAAGAAATGCAATTTCTTTTTATGCGACGGCCATGCTAACCAGCCCTCATCATCCACCCTTGCGGCAGCGACTCACCCCTGATCCGATACCGGGGGCAAACGCTGCGCCCGGGGTGTGATCACCCGAAACCTGACTGACCGAGCGGAGAGATTTATGGACGGAAATGATCAGAAAATGACGGGCTGCCCCGTCATGCATGGTGGCAATACCGGGGCGGGCGATCCGATCCGTGCATGGTGGCCAAACACGCTGAACCTGGACATTTTGCATCAGCACGACACCAAGACAGACCCGATGGGGGCCGATTTCGACTATCGCGAAGAGGTCAAGTCGCTGGATGTCGAGGCGCTCAAATCCGATCTCAAGGCCTTCATGACCGAAAGCCAGGACTGGTGGCCAGCCGACTGGGGCCATTATGGCGGGCTGATGATCCGCATGGCATGGCATGCGGCGGGCACCTACCGTATGTCCGATGGTCGTGGTGGCGGCAACACCGGCAACCAGCGCTTTGCGCCGCTGAATTCCTGGCCCGATAACGGCAATCTGGACAAGGCGCGCCGCCTGCTCTGGCCGATCAAGAAGAAATACGGCAACAAGGTCAGTTGGGCCGATCTGATCATCCTGGCCGGCAACATCGCCTATGATTCGATGGGGCTGAAGACCTTCGGTTTCGGCTTCGGCCGGGAAGACATCTGGCATCCGGAAAAGGACGTCTATTGGGGCGCTGAGAAGGAATGGCTCGCACCGAGTGACGGACGCTATGGCGACGTCGACAAGCCGGAGACGATGGAAAATCCGCTGGCGGCGGTTCAGATGGGCTTGATCTACGTGAACCCGGAAGGCGTGAACGGCAAGCCCGATCCGTTGAAGACGGCGGCCCAGGTTCGGGAAACCTTCGCCCGCATGGCAATGAACGACGAGGAAACCGTGGCTTTGACCGCGGGCGGCCATACGGTCGGGAAAACCCATGGTAACGGCGACGCGGACAAGCTGGGACCGGACCCAGAATCGGCCGATGTCGAACAACAGGGCTTCGGCTGGGCCAACCCGAACATGGGCGGCAAGGCATCGAACGCCGTTACCTCCGGCATCGAAGGTGCCTGGACCACCGAACCGACCAAGTTCGACAACGGTTATTTCGAAATGCTCTTCAACCATGAATGGGAGTTGCGAAAGAGCCCGGCGGGCGCTTGGCAGTGGGAGCCGGTCGATATCAAGGAAGAGGACAAGCCGGTGGACGCCACCGATCCCTCGATCCGGCACAATCCGATCATGACCGATGCCGACATGGCCATGAAGATGGACCCGGAATATCGCAAGATCTCCGAACGCTTCATGAAGGACCCGGAAGCCTTCCGCGATGCCTTCGCCCGGGCCTGGTTCAAGCTGACGCACCGAGATATGGGTCCGAAGGCCCGCTATATCGGTCCGGACGTGCCGGCGGAAGACCTGATCTGGCAGGATCCGGTGCCGGCCGGCAACACGGCCTATGACGTTGATGCGGTCAAAAACAAAATCGCGGAAAGCGGCTTGAGCATTGGTGAGATGGTCGCCACCGCTTGGGACAGCGCCCGTACCTTCCGGGGCTCCGACATGAGGGGGGGCGCCAACGGCGCGCGCATCCGATTGGCCCCGCAGAAGGACTGGGAAGGCAACGAGCCCGACCGTCTGGCCAAGGTACTGGGTGTGCTTGAGCCAATCGCGGCCGAAACCGGTGCCAGCGTCGCGGACGTTATCGTCCTGGCCGGGAATGTCGGCATCGAAAAGGCGGCCAAGGCGGCCGGCTTCGGTGTCTCTGTTCCCTTCGCGCCTGGCCGCGGCGACGCGACCGACGAAATGACGGATGCCGACTCCTTCGACGTGCTCGAGCCGCTGCATGACGGCTACCGGAACTGGCTGAAAAAGGACTATGTGGTCAGCCCGGAAGAGATGATGCTCGACCGCACGCAGCTGATGGGGCTGACAGCGCCGGAAATGGTCGTCCTGGTCGGCGGCATGCGGGTGCTCGGCACCAACCACGGCGGTACCAAGCACGGCGTCTTCACCGACCATGAAGGGCAGTTGACGACCGACTTCTTCGTCAACCTGACCGACATGTCCTATGAGTGGAAGCCGAAGAGCAAGGACGTCTATGAGATCCGCGACCGCAAGTCGGGCGCGGTGAAATGGACGGCGACGCGCATGGACCTCGTCTTCGGGTCGAACTCCATCCTGCGGGCCTACGCGGAAGTCTACGCGCAGGACGACAGCAAGGAGAAGTTCGTGAAGGACTTCGTCGCGGCCTGGACGAAGGTCATGAATGCGGACCGGTTCGATTTGGAAAAATAGATTCGATCGAAACCGCCCAAGGAACGGAAAGCCCGCCGGGAACGGCGGGCTTTTCTTCGTGTGAACGATAGCTGGGCTCAGGGCGACGGGATGACGTAATCGGGTGAAATCCCGGCCAATTCCATTCCCTTTTCAAAGTCCGCCTGGGCGAAGAAGCCGTGGTCGGTCACCAGAATGGCGCCTATCCCGGCCGCCAGCCCGCCCAGCACGTCGGTTTGCAGCGTATCGCCGACCATGGCGACACAGTCGCGATCGACGGTCGCGGGGATACGGTCGAGGACGGCGTCGAAGGCCGCCTTGAAAGGCTTGCCGAAGAATTCGGGCTCGACGCCGCTGGCATCGGCCATGTTGTGGGCGAAGTGGCCAGGCTCCCAGGACATGCCGCCCTCGATCGGCGCCACGATATCGGGATTGCCGACCAGAACGGGGCGCGGCCGATCCTTGAGGGCGCGTTCGATCAGGACTTGCCGCTCGGCGGTCCATTCGCTGCTGCCGAACAGGATGAAGGCGTCGACCGTTTCGTAGGCGGCGGGATCGTCGCCCAGGAAAGTAATATCGTGCGCCTCCAACTCCTCCAATCCGAACTTGGTCGCGGCCATGGCGCCCCATTTGTGTCGCGGATGACCGGCCAACGCGGCGAGCATGACCTCGCGGCTCGAGACGACATTCGCCGGATCGAACTGGAAGCCGAGGCGGCTGTAGCGTTGCATCAGCAGGCGCTTCGGATAACCGGCGGCATTCGTCAGGACGATGACGGTCTTGCCCATCGCCTGCAGCGCCGTGACCACCTCGACCGCGCCGGGGATCGGCGCTTCGCCGACATTCAATACGCCGAACCCGTCGAGCACGAATGCGTCGAACCGGTCGGCTAATGCCAGCAGGCCGGCAGCCTGTTCGGCTGTCCCTTGGCGCGGCGCCTTGGGCAGACGATGCCGGACCGCCTCATAGGCCTTGAACGCCTTGAGGGTCGCTTCGGGGGCACGCAATTCCATCAGATGATCGCGCCCCGTACCTTTGCCGAAACCCATTCGCTGAGAATGACCGCCAACAGGATCACGATCAGGATCAACGAGACTTGCGGCCAGGCCAACACGTTGAGCGAGGCGGAGAGCTGCAGGCCGATTCCGCCTGCGCCGACGAGGCCGAGGACGGTGGACTCACGGATGTTGATATCCCAGCGGAACACCGCCACGCCGGCGAAAGCGGGCATGATTTGCGGCACGATTCCATAGGCCATGACCTGCCAGCGCGAGGCACCGGTGGCGGTGATGGCCTCGACCTGTTTCTGGTCGATTTCCTCGATCGCCTCATACAGCAGTTTGGCGCAGAAACCGATCGACCGGATCGCGATGGCCAGGACGCCGGCGAAGACACCGGGACCGATGATGGCGATCAGCAGCAGAGCCCAGATCAGGGAGTTGATGGAGCGCGTGGACACGATGATCAGCAGGGCGATGGGCCGGATGATCATGGTGCTGGGCGTCGTGTTCCGGGCCGCCAGGAATGCCGTCGGCACGGCGAGGCAAAGGGCCAGCAGCGTCCCGAGCGTCGCGATGTTGAGGGTATCCCAGATCGGCTCCCACAACTCGTTGATGTAGAACCATTTCGGCGGGGTCGCGCGGGTCAGTATATCGCCGGCGATACGCGGCGCGTCCCAGACGAAGAACCAGGTGGTCGATTCCGATATCTGTTGCCAGCAGTAGACGAATACGGCGACGCCCGCGAACCATGAAGCCCAATGGGTAAGCTGTTCGCGGCGGTTGCGCTTCTGCCAGACTTTCCGACCGTCGGCGATCTGTTCTACCGGCATTACTGCACCCGTGCCCGAATAATGCCGGAAAGATATTCCAGAACCATGACAATTCCGATGATCAACATGAGGATCGCCGCCGCGGTATCGAACTCGTATCGGTCGAAGGCGGTGTTGAGCGTCGCGCCGATTCCGCCGGCGCCGACCAGACCCAGAATCGCCGATTCACGGAAATTGATGTCGACTCGGTACATGGAAAGACCGATCAGCCGCGGCATCACCTGTGGTTGGACGCCGTAGTTGATCCACTGCATCCAACCGGCCCCGGTCGCGCGGATCGCCTCGGCTTGAACGCGGTCCATCGCCTCTATGTCCTCGGCCAAAAGCTTGGACAGGAAGCCGATGGTCGCGAAGGAAAGGGTCAGAAAACCGGCAAGCGGACCGAAGCCGAAAATCGCCACGAGTAGGATGGCGACGATGATTTCCTGAAGCGCGCGCGACAGCGCGACGATTGACCGGCACACAAGATAAACCGGCAGGGGCGCGATGTTTCTCGCCGCGCCGAGGCCGATGGGAATGGAAATCAGGATGCCGACGACTGAGGCGGCGACGGTCATGATCAGGCTTTCGAGCATCCCGTCCCAGATGTCGCCGGCGCGGGAGATGAAATCCGGCCGGGTGAAGGACATGATGAACGCGGCGCCGCGGTCGAGGCCTTCATAGACCCGCGACCAGTTCACTTCGATCGAGGCGATGGCCGCGATCAGGTAGAGCACGGCACCTGCCGCGACCGACCAGCGCAGCCAGACGCGTTTGATGAAGGGCGGCTTGCGCCAGGGTTGCCCCAATCTGGTGTCGAGTGCGGTCGTCATGCAACGGCGGCCTCTGCGTCCTCTTCATCGTCCTTGCGGATCGTCGCCTGCCAATCTTCCTCGCCGTAAATCTCCGTCAATACGTCGGGTGTCAAGGCGGTTGGCGGGCCGTCGAATCGAACCGACCCGGACTGAAGGCCGATGACGCGCTGGACGAACATCTGCGCCAAGGCCACGTCGTGGATATTGATGATGGCGGCCAAGCCGCGCTCTTCGCAGAGTTCGCAAATCAACCGCATGATCTGGCGCGAGGTTTTGGGGTCGAGCGACGCCGTCGGTTCGTCGACCAGCAGCAGGGACGGATTCTGGATCAGGGCCCGGCAAATACCGACGCGTTGCCGCTGACCGCCCGACAGTTCGTCGGCGCGTTTGTCGGCCATGGCGAGCAGACCGACGCGGTCCAACAGCCGGAACGCCTCGTCGACATCGGATTGCGGGTATTTCCGCAGAAAGCTGCGCCAGAAGCCGACATAGCCCAGACGTCCCGACAGAACGTTCTCCATCACCGTCAGGCGTTCGACCAAAGCGTATTCCTGAAAGATCATGCCCATCCGGCGGCGTTCCCGGCGTAAGCCGGACGAACTCAGTTCGGTGATGTCGACACTGTCCAGCAGAACCTGTCCTTCCGTCGGCTCGACAAGCCGGTTTATGCAGCGGATCAAGGTGGATTTGCCCGCGCCGGACGGGCCGATCAAAGCGACCACCTGGCCTTTCGGTATGTCGAGAGACACGGATACCAGGGCCTTGTCGCCGGTCCGATAGGTCTTCGTAAGCGATTTAAGGCTTAGCAAAAGCGCATTCTCTTTTCGTTCGGATGGACATGGAAAAGAGACCGGCGGCGCCCAATGCACGCCGCCGGTCCGAATTCCTTATTGGCAGGCGTAGGAAACGCCGTTCGCCGAGTCGATCTTGCGAATGACTTCCCAGAATTCCTTATACGTCATTTCCAGGAACTGTCCTTCGTTCGACTTCTCGAATTCCTTCTGCAGGCTGCTGCCTTCCCATTCGAAGGTGAAGAAGGCTTCGCGGATCTTTTCCTGCAGCTCGGGCTTCAGGTTGTAGACGGTACCGAAGCCGGTGGTCGGGAAGGTCTGCGACTTGTAAATCGAGATGACCTGCTCGGGTTTCAATACGTCGCGTTGAATCATCCGGGCCAGGACGGAATTCGCGATCGAGGCCGCGGGATAGTCCTTGTTTGCGACACCCAGGATGGAGTTGTCGTGCTTGCCGGAAAAGACCGGTTCGAAATCCCGCTCGGCGACCATGCCGAAATCGGCTTTCAGGATCGCTGACGGCGCCTTGAAGCCCGAATTCGAGGTCGGCGAGGTGAAGGCAAGCTGCTTGCCCTTGATATCCTCGACCTTTTCGATGCCGGAGCCCGGATAGGTCAGGATTTCCATCTCGTAACCGAAATTGCCGTCCTTCGACGCCATGATCGTGAAGGGTCGGAAACCGGCGCAGTTCACGGCGAGCGGATTGGACCCGGTGTTGAACCCGGCGATATGCAGACGGCCGGACCGCATCGCTTCGATCTGGGCTGCGTTGGACTGGACCGGGAAGAAGACCACGGACTTGCCTGTCTTTTCCTCTAGATATTCGAGGAAGTCGGACCAGGCTTCCTTGTAGACCGCGGGATCTTCGACCGGAGTATAGGCGAAGATCAGCGTATCGGGGTCGATCTGCTGCGACGGGTCTTCCGGGATATCGGCGATCAGGTCGCCGTCCCGGTCGCAATAGCGCTGGTCGAGGTCACCGCGCGGGCAGTTGTCCTGGGCGGACGCAGACGAAGCGGAAAACGCCAGCGCGGCCAGAACCGCACCGGCGAACAGGAATTTCTTTTTGATCACGCTGAACCTCCCACTGGTTTTCTTTTTGTACGATCCGGCTTTGCGCCGGAAATTATTACAGTTTTGTTACATAGCACCGAAGGCCGAGCGGGGAAATATTGTTTTCGCGGCCGAAAGGCCTGCACGCGCAGAACGCCGCGCGGGGCCCGTAGGCGGATCGCGGCGGAAAAGCATGTGATCTAGGGGATGAGCGTTAAGCCAGGACGCCGATCGGCCAGGGAATGAATTCGTCCTCGCCGACGCCCAGTTCCTCGCTTTTCGACTTCACGCCTGAGGCGATGTCGAGGAAACGCTGGAAGATCTCCTCGCCCATTTCGTCGAGCGTCGCGTCGCCGTCGATGACCGTGCCGCAATTGATGTCCATGTCGCCCTGCATGCGCTGGAACATCGGCGTGTTGCTGGCCAGCTTGATGGTCGGCGCGGGATAGGACCCGAAACAGGATCCGCGCCCGGTGGTGAAACAGATCAGGTTGGCGCCGCCGGCGATCTGACCGGTCGCGGAGACCGGGTCATAGCCGGGAGTGTCCATGATAACGAGGCCGCGTTCCGTGACGGGTTCGGCATAGAGATAAACCTCGTTCACACCGGTCGATCCGCCTTTCTTGGCGCCGCCCAAGGCCTTTTCGATGATGTTGGCAATTCCGCCGGCATTGTTGCCGGGGCTCACCTTGCCGTTGATCTGTGTGTCCTTGCCCTTGTTGTATTCCAGCCACCAGTCAAACCGATCGGCGAATTTCCGGCCGATCTCCGGCGTACGGGCGCGGGCGGTCAGCGTGTGCTCCACGCCGTAGAGTTCCGGCGTTTCGGACAGGATGGCCGTGCCGCCGTTCCGGACCAGGATATCGACCGCCTTGCCGAGCGCTGGGTTGGCGGACAGGCCGGAAAACCCGTCCGACCCGCCGCACTGCAGGCCGACCATGATATGCTCGGCCGAACAGGGTTCACGGGTAACGGCGTTCGCCTCATCCAGCATTTCGCGGATCGCTTTCTTGCCGGCCTCGATCGCGGCCGCGGTGCCGCCGGTCTCCTGCATGGTGATGGTGCGGATCGTCTTC
>JASBTX010000037.1 GCA_030148225.1 Paracoccaceae bacterium
CTGCTCCTGCTCCTGCTCCTGCTCCTGCTCCTGCTCCTGCTCCTGCTCCTGCTCCTGCTCCTGCTCCTGCTCCTGCTCCTGCTCCTGCTCCTGCTCCTGCTCCTGCTCCTGCTCCTGCTCCTGCTCCTGCTCCTGCTCCTGAAGCGAAATCAGGCGATGCCGGTGCTGGCAAACCCGGATTGGTCGGGCGTCTGCTGGGGCGCGGAGAGAAATCAACCGTGGTTCGGCGCGCGCTGGATGACGACATGCTCGAAAGCCTCGAAGAACTCCTGATTTCGGCCGATATGGGCGTTGAAACCGCCCTGCGCGTCTCGGCCAACATGGCCGAAGGCCGGTTTGGCAAGAAACTCTCCACCGACGAGATCAAAAACCTGCTGGCCGAAGAAGTGGCATCAATCCTCGAACCGGTTGCCCGCCCGCTGCCGATCTATCCCAAGACGCCGCAGGTCGTTCTGGTGGTGGGCGTCAATGGTTCGGGCAAGACGACGACCATCGGCAAACTGGCCAGCCAGTTCAAATCGGCCGGCAAAAAGGTCGTCATCGCGGCGGGTGACACGTTTCGTGCCGCTGCTGTGGAACAACTTCAGGTCTGGGGGGACCGGGCCGGTGTGCCGGTTCTGACCGCTGCCGAAGGTTCCGACCCGGCGTCGCTGGCCTTTGACGCGATGGGCGAGGCTGAAAGAACCGGTGCCGATCTCTTGATGATCGACACGGCGGGACGCCTGCAAAACCGGACCGACCTGATGGAAGAACTGGCCAAGATCGTCCGCGTTATCCGGAAAAAAGATGAAACTGCCCCGCATAACACCCTTTTGGTACTGGATGCGACGACCGGCCAGAACGCGCTGAGGCAGGTTGAGGAATTTCGTAAATTGGCGGATGTATCGGGCCTCGTGATGACCAAGCTTGACGGAACGGCCAAGGGTGGTGTGCTAGTGGCGCTGGCCGACCGGTTCGGCCTGCCGATCCATGCCATCGGCGTGGGGGAACAGATCGATGACCTCGCGCCCTTTGACCCGCAGGAATTCGCTGCTGCCCTGACCGGGCAAAATGTCTAGCGCAGAGCGTTTGGGGTTGCCCCAGCATGGGTGACTGGATCGTCAGTATCGCCGGCACACCCGAAGGCGCGCGCGCGGCAACCGCTCTGGCGCTCTTTTCCGCCTTTGCCCATGCGCTTTTCGGGGCCATGCAAAAAGGGCGGTTTGATCCATGGCTGACGCGCGGCGCCATCGATATCTGGATATTCCTGCTGGCGGCACCGGTTGCGCTCTTTCTCGTGCCGTGGCCCCGGGGGGAGGTCTGGATTTACCTGATCGGCGCGCTGGTCATCCATTTTGTCTACAAGGTGCTTGTAGCACTCGCCTATGACAGCGCTGATTATACGGTGGTCTACCCGGTCATCCGGGGGACAGGTCCGCTGGCCACCGTCATCTTTGCCTCGATCATATTCAAGGAACATTTCACGGCGCTTCAATGGCTGGGTGTCATCTGTCTGACAACCGGCATTTTGATGCTGGCGCTGGTCAATGTCGGTGCCGCGGGACAAGGCCGGGCGGACATGCGGCGCGGGATCTGGGTGGCAGTTCTGGGTGGGCTGACCGTTGCGGCCTATACGACATGGGATGCGCTGGGTATCCGCGCCGCCGCCAACCCGTTCACTTTTCTGGCATGGTTCTTTTTTGTGACAGCCATCGACATGCCAACGGTTGCATGGCTCAGGTATCGGCGCATGGCAACTCCCCCACCACTCGCCCCCCTCTTGACCAAAGGGCTGGCCGGTGCGCTCGTGGCCTTTCTGTCCTTTGGCGGGGTCATGCTGGCCACGCGGCTGGCCAAGGTCGGCGAAGCCGCCGTGCTGCGCGAGACTTCGATCGTTTTTGCTGCCCTCATCGGCTGGCTGGTCTTGAAAGAAACGGTCGGGCCGCGCAGATTGGCACTCATGGCATTGATCGCGGCCGGAGCCGTCATCGTCGAGGCAGGAGGCTGAAAACCATGCAAGAGAAAAAGATAAATCCGTGGATCAAGATGGCATTGGAACTGGGGCCGATCATCCTGTTTTTTGTCACCTATATCCGGATACGAGATCAAAGTTTCACGATTGGCGGCACGGAATATGAAGGCTTCATCATCGCAACCGCATCCTTTATCCCGATCCTGCTGATCGCGACCGGGATTTTGTGGTGGCTGACCGGCAAACTCTCGAAGATGCAGATTGTCACCGCCGTACTGGTCGTCGTGTTTGGCGGCATGTCGGTCTGGTTCAACGATGACCGGTTTTTCAAGATGAAACCCACGATCATCTACCTGCTCTTTGCCGGGACACTGGGGATCGGCCTGCTGCGCGGTCAAAGCTTTCTGCGTTTCGCGATGGAAGAGGTGATGCCGCTGCAGCACGAGGGCTGGATGAAACTGACCCGGCGTCTGACGCTATTTTTCTTCGGACTGGCGCTGGCCAACGAAATCGTGTGGCGCACGATGAGCACCGATGCATGGGTCAATTTCAAGACATTTGGCCTGACCGCCGCCATCTTTCTGTTTTTTATCAGCCAGAGTGGCCTGTTTAACCGCTACGCCATCGAGGATCCGAAAAAAGGCTAAGCTGCCACCTTCTCAGGCCTTTTGCCGAAACAGCAGATCCTGGGTTTTCTTGTCCCGGGTGATATCGCCGCGACGGTCCTCTGCCACGGCGCGCCCGGCCTTGACGGCGGGGCGGCTTGCGACACGTTCCAGCCAGTCGGCCATATGGGGAAACTTGGCGATGTCCTGCTCCTGCCCTTCCCAGAGTGATGCCCACGGCCAGATGGCCATATCCGCAATCGAGAAGAAGTCACCGGCCACGAACTGGCGATCCGCGAGCCGCGTGTTCAGCACCTTGTAGAGCCTGCCGGTTTCGTTGCGGTAGCGTTCCTTGGCATATGGCAGGTCATTAGGCGGGTCCATTCTGGGCGCGTATTTCAAAAAATGATGCGCCTGCCCGGCCATGGGTCCGACCCCGCCCATCTGCCACATCAGCCATTGCTCGACCTCGACCTGTTCGCGGGGGGTCGAGCCATAGAAACTGTTGGTTTTGCGCGCCAGGTACTGAAGGATCGCACCGGATTCGAACACCGAAATCGGCGCGCCGTCCGGCCCGTCAGGGTCAACGATGACCGGCATCCGGTTGTTCGGCCCGATTTTCAGAAACTCGGGGTCGAACTGATCTCCGGCCGAAATGTCGATCAGATGCAGGTCATAGGGCAGGCCCATCTCCTCCAGCGCGATCGTGATCTTCCATCCATTGGGGGTTGGCCAGTAATAAAGGTCAATGGGTGCGGTCATGGCGCAATCCTTTTGGTTCCTGAACCGCCTTTTGACGGCGACCTTCAGCGTTCTACTACCATGATGTTGCCGATCACAAGGTCATGCGCTGAGCGGGATGCACATCCGACGCCGTGCCCATAGGGACAATTCCACACTTGACCTTTTTGCGCCCGCAGCATACCCAATACCTACGTGGCGATTTGTGCCGGATTGCGGGCCACGTTAAATATTCCGCTAAAAGGTCGTGGTTTTCACCCCCGAGCTTTCCCGGCTGGGGGTTTTTTTATTTGGGCCGCGACACGCCCGGGGAGCAATGCAAATGTCAAAACGCTGGAACGCCAGAACCAACGCCGTTCATTCGGGAATTCGCCGCAGCCAATATGGCGAGGTCTCCGAAGCGATCTTCATGACGCAGGGGTTTGTCTATGACAGCGCCGAACAGGCCGAGGGCAGGTTCATCGAATCCGGTCCGGACGAATTCATCTATGCCCGCTACGGCAACCCGACCGTCAAGATGTTCGAAGACCGCATTGCCGCCATCGAGGGCGCCGAGGACGCCTTTGCCACTGCATCCGGCATGGCCGCCGTCAACGGGGTGTTGATGGCATTGCTTCAGGCGGGCGATCACGTCGTCTCTTCGCGCGCTCTTTTCGGTTCCTGCCTGTACATTCTCGAAGATATCCTGCCCCGTTTCGGGGTCGAGGTGACGTTTGTCGATGGTCGTGACATCGGCGCGTGGAAATCGGCGATCCGCAAGGACACCAAGGTTGTATTCTTCGAATCACTCTCCAACCCGACGCTCGAGGTCATCGATATCCGCGCGGTCTCGGACATTGCGCATCGCGTTGGCGCAACTGTGGTGGCCGACAACGTATTTGCGACACCCGTCTTTCAACGCTCGCTCGAACTGGGTGCCGATGTGGTGGTCTATTCTGCGACCAAGCATATCGACGGTCAGGGCCGATGTCTGGGTGGCGTGGTTCTGGGCACGCAAGAGCTTGTCCGCAAAAAGGTTGAGCCGTATCTCAAACATACCGGTGGCGCGATGAGCCCCTTCAATGCCTGGGTCATGCTCAAAGGCCTCGAGACGCTGGATCTGAGGGTGCGCGCGCAGGCGGTTTCTGCTTTCTGCATCGCCGAAGCGGTCAAAGATCGCCCTGAAATCAACGCGGTACTTTATCCCACCCACGCGGATCACCCGCAATTTGACCTTGCCAAGGCCCAGATGAGCCATGGTGGTACGGTGGTTTCCCTTGACCTTGTCGGCGGTAAGGAAGCTGCGTTCAGATTTCTCAACGCGCTCGAGATCATCACGATTTCGAACAATCTTGGCGATGCAAAATCCATCGTCACGCATCCCGCAACCACGACGCATCAGCGCCTGACACCCGAGGCCCGCCAGACATTGGGTATTACCGACGGGCTGGTGCGAATCAGCCTTGGGCTGGAAGATACGGACGATCTGATCAGCGATATAACAAGCGCATTGAATTCAGACTAAAATTTCTTTGGCGCTGCATTATATGTATGGTCATCCTGACCGGGCGCATCACCTTTGCCCGTGAAAACCAACGCCGACCAAGGGGGCTGGTATGAATTACCACGCGGCTGATCTGGCTGATTCACCATCGCGCGACGACGCGGAAAAGGCGCTGAAACTCTTGCGCGAATGGGCAATGAATGCCGCCGAGAGCGAGGTGACCTCCCTTGATCCGGCCATCGCCAATCTGCTGCCTTCCGAAGTGGCCGCAAGCTATCCCGCCCTGGCGCGCGCCTATCCCGAAGATTTCATGCCCGACGACGCCTACCGCGCCAGCCTGCCCGATCTGCAAAACGGTCCGGCCTCGCTGATCCGCGGCTCTCGCCGCCAGATCCAGCATGTCGGCATCTCGAATTTTCGTCTGCCCATCCGATTTCAGAGTCGCGACGGCGACCCGATCACGCTGGAAACGTCGGTCACCGGAACCGTCAGCCTGGAAGCCGAGAAAAAGGGCATCAACATGTCACGCATCATGCGGACATTCTACAAACATGCCGAGAAAACCTTTTCCATTGACGTGATCGAGACCGCCATCGACGATTACAAGACCGATCTGGACAGTTTCGACGCCCGCATTCAGATGCGCTTTTCCTTCCCGATGCGGGTCGACAGCCTGCGCTCTGGCCTTTCAGGATATCAGTATTATGACATCGCGCTTGAACTGATCGAGCAGGATGGCCAGCGCAGCAAGATCATGCATCTGGATTATGTCTACTCATCGACATGCCCCTGCTCGCTGGAACTCAGCGAACATGCGCGGCAGTATCGCAGCCAGTTGGCAACTCCGCATTCTCAGCGTTCGGTCGCCCGCATTTCGGTCGAGATAGATTGCGCCAAGCAATGCCTGTGGTTCGAGGACCTGATCGACCATTGCCGCAATGCCGTACCGACCGAGACACAGGTCATGGTCAAACGCGAAGATGAACAGGCATTTGCAGAGCTTAATGCCTCGAACCCGATCTTTGTCGAAGACGCGGCACGGCTCTTTTGTCAGGAGCTGACCACGGATGACCGCATCCGGGATTTCCGCGTCATGGCAAGCCATCAGGAAAGCCTGCACAGCCACGACGCCGTCAGCATTCTGACCCATGGCCCGACCTTTGAAGCCAACAGTCTGGACCCAAGGCAGTTTTCCACGCTGATCCATCAGGGATAGATATGCACCAGAGGCGGGTATGTGCGGGCAAGCAGGCCCTGTCGCATCCGCCGCTTGACAGCCCAGAGAACCACGTCCAAGCCTTGCGCCATGTTCGACCTGCGCCCCGTGGGATATATCATCGGCCTGCTGACCGCCTTTCTGGGCGTGACGATGCTGATTCCGATGCTGGTCGACTATTTCAACGGCAACGGCAACTGGACGGTATTTCTGGAAAGCGCAGTGATCACCTCGCTGATCGGCGGGCTGGTGGCACTGACGACATCGAACGGGGTCAGGGGCCATCTGTCGCTGCAACAGACCTTTTTCCTGACCACCGGGGTCTGGCTGGTGCTGCCGGTATTCGGCGCAATTCCCTTTGTGCTGGGCGCCACCGAAGCCCGCTTTGTCGATGCGTTTTTCGAGGCGATGTCGGGCTTTACCACAACAGGTGCCACCGTATTTACCCAACTGGATGAGTTGCCTCACGGATTGTTGCTCTGGCGCGGGTTGATGCAGTGGTTTGGCGGCATCGGAATCATCGTCGTCGCGATGGTTTTCCTGCCCGAACTCAGGATCGGTGGGATGCAGATCTTCCGTTCCGAGGGCTTTGATACCTTTGGCAAAATTCTGCCCCGTGCCACCGAGATCGCAGCCCGGATATCGGTCATCTATTTTTCGCTCACCGCGATATGCGCGTTTACCTACATGGGTTTTGGCATGAATGGTTTCGACGCAGTCGTGCATGCAATGACGACAATCGCAACAGGTGGATTTGCCAACTACGATGCCTCGTTCGGCGGGTTTGATCCGGCGATCGAATATGTCGGTGCATTCTTCATGCTTGCCGCCGCCCTGCCCTTCGTGCGCTATGTGCAACTTCTCAACGGTGCCACGACACCTTTGCTGACAGACAGCCAGGTCAGAACGTTTCTGATTGTGGTCCTCATGCTGATCGGTGTGGTTGCCGTCTGGCTCGTTCAGGCTCAGGATGCCCCGGTCGAGGCCGCGATCCGGCGGTCGGTTTTCAATGTTTCGTCTCTTCTGACGGGTACGGGCTATGCCAGCGCCGACTATATGCTGTGGGGGCCGTTTCCCATCGTGATCCTGTTTTTTGCCGGGCTGATTGGCGGTTGCGCCGGGTCAACATCCTGCTCGGTCAAGATATTCCGCTACCAGTTGCTCGTTGCGTCGATCCGCGCCCAGATTCAGCGCATTTACTCGCCCAGCGGCATCTTCACCGCGCGCTATGCAGGACGCCGGGTATCCGAGGATGCCCTGAATTCCGTCATGGCCTTTTTCGTCCTCTTCGTCGTGACACTGGGCATATTGTCGATCCTGCTGGGCATGACGGGGCTGGACCTGATCACCTCGGTTTCCGGCGCTGCAGCCGCGCTGGCCAATATCGGGCCCGGTCTGGGCGACATCATCGGACCGGCAGGCAACTACAGCAGCCTGAATGACTGGGCCAAATGGCTGTTGGCGGCGGGTATGCTGGTCGGGCGGCTAGAACTTCTGGCCGTCTATGTCATGTTCACGGCAAGTTTCTGGAGGGGCTGATGGATCGTCCGCTCGGCGCACAAATCTCGCATATGTTAAACGCTCGCGGTGTGTCGCATATTTTTGGCATTCCCGGCGTTCACAATGTCGAGCTTTATCGCGGCATCGAAGAGGCAGGGATCACGCATACGCTCGCGCGGCACGAACAGGGTGCGGGTTTCATGGCCGATGGCTATGCCCGCGCGACCGGCAGGCCGGGCGTGGCCTATGTCATCACCGGCCCCGGTATCTGCAACATCATGACACCGATGGGTCAGGCCTATTCAGACTCGGTGCCGATGCTTGTCGTGTCATCATGTCTGAACCGGGCGGAACTGGGCATGAACCGGGGCGAGTTGCACGAGATGAAAAACCAGGAGATCGCGGCCGAAACGGTTTGCGACTGGTCGCGCACGGCGATGGACGCCGCCGGCGCATACGAGTTGGTGGACAGGGCACTGATCGAGTTTCAGACATCCCGCGCGCGGCCCAAACATATTCAGATCCCGATCGAGGTGCTGGGCCAGCCCGTGCCCCCCGCACCGCCGGCCTTCGTCCCCGTGGATGTCGGAGAGGACAGCTATGGCCGTTCGATGGAGGTTGCGCTGGACATGATGACGGCGGCGCGGCGTCCGATGTTTCTGTTCGGGGGTGGTGCCGCCGCAGGTTGGGAAGACGCGCGCCGCGTCACCGCGATGCTGGGCGCGGCCTCGTTCACCAGCTATGCGGGTTGCGGCATCATCGCGGATGACGACCCCCTGCATTTCGGATCATACCTCGCGCGGCCCGGTGCCGCCGATATCCTGGCCGAGGCTGATCTGATGATCCTGGTCGGGACCGAATTGGCGCATGTAGACCGATGGCGCGACCATCCGGGCCATGATTGCCCGGCAATTCACGTTGATATCGATCCGCAGAAGCTGGCGCGCGGTGGTCCCGGCGACCAACGGTTTCATACCCGCGCCGAAAACTGGCTGGCGACACTCGCCGACAAACTGTCCGCGCATGTTGCCGACACCGACTGGTCAACTGCCGATGTTGAACGCACAAAGCGCCGATGGAAGGCCGAGGTCGAGGCGGAAACACCCCCGCTGACCACGATATGCGATGCGCTGCATGCCGCACTGCCCGACGATACGGTCATCTATTCCGACATGACCCAGCTCGCCTACACCGCCAAGGAGGTCTATCCCCTGAACCGGCCCGGCCTCTGGCATCATCCCAATGGTTTTGGCACGCTGGGATATGCCCTGCCTGCGGCCATCGGCGGCAAGATCGGGCTTGGGCCCGACCGTCCGGTCATCGCCATCGCCGGGGATTACGGATTTCACTATACGATGCAGGAACTGGGTGTCGCCGTGGAACTGGAGCTCTGCCTGCCCATCATCCTGTGGGACAACGCAAAACTGGGCGCAATCGAGCGCAGCATGATCGAAAGTCAGATCGCCCCCAACGCCGTGATCGCCCGCAATCCCGATTTCCAGAAACTGGCCGAGGCATTCGGCGCCCGTGCGGTCGCGCCCGCAACACTGAATGATTTTCAGCGTGACATGACGACGGCGCTGAACCACAAGGGGCCAACCCTGATCTACCTGACCCCGGATATCGTCTGAAAGGGCCACAGGCGGGCACGGGTGATTGATGCATGATGCTCGTCCACTCAATTCTTGCGCGTATCAATTGACCGCAACCGCTGCCTTGCCTAAGGAAGGCGCGTCTTCGAGAGGATACCGGAATTGTCTGACGCACCACGCTCTTTTCAGGAAATCATCCTGCGGCTTCAGACCTATTGGGCTGAAAACGGATGTGCTGTGCTGCAACCTTATGACATGGAGGTTGGGGCAGGCACGTTTCACCCGGCGACCACGCTGCGCGCACTCGGTTCCAATGCCTGGGCCGCGGCATATGTTCAGCCGTCGCGCCGCCCGACCGATGGACGCTATGGGGAAAACCCCAATCGGCTGCAGCACTATTATCAGTTTCAGGTCCTGATCAAACCCAGCCCTCCCGATCTGCAGGACCTTTATCTAGGATCGCTGCGCGCGATCGGCATCGATTTCGATCTGCATGACATCCGATTTGTCGAGGATGACTGGGAGAGCCCGACACTGGGTGCCTGGGGCCTGGGCTGGGAGGTCTGGTGCGACGGTATGGAGGTCAGCCAGTTCACCTATTTTCAACAGGTGGGCGGGCATGACTGCAAACCCGTCTCGGGTGAACTGACCTATGGGCTGGAACGTCTGGCGATGTATGTGCTGGGCGTCGATCACGTCATGGATATGCCGTTCAACAGCCCCGACGCACCCATTGCACTCAGCTATGGTGACGTATTCCGCCAGACCGAAGAGGAATATTCACGCTGGAATTTTGACGTGGCCGACACATCCGTTCTCTTGTCGCATTTCGAAGATGCCGAGGCGGAATGCGAACGCATCCTGTCAGCGCCCGAGATCGACCCGAAGACCGGCAAACGTATCATCATGGCCCATCCGGCCTATGATCAATGCATCAAGGCCTCGCATCTTTTTAACCTTCTGGATGCACGCGGGGTGATTTCGGTAACCGAAAGGCAGGCCTATATCGGTCGGGTCCGGGCGCTTGCCAAGCGTTGCGCGGACGCCTTTGTTCTGACGGAGGCAGGAGGATATGCTGCATGACCTTCAAGCCTTTGGGCATTTCATGGAAACCGAATATCCATCCGACAGGGGCAGTGTTTGACGATGGAAAAGAACTATGATGTCAGCACCTTCAAAAAGGTGAAATACAACCTTCTGCAGTTTCTGCCCGGGCGCAAAGGTCTGTATTATCAGCGCAAGGTCAGACGCGCCAATTATCACAAGACACAAGCCGAATTCACCGCCGCGCTTGAGGCTACGCGTGGTCAGGTCGCGATCGATCTGGGTGCAAATGTCGGAGAGTTTTCCACGCGGCTCGCGGAAACAGCATCCCGCGTCTACGCATTCGAGCCTGATCCCGTCACCGCCGATGTCCTCAGGAAGAACGTGGCCGGACACGCCAATATCGAGGTGATCGAGGCCGCGATTTCGGATCAGAGCGGCACCAGCCAGATTTTCCGGGCACGCGATTATTCCAGCAATCCCGAAGAGTGGTGGCAGGCCAGCTCCCTGATCGCCGACAGCGCCCTTGTGGCGGGCACCGAAGCAGCCGCGACCGTCAAAACCGTCAGTTTCGTCGATTTCATCCGCAGCCTCGATACCGATATCGGCGTCGTCAAAATGGATATCGAAGGCAGCGAGATCGAGGTTTTGGATGCCCTGTTTGACAGCGATATTCTGGACCGGATCGGCTATGTCTTCTGCGAGACACATGAAACAGAATTGCCGCATCTTGCAGGGCGATATCGCGATCTGAGGGCGCGGGCGAAACTGATCGCCCGCCCTGTCGTCAACCTGGACTGGCATTGATGGTCATTTCAGCCGATAGACCTGCCGCTGGTGCGCGGCTGCTTTCGTCGGGTGGCTATGGCAAGGATTTCGCGTCATGACCTCGGTTCAGGACATGATTCGCGCGGATCTGTCGCCGCACGGGGCCATGGAAATGCTTTTTGCCGCCTGCGAGCATCTGCCCGGCGGGCTATCGGCCATTGGCTATCGCAAGAAAAAGCGCCGGATGGGCGCACGCGCGCACGAACGCTTTGCCAAGATCGCGGCACAGCTGACACCGGATGACATTGCCATTGATCTGGGGGCAAATGTCGGGGAAATCACCACCGAACTGGCGCGTACAGGCGCCATTGTGCATGCGTTCGAGCCCGAGCCGGAAACATTCAAACTGCTCCAGTCAAACCTGCAGTCCTATCCCAACGTGACGCTTTATAACTCTGCCGTTTCAGGCCGGGACGGCACGGCCAGCCTGATCTTGCCGGCGTCATTCAGCGATATCCCCCGAAGCGCATCCAAGGCCGCATCCATTGCGCATGACCGCTACAGGAATGATGAGGTTGCGGCCGTCGAAGTCAGGACCACCGATTTCGGCCGGTTTCTGAACGCGATCGAGGGCCGTGTCCGGCTGATCAAAATGGATGTCGAAGGTGCCGAATGGGATGTATTGCAGGCCATCAGCGATGCAGGTGCCATGGACAAGTTCGATCTGATGTTCGTGGAAACGCATGAGCGTCTGGACCCCGCTATGCTGCCCGTCGTCCGGCAACAGCAGGAGCTGGCCGCCAGGCGCCAGCACCCCTATGTGAATCTGTACTGGACCTGAAATGGCAAAACTCATCATCATCGCTATCGCCGCCTTTGCCCTGATCGCAGGCGCCGGTATCTATTACACCAACCACTATGCCTATCTCGAGCGGTTCGAACCGGCCGAGATCACGCTGATCAACCGCGCCTCAGGCGAAAGCGAGACCATCGCGTTTGCCGACATGTCGGCCATCCGCGCGACAAGCACACCCTTGCGCTTTCGCGCCTGTTTTACTGTCTCTGAAAGCGTTGATACCCTTGCCGCCACGTATCTTGAAGCAGACAAACCGGAACCTTTAGTAGCGCCAAACAGTTTCCGTTGCTTTGACGCCAATGCTATTGGTGGCGCGCTGGAACGCGGCGAGGCGCGCGCGTTTGTCTCGCAGCGTGACATTGCCGAGGGTATTGACCGGCTCATCGCCGTATTTCCCGATGGCCGTGCCTATGCCTGGCACCAGCTCAACGACAAGTTTCAGGATTGAACCGATGGTGCTGGACCTGACATCTGCGCAGCGCTTCAACCTTCGCATGCACAACCTCAAGGCGTTCTTTGCCATCGGCAACAGAATGTCGATCAAACCCCGCCCGGCTGCCGACCTTTTTCACCTGAAAATGCCCGATGGCGGATTGACCGTGCCCAGCGCCATCCGCTGGCGGTTTTACCGGCAGGGCTATGCCAGGCGGCTAGAATTGCTGGCCAGGGATTATGGGTATGCAGAATTCCGGGATGTGTTTACCCCCGATGCGGTTGTGCTCGATATCGGTGCCAATGTCGGTGAGTTCACGCTGTTTGTGGCACCCAAGGTTCGGCAGGTTGTTGCCATCGATGCTGATCCGACAATATTCCGCTGCCTTTCGGCAAATCTGGCGCAAATTGACAATGCCGATGCCATAAATCAGGCGCTTTGGAACGAAGAGGCCGAGCTTGAGTTCTTTTCCGAGCCAAGGCGCGCCGACAGTTCGTTTTTTGATCCCGGATCACCTGAGGCTGCGACACGTATTATACTCGCCGCGCGCCCGCTTGATGACGTGATCGCGCCTTACGGCTTTGCGAGGATCGATTTTATTAAGTGCGACGCGGAAGGTGCCGAACCCGAGGTGCTGACCGGCGCGGCGGCCACACTGGCGATCACCCGCAATATCGTCATTGATACCGGCCCCGAGCGCGAGGGCAAACGTACGCATATCGAAGTTGCGCGCATCTTGAACTCGCATGGATTTTCGGTTGAACACGTGTCCATCCGGTCCCGACAGATGACGTTTGGACGCAAAGCAGGAATGACCTAGGCATGCCCGATCTCCTTCTGGAACTCTTCTCTGAAGAAATCCCCGCACGCATGCAGGAACGGGCCGCTGAGGACCTGCGGCGGATGATGACGGATGCGCTGGTCGATGCCGGGTTAACTTATGGCGCCGCTGCGGCCTTATCGACACCCCGGCGGCTGACGCTGACATTGAGCGACCTGCCCGAACAAAGCCCGGACACCAGAGAGGAACGCAAGGGCCCGCGCGAGGATGCACCGGAAAAGGCGCTGGAAGGTTTCCTCAGATCAACCGGACTTACCCGCGACGACCTCACGCTCAGGGATGACAAAAAGGGCAAGGTCTGGTTTGCCACCATCGAAAAAAAGGGCCGCCCGGTTGCGGATATCGTGGCCGAAGCCGTCGAGACGACGATCCGAAATTTCCCGTGGCCCAAATCGATGCGCTGGGGGGACGGCAGCCTGAAATGGGTGCGTCCCCTCCACTCGGTGCTCTGCATCACATATGACATGACCGACAGCGCCGTCGTGCCGCTTGATCTGGACGGAATCCAGACAGGGAATACGACACAGGGGCACCGGTTCATGGCACCGGGCGCGCTGACCATACGCTCGTTCGAGGATTACGAAAAGCAGCTGAAGGCGGCGCATGTCATCCTGTCACCACAGGAACGCAAGGATCACATCTGGGCCGATGCCACAAACCTCGCATTTGCTGCCGGGCTCGAGGTTGTTTCTGATCCGGGTCTTCTGGACGAGGTCGCGGGCCTTGTTGAATGGCCGGTCGTTCTGATGGGGCGGATTGATGACGCTTTTCTCGACCTCCCGCCCGAAGTGCTCAGAACATCGATGAAGGAACATCAGAAATTCTTTTCTGTCCGCAATCCGCAAACGGAACGCATCGAGTGTTTCATCACCGTGGCCAACCGGCAGACCGCCGATGATGGCCGCCAGATCCTTGCCGGCAATCAAAAGGTTCTCTCTGCCCGGCTTTCGGATGCCAAGTTCTTTTGGGAAAATGACATCAGGGTCGCAAAATCAGGTATCGAGCATTGGACCGATGCGCTGGACAATGTCACGTTCCACAACCAGCTGGGCACCCAGTCAGAGCGGATTGCGCGTATTGCGGCATTGTCGCGCCATCTGGCCGGTTTTACCGGCGCCCAACCGACCGAGGCTGAACGGGCGGCACGGCTTGCCAAGGCCGATCTCGCATCCGAAATGGTCTATGAATTCCCCGAGCTTCAGGGCCTCATGGGCAGTTACTATGCCCGTATCGCAGGCGAACCCGGTGCGATTGCAGATGTGGCCCGCGATCATTATTCGCCGCTTGGTCCCGCAGACGATGTTCCCACTGCCCCACTGTCGGCCACTGTTGCGCTGGCTGACAAGATCGACCTACTGACGGGTTTCTGGGCCATTGGCGAAAAGCCCACAGGGTCCAAGGACCCGTTTGCGCTGCGTCGTGCCGCCCTGGGCGTCATACGCATCATTCTGGACAATGATTTTACGATCAAACTTGGTGATCTGATCGGCAAGGCTAATGACGTCGCCGCACGTACCACGCCGGCCGACGCACGTGACCTGATCGGTTTCGTGCATGATCGTTTGAAGGTCTATCTGCGCGACCGCGACATCCGCCATGACGTGATCGACGCCTGCATCGCCATGCCCGGCAGCGATGATCTCGCCAAGCTTGTCAGGCGCGTAACAGCGCTGGCCGATCTGCTGAAAACCGACGACGGCGACAACCTTGTGCAGGGCTACAGGCGCGCCAACAATATCCTGACCCAGGCCGAGGAACGCGACGGCGTAACATATGCCTACGGTCCGGATATTAAATTCGCCGAAGATGACAGCGAAAAGGCACTATTCGCGGCCATGGACAATGCAGAGCAGGATATCGCCACCGCGCTGGACACCGATGACTTCAAATGCGCGATGTCGGCCATGGCAACGCTGCGCGCCCCGATTGATGCGTTTTTCGAGGCGGTTCAGATCAATACCGACAATGACATCCTGCGCCGCAACCGGCTGAATATGCTGCACCGTATTCGCGAAATCACGGCGCAGGCGGCCGATCTTTCACGCCTCGAGGGCTGACAGGCACGGCATTGCTGCAACGCCCCGGCGATGGATCAGTTTGACGTTGTCTCTTCGGTCGCTTCGGTTGCCTCGTCCGAGCTGGTCAGCACGCCGTTTGCCCATTCGCCGGTCGCGGTTTCCCCCGAGGCATAGCGCATCGTGCCGGTGCCCGAGCGTTTGCCGTTTTTGAACATACCCTCATAAACATCGCCGTTGACATAAGTCGCAATTCCGACGCCGCTGATCTGGCCACCATTCCACTCACCTTCATAGACAAAGCCATCCGGCAAGGTGATCTTGCCCTTGCCCTCGCGCTGTCCGGCAACAAAACCGCCGACATATATCGTACCGTCGGCATAGGTCGCAGTTCCTTCGCCTTCGCGCAGGCCGCCTTTCCAGTTGCCTTCGTAGCGGTAACCATCCGAATAGGTCATCACGCCATAGCCTTCGTTCTTGGCATTCACGAAACCGCCCTCGTAGACCAGCCCGTTGGCAAATTTGGCAAGGCCCTCACCCTCGATGACACCATTGACCCAATCACCTTCGTAAGAACCGCCATCGGCATAGGTGATCGTCCCCATGCCATGTTCCTTGCCGTTCTGGAACGTTCCCTTGTAGACCGAACCGTCGGGATAGGTCAGCTGACCGGCACCCGAAATCTCACCGCCATCCCAGTCGCCCTCATAAACATAGCCATCCGCACCGATCAGTTTGCCGATACCCTGGCGGCGGTCATTTTCGAACATGCCTTCATAGATGTCGCCATTGGCGTAAATGATCTTGCCCTCGCCCTGACGGCGACCATTTTCCAGACGGCCGGTATACACGTCGCCATTCGCCTGTTTCAGTTCACCTACACCGTTGATCTGACCCGCCGACCAGTTGCCGCTATATTCCAGACCATCGGCGGTAACGATCTTGCCCTCGCCATGTCGTTGCCCCTGCACCAGATCGCCCACATAGGTTGAGCCATCCGCATAGGTAATCGTGCCCCGGCCCTCTTTGACCCCGTTGACCCAGCTGCCTTCATAGCGATAGCCTGACGGGCTTTGCATGACACCCTGCCCATGATGCAGCGCGTTGCGAAACTCGCCCTCATAACGCACGCCATTGGCATAATTCGCCACGCCGGTTCCGTTGATCTTGCCGTCGACCCAGTCGCCTTCATAGGTGCCGCCATCGGCAAAGGTGATCTTGCCAAAACCTTCGGGTTTGCCTTTTTCAAAGGTTCCCTCATAGACCGAACCGTCAGGAAAACGCGCGATCCCCTGACCGCGAATCTCTCCGTTCACCCATTCGCCGTTATACTCGTAGCCATTGGGCAGGCGGTACGTGCCATTGCCATGCTGCCGACCGTCCTTGAACGTCCCTTCATAAACGCCGCCATCCTCGTATTGCTTGGTTTCAATCGCGTTCGATGTCTGCGCGATTGCCGGATTGGCAACGGCCAGAGCCGTCACAAGCGCAAGCGAAAATGCCGTCCCGATGCAACGTGTCAAGTGATCCCCCTAATGATCAAATGCGAGCGTTCTGTAGCGTGGCAGGAGCCTACTTGAGCCATGGGGTGGTGACAACGTTTTTGATCGTCATCGGCTTTTCCTTTTCGCCCCGACTGCGTAAGAGGGTGAAAACCGAGTTGCACCATGTCCGATAAATTCCGCATCACCCTTGGCCAGCTGAACGCGACGGTCGGTGATATTGCCGCGAACGCCGCCAAGGCGATGGATGCCTGGCAATTCGGCAGGTCGGAAAATGCGGATTTCGTTGCCCTTCCCGAGATGTTTCTGAGCGGCTATCAGATACAGGACCTGGTGTTTCGATCCGCCTTTCTTGCTGATATTGAACGGGAAATTGCGAATCTGGCGAAGCTGACCAAGGATGGCCCGGCGCTGGGTATCGGTGCGCCCGTGCGCGAAAACGGACAGATATTCAATGCCTATCACGTTCTGCACAGGGGCCGCGTGGTCGCCCGCATGCTCAAACATCATCTGCCAAATGATGACGTATTCGACGAAGAGCGGTATTTCGCCACCGGCGACGTCTCCGGGCCCTACCGGCTTGGTCCGATCCGCATCGGATCGCCGATTTGCGAGGATGCCTGGTATGACGATGTCACCGAAACCCTTGCCGAATCCGGTGCCGATATCCTGCTTGTGCCCAACGGCTCTCCTTATGCGCGCAACAAGAACGAGATCCGCCAGAATCTGATGGTTGCGCGGGTGATCGAAACCGGGTTGCCGCTGATCTATCTCAATCTGGTGGGCGGTCAGGACGATCAGGTGTTTGACGGCGGCAGTTTCGCGCTGAACGCTCGCGGTCACCTTGCCGCGCAGATGCCGGCCTTTTCGGAATGCATGCAGACCGTGGAACTCAGATCAGGTCGTGAAGGCTGGGAAATCGTGCCCTCGGCTTTGGCGAGCGTCCCCGATGAGTGGGAGCAGGATTACAACTGCGCCGTATTGGCACTGCGCGACTACATGCGCAAAACCGGGTTCCGCAAGGTCCTGCTCGGCATGTCAGGCGGGGTCGACAGCGCACTCGTCGCGACCATCGCCACCGACGCGCTGGGTGCTGAAAACGTGCGCTGCGTAATGTTGCCGTCTGAATACACATCGGAGCACTCGCTTGAGGATGCTTCGGAATGCGCGCGTCTTCTGGGCTGCCGTATCGACACCCTGCCCATCTCTGCCGCGCGCAAGGCCGTCACAGAAACGCTGGCACCGATCTTTGACGGCCTTGCCGCCGACGTGACCGAGGAAAATATCCAAAGCCGCCTGCGTGGCCTTCTGCTGATGGCGCTCTCGAACAAGTTTGGCGAGATGCTGCTGACCACCGGCAACAAATCCGAGGTCGCCGTCGGCTATGCCACGATCTATGGCGACATGGCGGGCGGATATAACCCGATCAAGGATCTCTACAAGATGCGGGTATTTGAAACCTGCCGGTGGCGAAATGCCAATCACCGCGACTGGATGATGGGCCCTGCCGGTCAGGTCATCCCGCCCCGCATCATCGACAAACCCCCTTCGGCAGAGCTGCGCGCAGACCAGAAGGACGAGGACAGCCTGCCGCCCTATGATGTGCTGGACGCCATCCTCGAGGCGCTGATCGACGATGACCGCTCGGTACAGGATGTGGTGGCCATGGGCTATGACCGCGAGACGGTCAAGCGTGTCGAACATCTGATCTATATCTCGGAGTATAAGCGTTTTCAGTCGGCCCCGGGCGCGCGGCTGACGCGGCGCGCATTCTGGCTCGACAGGCGCTATCCGATTGCCAACAGATGGCGAAATAACGACAGCTGAAATCGCGCTTAAGTCGTTGTGGATAAAGTTATCGATTCTCTGGATAATTTTTGTTTAATCTATTATTTTCTAATGCTTATCGAGTCTATTGACTCGATTTGAAATGCGATTTCATAATTGAATTACTGGCAATATTTACCCGTTTAAGGAGAAATTATCATGTCCCGTCCAAACGTCCACGACCTCGGAATCGTCCACATCGCAAACAAGTCCGCAAGCTTCAAAACCGACTGCCGGGATGCAGGCAGCGTCTTCATCGCGAACAAGTCTCCGGCCTTCCGGACCGATTGCAAAGACCCCGGCCAGGTGCATGTCGCCAACAAGTCACCAGCCTTCGAAGCTGACTGTGTCGATGGGGGGCAGGTTCACATCGCCAACAAGTCGCCTGCATTCCGCACAGACAGCCACGACAATGGCCGTGTTCACGTCGCCAATAAATCCCCGGCATTTGAGGCCGACTGCGTTGACGGTGGCCATGTCCACATCGCCAACAAGTCACCTGCGTTCCGTGCCGACTGCGCCGACAATGGTCAGGTGCATATCGCCAACAAATCCCCGGCTCACCGCGTGGACTGCGAAGATGCGGGCAAAGTTCATGTCGCCAACAAGTCGCCCGCGTTCGACAAGCTGGCAGCGTGAACAGTGCGCTGACCAGGCGCGGGAGCATTGCTTTGCCCGATACTCTCAACACCGTGGATCAGTCTGAAATCGCGACGTTTTTCAGGCTGATTCCGTCGGCCAGCATGCCCGTCCCGGCCGATCCTTCGGCCGGCGGGACGCTACCGGTGCGGGCCTACCGCTATTGCGAGCCGATCCGCACCGCCTCCAGCCTCGGCTGGTATCTCTTTCCCCCGATCTCTTTCACCCTCTATTGGGACGGGACCGAGATCGTCTGGAAATATGATGGTGCGGATGAGTGGATGCCGCTGAACGCCGCGCAATTCCCGAAATTCGCGCCCCATTTCAACGAGAAATGCCCGGAAGATATTCGCGATTATTCACCACCCTTTCTGACCTCGGTCGTATCGCCGGGGATCGTACAGGTATGGAGCGGCCTGATCGCACGAACCGCGCCGGATTGGAACCTGCTGATCCGGCCACCGGCGAATGTACCGCGCCTGCAGCACTATGAATCCTTCGAAGGGCTGATCGAAACCGATCAGTGGTTCGGCCCGCTGTTCACCAACATCCGGCTGCTGAAAACCAACACCGAAATACATTTTCAGTCAGATCATCCCTTTTGCATGATCCAGCCCCTGCCCCGCATCGCCAGCGACCCGAAACTGATGCAGAGAATGGGCAAGGTTCAGTCCATGGATGACATGACGGAAACCGATTGGCAAAACTACCGCGATACCATCGTCAACCGGGTCGGTGAAAACCGGAAGAAAGGCGACTACGCCGCCCGAACCCGCAAGCGCCGGACAGGAAAGCCCTAGGTATGGCGGCACGCGGGATCTCTTGGCTGGTGCCGGGCACGATGATTGCCTCGATGGCGTATGTTATTGAAATCGGGGCATTTCCAATCATTTTGCCGCAACTGGCGCAGGCGATTGGCCGTGCGCCGGATGACGCGCTTTTTCTGGCGTCGATCTATAATATCGCCCTGATCATCTTTGTGGCCTCATCGGGCGTGCTGAGCGACCGGGTCTCGCGCGAACTCTTCTTCAAGCTCGGTTTTGGCATATTCCTGTCCGCGTCCGCATTGATGGTTTTTGCCACCTCCGATGGCCTGCTTGCGCTATGCCGGATTTTTCAGGGCATCGGTGCCGGGCTGTTCAGCCCCATGGTGCCGGCCATCCTGTCGGCGGCCAATCCGCAGAGGTCTGTCCGAACGCTCAGTATCTGGGGATTTCTGACCGGCATGGCCGCCGCCTTTGCGCCATTTGTCATCGCCGCTTTGTCCGAGAATTTCGGTTACCAGTTGGGCTGGGCCGTCATCCCGGCCATCGGGATGCTGGCCATGCCGGTATTTCTGGTGCGAACCCCCAAAATCGCCCGCCCGCGCCGCATTCCCTTTCCCCGTCAAAAGGAGTTCTGGGCGGTCATGATCTATGTTTTCCTGAACTATGGTCTGACAACATGGTTCATGTATTCGATCGTTCTGCGTCTGCGCGAGATTACGGGAACGATGCATCTTGCCGGTCTTGTTCTGGTGCTGATGTGGGTTGCTTTCGCAGCCGTCAATCTGATCATCGCGCGCGTACCCGACACGATGCGGCTGTCGAATTACCTTGTGTTCGGTGCGGCAACCACCAGCCTCGCCTGTCTTCTGACCTTCCAGCTTGACAGTCTGACAGCGATGTTCGGCGCTGCGGCGCTGATCGGGGTCGGCATGGCCTTCAACAACGCACCGACCACCGAACTTGCATTCCGGTTTACCTCTGCGCACTGCAAGGGCCGGGTCGCCAGCCTCGACATCATGGCGGCGCGGGCCGGTGGCGCCGTTCTGGTTTTGCTGGCGGCGGCGGACTATGCGCTGGTCAGCCTTGTTGTTCTGCTTTCATTTGTCTTTTCCATCGCCACCGTGATCATCGTGCGCGAAGAAGAACCCAAAGGCCTGCCCGTCTGACAGCGGCCTTTCGATTGACCCGAGTGACGAAAGGCGACAAAGATTTCCACAACTCTCTGTCCGGGCACCGGGCATGAAAATTCGGGGAAATCTGCAATGAAAGACTCAAACTTTCTGAAGGAAATGAATGCGCGGCATGTCTGGCACCCGATGGCCCATCCCGGCCAGAGCCGCGCCGCGCCGCCCACCATCGTTACCGGTGCCAGCGGCGTCACCATCCGCGATGTGGACGGTCACGAGGTAATTGATGGTATCGGCGGGCTTTGGAACGTCAATCTTGGCTACTCGTGCGATCCGATCAAGGACGCGATGAAACAGCAGCTCGATGTCATGCCCTATTACAATATCTTCAAGGGTGCGACCAACGACGTGGTTATCGAGCTTTCGGTGCTGCTCGCTGAATTCTTTGCCCCTGACGGGCTGGAGCGGGCTTTCTTCACCTCGGGTGGCGGCGACAGTGTCGAAACCGCGCTGCGCCTCGCACGCCAGTATCACAAGATCCGCGGCGACGCCGGCAGGACCAAGTTCATCAGTCTGAAGAAAGGGTATCACGGCACCCATTTCGGTGGCGCATCGGTGAACGGGAATTTCCTGTTCCGCACCTCATACGAACCGCTGCTGCCGGGATGTTTCCATATTCCCGCGCCCTATACCTATCGCAATCCCTTTGACGAGAGTGATCCCGAAAGGCTGGCGGATCTCTGTATTGCTGCCTTTGCTGATGAGGTTCAGTTTCAGGGCGCATCCACAATCGCCGCCTTCATCATGGAGCCGGTGCTGGGCGCGGGCGGCGTGATCGTCCCGCATGAGAAATTCATGAAAGGCATCCGCGAGATTTGTGCCGATAACGGCATTCTTTTCATCGCCGATGAGGTGATTACCGGCTTTGGCCGCACGGGTCATGTCACGGGTTCACGCGGATACGGCGTTCAGCCTGACATGATGACAACGGCCAAGGCGATCACGAACGGCTATTTCCCGTTTGGCGCGGTGATGATTTCGGGCGACATGGCCGAAACCTTCGAGGCCGACGCCTCGGGCGTGGCGCTGATCGGTCATGGCTATACCTATTCCGGCCATCCGGTTGGCGCGGCAGCGGCTATTGCCTGTCTGGGTGAGATTACGCGCCAGAAGGTGCATGAAAATGCCCGAGCACGCGGGGATCAGATTTATGCCGGTCTGCAAAAGCTGAAGGACAAATACGATATCATCGGCGATGTACGGGGCGGGCGCGGCCTGATGTCCGCGGTCGAACTGGTCTCGGACAGGGCCGCGCGCACCCCGATCGACAAGGATATCGCCGAAAGGGTGTTCGAGGCGACGTATAAGGCAGGCGCGATGGTGCGTCTTTCCGGGGCCAACCTGATGATGTCTCCGCCGCTGGTTTTGTCCGCAACAGATGTAGAAAAAATACTGTCGGCGCTGGACAGTGGCCTGTCATCAGTGTGATCAAGTCCAAGCATCCGGACAGGGAGGTTTCGTTGCGCATTGCACTGACACTGGCAATCCTGTGGCTGACATCATCAGCCGCAGTCGCACAGCCCGCATCAGAGATCGCCCTGATCAAGCGGCAGTTCAACGAATTGCAAAAGATTTCAATCCGCCAGAACCGCGAATATTGCGGCTATCTGGTTCTGGACAGTCAATCGCGCCTCAGCGCCACCCCGGCCACTAGGGGGCGGCGCGATAGTTGTCAGGCGGATTGGCCCGAGGGGGTCAGGGTTGTCGCCTCGTATCATACGCATGCGGCCTATGATCCCGACGCGATCAGTGAACTGCCCTCGACCACCGACCTCGAAGGGGATCGTTTCGAGGGGGTCAATGGCTATGTCGCGACGCCCGGCGGCCGGTTGTGGTATATCAATTCGGCCACCATGACGACGCGCATGATCTGCGATGTCGGATGTCTGACCATGGATGGCCGGTTCAAACCCAGCATCTATGAAACCGTTGTTTCCCGCTATACTTATGCTGAGCTCGCCGAAATTCAGGATGGCCCCTGAAAATCCGGTTGTCTCTCAACCGCAAATCCCGTCAATACCGGCGCCATGAGCGCAGCCTTTGATATCGTGGTGGTCGGCGCCGGCCCGGCCGGCAGCGCGGCCGCCATGACGGCGGCCCGTGCAGGTCTGCGCGTTGGCCTGATCGACAAATCCGCCTTCCCGAGGGACAAGCTTTGCGGTGGTCTGTTTACCGGACGCTCCAGAAAAGTCATGCAGGAGGTGTTTCAGCGCGACGTCGATGAAGCACTCTTTTTGAAATGCGACCACATGCGATTTCGCGCCGGTTCCGAGATCCTGTCGGAAATGCGCGATGCACCCCCCTTCTACCTGACGATGCGATATGCGTTTGACGCCATGCTTTATGAACGGGCCGTCGCCGGTGGGGTCGTGCCGCTGACCGGTCAATCCGTGCAGGAATATGATTTCGACGATAACGCCGTCATTCTCAGGGATGGGAGACGGATCGGCTATCGGGTACTGATCGGCGCGGACGGGGCGAATTCCCAACTCGCCAAGGCGCTCTTCGGGCGATCTTTCGATCCGGCCACTATCGGTTTCGGCCTCGAGGTCGAGATGCCGCATGATGGCCGACAATCAGAAAATATTGTCGAAGTGGATTTTGCAGCGGCGCGGTGGGGCTATGGCTGGTCATTTCCCAAGGCCCGCACGACCACATTGGGTGTCGGTGGCATTCACAGCCGCAATCCCGACCTCAAAACCCGCATGCAGGAATATCGGGAACTGCATGGTGCGAACGGTGATTTGCGCGTCAAAGGTGCGCATCTGCCATTTGGCGAGTTCCGTCCCCGACCCGGGCGGGCGAATGTTTTGCTGGCGGGTGATGCAGCGGGGCTGGTCGATGCCATAACAGGCGAAGGGATTGCTCATGCGATGCAAAGCGGCCACCTCGCCGCGCAATCCGCCACAGGGGCGCTGGCCGATGGCGCGCCCGACACCGCTTACCAGCGCTATCAACAGGCGCTTGGCCCCATTCACTGCTCGCTCAGGCAGGCGCGGCTTTGGCGCTTGATGATCTTTCCCGCCGCCATGACCGACGTGTTTCAGGCCGCTTTTCGCCGGGGCAGCACGCTGCAAACGAAATACCTCGAATTGCTGGCCGGTGAGATCGAGTATGACCATTTGCGCACGGCGCTCTTCACCCGCGCACCCAAGGCAGTTTATCGGATCGCGCGGCGTCGGCTGGGTCTGAGCGTCTGAGGGGACAAATGCAAAATCCGTTCTTCTTTGGCTACGGGTCATTGGTCAACCGCGATACGCATGCCTTTGCCAATGCCCATCCGGCAACGCTGTCAGGATGGCGGCGGCGATGGTGCCACACACATTTGCGCCCCATTGCCTATCTCAGCATCGTGCCAGCCCCCGAGGCCCAGATCGACGGCCTGATTGCCGAGGTGCCCGATGCCGACTGGGCGGCGCTGGATGTCAGGGAAAAGGGATATGACCGGCTCGCCGCTTCGGATGCGATCTCACACGCTCTGACGGCTGCACCGGATGTTCAGGTCTACGCCGTGCCCGAAACTGCGCGGGCGGGCGTGTCGGAAAAGCATCCGGTCATGCTCAGCTATGTCGATGTTGTGGTTCAGGGCTATCTACGCGAATTTGGTGAGGCCGGAGCGGTTTCGTTCTTTGACACCACCGATGGCTGGGATTGCCCGTTTCTGGATGACCGGGCCAGCCCCGTTTATCCCCGCCACCAAAAACTGAGCGCGGATGAAACCGCCTTTGTTGATGCCGAGCTTGCCCGGGTGTCGGCGCGCATTCACCGGCGATTGTGAAACAGTGTGATCTGCCGCGCCTGACGCTGGAAGGGCTGCGCGCTGTGGGTGATCTGATCCTGAATGGCGGTCACACGTCGCACCATCACCCACGCGGCCAGCGCAAAGATCACCCCGCCCGCCGCCTGTCCGATCAGCACGCCCTCTGCCCCGAACAGGTACGCCCCGCCAATGACAAAGGGAATGGTGCCAAGCGTGTGCCGCCCCCAGTTGATCCAGGTGGAATAATAGGGATGGCCCAGATTGTTGAACGCGGCATTCGAGGCAAAGATGACGCCATTGGCAAACCACGCCAGCGCGAGCGGTCCGCAGAATAGGTAAATCAGATCACGGCTGATGCCCTCGGCCTGGAACAGGATGGTGATGGGCTGACGCAGCAGAAACAGAATGGCCGAAACACCAATCGTATAGATCGCGATAAAGAGGATGCCCTCGTTCACCGCACCCCGCACCCGGTCGTATTTTCCGGCACCGAAATTCTGACCGATGATCGGCCCCAGCGCGCCCGAAAGCGCAAAGATGACGGCAAAGGCGATGGGCACGATCCGCCCGACAATGGCCATGCCCGCCACGGCCTCTTCGCCGAAAGGCGCCATCGAACGGGTGACATAGGCCTGTCCAATCGGTGTGGCCAACTGGGTCAGGATGGCCGGAAACGCAATCGCCATGATCGGGGACAGGTCCAGTTTGAGTTCTGGCACCGTTGGCAGGCGCACGCCGCCATGCGTCCGGATCAACGGATAAAGCGCGACACCCGCAATCGTCATGCGCGCCGCCACCGAGGCAATCGCCGCCCCCTTAAGCTCCAGTCCCAGACCGAAGATCAGGATGGGATCAAGCACCGCGTTGGCCACCCCACCCCAGATCGTCGCCATCATCGCGCGCCGCGCATCACCATGGGCGCGCAACACCGCGCTGCCCACCATCCCGGCCAAGAGAAATGGCAGGCTGGGCACGATAATCCTCAGATACTCGACCGACAGGTCGAGCGTTGCCCCACTCGCCCCCATCAGCGCTGACAGATAGGGAAGGTTGAACCAGACGATCGCGGCAAAGACACTGCCGAAGACGACCCCGAAAAACAGAGATGTTGCGGTGCGCCGTTCACCCTCGGCCGCGTCACCCGATCCGATGGCACGGGCGGTCAGTGCGCCGGCGGCAATGGACATGCCAATGCCGAACGAAGTCGTGAAAAACAGGATCGCACCGGCATAGCCCACGGCGGCGGCCAGCTCTTCCTTGCCCAGCATCGAGATAAATATCATGTCGACGAAATCGACGATGAAGACGGCCATCAACCCGACAGAGGCCGTCAGCGACATGGTGGTGATATGTCGAAACAGGCTGCCTTCCAGAAATTTCGCCTGTTCTGTCGACATGTAAAATCCCCTTGGCGCTAACCCTTGGCCTTGATGACCCTCAGGTGCGGCATCAATTTCGCCATTTCAGGGCCATTGGCGCGCCCCGTCAACGCCTTTCTGAGGGGCTGAAACAACGCCTTGCCCTTGCGCCCGGTGGCTGATTTGACGGCCTGTGTCCATTCGGCCCATGTCGTCTCGGCCAGCGGCAATGCTGGCAGAAGCGTCATCGCCTCGGCCACAAATGTCTGATCATCAGGATCAATCGCCGGTTCGGCACCGTTTTGGCAGATATCCCACCAGACCGCGATATCGGCGCGGGTAGTGACATTGTCACGCACGGCATCCCAGAACGCCGCCGCCGACGCATCAGGTACACCTGCCTCTCGCAACGCGCCACCTACAGCGTCGTAGGGCTGCATCGATAAAAAGCGCGCGGTTAGCGGCATCAGATCGTCGGCATCGAATTTGGTTGGCGCGGCACCGAAATGGGACATGTCGAACCCGTCGGCCAGCCCGTCAAGACTGTCCTGCAATTCGACCGGCTGCGAGGCTCCAAGCCGCGCCATCAACGACAAGAGCGCCATCGGCTCCACACCCTGTTCACGCAGGTCCTTCAACGCCAGCGTGCCAAGGCGTTTGGACAACGCCTCGCCCGCTGGTCCGGTCAAAAGCGAATGATGCGCAAATTCCGGGTGGTCATGGCCCAGCGCGGCCATGATCTGAATCTGGGTGGCCGTGTTGGTAACGTGATCCGAGCCGCGCACGACATGGGTCACACCCATATCCGTATCATCGACAACCGATGCCAGCGTGTAAAGCACCTGGCCATCACCCCGGATGAGCACCGGGTCCGACACGCTGGCCGCGTCGATCGAAATCTCGCCCAAAATTCCGTCTGTCCATGCGATGCGCGCATGTTCCAGCAAAAACCGCCAGTGTCCGGGCCGTGTTTCGCGCAAGGCATCGCGCTCTGCCGCCGACAGATCCAGCGCAGCGCGGTCATATACCGGGGGCTTGCCCATGTTCAGTTGCTTCTTGCGCTTGAGATCCAGTTCCGTCGGCGTCTCGAACGCTTCATAGAACCGGCCCCGCTCACGCAATTCATCTGTCGCCGCCGCATACCGTTCCAGCCTGTCGGACTGCCGCTCCAGCCGGTCCCATGTCAGGCCCAGCCACTCCAGATCGCGCTGAATTGCATCGGCGAATTCAGGCTTGGAGCGTTCAGGATCGGTATCGTCCAGACGCAGGATGAACGTCCCGCCTGCCTTGCGGGCAATCAGATAGTTGAACAGCGCCGTTCTCAGGTTTCCGACATGCAGATAGCCGGTAGGCGACGGTGCGAAACGGGTTACGGTCATGGTGCTTGCTCCTTGGCGTTCCTCAATCACAGCGCTTGAGAATTGTCCACCACTTCCCGTGGACACGCCAGCGCCGCAGCACCGTGCCGCCGGTTGGCCGGGCCTATTGCCGTCGGCCTTGTTTTGGGTCTGTATGGGCGCATGACCGGTCCCCGCTATACACCCACTGTCGCCGCCCTGCCCGCCTCGGTTCCCTTTGTCGGGCCTGAAACGCTGGAACGCCAGCGCGGACGCCCGTTTGCTGCGCGCATTGGCGCAAACGAGAGTATATTTGGCCCGTCGCCCAAGGCGATCCACGCCATGGCGCAGGCCGCATCAGAGTGCTGGATGTATGGCGATCCCGAGAACTATGACCTGCGTCATGCACTGGCGATGCACTACGGGATCGGTGCCGACAATATCGTGGTCGGCGAAGGGATTGACGGGCTTCTTGGTTATCTCGTTCGTCTGCTGGTTGGTCCCGGTGATGCGGTCGTGACCTCAGACGGGGCGTATCCCACCTTCAATTTTCACGTGGCTGCCCAGGGCGGCAGCCTGCACCGCGTTCCCTATAGCAATGATGCCGAGGACCTGCCCGCGCTGATCGCCTGCGCGCGCGAACTGGACGCCAAGCTGGTTTATTTTGCCAATCCGGACAATCCGATGGGCACCTGGGCCAGCGGCCCGGATATTCTGAGCGCACTGGATCCGCTGCCTGATCAGACCGTGCTGTTGCTGGACGAGGCCTATGTCGAATTCGCCCCCGAAGGCACCGCGCCCGCACTGCCGCTTGACCGGGAAAACGTGATCCGGATGCGCACCTTTTCCAAGGCCTATGGCATGGCCGGTGCGCGTGTGGGTTACGCCATGGGCGCGTCCGGGCTGATCCGAAGCTTTGAGAAAGTACGCAACCATTTCGGCATGTCGCGCATCGCGCAGGCCGGTGCACTGGCGGCGCTGGGTGATCAGGAATATCTGCAATCGGTCGTCACTCAGGTCGACGCGGCGCGCAAACGGATTGCGGTCATAGCCGCCGATAACGGGCTGCGGGCGCTGCCCTCGGCGACGAATTTCGTGACCATCGATTGCGGGCAGGACGGCGATTATGCGCGCGCTGTCCTTCAGGCCCTGCAAGCGCAGGACATGTTCGTCAGAATGCCCTTTGTCGCACCGGGCGACAGGTGCATCCGGATCAGCTGCGCGCCGGGGCCGGTGCTGGATCTGTTTGAGCGGGCGCTTGCCGCCGCCCTTGCGGCTTTACCCGCCAAAAGATGACAACAAGGCGAATCGTGCTAGTCTTTGTACCAGCAGGAGGAACCGGATGCCTGAACAGCACATTCCCCGCCGGGTCGAAGACTATACAACACCCTTTCTTGTCTCGCTGGGTGTGCTCTTTTTCATGGCGCTCTTTGCGATCTGGGCCAGCTTTGGCTATCTGACCGCGATCCTGATCGGCTGGGTGGTTGACAGCCTGCTGAAAAACCGTGCCGCCCGTCGCTGATACCTGCGCTGTTACAGGCCACCCCTAAACTGACTGCTGATCGGCGATATACTGTGCCGCTGCTTCTGTTGCGCCTGAACCGTGTGGGATGTTCAGTGCCTTGAGACCGGTATCGATTGTGCCGATGACGGACATGATCATCTGTGCGTTGACATGCCCCATATGCCCGATGCGGAAAAACCCATGCGATTGCGGGCTGTTTGACGGGGCCAGCCCCAGACCAATGCCCAGCGTCAGACCGGCCTGATCCTCGGCCCACTCTCTGAGTTGCGTTGCAAAAGGCGCTGTCATCCTGAGCGATGTCACCGCGTGGCTGCGTTTGGCGGGATCAGCCATGTTGAACTCCATGCTGCCGCCCTCTGACCAGATATCAATCGCCCGCCAGATCGCATTGGCCAGAACCTCGTGGCGGTGCCAGACATTCTGCATGCCTTCGGTCAGGATCATGTCCAGCGCCTGACGCAGACCATAAAGGTGATGGGTCGGCGCGGTGCCAAAGAAATATTCGTAGAAAACATGCGGATCGACCCGGCGCTTCCAATCCCAATAGGGGGTAACGCAATTCGCCCTGTCCCGCGCCGCTGCCGCCTTGTCGTTGAAATAGACAAACCCCATACCGGGCGGCGTCATCAGGCCCTTTTGACAACCGGTCACCATGACATCGACGCCCCAGTCGTCCATTTCGAACCGGTCACATCCCAGCGACGCGATACAATCAACCATCAAGAGCGCCGGGTGCCCCAGATCGGCGATGAGACGGCCCAGTGCCGCGATATCGTTGCGGGCCGATGTCGCGGTATCGACATGCACGGCGAGGACGGCCCTGATCTCGTGATTGACATCCGCTTTCAGCGCCTCACCTACCCGCGACATATCGATATCCGACCGGTTGCCGAAATCCAGCACCTGGGGCCGTGCGCCCAGCCCTTCGGCAACATCCCCCCAACCATGGCCGAATGTACCCGTCGCCAGCACCAGCACCTTGTCCCCGCGCGCCAGCGTATTGGCAAGCGCGGCCTCCCAGACGCCATGACCATTGGCAATATAGATCGCCACGTGATGCGACGTTCGCCCAACCTTACAGAGATCGGGAAACAGTCCTTCGACCAGATCGACCAGCTCACCTTTGTAGATGTTTGGTGCCGGGCGATGCATCGCCTGCAACACCGCGTCGGGAATAACCGACGGGCCCGGAATGGCGAGGTAGTGGCGGCCCTGGCTAAGCTTTGGTGTCATGTGATCCCCTCTTTCAGAATGATCTAAAATTGGGACCACCGGGCGTCAATTCACTTTCCGTGCGTGTATTCATCAGCAAGCGTGATGGGCGATACGCCCGCCAGATAGCGGATCAGCGTCCAGAGGTTTCGGGCCCCCTGCCTGACCCAGCCCCGGCGCGCATAACGTTCTGCGCTGGTGCGCATGATGATACCGAGCGGCACCAGACGGCCACGCAGCCGCCGGGCGATCGCCACATCCTCCATCAGGGGAATATCGGGATAGCCGCCAATTTCATCATACAGCTGCCGCGAAATCAGCAGGCCCTGATCGCCATAGGGCAACGAAAATAGGCGGCTTCGGATATTGGCCCAGGCGGCAACCAGAATTGCGGGCAGACCGCGCGACCGGAACCGAAGCCGGCCATAGCCCGCGTGATCCGACACCCGGATATGGTCGGAGACCGCCACCTCCCACCCCTCGTCAACATGGGTGTCCGCATGCAGGATCAGGATCCAGCTACCCCCGGCACGGGCGACACCACGGCGCAGTTGCGCACCGCGCCCGGCCGAACCGCTGACCAGCGTCGCGCCAACCTCTTCGGCAATCGCCGCCGTCGCATCCGTTGACCCGCCATCGGAAATGATCAGCTCGCGGATCAGCCCGCTGGATACGGCCGTCGCGAGCGCGCCGAGCGTCGCGGGCAACACATCGGCGCTGTTCAGCGTGGGAATGACGATACTTAGCGGCGCGGGCATTCAAAGGGTACTTTCCAAACTGCACCGGCATATATAGTGGGCAGGGCAAACCGGCAATCTCGGGGACCGACCGGCATGAATTCCAGAACTGTATTGCGCCTGACCGGCGCGGATCGTGTGAAATTTCTGGACGGCATCGTGACCAATCGCGTGCCGGATGCGGAAGGTGAGCTTGTCTATGCGGCACTGCTGAGCCCTCAGGGCAAATATCTGGCCGATTTCTTTTTGTTGGCCGACGGCGACAGCCACCTGATCGACGTGGATGCGTCACTCTGCGATGCGCTCAGGGCGCGGCTTATGCTCTACGTGCTCCGCGCGGATGTCAGCATTGCCGAGACCCCGCTCTTTGTGCATCGCGGCATGGGGCCAGTACCTGCTGATGCGCTCTCCGATCCCCGTCACCCCGATCTGGGATGGCGCGCCTATCGTGACGCGCCGCAATCCGATGATGTCACCGACTGGGATGCCACCCGCGCCCGCCTCTTGGTGCCGCAATCAGGCACGGAACTTATCGCGAACGAAAGCTATATACTTGAGGCCAATTTCGAGGCGCTGAACGGCGTCGACTTCCGCAAAGGCTGTTATGTCGGGCAAGAGGTTACCGCCCGCATGAAACACAAGACAACGCTCAGGAAAGGGCTGGCAGCGCTTCTGGTCGCGGGCGTATGTGCCCCGGGTGACAGCGTTTGGTCAGACGGCAAGGATGTTGGCCGCATCACGACTCGGGCCGGAGATCATGCCATTGCGTATCTGCGGTTTGACCGCGCCACCGGAGCATTAACCGCCGGAAAGGCCAGCCTAACCATCACCGACCGCGTATAATTCCGCAGGGCTCAGGCCCGTTCGGAATATTCCATCGTTTCGGTGTTGACGACGATATCCTCGTCCTGCGCAACAAAGGGCGGCACCATGACCTTGACCCCGTTATCCAGAAGCGCGGGTTTGAAGCTGTTGGCCGCTGTCTGTCCCTTTACCACCGGTTCTGTCTCGACAACCTTGCAAATTACCTTTTGCGGCAGGGTCGCGCTCAGCGCTTCGCTTTCGTAATACTCGATCTGCGCGGTCATGCCGTCCTGCAGAAAGGGGCGGCGGTCGCCCAGAATTTCTGCCGGCAATTCGATCTGCTCATAGGTTTCCGTATCCATGAAGACCAGCATGCCGTCATTCTCATAGAGGAACTGCTGATCCTTCTGTTCGAGCCGAACGCGCTCGACCTTGTCGGCAGAACGGAAGCGTTCATTCAGCTTGGAGCCGTTGCGCAGATTGCGCAGCTCGACCTGGGCAAACGCGCCACCCTTGCCGGGCTTGACGTGTTCGACCTTCACCGCCGCCCAGAGCCCGTCATTATGCTCGAGCACGTTTCCGGGGCGAATCTCGTTTCCGTTGATTTTTGGCATTTTGTCAAAACCTTGGCGAAATCTTGATCAGAGTTTGACGGACCCTATATATTGACCGGAATTGGCTGACAAGGCGACTAGATGCGGTGTTCGACAAATTAAGATATGCGCTGTACGCATAGGAGGTATTCCCAAATAGGGACACCGAATCGCGAAAAACCCGTCATAAGAACCCCTACGCCAGAAACGCAAGAGCAATAATAAAGGACGACGAGATGAGAGATTTCGTTGACGGCACTGCTTTCAACTTTGAGCAGGGCCAAAGATCGCGCAAACTGTTCGCTGCCGTGGTGCTTGCTGCGCTGGATGACGCGATTGCCGATGACAAGAAATATGGTAACGGTCCCGAACAGATCGCCCGCTGGGCCCGGTCTCGCGATGGTCGCGAGGTTCTCTCTTGCGCGGGGATTGACCCGAATGAGCGTGTGGTTTCCGGCCTCATGGAATTTGTGCAAAGCGGCGTGCGGACTTCTGTCGCCCTTTCGCGCGAAGAAAGCGAGCGGCGCAACGCCGCCCAGGCCGAAGCGGCCTGACGATTCCCGGCCCGGCTGCGCGATGATTGTCGCGGGGCCGGCCAGCTGCCTCAGAACATGACCAGCCATTGCCGGACGCTGTAGAATTCCAGCGCCAGCAGCAGGATCAGAGTCAGCCTGATCCCTGTTCCGCGAAACGCCGAGACCATCCAGATCACCAGTGCAGCACTCGTCAGTCCTTCGATCGGGCCGATGATATTGCCGTAATGTGCAGGATCCCAATAGCTTAGCGGGCTTTCGAATACCCAGTCCGTAACCGGCCAGAAATGCGGCCTGCCATCATCGTGATGAAACAGCAGATCGAATGAAAGATGCAGAAGGCCAGCAGACGCAAATGCGCGCAGCGCCCCGGACCGCCAGCGAACGGCAACAAACAGGATCAGCAGCCAGACAAAGAAGGAATTGTCGATGGCAAATACGGATTGCCATGCATCGGAAAAATACAGCTCACCAAAAACCCGCGATGGCGGTATCTGCAGCACATAGAGCGAGACCGCAGCTAAAACATATAACGAGAGATCAGGGGCAAATCCGCCCGCCAATGCGGCCGCCGTGATCACGGGCCGCCGTCGGTTTCCAAAAAGCGCGGCCCCAAAGATCAGATGCGCCGGCGTGTTCACCGCCCGAAGACCCTAGTCTTCGAATTCCCGGGTCGACATGACGCGATGAATCTCCCGGCGGACTAGCTTGCGAACATTTCGGGTGATGCGCTCACCCAATGCGCCATGCAACTCTTCGCGCACGAACTGGCTTACAAGCTGTCTGAGCGCGTCCTCATCCAGCAATTCCTCTTCGCGGTAGGCATCATCTGCCGGAAACTCTGCCGCATCGCGCACATCCTGCAGCGTCAGCTCCTCTTCATCCGGCAGCGCTTCGTCATCCACATCCTCGACCTCGGCATATTCGACATCCTCGGGCCGGGCCGCCTCGGCCTCTTCATCCATCTCGGCCGCTGCCGCATCTTCCTCATGCGCATTGGCCTGCTGCTCCGCGATTTCCTCGCCCACGCGCGCGAAATTTTCCGGCTCGCCCGCGGCCTTTGGCGCGGCTTCATCCCTCGGCTTGCCACCGATAATCGCACTCAGGTTGATGTCGACAGCCGCATTCAGATCGTCAGCATCCGAATGCTCATCCTCGTAATAGGCACCGTCACCCGTGCGGGCAAAGGTGACCGGCCCGAAATCGTCGTCATCCTCGGAAGCGGCCTCTTTACCCTCAATTTCCTGAACTTCAGGCGCATGTTCCTCGGGTTCGGCATCCTGTTCGGCAAAAGCGGCCTCGGGCGGGGTTTCATCCTCGATCTCGTCCGCGCTGGAATGCAGGGCAGAAGCGATGGCATCCAATGTTGATCCGTTTGCCGCCGTTTCGGGCTCATCGGCCTCGTTTTCGAGCCGGGCCAAGCGGCGGCGGCGGCGTTTCAGCCGTAGTGACCCCAGACCCTCGTCATCGTCGTCGTCATCCTCATCATCGCTGTCATCCTCAGCAGCTTCCGGCTCCTGAACCACGCGCAGCGACGGGGTCAGCAACAGGGCGTTCGGATCATCGATTTCCGGCGCTGGATCTGTGTCGTCCAAGGCCGCATCGTCATCCCCTGATCCGGATGCGCCGTCGGGTTCGATATCCGGGACAGCCATGATATGCGCCACATCCGGCGGGGTGAATTCCGGTTCTTCGGGCGTCGCAATGTCCATATCCGAGGCCGAGGTGATCGCCACCTCCTCGGATACCAGCCGCCTGATCGAGGATAACACATCCTCTATCGGGGGGGATTTCTGAGCTTTGGACATTTACCGCCTCGTTTGCCTCCGTATCACTCTAGCCTGCGGACAAACGTCAGACAACAAATAGCTGCAATTGTCATTTTTTCTGTAGTGACTTCAGAACACGGTCCAGCTTGGCCCCCTGCTTCGACAGGACGGGCGCATTCTTGACCTTGTCGTAATAGGTTGCCGGATCATACGTCGTAATACCCAGCCCCAGGTGCTCCACCGTCAACAATCCCATCGCCGCCAGCAGCGCATAGGCGGCGATATATTCATTGGTCTGCGCCGTCAGCTTGGCATTGCGCGCATCCAGCAATTCCTGCTCGGCGTCCAGCACATCCAGCGTCGTGCGCGAGCCGACATTTGCCTCTTCGCGTACTCCACGAAATGCCACCGTCGCCGCCCTGATCTGTTGATCAGTGGCCTGAACCTGCGCGCGCGCCACCTGCAACTCGGCCCAGGCATTCGCCGCGTTCTGCGAAATCTGTGCGACCGTCTGGTGCAGCGATGCCCGTGTCGCCTCTGCCGCGGCAAATGCCTTGCGATATCCCGCCGACAGCGCGCCGCCGCGATAAATCGGCCCGGTGAGCGAGAGGGTGGCCGAGGCACTATCCTGATAGCCCGTGGTGTTATTCGACAGCGCCGACCGCGCCGAAAGGCTGAGCGTCGGGCGCATCGCCAGCTTTGCGCGCTCGGTGTTCATCTCGGCCACGGTAACCTGATGCTGCAGCTCAAGAATATTGGGATGACGCTTGAGCGCCACACCCCGCGCCGACGCCGCGCTCATCGCCGTCGACGGCAATCCGGGTGGTGGTGCAAGCGCACCCGGATAATGACCAATGGCAAATTTGTAGGCTTCGCGCGCCGCAGCCAGTTGGCCCTGCGTGGCCGCCAGATTGGCGCGGCTGGCGGCCAGCCGGGACTCGGCCAGCGCCACATCCGTTCGCGTCGTCTCGCCCACTTCGAACCGGTCTTTGGCCGCCCGCAATTCCTGAATGATCAGCCGGTTATTACTTTCAGCGAGACTGACAGCCTCAACCGCCGAACGAAAGCTCATGAATGCCGAGACCGCGTTCAGCAACACCTGCTGCTCGACGCTGATCAATGCGTGACGCGTGGCCAGAACCGTTTCCTTGGCGACCTGGGTATTCAGTTTGCTCGAACCGAAATCGAACAAAAGCAGGCTCAGATCGATCGCCGCCGTTGTCGTAACATTGCGCGCTGTTGCGACCTGTGGGCGCGAGATGCCGGAGCTCAGCGAGTAGTTGATGATCGGTCTCAGTGCCGCGACCGCGGTTGCCACATCCTCGTCGGCTGCCCGCAAAAGCGCGCGGTTCTGCTCCAGCAGGTTGCTGTGCTTGTAGGCCGATATCAGCGCGTCGGTCAAAGTCTCTGCTTTCAGAGACGCCGGTAAGGTGAGAATGACGGCCAGCGCCGCCACGTATAGCGTGCGCGCCAGTGCAAAGACTGCCATAGATTGCCCCCAGGCTTATGTATCACCCGCGTTAAGGGTGTTTATTTTCAGAGGGTAAACGCCCTCTTTCTTTCAAAACCATTAATCACCGGCGCGCTTGCGTTGAACGCAAAGCGCCAGTCGACCTGCCTGTCTGATTTATGTCCGATGCGGCACACGCCAAGGGTGCCTTCCTGAAAAATGCAGCCGATCCTGCCGCCATCCTTGAGTTGTTCCAGCAGCGCTTCGGGAATCTCTTCAACCGCACCCTCAATGACAATCACGTCATACGGGCCATGCTTGTCGGCACCCTCGGACAGCGTGCCGGTTTCCACCGCCGCGTTATCGACATTCTCGCGCGACAGGTTGGCCTGGGCCTCGGCGGCCAGATCGTCATCGGCCTCCACTGCGACTACCGCAGCACCCAGCCGGGCCAGAACTGCCGTCGAATACCCCAGCCCGCAACCCAGATCCAGCACGACTTCGTCAGGCTGAATATCAAGCGAATCCAACATCTTGGCAAAGGTGCGCGGGTCCAGCAAAACCCGCCCGTTCCGCAGCGCGAGATTCTCGCCCAGATAGGCAACCTCGCGCATGTCGTCGGGCACGTAATTTTCCCGCGGGATTGTCAGCATCGCCTCGATCACCGGGAATTTGGTCACGTCCGAAGGGCGCACCTGCGTATCGACCATCATTTCGCGGCGTTCAGAGAAATTGCTCATCGTGATCCGTTGCTGAGTCTCGGGCTTTGCCATTTTTTGCCACAAGTGTTGGTGCGGGGCAATGTCGAAACCACAAGATTTCGCGACCGAATGCCGGTTGCAGAGACATAGCCGCGTTGCTATAGACCAACGACCACAAAGGCGAGTTGGCGGAGTGGTGACGCAGCGGATTGCAAATCCGTGTACACCGGTTCGATTCCGGTACTCGCCTCCAATACTTAGCTAAAAATGCGTCACCCGGTTTACAGGCTGGTTTACACTGTAGTCCGCAAGAAATCCCATGCATGACATCGGGAAACCCTTCGCATAGCCTGGCAGCATGAGTCGCGAGGAATGGTCAGATCTGGAAAACGATGCCATTGTGGCAGACTATTTTTCTATGCTTTCTGATGAGTTGGCGGGCAACACGTACAACAAGGCGGCCCATAACCGCGCCTTACAAAAAATAATCGGTCGATCCAAAGGATCAATCGAATTTAAGCATCAAAACATCTCGGCTGTCCTGAAGGGTTTGGGTGAAACCTGGATTAAGGGCTACAAACCAGCCTTCAATTTTCAAATGTCTTTGGTGGATGCCGTTGCCCTGCAACTTCAGCAACGCGGTGGGTGGATTGCCAGACGGCCATCCCTGCCAACTGGGGCATCCGAAGCTCCCGGAGCTATTTGGGTAGGCACACCGCCCACACTACAAAACTCGCCGCCCCCAGATGAGCTGGAACAAATGCAAGCCGTGGCCCGGAAATTCGACGTTGCGGGACGGGATGAGCGAAACAGATCTTTGGGTAGAGCCGGCGAAGAACGGGTTTTGCATCATGAACGCGCCATCCTGACCAGTGCTGGCCGAAAAGACCTCGCCAAAAAGGTGCGGTGGGTCAGCCAGGAAGATGGCGATGGCGCCGGATATGACATTGCGAGCTATGCGCCGGACGGCAAAAATCGCCTGCTTGAAGTGAAAACGACGAACGGGTGGGAACGTACTCCGTTTCATATATCGAAAAACGAGATTAACGTCGCGGCGTCAAACCGCGACACTTGGGTTCTCTTCCGTCTATATGATTTCGCACGCGAACCGCAGGCATTCGAACTACACCCACCACTCGACGCGCATGTGTCGTTAACAGCGACTTCGTTTCGTGCGAGTTTTCACTGAGGCCGCTTTCGCGGCTTCGGTGATCTGTCCTTCCGCGCCGCCGTCAGCTTGGCGAGGACCTCGTCGGCGACCTCTGGAACGATAGCGGCGTATTTCTCGATGATGTTAGCGGCGTGGCGCAAGCCCCAGCCCATCGTGACCGCGATCTCGTTGAGCGAGCACCCCGCCCGCAGCAGTTCCGTCGCCGCCGTGCCACGCATATCGTAGAGCCGCAACTCGTCACGCACTCGAATGCACTCGGGTTTTTTCTCGGCTAACGCGTTGGCGCGCGCCTTGAGGTCGCGGATGATACCCGAGGCGCGTTCGGGCTGCAGGCGCCGCCCTTCCAACGACACTATCAGATACTCCTGCCCATTAGGCGTTGTGTCGATCAGCTCTGCCAGCGCCGGGGTAACTGGGATGCTGACAGCCTTGCCGGTCTTCGTACGTTGGAAGAACAAGCGCCGCCCGTTCGGCGTGTTCTGCACATGCTCACGCTTCAGGATGCCGATGTCCTGCGGGGTCAAGCCGCCCTCGGATGCGGCGATGGCCACGCGTGCCTCACGTTCATTCGCGACATCCAACAGGGCCTCAATCTCTTCCGGCAACCAGATGATCTCTGCCCGGTCGGATTTGTAGGTGCGCGCTATGTTCACGTGGTGATGGACTGAAATCGCCACGTCCTCGTCCCGCGCCCAGTTCAGAAGGCGGGTCACCACGCTTGTGGCGTAATCATACTGTTTGGGCGAGTGAGACCACTCTTCCTTCCACTTGCGGATTTCGGCAACGGCTTCCTTTTCCTCAAACAACTTGATCGGGTCTTCGCCGAACGCGGCTTCGAAGGCGTCGAGGAACTTGTCGTAATCCCTACGCGTTCGATCAGCCAAACGCAGATAATGGATGGATTTTCGAAAGCGGTGGATGACCGCATTGGTCGAGCCGCCTTGTCCGGGCTTGGGCGCTGCGCGCAGAAGGTGGGGCTTGGACGCCTCAAGAAATGCGGCGAGGTAATCGGCACTGCCGACATCGAAAGCGGACTCGCTGGACCAGAACTTAGGGCCACCGCGATAGGCATAATGGTATTTGCGGACCGCACCGGTTGCGAGTTTCTTTGTAACCCGGTGGATGCCCTTCAATTCAACCCGCGGCAAGGCGAGCCCTCCGCTGTTCGACCAGGCTGACGGGTTTGGAAATTGCCCCTTCTTCAATAGGCTTGGTCGACTGCAATCCTTGGATTTGATCCAACTTCATTCGGACCAATTTTGGATCAAAGTGGGACTTCCGGCCTGGCACATGGGTGAACCCATATTCGTGACACCACTTTCGAAACCCATCACACACACCTGAATAGCCAACGGCGATAGCAAGTTCATGGCTCGACACAAAACTTATGGACGCCAATATCTGATCTTTATTGATTTGGACGAGATCATTCATATTACACCTTTGCAATTGCGCCGCTCCCTTCGGCGGCAACGGGGAAGTGGGTTCACTGCGGAAACCGCAAAAAAAGTTTTTTTGGTTGTTTGGAAGTTTGTTTGTTAGTCTGCAAATAGGCGGCAAGAACCCATGTAATTCAGCAGGTTAAAAGCAGTCGCTCGGTTTCCCGGATGGCGGCCAATTTGTCATCGAGAGCGCGTTTGGCCGCACGAAATTGGCGCCAACGCCAGGCGAGGTTGATCAGGTTGATAGCTCTCGCATCAATGATGCTTTCCGTCTCAATGTCCGTCTCCATAGCGCGATCCCCCAGCCCTTCACGATGTTCGTTGGTAAACCGGCGGATTTGGTCGCCCAGCATTCTGACACGCTCTTCGTCCATCTTATCAAGCCCATGGCGTTCGAGCAGGCCCTTCAGCAATTCCAGTACGAAGGGCTTGGCAGCGCCTTGAGGCACCAAGCCAACTTCTTGCCATTCTTGCGCCAGTAGGCGCCCTTGAAAGATCGCCGCCAGTACCAGCTCGAGCGTTTCGCGTTCGGTTGTTTCATCCATTGATCTGGACCCTCCGGTTTTTGGGATCACGCCATGTGATCACCTCAAGACGCGGACAGGCGGAGGTTGCTGCCGGCGGATGCGTTCGGAAGGCGGGAGCGATGCCCGACTGGGTCGAGGCGAGCGTTTCCCGAGCCGGCCACTCACCTCCGGCCCGGGAACTCTCACTCATGAACACTGGAACCAGTGTGCTCGGGTCCCTGAGGGGCTTTCGTTTCCGGTCGCGCCCTCACCAAGACGGGCGTGAACGAAACGGAAAGCATCTCGGCGACCTTCTCCCTTCTTCGCACATCGCCTTGCCGCCCGGCGGACAGGTTGATGGTCGCGCTGTGGGCGCCGGGGTGTCCGGCAGATTGCCGGAGCGTCTGCGGGTGGATTGTGCGCCGCTGTCGTGGCGCTGTGGTGGCTATTCTGCCCCCTGGCTGGGGCCATGCGGGCGGGCTATGCCCCTGTAGCGGGCACGGACCTGTCCGCGATCACGCCGCCTCTGGTTCAGGCAGCATTCCTACGCGTTTTAGCTCGTAATATTTAGTCCGACTGATCTCGAGTGCGGCCCAAGGCTTGGTGCGCGAAGCGCTGTTGGCGGCCAGATATTGGTCGCGGGACATAGCGCCGTTTAAGGCGCGGCGCTGCCGTTCGGCCTCCGCCTTGCGACGTTTTCTTTCCTCTTCGGGGATCACCTGTTTAAGGCCAAGGGCGCGCGCGAGGTCAGGTGTAATGCCGAGCTGCTCGGCCATCGTTGCGCCCTTGTAGTGATAGCGACCATCAGCCCAAGAAGTCGCGCTGGTGCGCAGCTTTGCCTTCTCCGTTGCTTGCCGGACAATCGCAGCCACTTCGCTCCGCTCCAGCCCCGGTGTCGCGCTCTGCGAAGCCCTCAGGATTTCGTCTTCCAAGTCCGTGACCTCCGGCAGATGGGTGAGGCAGGTCGCGTAGAAATGCAGCCATGTGTTTCGAAGCCCTATAGGGATCAAACCGCCATGTGCGACCCGAAAGCCCCCCAGATCGTCGCGGATTAACCTGAACCGCTCTGCTTGCGTCAGCCCACGTGGCATCGTGGCGCCTGCCCGGCGCTTCTTCGTCTTGCGCTTCTTTCGTTCTTGCAGCTCGGCGCGGGTCGGCCTGCCTGCGGCCTGGTAAATCTGATCCGCCAGATCGTCGAATTGATACCTTTCTCCACACCCGCCGCTGACCCGAACTTCCTTTTGTGACTTCTCGTTGAGGGTACCGGGTATGCGGAAGACGCGAGTGGCATCTTTGCAGGCCTTGTCTGCCCCGAAGGCGCCCGTCAGGTCGATCAGTGCGCCCACCGCTCCCTGCCAGCGCCGCAGCGCCGAGACCGGGATCGGCTCGATCAACCAGATTGCGGCAAGCCCGCGCCCCGTCTGCAGGAACACCGACGGCTGCGGCATTCCCGAGATCAGCAGATGAGCGGCGAAGGCACTCTGAACCTCAGCGGGCGATTTTCCCTTCCATTGCGGGAGATGGAAATAGTCGAGATCGACATAGAGCGCGTTGAGCGCGGCAAGCGACTTCAGCTTCCGCCCATACCAGAAGCGGTTGAGCGTCAGGAAACTGGTCCGATCGACGAAATGGGGCATCTGCGCGATCAAGGGCGCGGCCGCGTAGGTGTGGCTTTGCACCTTTTCAGGCCCGAGCTTGCACAGAACAGCGGCTTTTCCGCGAGATCCTTCGGGATGCAGCAGGTGAAAGTATTCCTCGGCAGTAAGGTCGAGGATCGGGGCGGTCGGGGCGAATTCGCAGGGACTGGTGTGTTTCATCCCGGGGAGATGGTTCCGGGGTCGCGATCACATAAAAATTCTGATGAATAGATTCAGGGAGGACGCTGCGGTGCGGAAGAGAGGCGCGCCGGGCGTGGATCAAAGTCGTTCGGACTTACCAAACTGACAAACTTACCGACTTACTTATTCACCAATAAACTGATCTACTTACCTACAAACTATCGACCTTCGGACATACCAACATACTGACATTCCGACCTTTTCCTCAGGCGCGCAAAAAACTTTGGAAGTTTGTTTTTCCGGTTTCGCCATCGAACCTACGTCCCTTCTGCAATCGCAAAACAAGGAGTTACATCGATGCGCACACCAATTCATTCCGACGAAGATATCATTGCAAAAGGCACAACCCTGACGGCGCAGCTCGGCCGCGAGATCTCTGCAACTGATCTGTTCAAGGCGCTTGGCAACAAGGGCAAGTTTTCGCGGGTTCGCGATATCTGGGAACAGCACATGGCAAGCCAAGAGGAAGAGCAGCAACTTGCTGAAGTCCCGCTGCCAGACAGCACCCAGGCGCTGATCCAGACCGCCGTTGCGGCCCTGGAGCAGAGCATGGAAGCGATGCTGCGCGGTGAGATCGCCCGCCTCACGGACCAGAACCTCCGCCATCTCGCCTTGCGCGAGCGTGACTTCGCCATGCTCGAAGCTGAGCATGCGAACACAGTGAAGCGATTGAACCGGCAAATCGCGGACCTGACGCAATGCCTCGATGATCTGGCGGCCGAAGCCGAGATCAGCGAGACCGAGGACCCCGCCGCCGAACCCGCTGAACCTGCGGCGACAAAACCGGCACCGGCAAAGTGGACCTGCCCCGGAATTGTTCCGCTCCTTTGACTTGGTATTTTGCCACAAAGGAGAAACATCATGGGACAAAAACTGACCCCGGAATTCCGCGCAGAAGCAGTGCGCGTTGCGTTGACCAGCGGGCTGCCGCGTAGA
>JASBTX010000039.1 GCA_030148225.1 Paracoccaceae bacterium
AGAGGTGGTCCTGGTTTTTCGACCAGTTTTATGCCGCGCAGCGCTCTGGCATGGTTTTCATATCACGCGGCAAGTTTTGTGTTTGGTTTTCGATTAGCATAAACCTCGTCCGGGGTCATCAAACCGTGGGATGAGTGTGGGCGCGCTTCATTGTAATAGGCGATCCAGGCGTCGATCCCTTGGCGCGCGTGCAAGCCAGTTTCGAAGGCGTTCAAGAAGACACATTCGTATTTCAGCGATCGCCACAGCCGTTCGATCATGCGGTTGTCGATCCATCGGCCACGCCCGTCCATCGAAATCTTCACCTTGGCATCTTTCAAAACATCGGTGAAATCGGTGCTGGTGAACTGGCTGCCTTGGTCCGAATTGAAGATCTCGGGCGGGCCATAGGTGGCAAGGGCCTCTTTCAAAACCTCAATACAGAACCCTGCGTCCAAGGTATTGGACAGACGCCAGCTCAGCACCTTGCGGCTGTGCCAGTCCATGATGGCGACCAGATACAAAAACCCGCGCTGCATCTTGATATAGGTGATGTCGGTGCACCAGACTTGGTTGGGGCGGGTGATGGCCAAGCCCTTGAGCAAGTACGGATAAATCTTGTGTTCGTGGTTTTTCTGGCTGGTCTTGGGTTCTTGGTAGATCGGCACCAAACGCATGAGCCGCATCAGCCGCCTCACACGATGGCGGCCGCATTTGTGACCCTCTCTTTGCATATGACGCGCCATCTGCCGCGAACCGTACCATGGGGTTTTTAGGAATTGCGCGTCGATGAGCGCCATGAACTTGAGGTTTTCGGCGCTTTCCCCGCGGGGCTCATAATACAGCGTAGATCGGGCGAGCGACAGCAGCGTGCATTGCCGCCGAACACTCAGTTTGGGATGATCTTGCTTCACGGCTTTTTGCCTCCAGTCCCGAGGATGATCCTGGAGGCATCGGCCAAAAAATCCCGTTCCACCACCAGCTGGCCAATCTTGGCGTGTAGCTTTTCTACGTCTTTGCCGGAAATCGCTGGTTCAGAGACCGACTTGGCGTCAAACGACTGCGCCATGTTGGCAATCGCAGTCCGTTTCCAAGCGTTGATCATCGTCGGATGCACTTCATACTTTTTCGACAGTTCTGCCGTCGTCAATTCTTCACGTATCGCTTCCAAGGCAACCTTGGCCTTGAAGTCAGCCGTGTAACGCTTCTGTTTTGCCATCTTAAGTGTTCGTCCTTCATCAGTTGCCAGAGCTTAGCAACTGGTCCGAATTTCAGAGACCACCTCTACCTGCACGTCGGCCGCTGTCAGAAATCTTGACATTTACTGTCCTTCCAACTAAGTTCGATCTTGAAACGTCGGGATACGGTCGGCAGCGCGCTTGTTCGTGACGGACCCCCGACGCTATAGCTGGGCCGCCCATTGGGCGGCCCTAAGCTTTTTAAGATTATCATACCTATAGCAACACCTCACTTGCAAAGCCTTAGGACGACTTCTGCCCGGTATGGTCAAAAACGGTCGTTTTTGACCACCCCGCCCTGCCCCACCAGATTTCAACAGGTTGACTTGGACAAAAACCCCTGTCAAAACCAATTAGGTTTTGGGAGGTTTTTGTCCATGATTTTGGGGTATGCTAGAGTTTCGACAAAGGATCAGAATATCGACGGTCAGCAGGACGCCCTTACGTCCGTTGGCGCCGAACGTATCTTCGCAGATAAGATCACCGGAACAGTTCGATCCCGGCCTGAGCTGAACCGGCTACTTGAGCAACTACGGCCTGAGGACGTAGTCGTCGTCACCAAATATGACCGGTTGGCGCGAAGCCTGAAGGAGCTTCTCGAAATCGTCGATATGATCCAAGCACGTGGCGCCGGTTTTCGCTCAATCGGGGAGGATATCGATACGACCACTCCTGCAGGTCGGCTGGTGTTTCACGTTTTCGCATCGATCGCCCAGTTTGAGCGGGAGCGTATCGTGGAGAGAACGAAGGAGGGGCTGGAAGCGGCCCGAAAACGGGGCCGGATCGGAGGCAGACCCCCTGCCCTATCACCAGCCCAGAAGGTCGAGGTGCGCCGCATGCGAGACGAGGAGATGCGCCCGATCCCGGAGATCGCCTTGCTTTTCAAGGTTAGCGAGAAGACAATTAGGCGAATAGCTTAAAGCTGACCTGCCACTAGATGCATGATCAGCCTTTTGGCGCGCGTCACAGCACATACCCACAGCGCTGCTTTTCGGCGGCGAGTGTCATAAGCGCGGTTACCGCCCTGCCCTCGTCAGGGTGATGGTCAATGCGGACCTTGCCTGGACTTCCGATCCTGCCCCATTCTTGGATCAATGACGCGCCTCCAAAGAGGTCACGCTGCACTACCATACAATAGAAGCGCCTCATTTTCTGAGACGAGTCTTCGCGGTGAAGGCGAGTCTGATCAGGAAAAATATCGAGCTGCATAGAAAAACGTTATGCCGCGTGGCCGCTCAAGAAAAGCCCGAATCTCAGATCCCTTCATGTTTACTTATGCTCTTGATATAGCACCCACATCTGCTCGATGAGTTGCCCTTGAGTAATCCCTAGTCGTTCTGCCTCGACTGCGATCGCTTCCCCGATTTCAGGGAAGACCTTAGGGTGAAGCTGGTGCGTTCGTGGGCTTGGCTTTCTGCCAGGTTTCTTCCTTGGGCTCCGGTCGAGGAAGCCTCTCGCCTCCCCTACTTCATCAACACGGCGCACATCTGCAACAGTCGTGTCTTTTGGGCGCGCGGTCAGTCCAGAAAGCCTATTTGAGCCGCTCATAGACAGCCTCCGTGAACCGCCGTGCGTTTTCGATTGCCTTGTCGATTTTGCCACCAGTGACCATCTCCGGGTCTTTCAGCATATCTGTCAAATCACCGCCATATGCGAATATCTCCGAAAAGGCTGCACGGGCAACGAGTGAGGGTTCTATCACGTCGATCCCTGCCCCGCGCAGCTGCTCTTCCAACTCCTTCTGGACGCGGCTCTTCACGGCGGCACTTGTCTTGGTCAGGACAACGGCGTGACGGATCGTGCGGCCCAACGCATCCTCTTCTTCCTTCACAAGCGCCAACGCTTCAGATCCGATTTCGGCGTCGAGGGCTGTCGGTTGCATGGGGACGATCACCAGATCAGCCTGCGAGATGGCGCGGCTAACCAGCTGCGACGCCAATCCTTCGAGGTCTACGATGACGATCTTCCCGTCACCGTCCGCGGCTCTGATGGTTGGCACAATCTCGGAGCGGCCAATGTCGCCATGCAGAGTGACCCCTTTCGGCAAGCCGTGGGATGCCCACCGGGTCAGCGACTTGTTGGGGTCGCAATCGAGCACAGTAACGTCCGCCCCCATGTGTGCGAACTCTGATGCCAGAAGGACGGCACAGGTGGATTTTCCGACACCCCCTTTGGGGCTGGCCATCACGATGACAGGCACTGCTGGCACCCTCTACTGTTTATATTACCCGAAATATATCGAACACCGGATTTAAATTCAATACCGGTTTTTATTCTACAACCGGAAATAAATCCGGTTATTAACCGGTGCTTTAATCAGGTCGACCATGTTTCTCTAACCACTTGCGGCAGAACCCGATGAAGGCGGCGTCGGCGTCGCGTGGTGTCTCCACCATCCATTCTGTCCATTCGCGCCATTTACCTTCGAGGTAGCGCACATCCCAGTCCGGTGCTGCCTTCCGCGCGAGGTCGTAGGTTTCCGGCTTCAGTTGCGCTACAAGACTGTCCACCCTTGGGGGGGCAGCCATCGTGCCCCGGTTGGTGAAGACTACCATATCGTCAGCTTCCTCGAACGCGACATGATAGTCGGGCAGATGATCGTGTTGAACAAGCTGCCGGATCATCTGCCTGAAGCGCTTCTCAGGGCTTTGAGAGCCAGTTTTCATTAGCAGCTTGGACAGCGAAATCCGCCAGGTACGCTGCTGGCCACAATGCTTGCGTGCAATCTCGTACACGCGTCGTTCGATAGGCTTGCGAAGGCGAAAGTAATCACGATGCAGCGTTAGCACTTCTTCGTTGCGGATGGCGTTGAACACCCACTCGGAGAGTTTGACCTCGCACCATAGCAAACGGCCATCGAGGCCGTGCTTGCGGCGGATCGAGGACGCGTCAATCAAGCCAAAGCCGTCGATTTGCTCTTCGTCGCCACTAACAATGTTGGTTCTGATGCGGGTGCCTTCCAGACGGTCCAGCGCATCGAGCAGCGCTTGATATTCACGCCCACTGGTGCCCCGATTGGTGAAGATGAGCAGCTCGTGCGAGTTGATGCGAACGCGAGGGGAGACCGCTTCGCCCAGCTTCAGCTTTGCCATAATCTGGCTGATGCAATAAATCAGAATGTCTTTGTCATAGATCGTCGCCAACCCTTTGACACTTGGCGTGATCTCCAGCCAGTGAGGACCATTCTTATAACGCTTCACCGTCGTCTCGGGCTTCTTCGACAACGAGTAAAATGGGTGCTCCATGTGCTGCATGACGTCTTTCAACACGGCATCCGCAACATCACAGATAAACAAGTCATGCTGCGGATGACGGTCAGGCAGTAGGGGGGCCAGCGGATTCGTGTTATCAGTTACCATACCCAAACTTTCGTGTTATTAGGTACCGCTGTCAAGATTCGTGTTTTTAGTTACCGAAATTCGTGTTTTTAGTTACCACAGCTAAGGCTAAGCCTTTGAAATAAAAAACAGAAAACGGCAAAAATTAAAGCGTAACACATTACTTAACACATATTTAACACTCAGAGCCTGTGGATAACTTCGAAGCCTGGACAGAGAGTGAGGGAAAAAGCGATGATCGAGCAGATGACTAAACAGCTGGCACCCACGGCAAGCGACATACAAGAATTGCTGAGAACAAGCACTGACTGGCAACGGAGCGTCGAAGCGGCATACGGCGCTGCTGGTGACAGCCGTGCTGGCGGAAGAGACGGCTAGGTAGGGCAGGGGAGGGCACTCATGACATTTTCCCACTTTTGTCATGAGTTAGCCGCTAGCATGACCATGACCGCAGAGTATGCGACGCGCGCATTGTAAGGTCTGCGCATTATGGTAAAATTTTCAGTGCCTTGTACGCGAGCGTTCATCACATGTCCGACAGCCTGACTGATCTGATCCTTTCCCTGACACCTGAAGACGGTTCGTCCATCGGCAATGGGGCGATGCTGGCGCGGCTGCGAGACTACATGCCCAATCTCACCGAGGAGATCTATGCCGAGGCCAAGGACGCCCTGATCGAAGAAGGGGTTCTGGGTCGAGGTAAGGAGCGTAGCGGGTCGATCTATCGGGCGGATGTGACCGATCTTGAACTGACAGCACCGGTTGCGAAGGGACCTAAGGCCACCACTGGCACCCGCAAGAAAGCCAGCCGTAAATCCGACGAACCGCCGGAGGTTCTGTCCTACCGCCACGGCGAGACCCGTGTGAACAACCCCGAGGTGGGTATGGTGCATGCGGACACCGACCCTGACGGGGAGGGGTTTCGTCTTCAGCGGCTGGTGTTCCGCGCGGCGCGCAAGGCCTTCGCGGAGCTAAGCCATGGGTTCACTGGCACCAATGAATACCTGGCGTCGCAGCTTGTCAGGATCATCGAGACGTTCCTGACCTCTGATCTGCTTGAAATCCCATCGCTGTTCCATTCCGACCCGCTGCGGCGACGTATTCTCATCGCCTTGAATATCGACCTCGTGGTTCGTCATGTGCTCAACAATGTCACCGAACAGAACACCGAGCGATTGACGCCGGTCTATGATGAAGAAAACCCGATTGGTGCGACCGGTCACATGCGCACCTGGTACACGACCAAGCCGTGCTTCCCGACCACCAGATCGCATATCAGCCACATGGTTGGGGATTCCTCGTGGGAGGGCCATGCCGCCAATATCCTCGAAAAGCGTGACGACATCGTTTCCTATGCCAAGAACGATCACCTCGGGTTCCAAATCTATTACATGTGGGCAGGCTCCCGGCGGCGATATGTTCCTGACTTCCTGATCCGCTTTACAAACGGCGTCACGCTGACGCTTGAGATCAAAGGCACGGACAGCCCGCAGAACCAGGCAAAGCGCCACGCGCTAAACGAATGGGTTCAGGCTATCAATGTGGCCGGAGGCTTCGGCCAATGGACGTGGGATGTAGCGTTCAGCCCAGATGAAGTGCAGGACATCCTGGATCGACATGGGAACACCAATTGAGCTGTGCCGCACTCTTTGTTGACTGCTATGGCAGGCAACTCTTGGGCTAAGCCATTGCGAAGCAGCGGCAAAGGTGTGGAGTAATCATTCCTATATTTTCCACCTTCATGGCCACCAAAACGGCGAACCATGCTCATCGCTGCCACGAAAGCGACCACAGGGCTCAAATTGAAGGAAAGTACGGGGTGTCAGGGCCTCGTGATACGATCCTGCCCAACACCTGAATCTACCCTAGTAGGAAGCGGTTTATGCACAAATGGCCTCCTTGGTCTGAAATCCCACTCATGACATTTTGCCATTTTTGTCATGAGTCCGCCATATGGGCCGCCCGCACACGATCCAACACGATGGCGCCCTCTTCAAACGCGTTTGCCGCGTCAAGCCAGCACACAAACATTACTCGTGTTATCGAAAAGTTTAATCCAAGGGGATGGCATTGAGCATTGCCACCACATTATCCCTTTCTGGTCTCATTCAATGCATCACAATTTTTATGAACAATATCCGGCCCCCGTTCCTTCCCCCCGCTTGCAGGGGAAGGCCCTTCGTTTGACCCGTATCTGCGCGATGCCTTTTTTCGGTGGCCAGCCGCTCCCCCGCAGGCTTCTCACCTGCCCCGCTATTCGCCACTTTGGGCATTAGCGGTCCCCGATCCATCAAGTCGTCACAGGACGATCTCTCTGGCCGGTGGGTTCCGTTATCGCGTTTCTGCGCCAGGCCAGAAGGAGCCGCCTTGGCGCGGGGTGGGGTAGTCCCCGGGTCATAGCCTGTGACTTGGTGGCCGGTGCACAGACAAACCGTGGCCACTGCTCTTTGGAGACGCTGGCGCGGGAGAAGCAGCGGGTGTAAACCGGAGCACGAGCGACGCCCTGACCGGCAGGACGCGCCTATACAAATCTCCGAGTTTTTTCTCCGGCGCGAAGTGCATTGCCTTGTACGGCGGATGAATGTGCAGTCATGCAATCGCCCGTGCGCCCCAAACGCTGGAGGGCGATTGCATGACTGAACCGCGCGCGCGCTCAGTTTTTTAGCGGATTGCAAACTGGAGTTTTTGCCCAATTTTCGGCTGCTTGGCGCGACTGAGCCGAAGCGCACCTATTTCATAGCAAATTAAACTCCGCCCTCAACTGAGAGCAGGTTCGACAATTGTTTTCCGCATCTCTACATTTAGCGGCCAGCAAACAGCATTTTTCAGGAGCAGGTCGATTATGGTCAGCAAGGTGCTCACGGACGTGCTGAGGTCGCTCGAAGAGGACTTCGCCGACCATTCTGTGTTTCTGTCGATGCACGGTGTGAAGACGCAGGATTATCCGTTTAAGCTGACAGACTATGCCGAATGCGGCATATTTTCTTCTCAGCAAAAAAACGACTTGGCTGAGCGTCACGGTCTTGCCAAAGAGCTTGTCGACGAGTTGTCGGTTTTGGTCGGCAATGCCTTGGATGACGACAGTGAGGTGCCGCGCGTCAGGATTTCCCGTTCCAAAGTCATCAAGCGGATTCAAAGTTGGGCGAACGGAGAGCGGCTGCGAAGTCGACCGATCCTGATGAGCCTTGGCGAGATCAACGTGGTTTTCGATGCGCTCGCCCTGCCCTTTTTCGTCGCTGTGTCGGATCAGTTGACAGAATCTTCGGGGGACAGCCCTCAAGCGGATGCAAACGGGGATACAGGTCAATTTTTGCGATCTGTAAATTCATCGCCGGTCAGGAACCTCTTTGCAGAAGGCAAATTGCAGTCTTCTTCCGAAGACGAGGAAGAGCGTGCCGCACAGGTGGCCATCAGCGAGCTTAACAGCCAGCCGAACCTCGCTTTGGGGGAAAGGTTCGCCCTGCCTCTTGAAGCGGCCCGCAACATCCTCGTCGCAGATAATCTAGGCTACCTGTCAGATGCACGGCGGCTGCTGGTTGTCGAACAGGTGTGCTACATCGCCACTGACGCGGGATGGTCTCTCACCTATACGTCGCGAGACGAAGGAGGTGGGTGGAGCGACTTGTCCAACCGCCCCGTCGGCAAATCCACGGTTCGAACCGGTCGATTGATCGAGCTGCTGCAAGACGTCATGCAGATCGTGACGGGAAATACTCAAAACTACAGCGGTCACACAGCAAAGTCTGACATTGAATTGGTGCGCGCAAGAATTGCCCGACGGCTCAAGGAAGATTCCCTCAAAGCCCAATAGGACGTGAGCTGACCGCCGCGCTACAGCTGACAAAGCAATGCACTTGGTAGCCTGACCTTTCGTCCTGCGATGGTCAGGACATGCCACGCACGCCCATCAGCACTCAATCAAACGCCCCGACAGCATCGAACACGACTGCTGTGGACGAGGCCGTTTTGACTTTGGCACGACTGCTTGGAGAAGCCGCCGGTCGTGACTGGTGTATCGACAACGAATGTCTGCGATGAACACGCAACTGCTTATCGCGAAGCACTGGTGCTCAACGAGATCAGCAAGGATCCCGACACCGCCTACAGGGCTGCGGTGAATGGCTGGAACCTTGCCGGCGACCGGCTCGCCGAATGGCCCTCGACGCGGCTTTCGCTGCCACGCCGCGCTGTGCGGATCGCGCTCGACGAGTCCGCGTTTCCGGCCAGCTTTACCGATGACGTCGAAACAGTTCTGAACAAGTTGGCGAAGCCGGACCCGTTCGACGACGCGGCGCCGTCCACACCGCGCAGACCAGCGACGATCAAGCAGTACCGGCATCAGATCAAGCGGTTCGCGTCCCATCTGGCAAATAGCGGCGTTGCTGTGGAAACTATCAACTCGCTGCAAGTGGTCCTCGATCCCGGGAATGCGAAGCAAGGTTTGCGCCAAATGCTCAAGCGGAACGATGGCGTCACAAATCGTGACATCAGCCAGACTGCTGCCCTTCTGCGCAATTTGGCGCGACTTATGGGACTGCCGGAAGACCAGCGGGATGCGCTCGCAAGTCTGGCCAAAAAGGTCGCGCAACCGGCTCAGAACGGGATGACCGACCGCAGCCGCGCGCGCCTGCGAGTCTTGCAGGATCCCCGACACAAAAACCGGTTGCTGACGCTGCCCGAGCATCTGTTCTCCAAGTACCGCTCCACGGCTCAACGCGCGAAGATGAACGCGCTGGCACGTGAGGATGCGCTGGCCATCGCTATCCTGCTCGTCTGCCCGATCCGCGTCGGTAGCCTTGCGGGTATCAACCTCGGCAAGCATATCCAGCGCCCCGGCGATGGACGCGTGTTCCTGGTGCTCGAAGAGGAGGACACCAAGACAGGTCGATCCATCGAGTTCCTGCTGCCGGCAGACGTCGTGTTTCTACTCGACAAACACCTCGCGACACGCTGCCCGTATCTTTGCCCCGCAGGCACACAGTTCCTTTTCCCAAAACGGGACGGCTCCGCCTCCATCGGACCATCGGAACTGTCGAGCCGCATTTCCAAGCGTATCCGCAAGGAAACAGGATTGGAGGTAAACGCACATCTGTTTCGACATTTCGCGGTCATGAACTGGCTGGATGCAAATCCGGGTGGGTATGAGGTTGCGCGTCGCCTTTTGGGGCATTCGGACCTGAGCCATACTATCAACCTGTATTCCGGTCTTGAAGTCACCAGCGCGACAAAGGCGTTCTCCGACCTCGTGGCTGACCTGCGCGGAGGATACAGCGGATGAGCCTTGTATTACCGCGAACCCAGTGGACCAACGCCGACCGGTCAATGTGGGAGGTCGTGTTCGCAAAAGGCGATCTTCTTGATGGGCAAGGCGCAATGGCCCACGTGCGTTTGACCACCCAAACCTCTCTTGAACCACGCTATGGCCGGTGGCTCGAATGGCTGCGGGTGAACGAGCCCCACGCGCTGGACTTGCCCCCTTCGCAAAGAGCAACACTTGAGCGCCTCAAGACTTGGCTGATCGCCCTCGATCACACGGCCCCGATGACGCGCCTCGCCTTTATCGATGGCGTGCTGCGCGTTTTGATGGCCGCGAACCCGGAACGCGATTGGTCGGCGCACCGCACACTGCGTACACGGCTCAAGAAGCAAGCTGGACGCGGCGAACAAACGCGCAAGAAAGGCAGGGTCTTGTCCAGCAGCGTGCTGCTGGACGCCGGTCTGAACCTCGCCCTCGTAGCTGCCGATGAAGCACACAGTCCCATCTGGCGCGCCATCCACATTCGCGATGGCGCAATCATCGCGCTTCTCGCATTGCTGCCGATCCGTCGCCGTGCGCTGGTTGGCCTGCGGATCGGACAATCTGTGTTCTTCAACGGCGAGACAGCGACGCTTGCACTTTCGGCCAGTCTGACCAAGTCCGGCGTGCCGTGGGAGTCGGAGATCCCTGCCCCAGTCATACCAGCACTGATGCGCTACTTGCAGGAAGCACGACCAGCCCTTCTCGCCCGCGCAGCTCAACCGCATGACGCCCTCTGGGTGGCTCGCAAAGGCGGTCCACTTGGCTACGGCGCGGTCGCGCCCGCCATAAAGAACGGCACGGAACGCATGCTCGGAATCCGTGTTTCCCCGCATCTCTTCCGCGAGAGTTATTGTCAAATCTGGTGCCCAAGCGATCATCATGCGGCGGTTAGCTGCTGGTTTATTGGCTTGATGCCGTTGACGAAATCGACGCCCTGGATGACGTCGGCGAGATGAACGAAGCCGCGCAGCTTGCGCCAGCTTT
>JASBTX010000002.1 GCA_030148225.1 Paracoccaceae bacterium
CAACTCTATGACGGTCTCAGTCATCAAGTGGATCATGGACCGGATCAAGCAACAGGTGGCCGCATGACCCGCAGTAAACCCCACCACAGAAAGGACCAAATCCATGACTAAAATCAGCCCAGAAGCCTTTGCCGTGCTCAAGGCTCTGAATGAGCTTCAACATGCGGGGTTTATTCAAGGCGGCGTAGGAACCGCGGTGCTTACCGATGAGGGGTTCGATAAAGGCTCTCTGGAAACATACGCCGAACCTGTAATCAGCCGCGAAGGTCAAATTTATTTGCTTCATCAGGCAGAATAGAAAGGGGACAGAGAATGAGCGATGATAACCGCCCCCACATGCTTCCAAAGGTCAGATCAGAAGCCATACGGCGAGCCTGTTCCGATATGCCTTGCTGTTTGCGGATAGCATCCTTTATCGGCCTGTCTTGTTCGGGGCCAAATACAGTTGTCGGGTGCCACCTTCCCACTGACGGCAAGGGTATCGGTACAAAGGTCACGGATCTGAGCATCGCTGCCGGTTGTCAGGTTTGTCACGACCTGCTTGACGGCAGAGACAACAGGGGGAGACTGATCCGCGAAAAGTATCCGCTGGGCCTGGCTGACCGCATAATCAGAGCTCAGTCAGAAACGCTCACCCGCCTTATGATGGATGGAATTATCGAGATAAATGATGCGGAAATCATCATTTGACCCTGTTGGTGCTTTTGGTGCCAACTTTAACCCGAAAGGAGAGCGCCATGAATGGCAAAGCAACGATTGATGACATGATCAAAACCCTGCGCGAGGATAAAGTCGTGCGGATTGTCGGATTTGGGAAATTCGAAATCAAGGAACGGGCCGGACGCACGGGGAAAAATCCCGCAACCGGCGAACAGATCGAAATCCCCGCGAAAAATGCCGTCACCTTCAAACCGTATCGGTCCTTCAAGGAAGAAATCGCGGATATCTGATATCAATGCAGGAGGAAGACAAAGCCCTGATCGATAGCTGCGGCATGAATATCGATGCGCTGCGCTTCCTCCTGCCGTCTTATGAGTATCGCACCGGACGACCCGTTACCGACCAAATGCGTCAGTATGTAGATATGAAGATCAGGGATATTCAGGCTTCGATGGTGGACTGGCAGGAATATCTCAGAAAAGATCAGGACGCCGTTTTCATATTTGTTCCCCAAAGGCAAAAACTGCCACCGCCATAGACAATTATAACCTGCATTTTATATTTCATCTTGAAAAAAAACTTATTCGTGCCAAAATACAAAATCACCAAGCAAGGGTGAGTGCTATGAAAAATGATCCGATGTTCCCTGAGCGGCTTGCGCGGCTTATGGAGGACAACAATGTTACCAAATCAGATTTGGCGCGGCTTATGTGGGGCACAATAGTCGATGAACGCGGCTATGATGTACCGAAGAACAGGCAATCAATCGGCAAGTACCTTTCTGGGAAGGCCACTCCGACTGAAAAGACAGTCAAACTTATGGCCGATGCGTTGAATGTGAATATTGGCGAACTCGATCCTGATTATGACCCGCTGTCGCGCCTTGGATCAGGGATAAAGATTTTCACAAAATCCCCAAAAATAAGCCACCTTGAAATATCCCTCGAAGTGCCCACGCCGCTGGCGCTGAAAATCATCGAGGATGTATCGCCGTATGCTAAATGAGTAACGCGCGAACATTTCCCAGCCTATCGGAGCGGCCCAACAAATTCGGGTGCTATGAAATCAGATGGTCCCAAAGGGGGCCAAATGGTGAATGGCGGTCAATGCGGCGCAGTACGAAGACTGGCGACAGGTCAAAGGCAGAATCAAAACTTGCCGAATTCATCACGATCAAGGACATAAAGAAAAAGCAAAAATCGATTACCGTTGATGAAGCCTGCGAATTCTATATCGAACAGTATTCGCTGCCACGCCGGAATGACCGGACAGACAGATTTTGCCTTAGAGCGCCACGTGAGGCATTTGGCAAATGGCAGGCTCATACAGTCACGGACGAAGACGTAGACGCCTATATCCGCCGCCGCATGAATGGGGCCTATGGAAAGTCAAAGGTCAAGCCTGCGACTGTGAGAAGGGAGCTGAACGCATTTCAGGCAGCGCTGAACTTTGCATCATCAAAAAATCGCATTGCCGGAAAGCCTGCATTTAGGTTTTCCAAACCCCAAGACGGCCCAAGGCGGGATAAATGGCTGACCGAAAAGCAGGTTGCTATTGTGAAGGATAATCTGGGCAAGGCCGATCTGGATGTGAGGATCTTCATAAAACTCGCACTGACTTATGCGGTGCGCGTTGGCGCTATCAAGGAATTGCGTTTTGAGGATCAGGTTAATTTCCTGACCGGATCGATTGATTTCAATGTGCCGGGGCGCAGAGTAAACCGAAAGCGCCGCCCGATTGTCCCCATGACGGAAAGCATTCGCGGCGATCTGGAAGAGGCTTTCAAAGGTCATCGCCCCGGTACGCGCATTCTGCCCTACAATGTAGACCGCAAGTATCAGGCTTTTATGAAGTCGCTGGGGCTTGAATGGGCAACGGCCCACGTGCTCAAGCACACCGCGATTACATCAATGCTGATCAATGGCACAAAGCCGGAAGACGTGGCCACCCTGACCAATACCGATCTGCGAACGATTATGACTGTGTATCGCCATTATACGATGGACGAACTTAGGAATATCGCAGAGGGGCGGGGAATCTAGGTGATTTTGGTGCTGAAAATGAGGTGCGCAGACTGCGCAATTCGCGCATAGATTCATGTCAGGCTAAGCCCATGAAGCACCAAGATATTTTCAATATTTGCTGGCTCAATCTGCCCAAATAAGCACCAAAAGCACCCATTTTATTCCTTGGTAAGGGAGAGGTCGAGAGTTCAAATCTCTCCGGCAGCACCATCTCGCTTTTTGAGCCCGAAAATCCCCCTAAGCATTTGAAAGGGAAGGAAAATTCGGGACTTCCATACACCCCATTTAGGCAATATCGCAGCGGCTCCGAAAACGCCAATCTGAGCACAGTTTGGCGCAAGGCGAAATCACAATTCTTCCATATATTCCAAGGGCTTGACAGGAATTTTAGGGAGAGTTCAATACAATCCTCCAGCCGTCCCTTTTCGTTGTTCTAGTGGAAAAATTTCGGCTGGCCATTCGGCCAGCCGACAAACTCCGGTTATTCGTCCGGGAATAATCCTGGCATCCAGCGCCCTGCAAGCTTTGCAGGGAAAGCCAGTTGTAGCGGCGCGCGCGTGCTTTCCGATTGAAGAGCGCCTATTTCCAGCAGCGCGGACGTTACTCTGCGCGCGCTTCTTTCCGTGACACCGAGAAGAGACACAACATCCGCGCGGGTGATCGACCCTTGCATGAGCACCGCGCGTAAAACCGTATCGGATTTGGCTGGCAGTGTTCCCGCGCGCATTTCCTCTTCTGCCCAGATCAAGATACGATCCCGCAACCGGTCTGGCTTCATCAGAGCTTCCATGAAGGCAATCTGATCAATGCAGATTTTCAGGAAGAAGCCCGTGAAATCCGCAAGCGCCGCTTCACTCAATGTGCCGCGCCCGTCGCGATCGCCACGCCGAGGCTGATCACAAGCCGCAAGATGGCGTTTGTACTCTGCTTCGTTTCGCGCAAGGCCGCGCGCAACTGACCACAGCCCCTTTGTATCGAGCGCATTCTTCAACATTGCGTAGGACATCAAACGCGCGACACGCCCGTTCCCATCCAGAAACGGGTGAACCCAAAGCAGGCGATGATGCGCGCACCCTGCGGCAAGAATGGATTCAATCCGGCCTGCATGACGGTAGGCACCATGCAGACGATCAAGAAAACGCGGAACCGAACCCGGACTGATTGCCACGTGGCGTCCGACTTCAACGTCTCGCGTTCTCAGTTCCCCAGGCACCACTCGGATTTTCTCACCGGTCGATGGCATTTCCACAAACAGCAAATCAGGCGGCAGCAAATTGCAAAAGCGGCGGTGAATCTCCGTGATCATTTCCGGCGACGTGGGGCTTTCACCCAAGCCGCCTTCGTCAATCCATTTCTGCACCGCGATATGCGCTTTGGCTTCGAGTTGCAGATCACGCTTTTCCGGATCGGCACTGTAGTCATCATTCAATGCCCGTTCGATATCAATGGGGTGCGTGTTGTGCCCTTCGATCAGGTTGCTGTAATAGCAGTTCATTGAGCGGATCAGGTCAGCAAGAGCGTCGGCGATGGATGCAGGCAAGCTGCTGGCGAAACGGGCTGAAGCCGTTGCCAGATCGAGCGCCAGGTCGTTGAGTTCCGCGCGCTTGGGTGAGCCTTCGCTCACCATCAACGGCTCGAATAGACCTATGGTCTCGCCATCATCCCTTATGTTTTCATCGCTCATTTTGTCCGCTTTCTTTGCCGTGAAGAAAGTCATCAATATGACACAATATCATATAGATAGGCGTTATATCAGCAGAAATATGTCCTTCACAATGTCCGCTTACATGTCCGGTTTGTAGCGGAAGTTGGCGCGCCTGGCAAACGAGCCAGACGCGACCGATTTAGGGGGTTAGTGAACGTAACGCCAACTCGCGCTCAATGTTTCGCATTGAGGCAAGAGCATTGCGCTGTTCTTGGGAACCGCGCGGGGTACCTTCGTCGGGACGTCAGCGCCCTCTGGCGGATTCAGACTCATTGAGAAAAGGTAGTTCTTGCACCTTGTGCCCTTGGCGATGGCATCGGCCTCACTGAACGCTTTGATCAGATCGTCGCTTGCAAAGCCGGACACTTCATAAAGTTCGACATGTTCATTATCGCGCATCGCCAAAAGACAACGAGCAAGCTGCCCAGCATCGCCCCTTTCTTTGGCCTTTAGGATCATGGTCCGTTCCTCGGTGTTTTCCCAAGCGCACGGAGCAGATCAGCGCGCAACGCCTGAACTTCCCGGCAGGCTTCCACAAGATCAGCTTCGGTTTCCGGTGTCACCGGCAACGAACCAGTATTCACAGCTTTCGCCAGTTGGTTCAGGTTCGATGACAAACGGGACGCGCCCAATGCACCCAAGACACGCGCGAGAGCTTCAGCGTCCTTCACGGGGCTGTTTCCCGGCCTCCTGCGAGGCGATTGATCATCGCCGAACAACTCTTCCCTGATATGAGCTGCAAGCGCCTTGCGCCCTCGCGCTGCATCTAGACTTGCCCGCTCTTCAAAGGTGAAGCGGATGGAAAACGGCGGCGGATACTTCGGCGCATCGGCTTCGGACTTTGCCGAACTAGACGATATATCATTGAAATTATGGTCTAAAGTGCTCATCGTCGCACCTCAGACTCTTTGAGTCTAACTGTGCGAGATAGTGTTCCCACTCCTCCAGGGTGTCGAACAGATTACTCCATTCTTCGTCACTGAGGGAATTGAACTGGCAGTTCAATCCTTTTCCCTCTTGGCGCACCATCCCATCACCGCCTTGACGATTTTCAAAAGCGCAGCATCGCGCGCCCGGATGCCGGTGCGAACCATGGGTTTCGATGACAGGGCAAATGGCTTTATTCCATACTTTACAACCGGATATCTGGATTTATTGACCGTATACCCTGCGCGTGCACAGCAGGCAGAATGCACGGATCACCCGGCCCGGCCCGCCTTGCCGTGATCTCTCATGCAGACCGGCTCCGCAGCCCTGCACATCGCCATCGCAACAAAAACCTTAACATTTTTTCGAATCCGGGTAACCTTTGATGACATGACTTGAAGAACCAAGACCTTTTCACAACCAAAGCGGCCACAAGGCCGCACCACCCCAACACGGAGAGTTTTTACATGCTTAGACTGACTACGGCTCTGGCCCTCGCGCTGACGGTATCGGCACCTGCGGCCTTTGCACAGGATGCAGCCGCAGCCATCGGCGCCAGACAGGCAATCATGAAATATCTCGGCGGCAACATGCGCAGCATGGCCGGCATGGCGCAGGGCAAACTTGATTTCAACGCTGATTACGTCAAGGCGTTTGGAACGGCAGCCGCCACCATGGCCTCGTCTTATGTGTTGCTGTTTCCGGATGGCAGCATGGAAGGCGGCAACAACAAGGCCGCACCGGCAATCTTTTCCGACCGCGCCGGGTTCGAAGCTGAGGCCGCCAAACTGGCCGCCGCAGCAACGGCCATGGCCGCAGCCACAACCGCCGAGGAAATGGCCGCAACCTTTGGCGCGGTGGGCGGTGCCTGCAGTTCCTGCCACAAGGGCTATCGCCTCGAATAGGCGCACGAAATTGTGAAACGCATTCTGATATTTTTCGTGGTCGCATCGGCGCTTGCCGGTGCGGCCATACTTGCCTTTCTTCTGTTCCCGTCACGCATTTCCGAGGAAGAGATCGCAGCCCGGCTGCCCGCAGGGTTTCAGCCCGATGCCGGTGAGGGCGAGATTCTCTTTCACATGGGCGGCTGTGCCGCCTGCCACCGCGACGAGGCCACGTCGACGCTCGCCGGTGGCGCGCCGCTTGAAACGCCGTTCGGCGATTTCTACCCGTCGAATATTTCGCCCGACCCTAAATACGGCATTGGCGGCTGGAGCGATGCGGATTTCATCACCGCCATGGTCAAAGGCGTGAGCCCTTCGGGCCAGCATTACTATCCGGCCTTTCCCTATACCTCGTATTCCCGCGCGACCTATGCCGATCTGTTGCATCTGAAGGCCTATCTCATGACCGAGGCCGCCGCGCCCACGCCGTCGCGTCCGAACGATCTGAGCTTTCCCTTCAACATCCGGCTGGGCAATGGGATGTGGAAGCTGCTCTTTGCCGATATGGGCCCGTTTGAACCCGATCCCGGCCAAAGCGACGAATGGAACCGGGGGGCCTATATCGTCAACAGCCTTGGCCATTGCAGCATGTGCCACACGCCGCGCAACATATTCCAGGCAGAAAAGAAATCTCAGCCCTTCGCCGGTGGCGCACCCCTGAAAGAAGGGCAAAAAGGCGCGCCCAAACTTGTCGGGCTCAAGCGCGATTCCATCATCAACGGCCTTGACGAATTCGCGGGCGCCGTCAGCGAAAAAAGCGCGATGTATCACGTCACCATCAGCTATTCCAACAATGTACCGCTCAGCGATCACGACGCCATCGCCACGTATCTGACCAGTTTGAACTGAACTTTGCCATCAGGGGGACCCAATGAAACATATACTGAATGCAGGACTTGCCCTGATCTGGACGGCATTTTTTGTCACCCCCCTCTTCGCCTTCGAACTGCCCGGCGATGCCACGCCGGAAGAGACCGCCGCCTATGAGGTGCTGAACAAATACTGCGCCCGCTGCCATCAGGAAGGCGCGCTCAAGGACGGTTTGCCCAAACCCAAATCGGGATTTGGCCACGTGCTGGATTTACGGCGTCTGGCCAATGACCCGAAATTCGTCAAACAGGGCGATGCGATGAACTCGCCGCTGCATTACGTGATCGGCAGCCTCGGCTTTCCGCCCATGCCCGATGATTGCACAAAACCCGAATGCTTTCCCAGCGACGCAGAGCTTGAAACGCTCGCCATCTGGATTGACAGCCTTGGCGAACAACAGGCCGAGGCACGCGAATTCGTCAGCTATGAAATGCTGCATCAGGCCGCGCTGGCGGACCTGCAGACGCTGCCCTCCAACCGGCTGGACCGCGTGCGCTACCTGTCGCTGCGCAATCTCAACAATGACATGACCATCAATGACGAAAACTATCAGGGCTATCTGGGCGCGACGATCAAGCTTCTGAACGCGCTCAGCTTCAACCCGACGATCTTTCGCCACCAGCAGGTCGATGACAACAATGTCCTGATCCGCATCTTCCTGCCCGATCTGGACTGGGATCATGACACATGGTCGCTGCTCGAAGGGCTTTATCCCTATGGCGTGACCTCTGACACCGATCTGGCGCTGAAGCAGCTGCAGACGCTGACCGGCACGGCGCTGCCGATCATCCGCGCCGACTGGTTCGCGGCCACCGCCTCGGTCTCGCCGCTTTACTATGATATTCTCGGCCTGCCCGACACGGTTCAGGGGCTCGAGGCGATGCTTGGCCTCGACATGAACAAAAACATCCGCAACGAACAGGTGGTCCGCGCGGGCTTTCAGAAATCGGGTGTGTCCACCAACAACCGCCTGATCGAGCGTCACCCCCTCGGCACAGGGTTTTTCTGGACCTCCTATGATTTCGCGGGCAGCAAGGGACGGCAAAGCTTCTTTGAATATCCGCTGGGGCCGAACACCGCCTATCCGCCCGCCCTCTCCTTCGAACATGACGGCGGTGAATCCATCTTTACCCTGCCCAATGGCTTTCATGCCTATTACCTGAACACCGCCGATGGCGCGCGTCTGGATGTCGGGCCGACCGCGATCGTGCGCGACGATGATTATACCGACGGCACCGGTGAGGTCGTGAACGGCATTTCCTGCATCAGCTGCCATTCCAAGGGCATCCGCTTCAACGAGGACAAGGTGCGCGACGCGGCGATGTCGAACCTCGCCTTTTCGGCCCGCACCCGCCAGACGATTGACGCCATCTATCCCGGCCAGGAAGAAGTCTCGCGCCTGATGACGCAGGATATGGAGGCGTTTTTCGCCACGTTGCGCGCCGCCGGGCTGGACCCCGAGGCCGGCGCGGGCGGGCTCGAGCCGGTGCGCGGCCTCTTTGTCTATTTCGTCGACGGCTTTATCGACATGCCCCGCGCGGCAAGCGAACTGGGCATGACAGTGGAGGAACTGCAGGCACGGGCGGGCTTTGTCGGGGTCGATCTGGCCGGGCTCCTCAATCGCATGAACATGTCACCCATCGCCCGCGATGAATGGACGGCCGTCTTTCCCCGCTTCCTCGAACGCGTCACCGATTACACGCCGATCGAGCCGGGCTTTCAGCTCTTTGACAAGGATGCGCTCTCCTACTCGGTGCAGAAGGTGATCGAGACCAACGAAAAACCGGACGCCAAGAAAAAGCCACTGGCCTATGATCCCAAGACACAGACCAAGGTCACGCAGACCACGCTGACCATCTACAGCGACAAGCCGCGCTACAGGGTCGGTGACGGCATCCGCTTCGTGATCGAGCCGAAATATGACTGCCGCCTCACGCTGATCAATATCGACGATGATGGCGACAGCTGCGTGCTCTATCCCCATCCCGGCCTGCCCGATGATACCATCCTTGGCGGTTCGCAATATATCTTCCCGCCGCGCGGCAGCCTCAGGGCCGCCGAGGTCGGGTTCGAAACCGTGCTCGCCATCTGCAATGCCAGCAAAGAGGCCGTCAGCTACGCCACGCGCGACACGTCCAAAGTGTCCTGCGATGCCTCCCAGCGCAAGGATACGGCCAAGGTGCAGAACAAGGATGTCTACGAAACCTTTGTCTTCAGCCTTGATCCGGATGAGAAGACATCCAATACCGGCGCGGATTACCGCGTCCTCAGCAAGCAGAATACCGAAATCGAAAAGGCCCGGATCGTCGTTCCGGTGGATCACTGATGCAACGCGCCCTGACCCCGGCGGCCAGCCTGCTGGCCGCAACCCTCACCCTCACGCCGCTGGCAGCGCAGGAGATCGAAATCTTCATCCCCACGGATGACGATGACCAGGCATTTGCGGTCGCACCTTCGCAGCCACGTTCGAAAAACCGGCTGGCCAATTGCATGGCCTCGGGGGCAGAGGCCGATTGCGCCGGGATCAATCTGAGCGGTGAGACGCAGCTCGAATCCACCTCCGTCTCCGATGTCGCGCTCGAGACATTCGTGCTCGATCTCTCGGACGGGGGCGATGACGCCACTGTCGATACCGCTGCCAAAACCGGCTATGACGCATCGCGCGAACCCGACGAGTATGACACAAAGCGCCCGGTGACCTCAGTCGGCATCGAGATTGCCTTCGATTTCGGCAGTGCCGCCATTCGCTATGATCAGGCCGACAAGATCGCCTCGCTGGCCGCCGCCCTGTCGGATCCGGTCAACGCGGATGCAGAGTTTCTGGTCGTGGGCCATACCGATGCGGTGGGCAGCGCCGCCTTCAATTGCGGCCTGTCGCGCAGCCGGGCCGGGTCGGTCGCCGATGCGCTGGTGCGTCAGGGCAGCTACGCGAAACTGATCTCCGTCGGCGCGGGCGAATACCTGCTCAAGACCCCGTCCTATCCCGATGACGGCGCCAACCGGCGCGTGACCTTCATCCGGGTCGATCCCGACTACCGGCAGGTCATCGGCGCGTTCCAGCGCCACTGCGCCCGCTACTGATCCTCATTGTTCCCGAAATACCTTCGGGGTGAATTTGTCGCCGCCGCCCGGCGGGGACAAAGAGGGGGCAACGCCCCCTCCTCCGCGCCTATCTGCCAGCCAGACGCATCATCGCCGATCTGGCATTCGGGCCCATGATCCCGTCAATCGCCCCGTTATAGTAACCGTCATTGCGCAAAAGCGTCTGCAACCGCCGCGCGGTCGTGGCATCCCATGAATTGGCGCCCCGCTCGGTGGCGGTGGTGATCCCCTTCTGCAGGCTGGAATAGAAAAGCTGCGCCGCGCGGTTGGGATCATAGCCCACACCTTTCGCGAATTCATACATCAGCGCCAGCTGATATTCCGCCGACGCGTCGCCCTGGCTGGCGGATGCCTGATACAGGCGCACTGCCTCGGCCACGTCCAGCCTGACGCCATGCAGCCCCCATTCGGCGCGGTAGCCCAGCTGCACCTGCGCCACCGCATTACCCTGTGCTGCCGACAGGCGGTAAAGCCGCGTCGCCTCTTCCTCGTTTTTCTGCACCCCCAGACCGGCGGAATAGAAATAGGCGAGGTTGGCCTGCGAGATTGCGTGGCCCTGATCGGCAGACAGGCGGTAAAGCCGCGCCGCCTCGTGCTTGTTCTCGGCCACGCCCTGCCCGACATCATAGCTGTAGCCCAGGTTAAGCTGCCCCTCGGAATAGCCCTGATCAGCCGACAGGCGGAACCAGCGCACCGCCTCGGCATAATCCTGACGCACACCCAACCCGTCGCGATACATGAAACCGATGCCGTTCTGACCGATCGGATTGCCCAGATCGGCCGCGCGCTGATACCAGTCGGCAGAGGCATTGTAATCCACCGGCACATCCTGACCGATGAAATTGATATAGGCGATATCGACCATGGCGCCGCTATTGCCCTGATCCGCCGCCATCTGCAGCCAGCGCAGCGCCTCCTTGCCATTGGCCTCGACCCCGCGCCCGACGCGGTAAAGGATGCCCATGTTATTCTGGGCAATCGAATTGCCCTGTTCCGCGGCCTTGCGGTACCAGAAAACCGCCTCCTGATAATTCACAGTGACCCCGTTGCCGACCTCGTAGCTGTAGCCGAGGTTCAGCTGACCGTCCGAATAGCCCTGCTGGGCGGCTTTCTCGAACCATCTGAACGCTTCAAAGTGATCCTGCCGCACCCCAAGACCGTCGCGATACATCAGCGCCAGCCCGTTTTCACCATAGGCATTGCCCTGCTCTGCCGAGGCGCGGTACCAGCGCGCGCTTTCGCGGTAATCCTGCTCGACGCCATCGCCGATATAATAGGAATAGGCGGATGTGTTCTGCGCCGCGACCCAGCCGTTTTCAGCCGCCTTCAGCACCCAGCGCATGCCTTCCTGACGGTTCTGCGGCACGCCCGCCCCGTCCATGATCGCATGTCCCAGCAGGCTCTGCGCCTCGGCGATGCCCACCTCGGCGGCGATCCGGTAATAGCGCAGCGCCTCGGTGTCGTTGCGGTCATAGCCCAGCCCCTGGTCGTAATGCCTGCCGATCACCAGCGCCGCGTAATCGTCGCCCAGATCCAGTGCCCGCTCAAGCTGGGTATTGGCGCGGTCATATTCGAAATCCAGCGACAGGGCGACACCCAGATTGGTCAGGCTGCGGGCATGATCGGGGAACCGCTCGGCCGCGTCGGCGCAGGCCGGTACCGCGACCGAGGGGTTGACGGATTCCAGCTGCAGATCCGCCGCCCTGGCGATGCCCTTGACCACATCCGGATGATCCGCCTCCAGCACGGCGGCGTCGCAGGCCGATACCAGCGGGCTGCTTTCCGGATCGCCGCCGGTATCGGCCACCCTGTTATCGGCATTGTCCTGGTTGGTGCGGGCCGAGCGTGGCGTGATCTTGGTCGTATCGACAACCGCGACATCCGTACTTCCCCGGCACTCGCGCGCGATGAACCGGTCGGCAAGCGACGCGAAATTATGGTCCTGACAGCGCGCGGCAAAGGTTTCATAGGCGAAACAGGCGCGGTCCGCCGTTGACGATGTCAGAAACAGATCCTCGGCCTTCTGATACAGGACATCGCAGATATCGCCGCCCGTTGGCTGCGTAACCTTGGGCGCCAGTGCAACGACATCCTCGGCCGGTTTCTCTTCCTCTGTTTCACGGGGCAGAAGGGCCGACAGGATCGGTGATTTCTCGAATATGCGGGTAAAGGGGATGGCGAAATTCACCCCCTGCACGGAATTGCCCGCATGATGCAGCGCCACGACCTGACGCGTCGATGCGCTGATCACCGGAGAGCCCGAATTGCCGCCCAGCGTATCGCAGCTATGCACCAGTTTCTGCTCTTCCGAGATGACGGGGTCTTCGGTCGCGCAGCCCTCGCGGCTGATATGCTGGGATTTGCCCAATGGATGGCCAATGATCCAGAGCGGGTCGCGCGATGGCGGCAGCTTGTCCGACAGTTCCAGCTTGCCGTATTTTGCCGACGGATCGCCGAATACGGTCAGGATGGTATAATCCAGCGCCCTGTCGGTCTCGACGATCTTGGTCGATACCGGAAAACGCTCTGCCCCGGTGCTGCGGCCCGGTTCGACAAATCCCAGCACAAGCTGGATCTGGTCCATACCGCTATCGGCGCCTGTCGGGTCACCATCCATGCCGGGGACGCAATGGTGATTGGTAACGATGTATTTTTCGGACACGATAAAGGCCGTGCAGCGCGCGACGCTGCCGTCACGCTTCTGAAAATCGAGCCGCCCCACCGCCCGGCCCATCTGCCGGAAGAGCGAATCCGGCCCGTAGATATTGATCGGCTCGTTCTTGTAATCGCCGATCGCCTGTTCCAGCTGGAAACCCAGTTCCGATGACTGCCGGTCAGGCAGAACGATCTTGCCAAAATCCTCGGAGTCAAACGGAACCGGCTGCGCGAGGGCGGCAAATGCCGGGAACAGCACCGCGCAAAGGGCACCAACCCCGTGCCGGAGCCTGTCACCAAAACGATGATCCGATGATTTTCCCATGGCAGCCTCCCCCGCTTTCGCCCGCGCAACAATTATTCAACGGAATGACGGCCCGATCAATTAAAATCCCGGCCCTTGCCCTGCCGGGATGTGGGGCTTATGTACGCCTCTGGCGGGTTCTGCCCTTCTCGTAATCGGGTTACGTTCCGGTGGCCTTAAGCAAATCCGAGGGAGCTGGCTCTGTTTGGATCGTGGTCCACTTACCTGGCGCCCACCTGTATACACAGGTCCTCGGGAGCAAAAAACCCCACGGTCGTGGTGGTTCCCGTCGCACTTCACAGACCCTCAATAACCGACCGCGTCTAATACGCGCCAGGCCTGCTGCCCCGGGTCTGCCGATCTTTCTAACTGTGCGCGAACACCGCACCGGAATCCGTGGACGCCATTGTCATCGGCAGTTCACTGGCGGCCTGGGCGCGGATCTCGGCAATGCGGGCCTGCGCGGCGTCCGCCGTTGCCTGATCGGCATATTCCGTCACCACCGAAAAGCTCATCTCGCCGGTGCGGATCATCTGGACACGCATGGCCCCGACCGACATGATCAGCGGCACGAATTTCTCGCGGGCAATTGCCTCCATTTCGTCATTCCATTCGGTCGTGTTCCAGTGCGAAATCGTCGAATATGCCATGAATATTTCCCCTTTGATTGACCGGCAACTTTAGCAGGCCGGTAAACAAAGTTAACAGAAAAGTGGAAATTTTGGAATTGAAAACAGGAGCTTCCGCTCCCGGCAACCCAATGGGTAATTCCGGCTATTCTACATTAAAGGGCGTCGCCACCTCGATGCGGGATGCATCAATCGCGGCCCCGCGCGGCAAAAGACGATGCGATTTCAGAATATGTTGCAACGCTGCACGGGCGTCCGAAGTCAGGTTGTGATGAATGACGAAATCGATTTCGCCCGCTCTGAGGAGGGCGGTATTCTCGTGATCAAGATCATGCCCCAGATACAGGCGCGGGCGACAACCGCGCGCGCGCAACGCGGCAAGGATGGCGCGGTTGCCACCACCCACGGAATAGACCGCGTCCACAGTGTCCGACCCGGCAAGCGCCCTTTCAGCGATGGCATAGGTCAGATCGTATCGCCCCATGCCGCCCTCGATCTCGATCACGCGCGGGGCCGGCATCTGGGCGCGAAATGCCGCCAGCCGCTCGACCTCGCCTTCAAAGGCACGGGAGGAGATCACCGTCAGAACGACAGAGCCCGCATCGATGCGGGCGGTGGCAAAGATATGGGCCGCGATCCGGCCCGCCGCCCGGTTATCCATACCGACATAGGCCGTTGATTTCAGCGCCGGTATATCCGTGACCAGAGTCACCACGGGCACGCCCGCATTGGCCAGCCGATTGGCCATCCCGACAACGTCACCCCGGTCCGGCAGCTTGAGGATCAGCCCCTGCGTGCCCCGCCGCCGGATCGCCTGCAACAGTTGCCGCCGGTCGCTCGGGTCAAAGCGCTCGGCGCTGTGAATGCGCAGCCGGATCGCCACCGGGCGCAACTGTTTTGCCGCCGCCTCGAACGCCGCAACCACCTGCCGGGTGAACCGGTCGGGTGCCTCGATCACCAGATCCAGCACCAGCCGTGCCGCCTCCAGCCCCGCCCCGGCAGACTGACGGTCCAGCTCTGCCATCGCATCGGCCACCCGCGCCGCGGTCTTGGGATGCACGCCGCCGCGCCCGTGCAGCGCACGGTCAACCGTGGCAAGGCTCACACCGGACTGGCGCGCGATCTCTTTCAGTCTGTGGCGGTTCATCTGAGGTGTTTTTGAGGTGTTTTTTCTGTTTTCACAAGCCCGTGCCGCGCTAGGCTTCTCGCGGATCAAGAGCGGAGAGGATCAATGAAGGACTTGACCGACAAGGCGGTTTGGATTTCCCAGGACAGCGGCGCGCTGCACGATCTCGAGGCACTGACCAGCCAGCAGACCGATCTGGCGGCCTATGCATTCGCCAGCGATCTGCAGGAGAATGTCCTGATTTACGAGGCAGCGGCAATCGAGGCCGCGCGGGCCGACGGATCGGGCCGCGCCGTGATGGCCGAACTCAACCGCGCCTTTGACAGCGGCCCCGGCATTGTCGTCATCCGTGCCGCGATTGACGGCGACGTGCTGGACCGTGCGACCAACATATTCACGCAGATCATCGAGGCCGAGCGCGGTGTCACCAGCGGCGATCACTTTGCCAAACCCGGCGCGAATGACCGGGTATGGAACGCGCTTCAGAAACATTGCCTTACCGATCCCGAAAATTTTGCCGCCTATTTTTCAGGCCTGTCGATCGACACGGCCAGCCGGGCGTGGCTGGGCGATGCCTATCAGCTGACCGCGCAGGTCAACCGCGTCAATCCCGGTGGTGCGGCGCAGACACCGCATCGCGACTATCACCTCGGCTTTATGGCGCCCGAACGGATGGAGGCATTTCCCGCCGCCATCCATCGCCTGTCGCCCTATCTGACATTGCAGGGGGCAGTGGCGCATTGCGACATGCCACGCGAGAGCGGCCCGACACTCTTCCTGCCCTATTCGCAGCAGTTCTTCGAAGGCTACCTCGCCTTTGGCAGGCCCGAGTTTCAGGAATTTTTCCGCGACCATCATGTGCAGCTGCCACTGGCCAAGGGCGACGCGGTCTTCTTCAACCCCGCCGTGATGCATGGCGCCGGCACCAATGTCACGCCCGATATCTACCGGTTCGCCAACCTTTTGCAGGTCGGCTCGGCCTTTGGCCGCTCGATCGAAACCGTGGATCGCTCAAAGATGAGCATCGCCATGTATCCCGTTCTGAAATCAGGAAAATACAAAGGTGATCAGCTGCGCACACTGATTGCCGCCACTGCCGAGGGGTATTCATTTCCGACCAATCTGGATTTCGATCAGCCGATCAGCGGCCTCAATCCCGAAACCCAGGCCGAACTGGTCGGACGGGCGCTGGAAAATGACTGGTCCGAGGCCGAATTCGCCGAAGCAATTGCCGCGCAGGACCAGCGCAAAAGGGCCTAGTCGCCGTTTTCGCCCACGCCGTCCGCAGCGTGCCACATGTGATCCAGCACGGCATTGACGAATTTATGCTCTTTGCCCTCGGGGAAAAACGCCTTGGCAATGTCGACATATTCGGAAATCACCACCTTGGGCGGTGTCTGCGCGTCGTGCAGCTCGGCACCGGCGGCACGGAAAAGCGCGCGCAGCGTCGGATCGATCCTGCCGATGGGCCAGCGCGCCACCAGCGCCCGGTCGGTCAGCTGATCGATCTCGGCCTGATGGTTGACCGCGTGATCCAGCAAGAGACGAAAAAGATCGACATCCCCCTCTTCCAGCGTCTGACCGTCATAAGAGGCCCCAAAGCGATGATCCTCGAACTCGCGCGTCACACGCTCGACCGTCTGGCCCGATTGCTCCATCTGAAACAGGGCCTGCACGGCATAAAGCCGGGCTGCGGATTTCATCCGGCGCTGGCGGTTGCCCGACATGCTCATGCCTTCTGGCCGTCCGGTCCGGCATCGGCCACCCGGATCGTGCCCGGTTGAAACCCGAATTCGCCCGACGGCTTGCCCCATTTGCGATCCAGCGCGATCAGATGCAGCGCCGCCGCCGCCGCGCCGCCCCCCTTGTTCTGATCATCGGGATCGGCCCGGACGGCCGCCTGTTCATAGGTTTCGACCGTCAGAATGCCATTGCCGATGCAGGCCCCGTTCAACCCCAAAAGCTGAATGGCCCGCGAGCTGTCATTGCAGACGGTGTCGTAATGCGTGGTCTCGCCCCGGATGACGCAGCCCAGCGCGACATAACCGTCGAAATTCGACCGCCGCTCGGCGATTGCAATGGCGCTCGGCACCTCCAGCGCGCCGGGGACATTGACCATATCCCAACTGCCGCCAACGGCCTCGATGGTCTGGCGCGCGCCCGCGACCAGATTGTCCGCGATATCCTTGTAATAGGGTGCCACCACGATCAGAAGACGTACAGGCGCGTCGAATTTCGGCAGTTCAAGCTGATGGTGCGAAGCGCCGGCCATTATCCGATCTCCGATATCTTGCGGGTGCCCACGATCTCGAGACCATAGGCCTCGAGCCCGACAACCTTGGGTTCAGGTGAGTTCGTCAGAAGTGTCATCTTGGACAGTTCCAGCGATGACAGGATCTGCGCGCCCAGCCCGTATTGGCGCAGCGTATGCGGTGACACGGCATCACCGGCCGAAAGCTGCATATGCAGATCGCGCAACAGCACCAGCACGCCGCGCCCTTCCTCGGCGATCAGGCGCATCGCATCCCCGAATTCCTGCGCGCGGCCCTTGCCGCCTATACCCACCACATCCAGCAGCGGATCAAGCGTATGCATACGCACCAGCACCGGATCATCGCCCGATACATCGCCCTTGATCAGCACGATATGTTCCGCGCCCTGCGTCTCGTCGGTATAGATGCGCAACACCCAGTCACCGCCGAATTCCGAATGCACGATCTGCTCGTCGCGCACCTTGACCAGATTGTCATGGCGGCGGCGATAGGCGATCAGGTCGCTGATCGTGCCGATCTTGAGGCCGTGAAGCTGGGCAAAGGCCACCAGATCGGGCAGCCGCGCCATTTCCCCGTCTTCCTTCATGATCTCGCAGATCACGCCGGAGGCGTTCAGCCCCGCCAGACGGCTGACATCCACCGCCGCTTCGGTATGACCGGCGCGCACCAGCACGCCGCCTTCGCGCGCACGCAGCGGAAAGACATGGCCGGGCGTGGCGATATCGGCCTCGGTCCGGGTCGGGTCGATGGCTACGGCAACGGTGCGGGCACGGTCATGGGCGGATATGCCCGTCGTCACCCCCTCACGCGCCTCGATCGACAGGGTAAAGGCGGTCTCGTGGCGTGATGAATTGTAGGTAGACATCAGCGGCAGGCCCAGCGCGTCAATCCGCTCGCCGGGCAAGGCAAGGCAGATCAGCCCGCGCCCGTGGGTGGCCATGAAATTGATCGCCTCGGGCGTCGCCATCTGGCCCGGAATGACCAGATCACCCTCATTCTCGCGGTTTTCATGATCGACCAGAATGAACATGCGGCCATTGCGGGCATCGTCGATGATTTCCTCGACCGAGGAAATGGCGTCGGACCAGTTCTCCTCGACGGGACCGGGTTTTTCATAGGGAACGGTGTCAGACATCGGCGGGCCTCGGATTTCTGATGGCCCAGATAGTGGAATGTCCCGGGCTTGGAAAGGGGGTGCGTGGCTGCCCTGTGGTCAGGTGCCGAAATAGTCGCCCGCCGCGACATAGCCAGCCGCCCGGCCCGCCACCAGCCACTCGCGCTCAAGCGCTGTATCCCCGACGATCAGCACCCCGTCAGCCGGTGCGCGGGCGCTTCGGATCGCCGCCCGGACACGGTCGCGCATGTCCGGCCAGCCCAGATCAAAGCGCGGGGCGGCATGGACCAAGTCCAGCACCGGGTTGGCCGCCTGAAAATCCGCCGGCCGGTGGGGCAGATGCACCATCGCCAGCCGGCCACAGTTTTTCAGCGCCTCCAGCCGCGCCGTTTCAGCCTGCGGGATGACGGGCGATGCCCCCACCGCATTCAGCGCGTTCGACGAAAACAGGATCGCGACGATATCGCGCCCCGAGGCGGATCGGACCGAGGCATAGGTCCGATAATCCAGACCCAGCTCTGCCGCCCGTTTCAGCCGCATCTGCAAGGTCTTGATGGGCAGCGTGTTGCCCATAAGGTTCCGGCGCGCCCGCGACCAGAGATAGGTGCGATAGCGTTGTCCCCGCGCCATTGTCGGGCCCCGGTTATGGCCAAGCATGCTCATGGCTGATAGGCGCTCAGCCGGGCGACGTAACGCGCCAGCGTGTCGACCTCCAGATTGATCGCGTCACCGGTGGCCACATCACCCCATGTCGTCACGGCCTTGGTATGGGGGATAAAGTTGATGCCGAAAAGCGCGCCATCAACCTCGTTCACCGTCAGCGACGTCCCGTTCAGCGCCACCGAACCTTTGGGCGCGATGAACCCGGCAAGGTCACGCGGCGCTTCCAGCGTGACGCGGGTGCTGTCGCCCTCCTCCCGGATCGCGGTGACATGGGCCAGGCCATCGACATGACCCGACACGATATGCCCGCCAAGCTCATCGCCCAGCCTGAGCGCGCGTTCGAGGTTGATCCGCCTGCCCGCCTGCCAGCCGCCCCGGCCATTGCCGCCGGGCCAGCCGATATTGGTTTTGGAGAGGGTCTCGGCAGAGATATCGACATCGAACCAGTCATCGCCCTTGCAGACCACTGTCAGACAGACGCCGTCACAGGCGATGGACGCCCCCAGATCGACGCCGTCCATGTCGTAGCTGCAGGTGATCCGCGCCCTGAGGTCGCCGCGATGCTCAACCTCGGCTATCGTGCCGATATCGCTGATGATACCCGTAAACATGTCGCCACTCCTTTGCGATTGCCTAGCGCGGACGCGGGGCAAAGGCAAATACCCGCATCACCGGCGCGGGCTTCGGCCCCTCACCAGTCGACCCGCGCACCCCGCCAGTCGAAAAAACCACCGGTTTCCTTTGGCGTCAGCCTGTCGAGGACATCCAGAATATTTCCGGCGGCACGGTCGGGTGTCACGGCGGCATGGCGCCCCAGATATTTGCGCGTCAGCTCTGTTTTCACCGTGCCGGGATGTATCGATACGCAGACCGACAAGGGGTGGCTGCGCGTCAGTTCAATGGCGGCGGTCCGCATGATTTGGTTCAGCGCCGCCTTGGCGGCCCGGTAGCTGTACCAACCGCCCAGATGATTATCGCCGATCGAGCCTACCCGCGCCGACAGGCAGGCCAGCACGCCACGCCTTTCGCGCACCAGCAGACGCGGCGCATGTTTCAGAACCAGCGCCGGACCAACCGCGTTCAGCGCAAATTGCGCAGCCATCGCGGCGGTATCGATCTGGCCCAGCGATTTTTCCGGCCCCGCGCCGGATATCTCCAGCCCGCCGGTGGCGACGCAGATCAGATCAAAACCGGGCTCAAGCCGCCTCAGATGCGCGTCCACACTTGCCGGATCGGTGATGTCAAACCCGTCGCGCTGCCGTGACAACCCGGTAACGGCCACGCCCCGCGCACAGAGGGCCTCCACCAGCGCCGCGCCGATCCCGCCGGATGCGCCGATGATCAAAGCCCTGTTCATCGGGCTGAACTAGCCCGTCCGCCAACGTTCTCAATTCAAAAAACCCCTTTTCATTCACCATGGCCGCGCCTATTGTCGCGCGCATGACGACGGGATTGCATATTCAGGCCCTGCGCGCTTCGGCGCTGATCCTACTCCTTAGCCGCCTCTGAGCGTGCCTTTCGGCGCGTCCGCTCAGGGGGAGCCTACCGCGCCGGAAAATCACAACCCAAGGCTAAGGACATATCCAATGAATACAGAGAAAAACCGCGTTGTCATCTTTGACACGACCCTGCGCGACGGCGAACAAAGCCCCGGCGCAACCATGACGCACGAGGAAAAGCTCGAAATCGCCGGGCTGCTGGACGAGATGGGCGTCGATATCATCGAAGCCGGTTTCCCGATTGCCTCTGAAGGCGATTTTGCCGCTGTCAGCGAGATCGCCAAAAACGCAAAAGATGCCGTGATCTGCGGGCTGGCGCGGGCGAATTTCAAGGATATCGACCGCTGCTGGGAGGCCGTGCGCAACGCGGAAAAACCCCGCATCCATACCTTTATCGGCACCTCACCGCTGCACAGGGCCATTCCCAACCTGAACAAGGATGAAATGGCCGATCGCATTCACGAAACGGTCACGCATGCGCGCAATCTCTGCGACAATGTGCAGTGGTCGCCCATGGACGCGACCCGCACCGAAGAGGATTACCTCTGCCGCGTGGTCGAGATCGCGATCAGGGCCGGCGCCACGACCATCAACATCCCCGACACGGTGGGATATACCGCCCCGGTCGAATCGGCCGATCTGATCCGGATGCTGATCAACAGGGTGCCCGGTGCCGACGCGGTCGTCTTTGCCACCCATTGCCACAATGATCTGGGCATGGCGACGGCCAATGCGCTGGCCGCGGTCGAGGGCGGCGCGCGCCAGATCGAATGCACGATCAACGGGCTGGGCGAGCGGGCGGGCAATACCGCGCTCGAAGAGGTCGTGATGGCACTGAAGGTACGCGGGGACATCATGCCCTACACGACCGGCGTCGACACCACGAAGATCATGAATATCTCGCGCCGCGTGGCCAGCGTGTCGGGCTTTCCGGTGCAGTTCAACAAAGCCATCGTCGGCAAGAACGCCTTTGCCCATGAAAGCGGCATTCATCAGGACGGCATGCTGAAAAACGCCGAAACATTCGAGATCATGCGCCCCGAGGATGTGGGGCTGAGCGAAACCAATATCGTGATGGGCAAGCATTCGGGCCGTGCGGCGCTGCGCGCGAAGCTGAACGAACTGGGCTTTGATTTGCATGACAATCAGCTCAATGACGTGTTCGTGCGCTTCAAGGCCCTGGCCGATCGCAAAAAAGAGGTCTACGACGACGATCTGATCGCGCTGATGACCGATGAAGAAGCCAATGCCGATCTCAACCAGCTGCAGGTCAAATTCCTGCGGGTCATCTGCGGCACCGAGGCGCCGCAATCGGCCGATCTGACGATGGTGGTCAATGGCGAGGATCGTCAGGTCACCGCCACGGGTGACGGTCCGGTGGACGCGGCCTTTAACGCCGTGCGCCAGATATTCCCGCACGAGGCCCGGCTGCAGCTTTATCAGGTGCATGCCGTGACCGAGGGCACGGATGCGCAGGCCACCGTCAGCGTCCGGCTGGAAGAGGACGGGCGCATCGTGACCGGGCAGTCGGCGGATACCGACACGGTCGTCGCCTCGGCGCGGGCCTATGTCAGCGCGCTGAACCGCCTGATCGTGCGGCGCGAAAAGACGGGCCCCGGCAGCGACCGGCGCGAGATCAGCTACAAGGATGCCGGCTGATCAGAGAGACTCACCCCCGGGGCGCGTGCCAGCCGCCCCGGGGACAAACCCCGGCCCGGTGCGATTGCATCGCCGACACGTCCGGGGCATGGCCCGTGCGCGGTCAATTTGATCAACTATCCGGCAGAATCGCGCCAATTTCGCAACCCCCCCTCTTTCCCTGACACAGTGACCCCCATATAAGGCCGTGACGCTGCCCTGCGGCGCTTCGCACCATTAACGGAAAGACGCATAAATGTTCCCAGGAATCGGCGGCCTGTTCTCATTCGACATGGCGATTGACCTTGGTACGGCAAACACGCTTGTCTACGTCAAGGGCAAGGGCGTCATCCTGAATGAGCCATCGGTCGTTGCCTATCACTACAAGGACGGGCGCAAACAGGTGCTGGCCGTCGGCGAAGACGCCAAGCTGATGCTGGGCCGCACGCCCGGCTCGATCGAAGCGATCCGCCCGATGCGCGAAGGCGTGATTGCCGATTTCGATGTAGCCGAAGAGATGATCAAGCATTTCATCCGCAAGGTTCACAAACGCACGACATTCACCAAGCCCAAGATCATCGTCTGCGTGCCCCATGGCGCGACACCGGTGGAAAAACGGGCGATCCGCCAGTCGGTCCTGTCCGCAGGTGCGCGGCGCGCAGGCCTGATCGCCGAACCCATCGCGGCGGCCATCGGATCGGGCATGCCGATCACCGATCCCACTGGCTCCATGGTCGTGGATATCGGCGGTGGCACGACCGAGGTCGCGGTTCTGTCGCTGGGCGACATCGTCTATGCCCGCTCGGTCCGCGTCGGCGGTGACCGCATGGACGAGGCGCTGATTTCCTATCTCAGACGCCAGCACAACCTGCTGGTGGGTGAAAGCACCGCAGAGCAGATCAAGACATCCATCGGCACCAGCCGCATGCCCGATGACGGGCGCGGTGCCTCGATGCAGATCAGGGGGCGCGACCTCCTGAACGGTGTGCCCAAGGAAACCGAGATCAACCAGGCGCAGGTGGCCGAAGCGCTGGCCGAACCGGTGCAGCAGATCTGCGAGGCCGTCATGACGGCACTCGAGGCCACCCCGCCCGACCTTGCCGCCGATATCGTGGACCGCGGCGTGATGCTGACCGGGGGCGGCGCGCTCTTGGGTGAACTGGACCTTGCCCTGCGCGAACAGACGGGCCTGCCGATCTCGGTTGCCGATGAATCGCTGAATTGTGTGGCTTTGGGCACCGGAAAAGCGCTAGAATACGAAAAACAGCTTCGGCACGTCATAGATTACGAAAGCTAACGGCGTCCGCTAGCGCTATGCGCAAAAACCGCGCGGCAGACATGACGGTGAGCAAGTGGCCAGGGATCGCTACGGCACCATAGACTATTCCATTCCGGTCCGGCGTATCGTGATCGGCATTGTCGTCGTGTTGCTTTTGGGAATATTCCTGATCTGGCGCATCGACAGCCCCCGGGTCGAGCGGTTTCGGGTCATGATCATCGATGCGATCGTGCCGAAATTCGAATGGGCCTCGGCGCCCGCGACCCGCGTGGTGCGCATGTTCGACGACTATCAGTCATATGAACGCATCTATCAGCAGAACCAGGAACTCAGGCGCGAATTGCAGCAGATGAAGGCCTGGAAAGAGGCCGCGATCCAGCTGGAACAGCAGAATGCCAAGCTGCTTGACCTGAACAATGTGCGCCTTGACGCCGATCTGACCTATATCACCGGCGTGGTGATGGCTGATAGCGGCACACAGTTTCGCCAGTCGGTGATTGTTAATGTTGGCGCGCGTGACGGGGTGATGAATGGCTGGGCGGCGATGGACGGGCTGGGCCTTGTCGGGCGCATATCCGGCGTCGGCAACTCAACCGCCCGCGTCGTGCTGCTGACCGATCCGGCCAGCCGCCTGCCCGTGACGGTTCAGCCTTCGGGGCAAAAGGCCATCGTCGGCGGTGACAGCGGCCCCCTGCCCCTGATCGAGTTTCTAGAAAACCCCGAACAGGTGCGCCCGGGCGACAGGCTGGTGACATCAGGCGACGGGGGTGTCTTTCCCTCGGGGCTCTTGGTGGGACAGGTGATCGAAATGCCCGATTCACGCCTCAGGGTCAGGCTGTCGGCGGATTATGAACGTCTGGAATTCCTCAGGGTGCTGCGCAGCCGCAGCATCGAGCGTATCGATGACGCAGGCCCGTTACTGACACCCGAAGAGGCCGGGGCCGAACCTGACGCGGCCATCGAAGACGCCATCGATGCGGCCATCGACGAGGCCGCCGCGGCCGGTTCCGATGGCTGAACCCCTCAGCAGCCGCAAAACGACATTCTGGACGATCTATGTCGTGATCGCGGTCATCATCGTGTTCTTCAGCTATCTGCCGCTGACCAATGGTGCCGCCGATGCGCCCGCGCCCGATTTCATGCTGGGCTTTACCTTTGCATGGGTACTGCGCCGGCCCGATTACGTGCCCGTCGCACTGGTGGTCGCCGTGACGCTGGCGATGGATTTCCTGCTTTTGCGCCCGCCGGGGCTCTGGACGGCGCTGACGGTCATGGCGCTGGAGTTTCTGCGCGGGCGGGTTCAGCGGACACCGGACATGACCCACACCGCCGAGGCGATCATCGCCGGTATCGCGATCTGTTTCGTCATCATCGCCAACCGGATCATCTTGTCGTTACTTTTGATCGAAATCCCGCCGATCCGGATGGACGCGCTCTTTCTTTTGCTGACGCTTATAAGCTATCTTTTTGTCGTGCTTTTTTCCAATATCACGCTGGGGCTGAGAAAGACCTCCCCCGGCGAGGTCGATGATCTGGGACGAAAACTCTGAGACGGTCGCCGCAGGATATCGAATACAGTGCGCGCAAGATCACGCGCCGGGGTCTGGTTGTCGCCGGGCTGCAGGCGGGTGTGATGGGCGCGCTTGTGCTGCGCATGCGCCAGTTGCAGGTCGAAGAGGCGGATCAATACCGCCTGCTGGCCGACGAAAACCGGATCAATGTGCGCCTGCTCGCCCCCAGCCGTGGCCTGATCTATGATCGCAACGGCAGGATCATCGCCGAGAACGAGGCCAATTACCGGGTGGTCCTCGTGCGCGAGGATGCCGGTGATACCGAGCTTGTGCTGGAGCGGCTGGGGCAGATCATCACCATTTCCCCCGACGATCTGGAGAAGGTCCGCAAGGAACTGAAACGCCGCAGCGCCTTTGTGCCCGTCACCGTGGCCGACAGGCTGTCCTGGGCGGATATGGCCGAAATCTCTGTCAATGCCCCGGCCCTGCCCGGCATCACCCCCGATGTGGGCCTGTCGCGCAGCTATCCGCTGGGGCCGGATTTTGCCCATATCGTCGGCTATGTCGGCCCGGTTACCGATTATGACCTCGCCAATGTCGAGGATGAAGACCCGCTCTTGCAGATTCCCAAATTCCAGATCGGGAAAACCGGGATCGAGAACCGTTTCGACCGCGATCTCAGGGGCAAGGCCGGGTCCAAACGGATCGAGGTGAACTCGGTCGGTCGCGTCATGCGCGAGCTTGACCGGATCGAAGGCCAGTCCGGCGATACGCTGAGCCTTACGATCGATGCAGATCTGCAGAATTACGTGCAGGCGCGCCTTGCCGGGCAAAGCGCGTCAGCCGTGGTCATGGACACGGAAAACGGCGATCTGGTCGCCATCGGCTCGGTGCCCGCCTTTGACCCCAACAAATTCGTACGCGGCATTTCATCCAAGGATTACAGCCAGCTGACCGATGATCCTTACCGTCCGCTCTCGAACAAGGCGGTTGGCGGCGCCTATCCGCCCGGCTCTACCTACAAGATGATCGTGGCCCTGTCGGCGCTCGAGGCAGGCCTGATCGACCCCTCGGAAATCATCACCTGCACCGGATTTATCGAAGTGTCGGGCCGGCGCTTTCATTGCTGGAAACGGCAGGGTCATGGCCAGGTCGACCTGCGCAAGTCGCTCGTCGAATCCTGCGATGTCTATTACTACGAACTGGCGCAGCGTGTCGGCATCGACAAGATGACCGCAATGGCGCGGCGCTTTGGCATGGGTCAGAAATTCCCCGTGCCGATGACCGGCATTTCGCACGGCCTGGCCCCGACCAAGGACTGGAAGAAGCGCAGCAGGAAACAGGACTGGCTGATCGGCGACTCGCTCAATGCCGCCATCGGTCAGGGCTATGTGCTGTCCTCTCCGCTGCAGCTTGCCGTGATGACGGCGCGCCTTGCCACCGGGCGCGAGGTGATGCCCCGCCTCGTCAGATCGGTCAACGGCCAGGCGCTGCCCGATGGGCGTGGCGGCGATATGGGCCTGCCCGAAGAATGGCTGAAATTGATGCGAGACGGCATGTTCGGTGTCGTCAATGACCGCACCGGCACCGCCTATGCCAGCCGGGTGATCGATGACACTGTCCGCATTTCAGGCAAAACCGGCACGAGCCAGGTCCGCAACATTACCGCCGAAGAACGCAAAAGCGGCGTGATCAGCAACGAGGACCTGCCATGGGAACGGCGCGACCACGCGCTCTATGTCTCCTTCGCCCCCGCCGACGCACCACGCTACGCCGTATCGGTTGTCGTCGAGCATGGCGGCGGCGGCTCCAAGGCCGCGGCACCCGTGGCGCGCGACATCCTCATGCAGGCGCTTTATGGCGGGCTGCCCCCGCTCGAGGTCTACCCCGTCGGTCAGCGCGACCGGATCGAGACCGAGCGCCGGGCGCTTGAACTCCGCTCCCCCACGGCCGGTGTTACCGCCGAGAAGGACCGCGCATGAGCTATCTTGAATATTCGGTCAAGCGCGTCCCTGTCGGCATATCAAAGATTTTCTTCATCAACTGGCCGCTGGTTCTCCTGATCTGCGCGGTTGCCGCCTTTGGCTTTCTCATGCTCTACTCCGTCGCGGGCGGCTCCATGACCCCCTGGGCGGAACCCCAGATCAAACGGTTCATCATGGGGCTGGTGCTGATGTTCATCGTGGCCTTCGTGCCGGTCTATTTTTGGCGCAACATGGCGGTCACCATCTATCTCCTGACCTTGATGCTGCTGCTGTTGGTCGAGTTTTTCGGCATCACCAGCATGGGTGCGCAGCGCTGGATCAACCTCGGCTTCATGCGCCTCCAGCCATCAGAACTGATGAAGATCGCGCTCGTCCTTGTTCTTGCGGCCTATTACGACTGGCTGCCGTTGAACAAAACCTCACATCCGCTCTGGGTGCTGGCCCCCGTGGCGCTGATCCTGATCCCGTCATACCTCGTGCTCAGGCAACCCGATCTTGGCACCGCGATCCTGCTGATGGCGGGCGGCGGGGCTGTCATGTTCCTTGCCGGTGTCCACTGGCTCTATTTCGCGGGCGTGATCGGGCTTACCGCAGGCACCGTGTTCAGCGTCTTTGCCTCTCGCGGGACCGATTGGCAGCTGATCAAGGATTATCAGTTCCGCCGCATCGATACGTTCCTTGACCCGAGCAGCGACCCGCTGGGCGCCGGCTATAATATCACGCAGTCCAAAATCGCCCTTGGCTCCGGCGGCTGGACCGGCCGGGGCTTCATGCAGGGCACGCAAAGCCGCCTGAATTTCCTGCCCGAGAAACAGACCGATTTCATCTTTACCACTTTGGCCGAAGAGCTTGGCTTTATCGGCGGCGCGACGCTGCTTGGCCTCTATGCCGCCATCCTGATCTTCTGTTACAGCTCGGCCATGGTCAATCGCGACCGCTTTTCCTCGCTCCTGATCCTCGGCATCGCCGCCGCCTTCTTCCTCTATTTCGCCATCAACATGTCCATGGTCATGGGGCTGGCGCCGGTGGTCGGTGTCCCGCTGCCCCTTGTCTCTTACGGCGGTTCGGCCATGCTGGTCATTCTGATCGCCTTCGGCTTTGTCCAAAGCGCGCATGTCCACCGTCCCAGATAAGCATATCCCCGACTGACACCCATGATCCGCATCCTGTTTTCCGCCCCCGCGCCGCTCTGGCCCGAATATGAACCGCATCTCGCGCGCGCCCTGCAGGACAAGGGCATCGCCGCCGATCTCAGCCCCGTATGCGACACCCCGTCCACGGTCGATTACATCGTCTACGCGCCGAATGGTCCGGCAATATCTTTTCCCGAGTTTACCCGGCTGAAAGCGGTTCTGGGTCTCTGGGCCGGGGCCGAGACGACGGTGGGCAATACAACCATCACCGTGCCCCTGACGCGCATGGTCGATCCGGGCCTGACCGAAGGCATGGTCGAATGGGTCACCGGCCATGTGCTGCGCCACCATCTCGGCATGGACGCCCATATCCTCAACCCCGATCATGCCTGGCACCAGGTCAGCGCCCCCCTCGCGCGTCAGCGGATCGTGACCGTGCTCGGTGCGGGCGAACTGGGCGGCGCGGTGGCCAAATCGCTGGCCGCGCTCAATTTCAACACACGCGCCTGGGGACGGCGCGACCCGGATATCGCCGGCGTGTCAGGCTTCTCAGGCAGATCGGGGCTCGCCCCGGCGCTTGACGGGGCCCATATCGTGGTGCTGCTCCTGCCTCTCACAGCCGCCACCGAAAACGTCATCAATGCCGAAACCCTCGCCTGCCTGGCACCCGGCGCCTTCCTGATCAATCCCGGGCGCGGCCCGCTGATCGATGATACGGCGCTGCTCGCCGCGCTGGCCTCCGGGCAGCTGGCCCATGCCACGCTTGATGTCTTCCGCACCGAACCGCTGCCCGCCGATGACCCGTTCTGGGACCACCCGGCCATCACCGTGACACCCCATATCGCCGCCGATACCCGCGCCGCCACCGCCGCCCCGGTCATCGCCGAAAACATCCGTCGCAGCGAAGCCGGAGAGCCGCTCCTCCATCTCGTCGACCGCAAGGCAGGCTACTGAACCCCGTTCATTGTTCCCCAAATACCTTGGGGGAGCGCGCGCTTCAGCGCGCGCGGGGGCAACGCCCCCTTTTCCGGTTAATGCAGGCGGGGCGGATTGTCGGGATCGCTGCCGGGGGCCGCAGGCACCGCAGGCGCATCCGCCACCGGCAGATCAAAGCGCAGCCCGATATCGGCCAGCCGCGCCGCTGCATCGCTGTCACCGCCAAGGAACATCACGCTGGGCGCGCCGATCTCGCCACCGAAATACTGAACCGTTTCAGCCACCGCCATGGCGATGGCATCCTCGGCCCCGGCTTGCGTATCCAGAAACGCAATCAGCGGTGCCCGCACCGCACCATCACCTGCCACGCCATCATCCGCAGCGCCACCCTCCGCGCTCACCAGAATGGCCGCGCGGGCCAGCCCCTGCATGCGGGCAAATTTCGCATCCAGCGCATCCAGCAGCGCCGCCTCGGCTCGGCTTGGCGGATAGATACGCGGCGGCGCATCGGCCACGATCCCGGGTGCGCTGACCGATATCTCGGCCAGCCAGTTCACCACCTCGGGCGCGATCAGATAGCTTGACGGTGCCACATCCGGGTTCAGCGCCAGACCCAGATCCTGACCGGCAGAGATATCGCAAAGCGCCCGCCCCGTCAGCGCCGCATAAGGCGCATCGTCGCGCACGAAATCCATCAGCCGTTCTTCCCGGTCGAACACCATCAGATAGGGCGTGTCACCGACCCGGAAACTGGCAGGCGTCATCCGATCCTCCTCGGCCTCCGTCTCCAGCAAAAGAAAGAGCTCGCTTTCGGCCAGCCGGGCATAGAATGACAGCCGCCGCACCTCGTCCTCGAGCGCATCGGCCATGGCCAGAAAGGCCCGGTCCAGCGGTGTTTTCTCGCTCATGTCGCCAGCACCTCCTCAACGCGCCGTCTCAGCACCGGCAAGAGATCGGCCTCGAACCACGGGTTGCGGCGCAGCCACGCGCCGTTGCGCCACGAGGGGTGCGGCAGGGGCAGGATGTCCGGCGCGAGATCACGCCAGTTCCTGACCGTTTCAGTCACGCTCTGCCGCCCGCCCAGATGCCATTTCTGCGCGTAGCCCCCCACCAGCAGCGTCAGGCGGATTGTGGGCAGCATCGCCATCAGGCGGGCATGCCATGTCCGCGCGCAGACCGGCGGCGGCGGCAGATCGGCACCACCCGTGTCATATCCCGGAAAACAGAAGGCCATCGGCAGAATGGCGATCCGGTCACGGTCGTAAAACACCGCCTCGTCGACCCCCATCCACGCCCGCAGGCGTGCCCCCGAGGCATCGGTAAAGGGACGGCCTGTGCGATGCACGCGCATTCCCGGCGCCTGCCCCGCGATCAGCAGCCGCGCGCTGGCCTCCACCCAGAAAACCGGGCGCGGTTCATGCCCTGTCGCGGTCGCGGCAAAGCGGTCGGCGCATATCCGGCAGGCCGAAATCTCATCTTTAAGCGCTTGAAAAGACATGTCTCCCCATAGCCTTTCCGGGATCGGAGAAAAAGGGGCATTGACTTTATTTCGATAATTCTAGAAATATGGAATCATGATACATCATCAGCAGGATATTCCGCTGGAAGAGGCGGCATCGACCTTCGCGGCACTTGGGTCCGAGCAACGGCTTTTGGTCCTCAAATGCCTGGTGCGCGCCGGGCACAAGGGTCTGAGCATCGGTGCCCTCGGGCAAAAATCGGGCGTCACCGGCTCAACCCTGACCCATCACATGAAAATCCTTGCGCAGGCCGGGCTGGTTGCCCAGCACAAAGAGGGGCGCAGCATCATCTGTGTCGCCGCCGCGTTTGAACAGGTCGAGCGTCTGTCGGCATTCCTTCTGCTGGAATGCTGCGCCGACACCCCCGGCGTAGGGCCGAAAGCAGGACAGGAAGCAGGACAGGAACATGGCTGATCTGACCGCGTCTGAACCGCCCCGCCGACAGAAATGGCGGATCGACTGGGCCTGGGTGATGATTCCGGTCATTCCGCTGATGGTCTGGCTTTTCGATCCGGGGCAGGTTCTGCCGGTGCTGCGCTTCGCCTCCGGCGCCTTGCTGAGCACGGGTGTCTTCATCGTCTTTGCCGTGCTGGCGGTGGGCTACATGAAGGCCACGGGCGCGGAATCCGTTCTGGCCCGCGCATTCGAAGGCAACGAGATCCGGATGATCTTTCTCGCCGCGCTGATGGGCGGCATCTCGCCCTTTTGTTCCTGCGAGGTCATCCCCTTTATCGCCGCACTTCTGGCCATGGGCGCGCCACTCTCGGCGGTGATGGCCTTCTGGCTGTCATCACCCCTGATGGATCCGGCCATGTTCCTGATCACGACCGGCACGCTCGGCCTGCCCTTTGCGCTGGCCAAAACCGCGGCGGCGGTGGCGCTGGGGCTGATGGGGGGAATGATCGTCAAAACCCTCGCGGGCAGCACGACATTCTATGCCAATCCGCTCAAACAGAACGCGGTGGGCAGCGGCTGCGGCTGTGGCACCTCGCCGTTTCAGGGGCGGCCTGTCTGGGCATTCTGGACCGAGGCACCGCGCCGGGCCGTTTTCGGCAAAACCGTGATCGAAAACGCGCTTTTCCTCGGCAAATGGCTCGCACTGGCCTATCTGATCGAGGCGCTGATGATCAAATACATCCCGGCTGAACTGATCGCGCGGATATTGGGTGGCGACGGTATCGGGCCGATCATTCTGGGCGCGATCGTGGGCGCACCGGCCTATCTGAACGGATATGCCGCCGTGCCGCTGATCGACGCGCTCCTTGAACAAGGGATGAGCAACGGGGCGGCCATGTCCTTCGTGATCGCGGGCGGCGTCAGCTCGATTCCCGCCGCCGTTGCAGTCTGGGCGCTGGTCAGGCCGCGCGTCTTTGTCAGCTATCTCGGGATCGCGCTTTTGGGTGCGGTGCTGGCAGGTATGGGATGGGCGATGATCGCCTGACACCCCAGGCCGACCGGCACCCGCGAAAATCAGGGCGTCAAAGGCTCAGGAAATTCGCCACCAGCGTCACCGCCAGCAACACCGCAATCCAAAGCACCATGGACCCTGTCGGCCAGACACTGGCCAGCCGCCCCTCGGGGCCGTGGGTGTGATGCAGTGATCGTACGAGGTCGTTGAACCGCTCCTGCCAGAAATTCAGTTTGGCCGTCCAGACCGACCAGAGGCCGGGCGCAACACGGTTGATCATCCGGGGCAGGAAACGCCTGTAAGCCCAGTCCGTATCCAGATTCACCGATTTGAGTTCCGGCGGATAGGTATGGGTGCGCATCAGCACCGCAAAGGCCAGCGCCGAAAAAAACAGCAGTTGCAGCTGCGTCACCACATGCGGCGTGGTGTAATTCACATATTTCACTTCAAACGGCAGCAGCGCGTAAAGCGGCGCCGGATAGACACCAATGGCGATGCTCAGCGCCGCCGCGATCCCCATGGCCAGCAGCATATGCTTGGGCGCCTCTTTGGGCCGCAAACCGCTGTCATGGGCGAAAAAGGCGAAATAGGGGATCTTGATACCCGAATGGTGGAACACGCCCGCCGAGGCGAAAAGCAGCACGAACCATATGAAATAATACTGTTCCTTGGTCGAAGCCGACAGAACGAGCGATTTCGTGACAAACCCGGAAAAGAGCGGAAAGCCCGAAATCGACGCCGCGCCCACGACGCAGAAAATCATGGTCAGCGGCATGGTCTTGTAAAGCCCGCCCAGTTCCGAACCCTTGGCCGTGCCGGTCCGGAACAGCACCGCGCCCATGCTCATGAACAACAGCCCCTTATAGAGGATATGGGCAAAGGCATGCGCCACCGCGCCGTTCAGCGCCAGTTCGGTACCGATCCCGATGCCAACCACCATGAACCCCAGCTGGTTGTTCAGACTATAGGCCAGCACCCGGCGCAGATCGTTTTCGATCACCGCATAAAAGATCGGGAAAAGCGTCATGATCGCGCCGATATAAATCAGCAGTTCCGTCCCCGCGAAGCCGCGCGCCAGCGCATAGATGGCCAGTTTCGTGGTGAAGGTGGACAGGATCACCGTGCCCGTTACCGTGGCCGCAGGATAGGCGTCCTGCAGCCAGTTGTGCAGCAGCGGAAAGGCCGCCTTGATCCCGAAGGCCAGAAAGATGAACCATGTCGCCAGAGACCCCAGCGTCATCGCCTCGAATGTCAGCGATCCGGTTTCACGATGATAGAGCGCCGCCCCCGCCAGGAGCAGCACACCCGAGCCGACCTGCACGATCAGATAGCGCATGCCGGTGTGATAGGCGCCTTCGGTCCGGCGCGCCCAGATCAGAAAGACCGACGCCATCGCCGTGCCCTCCCAGAACAGGAAAAGCGTGATCAGATCACCGGCAAAAAGCGCCCCGATGGCCGAACCGGCATAGATCATCGCCGCGACCTGCTGCATCGTATCGCGCACATGCCATGCATAGAGATTGCCCAGAAATGCCGCGATCGAGAATATTACCGCAAAGACGCGCGACAGCTTGTCGACGCGCATGAATTCCAGCTCAAGCCCCAGAAAACGGACGTTCCACAGCAGACCCTCGGGCAGGAACCAGACCATGATGCCGCCCAGAACCGGGATCAGCAGCCCCAGCGAACCGCGTGCGGGCCCCTTGGGCAGCAGCAAGAGCAGCGCCGCGCCCAGAAAATAGAGAAAGGCAACCGGAAAGATATCAGCCATTGTGCTCGATCCTGTCCAGATCGGCGGCCGGATGTGGCTCGCTTTCGACATCGCGCGGGGCGTAATATCTGTCGGGGCGCTTCAGCACCACGCGCATCATCCGCGCGCAGATCACCAGCGCGGCGCACATGACAAAACCATAGATGGCGTAAAACCCGGGAATGCGTTCCGCGCTGACCAGGATCGTTTTCAGATAGACGAAATCCGCCAGAAAAAGCAGAACGCACACCGCATAGAGGCCATAGACCATCCGGTTGACCTTGACCGGGTCGTCGGCCCAGAGAAAGAGCCGCGCCAGTGGTGAGAATTCCGAAGGGTCTTCCTTGCGCTTTTGGCTCATCGCGCTCTCCTTAATTCGCCGCCACGAGGGGCATCAGAAACTGCTGGATCGTTCCTGCATAGAAAAACAGGGCAACGGTTCCCGCCGCGGTCAGCGCCGGCGGCAGCCAGCAGAGCAGCGGCGCCTCGCGGACGGGGCCGCCGTTTTCCGGATCGCTCAGGAAAAATCCGCGCGCGACCACCGGCAGCAGATAGGCAATGTTCAGAAGGGAACTGACCATCAGCACCACGATCATGATCCACTGGCCCGTATCCGCCGCCCCCATGATCAAAAGCCACTTGCTCCACGATCCGCCCATCGGCGGCAGCCCAATGATCGAGAGCGCCCCGATCATGAAGGCGCCAAAGGTGATCGGCATCACACGCCCCAGACCGGTCATCTGGCTGATATTGGTCTTATGCGTCGCGACATAGATCGAACCCGCACACATGAAGAGTGTGATCTTGCCCATCGCATGCATGGCGATATGCAGCCCGCCGCCCAGCACACCCAGCGATGTGGCCAGCGCCACGCCCAGCGTGATGTAAGAGAGCTGAGAGACCGTCGAATAGGCCAGCCGCGCCTTGAGATTGTCCTTGGTCATCGCCACGAGCGAGGCCGCGATGATCGAGAAGGCCGCCAGCCACATCAGCCATTCCGATGCGCGGGTTTCGGCCAGAAAATCGATGCCGAAAACGTAGATGCCGACCTTCATCATGGTAAAGACACCGGCCTTGACGACGGCCACGGCATGCAAGAGGGCCGAAACCGGCGTGGGCGCAACCATGGCCGCAGGCAGCCAGCGGTGGAACGGCATCAGCGCCGCCTTGCCGATCCCGAAGGCATAAAACCCCAGAAGCAGCGGCACCATGACGCCCGCCACCCGCCCCTCGAGGATGCCGCCTTTGGCAAAATCGAGCGTACCGGTCAGCGAATAGGTCCAGATCACCGCCACCAAGAGCAGCGCGATGGAGGTGCCCATCAGAACGCTCATATAGGTGCGCGCGCCCCGGATCGCCTCGGGCGTGCCCTTATGCGCGACCAGCGGATAGGTTGATATGGTCAGAAACTCGTAAAACAAAAACAGCGTGAGCATGTTTGCCGAAAACGCGATGCCCATGACGCTGGCGATGGCAAAGGAAAAACAGGCAAAGAAACGGGCGTGATGTTTCTCTTTGTTTCCGCGCATATAGCCGATGGCGTAGATGTGGGTCAGTATCCATAGCCCCGATGCGACGACAGCAAACAAAAGGCCCAGCGGCTCGACATTAAAGGCGATGTCGACGCCGGGAAACACCTCGAACAGGGTCAGCGTTTCCGAGGTGGCGCTGCCGTTTTTGGCCAGTATCGTCAGCACGAGGCCAAAGGTAACAATGGCCGCGCCCAGCGTCAGGCCGTCGCGCAGGTTTTCCCGGTCGTGAAAGATCAGGTTGGTGAAGGTGGCGCCAAAGGGAACCAGCATCGACAGGATTATGGCGGTCGTTATCTCCATGGCCCCTACTTCAGCATTCCCGTTGTTCCGGCAAGCAGCCCTTCGGCGGCCGTGCGTGCGGCACCCAGCGTGAGCTGGGTATCAAACCCGAAATAGATCGTGGCCAGTGCCATGATCCAAAGCGGGATCAGCATGCTCAGCGGGGCTTCCTGCCGGATGGTCCCCGCCGCCGGGGCGTTCAGATAGAGTGTCTCGAAGACACGCCAGACATAGACCACCGCCAGAAGTGACGAGAACACCACCAAAAGCGCGACCAGCCACCATCCCTTGTCCAGCGCGGCCTCGACCAGCACGAATTTGCTGATGAAACCCGCCGTACCCGGTACCCCGATCAGGCTGAGCCCTGCGATCACGATCGCGGCCGAGGTCAGGGGCATCGTCCGCCCCATCCCCTGAATGCGGTCGTAAAATGAACTGCCTGCCCGCAACGCCAGCGCCCCCGCCCCCATGAAAAGCGCGGCCTTGGTGATGCCGTGATTGAAAAGATGCACGATGGTTGCCGTGACACCCGTCTGGGTCAAAAGCGTGATGCCCAGCACCATGTACCCGATCTGGGCCACGCTCGAATAGGCCAGCATGCGCTTGAGGTCGGACTGGAACACCGCGATGAAAGAGGCCGCGAACATCGCGAGGACCGCGAGCGGCATCAGGATGAATTCCAGCGCCAGCGACTGAAAGGCAAAATCGGGCTGAAAGACCGAGAAGACAAACCGCAGGATGACATAGATCGCGGCCTTGGTCGCCGTGGCGGCCAGAAACGCGCTGACCGCCGACGGGGCATAGGTATAGGCTGCCGGCAGCCAGAGATGCATCGGATAGATCGCCGCCTTGAGGCCCATGCCCACGATGATGAACGCAAATGCCGCGTGGATCGTGCGGTTGCCGCCGTGCTCGGCAATACGCTCGGCGATATCGGCCAGGTTCAGCGTGCCTGTGGCCATATAGAGAAAACCAATCCCGATGACAAAGAATGTCGCGCCGATCGTGCCCATGATCAGATAATCATAGGCCGCCGTCAGCGCCCGCTTGTCCCTGCCTGCGCCTGCCGCGATCAGGGCATAGGTCGACAGCGATGAAATTTCGACAAAAACAAAGATATTGAACGCATCACCCGTGATCACCACGCCCATAAGACCGGTAAAACACAGCAGGTAGCAGGCATAAAACAACGTGTGATGACGGCGCGCGACCTCGCTGGCGACGCTTTTGCGGGCATAAGGCAGGATCACCGTGCTGATGGCCGATATCAGCACCAGGAGATAAGCATTGGCCGCATCGACACGGTATTCAATGCCCAGTGGCGGCGCCCAGCCACCGATCTGATAGGATATGAAGCCGCCATCAGCGACCTGAAGCAAGAGCGCCACTGAAATCCAGAGCGAAATGGCGCTGGCAGCAAAGGTGATGGGCCATGTCAGGCTGCGGCTACCAAAAAAGACGATCAGCGGTGCGGCGACAAAGGGCACGACGATCTGCAGGATCGGCAGTTGCTCCTTCAGCGTCAGCGCAATCTGCGTGACCTCGATCGCGGGTTCGACTGCCATCAGGCGCGCCCGCCCATCGCATCGCCATGCACCGCGTTTTCATGCTGGGTCAGTCGATATTCGATATCCAGGATCACGTCTTCTTCGATCGAGCCATATTCCTCGCGTATGCGCACGATCAGCGCAAGGCCAAGCGCCGTGGTCGCGATGCCCACCACAATCGCCGTCAGGATCAGGACATGCGGCAAGGGGTTCGAGTACACGGTCTCCGGGTCCACCTCGAGGTCGAGCGGAAAGATCGGCGCGGTGCCGCCCGTGATCTTGCCGATGGAGATATAGAGCATGAAAACCGAGGTTTGAAAGATGTTCAGCCCCACAATTTTCTTGACGTAATTCCCTTTGGCAACAACGATGTATAGCCCGGTCATCATCAATGTGATGAAGAGCCAGTACGGCAGGTGCCCGACGATAAATTCCCAGCTCATCACCATTCCTCGTCACTGATGCGCGGCGGACGACCGGCAAAGGCATAATAGATCGTCACCATCGCGCCGGTGACGGTGACACCGACACCGAATTCGACCAGCAGGATACCATTGTGCTGACCACCGGTCGGATAGGCCGGGGACAGGCCGTCATAATCCAGAAATGTATATCCCGCCATCATGCTGTAGATGCCCGTGCCGGCATAGATCAGCACACCCAGTGCGATCAACTTGTGCACCACCCATCCGGGCAATACCTGCTGCGCCTGTTTCAGGCCAAAGACGATGCCGTAGATGATGAAGGCTGCGGCGATGATCACCCCGGCCTGAAACCCGCCACCGGGCGAATAGTCGCCGTGAAACTGTACATAAAGGCCAAAGAGGATGATGGCCGGGGCCAGTATCTTGACCACGACCCGCAGGATGAGATGGTGCTGCATCATGTCTCGTCCTCCTCTTCGTCCTCGTCGCGGCGGCGGCGCGTCCTGAGCCCGCTGATCAGCAACAGCACCCCGATACCGGCGGTAAAGACCACGGCGGTTTCACCCAGCGTATCGAAACCGCGATAGCTGGCCAGGATGGCGGTCACCACGTTGGGCAGCTTGATATCTTTCTCCGTGCCATAGAAATAATCCGGCGCGACATGGAGTTGCGCCGGGGCATCGGGGCTGCCGAAATTGGGCATGTCCAGCGTGCCGTAGATCAGCATCGCGCCGGTGGCGATCACCACGAAAAGCGGGATCACGGGCGAGCGTGACGAGGGCCGTTCCACCCGTGAGGTCAGCGCCAGTGTCCCCAGCATCAGCACGGTTGAAATCCCGGCCCCGACCGCGGCCTCGGTAAAGGCGACGTCAACCGCATCCAGATTGACGAATAGGAGCGCCGACAGCAGGCTGAACACGCCCGCCAGCATGACGGTGGCAAAAAGGCTGCGCATCCGCGCGATGGCGACCGCAGTGGCAACCATCAGCACGAACAGGGTTATGATGATCAGGGTTTCTATGTCTCTGCCCCGTCTCTGTCCGCCTGCCCCGCAGGCGTGCCGCCCGCAGCATCCGCCGTATCGGGATCATCGGCGTCGCTAACCAGACCCGGCGCCTCGGTCGGTCTGAGCCCGGTTACAAAGGCCGCGTTGGCCACCGCATGCGTGGCCGTCGGCCCGGTGATAAAGAGGAAGATGCCGATGATGATGATCTTGACCGTCACCAGTGTCAGCCCGCCCTGCAGCGCCATTCCCGCCAAGAGCAGGATCATGCCGGCGCTGTCGGTCACCGACGCCCCGTGCAGCCGCGACCAGAACTCGGGCAGCCGCCAGACGCCAAGCGCACCGACAAATGCAAAAAATGACCCCGACAGGATCAGCACCCAGCTGGCAATCTCGATGATCAACTCCCAGCCGCTCACAGCCCCGTCTCCTCTTTGCGGGTCAGCGGACGCAGGTCGCCGATGGCGCGGTAGCGGAAATATTTGAGCACGGCGATGGTGCCGACAAAGTTGATGATCGCGTAAAGAAGCGCAATATCAAGGAAATCCGGCCGCCCGGCCAGAAACCCGACAACCCCGATAAAAAGCACCGTATAGGTGCCGAAAACATTGACCGCGATCACCCGGTCATAAAGCGTCGGACCGGCAAAAAGACGGATCATCACCAGTATCATCGACGCGAAAAGCGCGATCGCGGCCACGGCGAACATCATGCTCTCCCCTCGGTCGCGGCAACGCGCCTGTTCATATCGGCAAGGGCATCGGGGTCATCTTCCGAGTAATTCACGGCATGAACCAGAAAATGCCCCGGCTCGACCTCGACCGTGATCGTCCCTGGCGTCAGCGTGATGGAATTGGCAAAGATCGCCTGCGCAAGATCCGTGCGCTGGCTGTAGGGCACGGCAAAGAGGTGCTGGCGCGTTTTCAGACCGGGCGACAGGATCAGACGGGTGACCGCCAGATTTGCCTTGGCAATTTCCACGAAAAGCCAGATGAAATAACCGACAAAGCGCAGGGGTGATACCGAGACCTGCACCCGCATGCCATCCACCGCATCCATGCGCCGCGCCACGAATACGGCCAGGATAACCGACGCGATGCCCAACCCGATCACCAGGTTCGTGTAGACACCCGACATCAGCAGCCACAAGAGCATGAGAATGATGGCTGCGCCGATTGTCCGCAAGATACCCCCCCAAGGAAACGCCCCTGCCGGGCATTTTGTTGTTTATTGGCAAAACCCCGCGATTCTTCAACCGCGACTGGCAGGGATTTTGCGCATTTTACGCCGCGTATGGGCAGGCCGCGTTGTTTTCTGTCCGGGCTAAGAACTTGTGAATATTCTTGACGCAATGTCCTAAAAACGCCCCAATTGCCTCTTAGATCAGCGTCAAAGGGGCAAGAGATCCCGGGACATATGAAAACGGATTGTTCTTTGCTAGGATAAAGCAAACGCAATCGCATGAGGTTGGACGCGGGCCATCCCGCGTATTGGGCAGATGAAGCAGGACATGTTCCATGCTTGAATTCGAGAATGTTTCCAAGTCCTTCTGGACGGGAAAGCAGCGTAAGGTCATCCTCGACCGGGCGTCGTTTCGTGTGGAACTTGGCAATTCACTGGGTATCCTGGCGCCGAACGGCACCGGCAAATCCACCCTGATCCGGATGATGGCCGGGCTGGAAAAGCCCGACGAGGGCAAGATCAACCGGGGCTGCCGCATCTCGTTTCCGCTGGGCTTCATGGGCGGCGTGAACGGCAAGCACAGCGCGCGCGAAAACTGCCGGTTCATCGCCCGGCTCTATCAGCTTGATCCCGATTATGTCGAAGCCTTCTGCCGCTATCTCTGCGGGCTCGAGGAATATTTCGACATGCCGCTGGCGACCTATTCTTCGGGCATGCGCTCGCGGTTCACGTTCTCGCTCTTGCTGGCGCTCGAATTTGACATGTACCTGATCGACGAGGGCATGCCATCGACCACGGATCGCGAGTTCAACCGCAAGGCCGGCTCGATTCTGAAGGACCGGCTGCAGAATGCGACCGTGATTGTCGTATCGCATCAGCCCAAGACACTGGAAAAATTCTGTAAATCCGCTGCAGTCCTGCAGGACGGGCAGCTTTACATGTTCGATACCCTGGAAGAGGCGCAGCAACTTTATGAGTATTAAACCCAAGGCAAAGAAGTTTCGTATCCGCCGGGGAATCCAACAGCCGCGCCCCCTGCCCCCGCAGCTGACGCAGCAGGCCACGGGCACCGATGATGATTATCTGGCCGCCCCGGATGACGGGTTCGGCGATACCGTCTTTCCAACGGCGGCCAAGGCCGCGCAGCCCGCGTCAAATGATGGCCAGGCCGCAACCGAGGGCGAAGGCAGCAATATCGTCGCCGAGATCGCCGCGATCCGGGCCGAGGGGCTGACCGGGCGGCAGTTGCGCATGGCCCGGCGCATCGCGCTCAAGCACGGGATCAATGCCTCGTCAGATTACGAGGCCGTGCGCCTTCTGCGTCAGCGCGGCATCGATCCGTTCCAGCAGGCCAATATGCTCGAGGTCGTGGGCGGCAAGCAATCCGGCGGCAATCTGCCGGCCCCCCACAAAGAGGCCCCGGTGCCATCGGCTCAGGTGACCGAAGGCGAGCGGGCAGCGGAAATCCTGCGAATCCAGCGCAACATCGCCGCGCGCCGCAAGAAAAAACTCTTCCTGATGACGCTGCGGCTGGCCTTTTTCGTCGCGCTGCCGACGGCGATTGCCAGCTATTATTACTACAAAGTCGCAACCCCAATGTATGCGACCCATACCCAGTTTGTCATCCAGCAGGCCGATGGCGCCTCGGGCGGTCAGTTGGGCGGGCTTTTTGCCGGTACCGGGTTTGCCTCATCGCAGGATTCGATCTCAGTGCAGACCTATCTGCAATCACGCGACGCCATGACCCGGCTGGACGAGGACAAGGGCTTCAAGCGCCATTTCCAGAACACGGCCATCGACCCGATCCAGCGGCTGGAACCCGATGCCACCAACGAAGATGCCTACAAGATCTACAAAAAGAACGTACGCATTGCTTATGACCCCTCGGAAGGGGTGGTGCAGATGGAGGTTGTCGCCGTCAGCCCGGAAACCAGCGTCGAGTTTTCGCGCTCGCTGATCGATTACGCAGAGGAACAGGTCGATCATCTGACGCAGCGCCTGCGCGAAGATCAGATGGCCGGCGCCCGCGAGAGCTACCGCGAGGCCGAGCGCAACATGCTCGCCGCCCAGCAACGCGTCGTGGCGCTTCAGGAAAACCGGGGCGTGTTCAGCGCCGAATCCGAAAGCTCGCTGATCATGAGCCAGATTTCGGGCTTCGAGACCGAGCGCAACAGCGAACAACTCCGCCTCGACCAGCTTCTGGCCAATGAAAACCCCAACGCGGCGCGCGTGCAGGTGCTGCAAAACCGGATCAAACGTCTGGATGAGCAAATTCTCGCCAAACGCAGCCAGCTGACCGAAAGCACCGAAGGCACCACGTCGCTGGCCAATATCACCGGCGAATTGCTGGTGGCGCAGGCGGATCTGGAAACCCGGCAATTGCTGCTGCAATCCTCGCTTCAGCAACTGGAAACCGCGCGGATCGAGGCCAACCGTCAGGTGCGTTACCTGTCGATCGTCGCCAATCCGATCCTGCCGGACGCCGCCGCCTATCCGCGCGCGTTTGAAAACACGCTTCTGGCGCTCTTCATCTTCTCGGGGATTTACCTTATGGCTTCGCTGACAGCGTCCATCCTCCGCGAGCAGGTAGCAAGCTAGACATGAAAACACTCAGTATCGCGGGGCTGCAGGTCGGCAACGACCTGCCCCTGACCGTTATCGCAGGCCCCTGCCAGCTTGAAAGCACCGATCACGCCCAGATGATCGCCGGGCGCATGCAGGAAATCTGCGGCGAACTGGGCGCGGGCTATGTGTTCAAGGCATCTTATGACAAGGCCAACCGCACCTCGGTCTCGGGCCGTCGCGGTATGGGGCTGGACGCGGGGCTGAAGGCGCTCCAGGCGGTACGCGACGGGCTGGGCGTGCCGGTCCTGACGGATGTCCACACCGCCGAACAATGCGCCCCGGTCGCCGAAGTGGCCGATATCCTGCAGATACCGGCCTTTCTCTGCCGCCAGACCGACCTTTTGCTGGCAGCGGGTGAAACCGGTGCGGCGATCAATATCAAGAAAGGTCAGTTCCTCGCCCCCTGGGACATGCCCAATGTCGTCTCCAAGGTCGAAAGCACGGGCAATCATCAGATTTTGTTAACCGAGCGCGGGACAAGCTTTGGCTATAACACTCTGGTGGCGGATATGCGCAGCCTGCCCCAGATGGCAGCGGGCGGTTATCCGGTGATCATGGATGCGACACATTCCGTACAACAGCCCGGCGGGCTGGGCGGCGCCAGCGGCGGGCAGCGCGAGTTTGCGCCGGTCATGGCGCGCGCGGCGGTGTCGCTGGGCATTGCCGGCGTCTTCATCGAAACGCATGAGGCCCCGGATACAGCGCCATCCGACGGCCCCAACATGATCGCGCTGGATGACATGCCCGCTCTTTTGCGCATCCTGATGCAGCTTGACGATATCGGCAAATCCAGCCCCGTCCGCCTGTGACCCAATTTCCGGAGCAAGCCATGCCCAAACCCCTGCCCGAAGTCGCCGTCAACACATGGGAATTCCTGCGCGATCCGATGATCGCACCGACCGGCTTTCGCGAGTATGACGCGCGCTGGAAATACCCCGACGAGATCAACCTGCCCGGCGTCACGGCGCTGGGTCTGGGCATCGGCACCCAGATGCACGAGGCCGGTATCGCACCGGTCATCGCCGTCGGCAATGATTACCGCGACTATTCGCTGTCAATCAAACAGGCGCTGATCATCGGGCTGATGCAGGCCGGTATCGAGGTGCGCGATATCGGCCCTGCCCTGTCGCCCATGGCCTATTTCAGCCAGTTCCATCTGGATGTGCCTGCCGTGGCGATGGTCACCGCCTCGCATAACCCCAATGGCTGGACCGGGGTCAAGATGGGCTTTCAGCGCCCGCTGACGCACGGTCCGGACGAGATGTCGCGCCTGCGCGATATCGTGCTGGGCGGCCTCGGGCAATCGCGCCCCGGTGGCAGCTATGCACAGGTTGACGGCGTGCTTGAGGCCTATCTCGATGATCTTTGCGGCGATTTCACCATGACGCGCAAGCTGCGGGTGGTCTGCGCCACCGGCAACGGTACGGCGGGGGCGTTTGCGCCAAAGGTGCTTGAACGGATCGGGGTCGAGGTCATCCCCTCGCATTGCGCGCTGGATTACACGTTTCCCCACTATAACCCCAACCCGGAAGCTCTTGAAATGCTTCACGATATGGCCGAAACCGTGCGCCAAACCGGTGCCGATCTGGCATTGGGTTTCGACGGCGACGGCGATCGCTGCGGCGTTGTCGATGACGAGGGCGAGGAAATCTTTGCCGACAAGGTCGGCGTGATCATGGCGCGTGATCTTGTGCGGCTTTACCCCGGATCGACCTTCGTGGCGGATGTCAAATCCACCGGCCTCTATGCCTCGGACCCGGTGCTCAGGGAACATGGGGCAACGACGGATTACTACAAGACCGGGCATTCCTACATGAAGCGTCGTGTGCACGAACTGGGCGCGCTGGCGGGTTTCGAGAAATCGGGCCATTACTTCCTCTCGGGTGCGATCGGGCGCGGCTATGATTGCGGCATGCGCGTCGCGGTGGAAATCTGCAAGCTGATGGACCGCAACCCGGACAAATCCTTTTCCGATCTGCGCCGCGAATTGCAGACGACCTATGCCTCGCCCACCATGTCGCCCTATTGCGCCGATACCGAGAAATACGCGGTGCTGGAGCGGATCGTCGCGCGGCTGGTCGCGATGGCCGATGCCGGCGGCAGCCTTGGCGGGCAGCCCATCCGCGAGGTGATCACCGTCAACGGCGCGCGCGTCATGCTGGAAAACGGTGGCTGGGGGCTGGTGCGCGCCTCCTCAAACACGCCCAACCTTGTCGTCGTCTGCGAAAGCCCCGCCAGCGAGGCCGAACTGAAGGCGATTTTCAGCGACCTCGACACCGTCATCCGCACCGAGCCGCTGGTGGGCGACTACGACCAGACGATCTGACGCGACTTGGCGCGGTACGGGGTTCCGCCCCTTGGCCGGGCCCGAGACTTATCCACAGATCGGCCTGACCGATGTTCGGTTCCTGCAAGGAAATCTTGCCTGAACGCGAAGAAATCCGGGAATATTCAGTGGCGATCAGAACGTGCAACTTTGACTTCCCATTCATCCGGGCGGCATCACCGCACGCCCCTTTCACGCGCCCTTAACCCCGTTCACCGATAACCCGGCGCGACGTCAAAACGCGGACCTGTCCTGACGCAAAACGGGAACCACCCCGGTCAGGGCGCCCGACAATCAAGGCTGATCAGGCTTGGACCGGCACCCCCGGTCTCTGGGCAATATTCCGCACCGGCGGGCCCGCCTCTTCGCGCCATCCCATGACGAGCATGACATGATGCGGCGCCGGATAACCGGCACCGCCGGCACGCCCTGTCGGCGGTGCCAAAGCCATGGCGCATGCGCATCCCGCGAAAACCGGCTTTCCCCCTGCCCCCGGTTCCACTAGACCCGCGCCAGTAGTTTTCAGCCCGGTTCATCCCCTTCATGCAACAACAGCTTCAATCCTTTCTCGAACGCGCCACGGTACGCAATGCCGTGCTTGGCGTCATCCTGTTCAACGCGATCATTCTGGGGCTGGAGACATCCAAACCCGTGATGGCGGCATGGGGTGGGCTGATCCTGACGCTGGACCGGATCTGCCTTGTGATCTTCTGTGTCGAGATCCTCGCCAAGATCTATGCCTATCGCGGGCGTTTCTTTCGTGACGGGTGGAACATCTTTGATTTCCTGATCGTCGCCATCGCGCTGGTGCCCGCCGGACAGGGATTTTCGGCGCTCAGGGCGCTGCGTATTCTCAGGGTATTGCGCGTCATCTCGACCGCGCCGCGCCTGCGCCGCGTGGTCGAGGGCTTTGTCACCGCCCTGCCCGGCATGGGCTCGGTCTTTCTGCTGATGGCGATCATATTCTACATCGCCTCGGTCATCGCGACCAAGCTTTTTGCCGAGGCGTTCCCCGACTGGTTCGGTACGTTGGGCCGCTCGGCCTATTCGCTCTTTCAGATCATGACACTCGAAAGCTGGTCAATGGGCATCGTGCGCCCGGTAATGGAGGTCTATCCGCTGGCCTGGGCCTTTTTTGTTCCCTTCATCCTCGCCACCACATTCGCGGTGGTGAACCTGTTGGTCGGTCTGATCGTCAATTCGATGCAGGATGCACATTCCGAAGAGGATACCGCCCGGACCGATCTTTACCGCGACGAAGTGCTCGAACGCCTCGCCGCGATCGAGGACCGGCTGGCCGCGGGGGAACCCTCACGGGGTAGGCGTGCAAAGGATGAGTGATAAACCTGTGGTACAGAGCGGATTTTTGGCAATCTGCCCCTTCAATATCGGGGGATTTCCAATGGGGTCGCATGATATGCGGCAACAATGATCCGACGGTTTTAGCAAGGGCGGCATTGACGCCGTGCTGGCGCTGATCCCGGACAAAGGTTTCGAATTCGTCGCCACCAAACTGCCCGATCCGCTGGCCGAGGCAATATGGGGCGGCTTCATGCGCATCCTTCACGCCACGATGCCGGACATCAATGTCAACCGGACACCCCACGGGGATACGGGCAACACGCTCGACCATACGCCCGAGGTCACACAGACCGGCGCGCTGGCGCTGTCGCCGATGGGCGCGCAGGATTTCGCCCCGACAGGCAAAGCCGTCCGCCTGCCGACCGACACCTATGTCTTGTCCATCACCGATGGCCAGATCACCCGGATCAACGTCGATCCCGGCCCCGGCACCGGCCTTGGCGGCATACTGGCGCAACGCGGCCTGGCCTGATCGGGACCGGTCAAATTCTTTGAGAATCGTTATATTTCCCCCTTGAAGCGGAGGAAATCACGTCGTACCTACGGCGTCGCAGTTGGGGTGTAGCCAAGCGGTAAGGCAGCAGTTTTTGGTACTGTGTATCGTAGGTTCGAATCCTACCACCCCAGCCAAACACTTCCCTGTTTTCAGACGCTGAAAGTTTGCCGCGCTATTGTCGCGTGTTTCCGGGCGCTTGGCAGACAGGGGTTTCAGCAGAGACGCGGATAAGAGCACGAACCGGGCCGATTTCAGGCCCCAGTCTCTGTATGCGATTCCGGCGGTACGAGTTTGCGGATTTCAGGGTGTTTTGTTTCAGAGCAATGCGAACTGCACGCGCTGCTCTGACCAAACCGCGGAGAAGCGGGTCTTGATCAGGTAGTCCGTGGTGAGGCCATCGGGCTGTTCACCAGTGGCGATGCGGTCAAGAACGTCAGGCGAGAGCAATGCCAGGTTGGTCACGTCCTGAACACGGCGCTTCGAGACTCCATCTGTGTCGGCGATCTCGGAGAAGGTTTTGCCCGCGATGACCATTGCCAGCCAGTTGCGTCCCTTCATGATGTTCTGCACCAGCGTTCTGTCGATCTCTGCCGGTGGATCGCCCAGATGCAGTTTCAGTTCCACACCACGCCGACGCATCTGGAATGGAGCTTCGATTGTCAGTTCAGCAAGATTGATCTGCTCCGGTTCGCTGCCAAGGCGGTCAGCAAGCATTGCCATGTCCAGCCGTACTGTAAGGCACCCCTGTCGCAGATCGGCTCGTTCGATCAAAGCCAGGCGTTCCGTCACTTTGCCTTGCCCCTGAAGCCTTTTCGATGCGTCTGACACTTCGGCTGCCGTCAAACCGTCGGTCATTGCCACCGCGGCACCGGGTCTGGTCAGATGCCGCCCCACCAGTTCAGCCAGCAAGCCCTCCACCTGATCTGCGGGCAGCCGCCAGGCATCCGGATGTTTCCGGCTGCGATCTTTGACCAGTCTGCGGGAGATATAGTGGCGAAGTCTTTTGCCGTTCTTTCGGCTGTGGCTGGGCGTCAGACGATCGCCGGTTTCATCAAAGAGCTTGCCCGCCAGAGGGGATCTGGTTGCCTTTTGTCTGGAGCCGCGAGCAACCGCTGCCCCACTCTGCATCATAACCTGAACTTTGTCCCAAACCGCCGGATCAATGATGGCTGGATGCTGTCCATCATAGACATTTTGTTTGTGCCGGATTCGCCCTGCATAGACCGGGTTGCTCAGAATATGCTGAAGGTGACCTCGGTCGAAGTGAGTGCCACCTGACATCCGACCGCCCGCTCGTTCACGGCGCCGGGACCTGAGGTCGAGATTCTCCGCTTGTTCTTTCACATCCCGCAAGGTGCGATGTTCCAGATACAGGTCATAGAGTGTCCTGATCGTTTCGGCCTCGGTCTCGTCGATTTTCAGTGTTCGGCCATCTGGCTGATAGCCAAGCGGAACGCTTCCTCCCATCCACATGCCCTTCCGCTTGGAAGCTGCAATCTTGTCCCGGATACGCTCGGCGGTGACCTCACGCTCGAATTGGGCAAAGCTAAGCAGCATGTTTAATGTCAGGCGCCCCATGCTGGTGGCGGTGTTAAAGCTTTGCGTAACAGATACGAAAGATGTCTCAGCCGTATCCAGCCGTTCAACCAGCTTGGCGAAGTCGGCCAGAGAACGCGTCAGGCGGTCAATCTTGTAGACAACGATCTGATCGACGCGTCTCTCGTCCACAGCCTGCATCAGCCGCTGAAGTGCGGGGCGATCCAGATGACCGCCCGATATGCCGCCATCGTCATAGCAATCCGGCAGCAGCACCCAGCCTTCGTGTTTCTGGCTGGCGATATAGGCCTCACAGGCCTCCCGCTGGGCATCCAGCGAGTTGAAGTCCTGCTCCAGCCCGTCTTCCGAGCTTTTGCGGGTATAGATGGCGCAGCGGACCCGTCGCATCACTGAACCCCAAAGAAGCGCGGCCCGGACCAGCGCGCCCCGGTGATGTATCGCGCAATGGTCGATAAAGACCGCCATGAATTGCCATCCATGACATAGCCGCCATCGACGACTTCAACCTGATAAGTTCGGCCGTTCCATTCCCGGACCAGACGCGATCCCGGCCTCGCCTTTGCCGGTGGCGTCTTGCCCGAAGCAACTTGCCTCAAGCGGCGCTCGGTCCCGGCAGAAAGCGCGCCCAGTTCCTTGTTTTGCAGATCCCAGATCAACACTCGCTTCATGAACTGAGGAGAAAGGTACTTTGGCGGAGGCCGGCCGAACGCGTCTCGCCAAAGATCAAGGCATCCACCTCGGTCAAGTCGCTCAATAACTTCGAAAGCCTGGTTCAGGTCAAACCTGTGTTTTGCGCCCATGGACTCAACCCTCCGTTACCGCGCGATAAACGGCTCCTTTTTCGGTATCGGTTCGCTCAACCGGTGTGCCTTCTTTGCGCAGTTTAGAAATCGCAGCTCTCGAAGTATGAGGCTGCCATCCAAAAGCCTTTTGTATCTGTGCGATCGAGGCGCCGGATTCTTGCATGGCCATCCAAGTGGATATGCTGCCTTCTCGAACCAGGATGATCAAAACGAAGCTGCGCTCACCGGCGCGCATTGCAACAAAAGCGGACCCGGGCGTACATTCGTCAGCTTGCTGGCCTTGCCATCATGTCGGTTGCTCGCGCGTGTCTGGACTGACCCAGATACATCTTATCCCGCAATAGTCACCATCACAGGCCACAAACTCCACAAGTTTTTCGTTGATGAGGAGAATATCCCGGAGATGCAGGCATTGGACCGTCAAACCCGGGTTTTTGGCCTTGGGTTTCTCTGAAAGCACATCTATGATCACTGTGGTCCGACGGCTCAAAATCTTCCCCGTAAACGCCACCACCTGCCTTAGGCGCTTCGTTCGTGCCTGCGGACACAATAGTTCCAGAGTTAACGAGGGCTGCGCCCACCTGTCTTGAAAGGCACGCACTTCTCATTTGAGCGCTTCTCGCATGGTGCATAGCTGTTTCTGCGATGGTCGGCCTCACTATGCGGTCCTGCGCGACCAAGGAGACGAACCGCTTCAATTGGTCATTCATCCCAGTGATGCTGAGATCGTCCTCCCCAGCAGTGGAGTTATCTACAAAGAAATCAGCTTCATGAAACGTGTCAGACACATGCTGTCCAAATTTTTCTGGTGCGTCTTCATCCCTGTCGAGAAAAAGGCGAACACTCTCCTTCGTCTCGGTGGAGCCCCACTCAGCGCGATCAAATAGGTTCACTTGGATGCGTTTTTCGCGCACCACCGGGTCGCAAACGATCCCCACCAACGCAAACGCGTCCTGGTATACTCGACGCAAGAGGTTCGCTTCCGCAGGGTGACGAAGCGAATCGATAATGTAGACGCGTTTGCGCCCGCCGGGTTCGACCCTACCTTCTTGGGTGCCCCCTACATTCTGCATCCTCGCTCTTTCGCTGGTAATCTTCTTCAGAATGTATCGCGCGACTGCGGAATGGTCTTCCGTCCCCCCAAGGTAATTTCCTTTTCTTAGGTCATCTCCTCGGTCTTGCATCTTGGTGATGCTATCAAGGCTCTTCCTGGCTCCGCTTTCTGGGACTTCCAAGCCAAAGCTCAACGCTGCATCGCGAATGAGCGAACTGGCTTTGATGATCACTGCCTCATAATGATAGTCATCTTCAAAGAATGACTGGATACGTTTAGCAGCGGTTCCAGATCCAGCACCGGCAGGACCTACGATAGCGACAAAAAGTTCGTTGCTCTGGTGCTTTGCAAGTAACGTTTGCCCAGACAGCCCATCTCCAGTTTTTACCAAGTTCGAAGCAGCACTTGTCTCAGCCATCAGAAATTCAACCTCAAATATAATTAGCCTTTTCTAATCCATTGTTAGGTCGTGCCTTCGTCGATTGCTATACCTTTAAGGCAATGGGTATAGGACAATTCTACCGCAAAGCACGGAACCTCGAAGACAATTGGCCATGATAGGTGCAGCGAATGACTGCTATGCGGGCTGCGGATGCAGCATGGCATCCTATAGCGGGACAGCGGCTCTGGGCCGACAGAAACGATAGCCAACAAGCAGACAATCTTTCCTTACGTTCTGATAGGTACGGTTTGCGAAGTTGTCTGAGCCCTGCATACTTCAATGGGTCACCGAAATGCCCCATAACCGTTGGAAAATTGCAGTTATTCCAAGGCGATGGCATTGGCAAGGAGACAGGTCCAGAGGGTCTTCGGGCTTTGCGGGCTGTGCAAAAGCAGTTTGATCTTGGGTTCATGCTCACCGAGTATGATTTCTCATCAGTCGATTACCAAGAGTACAGGTCTATGGATGGTGAAGAAAACGAGCAGGTGAATTTCCCCGAGTGGACAGAGTGCCGGAGCAAGAACGGGCTCGATCCTCTTGGCATGCAGAATAGCAGCATCAATCTCTATCAGACGTTCTTGCCCGGCATCAGCAACGTGACGCTGCGCATGCGTTATTACGGCCTCTACGCATGGCTCAACCGGGCCTACGGCCAGAATATCGGCGACACCAATCCCGAGACATGGAAGCGCTACATTCGCCGCACCGAAGCGCTCTACGCTCTGATCGCCTATCGGCATGGCGGCGAAACTGGTGTTGCCGGAATCGACTGGGCCACAAAGAAACTGAACAACGCCACCGGCGATACCATCGAATTCGCGCAGGACGCCGAACCCGGCAGCGAGACACATTATCTCCAGCAAGCGTGGGGTGCCTATGGCGCGGCCTATGGCAGTCAGGTTTCCGAGATCGGCATCCTCACCACCGTGGGACATCCCATACCGGTGCTGACCGAAGAGATCGGCGAGCCACTTGCGGCTGTGTTTAGTGAAGCGATGGGAACGCTCGCAAGCCGGTTCTTCGAAGTGATCCAGCGCGGGTCGGTCAGCATAGCCGAACTCGATGAGTTTGCCGCACTCGCACCCTCCGAGATCGATCCGGCAAGTGAAGAACGCGCACTCTATAAGGACATTCTGCTCAAGGAACCCGAAACGGAGAATGCATCAGCACTATCCCGACGCCTTAGTGTGCTGCTCATTCTGAAGGTCGCCGGTCTTTTGGGCCGCGAACCCAAGCCCGATGAAATCCGCTGGATTCTCTATGCGGGGTACGACGCCGAAGGCCGTGAGCTCGGCCTGGCATCACCAGCGCTGGAAGCGCAGCGTCAGCGCTGGTGGGTCTATCATGCCAACGACCTTTGCCACATCGCGATGGAGACACTGCTCAAATTCGCGCTCGATCAGCTGGGCTATTTCCCCGCTGGCATCACCCTAGAGCGCCTTATTGGCCTGTGCGTCGATGAAATCCGTGATGCTGCCGACGCGTGGCCAGAAGACTGGGAAAGTTACCTAGAAGAACTGAATCCTGCCGCCAATGCCTACGCTGCGGACGATCCGCATTCCGAGTGGTTGCTCTCGCGCGACATCGTGCGCGGAGCGGGGCGCAATGACGAGAAATTCTGCTCACCCGAACTTGCGTGGAAGGCCGTCAAACTGCTGGCGATCATCCATAAGCGCAGTCAGGTAGGCGAGCGGGACATTGCTGCCGAGCTCGGCCACTTCAATCCTGACGCTTTCCGCTCGCTGCTGAGCGAGACTCGTTTCCTCGACCGAAACCTGAAGGAGCCGTTTGCCGATATCCTCGCAAACATCATCGAGGAACGGGTCATACGGCGACACATGTGGGTAGCGCTGCGCAAATTCCGCTACCAGCGAGATTACACCTTTCTCATCGAGATGGATGAAGGACGCATCAGGCTGCGCGAAAAGGACGGGCCGGTCTTCACAAACCCGCGTCTAGGCCCCGCGATCACCTTCCTCAAAGACATCCATTTGGTCGGCGGTCAGGGTCTGACCGATCTGGGCGTAGAAGCGGCAGGTGCCGCATGAAGTTGTACGAGCGCTTTGCTGATAAGTTCTATCACACCAGCATTCTGACCACCTTCGGGATAGATTTCGACGCCTATGAGAACATTGTTCTGCCGCGCCTTCGTGGTGCAGGCTGTCGCAACAACATCGTCATTCCCGACGCCAGAATGCTGACCCACGCCCTCACCGGTGCATCGACGCTGCCGAACCATGCGGGCAGGCTCTACACGGTCACGGGTGCGACCGCCCGCCGGGTGTTTCACCCGAAACTGTTCCTTCAAATCGGACGCAAGGGCGGTCGCATCATCGTCGGCTCCGCGAACATCACCTCGTCAGGCCTTGCGGGCAATCTCGAACTGGTCGGCACAATCAGCTGCGGTGAAGAAGATTCCGCAGAACAGCGTATTGTCGCGGCGGCATGGCAGTATCTGACACGCTTTGTCAGTTATGATCAGGAAGCACTGCGCGGCCAGCAAGACTGGATGCTGGCAAGGGCGCCATGGCTTCGGCATGCGATCGCCTCCTCCGAGAAGATGGGCCTCGCGGACCAGACCGAAGCCGCATTTCTTACAACGGGAGAAGAGACCGGCATTGGCCAGCGCTTTGCTGATCTGATCGACCGACCGGTCACGCGGCTGATTGTCGTGAGTCCGTATTGGGACAGGGACCTTACGGCACTGTGCTATCTGAACAAGCGGTTATTACCGGAAGAAGTTTCTGTGGTGATCGACCCTGCGGTTGTTCAGTTCCCGAAGGACGCCGCAAGCGCACTACCCAACATGAAGTTGTACCGCCGCAACGGGTTTCGCGAAGGACGCTTCATCCACGCGAAAACCATCATCGCACAAACCCAAAATGCCGATCACGTTCTGCTAGGCAGCGCAAACTGCACGCACGCGGCACTCGGTCGAGAAGGCTATGTCGGTGAGAACGAAGAGGTCTGCCTCTACCGAAAGCTGCCGCCGAACACTATCATCCAGGCGCTCGATCTGGCCAGAATTCTGGATGAAGAGCACACGATCGAGACCGCAGAAATCGGCGAACCCGAACTCGATGACGAACTGCCGCTGGAAGAATTGGCAGAACAAGCCCCCGGCCAATTCGAGGTGAGGGTCGATGTGCTGGTTTGGCGACCTGCGCCGTCAATTGATCCTGCCGGTTGCACCATCGAGCTGCTCGATCAGAACGGAGCGGTGATCCCATGCAGATTGTCGCCGCTGTACAGCGATCGCAGTCCGCGATTCCAGATTTCAGGGACGGATGTCAGGCCGTCCTTCGCCCGCTTGGTCTTCACCGACGACCACCGCACGGCACCCGCCATTGTCACGCTGATCGACCGCTTGAGCTCGGCCATCAGGGAGACGCGCTCGCGCAAGACGGAGAATGCCCTGCGCGGTCTCGATGAGGAAACCGAAGCCGGTTTGATGCTGATGGAAGTGCTCGATGTCCTCGAACGGCTCGAACCGGATACAGACAAGGACAAAGCGCCGACCTCGATCCCGAAGGCAAGTCGCGGCAACAATGACGGGTCCGATGCACACTATGAAGTGCTCAGCTACGAACATTTTATCGCCGGACGGCGTCCGCGCACCTCCCAAGCAAGTCTGACGCATAACAGCCTCGCGGGGAGTGAAGTCACGCTCGTGCGGGGGTTCTTGAACCGCATCCTCGGCATGGATGGCCAGCGCGACGAGATCGATGAGGCCGATGATGATGACCTAATGCGCGACGCGTTCAATCTCGGCGATGAAACCGACAACGCGGAAGCCGCGATCGCCGCTGGGGCGGACTTCGGGAAAGAAAAAAAGTCGCCGGAAGAGGAAGAGCGGGAGGAAGCGGCGCGCAAACGCAAAGCGGCACAGCGCAAAGCCACGAAAGAACAGCTCGTCAGCGCTGCACTCAAATTCGGCCAACGCATCAAGGAGCGGCAAGAAACCGGCAAGCTCGACAATCACGATATCCTGCGCCTGCGCGCACTGCTGATGATTATCGCGGCTGCGTCGTGGAAGGGATCGGACGCCAAGAAAGGCGATCAACCACCGCGCGCCTCGATCCAGGTTCTGCCAGCCGAAGGCGAAAAAGACAGCTGGCCCTTTGTCATGGGAAGGCTGCTGTTCACCGTATTCGGCAGCAACGATCCAGCCATCCGTCGGCTCTATCTAAGCAACGAGCACGACCAGATACCTGACGACATCGTCGAGTGCTGGGCGACTTGCTATTGGTGCTTCCAGTCCTGCATGCAGGCTTCGATTTCTGAGATCGAGAAGACACGGATCACCAAGCATCTTAGTCCGATCGCTTCCTATGCCTACACTATGACACTCCCGACCAAGGCAGAACTGCTCGGCGAAGATGTCATGACAATCATCGAAGGCATGAACGCACGCTATGCCGAGAAGCTCGGCATTGAACCGGCGGCCATCGAGAACGGCCATCGGTCGCTTGTTGAGAACCTGTTCCCGCTCGATCAAGCGGTAACCTGATCGACATCTTGAAGCTGTCAAAGATAGTCGACCGCGGGTTGAGCGTGGGCGGCGGCGAAGATCGTGCGCTTATCGTCTTCCAGAAATTTGAACCACGAGTCGACATAGGCGAAATTATTTTACGAAAAGAAAAAAGAGACCGTAGAACTCAGACGTGCCATGAGTGACCGGATTGGTGATGCTGCGTTGCGGTGTTATGGATCATATTCAAGGTCTGGCCTGGGTCGCCTTGACCAATTCGAATAGAGGTCATATCAAGAGCATGGCCTTCACGCAGGCCGGTGTGCCCGCCATGCAAAGCAAAGCAGCGTTTTCAGCTTTGATATGACACTCTGCGCAATATGCGCGGGAAGATTAGCAGCGGGCACCTAGTCATATCCAATTGGAGATGACACATGACTGATCATAACGTGAAAAAGCTAAAGACGCTTGGCAAACGGTATGCGCGTGCGACTGCTATGGCGCACACGGAAGCTTTGAACGTACTAGCCGCTGAGTTGGGGTTCGCACACTGGAAAGCACTATCCGATGCGTCAAAGGAGGACTGGCTTCCAAGTGACGAGGATCTTGCGAAGACCGGCGAAATTGTGCGCCAAGCGGGAGCTAAGACCGAAGCAGCCGAATCCCGCGGCGAATTCACTTGCATTGATGACCCAGCTCCCGAGGAGGGTGAGCTTTGCGGTCACAAATACCGGATTGGTGACTACCTTGGGGACGTTGTCGTGTCCGGGGAAGGATGGGATTTGCGCATTCCGGAAGCTCCGTACAAAGCACCTATCGCGGAAATTGATGAGCGTTATGCAGAAAGTAGCCCAATCAAAGACCCTTCCTTTTTGGCTGATCTCCTCAAAATCGCAAAAGCGCGCAGCACACGCATGCGGGCAAAGATCGCAGTGGATTGGCCCCGACGTTCGACAAAAGCTGATCTTGACGGAGTTGCGCGCCACCCACTGAGAGGTGGAGAGGCCTCAACCTGGTATTGTCACTGCGAGCAGTCCATGATCGCATCTGCTACCATCTCAACGGGTTTGACTGTCGGATGGACCTTAAGATCGTCCATGCGGCCTGCACGGAAGGTATTGGCTCCGGCGTAGGTCCAGAGGTTGGACCGGTGCCGCCCTTTGTCTCCCAGACCGAAATTATTGATATGGGCTGCGGTACCATGTTTGAGCGCAAAGACCAGCTCATGCTGTGACCGGTAAATGCTGCCCATACCGCCTGCATCAGCCGTCATGCGGCAGAGGGAATGAAAACTGCGCACCTCGAGGTTTTCCTCACCTTCGCAGACGCTTTGAAGATACTTCGCTAACGGCGCGTTGAAGCAGGTTAACAAAGAGCGGCGTCCTGCACGGGCATCCCTCACGGCCTTTTCGATCGCAAGAACGCTTTTTCCGCTTCCGGCCCCGCCCGAGATCGCCATTTCACGGTTATCTTCGAGGGAGTCGAGGAGCCATGCCTGTTCACCGGTAAGCCGTTCGATTGTTGCGGCGTCCTCAACAAGGCTGACGCCGATATGTGCCTGCAGCTCGAAGTGGCCGATTATGTGATCATTGACGACCTTCATGCCATCGATGCCTAACCGCCCGATATGCCGCCATCGTCATAGTTATCGGGCAGCAATTCCCAGCCCTCGTGTTTCTGGCTGGCTATATAGGCCTCACAGGCTTCCCGCTGGGCATCCAGCGATTGCGCCGGTTTCAGGTGCCTGAGGATCGCCGGACTGGGGCCAAAACCGATCCGGAATGTCCTATCGAGAAATTGCCTTGCGTGCAGGAAATCGAGCGCGCGAAACTTGTCTACAGGTGGGCGCAGCACGACATCCTGGACACTTACAGCCCGGAACGCATGGCCTTTGCGCTAAAACTGGTCAGTTCGACGGACCGCGCCTTCGGCCCGCTGGTGCATCGTGGCCAGTGGTCGAAGTTTTTGCGCACAGCGGTCCTGCCGAATGCATTGCGGATTTTGGCCCATGCGCCGGGCATTCCCAAGATGATTTTCCGAACGATCAGCCAGACCCGTATCACCTATCGCGACTCGGCGTTCTCAGAAGGTCGCGCCGGGGAAATCAGGGGCGGTGACAGATTGCCCTGGATCGGGGTTTTGGACAATTTCAAACCGCTCGATGCGATTTGTTGGCAGCTTCATGTCTACGGCAAAACCGATGCGGTGTTGGCCGAGGCTGCGCAAGGGCACGGGTTGAAGCTGGTTAATTTCGAGTTTCACGATGACGCGGCTGAGGCCGGCCTAGCAAATAATGGAGCTTATCTGGTTCGCCCTGACGGGCACATCGGCCTTGCCCTGCCGACACAGGATGCGGCGACACTGACGGACTATCTGGCCGGAAACGGAGTGACATCGGGCTCGGCAGAAAACTGAGGCGATGCCCCGGCGCTGGCGCGCGGGGGGTTGGGGGGGGTATGATTTGTAATTTGAAATGATTTGCACCAATCGATAAACGCCTGCTAATCGTATCCAAAATTCTGAACTCGCGAACCGTTTCATAACTCGCCCATGCGCTGAGCGTCAGCAGGGCCGGGACGCGGTGGGTTTCCACGACCGCAGTCGGTCCCGCAGGAACGCAAGTTAAAGCAGAGGGAAGCAGTATCCAATGAGCGATACACGAAAGACTCAGCACCGGGCACCACCGCCGGCCCGGCCCGGGCTGGCGCGAATGGCGCCGGCGATGAGCACGCCCCTGGCCTCGATCTTCGGCAGCGGCTTTCTGGTCGTAGTACCGGTGCTGGCAAGCGCCGTCGGCTCGTGGGCGCCGCTGGCGATGATCGTCGTCGCGCTGGTGGCCTTCGGCGTCGGTGCCATCATCCGCCATAACATCGTCTGCGCAGAGCCGGTGCTGGCAACCGGAGAGAAAAGGCTCACGGTGTTTTTCGAGCGGGTGTCGGATGTCGCTCTGGTCGGCGCCTATGTGATCTCGGTCTGCCTTTATGTGCATATCCTGTCGTCCTTCGTGCTGACCGGGCTGGGGCTGGACAGCGAATTCAACAAGAGCTTGATGACCAGTGCCGTGATCGGCGCGATCACCATCATCGGGCTTGCCGGCGGGCTGAGGCCGCTGGAGCATCTCGAAAGCTGGGCACTGTATCTGACGCTGGCGATCCTGGCTGTACTTCTTGCGGCCTTCGTCTGGTTTGACGCAGGTCTGCTTGGGCGGACCGGCGCGCTGCCCGTCGCCGACTGGCCCGGCCGCAGCCCCTGGCAGGTGGCGACTATCGTCGCCGGCACGCTGATCATCGTGCAGGGCTTCGAGACCACGCGCTATCTGGGCGGTCAGTTCGACGCGGATACCCGCATACGGGCGTCGCGCTGGTCTCAATATTTTTCTTTGTCGGTCTATGTAGTCTTCGTGGCGCTTGCGATGCCGGTGGTGCCAGTGCTTGGGGGGCAGTATGGCGACAACAGCCTGATCGCGCTGGCGGGTGCGGTGGCGCTGTGGCTGCCGGTGCCGCTGATCGCCGCCGCGGCGCTTTCGCAGTTCTCGGCCGCCGTAGCCGACACCGTGGCGGCTGCGGCGAACATCGAAGAGACCAGCCGCGGCCGCGTCACACCGCGCTGGGGCTATCTGGCGGTGGGGCTTGCGGCAATGGCGCTGGCCTGGACAGGCTCGACCTTCACGATCATCGCGCTCGCGTCGCGGGCCTTTGCCTTCTACTACCTGATGCAATGCGTGGTCGCCTATTCTGTCTGCCGCAACGGGCGTGAACGGGTAAAGTTCATCGCCATCGGTGCCGTGCTCGCCTTTGTTCTGGTGTTCGCGGTCCCGGCCGGGTGACGGTGGGATTCCACCCTGACGGGCACGTCTGTCTTACGCTGCCGACACATGATGCGACGACATTGACGGACGTCCCTGCACGATACCGGGACACTGTGCGCCGGGAGGAGAAATCAGTCAGGTATTCGGGTTTCAGTCAGTTGATTACACGCCTGTATGCCTTTAATCGTCGGCGTATCCGGGTGTCTATATCGAGGAACGTTGAGCCGCCCCATTCATGATCAGAGGACAAGTGTTGATCGTTAAACCGAAACCGTTGGGCCGAGTGCTGCGCGAGCGCAGCGCGACGGCAGCCGGGGGACCGGTTTCTAACCAGGATGCTGTCACGCCGCCCGAAGTTGCGCGCGATGGTGCCAGCAAGGGAATCGCATGACGGTCAAGGCTTCGGATTTGTTTGTGAAGGCGCTGGAAAACGAAGGGGTTACCCATGTTTTCGGCGTGCCCGGCGAGGAAAATCTAGATTTTCTCGACTCGCTCAGCTGCTCGTCCATCCGCTTCGTGCTCACCCGGCACGAGCAGGCGGCGGGCTTCATGGCCGCCACCTTCGGGCGGCTGACCGGCAGGCCGGGTGTCTGCCTGGCAACGCTGGGGCCCGGTGCGACAAATCTGGTGACCGCCGCCGCCTATGCCCAGCTCGGCGCGATGCCGCTCATGATGATCACCGGCCAGAAGCCGATCAAGACCAGCAAGCAGGGCCGGTTCCAGATCGTTGATGTGGTCGACATGATGCGCCCGCTGACCAAATTCACCCGCCAGATCGTCAGCGCCGGGTCCGTCCCCGCCCTGGTGCGCGAGGCCTTCAGGATCGCGCAGCAGGAGCGCCCCGGTGCCGTGCATCTTGAATTGCCCGAGGACATCGCCGCCGAAACCACCGGGGATGGCCGCCTGTTCCCTGTCAGGCCCGCTCCGGTGCCGACTTGCGGTCCGGATGCGATGCAGGCGGCGGCTCAGATGATCCGCGCGGCGCGTCACCCGCTGCTGCTGGTCGGGGCCGGGGCGAACCGCCGCCATGCCATCGCTGCGCTCCGCAGGTTCGTCGATGCGACCGGCATCTCGGCGTTCAGCACCCAGATGGGCAAAGGTGTCATCAGCGAGGCGCATCCGAATTTCATTGGCACCGCCGCGCTTTCCTCGGGCGACTACATCCATTGCGCGATCGACCACGCCGACCTGATCATCAACGCCGGGCACGATGTCGTCGAAAAACCGCCCTTCTTCATGGAACATGGCGGCAAGCAGGTGATACACGTCAATTTCAGCCCCGCCGATGTGGATCGCGTCTATTTTCCGCAGCTTGAACTGGTGGGCGACATCGGCGCGACCTTCGACTGGCTGCGCGAAAACATCGATCCGCTGCCGGCCGAGGACATGTCCTATTATCGGCGGATCCGCGCGCACGTTCGGGGCCATATCGGCGAAAATGCCGGTGATCCGCGCTTTCCGATGGTGCCGCAGCGCGTGGTCGCCGATCTGCGAAAGGTGATGCCCGAGGACGGCATCATCGCGCTGGACAACGGCATGTACAAGATCTGGTTCGCGCGGAATTATCCGGCGCTCGGGCCCAACACAGTCCTGCTGGACAATGCGCTGGCGACCATGGGGGCCGGCCTGCCCGCCGCGATGATGGCCAGCATCCTGAACCCCGAAAAGCATGTCATGGCGGTCTGCGGCGATGGTGGATTCCTGATGAATTCGCAGGAAATGGAAACAGCGGTGCGGCTGGGGCTGAACCTGGTGGTACTGGTGCTGCGCGATGATTCCTACGGCATGATCCGCTGGAAACAGGCGGTTGCCGGGCTTGAGGACTGGGGGCTGACCTTCGGCAATCCCAACTTCGTCGACTATGCCGACAGCTATGGTGCCACGGGCCACCGCGTGACCGGGGCCGAGGAATTCGTGCCGCTTCTGGATCAATGTTTCAAGGCCGGTGGCGTACATCTCGTCGAACTGCCGGTAGACTATTCTGAAAACAAGCGCGTGCTGATCGACGAATTGGCCGAGCGGGTGTGTCTAGTTTGAGGTCCCTGAGGCGTGCCAGGCTACGGCGGGTTGAGATGATGAGCGGCTCTGGTGCTGATTATTGACATCGGCTGCAAGAAGCGGAAAGACCTGCAGCTGACCCTGTTCACCGTCCTGCTGCTCGCCATCATGGCGGCAGGTACGATCTGGATCATGGCCAACCTGCAAACGCGAATGATGTGAGTTTGGAGGTTGTCTGAGTGCACTGGCTGACGCAACACGCCCTGATCGTTGCCGGAGTCCTTGTGACCGCGCTCGCAGTTGTTTTTGTGCTTCAGCAACGCAGAACGCCGCAATCGACGGCTGCCTGGGTTCTGTTCATCGCCCTGGTGCCCTATCTGGCCATTCCACTGTTTCTCATGCTCGGTGTTCGAAAGCAGGGATCGCGGTTCCCGCATCTGAAACTTGCAGAACCGGGTCAGGATACCATTGCCGATCAACCGACAGCAGAGGTGCTGACGTCCCTTGGCGCGCTCCCCGCCACAACCGGAAATTCGTTTGAACTTCATGACGACGCAAAGGCCGCGCATGCTGCATTGGTCGAAACGATCAGCGCCGCAACGGACACGCTGGATATCCTGTTCTTCTTGGTCGCAGCGGACGAGACCGGAAGGGACTTTGTAAATCGCCTTACTGAGAAAGCGCGCGCAGGAGTGAAGGTTCGGTTGAATCTCGATCGGTTGGGTTCGATGAAACGGCCAAGGAAGGCGCTTGACGAGTTGCAGGCGGCCGGTGGCGAAGTGCGGTATTTCTCGCCATTCATCCATCCGCCGGACAACGGGCACATGAACCTGCGCAACCACCGGAAACTGGTTATTGCGGATCGCATGCGGGTTTGGGCCGGCGGGCGCAACATCGGTGATCACTACCTGGCCAGGATGGACGCGACGTGGACTGACCTGAGTTTTTCCCTGTCCGGTCCGGCGGTGCAATCATTCATCGACATATTCGCCTCCGACTGGGACGTGACCGGGAAGACCGTTGCCGGATCAAGGCAGGGCAGGTGCAAAATAGCTGGCGAAGCCGTGTTGCAGGTTGTGCCCTCCGGACCGGATGAACCGCGCGATACCCTTTATCTTGCACTGACCTCGATGATCCACCGGGCACGGGAACGGGTATGGGTTTCGACACCCTATTTCGTTCCGACGGAACCGCTTCAACTGGCACTCGCCTCGGCGGCAAAAAGCGGCCTCGACGTGCGGCTCATGATCCCCGAGAAGTCAAACCAGCGCATGACCGACCTTGCGCGCGGCCCCTACCTGAGAGACTTGCAGGAGGCCGGAGCGACGGTCCTTCGCCACCAGGGCGGAATGTTGCACGCCAAGGCCGGGCTGATCGACAACACAGGATGGGTCGGCTCGGCCAATTTCGATGTGCGCTCGCTTCTTCTCAATTTCGAGATCGCCATGTTCCTGCACGACAAGAACAGCACCGATCGGCTCGCGTCATGGTTTGAGAAACAATTCGGGCGTTGCGATGAGGGCCTGCCCGACGCGAGCTGGCCGCGCCGGGTGGTCGAAGGCGTCTTCAGACTGGGGGCCCCGGTTCTGTGAAACACGACGGCCTTCGCATCGCATCCTACAATATCCGAAAAGCCGTCGGCACGGACCGCAAACGCGACCCCGACAGGATTCTTCGGATCATCAGCGAACTGTCAGCAGACGTCGTCGCCCTTCAGGAAGCCGATCGCCGGCTTCCGCCGCGCCGACCGGCGCTTGACCGCAAGGCGCTACGAGAGCGCACTGGCTTGATGCCCGTCGAGTTTGAGCATGGACGGGATAGCCTTGGCTGGCATGGGAACGCGATCCTTGTTCGCCCCGATATCAAGGTCCTGGACCGCGCACATTTCGACTTACCGGGGCTTGAACCACGCGGAGCCGTCTCCGCAGTATTGGAGACGGGCGGATCGTTGATCCGGGTCATTGGCGTTCACCTCGGACTGTTGCGTCAATCGCGACGTGCCCAACTCAGCCAATTGTCGGAATTTCTCAATGACGGAAGTGACATCGCGACGGTTATCGTCGGGGATTTCAACGAACGCTCTCTATCGGTCGGGCTGGGTCGGTTGCGACCTGATTTCACCATCTTCGACGCGGGGCCGACATTTCACAGCCGGCGCCCGACCTTTGCGCTGGATCGCTTTGCGTGCTCCCAACACCTCAAGCCCGGCATCGTCGGGGCTATGACGACGGGCGAAGCGGCCCTCGGGTCCGACCACCTGCCCGTTTTCGCCGAATTTTCAACTGCGACGGATGAAGCGAAATAACGTAGCCCGCCAGGTACGCACCAGGGCATGTCGCCTACTCAGGAATGGCGAAACCTGGATTTTCTGTAATTTGCCCGCCCTCCGCGCGTCTTCTATTTTAAATAAAATGTTCGGAGATCGGAATGCGCGTTGAAAAATCGGTCATTGTCTTGCAGGGCGGCGGTGCCCTTGGTGCCTATCAGGGCGGCGCGGTGGAAGCTTTGTCCGATGCCGGTCGGCCCATCGACTGGGTCGCCGGAATTTCCATCGGTGCGATCAACGCGGCACTGATCGCCGGGAATACACCGCAGAAAAGAGTTTCGGCGCTAAGGGATTTCTGGGAAATGGTCTCGTCCTCCTCTGCCCCGGTGGGCATGTTTGATGGCGTGTTTCCGCGGGGCTGGCTGAATGATCTGAGTGCGGCCGGTACAACTATGACCGGCGTTCCCGGTTTTTTCCGGCTGCGTCTTCCGCCTGCCGGTCTCATGCCGCCAGGCACGGAGGGTGCGCGCAGTTTTTACGACACCGCACCGCTTCGTGACACGTTGCTGGACCTGGTCGATTTCGACTTGCTGAACGGGGGCGCGATCCGCCTGAGTGTCGGTGCTGTCAATGTCGAAACCGGCAACATGACCTGGTTCGACAGTGCCGAAACCGAAATCAGACCGGAGCATATCATGGCGTCGGGTGCCCTGCCCCCGGGCTTTCCAGCCATCGAGATCGACGGCGCGCGGTATTGGGATGGTGGTCTGGTTTCCAATACGCCGCTGCAATACGTCCTCGATGAGCGGATGCCGGCCGATGATCTCTGCGTGTTCCAGGTTGATCTGTTCAGTGCGCGCGGGGCTGTCCCGACATCTATCTGGACGTCGGAGGCGCGCGAGAAGGACATCCGGTATTCCAGCAGAACCCGTTTCAACACGGACATGATGCGACGGATACACGAGACCCGCGATGCGGCGAAGCGTCTCTATGACAAACTGCCGCCTGAACTGAAGAACGATCCGGACGCCAGGGCATTGGCAAGCGGCAACGCGGACCCGCGCGTCACGATTGCCCACCTCATCTACCGCCAGACCAGATACGAGCGGCAATCCAAAGACTATGAGTTTTCACGGCGCTCGATGCTGGACCGCTGGGCGGCAGGAAAGTCCGATGTAGAAAGGACTTTGGCGCATCCCCAATGGGAGGCAAGACATCACGCCGCAACGCGCGTCAATGTCTTCGATCTGGCCGAATGACCCGGTGCCAAATGGACACGCCGGTCTGTGTCGAACCCCTGCCCTCAAGCCGGTATTCGGGGATACCGCTCTATTGTTGAACTGGTTCGATGCGGCAACCGACGCCTATCACAAAAACGATCCAAGCGTCGAAATTTCCCTTTAATGAAAGGCTCCGTCAATCATGAAATCCTCTGACGTCCTCAGGAACGCATTCGCGATGCCGTTGACCAGCCCATCCTACCCCAAGGGGCCCTACCGGTTCGTCAATCGCGAATTCTTTATCGTAACCTATCGCACGGACATTGAGGCCCTGCGCGCCGTGGTACCGGAACCTCTGCAGGTGACCGAACCAATCGTCAAATACGAGTTCATTCGCATGCCGGACAGCACCGGGTTCGGCAACTATACCGAAAGCGGCCAGGTCATCCCGGTGGAATACCAGGGCCGCAAAGGTGGCTATGTCCACGCCATGTTCCTCAATGACGACAGCCCGATTGCAGGTGGCCGCGAGATATGGGGCTTTCCCAAGAAACTGGCCGAGCCGCGGATGCGGGTGGAAAAAGACACGCTGGTCGGCACGCTGGATGTCGGGTCGGTTCAGGTCGCAAGTGCCACCATGGGCTACAAGCACCGCGCGCTCGACCATGACGTCGTGACCAAGGCACTGGCTGCGCCCAGCTGGCTCCTCAAGATCATCCCCGATGTCGATTGCTGTGGCCCGCGCATTTGCGAACTGGTCGAGTACTATCTTGAAGAGGTGACGATAAAAGGTGCCTGGGAGGGACCGGCCGGGCTTGAGCTGCACAGCCACGCCCTCGCCCCCCTTACGGACCTTCCGGTGCGCGAGGTCATCTCGGCAACCCATATCCTGACCGATCTGACACTGGGCCTCGGGAAGGTCGTGCATGACTATCTGACCGAGGCAGAACCATGAAACGTTCAATTCGCTATGACGGATCAAACGAGTCTTTGAAAATTGAAAGGATTATTGACGTGAACCTACAAGACAAAACCCATCGTGGTTTCAATCGACCTGCCACCCCGGACGGCGGCCAGTGAAGCCCCGTTGCCGGGATGCGCAACGATCAGACGCTCACCCTCGGCATCGACGCCGTCCCGGGCCATCGCACCAACGATGTATTCGTAGCTGAGCCCGTGATAGCCGCAGCGCCGAAGCTCGGGCGTCTCGATCTCGAGCGGCAGTCCGGTCATCTGCGCCACCCGCAGCAGACCGTTGTGAAAGGCGGTGTCAAAACAGGCGATCTGCGGCAGGTCAGGCCGCCGGGCCGCGATGGCATCGATCCCGGCGAAGTTGGCGGGCAGATGCAGAGGTGCGAGCGGGACCAGATTGCGCAGTCGCGCAAAAAGGTCAGCAGTGACTTCTTCAGGGCAATCGCAATCAGGTCCGCCATGGGCGACACGGTGACCAACGGCGACCGGCAGGGCCGCAAGGCGGTTTGAGATGACCTCGGCGACTACGGCACCGCGTGCGGCGCGATGGTCCGGAAATGCGCCGTCTCGTTCCGCGTCTTCCGCGGTGCCGGTCGCGGTCAACGTGAACTTGGCGGCATTGGTCCCAATTCCTGAAACCACCCGCCGGCAATGCGTGTACCGCCTTGCGCCGCGTAAATTAGAACGAACTTGAGACTGGACGAACCCGCGTTCAGGATCAGGATCGTAGGGCGATGCATATTAGCTTTGCCCGTCGTCCTTACGCCGTTCCGGCGCAGGGGACTTGTCTTCATTATCGGCGGCATCGGAATCGTGGGGCTCGTGCCCGTGCCCCACATGACTGTCCGATTTGTTTCGCCCGCCACGGCCATGTCCGCCGCGACCGCCGCCATGCCCCCCGTGGCCGTGTCCGAAGAGATGCATCGCCAGCATACCGCCGACAAGCAACAGGATCAGCCAGTTATCTACAAGCCATTGCATCACTCATTCCTTCGCTTGATTTACGAACCCGGTGCCCGGTGCGTAGAGCGCCTTGAAGAGCACCGCGATGGCGTGATCGCGTGCGACACGCATCGCGCCAAGACTGGCCCCGATCTGCGCCATTGCCTCGCGTTCCGCTTTCAGTCGGGGATCATCGTCCGGCAAAGGCGCACGGACCGGGCGGATCGTGTCGGCCATCGCCTGCACGGCACCCATCCACGGGTTGAAGTGTGCCGAGAACATGAGCCGGCTCCAGCGCATCGGATGCATCGCGCGCAGAGCCTCCGCAGATTGGGGCGTGGTGATTGCCCTCGCCCACGGACCGAGGAACAGGTCGTAGGCCGCCTCGCCCGTCCGGGAGACTTGCGCCACATTTCTGAGTGCGTCCTCGGGGTGCACCTCGCCGATTTCAGACACTTCGCGCGGCTCGAAGCTGACCGAATAAGCAGGCTTCTCGCAGTCGGGATCGCCGGTCGGATTGTCGATTTTCATCTCGTAGAGGCCTGGTTCAAGCGTCTCAATCTCGTGGAGGCTTTCGAGGATCGCGCGATGTTCCAGCCGCGCCACTGATGCCGAGACAAAAATGCCAAGATGCCCGACATGGGGGTTGATGAGATAGACAATCCGCTGTCCTGCGGCCTTCAGCGCTTCCGTATCGGCATAAACCTTCGGGATCCAACCCAGTGCCTGCGCCGGTGGGGTGATATTGTCGCCCTCGGAGGCGAAGATCACGATCGGATTCTGGATCCGCTGCAGATCAGCGGTGCAGCCATCGCAGACCCGCATCTCGCCTGTTTCTAGTTTATTGCCGATGAAGAGGTTCTCCGTGATCGCGAGAATTTCCTCGCGGCTCAGCGTGTAGAAACCGTTCCACCAGCGCTCGAATTCCAGGAACCGCTCGCGCTCGTCGTCGATATGCGAGAGGAGATGGGCGTATTTGTCCCAGATCGCCTTTTCCGGCTGCAGGTTCTCGAAGTTCTGCGCGAGCCACGCGCCGTCGAAGCGTCCGTCGCCAAAGTCCGCGATCATGTGCGCAGCCCAGCTGCCCCCGGCGAGCCCGCCCATCATCCGCATCGGGTTGGTGCCGGCCTCACCGGCCCAGTAGGAGAGCGGCGAACCATTCAGGACAATCGGTCCAGAAAGCCCATGGCAGTCAGCTGCCAGAAGTGTGATTGCCCACCCCGCCTGGCAATTGCCATATAGTATGGGTGGATGGTCCGGGTGCCGTTTGGCGATTTCCTCGACGAAGCGGCGCAACGCATGGTGCACATCGGCGAGGGTTTGCCCCTGTTCGGGTTCGGGGAAGAACACGACGAAGTAGACCGGGTGGCCCTCGTGCATCGCAATGCCCACCTCGCTGTCGCGCTTGAAGCCGCCGATGCCCGGGCCGTGGCCGGCGCGCGGGTCAACGACGATGACCGGCGGCTTGGCCATGTCGACGCAATCGTCCCAACAATCGTCACCGATCTCGGTGATCCTGAGGAGTGCGTAGTTCGCGGGCGTCTCGAAACGCCGGGCGTCGAGGAGGGTTTCGTATTTGAAATCCAGAAGTGGTGGCATCCCTCGCCGCTCGTGCTCGATCATGTTGTCGGCACGCTCGCGCAGCGTGTCAAGGAACAGGACCCAGCGTTCAAACAGGTCCCGAGGATATGTCGCGGCGGTGGCTGTCGACTGTTCGATCTGAACCATCTTCGGCTTATCGGCCATAGTGCTGCTTTGGTTGGCCTTAGAGACGACGGGTTCTGACGCTAGCGACTTGAGTGTCCGTTTGGGGGATTTGGTCTTGGCCATCACGCTCTCCGTTCAGCAAAGAAGTTGAACAGCGGCCCGAAGATCAGCGCGACGAACCAGCCGTATAGCAGGGTTTCGGAGACACCGAGGGCGTAGCCTCCGAAGCTGATGCCGTCGACCCATGGCAATAGGGGGATCCAGAGGCTGGTCATGCTCTGGCCCGGAAAGACCAGATCAAAAACGACGCAGATGGTGTAGGTGATCGCGAAGAAAATGCCCAGGCTCCAACCCAAGGCTTGGATCGGGATGCGCGCCGCGCGGGGTGTTTCGCCAATACTGGTCATGTCGAGACCTCTATTTGTCACGGAGCGCATTCAGTCGCGCTTCCTAACAAAGACGCCCGAAACCTGGATGCATTACACGGTTTCGGCTGTTTGGCTGCGCAGATCAATTCGCAGAGGCATCAGCCGTTTGGGTGGATTTGGGGCGATCCATATTGGTCATGGCGACACCGACAAGTGTCACCAGAATGCCCAGCCCCGTCAGAAGTCCTATGGACTCCCCGAAAAAGGCCGCGCCCATGGCCAGCCCGAAGCCGGGAACCAGAAACGCAAAGGCGTTGGCGCGGCTCAGGTCGGTTGTTCGAAGGATCTCGCTCCACAGCCAGTAGGCAAGCGACGTGCCGAACAGACTAATCGCAAGCAATATCAAAACGAAATCCAGTGTAATCGTCACCGACATCGGATCTTCGTACAGAAATGCACCCAACAGAAGGGGAACCCCGCCGATCAGCATCTGGCTTCCCATCGCGATTATCGCATCCACACGTCCCGCCAGTGCGCGGATAAGGACGTTGCTGATGGTGATGCCAAGGGCAGCCAAAAAGATATAGGCGGTGCCGAGCCCGAACGCTCCTCCCGCGGGGCCCTGAAGTTGCGGGGCAGCGATCAGGACAATGCCGACAAATCCCAATGTAAGCCCCGCCTTGCCGCGCCCACCCAACCGCTCACCCAGCATAGCGATGGCAACAGCCGCGGCCATCAGCGGCTGGGTGTTTGCCAGCACCGTCGCCAGTCCGGGTGAGACAAATTCCGACGCCATGAACATGCCGAGAAATCCAAGCGATGTCGCGCCGATACCGATTCCGACGATTCCGAACCACACCCTCTTGCCCCGCGGCCAGGGTCGGCCAAGCATCACCCCAAGGACCACAAGCGCCGATCCGGCAAGAAACGCACGCATTGCCGCGAAGGTCAGATGCGGCGCATAGGCGAAACCCGCCACGATGAGCGGGAAGCAGGCTGCCCACAGAAACATGACCAGAATGATCAGCGAGGATTTGCGGAGGGTCATTCGGCGGCGACCTTGCGGGTTCTGCGTGCGTCCCGCTTCACAATATCTGCATCCTCCTCGCCGCTCAAATCAGGGAGATACTGTTTCGACGCTTCAATGTAGTCGCGTGTCACCGGAACGGCGTCCAGGCGATGTGCAAGCTGAATCTGGAAGACGACCAGATGGTTATGGCGAAACCCGGCTTCACAGGACGCGAGGTAAAACTCCCACATCCGGCAGAAGCGTTCGTCGTAAAGCGCTACCGCCTCGTCCCGCCGCGCCATGAACCGGTCCCGCCAGGCCTTGAGCGTGTCGGCATAATGCAGGCGAAGCACTTCGACATCCGCGATGACGAGGCTCGCCCGTTCAATCTCCGGGACGATTTCAGACAGCGACGGAACATAACCGCCCGGAAAGATGTATTTGGATATCCACGGGTCGGGCGCTCGCGGCGGGCGGGCGCTGCCGATCGTGTGCACCAGCGCCACGCCGTCGGGATCGAGCAGGTCCGCAATCTTGGCAAAATACGCGCCGTAATGCCCGACGCCGACATGCTCGAACATGCCGACCGACACGATCCGGTCAAAGCGGCCCGTCTGGTGGCGAAAGTCGCGCAGATCAAAGCGGACCCGGTCATCCAACCCGTCGCGCCGCGCCTTTTCGGCTGCGTATTTCTGCTGATCCACCGACAGCGTGACCCCGGTCACCTGCGCGCCAGACGCACGGGCAAGGTACGTTCCCAAACCACCCCAGCCGGACCCGATGTCCAGCACCTTCTGTCCCGGCAACACGCGCAGCTTGGCCGCAATGTGGCACATCTTCTGAACCTGCGCGGCTTCAAGACTGTCTTCGGGTGTCTCGAAATAAGCGCAGGAATACTGGCGTTCGGGGTCGAGGAAGAGATCATAGAGGCCGTCGCCCAGATCATAATGGTGGGCAACATTCCGGCGCGACCGCGAAACGGGATTGTACATTGTGAACCTTCTAAGTGTCCTTCTCAGCCGGTCGCGGAATTGCCAGAGCCATGGCACACGGGCGTCCTGGTAGTTCTCCAGACATAAGGAGATGAGGCCGTAAATGTCGCCCTTATCGACAGACAGTCCACCGTCCATCCAAGCGTCACCCAGAGCGACGTCCGGCTGGAACGCAATCCGGCGCAAGGTCGGCCAATCATGGATCGTGATCGCAGTCGTGGGGTTTCCCGTGCCGTATCGCCTGATCTCACCATCGGGCAAACATACTTCCAGCGTCCCGGTCTGGATCAATCTGCGCAGTGCGCCATCCAGAAGCCAGAGCGCAACCGGCGCGCGTCGGCCCGGCTTCGTGGCGCGAATGTTGAGTTCGTGTCTCATACAGTTTCCCTCATTTTGTCATTAGTTCCCACCGAGCCGTGGTCGCCGTGACGACACCAGACGCAATCGCAATCGACGTGACTGCAACTTGGGTCTTCCAACGCGGTGCGGTATCGGCGGCGCGCGAAAGGCAGCACAAGCCGTCGGAACGTGGTCAGATCATACGCTCGGCGGAGCACGTCCCCTGCGTCGTTCGTAGCGAGTTTGCGGCATGCAATACGCAAACCCACCTCTCCGCCGAGGCCGAACATCCAACGGTTGACGATGCCTGCTTTCAACGAACGGCCCAGTTCCGATTGCCAGCGGGCGGTATAGTCAGCGCCCGTCAGCAGACATTCCGCCGCCAGAACGCCCGAGCGGATCGCATGGCGTATCCCGAACCCGGCAAGCGCATCCTGAAAGCCCGCATGCTCACCGACCACCGGATGTTCGCCCTGGTTTGCGCTGCGCGGCAAACGGTAGGTGCCATATCCGCCAAAGGGGCGGGGGTTACGCATTTCGAGCCCGGCATGAGCGCGAAAGAAATCCTCGGCCGCCTTTACATGAAGTGCCTGGTCGCGGAAGCCTGTGAACATGCAACTTGCCACTGTGCCCCGCCCGCCCCGCACCAGAAGATAGGCGTATCCGCCAGGCGCAATCTCGTGCCCGAGGGCCAGCCATGCCCCGTCAGCCATGTCCGTCTCGAAAATATGTCCTGCGGCGATGACCGCGGCCTCGCGCGGCCCGGCAGCCAGCACACCCGCGTCGGCGAACGTCTTCACCCGGTCGCCAAAACGAACCTCAACACCTGCGGCGCGGGCTTGGGACAGAAGGGCGCTGTCGAGCGTCCCTTCACCAGAGCCCCGGCGCAGCAGGTAGAAAAGAGGTCGTCTCCCCTTGACGACATAGCTGTGCGCGGATGGATCGAAAACAGTACCACGGTCAAACGGATGATGGTCAAAATCAGCGGCGATGCCTGCGGCAGAAAGTTCATTAAGAACGTCCAGCTCGCTGGTCCAGTTCTCAAGCCCCTGAAAATCGTCGTGAAACCTGTGGCCCACCCGATCTTTCCACTCGTGCACAACGACCTTCCGACCGCCACGCGCCAGCACAATCGCGCAGGCTAGGCCAGCTGGCCCGGCCCCGACGATTTTAATGGTGCTGCTGATTTCCATCTCTCAAAAATTCCATTAACTACTAACGTTTTGGTTCGCCTGTCGTAGCGGCCATGATCGGCGAACATGTCTTTCCGGCCAATTCTCTGGCCGGTGCGACATAGGCTGGAACGGCGCGTCGTACAAAAGCGCATGCATAGCGGTTTGGCCATGCATGCGCGTTTTGGATTGATGCACGGACCTGCCGCGAGGCCCCGCAGGCCGTCGGAGCAAAACCCGGTCTACTCCATCGCCGGCAATGCGCCGCTCTCGATTGCCGCCTGGAGTTCGTCGACATCGACGGCACCGTCCTTGTTGGTGTCGAGCGCATCGTATTGCTCTTGCGTCAGGTCAGCATATTCAGTCTGCATTTCGGCCAGAGTGTAGAGTCCGTCCTGATCGGTATCCATTTCGTGGGCGAAGGCCGCACCGGAGATCAGCAGAAGCCCGGCTGAAGCTGCGGCAAGAATGCGTATCGTGTTCATTGTTCTGACTTTCCTTTACTTGGTTGGTATGCGTCCGACTGGCCTCAGCGACCAGGACGAACATGGTTGTGGCGTTCCGGTACCGCGACCGGCACAGGCTTGCGATGTGGCCGCGCAAACGCCCAAAGGAACGGGACGGACAGGACCAGCAGCGCCAGGATAAATGCAATTGTCATCTTCAACTCCTCTCATTGTGCGACATCGGGTGTTTCCGGGGTGTTCCTGAAAGAGACGCTGCGGACTGAAAGAAGTTACACGCGGCAAGGCAGATTTCCGCCTTTACCACTGTCAGCCCGGACGTTCCGCCACCACGATCTGGTAGAGTCCGCCGAACGTGCGCTTCTCTCGCCAGGAAAACCGTTCTGGCGTCGACGAGAACGACCTGATGTCCCGACGCCACATCGCCGCGGCGAAGGGTTCCAGCAGAGCGAAAACGGCCCGCATCACGGGTCTGAGCGGGTGCCATCGCATCGGGCGGGCGTAATCGACGAACACCGCGCGACCACCGGGCGCTAACCTGTCCAACGCCGCATCGACCACGCGGCGCTTGTGGCCGTCGGGCAGTTCGTGCAGCAGAAAGAAGCAAAGAACCGTGTCGAAACGGCTTGTCCCGGGTGCGGCGGCGTCGGCCACCCACAGGGCAACCCGGGGATCGTGTCCCAGCTTGGCGGCGAGGTTGTCGATCTGGATCGGTGCGACATCGACGACTTCGAGGCGCCCTTTGGGTCCGAGCCTGTCCCGCAGCCGGGGCGTCAGGTCGCCATAGACACAGGCCAGTTGCAGGACGCGCTTCCCGGGCTGAACTGCGCCCAGAGCCGCGTCGCAGAGCCCACGATATTGTCCCCATAGGATCGCCGACACCACCGCCGGATGATCGAATACACGCAGGCTGGCGGGCCTGAGATAGGCCCACCAGTAGTAGCGTTCGAGGTAGTCGGGAAGCGCGGAGGCACCGGGTGCCTGCGCGATCAGGTTCACCGTTCCGCCTCCGTCATCAGGCACGCTTGCGGCGTCCCATGACGCCAAGCGCGACAAGCACCAGAGCCCCTAGGCCGAACACCACGAGCATCCAGGTCGGCAGGTAGAAAGTCTCGTAGACGTTCCAGCCAATCCAGCTGAGGCTTTTGGTGACCAGCGACGGTGTACCCCCCAGTGACCCGCCCAGGGTGCCGGTGATCGTAATCACCGCCGCGCCGATCGTGGCCAGCACTAGGGTGATCCAACGCTGCGCGCCTTCAAACAGGTGACGGCGGAAGCGGTAGCCAAGCACGGTCATCACCGTCCAGTAGCTGAGCGTCCAGGTTGCCAGCATGATGTGGTTGCGCCCCAGCGGGCTTTCGGTGATGGCCGACCAGGGATAGATCGTCAGCCCAAGCCCGTAGGTCACGAACCCGGCAAGCGTGCCAAGCGCGGCCACGGGCCAGATCGCCCTTTGCAGCCGAACGGCGAATTCGGCATCCGAGAAGCAGCGGATCAGGATGAACAGATAGGCCGTCACCCACAGCCCCACCGGGAAATGCGCCATGAGAATGTGATAGACCGGGCTCAGCGACCACGAAGGCGCGCCTTCGACGGCCACCGCCACCCCGCCGTCCGCGCCATGCGCCAGTGCCACGCCGGTACCGAGCAGGCCAAGAAAAGTTGCGGTGATCGCGATGCGCGGAGCGCGCTGCAGATCGGGTGTCATGAAACGACCTTTCGGAAATTCCGGGGTAAGGAGCCGGTTTGCTTGTGAACGGATCATCGTGATTCCTCCTCTTTGCGGCGCATCAGAAGGTTGACGCTAATGCCAAGCGCGACGATCAGGCCGAGGCTTGCGATCAGGGTCCAGATCCACTGGCGTTTGATTTCATCGGCGAATTCCATCTGCACACCGTAAAGTGCCAGCTGCTCCTCGGTGTGGCGCGCGGCAACCGGCACGCGCTGCGCGATCCGGTCCGCACCGGGGTGCACGCGCGCGTCGGTCAACTGGCCCCAGGTGATCTGACCCGGATAGTAGATCTCGACCTCTGTCCAGGGACCAGTCCAGTCAGGCTTGCCGGGCTCGGAAAACTTCGCATTGATCTGCGCTGGTTCACCGAGTCCGAGCGACGCAGGAAGCGAGATATAGTGCCAGCGCATGGTCGAGGCATTGCGAAACACCGCGAAGGCCACGTCATAGCTGCCACCATCGCGGAAGATCTTGTCATCCAGCGGGTTGCCGGTGTCCATCTTGCGTTGGAGAGTCACGTCCCAGAAACCATTGCGCCAGCGGGCCGCCGCGGGCTGCACGACATCGCCACGTGATCCGGCTTCGGGCCGTAGGAAGCGGCGCGGAATGGTATCGCCGTTCTTCCAGGCATAGCCGGGATCGAACGGCACCGCGGTTTCGGCGCTGAGGTAATAGGTGTCGTTGAAGCCGACCTTGCCCGAAACGACCTCATCGATCTTCAGGGCCCTGTAGCCCGCGACCTCGGGGTTGAACATGTACTTGGGCTGGCCAGCTTCCTTGTCGAAGTTGGTGGTATAGGGGCCGGTACCCTCGTCGCCTTCGCGCGCTTCGGCCACAAAGCCATCATCACCCAGCCCGATCGGGTTGGAGCGGCTCGACCGCCATTGCCAGAGGTCGATGAACTGGCCTGCCGCGCGCAGCTTTTCCAGATCGCTCTGCGGCTTCACCGCGTCGAAATCGTTCGGATCGGTGCGCGAGGACGGCAGGTATTTGGTCCGCTCCTCGTCGGTTTCAGGCACGCCGGTGAAGGTGGTCAGCCCTTCGCCAATGGTAATGTAGCCACCGTAGCGCGAAAACAGCGGCACCGAGCCGTCGTCGATCATCATCGCCACCCGGTCTTCGGTCAGGAAGTCGGGGTTCGGCCCCAGCGCCTCGCCGCCGCGCTTCTCCCACTTGCCGTCGTTGTAGACCAGAACGTCGTTGAAGATCGCGGGCCGCTCGACCGGCCAGCGGTAGCGGAACCAGATATCCTCGCCGTCATAGGCGACCTTGACCTGCAACTCGCTGGTCAGTTCGTCGGGGATGACGATGTTTCGCTCGGGATCGTCCTTCACGATACCCGTTCCGTGAGTCACCCAGGCGGCCACAAGCAGCCCGGTAAAAATCGCCGCAGATGCGGCTAGATAGGTGGTTCTTCGCATTTGAGTCCCCTTTTGGTCAGTTTTCATATTTCCAACGGTGCCTTCGGACCTGCCTGCGGCGTCGTCTTGGACATTGTTCGCCGATCCGGTGTCAGCTCCCCGGGATAGGAGGGTTTGGCGAAACCCGGACGGCGGCCTCAGCGGCCCTGAATGGAGCAGGCCGCACCTCGTTCACCCATCAAGAGAAGAGGTCCGGCGCTTCGTCGCCCTCGACGAAGAGATATCCGGCAAGCCCCTTCTCGGCCCGCGAAAGCGCGTGATCCACCAGAACGAACCGCCCCGGTACGTCGCATTTGAACTCCACCACCGCCGAGCCGCCGGCCGGCACGGTCACGGTCTGGACATCCCTGAGTGGCTCGGTTTCTAGCGAGCCCTGAAGATAGACCTTGTCAAAGATCTCTCCGATGACGTGGAAGGACGAAATAAAGTTGGGACCGCCGACGCCAAAGAAGATCCGTACAGTCTCACCGACGTGGGCCTTCAGCGGATGGTGTTCGGTCAGTGCACCGGTATGGCCATTGAAGATGAAAAACTCGGGGCGTTCATCCACGAGCTTGTCGTAGCTTTCATTCAACAGGCCTGAAGTGCCGAAACGCTCCTCGGTGTAAAGCTCGCCCTGCATGACATAGTATTCACGATCGACCGGCGGCAAGCCTTCTTCCGGCTCGACCAGGATCAGACCATACATGCCATTCGAAATATGCTGCGCCACAGGGGACACCGCGCAGTGATAGACGTAAAGACCCGCGTTCAGCGCCTTGAACCTGAAGCTGTAGTTTTCGCCCGCCGTCGGTTGCGCCAGCGCCGCCCCACCGCCCGGGCCGGTCACAGCGTGCAGGTCGATGTTGTGAGCGTACCAGCTGTCTTCGTTATTCTTGAGGTAAACCTCGACCGTATCGCCGACGCGCACCCGCGCGAACGGTCCGGGAATTTTGCCGTTGTAGGTCCAGAAACGATAGGTGCTGTTGGTGTCGAGTTGTGCCTCGATCTCGATTGTCTCGAACTCCAGCCGCACGGTGGCGGGCTCGCGGCGGGTAATCGCCGGCGGTACATTGGCCGGGTTCTGGCTGATGTCAGCCATGTCCGAATGGGTCGGATTGGTGCTATAGAGCCGGTTTCCGGCGCCGCCGCCCGGTGTTGCCGCCCGGCTCTGCGCGGGCCGCGCGGCAACGTTCCCATCCCCGCGCGCGGCGGTCGAAGCCAGAACTCCGCCAGCGGCCAGTCCAGCGGAGCCAATCAGCACGCTGCGACGGCCCAACCGCGCAGGGGCGCTGTCACGAGAAAGTTCTGGGACGGCGTGTTCGGTTTGCGATCTTTCGATCGGGCGTTTCATGACTTTGCCTTTCACCTGTCAGATGCAATAGCCGCCCGGGCAAGCCGTTCGCGTTCCCTTCAGCAGGAAACCATCCGGGCGATCTGAAAGTATGACGCTGGCTGCGGGCGATCATTACAGGCGTCTGGTATCTGCAGCTTCGCTCGATCCCGCGCGGCGCGCCAAGGACAGGACCATGCGCCGGACCAATACCCTAATTTGGCCCGGGCCCGCGGACCGGGTGTGCAGCCGATATCGAACCGACAAGGGCGCTGGCCACGCGCATTCGAAACATGAACAAGAGTGTTCGGGCTTCCCGCGTGCCGAGCCCGACCGCGTCCGCCGCAGACTGAAGCGTCTGCCCTTCGACATCTACCTTGAGAAAAAGGTCACCCGACAGCTTCCCAACATCGGTCTGCATCGTGCTTCGACATTCGCAAAACACATCCGTGAGCATGTCAGAAATCACCTGCGATTCTGCCGGTACTGTAGTCATGTGATCCTCCCGGGCAGCTTCGTTCTGAAGACGCCGTAAGGAGCAGATCGTTACAGGAACCCTTCAAGAAGCGGTGTCACTGTCCTTGCAATCGGTCCCTTCAACCGGATGCTCGCAGCCGACCGGCGGACAGGAGCAATCGTCAAAGCCATGATGGCAACAAGGGCCGCAGTGGGCAATCAACGCGTCACCCAAAGCGGCGCGGGCGCGGTGGAGACGCACGTTTAATGTGCCGGACCTGAGCCCGAGGTCAGCTGCCACAATGCCGCGATCCTCGTCGTCGATGTCAATTCGGCGGACAAGTTCGGCATCACCGGGACGCAGTTCGGTAATCAGCCCTTTGACGCAGTTGCAGATCACGTTCATGTATTCGACCGGGTCATCCGTGATAACAGCAGACTGAGCCTCCAGTGCGACAGCCTCCTTCAGACGTCTGGACCGTCCCGACTTGCGAAAGTGATCATTGAGCGTGGACCGCAACACCGCATAGAGCCAGGCATCCATGCGGTCCGCCTCGCGTAGCTGATCCTTACGTGCCAGAACGCGGATGCAGAATTCCTGTAAAACGTCCTCGGCATCGGCCCGGTTTCCCAGCCGTTTGACCAGGAAACCCAAAAACGTATTCCTGTTCACCGACAGTGCTTCCTCGAGGCCGGGCTGATCAGCGTCGCTGGCCTTTGAAATATGGTTTCTGGTTTCCGACATGATTTCACACCGCCTTTATATAGAGGTTCCGATTCCAACCCGGCAGGCGGATTTATTTAGACCTGTCGCCATCGGTGGATGCTTCGAACCTATCCATTAAAAAAAAATTTCCAATGTCAGTGTTTTTGAAATCTGCCATCCATCGCGCCGATGAAATTTATCTGCATGGTTGCTGAAGACAAAAGCGCAGCGTTTTTCACAGTTTCATTGCTTCGAGTGGCGTCGTCGGGTAGGGAATGATTTCTTTTGTAATCGTTTTTCTTTTTGGACGTCTTTGACTTAACGTGGTCAAATAATGGACGGCGCGCACCTGATTGGGGGGCGCGCCCGAACGGGAAAATCGGCCAAGCGAGAAAGGAGCCAAGGCGGACATGAGTGAATTGACACAATACGCCATTTTGCTCGGACTTACGCTTGGTACGGTAGGACTGGTCCTGAGCATCTATGCGCTGGCCCGTGCGATCGGGAAAAGCCGCGCCGAACCCGCCAAGGACGTGCCCGCAACCGCCGGAACGCTGGCCCGGGATCCGGTCTGGGTGCGATACCACGCCAAATATTACGGCTATGCACTCCTGTTTCTGGCGTTCGATATGGAGATGGCGTTCATGTACCCATGGGCCGTCGTCTACCGTGAAGAAGGGCTGGTCGCCCTGCTCGACATGGGTGTATTTCTCGCAATCCTGTTTCTCGGCCTGCTCTATGGCTGGAGCCAGGGCGCGTTGAGGCGGCAATGATGGATTTGTCCGGAGCACGTCAGGGTCTGTTGCAGGGCTTTCGCGGGTTGGTCGCCGGGGCCATGGCGTGGGATTTGCGCGCGTTCGTTGTACCCGGAGAGGATGTCGCGAACGCCTTGGGTCTTGATCTGGACGCCGCAGGGCTGATCCGCGTCGCAACACCGCGCCATGCGAGTGTCTTGCTGATTGCGGGGCCTTTGCCACCCGCGCTTGTTGATGCGGCCAGCGTGGTCTGGGCACAGATGCCGCGCCCCAGGTGCATTCTTGCACTTGGCTCGGTCGATCTTGGCCCTTTGCCCACCCCGGATGTGACGGCGGAGGTGTCGCAGCAGGGACTGATCTCCGGGCTGGAGGATCTCCGTAAGCTGATCCGGAACGGAGCTTTTGCACATGACCTCACGGACTTCGACGCACCCGCACTGTCGGAGCGGATCGAATACACTTGCCCCATGCACCCCGAGGTCGTCTCTGACGAACCCGGCAAATGCCCGAAATGCGGGATGTTCCTTGTGGAACGCAGGGTTTCGGGCGCAGCGCCGCAGGCTCACGAGGGCCATGAAGGCCATGAAGGCCATGAAGGCCATGAAGGCCATGAAGGCCATGAAAAATCGTCCACGGATTCCACGCAAGCAGAAATGGCCCATCATCAGACGGATGCTATGACAAGCGCCGAAGCGTCCGCTTCATATGTTTGCCCCATGCACCCGGAGGTGACTTCCGACACGCCCGGTTCCTGTCCCGAATGCGGCATGGACCTTGTCCCGCAGGCCGAGGCCGGAGAACATGCGCATCACGGACATCACGGGCATGGCAGCCACGGGGATCACGCCGAACCGGCAGCGGAACCGACAGGCCCCTACACCTGCCCCATGCACCCGGAGGTCACATCCGACACGCCCGGCTCCTGCCCCAAATGCGGCATGAACCTTGTCCCGCAGCCCGAGGCCGGAGAACATGCGCATCACGGACATCACGGGCATGGCAGCCATAAGGACAAGCCTGCCCAAAGGGACCAGGGTGGACACACCGCCCACACCGCGCACGGGCAGCAGGATGCCCATAGCGGGCACCAAGGCCACGGAGGTCACGGAGTAGCGCCTGACATTCCGGGTATCGAGCCGCATTTCATGTCGATGGTCGGACTCACCGAAGGAAAGCCGGTCAGCCCCGACGGATTGGTCATGGAATGGATTGACGCGCCATTTGGGCCGTTCTTCCCGGGTCTTCCGGGCGGTCTGCACCTGGTCCTGACCCTCGACGGAGATAGCGTTGCGGGCGTTGACGTCAGAGGGATGACGATGCCGGCACTGCCATCTGGCGTTGATCTTGATGACCTGGCTGATCGTCTTGCGGACGCGGTGCCCCTGTCACCGGTGGCTATGCGCGAACTGGCATGCCGTGCTGCCGAGAAGGCTACCGGTCAGACGGCAACACAGGCCGATTTGACCGCCCGCGCCGCAGCAGTGGAACGCGAGCGGATCGCAAGCCATCTCAACTGGCTGGCCGGGATGGCCCGCCAGATGGGCCTCGCATCATTGATGCGCCGCGCGACGGCCCTGCAACACCGCGTCCGGACGGCGAACGCGAATGAGGTTGCAGAGCAAGCAACCGCGATTACGAACCTAATGGACAGCGTACTCGACCGATCATTTATGAGAACGAAACTCGCCGGGATTGGGACTCTTCAGGGGGCATTGGAAGGTCCCGTCGCGCGTTCGGCAGGCCATGCGTCCGATGCCAGACACGGCGACCCGGTTTATGCCGGACTTGGGTTCCAACCGATCACGCAAAATGAAGGCGATGCCATGGCGCGGCTTCGTCAACGCCGTGCAGAGATCGACCAAAGCCTCGACCTGATAGCGGCGGCGGGCACAATCGCGATGCCGGAGATGCCGCGTGCAACAGGCGACGGCCATGGCATGGCTACACTGGAGACACCGCGCGGACCGGCGACGCTCCATCTGACATTGAAAGACGGCGCAGTCGCCTCGGCCCATCTGACCACGCCGTTCACTGCGCTCGCCGCACATGTGCCGGAGTTGGTAGAGCAGATGGAGCTGGCCGATGCGCTGACGGCCATCGGTTCGCTCGATCTCGATCCCTGGAGCGTGCCCCAATGAGCATTGCTGTGGTCCTTCTGGCGCTTGCCGTCGGCTGCTATGCGGTCGCCGTTCTGGAAGGCTGGGCCGTCCACGGACGCCTCAGCCTGACACGCCCGGCGACTTCGGCGCTGGCGTTAATGGGACGTGAACAGATCCTGCCGCGCACGCCGGACAGGTTGTTTTTCGAGTCCGGCCCTGTTCTCCTGCTGATCGCCGGCCTGCTGTCAGTCGCGGTGATCCCGCTGGCGCCGGGGCTGATCATCACCGATCTGGCCATCGGCGCGTTGTTTCTGAATGCCGCGCTGGCTTATGTGTTGGTCGCACTCATAATGGCCGGCTGGGGACCGAACGGGGCCTATGGGATGATCGGCGGCTGGCGGTTCCTGGGCCAGTTCGTCGCCTATGCGATGCTGATCGTGATGCCCATCACGGCGGTGGCGATGCGGGCCGAGTCGCTCTCTACCACGCAGATCGTCCTGTCGCAGGCGGCGCTGTGGAACGTCGTCTATCAGCCCATCGGTTTTGTGCTCTTCGTGATCGCGGCAATGGGTGTCGCTTGGCTGCCGCCCATCGACCTGCCCACGGGTGGTGGCGATCTGGCAGGCGGGGTCGAGGCCGAATACACCGGCGCGCGACTAGCCGTCCTGCGGCTGGCAAGGCTTGTGATCATCGTCGCGCTGGCCAGTGCGACCGTCACCTTCTACCTCGGCGGCTGGCTCGGCCCCTGGCTGCCGGGCTGGGCCTGGACCGCGCTTAAGACACTCGCCGTGGCAGCAGGGATGCTGGCGCTGGGGCCGCGTCTGCCGCGCCTGCGCGAGGCAAAATATCTCGCGGTAAGCTGGAAACTCGGCATCACGCTGGCACTGGCCAACATCTTCCTTGTGGGCGTCATCGCCCTGGTGGTACCGATATGAGCCTTGCCACAGCATTTTTCCTTGCCTTTTTCGGCATCGCCGCGATCTGGTTCGGCGTGGTCGTCTTTCGCACCCATTCGATGGTGCGTTCTGCCATTGCGCTCCTCTTCAGCCAGACCGCCATCGGGGCGATGTTCCTTGTGATGCAGGCCGAATTTCTGGGCGTGCTCCAGATCATGATGATGGCCACCGAGATGAGCGTCATGGCGATCTTCATGGTCATGTTCATGATGGACCCCGGCGGCATGGGCAAGATGGACATGACGCACCAGAAACGGCTGTCGCTCTGGGCCGGCGGGATTGGCTTGGTCGCCGCGCTGGTGGTGATCTGGACAGCCGGTTGGCAGGGTCCGGTACCAGAGGTGCCGGGCGCCGATGAACAGGCGCGCTTGCTGGGCCGTGAACTGCTGGGCCGCTCCATGTTCATCTTTGAAAGCGCGGCGCTGATGATCCTGACGGCGATGGTCGCGGCGACGATGGTTGCCATCAGCCCACAAGAAGAGGACATCCAATGATCCCCGAGCTAATGATCGCGCTCAGCGTCGGTGCAGCGCTGTTCGGCGTTGGCCTCTATGGCGCACTCAGCCAGACGAACCTTGTCATGATCATCATGGGCGTGGAACTGGTTCTGGCCGCAGCACTCGTGAACATGGTGGCCTTCTGGCGCTATCTTCACCCCGATGTGACAGCGGCCAAGATGTTCGTGCTGATCGTCATGGCGGTCATGGCGGTCGAGATGGCGGTCGGCTTCGGCATCGCCATCGCCCGTTTCCGCTCGCGCGGATCAGTTGAAATGGAAGAAGCGCGGGAGCTTAAGGGGTGATCTGGTTGGCATTCACGCTTCTGGCGCCGCTTGGCGCGGCGCTTGCGGTCTTTGCGCTGCGCCGTGCGCCCGAGGGGTTCGCACTGGCGGGCGCGGCACTGGGCCTTGCCGGTGCGCTTGGGCTTTTTGCCGGGGCTGCAGGCGGGGCCGAGATCTCGGCAGCACTGCCCTTCCTGCCGGACCTGCCGATCCGGCTTGTGGCGGGCCCGCTCACAGCAACGCTGGCGCTTGTCGTCGCAACCGTGGCGGCAATGGTGCTGACCTACGCGGTTGGCTACATGGCCCGCGATCCAGAACGGCCCCGATTCTTCGGCACCATGCTGATGTTCGTCACCGCGATGCAACTTCTGGTGCTCTCGGGCGACTGGATCACGCTTCTGGCGGCGTGGGAGATGATCGGCTTCGCCTCGTACCTCCTGATCGGGTTCTGGCACGGGCGCAAGGGCGTGCCGGGGGCCGCGATGCGGGCGTTCCTCTACACACGAACGGCAGACCTCGGGCTATATCTCGCAGCCTTCCTCTTGATCGGGGTGGCCGGAACCTCCGAGATTTCCGCGACGCTTTCCACCACCGGCACCCCGGCGCTGATCGCAGGGCTGCTGCTCTTGTTCGCAGCCATGGGCAAATCGGCGCAGGTGCCGATGCAGGACTGGCTTATGCGGGCCATGGCGGGGCCAACGCCGGTCTCCGCCCTCCTGCATTCGGCGACGCTGGTGGCAGCGGGAGCGATCCTGCTGATCCGGACCGCACCGATGCTGCCGGGCGGGGCGCTGCTGGCCATCGGTCTCGTCGGCGGGATCACCGCCGTCGTGACCGGGCTGATGGCGCTGGCATCAAAGGACCTCAAGCGCCTCCTCGCCGCCTCGACAGCCAGCCAGTACGGGCTGATGCTGATCGCCGTGGGCGCCGGGGTGCCCATCGCCGCCCTACTGCACCTGATCGCGCATGCGGCGATCAAATCCGCGCTGTTCCTCGGTGCAGGCGTTTTTCAGCACGACCGCGAGAGCATCGATCTGGACACACTTGCGGGCGCGGGCCGCGCCCGGCCCGGCATCTTTGCGGGCTTTGCCGTGGCGGCACTGGCGCTGGCAGGATTGCCGCCTCTCGCCGCCTTCTATTCCAAGGACGCGATCCTTGCCGCGGCACTCGACAGCCCATCCGCCGCGTGGTTGCTGCCGCTGGCCCTTGCGGGGTCGGTGCTGACCGGGGCCTATATGGGCCGCGCGCTGAAAGTGCTTTGGTCCGGCGCGGCAGAGACGCCCCACGATAAGGTGCCGCTCATGGCCGTCGGCATGAGCGTTCTCGTGGCACTCGCCGCCACGCTCGGATTTGTTTTCAAACCGCTGGAGGCGATGCTGGGCGCGCATCTGGCTGAGCCCGGCTGGGTTGTCCCGGTGATGGGGCTTGCGGTGGGTCTGGCCGGGCTGGCGCTTGGAGGGCTGTTGGCCCCGGCCCGCCTTCTGGGTCGGTTGCTTGTGCCCGCACGAAACGGCTTCCCGCTCGCGGGTGGTATGGACGCTATCGTGGTGAGACCGGCGATGGCCATTGCCGACGCTTGTGAACGCTTCGAGCAGCATCTGTTGGCTCTGGTATTGGCAATGGGTCGCCTGAACCTGAGAATTGGCGACCGGGCCCAAAGCACCGACCGCGACACCATCGACCGCGCCATCTTCGGCCTTGTCGACCGCACCATCGCGCTCGGCACCCGCGCGCGCCGCTTGCAAAGCGGCTTCATCCACCGCGAAATGGCGCTGACCGCCGCCGGAATCGCTCTCGTCACCGGCGTTCTCCTCGCCGCCCCGCTTTACTTCTGAGGATCGCGCTCATGCCGCTACTGACCATCGCCACGTTCCTGCCCATCCTTGCCGGTCTCTTCCTCATGGCGCTGCCTGACCGGTCCGCGCGGGTCGCGCACGGCCTGTCAATTGCCGCAACAGGCGCTGTCTTCCTGATCACACTGGCGATCTGGGCACGCGGCATCACCGCCGGTGACTTCGCCCAGGTCGAGGAAATCGCCTGGATCCCCGCCATCGGCGCGGCATACCGGATGGGCCTGGACGGGCTGAGCCTGCCGCTTGTGCTGCTGACCTCGCTTCTGTTTTTGCTGTCGGCAATCTATTCGGCGCGGATCGGCGAACGCGCGGCCTCCTATGTCGTCCTGATGCTGATGCTGGAAACCGCCTCCCTCGGAACCTTCATGGCGCTCGATGGCCTGCTTTTCTACGTCTTCTTCGAGGTCTCGCTGGTCGGCATGTATTTCATGATCGCAGGCTGGGGCTATGAAGAGCGACAGCGGGCCGCCCTGATGTTCTTTCTCTACACGCTCTTGGGTTCACTGCCGCTGCTGCTGGCGATCATCGGGCTTTACCTCGGCTCCGGCACCTTCGACATGCGCGTCTGGGTCGAGGGCACGGCACTGGCGGGACTTCCGGCCATGCTTGCGCTGATTGCCATGCTTGTCACCTTCGCGGTCAAGATCCCGGCCTTCCCCGTCCACACCTGGCTGCCGGCGGCGCATGTGCAGGCCCCCACGGCGGGCAGCGTGATCCTGGCCGGCGTGATGCTGAAATTCGGCACCTATGGGCTTGTTCGCTTTGCCTACCAGATGACGCCCGAGGCGTTTGCGCAAGCGGGACAGGTGATCCTCGCCTTCGGGGTCGTCAGTGCGCTTTACGGGGCTTTTGCGGCACTGGCGCAAAGCGACCTGAAGAAGATGATCGCCTATACCTCGGTCAACCACATGGGATATGTGGTGATGGGTGTCGCCATTGCTGCGCTGGCGACCGAGCCGCGCATCCGAACGATCGCAATGGATGGCGCAACCCTGCAAATGGTCAGCCACGGGCTGGTCACAGGCGCACTCTTCTTCCTTGTGGGCATGCTGCAGGACCGGGCGCATACGCGCGGGATCAGCGATTTTGGCGGGCTGCTGGGGCGGGTACCATGGCTTGGCTGGGCCTTCATCCTGTCGGCCTTCGCCTCGCTGGGCCTGCCGGGGCTCGCGCATTTCCCGGCCGAGTTCCAGATCTTCCTGGCCACGCTCAACGGTATGCCCTGGGGCCTGATCGCAATCCTCGCCATCGTGGTCACGGCGGCGCTGTATCTGCGCGCCATCGCAGGCGTTTTCCTGGGTGAGGTGAACGACAAATGGGCCGAAATGCCGGATCTGGACCGGCGCGAAAAGCTGGTGATCCTGCCGCTGCTGGTGCTGACGGTGCTGGTTGGCGTCGCGCCCGGCTGGCTGATCGACATCATCCACACCACCATGACGGGCCTGGCCAACTGATGGAACGCGACCTCGCCCTTCTGGCACCGGAACTGACGCTGGCCGCTACCGCGATGCTGATGATCATTGCGGAGATGTTTCGTGCTGCCCGTGTGGTCCTGGCCATCGGTCTGGCCGGACTTGCTGCAGCGACCCTGCTGACGCTGCCGATGCTGAGCGTTGACGCCACCGTCTTTGGCGGCACCTACCGGATCGACCTGATCTCGGGTTGGGCCAAGCTGATCCTGCTGCCTGGCACGGCGCTGTCCATGCTGCTCGTCCGGGCCGAGATTGCTGGCCGCCCGCGCGAAGGCAGCGTGCAGGCCCTCGTCGTACTCGTGACCCTGGGTGCGCTGATGCTGTCGGGCGCGGGCGACATGATGGTCGTGGTGATCGGCGTCGTGCTGACCGGTCTGGGTTCTTTCGCGCTTGTGGCCTGGCCGCGCGACGATGCGGCCACCGAGGCGGCGATGAAATACCTCGTCTTCGGCGCGGTGACCGGTTCGGTGATGATCTACGGACTGACCTTCTGGTTCGGCGGCGCGGGATCCACGCTGTTTTCGGAACTGGGCCAACTCCGGGGCCAGACGTTTGTGACCATCGCCGGGCTGATCGCCATCATCGTCGGGCTGGGATACAAGGGATCGCTCGTACCATTTCATTTCTGGGCGCCGGACGCCTATCAGGGTGCGCCCGTGTCGATCGCGGCCTACCTGTCCGTTATCACCAAGGCTGCGGCCTTCTTTGCCTTCGCGCAGGTCCTGCGGGACCTGCCGCGCGACGGCGGCTGGCCCCTTGGTTTGGCGCTGATCTCGGCGGCGACGATGACCTACGGTTATCTCGCCGCGCTGGTGCAGACCAACCTCGTGCGCCTCATCGCTTATTCCTCGGTCGCACAGTCGGGATATTTCCTGATGGGCGTCGTGGCCCTCGGGGTCAGCGGATTTGCCGTTCCCGCCATCGTGGTCTTCGCGGCGGCCTATGTGGCGATGAACCTGGGCGCCTTCGCGGTGGTGATGGTTGCCGGCCGGTCGCTGGAGGACCTGCGAGGGTTGGGCCGGTCCAACCGCTGGCTTGGGGTGGCGATGGTGGTGTTTGTGTTGTCGCTCACCGGTATCCCGCCACTTTTTGGCTTTGTCGGCAAAGTCTATCTGTTCGTGGCCGCTCTCGAGGCGGGCTTTCTGTGGCTGGCAGTGATCGGGATCCTGAACTCGGTCCTGGCGCTCGGCGTCTACCTGCGCATGGTGGTGCCGATGTATCGCGACGCCGACGCCGCGCCGACAATTGCCACGGCACCGGTGCTTGCCCTTGTCCTGGCGGCCACCGCGGCAGCGACGCTCGGCCTCGGGGTGCTCGCGGGCCTGTTGTTACCCTGAACCTGTCTGGAAAACTGCCGCCACTGCATAATCCGATCGCGCCGCCCGGCCCGGTAAAACCATAGTTGTTCACTTAGCCTTCCTGACTCACGAACGACATAGTGAGTTCGATGGGCCGGCGGCTCTGGTGGCGGTAGACCAGATGCGGGCGCCCGGTGTTGTGGTGGACGAGTCAGGCGTCGAGATCGGCCTTCAGCGCTTCGACAGTCTGGTAAAAGTCTCGCGCATCATCACGCGGAAGAACTCGTCCGGGACGGTGCGATTGAAACGCTCCACGAAGCCGTTGGTCTGGAATCTCCGGAAAACACGGAGCAGTTCAAACGGCTCTGTCCAGCCGCCTGCCCGCACCGGATAGGTGATTGTTTCGTGGTCCACGACCCATTCGCTGCGGAAACGTGCCCCATCAACTCAACCCACTACTTCGCATTCATGAATGCTGACCGCAACAGCGTGCGTTCGAAGACCGAAACGAGGGCGATACAACACGAAATCATGCGATCAAAACATGAACATGCGCTGCGCAAGCCATCACTCAACCCACTGAAATTAAGCCTTTATCTCCACCATCCATCGCCGGAGAGACGAGGCGCGAGGTGGATCGCAGGCCGAAGGCAGGTGATTATCACATAGTATGTGGCGGTATAGGTTCGTGGCTCATCACTATTGCGTTCTGCAGGAAAGTCCTCTCCCTGTTCGTCGCCAACTCTACGCTGATAAATGCACAAAATTTCCCTGTTACCGTGTTTAGGGAATTTTCGCGTAAAGCTGTGTCTTTCCATCGAAATTTTTAGATCTAGGCAGCGGGAAAGCGAAGGAATCAATTCACTTTCCCTGTAAATTCTCTGTTATCAGGGAATTTCCTACTGAGACTGGCACGCTCGAGACTGCCTGCACAGCCAGCCACTTCAATGTTTTCAAGACCGATACGCTTGCCGGGGTTCGCCGGTGTGCATTGATTGTTTGTGGCCCGTGCATCCAGTCAAATGTGGTGAGAACAGGCCTGAATTCCTCAATGCACCTGATTGGTAATTCCGTGATACTGGATGTGGGACAAAGGGATCAGGGCGTCCTGATAAGATCGCGCCATTCCTGCCAGAGTGGATGCAAAGTACGGCACGGGAAAACCGTCCGTGGCATGCGGCACCAGAATGGTGGGTCAGTCGATCCCGATATCCGTGGTGCCTTCCCCGCAAAGCAGGCACGCGATGGCGACGCAAATGCCAACGCACCAGATGGCCACACCGGCCAGAAAATTGCCCAACCGATCCATGAGCAGTTGGGCAAATTTGCCCAATCCGTCAAATAAACTCACACCGCTCTCGGTCCAAAGAACCTGCCCGAACATAACAGACGCGCCCAGGCTGCCAAAGACGAGGAGCACGGCGATTGCCCAGAGTTTGTTGGTTGAGGTCATTTTGCTGCGGCCTTGGTTACGCATGCGATATGCCGCGCAATTGTGGCGCTTTCCTGATCACCATTTCCATGCACCCAGTGCACCTTGCCAACCCCTCACCGCCTGCGACGCGCCGTGTTTTCAACCGCGATGGCAATCGATGTGACGGAGATCTCGCGTGCCGGAATTGGAAGGTTTGATGGCCAGCACGTCTTTGTAGGTTTGCCTTGTCGTTTGTAATAGAAGCCCGCGCATCAACCCCGCCGCTGGAACAGGATCAGCGCCAGTGCCAGAAGCGATGAGCCGAGCATCAGGAGGAGCGACACGGCGTTGAGAAGCGGTGTCGAGCCTTCCTTGAGGCGGTCGAACATGGCGATGGTCAGCGGCGCATCCGAGCCCACGAGCATCAGCGTGGTGTTGAAGTTCTCGAAGCTCATCAGGAAGGCCACGACCAGCGCCCCGATCATGGCGGGCATCAGGAAGGGGATGGTGATGGTCCGCACCGCCGTCAGCCTGCTGGCACCCAGATTGAGCGCCGCCTCCTCGAGCGAGCGGTCGAATTTCTGCAGCCGCGCCGAAATGACCAGCGTGGCGATGGTGGCGATAAAGGAAAACTGCCCGAGGATGACAAGGACGAGACCGGGGCGCAGGGCCTGGATATCCATATTGGCAATGTCCCACATGCCGTTTGCGACCGTCGAGGAGAACACGAGGATCGAGATACCCAGCACGATACCCGGAATGACCAGCGGCAAAAGCATCAGCACATAGAGCACGCCCTTGCCGCGAAAGCTGAACCGGTTGAAGAGAAAGGCGTTCGAGGTGCCCACGGCAACAGACAGGAGCCCCACGAACAGGGCAACAAAGGCCGAAGTGCCCACCGCGCGGATGATGGGCCGTTCATAGAACACACCGATCATCGGGCGGCTGTCACCAAAAAACCAGTTCCATGTGAACCCCTCCCACGGGAGCGACGGAAACTGGCTGTCGTTGAAGGCGAAAACGGCCACCACCGCCAGCGGCAGCGCGAGGTAGAGGAAAAAGAGCGCCACATAGGTGCCGTAGAAAAAGCGCAGGGCACGTGGCTGTGGGATTGTCGGGATCATCGCGCCACCTCGGTCAGGCCATCGTCTCTTCCAGCGATTGCCGGGTCAGCTTGAGCATCGACCAGACGATCACCGACGACAGGATCAGGAGCATGAAGCCAAAGGCGGCGCCCAGCTCCCAGTTGAAGCGGACGATGAACTGATTGTAGATCATCTCGGTGAACCAGAGGCTGTCCTTGCCGCCCAGCATGGTCGGGGTCAGGTAATTCCCGAGGCTGAGCATGAAGACCACGATCGAGCCCGAGACGATGCCCGGCGCGGCGTGGGGGATGATGATCTCGCGCAGAACGGAAAAGCCGTTTCCGCCCAGATCGTAGCCCGCCTCGATCACGCTGTCATCGAGGCTCTCGAGCGTGGTGACCAGCGGCACGACCATGAACAGCATCGAGGTATAGACCAGCCCGATCATGATGGCGGCATCATTATAGAGCATCTCGACCGGCTGATCGGCCAGCCCCGTCCATTGCAGAAGGTTCGACACCAGCCCGGTTTCCCTGAGCAGGATCATCCAGCCGAAGGTGCGCACCAGTTCCGAGACGTAGAACGGGATGAGGCAGAGCACGAACAGCACCTGCTGCAACCGTCCCCGGACGATCTTGGCGATATAGAGCGAGACCGGAAAGGCGATCAGCAACGTGATGATTGTGGCCAGCACCGACATGACGGCGGTGCGCACGAATGTCCGGATATAGAGCGGTTCGGTAAAGAAGGTCAGGTAATTGGCAAAGCTGGTCTCATATTGGCGCACGCCAACCCGTTCGCGCATCGAGACGAGGAACATGTCGATATGCGGAATGACGATGAGAAGCGCCAGCCAGAGGACCAGCGGCGTCAGCAGCAGGAAAAAGCCGATCCGGGCGCCGCTGTGCATCAGTCCGCTCCTGCCGCAAAACAATTGCCCTGCGCGCCGGACCAGCCGATCTGCACTTCGTCGCCACGCGCAAGCGACGCGTATTCGCCCGATTGGGGCAGGTTGACCTCGATCTCTTCGTTGGCGGCGGCATCGCGCACCAGAATGCGGCTGGCAGCACCGTTGAAAAGCAGGCTGGTCACCCTGCCCGTGATCCGGTTGTCGAAATCTTCGAAATTGGAGGCATCACGCGCAAGGCGGATGGCCTCGGGCCGGACGAATATTTCGGCGCTGTCTCCCGCCTTGAGGCCACGCCCATGGGTCGCGCCGCGCATCAGCATGCCCGTATCGGTGCGCATCTCCAACTCGTCCCCCATCACCCGTTCAATCCTGCCCCGCCAGCGGTTGCTCTCGCCGATGAACCCGGCGACAAAGGCGGTTTCGGGGCGATAATAGAGATCCTGACCGGTGCCGGTCTGTTCGAACCGGCCTTCGTTCATCACCGCGATCTGGTCCGACATCACAAGCGCTTCGGACTGGTCATGGGTGATGTAGATGAAAGTGGTGTCAAAAGCCGCCTGAAGCGATTTCAGCTCGATCTTCATGTGCTCGCGCAGTTTCAGATCCAGCGCGCCCAGCGGTTCATCAAGCAACAAGACATCGGGTTCCATGACCATGCAGCGGGCGATGGCCACGCGCTGTTTCTGACCACCTGAAAGCTCGTTAATCTTGCGGTTGCCGATCCCCGGCAGGCCGATGCGTTCCAATGCCTCTTCAACCTTGCGCGCGATCTCGGCCCTTGGCATTTTGCGCCGCCGCAGCCCATAGCCGATATTGTCGGCGATATTCATCATCGGGAAGAGCGCGAGGTGCTGGAAGACCATGTTCACGGGGCGCTTGTTCGGCGGGACGTTCAGAACAGATTTGCCCTTGATCTCGATATCGCCCGAGCTTGGGTCCAGAAATCCGGCGATCATGCGCATGATGGTGGTCTTGCCGCATCCCGACGGGCCGAGGATCGAAAAGAACGAGCCTGCGGGCACCGCGAAGGATACGTCGTCCACCGCGGTAAAATCGCCGAACCGTTTGGTCAGGCGGATGGATTCAAGATCGGGCGTCATGGGATCCCCGGCAGGTAAATGGGTGTGGCACCCGCATTTTGCGGATGCCAGCATGTTCTCACGGTGTGCTTATTGCGCGGCTTTTACGCGATCAAGCACGCCGCCTTCAATCGCTTCCAGCCCGGCGGGCACGGGTGGATACCATTTGATATTGTCCACGGCTTCGGGTGGAAAGCTTGCCTGATAGCGTGCCTTGAGCGCATCCTCGGCAAAGGCGTCCGCGCCTTGCGAAGCGGTAAAGTTCCCGGCGGCGGCCGTGATCCGGGCCGCGATTTCGGGACGCATCACAAAGTTGATCCAGGCATAGGCCGCATCATCGGCCTGCCCCTTGGCGGGCAGCACGAAGGTATCGATCCAGCCCAGCGCGCCGGATGCGGGCGCCACGAAGGTGATGTCGGGATTGTCGGCGTTCAGTTTCCAGCCGCCGGTGTCCCAGGCCATCGAGGCGACAACCTCGCCCGAACGCACAAGGCCCATCAACTCGTCACCGCCACCCCAATAGGTTTTGACGTTAGCCTTACAATCGATCAGCTTGGCCTCGACCTTGGACATCATCTCGCTATAGGCATCGGCGTCGCCATAGGCCGCAAACGGGTCCATCCCCATGGCAAAGGCAAAGCCGATCAGGGTCGGGCGTTTCAGGCGGTAAGAGACCTTGCCCGCAACCGCAGGATCGCAAAGGTCGGTATAGTCCTTGACCGTGTCAGCCGCCATTGCGGTGTTCATGACCAGCCCCGACGTGCCCCAGACATGCGGGACGCCGTAGACCTCGCCTTCGACGGTGGTGTTGCCCATCGTCGCCTCGAGCATCGACTGGATGAACTGGCCCTTGTCGATCTTGGACATGTCGATCGGTTTATAGATGCCAAATTCGAGCTGGGGTCCGGTGATCCGGTCCTGGCTGGGCTGGGCAAGGTCGAAACCGCCGCCACCCGTGGCGCGCAGCTTGGCGATCATTTCTTCGTTGTTGGATTTCGTCACCTCGACCGTGTAGCCGGTTTCGGCCTCGAAAAGTTCGATGACATCTTCGGGCGCATAGCCACCCCATGTCAGCAGGCGCAATGTCTCTGCGTTCGCCGCAGAGACAAACCCGGCAACGGCCAGGCTTACTGCGGTAAGCATCACAGTTTGTTTTTTCATCGGATCTTTCCTCTCAGATGTTAACCTTATTTCTCTGCTCGATTGCTGGCAGCCTGAACGTTGATTGCGTGTTCAGGATTATGCTCGCCTTTGCGGGGCGTTTGGCCTCCGCGCACCAGCCTCATTTCTCTTTGGAAACGTGATGACCCGTCCATTATAGCACCAACCGGAACAGGGGCCGAATGTTGTTTTCGTCCAGCGCAACCGGATTGCCGCCACAGCTCGGGTCGGCCAGCGCCCCGGCAATCAGGCGATCCATATCCGGGTTCGTCACGCCCAGATCGGACATGCGCGCGGGGATGCCCAGCGCGGCGTTGAAATCATCCACGAAGGCGCAGAAACCGTCAAACCCGCCGGGAATGCCCAGATAGCCCGCAACCGCGTCAAAACGGGCTTCGATGGCGGGGCGGTTGAATTGCAGCACAGCAGGCATGCAGATTGCATTGGTCGTGCCGTGATGGGTATGATGCATCGCACCGATCGGGTGGCTCATCGCGTGGATCGCACCCAGACCTTTCTGGAATGCCGTCGCCCCCATCGCGGCGGCGGACATCATGTTCGCGCGTGCCTCGATATCGGTGCCATCGGCATAAGCGCGTGGCAGATTGTCGATCACCAGCCGCATGCCTTCGATGGCGATGCCCTGGCTCATCGGGTGGTAATGCGGGCTGGAAAAGGCCTCGACGCAATGGGCAAAGGCATCAAGGCCGGTGCCTGCGGTGATCATGGGTGGCATGCCGACGGTCAGTTCCGGATCGCAGATCACCACCGAGGGCAGCACCTTGGGATGAAAGATGATCTTTTTCTCCTGCGTTTCGGAATTGGTGATGACCGAGGCGCGGCCCACCTCCGATCCCGTGCCCGCTGTTGTCGGCACCGCGACGATGGGTGCGATGGCAGCCGCATCGGCGCGCGTCCACCAGTCGCCCACATCCTCGAAATCCCAGACCGGGCGCGTCTGGCCCGCCATGAACGCCACCATCTTGCCCAGATCGAGGCCCGAGCCGCCGCCAAAGGCGATCACGCCGTCATGGCCCCCTGCCCTGTAGGCAGCGATACCGGCATCGAGGTTTTTCTCGTTGGGGTTCGGATCAACCTCTGAAAACATCGCGCGGCCAAGGCCGGCAGCATCCATGATATCCAGCGTGGCCGCCGTGACGGGCAATGAGGCAAGCCCCTTGTCGGTCACCAGAAGCGGCCGTGAGATACCGGCGCTTGTGCAGGCATCGGCCAGTTCGGTGATCCGGCCTGCGCCGAATTTGATTGCGGTGGGATAAGACCAGTTTCCAACAAGGCTCATGACGTGACTTTCTTGAGGTGAAAGGATTTGGGGCGGGTCAGATTGTGGTAGCCGATGACCGACAGGCCACCACCCCGCCCGGTATTCTTGCAGCCGGTCCAGCAGAGGCCGGGATCCAGATAATCGGCGCGGTTCAGGAACACAGTGCCGGTTTCGATCCGGTCACCCACCCGTTCGGCGCGCGCGACATCCCGGCTCCAGAGGCTGGCGGTCAGGCCAAACTCGCTGTCATTCATCAGGGCAATCGCCGCGTCATCGCCGCTGACGGGCATGATGCCGACAACGGGCCCAAAGCTCTCGTCGCGCATGACGCGCATGTCATGGGTGACATTGGTCAGGATCTGCGGGGTCAGATAGGTGCCGCCGTCATCCTGGGGAAAGGAATCGATATGCGGGGTTGCGCCATCGGCCACGGCCTCGCTGATCTGGGCGCGCACCTCGTCGGCAAAACGTCGGTTGGCCATGGGACCAATCGTGGTGGCAGGGTCCAGCGGATTGCCCAGCCGGTAGCCATTGACGATCGTGATCGCCCTGGCGAGAAAATCATCGAACAGGCTTTCGTGGACATAGATCCGTTCGATGCCGCAACAACACTGACCCGAGTTGAACATCGCACCGTCGATCAGCGTTTCGACCGCCGCGTCCAGATCGGCATCGTCCATGACATAACCCGGATCCTTGCCGCCCAGTTCCGTGCTGACACCGGTAAAGGTGCCCGCCGCGGCGCGCTCCATTTCCACCCCGCCCCCGACCGAACCGGTGAAATTGATGAAGTCAAAGCTGTTTTCGGCAATCAGCTGCGATGTGGTCGCGTGATCCAGAAAGATGTTCCGGAACACATGTCCGGGCACCCCGGCCTCGTGAAATGCCCGCGCCATGCGCTCGCCCACCAGCAGTGTCTGCGTGGCGTGTTTCAGGATGACGGTATTGCCCGCGATCAGGGCCGGTGCCACCGTGTTGATCGCGGTCATATAGGGGTAGTTCCAGGGCGCCACGACAAAGACAACCCCGTGCGGCACCCGTTTGATATAGCGTTTGAACGTCGCGTCTTCGCCCACCTCGATCGGTGCCAGCGCGGTTTCGGCGATCGCGGCCATATGGCTGGCGCGCTCTTCGAACCCGCCAAACTCGCCGCCATAGCGCACCGGCCGCCCCATCATGCGGGCCAGTTCGGGAACAACCTCATCATTCATGGCACCGACGGCGGCGACACCGGCCATCACAAGGCTGATGCGTTCCGTGAGGGGTCGTGCGGCCCATTCGGCCTGCGCCCTGCGCGCATGATCCACGACGGCGCGCGCCTGATCGGGCGTCAGCGCCGCGCGCTCGGCAAATACCGACCCGTCGATGGGCGATATACATCTCAGCGTTGTCATGCCTTTTCAAAGCCTCTCGCGATTTCATAATCGGTGACGACACGGTTGAATTCTTCAATCTCCCACGCGGCGGCGCGGGCATAGTGGGTAACGGTTTCCGCGCCAAAGGCCTCTTTCAGCATGTCTGAAGCCAGCAGGGCATCGCGCGCATCACGCAGCGTGCGGGGGATGTGGTGGCGTTCATCATCGGAATAGGCATCGCCGGTGTAGGCTTCGGGCAGGTCAAGCTTTTCCGCGATGCCCTTCAGCCCCGCGGCCAGCATTGCGGCCATCGCCAGATAGGGGTTCATGTCCGATCCGGGCGTACGGCATTCGATCCGTACCGCCGGGGTGCCATCACCGCAGAGGCGGAAAGCGGCGGTGCGGTTATCCACCGACCAGACCGTCTGGGTCGGGGCGAAACTGCCCTTGGCGAAGCGTTTGTAGCTGTTGATATAAGGGGCCAGAAACACGGTATAGTCGGCGGCATAGGTGATCAGACCGGCCATGTAGTGATCCATCAGGCGCGACTTGCCCAAGGGTGCATCGGCGTCGTGAAAGGCATTCCTGTCCCCCTGCCACAGCGACTGATGCACATGGGCGGCAGAACCGACGCGGTCGTGATGCCACTTTGGCAGGAAGGTCGCCGCATAGCCCTGCTGATGGGCGATTTCCTTGATCCCGTGTTTGGCCAGCGTGTGGTGATCCGCCGTGGCCAGCGCATCGGCATACCGGATATTCAGCTCTTCCTGACCGGCCTCGGCCTCACCCTTGGAGCCCTCGACCGGAATGCCCATCGCCCGCAGATGATTGCGGATCGGCCGCATGACCGGCTCTTCTTTCGAGGTTTGCAGGATGTGATAGTCTTCGTTGTAATGCGAGATCGGGCGCATATCGCGAAAGCCGTTTGCCGCGATCTCGTCATGCGTGCCCTGAAACAGAAAGAACTCCAGTTCGGTGGCCATGACCGGCGTCAGCCCCATCTCTTCGGCCCGGGCGATCTGGCGTTTGAGTACCTGACGCGGCGAGAACGCGACCGGTTCATGACTGTGGTGATCCAGCACATCGCAGAGGACAAGCGCCGTCCCCTCAAGCCACGGCACGGGCCGGATCGTGGTGAGATCGGGTTTCATGACATAATCGCCATAACCCGCCGACCAGCTGGTCGAGGCATAGCCATCGGGCGTCGCCATCTCAAGATCGGTCGCCAGCAGATAATTGCAGCAATGGGTTTCGTCCCGGGCCATCTCCTGAAAGGCTTCGGCGTGGAAACGCTTGCCCATCAGGCGGCCCTGCATATCGACCATACAGGTCAGGACCGTATCGATCTGGCCTGTTGCGATCTGTGACGTGAGTTCTTCGAATGTCATTCCCAGTCCCGGATGTTCTGCGCGGACAGGTCACCCCGTCCGCGCAATTTGCTGATGGATTAGCCGTAGCGGTAGGGCCTGCCGGCCTTTTGCATATCGGCGTTATATTTGCGGAAGATCTCGACAACCTTGGCCTGAACCGGACCTTCGGCGGCAATCTCGTCCCAGAAGGCAACGGCCGCGTTTTCGACCTGTGCCCATTCGGCATCGGGGATCGAGGTCAGCTTCATCTTGGTGCCGTTGACACGCAGGTTGGCCTCGCCGCCCCAATACCACCACTGACGGTAGTAATGCGACTGGTCCGTACAGACGCGGAACAGGGTCTGAAGATCTTCGGGCAGTTCGTTCCAGCGGTCCATATTGGCAAAGAACGATCCCGCCCAGGCGCCCGAGATGTTGTTGGTCAGGAAGTAGTCCGTCACGTCAGCCCAGCCGACGGTATAGTCCTCGGTGATGCCGGACCATGCGATGCCGTCCAGTTCGCCGGTCTGCACCGCGACCTCGATATCTTCCCAAGGCAGCGTCACCGGCACGACGCCGAACTGGCTGAGGAACCGGCCCGCGGTCGGAAAGGTAAAGACGCGTTTGCCTTTCAGATCTTCAAGGCTGTTGATCGGGTCCTTGGTGGCAAAATGGCAGGGATCCCAGGCACCTGCCGAGATATGCTTGACGCCGACCGCGCTGTACTGCTCGTCCCAGATCTCGTTCAGGCCGTACTGGTTGAAGAGGACCGGCACATCCAGCGAATAGCGCGAGGCAAAGGGAAAATAGCCGCCGAAGACGGTAACATCGGTGGGCGAGGCCATCGAGTCATCATCCGACTGCACCGCGTCGATCGTGCCGCGCTGCATGGCGCGGAACAGCTCTCCGGTCGGGACAAGCTGATCGGCGTAGAAAAGTTCGATCTGCATCCGGTCGCCCGCGATCTTGTTGAACATTTCAATCGCCGGGTCGATCACATGCGCGGCCAGGGCAGGCCCTGCATAGGTTTGCATCCGCCATGTGATGGTGCCTTGGGCAAGTGCCGGTGTCGCCAGTGGTGCCGCCGCGGCACCCACCGCCGAAGTGGTAAGAAACTTGCGTCTTGTGGTATGGGTCATTGGTACCTCCTTTTGGTGTTGCATTGCGTGCCTTTCGGCCTTCTCGTTATTTTCCGTAGACATATTCCGGCAGCCACAGGGCGATCTGGGGGAAGGTCATGATGATCGCCAGCGCAATGACCATGACGCCCACAAACGGGATGATTGAACGGTAGATGTCCCTCAGCCCGATCTCGGGCGGGGCCATCGCCCGCATCAGGAACAGGTTATAGCCGAAGGGCGGCGTCATATAGGCGATCTGGGTGGTGATGGTATAGAGCACCCCGTACCAGATCAGATCAAAGCCAAGCGCGCCCACCAGCGGCACATAGAGCGGTGCCACGATCACAAGCATCGCGGTGTCATCGAGAAACGTGCCCATCAGGATAAAGCTGAGCTGCATCAGGATCAGGATGACCCACGGGCTGAACCCCAGCTGTTCGGTAAAGAGGTTGTCGATGGCCTTGATCGCGCCAAGCCCGTCAAAGACCGCGCCAAAGCCCAGCGCCGCCACGATGATCCACATGAACATGCACGAGATCGCCAGCGTGTTCTTGGTGCAGGTATGAAAGATCGACCATGTCATGCGGCGTTTGAGAAACGACGCCGCCAGCGCGGTCAGCGCCCCGATGGCCGAGCTTTCGACCAGCGAGGTCCAGCCGTTGACAAAGGGCACCATCATGGCCGCGAATATCGCCAGCGGCAGGATGCCCGCACCCAGAAGGCGGATCTTTTCTTCGCGCGTGACCACGTCAAGATCGCGGGCCACCGGCCCCAAGGCGGGGTTCGCACGGCAGCGCAGCCAGATATATATCACGAACATGCCCGCCATCATCAGCCCGGGCACGATGCCCGCCAGCCAGAGCTGCCCCACGGGCTGGCGCGCGATCATGGCGTAAAGAACCAGCACAACCGACGGCGGCACCAGAATGCCAAGCGATGATCCCGCCTGGATCACGCCGGTGACCATCACCTTGTCATAGCCACGCCGCAGCAACTCGGGCAGCGCAATGGTCGCCCCGATGGCCATACCCGCCACCGACAGGCCGTTCATCGCCGAGATCAGCACCATGAGCCCGATCGTGCCCATGGCCAGACCGCCGCTCATGTTGCCGAACCAGACGTGGAACATGCGGTAAAGATCATCCGCGAGGCGGCTTTCCGACAGCACGTAGCCCATGAAAATAAACATCGGCAGCGTCAGGAGCGGATACCATTTCATCAGCTTCATCGCCGCCGAAAAGGGAATGTCCTGCCCGCCGGTCCCCCACAAGGCCAGCGCCGCGATTGCCGCAATCGCCCCGATGGCCCCGAACACCCGCTGGCCGGTAAACAGCATCAGCATCATCGAGCCGAACATGAAAAGCGCGATTTGTTCCTGGCTCATGTCTTGGCCTCGGGAATGTCGCGACCGATGACGCGGGCAATATCCTTGATCAGTTCCGACAGGGCCTGCAGCAGCATCAGCGTCAGCCCCGTGATCATGATGGCCTTGACCGGCCAGATATAGGGCCGCCACGCGGTCGAGGAACGCTCCAAACGGCCGATCTCTTCCGCGCCGGTGACCAGACCGGTGAAAAACTCAATCGGGGCCGTACCCCAGTAGCCGAGCGAATAGGCGGTTGAGCCCAACGCGCCGTAGAGCATCACGCCCAGATAGAAGATCAGCAGGAATACCGTGATGACGTCGACGGTTGCCTTTCGCCTGAGCGACCAGTTTCCGTAAAAGAGGTCCATGCGCACGTTGGAGCCGACCAGAATGGAATAGGGCCCGCCCAGCATGTAATAGGCAACCATCGAGAACTGGGCCATTTCCAGCGTCCAGAGGGAGGGCAGGAAAAAGGTTTTGGAAATCGACGACCAGAGCAGGATGCCCATCAGGACAAAAACGCCATACATCACGACAAGGCCGATCAGGCCGTTGATCCGGTCCACGAAACGGGCAAATCCCAGCAGGGGCGTCATGCGGCCACTCCCGATTTGCGGATGCTGTCCAGTGTGCCGGTGATCCAGGGTGCCAGATAGGCCGCCATGTCGGCCTGTTCGCCGGGCGTACCGATCAGATCATTCCGGATCTCGATCATCACGTTGAGAAGCCCGTTCGACACCCCGTGCAGATCAATCGAATGCGTTACACCGTCCCTCGCTGAATAGGGCTCGTTCAGACGGGCATCATAGGTGGCGTCGGCGGGCTGGAGGGCCATCATGGCGCGGGCGAACCGGTCATCGCGGCCAAAGAGGATACCGATCTGAACGTTGCGTTCCCGGCCATGAAAAACGGGGGTGAAACTGTGTATGGTCACCAAGAGCTGAAGCGTGGTTTTCTGCTGACTGATGCTCTGCGATACAGCCTGAACAAAGGGTTCGTAGACCATTTTGACACGTGCGGCACGTGCCGACGGGCTGAGACCGGTATTGCCGGGCACGTCATAAATTTCGCTGCGCGCGGGCACCGCGCTTGCCGCATCGGGGGGGCGGTTGCAGTCATAGACCAGCCTTGAGGTATTGCCGCTGATCAGGGTTGCCGCCAATCGGTCCTGCAGGGATTGTGCCACCCCCAGCGCGCCGGGGTCCCAGGCGATATGGCTGTGCAGGATATCGGGGGCGAGGCCCAGATCGCCCAGAAATGCCGGAACACGCCGGGAGGCGTGTTCGCACAAGAGCAGGATTTCCGCCCCATCGGCAGGCCCGGCAAAGTTATAGGCCCTGCCAAAGCCATCCATGTCGCCCCGCGATTCCATTGGTAAATAATTGACAGGCCGCTTTTGCCTGTCAACATAATTTCAGGAAAATTATTTGCGGTCAGAGATCGAGTGTATAAATTCTGACAGCACATAAAATCGACTCGCCAAAGGGGTCTTGTGACGTGACAGTTTCAGCAAGGTTGATCGAACACCGGGACGCCATGACCCCGACCGAGCGTCAGTTACTCAATACATTGCTGGACGACTATCCCATTGCCGGGCTTGGCAGCATAACCGAACTGGCGCAGGTCGCATCCGTTTCGACGACCACAGTCGCGCGGATGCTGCAGAAGATCGGGTTTGACGGGTTCCCCCAGTTTCAGGCCGCGTTGCGGGCCGAACTGAAGGAAATGATTTCCGACCCGATCGCCAAGCGGGATGTCTGGAAAGCCGACCTTCCCGAAGAGCATATTCTGAACCGATATTCGCGGCAGGGGCTGGAAAACCAGCGCCGCAGCCTTGACGAGATCGATCCGCAGGATTTCGACAACCTTTGCAGGCTACTGAGCGATCCGGAGCGCACGATTTTTGTCTCGGGTGGCCGGATCACCGGAACACTGGCACGTTATCTTTATCTGCATCTTCAGATGATCCGCCCGCATGTGCGGCTGGTGGCAAGCGGCGGGTCGTGGCCGCATGACCTCTTGGATGTTCAGGCGGATGATGTCGTGATCGCCTTTGACGTGCGGCGCTATGAGAACTCGACATTGCAGCTGACCCAGATGTGCCGCGACAAGGGGGCTGAGATCGTGTTGTTCACCGATCAGTGGCGGTCGCCCATACATCGCATCGCCACCCATGTTTTTGCAGGCCGGATCGTCGTACCGTCGGCATGGGACAGCTGCCTGCCCCTGCTGATGCTGGCCGAATGCACCATCGCGGCAGTACAGGAAATGCTTTGGGAAACGGTCAGGGAACGGACCGACGCGCTGGAGGCAGCATTCGACCGCACCAAGCTCTTTCGCAAGTTTACCTAGGCCTAGGGGCCTGCGGCATGCGAGGCCCGGTGATGGCCGGGAATACCACGGCCATTTCTCAGGCTGGTTTGATCTGAGTCAAAGACGTTCCCGCATTTATACTGAAATTTGAATGCAACGCATCGATCGGTATGGAAGGCGCGGCGTTTGTGATTTGGGTTCGCGGGACATTGCTGCAGGTTTTGCGCGGCGTCGCTGCTGCGGGGCTGATGCTTGTGCTGTCGGCTGGTCTGGTCTTGGCCGCGGCGCATCATGCACGATATGCGCCGCTGAACACACCTGACCTTGGCCAAAGTGCCGGTCCGCAGGACAATGAGCTGCACGCCTTGCATGTCGCGGCGGCGGCGGCGAAGGCGTCAGAGCGCGCATCGCCCTGCGCGGGCGGGTTTTACTGCAACGGCTCGCTTGTGATTGCGCCGCGGCCCGATCCGGTGATGGGCATGACCCTCTTGGCCTTCCGCCTGTCAATCGTTCCGGGCGACCTGCCCGCCGGGCTGGCCATTGAGGTTGTGCCGCCACCACCGCTGGCTCGCAGCGCCTGAGGCGCGCCGACACCGCTTTGCCCTGAGGGGGCCCATCGGTGCGGCGGGTGGGCGTGATCGCCCCGTACCCCGAACCCTTTCCCGAACTTCCGGACCTGCCTGATGGCAGATCCATGACACACACATGCAAATGGAACACGACCATGAAAACTTCATCCACATTCCTGGCCCTTCTTGCGGCCACAGCGCTTGGCACATCGGTTGCACTGGCCGATCAGACCAAGATTTTCATTCCCGAAGGCAGCGCCAATGCGGTGCGCGTGATCGACGGTGAGACCGGCGATATGATCAGCCGGATCGAGGGCGTCGATGCCGTGCACGGGCTGGCGGGCAGCGCGAACTCGCCCTATCTGGTGGCCGGCAGCTATATGGAGGTTGACCGCGACGATCTTGCGGAAATGGACAGGCCCGCCGCCGTCAGCGCCGATGAGCACGAGGCGCATCACGCGAAACCCAAGAAAGCCATGGGGCCGTCGGATGCAGGCGTCAGCCTTTTGTCGATCATCGACGCCGAGAGCATGTCGGTACTGCGCAAGATCGATGTTCCGGGCGCGGTCCATCACGTCTCGATCTCGCCCGATGGCCGCTTTGCCGTGTCGACCCACCCGAGCGGTGACGGTATCTCGGTGGTCGATCTGAGCACGCTCAAGGTCAGCGCATGGATCGCCACAGGCTCGTTGCCAAACTACGCGGCCTTCGGTGCTGATCCCGGCATTGCCTATGTGTCAAATGCAGGCAATGGCACGATCAGCGAGGTGGACCTCGCGCGGGGGATCGTGTTGCGCAATTTCGTGGCCGGGGACACGCCCGAGCATATCGCGCTCGATGATCAGACCGGCAGGCTTTATGTCGCCGATGCGGATGTGGGCGTTGTTGCCGAGATCGATATGGGCAGCGGCCAGATGACCCGCAGCTTCGATATCGGCGACGAGATCCACGGGGTGGACCTGTCGGGGGATCGCAAATCGGTCTATGTCGCGGCCAAGGGCAGTAACCGGCTTGCCAGCATCGACATCGCCACGGGTGCGGTCGCGATGTCGCCCCTGTCGCCTGACCCCTATCACCTGACCACCATGCCCGGCGGGGATACGATTCTGGTCTCCAGCCGCAGCGAACCCAAGGTCTGGATGGTGGATGCCGCCACGATGACGCCCCGGGGCGAGATCATGATCGAAGGTGAAGGCCACCAGATGGTGGTCATGCAGCCCCGGCACTGAACGCGTTCGCACGCTGCATGCGAAATTCCGGCGGGCCTCATCGGGGCTCGCCAATTTTTTGTTTGTCCAAGCGTGGGCGCGCGGTGCCCGGCAGACGAAGAAGGTCCGACCGGCTCAGGATTGCCTGACAATCAAACGGGCGGGAAAGACATGATCTGACGGCGCGTCCCGGGCATCGGCGACCCCGTCGTCGTTCAAGAGTTCCGCAGCCTTGTGCGCCAGTTGATCAACGGCCACGTGGACGGTGGAAATGCCCCCGTTCAGCCAGGCGTAGAATGACGGATCGCCGTAGCCGACAAAGGCGATGTCGCGGCGGGTATCAGAATGGCGTTCCATGATCATGCTGAGCGCACCGTTCGATATCTCGAACCCGCCCGAGATGATCGCGGTGGCCAAACCGCCGGTCAGCAGGGTTTCTGCCGCCTGTCGCCCCATCGCATGGGATGGCGCGGCCTCGTGGATCAGATCGGTGCGGGGGTCCAGCCCCGCCGATTGCATGCCGGAGGTAAATGCCGCCAGTCGCTGGCGACCCGAGGAGAGCTGTCGAGGGCCGCCGATATAGGCAATCTGGTCGTGCCCCTGCCCCGCCAGATGCTGAACCGCCGCCCGGATGGCCGCAGCATCATCGACCAGCAGCGCAGCGCCACCGTCGGGAACGGGGCGTTTGCGGATCAGTTGAATGACGCGCATACCGCCAGAGTCCGAACCGTCATGCGTAACGTTGCCCGGTGCCGGCACCATGACCACGGCCATTGCTTGCACCTCGCGCAGGCGCGCGATGGCCTGAGCCTCGAGCGCGATATCATCATCGGTCAGGTGGATGATCAGATGCTGGGATTGCGCCTGACAGGCCGCCGCCATGGTGTTGGCGAAGCGCGCGTAGAATTCATTGATGATATTGGGCAGCAGCAGACCCACGATCCGGGTGCCATCACCGCGCATCGCCGTTGCCGCCGCGCTTTTGACATAGCCCAGTTCGCGCGCGCGCCTTTGAATGGCGTCGCGGGTTTCCTTTTGTACATTCGGCTGGCCCGACAGCGCCCGCGAAACGGTCATATGCGATATGCCCAGATCAGCCGCGATGGTTTTGATGGTGACGCGCTTGGACACTTAAACCTCTTTCACCTCTGCCGGATCGCTGCTGGCACCAGATTGTTGACAGGTATTCGTGAAAACAATAGTTGTTCACGTGAACATTGCAAGGAGATTCGCGGTGGCGACCGAGATTTGGCAACGATGCGCGGCGCTGATCGAAGAGTTGGGGCTGGGATATTCGGATGACGTGCTGGATGTTCGCCCGCTGACCGGCGGCGTTGCATCCGACATCGCCATGGTCACGCTGCCCGGGCAGAAACTCTGCATAAAATTCGCGCTGCCAAAACTGAAGGTCGCCGCCGACTGGCACGCGCCCGTGCATCGCAATGCCGCCGAATATGCATGGCTGCGTGTCGCGGCCGCTCAATTCCCGGAAACCGCCATACGCCTTTACGGACGATCCGATACCGCCCACGGCTTCGCCATGGAATATCTGGAGGGGCGTGATGTCTACCTCTGGAAGGCGGCGTTGCTGGCCGGTGAGGCTGACCGGGGCGAGGCGCGGCAGGTAGCCGATTTGCTGGGCCGCATTCATGCCCGCTCGGCCCGGGCCGATTTCGACAGCGCACCTTTTCAGAACCGCGATGATTTCCGTGCCCTGCGCATCGAGCCCTATCTGAACTATACCGCCACCCTGCACAACGATCTGGCGGCCCCGCTCGCGGCGCTTGCCCGTCAGCTTTATCAGAATGCACAGGTGTTGGTGCATGGCGATGTCAGCCCCAAGAATATCCTGTTGCGGTCGGGGGCACCGGTCATACTGGATGCCGAATGCGCGACCATGGGCGATCCCTGCTTTGATCTGGCCTTCTGCCTGAACCACCTCGTGCTTAAGGCCATCCACCTGCCGGCCTCGCGCGCAGGCCTCTTGGACGCGGTTGGCGGGTTCTGGCGCGCCTACGCGCCCCATGTCAGCTGGGAAGACCCTGATGGGTTGCAGGCGCGCGTTGCCGCCCTTCTGCCCGCGCTGATGCTGGCGCGGGTCGATGGCAAATCACCGGTGGAGTATCTGACGCCGGGCGAACAGGCGATTGTCAGAAACCTGACGCCCGGCCTGATCCGCAACCCCCTGACACATCTGGACAAATTCGCCGCGCATATCGGCGATCAAATCGGGAAGACATCGACATGACGGCAATCAGACAACTTACCGGACGGCGGGTCTGGGATTCACGCGGCAACCCGACGGTCGAAGTGGATGTTTACCTTGAAAACGGCACGATGGGCCGGGCCATTGCCCCGGCAGGGGCGTCACGCGGCGAGCGGGAGGCAATCGATCTGCGCGATGGCGGCAGCCGGTTACGGGGCAAGGATGTGCGCCGGGCACTGGACAATATCAACGGACCGATTGCGCAGGCGCTGATCGGGCTGGATGCCACCGATCAGGCCGGGGCTGATCAGGCGATGCTGGCGCTCGATCCCTCGCCACTCAAAGACCGGCTGGGCGGAAATGCCACCGTCGCCACATCGTTGGCGGTTCTGCATGCGGCGGCACGCGATGGTGGAAAACCGCTTTGGCGCCATGTTGCGGATCACTATGGCTGCGCCCCTTCCCTGCCCCTGCCCGAAATCCAGATTTTCGGCGGTGGTGCCCATGCGGGGCGGCGGGTGGATATTCAGGATTTCATGATCATGGTTCCGGGTGCAGCCACGCTGGACGAGGTGATGGACGTCACGTTCGAGGTGTATTTTGCCGCCGGGGACATCATGGCAAGACGCGGCAAACTGGCCGGTGTTGCCGACGAAGGTGGCTGGTGGCCGGTATTCGACAGCAACGAAGAAGCGCTGGAGACGCTGGTCGAGGCCATCGAACTGGCCGGGGAAAAGCCCGGCGAGCGGATCGTGATCTCGCTTGATGTCGCGGCGTCGGAATTTGGCCGGGACGGGCGTTATCAACTGGCGCTGGAAGACCGCGAAATGGACAGCGGCGCGCTGATCGACATGCTGGGCGGGTGGCTGGATGCCTACCCGATTGCGGCAATCGAGGACCCGCTGGGCGAGGATGACACCGAAGGCATGATCGCGTTCACCCGCCGGTTCGGCAGCCGTGTGCAGATCATCGGCGATGATTATCTGGTCACGAATGCCGCCCTGCTGGACGCGGCGGCGGCGGCGGATGCGTGCAACGCCGTTCTGATCAAGGTCAATCAGGCAGGTACGGTGACGGAATCCATCGCCGCCTTTGACGCCGCGCAAAAGGCGGGCTGGGGTGCGGTTGTTTCAGCACGGTCGGGCGAAACCGAGGACGTCTCGATCAGCCATCTCGCGACCGGGCTTGGCGGCGGGCAGCTGAAGGTCGGTTCGTTTCAGCGATCCGAACGCATGGTGAAGTGGAACGAATGCCTGCGTATCGCGGATGAGATCGGGCCGGGCACATTCGTCGGCGGTGCGCCATTGGCGCAAACGTGGTGGGGCAAAGAGCAGGCGTGAACGCAGATAGGCTGGGCTTGCCCGGGTGGACGTGTCAGCCGATATCCCTGACCGAGCCGCGGCTGATGATCCGGGCCTCAAGGCGGAGGGATGATATCGGATTGCCGGTTTCGAGATGATCCATGATCCGGGCGGCCACGGCCAGACCCATATCGCGCGCAGGAAGATCGATGGTGGTCAGGGGCGGATGCGCATCGCGCGCCCAGTCCAGATTATCGAACCCCATGACCGAGATATCACCGGGGACGCTGAGCCCGGCGCGGGACAGGCCGAAATAGGCCCCGAGTGCCAGCACATCTGAAAAGCACAATATTGCGGAAGGGAGACTGCCGCCCCTTAGCACCTGATTGATCGCCCGGCGTCCGCCCGCCACACTGAGTCCGGTTTCGTGAAATTCCAGATCAATCCCGCGCCCCTGCAGACGCTCTGCCCCCTGTCGGCGGGCCATCGTCCGGTCGCTCTCGGCGCGGGGGCCATGCAGAACGGCAATCCTGCGATGCCCCATGGAGGCCAGATAGTTCAGCGCGCGTTCAGCGAGCATGGCGTTGTCATAGCCGATGGTCGGAACTGTACCACCCGGCGCCCAGATCGAGGTCAGGGCAAACGGCACGCCGCGCCCGCGAAAGAGGTCGATCAGGTCGGGGTCGTGATCCGCCCCGCTCAGGATAAAGGCCTCTGCCCCCATGCCGAGCAGCTTTCGCGCCGATTTCAGCTCTGCGCCCCTGTCGCCGTCCGAGATGGCCAGAACCAGCGAATAGCCCTGCCGGCCCAGCGCCTCTTCGATACCGGCAATGAACTTGGCGAAGACCGAATGCGCGATGGTCGGCACGATGGCCGCAACGGTTTTCGACCGGCTAGTCGACAGTGCCCGCGCGGCGGGGTTCGGCAGGTAGTTCAGCCTTTCCGATGCTTCCAGAACGCGCTGGCGTGTTTTGGGGCTGACATTTGAGGCACCGTTCATCACCCGCGAAATCGTCGCAATCGACAGACCCGTTTCCCTGGCCACATCCCTGATACTGCCCGGTGGTTTTTGCATTTTGGCAGGCGACCTCTCGCAATTTGCTTGACGAATCTCTTGCAAACTGGATCGATGAAACCGGTTACATGTCAAGCCTGACCTTGGTTGAGGGGCGCTGAGCGCCGGTGTTGGCAAGGGTAAGGGCGAGCGCGACCGGGCGGGATGCAATGAACAGGGAGCCACGGGAAACCATGCTGAATGCACCGGCTGAAACGGGGGGGCAACGGCAACGCTATCGCGGGCTGAAGCAGCCCGGCACCCTGCGGTTGGATGTGGGGTTTGGCGAGGCGGGAAGCCTCTCTGCACCCGCCGGTGCGGTGGTGTCGGTCACCCAGGTCGATGGCGGTCAGCGGGTCTGGCTGACTGCGCTGGCGGATGATGAACGCACCTATTCCGTGGCATCGCTGGAACTGCCCGGGGATCGGGCGGACCAGTTGCCGCCTGACACGTTTGACAGCCGCATGATGCGCGCGCTTGCAGGATCGCGCGGCGGTGACCTGTCTCCGATCAGCGCCTTTCCGGTGTTCGACGATGCGACGCGGGCTGGCGAAAGCTTTGTCTTTCGGATGCGGCGCGCGGCCAGGCTTTTCGTTATCGCGCCCGTCACACCCGGCTTTGTCGAAACGGGCGGCGGCGGCGCGTTTCGCGTTGAGATCAAGCTGCCGGAAAACCATGACAGCGATGCGACACTGCCCGAGCCGCTGGGCCGGGTGGTCGATGAATGGCGCATACCGCGCGGAACGGCACGGGCCTATACCGTCAGGAAGGGCCAGTTCATTCAGGTCATCGATGTCGAGGGGCAGCAATGTTCCGATTTCATGGCGATGCGGGCCGACGCGCTGGATGCGGGCATCGAACGCCATATCGATTCCACCGTATCGCGCACGATGACGCGCAGCGCCTATCCCCTGCCCGGCCTGCATGACAAGTTTTTCGATCAGGATATCCGGCCTTTGCTGGCCGTGCGTCAGGATACGGTGGGGCGGCATGATACATTCGCGCTGGCCTGCACGGCGCGCGGCTATGAAGAGCGGGGATTTCCGGGGCATCTGAACTGTTCGGACAATATCAGCGCCGCCTTTGAACCCTATGGCATCGGGCGCAGACGGGCATGGCCGGCCATCAACTTCTTTTTCAATTCATGGATCGACTGGGCCGATCATGCAATCTCGAGCGACGAGGCATGGTCGCGCCCGGGCGATTATGTCGCCATGCAGGCGCTGACCGATCTGGTCTGTGTATCCACGGCCTGCCCCGATGACGTCGATCCGATCAACGGCTGGAACCCGACGGATATTCATGTCCGTCTTTACGAGGAAACCAGCGCCATCACGCATGCCGTGGCATGGCGCGCCAACCCCGAGGATGCCGGTAAGATGACCGCCCATTCCGCATTTCATCCGCGAACATCCAGGCTGACCTCGACATATCATGTTGCGCGCAACCTGTGGATGCCCGCGCAATATGACGCCACCGGCAGCGTCGAGGAATACTGGGCCTGCAAGCGCGCGGCGACGTTGCAGGACATGTCGGGCCTGCGAAAATACGATATTGTCGGGCCGGATGCAGAAGAGCTTTTGCAGCATTGCCTGACGCGTGATGTCGCCCGGCTGGCAGTGCATCGCGGTTTTTACGCGCTGATCTGTGACGCGCGCGGATCGGTGCTGGATGACGGGACGCTCTTTCGGCTGGAGGACACCGCGTTCCGCTGGTGCTGCGGTTCCGAGAACTCGGCGCTGCATCTGCGCGAACAGGCAGAAGCGCGGGGACTGAACGCGCGCGTGCTGTCATCGGGTGAGCGGATGGTCAATCTGGCGCTACAGGGGCCGAAATCGCGCGATATCCTGCGCGAGGTCGTCTTTACCCAGCCCTCGCGCCCGGCGCTGGATAATCTGAAATGGTTTGGCTTTACCATCGCGCGTCTGCATGACCGGGACGGGCCGATGTTCATGCTCTGCCGTACCGGTTTCACGGGTGAACTGGGATATGAGCTGTTTTGCGACCGCGAAGACGCGGTGGCGATCTGGGATGGATTGATCGGGGCGGGCAGCCCCCACGGCCTAGTGCCGATGGGGGGGATGGCGCTTGATATGCTCAGGATCGAGGCCGGGCTGATGATCGCGGGGGCCGAGTTCGGGCCGGATGTTGATGCGCTGGAATCCGGGCTTGGTTTTGCGGTGGATTTCAAGAAGGCCGATTTTGTCGGACGCGCCGCGCTGGAACGCAATGCCGGTGCCGTGCGGCGCAGGCTGGTGGGGCTGCACCTGCCCGGTAACGAGGCCCCCCGTCATGGTGACGCGGTGTTTGTCGGGCGCGAGCAGGTGGGCGTGATTACCAGCGGCACATATTCGCCCCAGCTGGGCCATGCCATTGCCATGGCGCGCGTGGCCGTGGAATGCGCCGGGGCCGGAACCGAACTGGAGGTTGGCAAGCTGGACGGCCACACCAAGCGCCTGAGCGCGCGCGTGACGCGCCTGCCCTTCATCGATCCGGAGCGCAAGAAAGCCCGCGCCTGAGAATTTCCCTGCGCCGGATGTCCGGATGATCTTTTTGCGTAACCGACGGACCGGTCGGGCGTCTACACCATTGGAGTGTCACGACAACCACACGGGAATATGCGCAGATGGGCATGCAGGAGAAGCTGTGTTCGGGGCTGGAGATTGACGAGGCCCGCTTCGGGGCCGAATTTCGCGGGATCGTCAACGCGCTTTTCTGTGCCTGTCTTCGCGATATGGAACCCGACGCCGATGGTGTCGCGCGCGAGATCTTTCGCCGGGTGGAACTGCAGGATCAGCCACTTTCGGTTGCTGCAGCTGCACTGGGCCTGACCCCCGCCCGCGCCCGCGCAATGCTGGAAAAGACGCGCCGCGATATCGCCGTGCTGCTGGCGCTTGGGCTATGCCGGCCCCTTGGGGAGGCCGGGCAGCCGGGCGGCGGGCGGACAGGCTGCGGGTGTAGATAATCTGATAGGGCGTGGCGCGCAGGCTGGCCCGCAGTCTGACCCGGTGACATGAAATTCCCATTGGCAAGGACGTTGCCGCCTGACATGCAGAGGCATGTGCGCCGATGGTGCAGGCAGCGCCGAAAGAACAGATCATGCCCTATTCCCGCTATGCGATCTACTACCTGCCGTCAGGCGACCCGTGGTCTGCATTCGGGGCGTCGTGGCTGGGCTGGGATGCGGTGCGGGGCTGCCGGGTGGAACAGCCCGCGATTGACGGGCTTGCCGACGTTACCGCCACACCCGGGCGATACGGGTTTCATGCCACGCTTAAACCCCCCTTTCGCCTTGCCCAGGGGATGGGCGAGGCCCGACTGGCCGCAGCGGTTGCCGAACTGGCTGAGGCCACCGCCCCGGCGGGGTGCGATGGCCTGAAACTGGCGCCGCTTGGCCGGTTTCTGGCGCTGGTTCCGCAGGGTGACGATAGGGCGCTCGGGCAGCTTGCCGGGCAGGTGGTCAGCACGCTCGACAGGTTCCGCGCCGCACCGAACGCGACGGAACGCGCGCGCCGTCAGAGGCCGGGACTGACAGAGCGGCAGAAGGCACTGCTGGCGGAATGGGGATATCCCTTTGTCATGGATCAGTTCCGGTTTCACATGACGCTTACGGGGCGTTTGGCACCAGAGATGCCGGGAAATTGGCGAGAGCGGCTGAACACCATGCTGCCGCCCCTGCCTGCCCCTTTTAAGGTGAATGAAATCGCGCTGGCGGGTGAACGCGATGACGGGTATTTTGAGCAGATCGCATCCTATCCGCTGACGGGCTGAACACCGGCAGAGATGCGGATCATGGCCCGCGCGGAACGGCGCGGGACAGGGCCGCGCGATTGTTTTGTCGCTGCGCGGCCTTTTCAATCCGGTTCGCATTTTCTAGCGTGATCTGCAAAAGACAGGAGGCGAAATACCGTGACAGAGGAAAACGATACCGGCCCCGGCGGCTGGCAGCCATCGGTGCGCTATCCCGATCCGGCGGTCATCTCACTTGATCCGCGTTTCGACAAATACAGGCTGCCGCTGGCGGGGGTCGAGCGGCTGGCAACCGGATGCCGGTGGTGCGAGGGCCCTGTCTGGTTCGGCGATGGCCGATACCTGCTCTGGAGCGACATTCCCAACAACCGTATCATGCGCTGGGAAGAGGAGACGGGACAGGCGATGACGTTTCGCGCGCCATCGAACTTTGCCAATGGGCAGACCCGCGACCGTCAGGGGCGGCTGATCACCTGCGAGCATGGCGGGCGGCGGATCACGCGCACGGAATATGACGGCACGATCACCGTTCTGATCGACAGCTATGATGGCAAGCGTCTGAATTCGCCCAATGATGTCATCGTCAAATCCGATGGCAGCATCTGGTTTTCAGACCCGGTCTTTGGCATCCTCGGCAATTACGAGGGCTACCGGGCCGCGCCTGAACTGGCGCAGAACGTGTACCGGCTGGACCCTGAGACGGGCGCGGCGGACGTGGTGGCGGACGGTATTCTGGGGCCGAACGGGCTGGCATTCAGCCCCGACGAAAAGATACTTTATATCGTTGAATCCCGGGGTGAACCCAACCGCAAGATTCTGGCCTATGACGTCACGCCTGACGGGGCGGGCCTGTCGGGTAAGCGCGTGCTGATCGATGCGGGCCCCGGCACGCCGGACGGGCTGCGCATAGATGTCGACGGCAATCTGTGGTGCGGCTGGGGCATGGGTGATCCAGAACTGGACGGCGTGGTGATCTTTGCCCCTGACGGCACGCCGATTGGCCGCATCGCGCTGCCGGAACGCTGTGCCAATCTCTGCTTTGGCGGCCGGGCCAACAGCCGCCTTTTCATGGCGGCCAGCCATTCGGTCTATGCGCTGTATGTCAACGTGGCCGGGGTTGCGGGCGGATAGCGGGGCAGGCTGATCGTCGCGGCCAGACCGGGGTGATTGGGGGCGAGGACCAGATCTCCGCCATGTCCGCGTGCGACGGCATCGGCAATCGATACCCCCAGCCCGCCGCCCGAGGAGGCGGAAAAGCTGACAAATCGGGCGCGCGCGGCGGCAAGGTTTTCGGGCGGGAGGCCGACACCGTCATCGGTGACCGAGATCACGATCCGGTCGTCATCTGCGTGCGCCCCAAGCGTGACTTTGCTGAGGGTCGGCCCGCCATGTCGGTAGGCATTGTCGATCAGGTTGCGGATCGCCTCGCGCAGCATGGTCGGGTCGGCGGTGATCCGGCCCAGCGCTTCTGACCGGGTCATCTCGAAAATCGCGCCACCGGGGGCGTTGCGCCGGGCATCACCGGCCAGATCAGCCAGCATCGCGTCCAGATCAACCTCTTCGAATGACCATGCCGGGCCAGCCTCTTTTGCACGCTCCAAAAGCAGGAGGTTCTGGCTCAACTCGGCGGTTTCGCGCGCGGCCTCGAGCAGATCGCGCGAGCGTTTGCGGACCTCCTGCGGTGAATTTGCCCGGTCGATCGCCTCGGCCAGCGACAGGACACCGGCGATGGGATTGCGCAGCTGATGCGCGGCGTTCGAGATGAATTCGGATTGCGCCGCCATGCTGCGCGAGACCTGCCCGAAAAGCCGGTTGAGCGTGCTGACGATCCCCTCGACCTCGCCCGGCACTGCGCGCTGAATGGGCGAAAGCTCTTCCCCCGAGCGGGCCTCGATGGCCTGCTCGAGATCAAGAAGCGGTCGCAATCCCAGCCGCACCCCGAACCAGACGATCAGCGCCAGCGCCATGATCATGCCCAGAATGGCAATGACCGGGCGCAGCATGAGTTCCCGGACAAAGGCCGCCCTGAGTTCGCTGTCCTGCCAGACCGTGGTGGTGAAGACGCCGGAAAACCCGTCGATCTGCGCCTGGGTCAGCAGGCGGACGCCACGCACGTCCTTGCCCAGATAGACGGCATCAAAATAGGCGGGCGCGGTTTCCGCCGGATCGCCGCGCGAAATGCCGACAGGCGGGGTTGCATAGCCTGCCACGATCACGCCATCGGGCGCATAGACGTGGTAAAAAACCGTGCCGCCGGACGTATCGGCCAGAATGTCGCGCGTGCGTTCGGACAGTGCGTCACCCCCCGAGACAGTCACGTCGCGGGCGACCGCCAGCGCAGCCGACAGAAGGCTGCGGTCAAAGACCCCGGCGGCGGTACTGCGCGCATTGCCCAATTGCCATGCACCGGCCAGAAGCGACACCAGAAGGATCGGCAACAGGATGATGACGGTGAGCCGCATTCTGAGCGAGGGGGCGCCGCGCCTCATTTGCCGATCACGAGGCTGTAGCCGATGCCCCGGCTGACACGAATCTCGATATCAAACGCCCTGAGCCGCTTGCGCAGGCGCGAGACATAGACTTCGACCACTTTCTCATCGGTCTCGGACCCGGCGCCGTAGACTTGATCGAGCAGCCGCTCCTTGGACACTGCCGCCCCGTCGGCGCGCGCCAGAACCTCGAGCAGCGCCAGTTCGCGCCGTGGCACATCCAGCGCCTGCCCCTCTGCCGTCAGGCCCAGCGGCTCGAGCGAAAGGACCAGACGGCCAAGTGCGATTGCCTTTTGCGGTGCCACCTCCTTGCGCCGCGCCAGCGCCCGCACCCGCGCCGCCAGCTCGTCCATGGCAAATGGCTTGACCAGGTAATCATCCGCGCCGGCATCCAGCCCGGCGACACGGTCGGCGGTGGTACTGCGCGCGGTCAGCAGGATCACCGGGCGCGGATCGTTGCGGCTGCGCAGGTTGGTCAATATCTCGAGCCCGCTCAGGCCCGGCAGATTGATGTCCAGAATGATCAGATCACCGCTTTCATGCGTGAGGAACAGATCGGCCTCGGCGCCGTCACTCAGCTGATCGACGGCGTGCCCGTCATCCTCCAGACGGTAAGAGATGCCTTTGCGCAGGCTCCGGTTATCTTCGATGACGGCAATCCGCATCCGACAATATTTCCGCCGATGAAGGCTTCATGCAAGCTTCGGACGGCAGAATGACAGGCGAATCCGGTAGGGAACCGGATTTTTCGGAGGAGATTTGCGGGGAAACCCGCCATAAGGGAGAAAATGATGACGATCTTCAAAACAACGCGCCGCGCGGCGGCGGGTCTTGTTGCTGCTGCGGCGGCGACATTTGCCACAGGTGCCTATGCTGGCAGCAATGGTGGTATGGGTATCGATCTGGCCGGGAAAACCGTGGAATGGGTCATTCCGTTCTCGGAAACCGGCGGTTCGGCCAAATGGGCCAATTTCTATGCACCGCTGCTGTCCGAAGCGCTACCCGGTCAGCCGACGGTGGTTGTGAAATTCATGCCCGGCGCAGGCTCGACCAAAGGTGCGAACTGGTTTCAGGAACAATCCTATAATGACGGCACGCTGATCTTTGGCTCTTCGGGCTCGACCCAGTTCCCCTACCTTCTGGGTGATCCGCGCGTTCGGTATGAATATAATGACTGGAACGTTGTTCTGGCCTCGGGCACCGGTGGCGTGGCCTATCTGCCGCCCGACCTCGCGGGCATGATGAACGGTCTGGATGCATCCGCGCTGCAGGGGACGGATTTCATCTATGGCAGCCAGGGCGCGACGCGTCTTGACCTCGTGCCCCTTCTGGCGTGGGAAATGCTGGGCCTCTCGGTCGAGCCTGTGTTTGGCATCAAGGGCCGGGGTGACGGGCGCCTGATGTTCGAGCGTGGCGAAGCCAATATCGACTATCAGACCTCGTCTTCCTATCTCAAGGGTGTGACGCCGCTGGTCGAGGCCGGTACCGCCGTGCCGATGATGAGCTGGGGCGCGCTGGATGCCGATGGCAATATCGTGCGCGATCCGACCTTCCCCGACATGCCGACCTTCAAGGAAGTGTGCGAAGCCACAGCCGGCTGCGAAACATCGGGCGATCAGTGGGAAGCGTGGAAGGCCTTTTTCGTTGCGGGTTTCCCGGCACAGAAAATGGTGTTCCTGCCCGCAGGCGCGCCTGCCGAGGCCATCGAAACTTTCAGCAAGGCATTTGACGCGGTCAAGGCACGCGCCGATTTCGGTGAGATTTCCAAGGCCCGTCTTGGTGTCTATCCCCAGATGACCGGTGCCGAAGCCACCGGCGCACTGGGCAGCGCAACCATGGTGCCCGACAGCGCCAAGGCCTTTGTCGTTGACTGGCTGAAAGAGCGTTACGGCGTCTCGCTGGACGGCTAACAATCCCTGCCCCGCCCGCGCAACGCTGCTGCGGGCGGGGCCACCAACAGGAACATTCCCATGGAATTCGTGACCACCGCCCTGCCTGCCCTCTCGGATGCTGCCGGCCTGATCTTTCAGCCGCTGGTTCTGGGGTATCTGGTACTGGGCGTGGTGATGGGGCTTTGCATCGGTGTGTTCCCGGGGCTTGGTGGTATCGCCGGGCTGTCGCTTTTGCTGCCATTCATGTTCGGCATGGACCCGATACTGGGGCTGGCGCTGATGATCGGCATGGTCGCGGTCGTGCCCACATCCGACACATTCGCATCGGTCCTGATGGGCATACCCGGATCCTCGGCATCGCAGGCCACCGTGCTTGACGGGTTTCCGATGGCCAAAAAGGGCGAGGCCGCGCGCGCCCTGTCGGCGGCCTTTTCATCGTCGCTTTTCGGCGGTCTGGTCGGGGCCGCGTTTCTGACGCTTTTCATCCTTGTCGCCCGGCCCATCGTGCTGGAATTCCGCACGCCCGAGTTGCTGATGATCACCATTTTCGGCCTGTCCATGGTGGGTATTCTGGCCGGGCGCGTCGCGATCAAGGGGATCGTGGCGGCGGGCCTTGGCATGATGGTGGGCGTCATCGGCGAAGGCGCGTTCGAAGGCGAGTTGCGTCTGATCCCGGCCTCGTGGGTTTATGCAGACAGCGGATCGATTGAGTTCGGCATCTATCAGTATCTGGGCGACGGTCTGAAGCTGGTGATCGTGGGGCTGGGCATTTTTGCCATTCCCGAGATTGTCGCGCTTTTGCGTCAGGACCGGGCGATTTCCGACCGCTCACCGCTGGGCGGCGGCTGGATGACGGGCGTGCGCGACTGGATGGCCAATATCTGGCTGTCGGTGCGATGCTCGGTCATCGGGGTGATCGTGGGCGTCATCCCGGGCCTGGGCGGATCGGTCGTGGACTGGATCGCATATGGCCACGCGGTGCAGACCACCCCTGACAAATCCAAATTCGGCAATGGCGAGATTCGCGGCGTGATCGGCCCGGAAAGTTCGAACAACGCCAAGGAAGGCGGCGGGCTGGTGCCCACCCTGCTTTTCGGTATTCCCGGTTCGGGATCGATGGCGATTTTCATCGGGGCCATCGCGCTTTTGGGGTCCGGCAATATCGAGGTCGGCCCTTCGATGCTGAAAAACAACCTCGATATCACCTATTCCATCGTCTGGATGCTGGCGCTGGCCAATGTCGTGGGCACGCTGATCTGCATCGCGGCCTCGGGCGGTATCGCGCGGCTGACATCCGTGCCCTTTGCACTCTTGGCGCCGTTTCTTTTCATGATCATCAGCTTTGCCGCCTTCCAGTCGGGTCAGAACCTGATGGATCTGGTTGCGCTCTTCGCCATCGGGTTTCTGGGCATCATGATGCGGCGCTTTGACTGGTCGCGCCCGGCCTTTCTGATCGGCTTTGTCCTGTCCACCCCGGCTGAAAACTATGCCAATCAGGCGGTGCAGATTGCGCAATCGCGTTTTCGCAAGGGGCTGGAGGACGGGCTGGACTATATCTTTTCACCCATCGTCATCGTGCTGATCATCATCACCGTGATCTCGGTCGTTATGGGGCTGCGTCAGGCCAAGCAGATCATGGCCGAAGGCGCGGTCGATGCCGGGCAGAAGCGCGCGCCGATGATCTTTCTCTTGCTGGTGCTGGCCTTTCTGGTGGCGGCGCAGATGAACGCGCTGGCCATACCCGATTACGCATGGCGCGACCGGGTCTTTCCATGGTTCGTCTCGGGCGTTGCCATCATCGGCGCGCTGATCCTCTTGGTGCAGATGATGCTGCGCGATGAAACCCATCCGCTTTTCGCTGACCGCGAAGTCGCCAATACCGACAACAACGTCCATGGGCTGTGGTCCACATTGGGCTGGTTTGCCGGGCTCTTGGTGCTGACCTCGATCCTGGGTTTTATTCTGGCGCTGGCGGCATTTCTGTTTGCCTTCATCCGCTACCGTGCCGGGCGCAGCACGCTTTTCGCGGCAGGCTACACGGTTGCCGGTATCCTTTTCATGTGCGTGATGGCCGGGCTTTTGAACCGCGACTTTCCGCCCGGGCTGCTTCAGTCCTTTGTCACGCTGCCCTGGCCGCTCACGTGAGGTTACTGGCGCTTGCCGGTGACGGGATCGGGCCGGAAATCATGGCGGCGACGCTGGCGGTGCTTGATGCATTGCAACCGCATCTGTCACGCAAGATCAGCGTGGATGAGCGCATCATCGGTTTCAAAGCACTGGAAGCGGAGGGCACGACGATACCGGGGGATGTCATTGCCGCCGCGCGTGCGGCTGATGGTGTCCTTCTGGGGCCTGTATCGCATAATGCCTACCCCCCGCGCGAGGCGGGCGGCCTGAACCCGTCGGGCGTGCTGCGCCGTGAACTGGACCTTTTCGCCAATATCCGGCCCGCGCGAAGCTGGCCGGGCATTCCCGCCATGGCGCCCCACCCCACCGACCTGATCATCTGTCGCGAAAACCACGAGGGGTTTTATGCCGACCGGAACATGCATCTGGGCCCCGGTGAGTTCATGCCGGTGCCCGGTGTCGCGCTGGCAATACGCCGGATCACCGAAGAGGCCAGCCGCCGCATCGCAAATACCGCGTTTGAACTGGCGGCGGGGCGCGAAAACGGCAGGGTGACGGCCATCCACAAGGCCAACGTGATGCGCGTCTCGGACGGGCTCTTTCTGGAGGTGGTGCGCGACGTGGCGCGGGCGCATCCCGATATCGCCTATGACGAAATGCTGGTCGATGCCGCCGCCGCGCATCTGGTGCGCGCGCCCGGGCGGTTTGACATCCTGCTGACCACCAACATGTTCGGCGACATCCTGTCGGACCTTGCCGGCGAGCTATGCGGCGGTCTCGGCCTTGCCGGGTCGCTGAACGCGGGGCCGCTGCATGCCGCGGCGCAGGCCCAGCACGGATCGGCCCCCGACATCGCCGGGCAGGACCGGGCCAATCCCGCATCGATGATCCTGTCGCTGGCCATGCTCTTGCGCCACAGGGGCGAGGAACGCGCCGCCCGGCATATCGAGGATGCCATGGCCGCCTGCCTTGCCCGGCCCGAAACGCGCACGCGCGATCTGGGCGGTGTGCTGGGCACAGCGGCGTTTGCCGACACCCTTTGCCAAGACATATCGGAGCGGACATGACACAGACGGCCATCCCCTTTCATTTCATGCGCGGCGGCACGTCGCGCGGGCCTTACATGAACCGGGCCGACCTGCCAGAGGACCGGGACAGGCTGGCGGATGTTCTGGTGGCGATCACCGGGTCTGGACACAAGCTCAATATCGACGGGATCGGGGGTGGTGCGGCGGTCACGACCAAGGTGGCGATGCTGTCGAAATCTGACGATGACTGGGCCGATATCGACTATTTCTTTGCCCAGGTCAGCGTCGAGGACAGGCTGGTCGATTTCAAGCCGACCTGCGGCAATATTCTGGTGGGCGTTGGCCCGGCAGCCATCGAGATGGGACTGGCGGAGATCACCGGCGCCGAGACCGAGATCCGCATCCGCGCGGTCAATACCGGCGCGCGGGTCATCGCCCGGGTTCAGACCGGGCCGGACGGGGTGCGCTATGACGGAGAGGCGGCGATTGACGGCGTTCCGGGCACGGCCGCGCCGATCGGGCTGAGCTTTATGGATGTGACCGGCGGGGCCACGGGGGCGATGTTTCCCACCGGCAACCGCATTGACGAGATTGACGGCGTCGCGGTCAGCTGTGTGGACGTGGCGATGCCCATGGTGATCGCGCGCGCCGCCGATTTCGGGCTGACGGGTGCCGAAAGCGCCGAAGAACTGGACGAAAACCGCGCCTTTTTCGAGCGGATGGAGGCCATTCGCATCAAGGCGGGCGCGTTGATGGGGATGGGCGATGTATCGCGGTCGGTCATGCCCAAATTCGGACTGGTCGCGCCGCCGGTTGATGGCGGCGATGCCCTGACCCGCTATTTCATGCCGTGGAACTGTCACCCGTCGCTGGCGGTCACCGGGTCGCAATGCCTGTCGGCCTGTCTTCTGTGTCCGGGTACGGTGGGGGACGGGATCGTGCCCATACCCAATGCCAGCCCGGTAACGCTGAGGCTGGAGCATCCGATGGGCAAGCTGGAGGTGGCGATGGATTATGCGCGGGACGGCGAACGCTTTGAGGTTATCTCGGCCGGGCTGACGCGCACCGCGCGCCTGCTGGCGGCCGGGTCGGTCTATGTACCGCGCGCTGTCTGGGACGGGGCTTGATCGCGGCGATCATTTCGGCATACTATTGTATACAAATTTAGGAGGCCGCATGTCCTATTCATATCATATCGACACGGCACGGTCGGCGCTGCACGCGGCGCGGGCGGAATTGCAGGCCGAAATCAGCGCCTACCCCACCCCGATTTCCGGCTGCGACGCGCAATATAACTATCTGATCGGTCTCAGGGGTTCGGTATCAGAGGCGCTGCGGGCGCTGGACGGGCCACGCTTTGTCGCCACGCCGCGCACGCCCAGCCCCCTGGCCGGGGTGGAAAGCCGGTGAAGGTTCACATTCTGGATGACTGGTTCGACACGCTGCGCGGCCTGCCCTGTTTCGACCTTCTGAAGGGCCATGATGTCACGGTCTGGACGGATCACGAGCCCGACCCCGAAAAACTGGCCGCGCGTGTCAGCGAAGCGGAGGCGCTGGTCCTCTTTCGCGAGCGCACGCGTATCGGGGCCGATCTCTTGCAGCGCCTGCCGCATCTGAAGCTGATCTCGCAACGCTCGGTCTATCCGCATGTCGATGCGGATGCCTGCACTGAAAACGGCGTTCTTCTTTGTTCGAACATGCATTCCGACACGCCCTCTTACGCGGCGGCGGAACTGACGCTGGGGCTGATGCTGGCCAGTTTCCGGCAGATCCCCGAACAATCTGCGGCTATCCGGTCCGGCAACTGGCAAATGGGCGTCGGGCGCACGCTGCGCGGGCGGGTGCTGGGGCTATATGGCTATGGTCGTATCGCACGGGCCGTGGCCGGGTATGCCCGCGCCATCGGCATGAATATTCAGTGGTGGGCGTCCGAGGCCGGTCGCCAGCGCCTGCGGCAGGATCAGGCGCGGGTTGCCGACAGCCGCGAGGCGTTTTTCGCCACCTCCGATATTGTCAGCGTTCACGTACGGCTTAAGCCGGAAACGCGCGGGATCATCACCGCCGCCGATCTGGCGGCGATGCGCGACCGGGCGCTTTTCGTCAACACCTCGCGCGCGGGGCTGGTGGCCCAAGGCGCGCTGGAGGCCGAGATTGCGCGCGGGCGCATTCACGCCGCGGTTGACGTGTTCGAGGCCGAGCCACTGCGCGATACGACCCATCCGCTGCTGACGCATCCGAATGTGCTGGCCACCCCGCATATCGGCTATGTGACCGAGGATGAATTTGACCTGCAGTTCACGGATATATTTGACCAGATCAACGCCTATGCCGGGGGCGCGCCCATTCACATGATCAATCCCGAGGTCTGGGCGTCGGACTGAACGGGCCTGTAGGCGGGCACGGATTTTTTCCTTAGCATTGGCGTGCAGAATACTGAAAATATTCATATATTCTTGTTCTTTTGCGGCGCGCAAGCCGTCAATTTGGGCCGCATTCCCGAATAGAACCGAGATCGGATGACAGCCGAAAGAGGTTGCCGGGGCCGGGGCGCGCAAGGTCCGGCCTGCCGATCAGGTTGGCGGGGTGGGTGATGGCCGCCTGCAATGCGTCTTCGAGGCTGATATGGCAACGCCGGACCAGCGTCCGGATGGCCAGCGTCAGATCCATATCCGCGCCCGCGAGCGTACCGTCCGCCAGCGTCAGCCTGCCATTTGAGCGTCGGATGACACGTCCGCCCAGCGTGAATTCCGTCTGATCCGTGCCCGCCACCGCCATGGCGTCGCTGACCAGAAACAGCCGACCCGGCCCCGATTTGGCCGCCCACGCGATGGCCATCGTGTCGGGGTGTACATGCACCCCGTCGGCAATCAGCCCGGCAGAGACCCCCGGCGCGGACAATACGGCGCCGACAAGCCCCGGTTCCCGGCTGGCAAGCGGGCTCATCGCGTTGAAGAGATGGGTGGCCAGACCTGCCCCGGCGGCGAAATAGCGGCGGCAGGTCTGGTAATCGGCGTCACTATGGCCAAGCGATACCAGAACGCCCGCCTGCGCCAGACGGGATACCTGATCCTCGGTCACGCTTTCGGGTGCGAGGGTCACCATCAGGACCGGCAGCGATGCAGCGGCAGCGATCAGCTGATCCAGATCGGCCGCCGCCATCGGGCGGATCAGCCGGGCCTCATGCGCGCCCCGACGCGCCAGAGAGAGATGCGGCCCTTCAAGGTGCAGACCGGCCACGCCGGAAATGCCCGCCGCCTGCGTTGAAATCACCGCATCAATTGCCGCGCGCGTCTTGTCGGGCGTGTCGGTGATCAGCGTCGGCAGGATGGCGTTTGTACCAAGCCCGCGATGCGCCCTGGCCATGATATCCAGCGTCCGTGGCGATGGATCATCGTTGAACATCACCCCGCCGCCGCCATTGACCTGAAGATCCACATAGCCCGGCATCAGGACGTCACCCGCCAGATCGCGTGTCGTTCCGTCCCCCGCAACCGATGTTTGAGCGTCAGCGCGCGCCACCCTACCATCGGCAAGGTGCAGCGTGCCGGGCGGATGCAGCTGCTGACCGTCAAAGAGGCGGGCGTTCAGGAATATCCGTGGTGCGCCGGTCACAGGTGAAACCCGTCGGCGAACGCGCGGGCCAGTGCAAGGGCACCGTCAATCGGTTCCTGCGCGGGCTTACGGATCGCTGTTTGCATGTCATCGGGCAGGTAAGCTGCGTAATGCGGCCCGACGCCGCCGGTCAGGCAGATGGGCATCCCCGGCACCCAGCCCAGAGCCGGCAAGGTGGCGGCAATCGCCGCTGCGGCCTCTTGCATGGCCGTGCGGGCCAGCGCGTCGCCTTTTGCCGCATGCCCGGTGACCAAAGGTGCGATGGCGCCCAGCGCGGCGGGATCGGCCCTGCCCGCAAAGGCGACGATCCCATCTGCACCGCCGTAACGCGTCAGCAGGTCCCCGGACATGGCCGATGGGGCGGCCAGCCCGTCAATGGTGGCCAGCGCAAGCGAAAGCGCCCTGCGCCCCAGGTTTTGCGCCGATGCCTCGTCACCCAGCACCGGCCCCCAGCCCCCGGCAAAGCGCATGCTGCCCCCGGACTGGGCGGCAAGGAACGAGCCGGTGCCGCAATGCGCGATCATACCGTCATCCGGCCCCAGCGCCCCGCGCAGCGCCGCCGGACGATCATCGGTGATCTGCGCCCGCCTAAGCGGTAAGGCCGTTGACAGCCGTGTGCGGATTTCAGCGCCCGTCACGCCGGCCAGCCCGATATGGGCAGGCATATCGGCCAGCGCCCCGGGCGGCAGTCCGGCGGCGTCGGCAAGGCGCGTGAGACCCGCGCGGACCTCGCCAAGCGCGCCCTCGAAATCACTCGACACATTTGCGGGGCCTGCCCCGGCCCGCCAGACCGAACGGCCATCATCCAGCGCCAGACGGCAATGCGTACCGCCGCCATCGACGGCGATAACAGGAGTTTTCATGGATTCGCCCATGAAAATATCTTTAGAAAACCTGATATCGGAACAGAAGGCCCGATTATGGCGCAAGCGGCAATCAGGTGATCGGATGCGCGCCCGTCAGCCGGCCCGGACGTCGTCGACGATCCGGGTGAATTCCCCGTCGGTCAGCGTGTCGCGCTTTTCGATCCCCTTTTGCTTGACCCGCGTCAGAATCTCGGCCGACTGGTCATCGGTAATCTCGCCCAGACCCAGTTCGCCCATCTTGTAGACGACCGAGGCCTTGCTGCTTTTCTTGCCCAGCACAACCTCGCCCGACCGGCCGGTAAAGGCCGGATGGGTACCGAACATCACGAGCGGATCATTCATGACATACTGAATGCCGATGCCGCTTTCGCGGATGAAATTGCCATAGCCCAGCACCGGCTTGTTACGGGCAATCGGCACATTGGCGCGCTGCGACAGCAATTCGCCAAGTTCGGGCAGCTTGTCGAAACGGTAGCCGGTCTCGTAGCCATAAAGGAGGTCAAGGCCCAGCATCAGCTCTTCCAGTGCGGCGTTGCCCGTGCGTTCGCCCAGACCGTTGCCGCAGCTGTGGACCACCTCGGCCCCGGCGGTGACCGCCGCGAGTTCGGTGGCGACGCCCATGCCGAAATCATTATGAGTATGTATCTCGATGGGCAGGCCCGTCATCCCTTTGACCCAGCGCACCATGTACTTGATGGCCTCGGGCGTGGCGCAGCCCATCGTATCGACGATACCTATGGAATCGGGTGGGCTTTCGTTCATGATCGCGGTGCAGAGATCGGTCAGATCCTCGGGCCGTGCGCGCGTGGTATCATAGGGAAAGAACACGGCATAAAGCCCCTGTTCGCGCGCATAGTTGATGACGTCGCGGCTCTTTTCGAACACGTCGCGCCACGTCCAGCCAAACTGCGTTACCAGTTTCGGATAGCCAATCGGCACTTCGATCACCACGCCATCCGCGCCGCATTCCAGCGCCATGTCGATATCGGCCTTCATCGCGCGCGCAAAGGTGAAGATCCTGGATTTCAGCCCCAGCTTTGAGATTTGCTTGATCGCCTCGGCATCCTGCGGCGAGACGGCGGGAAACCCGGCCTCCAGCCGCTCCACGCCGACCTCGTCCATTTTTTGCGCGATGGCGATCTTGTCATCGATGGAAAAGACGACGCCGGGTGTCTGCTCACCGTCGCGCAGTGTCGCGTCATGTATCTCGACCCGGGGTGGCAGCGCCAGTTCCTTGCGGACCTCCGGCGTGAAATTATACGGGCTGACCCACCATTTTCCGTCCTCGAAATAATTCTCGCGCATTCGCCATCTCCCGCAGTCTTCGCCTTGGCATTTCTGTCGATAAATTTAGATTTGTCAATAAAATAACGATATTATTTTGCAATACCCGGAAACATCAGATTTTTGGCCCTGCCGTGCCAAAACCTGTTCCAGAACCAGCATAACCATCTGTTATCAATTGATATTATTGAGGCAAACGCAACGCTCAGGCATCGCTCTGCGACCACCAGTCCCGGGGGCGCAGGCGGCGCGCGCGTTTGCCGCGCCCGTCCAGCCAGAGCGCCAGACGGCGCAGTGGTGACAGCGCAAGACGCAGCCAGAGCCGGTTGCGTACGCGGCCGAAATCCCGGTTGAAGGGGCAGACCCGCATGCAGATCGCGCAGTCCGAGCGCAGCTTGGCCCAATAGCCGAAACAGGCGGCTGCATCCGATGTCCATTTGCGCACCCCGCCGATGGCCGAAATATCCGCACTGTCGCTGACCGCCCTCTCGCCAAACGGCAGGGCCTTGGGCGGACAGGCTTCGGCACAGCGGGTGCAGATGTCGCAAAACGCCCCGACACCGATCTTGCCACCCCGATCATGGGCAAGGGGCAGATCGGTGAATATCTTGGAAAACCGGACGCGCGGCCCGAATTCAGGCGTGATGACCAGCTGATTGCGCGCATATTCCCCCAGCCCCGCCTTGATCGCGTAGGGGATCACCAGCGCGGTATCATTCATCGACGGCACGGCCTGATAGCCCAGGTTGCGGATATAGGCGGCAAGCTGCATGACGATGGCGGCCTCGTGCGAATATTCGCGCCCGGTCGCCGCCCCGGCAAGGGCCGATGGATAGGTCGCCACCAGTTCCCGGTCCATTTCATGCGCCATGACAATGACGCTCGTGATTGTCCCGGGCAGGTGATTGTCGATCTCTGAATAGTCGCGGGTGTCGACGCGGCTCTCGTAAAGCCAGCGGTCATCGAAATCGGTGATCCCGACCAGATCAGCCCCGAAAAAGCCACCGATGCGCTTGATCTCGGCGGCCATGCGCGCCGGGTCATCAACATCGACCTGTGTTTCGGCCACGGGCGTATCGGCGGCAATGGCGGCCTGAAACCCTTCGCGCCTTCCATCTGCGGCGCTGCGGTTGCTGATGATGTCCGAGACCAGCCAGCTGGCGTTTCTGAGGGCAAAGTCGCGTTGGCGGAACCCGTCACCTTTGCGGTAGGTGGCCTGCATGCGGTAGCTTGCGAAAAACGCATCCGTCTCGTCCGTGCGGATGCGGTCATCCCAGAAGGCGCGGGTAAAGATGTCGTTGCGCTGTCGGAACGGCGCGAAATCTTCCGTGGTTTCGATACCCAGCGCGGCGTCCTCTTTGGCGTATTTGCGTCGCCAGTCGCGCTGACGCGCGGCATCGGCACCGGAATTGGACGGCCAGCTCATGCGAGGGCGCGCGTCGGGACGGGCGCGATCCAAATGGGGGTGTGCGCGCAGGCGACAGGGCGGCAGAAAACCGCCCTGTTGGACATGTTGCCCATGTCATGCAGAAAACCGGCTGGAGTGTGCCGCATCGGAAGGCCCCGGGTTGGATCGGATGACCCCTACCCTGTCCAGCACTCACGCCAATTGCAACCGCTATGCCGCCCGTATCAGCCCGAAACGGTGATCATCCCCGTCATCGACGGATGGCGGGTACAGAAATAGCTGTATGTTCCGGGTTCGGAAAAGGTGACCTCCTGCATCTCACCCTTGCCAAAAAGCCCGGTGTCAAACGCCTGACCGCCGACGCCACCGCTTTCAGCGGTTGCGGAATGGCGAATGCCGTCGCGATTGGTCCAGCGCACGGTATCACCGACCGTGATGTCCAGTGTGTCGGGCTGAAACTGAAAGACCGAAATCTCGATCTGATGCACGGTGTTGCCGCTTGCGTCGGCAATAGCTGCAACGGGACCGGTCAGGATTGACACCGTGATGAGAAGACCCGGCAGCAGGCTGTGTGTTCTGAGCGTCATGGCAGTCTCCTATGATATTGAATTGGTTTGGGGTGCTTCCGCGGCGGGGCGGTTGCGGGGTTGGGCAACCGGCCTCTCCCTGACCGCCGCGGATCGCATTCGACGGCGGTATCAGCTGCCGAATTTCTCGGGGAATTGCATGACGATTGCCCCGGCAAGCGCGTCGGAAATCATCTGCATATGCGCCGCAGCCTTGGCCTGCAGTTCATAGGCCATTGGCCAGTCCTGATTGGCCTGCGCGTCGATTGCCGCTGTCAGCGTCACCGCATGCTCGCGCACCAGCGATGCGACGGCATCGGCGGGCAGATTGGGATTGGCGGCGTTCAGAAAGGCGCCGAAGTCTTCGGCATACCCCATCAGCGCGTCCACCGCCGCAGACCGGCCGGCGCCGTCCTGCGTGGCTGTTGCCGTGGTGTAATCGACGAAAAACCCGATATGTTTGCGCCAAAGGGGCAGGAACGCGTCTTTCGCGCCGTCGCCATAGACAAGCCCGATTGCGTTGGCGAGGCTGACCGAATTGGCATCAAGTGCACCGGCAGCGGCTGTGAACTGGGTGTTCATCCCCTGCATGGCCCAGCCCGTGGCCGATGCGGCCAGATTGACATGCTCGGCCAGCAGCAGGTTGACCGCAACCCTGAGATCGGCCCCGGTTTTGATGTGATCGGCCTGCGCCGCCGTGCCGCCAAAGGCGATGGCAAATGCTGTCATTCCTGAAAAGACGGTATTTCTGAGGATATTGGTTGGTCGCATGAATATTCTCCTTTGCTCTGGTTACGCCCTGAACTATTTATCCGGGGCCTGAACAAGACACGGCAGCGGCATCCGGAAAGTTGCAGGGCAGCGCAAAGTTTTTTTTCGCCACCCGCGATTTTGACCGTTTGCAGCGCGGGTTTTGGCGCGGAAAACAAGGGGCTTGCCTGTGGTAAGTGACGAAATCGAAGACTGGATCATGCGATGCGGTCTGGGTGATCGCCAGGCGTTTGACCGGCTATATACCGCAACGTCGGCGCAACTTTTCGGGCTTTGTGTGCGTATTCTCAAAGACAGGGCATTCGCGGAGGATGCGTTGCAGGAGGCGTTCGTGCGTATCTGGCAGAGATCAGGAAGCTATGTTCAGACCGGCACCAGCCCGATGGGCTGGCTGGTGACGGTGACGCGCAATGTTGCCATTGACCGTCTGCGCGCCGAAAAGGGCAAGGGTGGAGAGACATCGCTGATTCTGGACATGATCGAAGCCCCTGACCCAAATCCCGAGGATGTGGCCCTTGCCCGGTCAGAGGCGCAGAGGATCACCGCGTGTTTCGGCGAGTTATCCGCAGATCATGCCGATGCGGTGCGCGGCGCCTATCTGGACGGTCAGAGCTATGCTGATCTGGCGGCGCGGTTCGATGTACCGCTGAACACCATGCGCAGCTGGCTGCGACGCGGGCTTCTGGCACTGAGGGAGTGTCTGAAGCGATGAGCATGCAGGACGATAGACGCGATGACGACACGCTGGCAGGCGAATATGCGCTGGGTCTGCTTGAGGGGGATGAACGGGCCGCATTCGAGGCCCGGCTGAAGGACGAGGCCGACCTGCGCCGCCGGGTGCGGGACTGGTCAGAGCGGCTGAGCCGCCTGTCGGGCGATGTGGCCCCGGTCGCGCCGCCGGATCGGATCAAAGAGGCCATCGAGACGCGTCTCTTTGGCGATGGGGCCGAAGGGAAGCGCCGGTCTTGGGCGCGGCGATGGCTGTTGCTGCTTGGCGGTCTGGGGGCCGCGGCGGCGATGATCGGCATCCTGATTTTCGGGGGGATTTTGTCCGAGACCGATCAGCTGGTTGCCGAAATTGCCGCGCCGGACCGTTCGGTGATTGTCGATATTCAGATTAGCCCCGCGCGGGAAGGCAAAGAAATCATTGCGGAAATCACATCAGGCGGTCCGCGGCCCGACCGGGCGCTTGAGTTGTGGCTGATCGCTGACGGGGCAGAACAGCCAGTGTCGCTCGGGTTGCTGGCGCGTGCGGATGTTGTGCGCCTGCCACTGAGCGCCGCGCAACTGCGCCTCTTGCCGGGGGCGACGCTTGCCATCAGCGATGAGCCGCCGGGCGGCTCGCCCACCGGCCTGCCGACGGGTGATGTGTTGGGCACCGGCGTTGTTATCGCGCGGTCAGGTTAGTCCGTCAGCGACAGCCGCATGAACACGCTGTGGGGATCGGGCTGATAATCGGCAAAGGGTGGTACATAGCCAAAGCCGAACCGCTCATAAAGCTGGCGCGCCGGTGCGAACGCGGGCTCTGAACCCGTTTCGAGCAAAAGCGCCGCGTGGCCTGCACCCCGTGCATGGGCGATGATATGCGCAACCATCTGACCGGCAATGCCCCTGCCCCGCATTTCGGATATGATATGCATCGATTTGATCTCGGCCCCTTCCGGGCCCAGATCCTTGAGCGCGCCCATTCCGATCAGCGCTCCGTCCGCACGCGCGCTGAAAAAGGTGATACCGGGCGCTTCCAGTTCTTCCACGGTCAGGGCATGCACGCTCTCGGGTGGGGAAATTTCGTACATCAGCGCCAGATGGCGTGCAATCAGCGCCTGAACCCCCGGCATGCGGGGGGTCGAGGTTTCGATCAGAATTCCGCTCAATGCGTCCAGACGGCCCGGCGGTTGGTGGCAAAATTGTCGCCATAGCCGCCGGGGCGGATATTGGGTTTGCGCGTCTTGGGTTCCGACACGGTGTAGGTCAGGCCGTGATCCTCGGCATATTCGATCGCGGCGGATTTGGTGTCGAATCGCAGGCGCACCTGAGATTGCGTATCATCGGAACTGGTCCAGCCCATCAGGGGATCGACCTCGCGCGCGCTGGCGGGGGCAAATTCCAGAACCCAGTGATGGGTCTTGGCGGTGCCTGACTGCATCGCGTTTCGGGCGGGCTGATAGATACGTGCAAGCATGCGCGGGCTCCGGTTGACGCCGCCTTTATTCCGCGTCGCAAAGGCGGGATCAAGACAGAAATCCGGCTGATCGGGGGAAAATGCCGGTCCGGAACAATGTGCATGGGAATAAGTGGTGGGCGCACCGCCCGGACCGGCATCTATAAGCTGCTTATGCCGGAATCTTATGTGGTAGAGTGTAGTGATTCAAGTACGAATATACCTATGGTTGTGATATTTTCAGCCCAAGGCCTGTGGTGCCGTGCCCGCCCCCGATCACACGCAAGTTGGTTCCGGGGATGGGTTGAACAAGAACAAAAAGTGATCAAATCTGGCACTCTGTCCCCTGCTGAGTCGCGCCCGATGTCGATACCCATCCTGAATTCGCCCGCCCCCGATGTGAAAACCCGCCCCAAGCTGGAAGGTGGCAAGGTGTTTCGCATGGAAACACCCTTCCGGCCTGCCGGAGATCAGCCGACGGCCATCGCTGAATTGACCGCAGGTGTCCGCGCGGGTGAGCGTGAGCAGGTGCTTTTGGGGGCAACGGGCACCGGCAAGACATATACCATGGCCAAGGTGATCGAAGAAACCCAGCGCCCGGCCATCATCCTTGCCCCGAACAAGACGCTGGCAGCGCAGCTATATGGCGAGTTCAAGGGGTTCTTTCCGGATAACTCGGTGGAATATTTCGTATCCTATTACGACTATTACCAGCCCGAGGCCTATGTGCCGCGCTCGGATACCTATATCGAGAAAGAAGCACAGATCAACGAACAGATCGACCGCATGCGCCATTCGGCGACAAGGTCGCTGTTGGAGCGTGATGACGTGATCATCGTGGCCTCGGTCTCGTGCATTTACGGGATCGGGTCGGTCGAAACCTATGGCGCGATGACGCAGGATTTGCATGCGGGCCGCGATTATGATCAGCGCAAGGTGATCGCCGATCTGGTGGCGCAGCAATACAGGCGCAACGATCAGGCATTCCAGCGCGGCACGTTTCGTGTGCGGGGCGACAGCCTGGAAATCTTTCCGGCCCATCTGGAAGATCGCGCTTGGAAGCTGAGCTTCTTCGGCGAGGAACTTGAATCAATTACCGAATTCGATCCGCTGACCGGGGAAAAGACCGACAGTTTCGAACAGATCCGCATCTATGCGAACTCGCATTATGTCACGCCCCGCCCGACGCTGAACCAGGCGGTGATCGAGATCAAGAAGGAGCTGCGCCAGCGGCTGGATATTCTGGTGCAGGAAGGCAAGCTTTTGGAGGCGCAGCGGCTGGAGCAGCGCACCAATTTCGATATCGAGATGATCGAGGCCACGGGTGCGTGTAACGGCATCGAAAACTATTCGCGCTATCTGACGGGGCGGGCACCGGGTGAACCGCCGCCGACGCTGTTTGAATTCATCCCCGATCACGCCATCGTCTTTGCCGATGAAAGCCATGTCAGCGTGCCCCAGATCGGCGGGATGTACCGGGGCGACTACCGGCGCAAATTCACGCTCGCCGAACACGGGTTTCGCCTGCCATCCTGCATGGATAACAGGCCGCTCAAGTTCGAGGAATGGGATGCGATGCGCCCGCAATCGGTCTTTGTCTCGGCAACGCCGGCGGCGTGGGAGCTGGAACAGACCAGCGGCGTCTTTACCGAACAGGTGATCCGGCCCACGGGCCTTCTGGACCCCGAGGTCGAGATACGCCCGGTCGAGATGCAGGTCGATGACCTCTTGGACGAGGTGCGCCGCGTCGCCGCTGACGGGTTCCGGACGCTGGTGACGACGCTGACCAAACGCATGGCCGAAGACCTGACCGAATACATGCATGAACAGGGTATCAAGGTGCGCTACATGCATTCGGATATCGATACGCTGGAACGGATCGAGATTTTGCGCGACCTGCGTCTTGGTGCCTTTGATGTTCTGATTGGTATCAACCTCTTGCGCGAGGGTCTTGATATTCCCGAATGCGGGCTGGTGGCCATTCTGGATGCGGATAAAGAGGGGTTTCTGCGGTCAGAGACATCGCTGGTGCAGACCATCGGGCGCGCCGCGCGCAACGCCGAAGGGCGCGTGATCATGTATGCCGACCGCATCACCGGATCGATGGAGCGAGCGCTGGCCGAGACCAACCGCCGCCGGGACAAGCAGATCGCCTATAATGCCGAACACGGCATCACGCCCGAGACGGTGAAAAAGAATGTCGAGGACGTGCTGGCAGGGCTCTATCAGGGTGACACGGACATGGCGCGCGTAACGGCCAAGGTCGACAAACCGCTGGCGGGCGCTAATCTGCAGGCCCATCTGGATGCGCTGCGTGACCAGATGCGCAAGGCCGCCGAAAACCTTGAATTCGAAGAGGCCGCGCGGCTGAGGGATGAAATCAAACGTCTGGAGACCGTGGAACTGACCATCGCCGACGATCCGCTGGCGCGTCAGTCCGCCGTTGAGGCCGCCGTCGAGGAAAGTGCCAAGGCCGCCGGACGCTCCACCGCCGGCAAGGCCGGACAAAGGGGCGGAAATGTCAGACGGCGGCGGCGCTGATCCGCTTAGTGCCCGAGGTCAATGTTTCCAACAATTATTCAACTGGATTGCCCGCAACACAGCGTTCACGGATTTATTGCTTGGCCCGCACCGTGTGGCCATGGCAGGGTTGGTGGCATGATCCGTTTTGCAGTCGTCTTCGTCCTTGCCCAGATGTTTGCCCCTGCGCTCTCAGCGCAGGAATTTGAATCGACGCGGCTCTTTTCCAGCGGCGCGTGGAGCGTGGATATCACGGTTGATCTGCAGCAGGACAGTATCTGGTGCGCTGCCGAAACGACGAACCGCGAAGGGCAGCTTTTCAGCGTCGTGGCCTACCCGTCCGCGCATGCGACCGTTTTCGTGTTCGACAACCGCTGGAATTTCGATGAGGTGGACACCATCGTCGAGTTTTTCATCCAGATCGATGATACACGGTGGACGATGGACGGGCTGTCATCGGAAAGTGGCGTGTCGGTTGATCTGAATTCGCAAAACAACGCCGGTGATTTTGTATCCGATATCGCCGAGGGCTGGCGCATGCATGTGCTGCGGGCCGATGAGCATCAGATGGCGAGCTTTTCGCTGCATGGCTCACGCGCGGCGTTGCTGGAACTGACCAAATGCTGGGATATGATTCTGGAAGAAGATATCAACAGCCAGACCTGAGGGCCTGCGGCATGATGACGGCGGGGCTTGGCGACGATCCGCAAGCCGCCTATTTTCAGGGTATGAAGTTCAGTGAACTTGCAGAACGGCGCATCCGCAAGGCCGAGGCAGAGGGCCAGCTTTCCCATCTTCGCGGTCAGGGCAAGCCGCTGAAACCCGCCGGGCACGGTGATTTCGCCGCCGAAGCCGGGTTTCGCATCATGGCCGAGGCCGGGGCGCTGCCGCGCGAGATTGAACTGAAAAAGGCCCTCACATCCGCAGCGGGCCGGTTGCAGACCCTCACCGATCCGGATGCGCGCCGGGAAGCGATGGCTGAATTTGCGCGGATCGAGCGTGAACTGTCGATCCAGATCGAAGCGCGGCGCAAATATTACAGCACGTCATGAAACACGGATGCGAGAGGTGAGCGACCAGAAGCGCGACCCGTTCCAGACGCCCGATGACGTGGCGCGCAAACTGGCGCGTGAGCTGATCGAGGGGGCCAGATCGGCGGCAGTGGCGGCAACCGAGCCCGGAACCGGCCATCCGCTGGTGACCCGCATCGCCCTGGGCACCGATCCTGACGGGGTGCCGATCACGCTCATATCAGATCTGAGCCATCACACCGCCGCCCTGCGCGCCGATGCCCGTGCCTCTCTCTTGATCGGGGATATTCCCGATCCCGCCCGTGCGCTGATCGCGCCCCGGCTGACCTTGCAGACGCGCGCCAGCTTTCTGCCCAAGACGCTCAGGGATCACTGGCTGGCCCAGCACCCCAAGGCAGCGGTCTATGTCGATTTCGCCGATTTTCACTTTGTCCGGTTCGAGATTCTGGGGGGATATCTGAATGCCGGTTTCGCACGTGCCTACAAGATGACGGCCAGCGACCTGCAGGGCTGAAGACCCAATTTCGACCCCTGCCCGTCGAAAACAAGACAGAACGACCGCGCCCCGCCGCTAGTCTTGGCCGGAAAAGGGCGGACCAGCATGCGCATTCTCATCTCATTCGGTTCGCTTTTACTGTCGGTTGCGCTCTTGCAGCTCTCTGCCGGGGGGCTGGGGCCGCTGGATGTGCTTTCGGGCATCGCGCTCGGGTTTTCGACCGCCGAAATCGGCCTGTTGGGTTCGGCCCATTTCGTCGGCTTCTTCATCGGCTGTTTTCTGGCGCCGCGGCTGCTGGGCTCGATCGGGCATTCGCGCACCTTTGCTGCCTTTACCGCGCTGGGGGCGATCAGCCTGTTGGCGCATATGATGTTTCCCGATCCGATGTTCTGGGCGTTCCTGCGCGTCGGCACGGGCGTGTTCATCGCCGGTTGCTACACCGTTGTCGAGGCGTGGCTGCATGCCAAGGTGACAAATGCCAACCGGGGCCGGTCGATGAGCGTTTACCGCAGCGTCGATATGGGGGCGTCCTTGTCGGCGCAACTGCTGATCGGGGTGCTCGAACCGGCGGTGTATTTTTCCTATAACGTGCTGACGCTCTTGTGTTGTGCGGCGCTCTTGCCGCTGACGCTGACCCGCGCCTCGCCGCCCACGACCCCGCGTGCGCCGCGCCTGCGCCCCCTTCTGGCCTTTCAGCGTTCGCCGCTTGCGGCGCTGGCGGTGATCATCGCCGGCCTCAGCAACGCGGCGATGCGCATGGCGGGGCCGATCTATGGCAATGAAATCGGGCTTGACGCACGGGAAATCGGCTTTTTCCTTGCCGCCTTTGTCGCCGGGGGGGCCATTGCGCAATATCCCACCGGCTGGCTGGCCGACAAATGGAACCGGCGGCATGTCCTTGTCATCCTGTCCGTCCTGTCGGTGCTGAGCGCGTCGCTCTTGATGACGACGGCAGGGCTGGGGGTGATGATGGCCATGGTCACCTCGGCCATTTTGGGCTTTGTTACCGGGCCGATCTATTCGGTGGGTGCGGCGCATGCGCATGACTTTGCCACCGATGATGAACGGGTGGAACTGTCGGCGGCGCTGATGTTCCTGTATGCCACCGGCGCGATCACCAGCCCGCTGACGGCATCGGTACTGATCGAAACCTTTGGGCCTGCGGCGCTGTTCTGGCTGATCTCGGTCGGGCATCTGGCGCTTTTGGGTTACAGTCTGGCGCGGATGCGTGTTCGCGACACCCGCGCCGAGCGGGTGCCCTATACCTATGTGCCGCGCACCAGTTTCATCATCGGGCGGCTTCTTGACCGTCGTCGCGGGCAGGCGGATGATAAAAATGACGGCAAAAGCTGACTGGTCCTCGCAAACGCCTTGGGATACACGAGCCTGAACATTCAGGGGCACGACATGGCACGCATACTGATCACCTCCGCCATTCCGTATATCAACGGCATCAAGCATCTGGGCAATCTGGTCGGCAGCCAGCTGCCTGCCGATCTTTATGCCCGCTACATGCGTCAGCGCGGGCACGAGGTGATGTTTCTGTGTGCCACGGATGAGCATGGGACACCGGCCGAGCTGGCCGCGGCCAAGGCGGGCAAACCGGTCGCCGAGTTCTGTGCTGAAATGCACGAGGTTCAGGCCGGGCTGGCGCGCGGTTTCCGCCTGTCCTTTGATCATTTCGGGCGCTCATCTTCGCCCCAGAACCACCAGCTGACCCAGTATTTCGCGGGTCGGCTGGCCGATGCCGGGCTGATCGAAGAGGTCAGCGAACGCCAGGTCTATTCCAATGCCGATGGCCGGTTCCTGCCCGACCGCTATATCGAAGGCACCTGCCCCAATTGCGGGTATGACAAGGCGCGCGGCGACCAGTGTGAAAACTGCACCAAACAGCTGGACCCGACCGATCTGATCGATCCGCGTTCGGCGATCTCGGGCTCGACCGATCTGGAGGTGTGCGAGACCAAGCATCTCTATCTGCGGCAATCGGCGCTGCGCGACCAGCTGGATGCGTGGATCGATACCAAGTCGGACTGGCCGGTGCTGACCACGTCGATCGCCAAGAAATGGCTGCATGACGGGGACGGGCTGCAGGACCGGGGCATCACCCGCGATCTGAACTGGGGCGTCCCGGTCAGAAAAGGCACCGAGGACTGGCCCGGCATGGAAGGCAAGGTGTTCTATGTATGGTTCGATGCGCCCATCGAATATATCGCTGCGGCGGTGGAATGGGCCGATGCCAATGGCAAGGCGGATGCCGACTGGCAGCGCTGGTGGCGCACGGACAAGGGCGCGGATGACGTGCGCTATGTCCAGTTCATGGGCAAGGATAACGTGCCCTTCCACACGCTCAGCTTTCCGGCAACGATCATGGGGGCGGATGATAACTGGAAGCTTGTCGATTACATCAAGAGCTTCAACTACCTGAATTATGATGGCGGCCAGTTCTCGACCTCTCAGGGGCGGGGGATATTTCAGGATCAGGCGCTGGAGATCCTGCCGGTTGACTATTGGCGCTGGTGGCTGCTGAGCCATGCGCCCGAAAGTTCGGACAGCGAATTCACCTGGGAAAACTTTCAAAGCTCGGTCAACAAGGACCTTGCCGATGTGCTGGGCAATTTCGTGAGCCGGATCACCAAGTTCTGCCGCAGCAAGTTTGGCGAGGTGGTGCCGGATGCCCCCGCAGACCTGGCCCGGGCAGAGCGAGACGCGCTCTGGTCGCGTATCGGACCGCTGCTTAAGGAATACGAGACCCAGATGGAGGCGATGGAGGTCCGCAAATCGGCCAACACGCTGCGCGCGATCTGGGTGGTCGGCAACGAATACCTGCAGGAGGCCGCACCCTGGAGCGTTTTCAAGACCGATGCGGACAGGGCGGCGGCCATCGTGGCTACGGCACTGAACCTTGCCGGGCTTTATGCAATCCTGTCCGCGCCCTTCATCCCAGAGACGTCCGAGACGCTGGGCCGGGCGCTGAATGTCACCGATTTTGACTGGCCCTCCGGGGTTGATGATCTGGCGCGTCTGCCGGCCGGCCACGGGTTTGTCGTGCCCGATGTCCTTTTTGCCAAGATCAGCGACGAAGACCGCGAAGCCTGGCAGGAACGATTTTCGGGCACGCGCGCCTAGGCTCAGCCGCTTTCGGGGCGCAGACAGGCAGCACTGACCCGGTAGATGCCGATCCGCATGCCGCGATAGGCACCCTGCGACTGCGTGACCGCACCAAGTTCATCCGCGCCACATACCTGAGCGGGGGCATCCGGCGAGGCAAAGAGCACCTGCCCCGAAATCCCGGGTGGCATGGCATTGTTCAGCGCATAGTGATGCGGGGCACGGCCTGCGACCGGGCGGGCATAAACCTGCGCGTCCCCGGGCCCGCGCCGGTAAAAAAGATCGGCCAGAATATCGCGGTGATCCGATACCACGATATCCAGACCATTCCGCCGCGCGGTCGCAAACAACTCTTCGCTGACGGCGCGACGTCCGACATACCGCTCGAGGATCAGTGGACCCGAGGCGCTGAGCCGGGCGGTTTCGGGAAAGAGCGTCATCACCGGCAGGGCGACGGCAATCACGAGGTTCAGCGCCAGCGCCGCCATCAACAGCCATTTCGCCCGCGTCCAAAGAAAGGGAACCGTCATGAGCGCCGCTGCCAGATAGGCCGGTGCGGCCCAGTTGGCATTTGCCTCGCGGCCAAGCGCCTGCGCGGTGACCAGTAGGATGATGGGCAAGGACAGCCACATGTATAAACGGTGCTCTCGCGCGGCGAACAGCGCCCAGAGATAGCCCGCAAAGAGGAGCGGCCCGAAAAAGATGAACTGGCTGGCCAGAAACTCACCCGCCTTGTCAACATTCAGCGCAAATCCCGGCGTGTCGCCGCGAACCCATTCGACATTGTCCATCGTGTGGCTGATCGTGGTCAGCCCGTTCAGAAGGTTCCAGATCAGGTTGGGTGAGATCACGATCAGAAAGACAAGCGCCGCCGTCAGAAAATGACGCCACGCGATGCGCGCCGCGGGCAGGAATGCCGCGGCCAACCCAAGCGTCATGATGAAATAGATCGCGGCATATTTGGCCATGAAGGCCAGCCCGAGGCTCGCCCCCATCAGCACCGCCATCCGCGCCGATCCCACCCTGAGAAGCGAGAAATAGGCCGCCATCGCCACCGCGTAAAAGGGCAGCATCACCGTATCGGTCGACATCAGCAAACTGCCAAAGACGACGCCCGGAATGGTCAGATAGGCCAGACCGACAAGCATGGCGGCGGGTGCGAGTTCGGTGCGCCGGGCGATCAGCATCAGGATGATGGCTGTCGCCCCATGCAGGACGGGTGCCGGTGCGCGCACCCAGAAGGCCGCGTCGCTGCCGGCCAGATCCGTGACCAGCCTGATCAGCCAGCCAATCAGCGGCGGTTTCGAATAGTAACCGAATTCAAGGCTTTGGCCCCAGAACCAGTATTGCGCCTCGTCCACGAAAAGCTCGGTCCGGTTCGCTGCAAGCCCGGCAAGGCGCAGCGCCGTGATGATCAGGATCAGCCAGATGCCCAGTTGCAGGCTGCGGCGGGTCTCAGGAATTTGCACGTTTTTCAGCCTGCAGCAGCCAGAGGTTCCGGACATAGACCACCACGCCAAAGGCCTGTCCGAGGATGAATACCGGGTCCTTGCGGTAGATGGCATAGCTGAGCAGGATCAGCCCGCCCAAAAGCGAGAAATACCAGAAGGCAATCGGGACCACGGATTTACGCTGGCGTTCCGACACGATCCACTGAACCAGCATCCGCATGGTGAACATCAACTGCCCGGCAAGGCCGATGCCGATCCAGATCAGTTCGGCCGTGCTGCCCACATCAAAGAGATCGCGCAGCCATTCAATCATGCCGGGCCTCGCCCAGCACAACGGCCCGGTTGCGCCGCCGGATCAGCCAGGCAACACCGATCAGATCATAGATACCGACGAGGGCGCGGCCAAGGTTGGTATATTTGCTGAGCCCGCCATGGCGTTCGCGATGCGCGACATCAACATGGCCAACCCGCCACCCTTCGCGCGCGAATAGCGCTGGAAGATAGCGGTGCATGTGATTGAAATAAGGCAGTTTCAGAAAGGCATCGCGGCGAAATGCCTTGAGGCCGCAGCCCGTATCACGCGTGGCGTCGTTCAGGAAATAGGTGCGGATCGCATTCGCCGCGCGCGATGCCAGCCGCTTGGAGAGCGTATCCTTGCGCCGGGTGCGCTGGCCGGCGATCAGGCCAAGCCCGGGATCGGCATCATCGTCGAGGAAGGGCTGCAATATCCGGGGCAGCTCGCCCGGCGGGTTTTGCCCGTCGCCGTCAAGGGTACAGATCAGCCCGGCGCGGGCATGGCTGACGCCGGTATGCACGGCGGCCGACTGGCCCGCGGGTTCGGCATGGGCGATCCGGCGAAGCCATGGGCGGCTCTCGCGCAGGGTATCGATACGCTGGCCAGTGCCGTCCGTCGATCCGTCATCGACAAGTATCAGCTCGAACGGCATCCTGTCCGCCAGTGCCGCCTCGACCTCATCAACCAGCGCATCAACGGCGGCGACCTCGTTCAGCATCGGGACAACAACCGAAACGGTTACATTCCCCGCAATAGCTTCCTGAATTTCGCCCTGCATCGCGTCCGGCCAATTGGTTCCTACTGAGTATCCGCGCCTAGCACCCGGGGCGGGGTCATGGCAAGGGTACTGTGGATAAGGGGTGCGCGGCTGGACCGAGCGATCCTGACGACCTCTCTCCGTTTTACCCACAGAGTTATCCACAGGCTCGGCATTGGTCGCGCGCCGCCGGCCCCCGCGGCGGTGCTAGCTGCCTGCGGCGAGCAGCGCGGCATTGCCACCCGAGGCGGTCGTGTCGATACAGACATGCCGCTCGACCAGCAGCCAATCCGCAAAGTCATCCTCTTGCAACAGCGCCACGATCGGCCCGTCGCGGCGGGCCAGTGCCATCCGCAGTGCCCGCGCGTCATCTGCACATGAAATAACGGCGCCAAGCCCCTCTATTTGCGTCAGTTCCTTTGCTGGCAACACACCATCGATCCCCGTTTTCACCCCCGGCGCGACGGCAAGTGCGTGGCAGCCAAGGGTGCGGGCGCGGGCGGCCTGTTCCTGGGCCAGCTTTGCCCCCGGACCCAGGCAAAGCACATTCCGGCGCGCCACCAGGCTGGTGGTGTTTGATTCACCCGTGGGGCCGGGCATGGATTGCGCCGACAGCGCAACATCGCCGACCGCTTTCCCGTTGGCAAAGGCTGCATTGATGGCATCTGCGGTGATGGATTTGCCGGTTTCTGCAGGCAGTGCAGCGAACCCGGATCGCGAAAACCGGCTGACATAGCGCGGACCGCCGGCCTTGGGCCCGGTACCGCTGAGCCCTTCGCCGCCAAACGGCTGCACGCCGACCACCGCCCCGATCTGGTTGCGATTGACATAGATGTTGCCCGCGCGGACCTGATCGACAACCGTCTGTACGCGATCATCGATACGGCTGTGAAACCCGAAGGTCAGGCCATAGCCGCTATTGTTGATGTCGGCGATGATCTCTTCGAAGGCTTCGGCGCGGTAGGTGGCGATGTGCAGGACCGGGCCAAACACCTCGCGCTCCAGTTCCTTTACCCCCGCAACGCTGATCACTGTTGGCGCAACAAATGTACCTGTATCAGGTGCTTGCATCTCTTTCATGATGTTGCCTTTGGCGCGTGCCTGATCGATATGGCAAAGGATATCCGCCCTGGCATTCGCATCGATGACCGGCCCGATATCGGTGGATAGATCAGCCGGATCGCCCAGCGAAAGTTCATCCATTGCGCCAAAGAGCATATTGATCAGCCCCTCGGCGATATCCTCTTGAATATAGAGCATGCGCAGCGCCGAGCAGCGCTGGCCTGCCGACTGGAAGGCAGAGGTAATGATGTCATCAACCGCCTGTTCGGGCAGCGCCGTGCTGTCGATGATCATCGCGTTCAGACCACCGGTTTCGGCGATCAGCGGTGCGGCGGGGGCAAGCGCGGCGGCCATGTTCTGATGAATACGCTGCGCGGTCGCGGTTGAGCCGGTGAAACACACGCCGTCAACACGGGGATGGCTGGTCAGGACATTGCCGACCTCGGCCCCGGTGCCGGGCAGAAGGATCAGGACATCAGCGGGAACGCCGGCCTCGTGCAGCAATCCGACCGCGTAGCGCGCGATGAGCGGCGTGGCCTCTGCCGGTTTGGCAAGTACACCATTGCCCGAAGCAAGTGCGGCTGTGATTTGGCCGGTGAAGATCGCCAGCGGAAAATTCCACGGGGAAATGCAGGCAAAGACACCGCGCGGTTCCGGGTTTTTCTCAACCGCTTCGGCCGCGTAATAACGCAGAAAATCAACTGCTTCCCTAAGTTCGTTTACGCAATCTTTGATGGTTTTCCCGGCCTCGGACATCAATAGTCCAAAGAGGACGCCTGCATGCGCCTCGTAAAGATCAGCCGCCCGGTTCAGGATGCGCGACCGCTCAATGACCGGGGTATCGGCCCAGGGTCGCGCGCCGTCGGCCAGAGTGGCGGCCTGATCCGCAGTCAGAAAGTCGAGCGAGCCGACCGGACGGCCTGTTGCCGGGCTGATCACGCGATGCGAACCCGCTGTCTGGTCCGGGACAGGCATCACGATGGCGCGCTGTAGCCGCGCCAGGGTATCGGGATCCTCGAGGTCCCAGCCTCGGGAGTTCACGCGCGATGGCAGAAAAAGATCAGCGGGTGGCAGGATGGCCGGATTTTCGGGCTGGTCCCGATGCGCCTCTACTGCGGCAAAGGGGTCGGCCGCAACCTCGCTAGCCGGCACTGACGCATCGACGATCTGATTGACGAAGGAGCTGTTTGCACCGTTTTCAAGAAGCCTGCGCACCAGATAGGCCAAAAGATCCTTATGCGCGCCCACGGGCGCGTAGATGCGGCAGGCCTGACCAGTCCCCGAGCGCAGAATGTCATAAAGCGATTCACCCATGCCGTGCAGGCGCTGAAATTCATACCCCGCCGAATCCCCCGCCATTTCGAGCACCGCTGCGACGGTATGCGCGTTATGGGTGGCAAACTGGGGATAGATCACGTCGCGCATCGCCAGCAGCTTTTGCGCACAGCAGATATAGCTGACATCTGTGGCGGCCTTGCGGGTGAACACGGGAAATGTGCTCAGACCCTCGACCTGTGCATGTTTAATTTCGCTGTCCCAATAGGCGCCTTTGACCAGCCGCACCATGATTTTCCGGCCATGCCGCCGCGCCAGATCGGCAAGCCAGTCCAGCACATAGGGTGCGCGGCGTGAATAGGCCTGCACCACAACGCCAAAACCGGCCCAGCCTGCAAGCGACGGATCGCTGATCAGCGCCTCGATCACGTCGAGAGAAAGTTCAAGCCTTCCGGCCTCTTCCGCGTCGATGTTCACGCCGATGCCGAGGGACTTCGCCTGCAGGCACAACGCCTGGGCGCGCGGGAGAAGTTCCGCCATCACCCGCCGGTGCTGAAGCGCCTCGTAGCGGGGGTGCAGCGCCGAAAGCTTGATCGAGATGCCCGGGTTTTCCGCGACGGTTTCCGATTTGCGGGCGTGGCCCAGATGAGTGATCGCCTCGGCATAGGCGGCGTGATAGCGCATCGCATCCCTGTCCGAACGCGCCGCTTCGCCCAGCATGTCGTAGGAATAGCTGTAGCCCCTCTTCTCCTGCTCTTTGGCGCGGCGTATGGCCCCTTCGATGGTTTCGCCCAGCACGAAATGGCGGCCCATCTCTTTCATCACGCGCGCCACGGCCTGCCGGATCACCGGCTCGCCCAGCCGTTTGATGGCCCCGTGCAATATGCCGGCGACATTGCCGCCGGTATCGTCATTCAGCACCTTGCCGGTGATGAAAAGCGCCCAGGTCGAAGCGTTGATCAGTGATGAATGCGATTTCCCCAGATGCTCACCCCATGCGCTGGGGGCGATCTTGTCTTCGATCAGTGCATCGATCGTGTCGGCATCGGGGACGCGCAACAGCGCTTCGGCCAGACACATCAGCGCCACGCCCTCATCCGACGAAAGGCCATATTCACCCAGAAACAGCTCCATCATCGTCGGGGTCTTGTCTTCGCGGATCTGTTCGATCAGGCGGATGGCGCGCTGACCCGCACGCTGGCGCATTGCCCCGGTGGGCGCATGATCCGCCATCAGCGCCTTCAGCGCATCCCCTTCGCTGATGTGATGCGCGTCGCGAATGGCCTTGCGATATGTGTTCATGACGAGATCCCCGGTTGCCACCATCATAGTGCCAGAAATCACATGCCCTGATTGACCATTCTTGTTGTACAACATAGTCTTTTATTCTAATTTTATGCAGAAAAGCAGGAATAATGATTTCACAACGCGTAGATGACAGTTCGCTTGACGGGTTCGACCTCAGGATTCTGGATGTGCTCAGCCAGGATGCGCGCGCCTCGGTCACCGATATTGCGGCGCGGATCGGCCTGTCGAAAACCCCCTGCCATGCCCGTATCCGGCGGCTGGAGCGTGATGGCTATATACTGGGCTACCGCGCGGTGCTGGACCCGATCCGGCTGGGGCTGGAACATGTGGCCTTTGTCGAGGTCAAGCTGGAGCGAACTACCGAAGCGGCGCTGCGGACGTTCAATCAGGCGGTGCAGGGCAAGCCCGAGATCGAGGAATGTCACATGATCGCGGGCGGCTTTGACTACCTACTGAAAATACGAACGGCCAATATCACCGATTACCGCACATTTCTGGGCGAGGAACTCTCGAACCTTCCCCACGTGGCCCAGACTTCCACCTATGTTGCGATGGAAAGCGTCAAGGAAACCGCGCTGCTTGACTGACGCCGCCGCTGCGGGGCGGGTTTCGTTGATGGTATTCAACACATCAATCTCATATGATTTTAGTGTGATACGCGCCGAAGGTCCATAAGACGGCAGATTGGTCCGCAATTCGGGGAAAAGCGCGAACAGCTCTTCGCGCACATCCTCGCGGAAGCTGCCGACGCCCATTTCGCCGGGATGGAAGCTCTCGGTTGCGGCACCTTCGGAATAGACGATCTCGTGCGTGTCGAACATCATGTGGAAATAGTCCACGGTGCCACCCTCTTGTCTGCGGATCGTCGTGTCGTTGATCATCGATTTTGCTGGCACCAGAACTTCGTCATGACCAAAGAGCAGCTCAAGACGCCAGCCATCAAGCATGATGCGGTGCTGCGGTGAAACCCAAAGGTCGCGCGTATTGCCGATGGCCCCTGCCCTGAACAGGATCGGGGCAAAATCACCCTGTGCCGGAACGGTCGTGTTGTGGATCCAGCGGATCGGCTGATAACCGTGATCCAGCGTCCGCACCCGGTCACCCGGCTGCAGCTCTTCGATGGCAACCTCGCCCCGCTCGGTCTCGATCATTGTGCCGCGAACAAAGCAGGTGACGCTGAAAAACACGTTTTCGAAATTCTGGAAACTGATCGCGCCGACCGTCCCGTCCAGATCGCCGTCAAAGATGTGGATATCCCCATCCTTGGACATGGCCTGAATATCGAGGAAGGTCGGTTCGCCGCCGCCGCCGAAATTGATGACGCCAGATCCGTCATCGGGTGTGAATGTCCCGATGGCACCGTCCAGATTGGCGATGTCGTCCATCGTGTAGTCTGTGGCGGTCAGCGTGATGGTGTCGTCATCGCCGGAATGCTCGTTGGCAATGAAATTTTCGACACTGGTCACCGGGTCGGTTGTGCCCTCGAGCGATTTGGCAACCGTGCCATCGCCATTGTTGTCCACGCGAACATCAAAGTTCTCGTTCGTGGCCAGACCTCCGCCGGCATTGGCGGTATATGTATCGACACCGGTGCCGCCAAAAATCGTATCCGTACCGCGATCCGCGATAAAGGTATCGGTGCCCGCGCCACCGGTCAGCGTATCGTCGCCCGTCCCGCCCGAGAGCGTGTCAGCACCGGCACCACCGAAAAGCTGATCGTCATGGTCGCCGCCATAAAGCGCGTCATCGCCGCTTTCGCCCCAGAGCGTATCATCACCGCCATCGCCGTAGATCGCGTCATCACCGGACCCGCCTGCCAGCGAGTCAGCACCCTGCAAAGCCGTGGTCACCGGGTTCGAAATTTCCAACCCGTTAAAGGTAAAGCCCGACTGTGAGGTGCGCGGTGAGGCATCGAATTCGATCGATGTCTTGTTGTCCAGCACGATGCTGAACCATGCGGGTTCGTCCGCCGGATCATTGTCGCCCGAACCGTTGGCCGTCACCGTGCCATTGGAGTTGGTGACATTGAGAACTGAACCGGTGGACAGGATATATCCCGTGATGTCATTGGCCGAGACGCGCACCGATTCTTCGTCGGTGGCGCTGTTGGAATCCAGATCACCAAATGTGGCGACGCTGTTGATCGATACCGGTGTCAGCGTGATCGGGTCGATGAATTCCAGACGGAAGGTGGCCCAGTCATCTTCGTAGGCGGCGTTGTTGCTGCCGCCGCTGTTCAGCAGAATTTCGGCACCCGAGCCACCGGTCAGGTCAACCGGCATGCCCGTATCGGTATTGGCGATATATGTCAGCCGCGCCGAGAGCGATCCGCCACCGGCCAGCGTGGCCACATTGTCATAGATGACGCTGTCGCCGATCTGGGCATTGTTGTCACCGGTCGAGGTTTCCGAGCCCGAGCGGACATTGACGCTGGACAGCGTGATGATCGAGGCATCGATGCCGCCTGAACCGGACGAGTCGCCGAAAATAACATCATTTCCGGCCCCGCCATCGGCCTGATCATCGCCCAGACCTGCATAGAGCGTGTCGGCGCCCATGCCGCCAAAGAGAAAGTCGTTGTCGACGCCGCCATAGAGCTGATCGTCGCCGCTGTCGCCATAGAGCGTATCGCCGCCGATGGACCCTTCGAGCGTATCTGCCCCCGCGCCGCCATAGAACATGTCGTCGCCGCTCTGACCATCCATCGAGTCCGCACCGGCACCGGCATAGATCGTGTCGGTGCCATCATTGCCGATGGCGGTATCGTCGCCCGAACCCAGACGAAACACCTCGATCTCGCCAAAAGTCTGGGTGTTGGTGCCATCTGTCAGCGTGCCGTTGCCATTGCTGGTCAGGACAAGGGTCTGATCGGCGGCGATCGAGGTAGAGTCCAACGTGTCGCCAGTGGTCTCATCGTTTTCGCCACCGATGATCGAATCGTCACCTTCGCCCGCGTTGATGATGAAGAGGTCATTGCCCCCGTCCTGAGGCCCTGTTGCCGGGTCGTCAAAGAACATGTCCGTCACGGTCAGCGAACCGCCGGACGAGTCAAACGTCATCACGATGCGGGCCACAGGCCCGGCGATGTCGATCAGGACAGACCCCTCGGGGTCGTCATCATCGTTTGATGACCCGCTGACGCCTTCGAATGTGTCATTGCCGGCAACGGCATCGGTGTCGGTGCCCGATATATCCGCCCCAAGCGTCGACGTGAAAGGGATCAGGTTGCCGTCGGCATCATAGGCCTGCAACATCAGATCCTCGATCTGATTCTGAAAGTCATTGATGCGGAAGCGCAGGTTTTCGACCGGACGGGTAAAGGTGATGTCTACCGCGCCATCTTCCTCGAGCCCGAGGGCAGAGCCGGAATAGGTGTTGCCGACGCTGGCGTCGATCCCGTTGGAATAGACGGTCGTGCTGCGAAAATCACCGGTATTGGCCGTGATGGAATAGTTGACGGTCGTCCCGCCAACCGTCTGGGAACCGGTGGTGATCGGATCGCCGTCATCGATGCCACCGCCGCTATTGGGGTCTGGTATGTCGTCCCAGCGGAACGCAACCCGGTTCAGCGGCACCTCTTCGGCGTCACCAAAGAGGACGTCATCGCCACGACCACCCGTCAGCGTGTCATCGCCCTCACCACCAAAGACGACGTCAAAGCCTTCGCCACCTGCGATGGAATCGTCACCCGAATACCCGGCGATGATATCGTCGGCGCCATCCGCACCATCGATGGTGTCATTATCCGCGTCCACGTAGGGCACGCCGGAATACATGGTGTCGTTGCCCGCCGTCCCGTCCACCGTTTCGGTGGTGGTCAGGATCACATCCTCGATATTTGCAAATTCCAGCGTACCGCCGCCGATAAAATAGACGGTGCCGTCTTCGCTGTTTGAATAGACGATCGAATCGACGCCGCCGCTGATATAGAGCGTGTCATTGTCATCGCCAGCCTCGGCGCCATCGACCGAGTCGCCTCTGCCCGCGTAAATCGTCTGGGCGTGAGAGCCGCCCATGATGCTATCGCCGGCGTCGTTGTCGACGCCGAAGATATCGCCGGAATAGAGGATATCGTAGCCGCGAAAATCGTAGATCGTATCGGCCCCGGCACCGCCATAAATGGTGTCATCGTCATCGCCGCCGCGAATGCTGTCGTCACCGCTGCCGGCATAGATGATATCATTGCCAATTCCGCCGAACAGGGTGTCATCGCCCGCCCCGGAATAGACAATGTCGTTGCCATTGCCCGCATTGACGCTGTCGTCGCCACTGCCGGAATAGACGAGATCCGAGCCACCACCTGCGATAATGCTGTCGGCACCTGCGCCTGAATACACGGTATCTGCACCTGATCCGGCATTGATCGTGTCACTGCCAAGGCCGGCATAGATCAGATCAGAGCCCTGATCTGTCGCGATGGAATCATTGCCCAGGCCGGCAAAGATCGTGTCGTCGCCGCTTTCGGAATCGATGGAATCATCGCCGCTGCCGCCATAAAAGATATCATCGCCTTCATCGGCAAACAGCGTATCCTGACCCGCACCGCCATAAAGCACATCATTCCCGTCGCCCGCGTTGACGCTGTCATCGCCGGAATACAGGTAGACGGTATCGTTTGCTGATCCCCCGTAGGTGGACGTATCGTTGCCACTGGTGCCAAAATAAGTTGGCATTGCTCTCTACACCTTTACTCGATAGCGGCCCGACCGTTGGCTGCGACAGCGTCCTCACCCGATGCTGCCCGTTTCCAAATCGACCGGAACTGCCAACATGATGCGCGTAACTGCATCGCCGTCAGCAGACCGCGTCCACTTCCTCACATCTGCCAATCAACAGGTGAAATCCGGCGGGGCTGGGGCGTTGTTGCGATATTGGTGCGAATTTTTTGAGAATTTTAGGATTGTACCCGATGGGTGAACAAATCCCGAAAAACCAAGGTTTTTATTTATTTATCAGCAGTTTAGTGAACTTTTGCAGCAATTTCCGTTGGGGCGGCGCGGGCAATGCACCAGAAATTGCCGCATTGTTTCCCCGATATACCGGCCGAATAAGGCGCGGCGCGGTCGATTTTGGCGTGGTCAGCGGCTTTTCCGCATTCGGGGCCAGATCGACGCGAAGTGCCGGAAAAAGCTCGATCAATTCGTTGCGCACATCATCACAAAGCGACCCGACACTGACATCGCCCGGATGAAAACACTCGGACCAGACGCCGCTGCTTTCGATGATTTCGTGCTGGTCGAACATGAGGTGATAATATTCGACGAATACACGTTTTTCACGGCGCACCTGTGTGCCGTTTTCAAGGTATTTGGCTGCCGCCAGCACCTCGGAATCTTCGAACAGCATCTCGATCTCGCCGACGCTGAGATGGATACGGTGCATCGGTGACACCCAGAAATCGCGCGTTGCGCCGAACGTGCCTGCCTGAATGCGGATCGGGGCCATGCGCCCGAAACCCGGAATGATGGTGCGGCTGACGCAGCGAATGGGCTGCATCCCGCTATCGAGCGTGCGAATGCGCATGCCCCTGTCCAGATCCTCGATGGCAACCTCGCCATGCTCGGCCTCGATCATCGTACCTTTGACAAAACACGTCACGCGCCGGCCCACCCACACAGAATTGAAACGTTCAGGAACAGAGGATCAACGCGGCCTGCGGGCACGGCAAAGCCGCCCGTTGGTACCGTGGCAATACCGGCATCCGCCCCGCATCGGGGGCTCGCCCATGCATCGGCTCTCATCGCATTGCCCGCCACGTGCCACTCTCCTCGTTCGGGTTTTGTCCGGCTGCGGCCGCGACGCTGACCCTTGGTCCTGTCCTCAGAGGCACGCTGGCAAATGGCAACGACCGGTATTCAGGTCGGTTCCGATCCCCAGCAGCACCTACACTCACTCAACCCTTGCGTGACACAGCAATTTGACCAGCCTTGGGCAAACCTGTCCGGAACCTGTCTATTTTGAAGAAATTTTTGCGGCATGAAAAAGGGCCCGGGAGCAGACCGGGCCCTTTCAACGCCATGCCTGGCGGTTTTAGTCGTCGAGCAGGTCGGGATTTTCCGCCAGCATCTTGGTCTCGAACGCCTTGAGGCTGGTGCGCACCGAAGGACCGTAGGCAGAGACATCCATCGCCAGTTCGGGGAACAGCGTGTAGATCTCGTTGCGCACATCCTCGGAGAAGCTGCCGATCCCCATTTCGCCGGGGTGGAAGCTCTCGGATGGGGCACCGTCCGAGAAGACGATCTCGTGCTGGTCGAAGAGCATGTGGAAATACTGAACCTCTCCGCCTTCCTGACGGAAGATCGTGCTGTCGTTGATCAGCGACTTGGCTGTTGCCAGCGCCTCGCCTTTCTCGAACAGCAGTTCCAGCTGCCAGCCCTGCAGCAACACGCGGTGCTGTGGCGATACACGCAGATCGCGGGTATTGCCCAGCGTGCCCTTGCGGATCACGATCGGCGCTAGGTCACCCTGGGCGGCCACGCGTGTGGCCCCGATCCAGCGGATGGACTGGAAGCCATTGTCCATCGTGCGGACCTTGTCGCCCTCCTCCAGATCTTCGATCGCCACCTCGCCACGATCCGTTTCGATCATGGTGCCGCGTACAAAGCAGGTGATGGCAAAGTTGATCGTCTCGAAGTTTTCGAAACTGATATCGCCGACCGTACCGCTTTCGTCGCCAGAGGTGATGGTGATCTTGCCTGGCTGACCAAGTGCAAGGATATCAGACAGTTGCAGCGTCTCGGACGGGCCAAAGTTGATGTTCGGATCACCGTTGTCAGGATCAAACACACCGACCGAGAAGTCGTCCAGCCCCGACACTTCGGTCGGATTGGCTGTTGTTGTCAGCGTGATGCGGTCATCGTCATCGGCATGCTCGTTGGCGACGAAATTCTCGACGCTGTCAACGGTATCCGTGCCACCGCTCTCGTTCTTGATGACAACGCCATCACCATCATCATTGACCGTGACCCAGAACTCTTCATCGCCGGGCAGGCTGCTTGGTGTGGTTTCGGCATCATAGGTATCCTGACCCGAGCCGCCATCGACATCATCGTCGCCTTCGCTGGCAATGACCGTGTCGTCGCCATGACCGAGCGCGATGTCATCGTCACCGGAGCCGCCGTCAACAGTGTCATCATCGATGCCCGCGTCGATGCTGTCATCGCCACTGTCACCGTAGATTTCATCATTGTCGTCTTCGCCGAGGATCGAGTCATCTCCGGCACCGCCATAAAGCAGGTCGTCGCCGTTATGCTCTTCCGGGTCGCCCCAGATCGGACGGTCGTCAGGGATGTTGACGGCCGGAATGTCGACACCGCCGATGATCAGGTCATCACCGGATGCGCCGAAGACCGTATCGCTGCCTTCACCGGCGACAACTGTGTCGTCGCCCTCACCGGCGTCGATCGTGTCGTCGTCGAGCCCGCCATCGATATCGTCATCGCCCGAGCCACCATCAATCGAGTCGGCATCGTCGCCTGTCGAGATGCTGTCGTCACCCGCCCCGCCATCGACCGAGTCGTTGTCGTCATTGGGATCGGGATCCGGCGCGACAAAGAGCGGGAACAGCGGATCAGTTGGATCGGGCTCGAACCCGTCATCGGGCAGCTGATCGGCGAGCGGACCGGAGGTGTCGATCGTATCGTCACCCGAGCCGCCATCGATGCTGTCGTCACCGGAACCGCCTTCGATACTGTCATCGCCGGAACCGCCATCGATGCTGTCGTCCCCGGTGCCGCCATCGATGCTGTCATCGTCGCCGCCGCCGTCGATGCTGTCATCGCCCGAACCGCCGGTTACGGTATCATCACCGGAATTCGTCGTGATGGTGTCATCACCGCTGGAGCCGGTGACACTGTCATCGCCCGAGCCGGTTTCGATCTGTTCGATCTCGATGAACTCGACGGTGCTGCTGCCATCGGTGATGGTGCCCTCTTCCGGGGCGTTCAGCACAACCGTCAGGTCATCGCCGATATTCGACGCATCGATCGCATCGCCGCCATCATCCTCGGCGTCTTCACCGCCGATGATGCTGTCATCGTCGATCTCGTCGGTCAGCAGGAACGTGTCATCGCCGCTGTCGCCGTCGATGGTATCATCGCCGTCGTCACCGTCGATGGTGTCGTCGCCGCCATTGCCTTCGATGGAATCGTCGCCCGTGGTGATCTTGTCGCCGCCCTGATTGGTGGGCGCGTTCGAGTCGTCATAGCCAAGGATCATTTCCTCGCCGAACTCTTCACCATCAACGATGCCGTCGGGGCCGACGGGCAGGATCAGGTCCTCGATTTCCGAGAACTCGATGGTGAATGTGCCATCGCTGTTCGACACCACAGCCGTGCCCGAGGTGGAATCGCCGTCCGGGTCGGTCGTCTGACTGATCGAGATCAGGTCAAAGCTGCTGAGGTCCAGCGTATCGACATCATCGCCTTCGGTGTTGCCGTCCACGACAATGGTTGACGAGCCCGAAGAGCTGGCCTGAGCCGTGTCGATGATGAAGGTATCACGATCCGCACCGCCCGAGACGACATCGCCCGCGCCGGCGGTGATGGTGTCGTCGCCACCTTCGCCAAAGATGACGTCGTCATCGTCGCCACCGTCCAGAACGTCATCACCGCTGCCCACGGGGGCTGCAGGCACGTCAAAGAAGATGTCCGAGATATGGACGCCGGTATTGCCGCTGCCGGCGTTGACGTGATCAACCTCGATCCGTGCAACCGGGCCCGGAATCTCGACCAGGACCGAGTTGTCGCCTTCATCGGGATCAACGCCTCCCGTGCCATGATGCAGCGCGGTATCATCACCCGACTGGCTGTCGGTATCGCTGAGGATCAGGTCGCCGCCTGCGGTCAGTTCGACAGGGATCAGATTGCCCGAGGAGTCATATGCACGGACCGTAATCTGGCCCTTGTTGGCATCGATATCGGTGATCGTAAAGTCAACGTTTTCAACATCCTGGCTGAATTCAAAGACATAAGTGCCGTCACCCTCGCCGCTGGTGCCCAGTGACCAGAGGCTGGAATTGTCGTCAACCGTTTCGCTGCCGCCATCGATTCCGTCGACAAAGATCTCGTCATCCGAGAACTCGCTGTCGAGGTCGCTGGATGCGGTGGTAGGTGTGGTAACCGTTACCGTGACCTGGCCAGTGGTCTGGCTGAAGGTCATGCCCGACAGATCATCGCCATCATCGATTTCATCAGTGCCGTGCGTACCGGAACTGCCGTGGGTGCCCTTAGAGCCATGGGTACCAGAGGTTCCGTGGGTACCAGAAGTACCATGTGTGCCAGAAGTACCGTGGGTGCCCGAGGTGCCGTGGGTGCCTTTGGAACCATGGGTGCCGGATGTGCCATGGGTGCCCTTGGATCCCGATCCGCCGGTGCCGCCGTCCGGGTCATCCAGATCCGACCAGTTGAAGCTTTCGCGGGTTGTAACGCTGTCGCCGGGGTTGGAGTCGCCGTAGATCGTGTCTTCGCCGTCCGAGCCCATGATGCTGTCATCGCCCGAGCCGCCATAGACGAGGTCGTCGCCCGAGCCGGCCTCGATGCTGTCATCACCGGCATAGCCTGCAATCACATCGTCGTCGCCATCAGCACCGTCAATGCTGTCGCCATCCGCATCGACATATTCGGGATCGGACAGCATGAGGTCATTGCCGGCGGTACCGTCAACAATATCGTTGTTGGGTGTGTGAGGTCCGGTAGTGTAGACGAGGTTTTCGACATCATCGAATTCGAGCGTCGTGCCGTCCTGGAAATGGATGACACCAGAATCGTCGTCACCGCCCGAGAACACGACCGTATCAACACCACCGGTGACATAAAGCGTGTCACCATGGACGCTGCCGCCCGAACCTTTGCTCCCTGAGCCACCCGAACCTTTGCTCCCCGAGCCGCCGGTACCAGAGCCGCCGGTTCCCGTGCCGCCGCTGCCGCCATCCACATAGTCGCCCGCCCCCGCATAGAGCAGGTCGCGGCCAGAGCCGCCAAAGAGGCTGTCGCCCGCATCATCGTCCGATGCATCCAGATTGCCGGCATAGAGGATATCGTCGCTGCCGCCGCTGCCACCATAGATGAGATCGGCACCAGCACCGCCGACAAGCGTATCGGTTCCCTTGCCGCCATCGAGCGTGTCATTGCCCTGATTGCCGAAAATCAGATCAGAGCCCTTGTTGCCCTCGATCCGGTCGTCATGCACCGTACCGTCAAGAGTGTCTTTTCCGGAGCCACCGTAGATATTCGCCATTAACCTATCCTCGTTACCAGTTCGCAGACATCCGCCCATGCGCGCGTCAGATAGGTTTTAACTGTCCGATCGCCTGCATAATGACTGCAAATTTATAGTATTTTATGGGCTTAATGGTTCTTAATAGGTATTATAGCAAAGTTTTTATTGTAAATTTGCACTTAATAATTTAGAAGTTCGAAACAAAGAAGACTGTGCAAAAAGATTGTTTCCAATATGAAAAATGTCGTCCGAATCAAGCAATCCGGTGGCTTTCGTCTGGCGTATTCGGAACAATTTCTGGTCGAAGAACTGCTGCCGGAGGCCAAATTTTCGTCCGATCAGGACTTTGCCAGCTTTCAGATTCAGACGCTCAAAGGTCTGCACCGCCCCTTTGCGGCGGATGCGTTTTCGGCGATTCAGTGCGAACTGGACAGCAACCAGATGATCGCGGGCGCCAGCCGTACCGTCTTTTACAACATGGGCGAGAACGAGCTGGATACATACAGGCGCGTGCAGCATCTGGACGTGACCCGCCCGGCGATATTCCGCAATGTCGGGACGGCCATTTTCAACACCGACTTCCGCAGCCTTGCGAAATGGCAGCAAACCCCGTTTTTCGAGGATTACTACAAGCCCCTGAATATGCTGCACACGATCAGCCTGGCCTATGCCATGCCTTTCATGATGCGGGGTCGGGTGCAGCTGACCTATTTTCGCGAAATCGGCAAACAGTTCGAGGCCAGCCTGACAAAGGACGAGGTCGAGTTTCTGTCGATCCCGTTTTTCTATGCATGGGCCTATCGCTGGGGCATCATCGACGAGGCGGCTATTCGCGCATGGTTTCACCTGATGGTGCGGCGCACGCCGACCCAGCTTTTCCTGTTGCGCTCGCTGGTGGGCATGCAGCGCTATTCATTGGCGTTTCTGGCAGAAAAATTCGGCATCGCGACGCGCATGGCCAATCACCATTTCGCCGAGGTCTACGATTCCATCCTGCCCCTGCTGGACACGGCCGAGATCGAGGGTAATGCATCGAAAATGGTCGATCTGGCGCAGGCCTATCAGTTTCTCAGATTCGTCGGCCCCTACAAGCCACGCCGCGACTAGGCGGCCTCCATCCACATGGTTTTGGCCAGCATTTCCGCCTCGAATGACCGCAGGCTGAAACGGGCAGCGGGGCCAAACTCGCTCAGATCTTTGCGCAACGCCGGGAAGAGTTCGTAGATCTCGTCACGCACCTCTTCCTCGAGGACCGACATGCTCTGCTGACCGGGGTGGAAGCTCTCTGACGGCGCGTCCTCGGCATAGATGATTTCGTGGCTGTCAAAGAGGATGTGGAAATATTCGACCTCGCCACCGGGGCGACGATAGATCGTGTCACCGTTGATCAGGTCCTTGGCGGCTGCCAGCACCTCGCCCTCGCCAAACAAAAGCTCGGCCTGCCAGCCTTCGATCAGCATCCGGTGCTGCGGCGAAACCATGAGATCACGCGCGTTGCCCAGCGCGCCCTTGGTGATGCAGATCGGGGCCATCTCGCCCTCGGCCTTGACCTTGCGCGATCCGATCCAGCGGATTTTCTGCAGCCCGTTATCGCGGGTCATGACCTGATCACCGACCCTGAGGTTTTCAACGAGCACGCGGCCCTTGTCGGTTTCAATACCCGTTCCGTCAGCGAAACAGACAAAGATGATGCGCTCGATATCCTCGAAATAAAGCTGCGTGCCATCCTTGAAATAGATCGTGCCGTCATCGGCGCTGGTATAGACGATGGAATCGAGGTTTTCCTTGCTCTCAAAGACGCTGAGCCGGTCGCCATAGCCCGATTCAAAGCCCTCGCCGCCATAGACACGGTCACCGCCCCCGGCACCGATCCTGTCATTGCCGTCACCGCCATAAAGGACATCACCTGTCGAGCCGTCACCAGCCTGGTTGTCCACCGTGGCCGAACCGCCGAACATCGTGTCATTGCCCGACCCGCCATAGATCGAATCCGTGCCTTCATCGCCATAGAGGTAGTCGTCGCCACTGCCGCCGACGAGGTAGTCGTTGCCATTGCCGCCAAAGAGGAGATCGCCAAAGAAGTCATTGCCGCCATAGACGGTGTCATTGCCCTGCCCGGCATAGGCAATATCCGGACCGCCGCCCATATCGATGATATCATTGTCACCGTCATTGCCGTCGATACTGTCGCCCTGATCGTCGGCATAGCCGGGCACGTAGACATCGCTGAAAAAGGTCCCGTTGACCGTGCCGTCGCTCAGGTCAGGCGACCACTGGACATCCTCGATCTCGGTAAAGGTTAGGGTGTTGCCATCCTTGTAATAGACCGTACCCGCCTCATTGGCGCCGCCGGAATAGATGATGCTGTCGATCCCGCCCTGGACATAGAGCGTATCCAGATCCGTGCCCGTCGCGCCACCGTCGACATAGTCACCCCGCCCGGCATAGAGGATATCCGAGCCACCCCCGGCAAAGAGGCTGTCGCCAAAATCCTCGTCAATATTGGCGCTATCACCCGAAAAGAGGATGTCATCGCCCTTGCTGGTGGTGATGACATCGAAACCGGCGCCGCCATAGATAAAGTCGTTGTCTACGCCGGTGGTAATGATGTCATCGCCGCTGCCGCCTTCGACACTTCCGCCACCATCGCCGGCATCGATCGTGTCGGCACCAACCCCGCCGAAAATCTGATCAAAACCATCGCCGCCCTGGATACTGTCGTCACCGGTGCCGCCATAGAGGATATCGTTGCCCGAGCCGCCGTCGAGGCTGTCATTGCCCTGGCCGCCATAGACCGTATCGTTATCATTGCCGGCATCGATGGTATCGTCACTGAGACCGGCAAAGATGGTATCGTCACCACCACCGCCAAAGATGATATCCGTAAAGCCATCGGCACCGTCGATGGAGTCGCCATCTGTGTCGTAATAGCCGATCCCCATATTCTCGGCTGCGGAGGTGCCATCGACGGTCACGGTCGGACCGTCCCAGCTCATGTCGATCCGGTCCGCGACCATGCCGGAATCATCTGAATTGACAGAATCGAGCGTGATACTCTCGATCAGTTTCGACTGGAGCAGCGTGACATCCGGCCCGGCCGTGTACTCGGGGGCCATGTAGACATCACCATTGGCCAGCTGGATCACCACGGCGGTAAAGAGGCCCGTCGTGCCGTCGACGAATGTGACGGTGGCGTTGTAGACCTGAAGCGAATCCAGGGCATAGGCCGTGCTGCCGATGGTCAGCGTTTCGGGTGTCGCGCCGTTGTCATCATCCGCCAGCGTGTTGTCGGCATTGGCGTCATTAGCCGTCGCGTCGACCTGTGATCCGTAAAGCGGGTCAAGCGCGGTGCCATATGTCCCGAGGAGCGCGGCGGCATTTTCCGAAATGCCGTTCGTCTCGGTAGGGTCTATGTCGGCAAAGTTACCGAAATAGAGAAGTGTGTAGGTCAGTGCCATCAGGCCGCGCCTTTGAGGCCCGCCGACATGTCATCGAAGATTGCGACAGGAACCAGACCGGACAGGCGCTGAAACCTGCCGGGCATGGTGTAGATCAGTGATGGTCCTGCGCGCCGGTAGCGCCGCGCCATGCGGCCCTTGGCCCGGCAGGTCACAAAACCTGACGTCGGGCGTTCCGCCCCTGCGACAGGGGCTGCTGATTGCGCATCTTCGCGGCGCAGTACGGCCGCTGTTTTTGTTGGGTGCCCACCCATTTTTGCCTCCACCAATTCATGGCGTTTCCGCCTGTTGACGTGGAAACAATGCGTTTCGATATTGGAAACAATGAGAGGATGTTAAGGTTTATTAAGGATTTCTTTGCCGCAGTTTCGGCGTGATTAGCGTTGATTGTGGCGAATTTGGAAACAATCAGGCGGGTTTTCCTGCCTCAGGCGACCTGCCAGTAGCGGATACAATCGACAAAATAGCCGCGCATGGCGTCAAACCACGGCACCAGGGCGCGGGTCGTCCTGTCCATGTCTGCCAGCGCCCTGCCGTGATCGCAGATCAGGACCGCGAATTCCGGCGAGGAGCCGACGCTGTCAAAATGCAGCGTCGATTTGCTGTGTGACCAGCCGCGCCGCCGCATCCGCTTGAGAATAAGGTTGATCCGCTGTGCCGTGTGAAAGGTTGAATAGAGCTGGATACGCTCGGCATAGGCCGGGTCAGCTGTGGCGCGGCTGTTGCCGGAGGCCGCGCTGGCGATCAGCTCCAGCGTCTCGGCGGGTGCAAGCGGCCAGCTCTCATCCGCCATCAGCCATGCAAAGTCCTCGCAGCCATGCCGGGCGCCGCAATGTTCCCAGTCAAACCACTTGACTGTTTCCCCTGCGGAAACACTGGCATTGGCGGGCCGACTGTCCCATTTGATGAATTTCGCATTTTCCAGCGCCAGTCGCGCTGCGATATCATCGGCGTTCAGCCGGGGCGGGGCGATGCCCAATCCTTCCGACAGTTGCGCAGGCATGTTCACAAATGCCCTGATCCAGATATCCGATTGCCCCAGCACGGGCAGGAACCGCTCCAGCCCCAGACCATCGGCGATCTCGTGAATATCAAAAAGCGCCTGTATCGCTTGCCCTGCCAGACGCTGCTGGCGTTCGCGATCAGATGACCACATATCCAGCGTCAGCCGTCCGGGGCCCAGATCCTCCTGAAAAAATACATCGTCATGGCGGGCCAGATAGCGCGGCACGGGCGCACCGGCATGGCTGAGCGCCATCACGATCCGGCGTTCGAGCGTCGCGCGTACCTTGTCGGCGCGACGGGTCGCGATGACCGAACGATCACCGATATCGACGCGGACGCTTTCCCGCTTGTACCCGCCCGGCGTCGTCACAACCGCATCGGCAACACCAAAGGCCGCGCAGGCGGCGGCGGCGATGTTGTCGATGCGGGTGTCTGATCGGGCCATTCTAACCTCGACCGCCCTGGGGGCGGATCACCCCCTGCCCGGCCAGCCATGGCGCCCATTGGCTGTGCCAGCGCCCGATACAACGCGCGACCGCATCGGGTTCGGGCGTGTTGACCGCCGCTGACCGGATCAGGTCGGGATAGGTGTCGGGGGACTGACCGGCACCCCGTTCGAGAATCCACCACATGAACGGGGGCAAGGATGCGATGGCGCCGGTAGCGGGCATCACCATGTATCTGTCGCCGGGGTCGCGGTCGCGCTGAAGCGACATCAGTCGTGCAAGCGCCGGGTCGGTCAGTTCAAAGGCACCGTCGCATTCCGCGGGCTGCCATTCGCCGTTCAGCGCATAGGTGGCCGGATCAAACACCGCCGCCAGAACAGTGTTGCGCCGTTCGGCGCGCGTTTCGGCATCTGTCATCATATCACGTACCGGGATGGCCCCGCCCAGCGCCGGGTGATCGAGGATATGGTCGAGCTTGCCGCTTTTCTCGCGCGCAACGCGGTCGGGAGAGACGCTGAACCATGCTTCACCCGGGTCGGGATCGGCCATTAGCGCGTCTGGCGCGGTTTGGCCTGCGGGGCTGTAAAGGCTCATGTGAAATCCGCGATTGGACCCGATCAGGTAAAGATCCTCGAAAAACATCGGATCGTCGACCGCTAGAACACGTTGATCCGCCGGGGCCTCGATCTGAGAGGAATGATACGGCCCGACGAAATTCAGCCCGGCCGCTGACATCATCCCGGCCACTTCGCTCAGCTGGAATGGCTGCCAGTGTTCGCCCAGATATTCATGTTCAAGATAGCTGTCGGATTTGCTCAGGAGGTCGTTGATCTGCGGCGCGACGGTGCGCCCCTGCTGCGTGATTGCCCGTGAAAATAGTTGTCCCAGACGCCGGGCCGCTGCCTGCGTATCCATCCCGGCCTCAACCGAGGATTTCAGCAGGTGGCGAATGCCGATCATGTCGCTCCAGCCTGCGGGCAGATTATGGCTGACCTTGAAGATGCCTTCGGGTTTCAGGCGGGCGGCGACCAGCGACAAGAGCGCGTTGCGCACGTCGGCTGACACCCAGCTTAGTATCCCATGCGCTGTGGCATAGTCGATGGGCGGCAGGTCATCGGGCGCGAGTTCCTGAAACCCGGCGCGGATAAAGCGGACATTCTTCAGCCCCAGCCTGCGGGCAAAGTTGCGGGCACCGTCAATATGTCGCTGCATGATGTCGATGCCGATGAAACTGGCATGCGGCATGGCCCGGGCCAGCAGGCATATTGTGAACCCGAACGCGCAGCCGAAATCGACATAGACAAAAGGCTTGTCCGTGGCCGGCGCTTGATGGCCGAACAACCGGGCCTCGAGCGCGACCTTTCGCGGATCGAAGGCGTGAAAGTAGTTGCGGGTATAGACGTTGCCGGTGAAATAACCATCAGCCCCGGCCGGTTCCTGTGCCCGATCAGAGATCACCTGAATATTCATGGATCTGCCTGTCTGTTTTCATTGCCCGTATTCTTGTTTGGGGATGGCAGATAGCCGCAAATCATGGCCCAAATGAGACAAAAGAGCCGCATATTGATGGCGCGGCCCGGCTTAGCCTTCGTCCGATGGGGTGGGCCGGAAGGATTTGGGGCGAATGTCGTGGCGCGCCAGACGGTCATAAAACGTCTTGCGCGGCAGGTTCAGTTCGGCTGCCGCCGCGCTGGCCCGCCCGTTATGGCGTTTCAGCGCCTCGCTCAGCACCAGGCGCTCGAAATTGTCCATTTGTTCGGCAAAGCCCTGGCCAAGGCCGGGTTCGGCCCTGAGACGCGCACCCAGAACGAAACTCTTGGCATAGTTTCTGAGTTCGGCCAGATTGCCCGACCAGTCGCGCGACATCACCTCGGCCAGAACACCCTCGGGGATGATGGGCATATCCTCGTTCTGGTTGCGCGCGGACTGGCGCACCAGTTCATCGAATATGACCCCGATATCGGCCCGCCGCGCCGCAAGGGCGGGCAGATGTATTTCGGTCGCGGCCAGCGCATTGATCAGCCCCTCCGAGACGCCGGCGCGCAAGAGATCCTCGAGCTGACGCTCTGCCGATGTCAGAAAGCGGAGCGTTGGCACCGTCTCGATCAGAGAGAGCATCAGCGCCTGATCTTCCGGCGAGGTCTCATCCAGCCGCTTGACCGATACCGCGATCGGCCCGGCATTCATATCGATCCCGCCCAGATCATGGGCGAGCGCGCGTCCGGGCACCATGCTGATGAAGCGTTCCTCGGTTTCGCTGAGCTTGTGAAGCGTGTAGGCCGCCAACCGCTTGCCCGCGCCCGCCGCGCCCCAGAAATGCACATGCGCGCTGGTTTGGGCGGCGTCGCGCAGCGCCCGGCGCAGGGTTTTGGCCGCCTCGGACGGGCCGGGAAAGTGGACGGCAGCGGCATCGTTTCGAAGGAGCGCCTGCTCCATCCGGCGGTTTTGCAGGATAAGCGCGCGGTGATCCAGCGCGCGGTTCAGCACCTCGAGCAGTCGCTCGGTCGGGCAGGGTTTTTCCAGAAACTCATAGGCCCCGCCGCGTACCGCCCTGAGCGCCATCGGCACATCGCCCGCACCGGTCAGAAGGATCACCGGAAGCTGCGGATCAGCCGCCTGTGCGGTTTGCAGCACCTCGAATCCGTCATGGTCGGGCATGCGGATATCCGACAGGACCACGCCGGGATAGTTGGCCCGGATGATCCGGCGCGCCTGCAGGAAATTGTCGGTTGCGACGACCTCCATATCGTCAAGTTCGAGCGCCTGCGCGAGCGACTGGCGCAAGGGCGCATCGTCTTCGATCAGAAGAACCTGACGGCTCATGCCGCGTCCTTCAGCTTGTGCTCGGGCAGCGTGATGGTGAATTCGGCCCCGCCCGCGGGATGATTTCGGCAGCTCAGCGTGCCGCCGAAACTGCCGACGATGCCATAGGAAATCGACAGACCAAGGCCCAGCCCCTTGCTCGAGCCGACCTCCTTGGTGCTGTAGAAGGGTTCAAATACCCGCGCGTCATCATCAATGCCGGGTCCATTGTCGCGCACGATGATCTGTATATCGGCGCCGCTGCGCGTGAGTGTCAGCGTAAGTGCGCGGTCTGACTGCGCGGCCAGCGCATCCATTGCGTTGGTGATCAGGTTCAGGATGACCTGTTGCAGGCGCACCTGCCCGGCTGCCACGAAAAGCGGTGTCTCGGGCCGGTGAACCGTCAGGTTGATCTGCTCTTCCTTCAGGCGCGTTCGGGCCAGTGCCAGCGCGGCATCCAGCGCGGTGTTGATATCCAGCGTTTCGGTCGGTTCGGTCTCGTTGCGTGAAAATGCCCTCAGATTGCGGATGATCCGTGTCGCCCGGTCGATCTGACTGGTGATCTGGGCAAGGTTTTCCTGAACCTTGTCAAACCGGCTGCGCGACAGCAGTTTCTGGCCGTTTTCGGCAAAGTTCCGGATCGTCGCCAGCGGCTGGTTCAGTTCGTGACTGATACTCGCCGACAACTGACCCAGCGCCGTCATCTTGCCCGCCTGCACCAGCTGATCCTGCGTGTTGCGCAATTCGGCCGTGCGCTGTTCGACCCGTGCCTCGAGCTTGGAATTGGCGGCCTCTTCTATGGCCAGCAGATCGACAAGGCGGCGGCGGCGCTGCGCGAGCACACCATAGCCAAGCCCGAGGATCATCAGCCCGGCAGCAGCCAGCGCAGAAAGGGTAAGCGCCGCACGCCGTGCCGGGGCGATATCAAGGAAAACCCGCAAATCCATGTGCAATTGATGGATGCGGCGCGCGCGCACCAGCACCGAACCCGGCAGCGCCTCGGATGTCACACCCGTCCAGATCAGCAGCCCCTGCAAGTTTGTCTCGCCCTGATAAAGCCGCCCTGCCCGACGACCCGTGTCCAGCAGGCTGAGCGACGGCCTGTTGGTGACATAGATGATCCCGTCATCGTCAAAGATCGCGATGGGCATTTCGTCGATATTCCATTCGAACTCGACCTCGGCGATGTCGAGGCTGACCACAACCACCCCGCGGGGCGGACCGTCGGATCGATGAACGCCGCGCGCAAACATGAAGCGGCGGGCCTGCGTTTCGGGATCGACAGCGTTCAGAAATCCAAGGCTGCCGGTCATCGCGGCGCGGAAAAACCCCGTCTGCGCGATATCCACCCCCTCCAGCATTCGCGGCAATGTCCCGGCGAGCAACTGTCCGCCGGCATCCAGAACCGCGATCTCTTCGGCACCCGAAGAAAGCGCTGTGTTGATCAGAAATTCATCGGCACCGCCGACAACAGTCGCCGTGTCACCGTTGGCATCCCCACCGCTATTATCGTCGGCACGAAAGAGGCCGGATACCTGCGGATGGTCGGTCAGGATATTGACCAGCATCCGAAAACTGTCGAGCTGCGCCAGCAGCCTGTCCGAGACCTGCGCCGCGCGGATATCGCCGGATTCGGCAAGACGATTGAGATTGGCGCGATAGGCAAAGGAATAGCTGAACACCACGATCCCGGCACAGAGGATCAGATAGAGGGCAATGACAATGGTTCTGAGCGGTGTCATCTCGTTCGGACCGGGTTGATCATGGCCCAACCATAGACCGCCCGCTTGAAATGTGCTCTCAAAAACTGTCCGAAATCTCACACATATTTGATTTCACCCGTTGGCCGGACCGATGACCCGTTGATTTTATGACAAAAATTTTTGCTGTTCTTTTCTCTTTGCCAAAAGATTGCGCAGATTCTTTAGTATGGACACCGGGGTTGATGACCCCAAAAACCTTGGGAGGTTCAAATGAAATCATTGCTCAAAGCCGCATGCGTTGCGGCCGTTGCCCTTGTTCCCGGCTATGCCCTTGCTCAGGCAGAGTGCGGCGAGGGTGAAATCGTCATCAAGTTCAGCCATGTGACCAATACCGACAAGCACCCGAAAGGGATTGCCGCGACGTTGCTGGCCGAGCGTGTCAATGCCGAGATGGACGGCGTGGCCTGCATGGAGGTCTTCCCGAACTCGACGCTGTACAATGACAACAAGGTCCTCGAAGCCATGCTTCAGGGCGATGTTCAGCTGGCGGCGCCTTCGCTGTCCAAGTTCGAGAAGTTTACCAAGCAGTTCCGCATCTTTGACCTGCCCTTCATGTTCGCCAATGTCGAAGCGGTTGATGCGTTCCAGGCTTCTGACGCTGGTCAGGCCATGAAGGACAGCATGCGCAAGCGTGGTCTGCAGGGTCTGGCATTCTGGCATAACGGCATGAAGCAGATGTCGGCCAACGTGCCGCTGGTGCTGCCAACGGATGCCAATGGTCTGAAATTCCGGGTCCAGAGCTCTGACGTGCTGGTTGCCCAGATGGAAGCCATCGGCGGTTCGCCCCAGAAAATGGCCTTTTCCGAAGTTTACGGCGCGCTGCAGCAGGGCGTTGTGGACGGTCAGGAAAACACATGGTCCAACATCTTTGGCAAGAAGTTCTTCGAAGTGCAGGACGGTGTGACCGAAACAAACCACGGGATCATCGACTATCTGGTGGTGACCTCGGTTGACTGGCTGGACAGCCTTGATCCTGCGGTGCGCGATCAGTTCCTGACCATTCTGGCAGAAGTGACCGAGACGCGTAACGCCGAGGCCTTTGCCGTGAATGAGGCCGCCAAGCAGTCGATCATCGATGCCGGCGGTGTCATCCGCACCCTGTCGCCTGAACAGCGCGATGCATGGGTTGGTGCGATGAAGCCCGTCTGGGCCAAGTTCGAAGGTGACGTCGGCGCCGACAACATCGAAGCCGCGCAAAAAATCAACAGTCAGATGATGAACTGATTGTAACCCGCCCGCCCCATCGTTCGATCGGGGCGGGCGACGTCTTTTCTGTCATAGAAAGGGGCCGCCATGACAACCGGTTCTTCGTTCGTCGACCGGCTGGAGGAAAATCTTATTTCCATCCTTCTGGGGCTGATGACGCTGATCACCTTCGCCAATGTGGTCGCGCGTTACGGGTTCAACTCCAACATTCTGTGGGCGCTGGAACTCACCGTGTTCATGTTTGGCTGGCTGGTCCTGCTGGGCGCTTCATACGCCGTCAAGAAAAGTGCGCATCTGGGTGTCGATGCGATTGTCAACATGCTGGACGCGCCCGCGCGCCGGGTGCTGGCACTGATCTCGGTGGCCTGTTGCATCATCTTTTCTTTGCTATTGCTCAAAGGGTCATGGGATTATTGGGCCAATTTCGCCAACCTGCCCCAGACCGAGGGGCGCTGGTTCCCGACCGGGTTTCAGGAAAGCTTCCGTGGCAAGGGCTGGTACGAGGTCAATGACATTCCGGTGCCCGGCGTCCTGCGCTGGATGGAGGATGTCTTTAACGACGGGGACGCCTACGAAAAAATTCCGCGTCTTCTGCCCTATATGGTGATGCCGATTTCGATGGCGCTTTTGCTGTTTCGCTTTTGTCAGGCCGCCTTGGCCATCTGGCAGGGCAAGGTCGACCGGCTGGTCGCCAGCCACGAGGTCGAGGATGAAATCGACGAAGCCGCCGCCCGCGTGAAGGAAGCTGAATAATGGAAGTCGCCCTCCTCTTTTTCATGGTGATCGGCCTCTTGCTGATCGGTGTGCCGATCGCGGTTTCACTTGGCCTTTCCTCGATGCTGTTCCTGATCTGGTTCTCGGACGCTTCGCTGGCCTCGATCGCCCAAACCCTCTTTAACGCCTTTGAAGGTCACTTCACGCTGCTGGCGATCCCGTTTTTCATCCTCGCGTCATCCTTCATGACCACGGGCGGGGTTGCAGCGCGGATCATCCGGTTTTCGATTGCCTGCGTGGGTCACCTGCGCGGCGGACTGGCCATCGCGGGCGTCTTTGCCTGTATGATGTTTGCCGCTCTTTCGGGCTCGTCTCCGGCGACGGTTGTGGCCATCGGTTCGATCGTCATCGCCGGGATGCGGCAGGTCGGCTATACCAAGGAATTTGCCGCCGGGGTGATCTGTAATGCGGGCACGCTCGGCATTCTGATCCCACCCTCTATCGTGATGGTCGTTTACGCCGCTGCCGTTGAAGTGTCGGTGGGGCGTATGTTCCTTGCCGGTATTCTGCCCGGTCTGATTGCCGGCGGGATGCTTATGGTGGCCATCTATGTCATGGCGACGGTCAAGAACCTCCCCAAAGGGGAATGGAAAGGCTGGGGTGAAATCTTTGCATCGGCCAGGGATGCGGGCTGGGGCCTGTTTCTCATCGTCATCATTCTGGGCGGTATCTATGGCGGTATCTTTACACCGACCGAGGCCGCTGCCGTGGCTGCAGTATACGCGTTTTTCATCGCAAGCTTTGTCTACAAGGACATGGGGCCGCTTGCCGACCGGGGCAACGGCAAGATCCGGCTGTGGGCCAGACCACATGCCCTGCTGACCGCGTTTTTTCACCGCGACACCCAGCAGACCCTGTTCGAGGCCGGTAAGCTGACGATCACCCTTTTGTTCGTGATTGCCAATGCGCTGATCCTGAAACACGTCCTGACCGAAGAGCAGATACCCCAGCAGATCGCCAATGCGATGCTGTCGGCGGGCTTTGGGCCGGTGATGTTCCTGATCATCGTCAACATCATCCTGCTGATCGGCGGCCAGTTCATGGAACCGTCCGGCCTGCTGGTGATCGTCGCGCCGCTGGTATTCCCGATTGCCATCGAACTGGGCATCGATCCGATCCATCTGGGCATCATCATGGTGGTCAACATGGAGATCGGCATGATCACACCGCCCGTGGGCCTGAACCTTTTTGTCACGTCGGGCGTGGCGGGCATGCCGATGATGGGGGTGGTGCGCGCTGCACTGCCGTTCCTGATGGTGCTTTTTGCCTTTCTGATCCTCGTCACATATGTGCCCTGGATTTCCACCGTGATCCCGAACGCGGTCATGGGGCCGGAAATCATAACAAACTAAGGCCTTGGCGCCCTGCCCGCGGGCCGGGCGCCACCGCCCGGGCGGGCGATACGTCATTGAAACGGCGCGCGAATATCCCTAGGTTTCCCTTGACGCCTACCAGAGGGGATTTTTTCGATGGCGAATTTCGCGGATGCAATTGAGGAATCGCAGGCCCAGGTGCGGCAAGCCCAGGCCAAAATCGCCGAACTCTCCTCGAAGATCGAAACGGCCCAGGACAAGCTGAAGGCCGGGCAGGACATTTCCGTCGACATCGAGAATGCCACGCTTGAGGATGTGCACGCGCATTCGGAACTGATGAATGCCAACATCGCCGAGCTGATCATGGGGCTGGATGATGTCACCGCCAGCTTTTCCAAGGATTTCGACGAGATGCGCGACAAGACGGGCTGGGAAAGCTTTGTCGGCATATTCTCGAAGCAGCGTTCCGAGAGCCTGCGCCAGGAGCGGATGCGCACGGCCTCGATCGATGACAAACTGCAGGATCTGATCGCCAAATCCGATACGATCACGCGGCTTTTGCAGGATCAGCTGAACGTGCTGAACACACATAAGGAACGGGTCGAGGGCAACCTGTCGACCACGCTGTCCGACCGCGAGGCGGTCGTGGGTGAACTGGAGAGCATCAAGGCCGAACTCGTGGGCATGGACGCCCCGATCATCGAACTGGAAAACAAGATCAGCGTCGAACAGGACGCCGCCACACGCACCAAGCTGGAAACTGAGCTGGCGGAAATGAACGCCAAATACAATGAGCTGGCCCAGCGCGAACAGGTCAAACTGGCCGAGAGCCAGACGCTGGAGCGCTATATCGAAAAGGGCAAGAGCTGGGTCGACAGCTTGCAGAACCAGGCCGCCACGCAGATGGTGCTGATCAACAAGCTGGAAACCGATACCAAGCAGCGCGTGGTTCTTTATGACGCGCTGACCAAATCGCTGAAAACCGCCCAGCAGCAGGATGTGGCCCACCGTATCAACGAGATTGGCGTTGCCACCGATCAGGAGGCGCAATCGGCCATGGCCGCCATCGGTTCGGCCACCAACAGCCGCATGGCCGAGATGATGGAAAAACACGAAGACCACATGGTTTTTGCGCGCAAAGTGCTGGAAGAAAAGGCCAAATCCGACGAACGTTTTGCACGCCGCTTTGAAAAGATCGTCGAGAAACACGACAAGAACCTTTACGGGGCATGAACGATCCATCCGGCATTCCGGCCCCGGCAGGGTTGGTGATCATGCGGGCAGCAGAACGGCCCGGCCTGCCCGAGGCAGTGCAGCATGGCTGAGGCACTGACATTCAACCACAAGACGTTGGACGATGCCTATTCAACCCGGCGCTATTTCGCCAAGTTCGAGCGGATCATCCCGCATCTTCGGAAGGTGTCGGAACTCTCTGTCTCTGAAGGTCAGATCAGCGAGGCCGAGGCGCGGATCATTCAAGATTACCTTGCCGCGCTTGGCAATGGTTTTGCCGCGCTCAGCTACAAATACCTGATGGCCGGGCGGCTGCGCGCCGAGGTTCATCCGCTGCTCAGGATCGACAAGCGCGACAGCGGCTTTCCGGTCTATTCCGAGATCCTGCAAATGGCCACGGATGCGCTGCAGGCCGACAAGCACCTCGCGCGGCTGCCTTCGCGCGACCAGCTGAAAAAGGACATGGTGCGCCATGTGCTGAACGAGGGCACCTCGCCCATACGGCTGCAATATGCAATGGCGCAGCGGGAATATTACGAGCGGATATTCACCGAAGAGATATTCTGGGCCCAGAATGATCCGCAGGCATTCTGGCAGCGCGATATCACCCGCCATCACCGCGCCTATCTGGTGCATTGGGCGAAATATGACAGCCAGACAAACGTGCCGGCCATCTATGTGATGATGCTGGAGGATACGGGGCGGCGCGCCCTGCCCACGGATGAGCGCCGCTGGCCCGAGGTGCAGCAGCATCTGATGGCGCAATCGGTATCGGCGCTGAAGCTTTTGACCATCGCCAAGGGGTTTGACGAGGATTTCGACGATCTGCACCCGAAACTGCTGCGCCGGTTTCATCTGGGTCCGATGTATTCGCATCATTTCACCGAACAGGAGGGTCCGCTGCGCGATATCCTGGCCGAGGCCAGCGGCGTTGCCGGGCTGGACTGGGCGCTGGCCTGGACGGTGGAAACCCTGCAGTCAAAAGAGACGCGCACGGAAAAGAGCGGTTTCTTTTCGAGCGCCGAGCGCGAAGTATTCGCGCTGGATCATCTGGACCCGGCGGGGATTGATGCCGGGGCAACCGATACGCGGCGGGCATTGATCATGCCGCATCGCGCCTATCAGACGCTGGAAGAGGCCGATCCCCCCGGTCTGGCGGGGACGCGCAGATATGTGGTGGGCAAGAATGACAGGATATTGAGCTATCGGTAGGGTCGGGACGCCTCTGGCGGGAGTATTTGGGCAAAGAAGAAGACAGGGGCTGTCAAAGGCCGGAAGTGGTGGGAAAGAGAGGGGCGCATGGGTACGACGGGTGATCTGATGGAACTGCGGGAGGATGATATCCGCGCGCAATATCCGGCGGCAGAGGCGATGCTGACGGGATTTGATCACGCCCCGCGGCTGGCAAAACCGGTTGAGACCGCGCGCACCGAGAGATCGGCGGGGCTGGGCACGCGCCGGCGCTTTCGCTCGACCACGCCGGGCCTTGCCGCGCGTTCGACCGCGCGCCCGGACGGTGTCGCGCTTCTGGAGCGGATATTTTCGACGGACGGGGACGATCCGATTGCATCGCCCCTGCAGGCGACGGTGGCGCGCGGGCTCAGGCGGTCACTGGCGGTGGGCCTTGCGCTGGCTGAAAACTATGGCGCGCAGACGGGCCTTGGCGAATTGATGAAGGATAATCTGGAGGGGCGGCTAGAGCGGAACCGGTCGCCGGAATTTGGCGAATTGCTGAGCGCTGCGTCGCTGATCGCGCTTTTTGGTTTTGCCAATCACGGGGCGGCGCAGCTGGCGGGGTCGGGCACGCAGGAAGACGCCGGGATCGATGCCGATCCGACCGAGATACTGACCGACAACCCCCAACTGGCACTGCGCGGCGTTCTGTGGGAGCTGGATCAGCTGCTGGTGCAGCACGCGGATGACGACAATCTGGCGGAAGTGGCCGAGACCTATCTGGCCGCGCTGCGCGACAGGGTTGCGGCGCGGGCCGCCAACACGCCAAGGCTGGAGCCGTTTCACGGTGCCAGCTACCGCATCGAGGCCGATGATTTCGAGATCAGTGGTTTCACCCCGTCAAGCGCGCGCAAATCGACGACGCTGACCATGAGCTTCAAGAAGCCCAACGAGGTGGTGGGCAATCACATCGCCAAGTATCAGGCGATGAAGCTTTCCAAGATGCTGATGGCCTATGATTTCGAGCGCAAGCTGAACCCGTTTGCCGAACTGGGCGGGTTCATCTTTACCTTCATGGGCGACGGCAAACCCGGCACGGGCAAGACAACGCTGATCCAGATGATGGCGGGCATGATCAATGATTACTGTGCCCATGCCGGTTATGCGTTTAGGTACCAGAACCTCTCGACCGAGAGCATCGACAGCTATCAGGGGAAATCGGCGCAGAATGCGAAAGCCTTTGTCAACAATGTGCTGGACCCGCATGTCATCGGCTTTGGCACCATTGACGATATCGACCAGCTGGCGGGCAAGCGCGGTGACCGGCAATCATCGGCGGGGCAGCTGGAGATTACGGCGGTACTAATGGAAAGCTTTGCCGGGGCCAACACGGTGGTGCGCGGCAATTGTACCTTTGGCATGTTCTCGAACTATCCCGAGAATGTCGATGACGCGCTGCGCCAGCGGGCCGGGGCGCGGTTTCTGGTCGACGGGCCGCAGACTCGCGAGGATTATATCGACATCCTGCACCTCTTGATGGGCAAGAATCACGATATCCCGGTGGGCGCGCACGAGCTGTTCGCGGCGCAGGAGATCAAGAAGGCCGTCGCAGCCAGCTATGAGAGCCATGCGCGCCCGCATGAAGAGGGGCTGATGCGGGTCTTTGAGCGGGTACATGCAGAGATCGGCGATCTGGACACGATCGCAAAGCTGGGCACTTACCTGAAGGGCATTCAGGAGGCCGATGAGCGTTTCACCGGCCGCGCGATCAAGAACATCACCGATGCGGTGAAGGTGCGGGCGATGGATTTTGAACTGCCCGACGAGTGGATGGAGGATCTGGACCTGTTCCTGCGCAAGGATTACGCGACCAAGAGCGCGATGATTTCCGAACTGGCGCAGCCGATCACGGTGGAGATGGTGATCCAGGAAATCAACCGCTATGCCGATAGCGAGTTCCGCTATGCCGATAAATCTGACGAGGTGGCGATTGAGAATGCGGTGCGCGAGATGGGGCGTATGGAGGAGGCCAAGCGGCGATATCTGGAGGGGAAAGGGTGACGAAGGCTGGCGTGAAGCAGATAAACATGCGCTCAACCTTCGCAATGCGGCGCGCCCTGCCCTGCCCGGTGGTTGGTTGGCCTGCGGCGGGGCCTCAGGGCGCTGCGCGCGCGCCCTTTATGTTTCGCGTGCGACATAATCGGGATCACTGCTCATGATGCGCCTTGTCAAAGCCGGCCTGATGTTTGGCAATCTTTATCCCGTCCGGGCGGGGGCGATGGTGGAGCGGTATAACCGGGCGCTCAGGCATCTGACGGGTAAGGAGACGGCGCTGGAGGAGTTTCACGTCGATATTTCCGGCTATTCGCCCGAGATCGGGGATGAGTTTGGCGATCTTCTCTATCTCAACCCCAATGGCTGCAATCGTCAGTTCATCCTGTTGTCGACCGATCAGAAAACCGCACCGCTGCTGAATACGCAGTTTTCGACCTCACGTTCGATCATCCGCCGGTTCATCGAGGAAAACGAAGAGCAGCTTTTTGCGCTGACCGCACGCGAGGCGGTGGCGGGGGAATTGGTGAATTCGATCTTTGTCGTCTCGTCGCCGCGCGATCTTTTTGCGATCCGCGAGATCGAGATCGAGGCCGACACAGTTCAGTCGCATGTCAAGGACAGCCAGAAACTGAACGCGATGATCACCCGGTTTACCGAAGAGCCGGATGCATGGTGGGATGATGTGCTGATCGCCGATATGATCGAACTGGGCAAGCGCACCGGCGATATCACGCGCAATCCTGTGGCGCTGGAGCATATGAAATTCGCGCAGGGCAATTTCTATACCCGCCATTTTGGCGGGCTCTATGTCTTTCGCGACGATGTGGAACCGACGGTGATCGCCGCCGATCCGGAACTTGATCTGACGGACCTGCCGGTCAAGAATGCGCTGACCTTCAAAGATCGCAGCAAGATCGCGAAATTCCTCAAGAAAAATGCGCTGGTCGAGCCGATCGTCAAGGCAACCGGGAGTGCCGCCACGGCGGTGTTGCAGCAAAAGATCGACTTTATCACCATCCACGCCGCTGCCGATCTGGGGCTGGATCTGACCGGGCTGGACCGGCGCCAGATGCGTGGCGTCATACGTCAGAGCCTGGATAACATGCCGCCCGAGTTCTTTGGCCTGAGCGATCTTTTGCGGTGGGCGCGGGATGATGCGCCCTGGCCACGGATCACGTCGGAACATCCGGCCTATTTCTATTCACTGCGCGCGGCACAGCACTGGCACAAGGATCTGGTCAACATGCTGCTGGCCGATCTCTCGCGGCTGGATTTTCGCCAGCTTTACATTTTTCACAAGGACGCGTTCTACGATGACTATCGTGGCTGGAGCGACACCAAAAAAGACTATGTCGTCAAATTCCTGAGCGAGGAATATGCCATCGACAAGGCCGGGGCACGGGCCGAGCTGTTCGGGCCGGAACCGGATATGGAAAATACCGAGCCCAAGGCACCCCCGCCCCGTCCGTCAAGCGGGTCGCGCAAACGAAAACAGGATGATATGATCGATATCGTCGGGCCATGGGGAGCCCTGAGGACGCCACGATGATCCTTGTCTGGATCCGCAATGTTCTGGCGATATTCGTGATCGCGCTTGTCGTCTATCTGTGGGTGTCAACACGCGACAGCGCCGATGCGCGCGAAGCAGCGCAGCGCCGCTATGACCGGGACCGCCCGGCGATGCCGCGCACGGAGTTCATCGACCGGGAAATGCTCCGCTATCGCAGCTCATTTCGGGCACGGCTGATCAAATCGATCTTTCTCTTGCCTATATTACTGGCTGTGATCCTGTTGTATCTGGCCAACCGGACCTGAATTCGAACGCGACGGAGACCCGCATGCGCTATGTAAAATGGACATTGATCGCCCTTGTGGCCCTGATCGTGGTGGCGTTCTTTCACTATACGCTGCCGTCGCGCGACGTGGTGCGCATCGTCGGGACCGAGGTCAAACGTCAGGATGTGGGCCGCGCGCCATGGTTCTGGGCCTCGACCGATGCGGGTACGGCCACGGGTGACACGCGGGATGTGCGCTTTATCAACGCGGTTTGGCCCAACGGGAATGTGCGTGTCTACCGCAACGAGGATACCAACTGGGGCTGGCCGCCCTATCTGAAGTTCGATTCCGGCAATCTGACCGCGCAGGCGCAGGAACTGGCAGGGCGGGACGAGACCACCTGGGTTGCTGTCAGCCATTATGGTTGGCGCATCAAGCTCTTGTCGATCTTTCCCAATGCTTACCGCATCCGCGAGGTGTCGGGGCCGGATGTGTTCCTTGTGCCATGGTTCAATATCGTTTTCCTCGGCCTTCTGGCCTTGGGCGGCTGGCTGATCTTTCGCAGATTGCGCCGCCTCAAGGAGGAACATATCGATCCGGTGGCCGACAGGATCGAGGATGCCGCCGACACGGTCGGGGCAGAATTCAAGGAACGACAATCGGCGTGGCGAAACTTCTGGAAACGCTGGTTCGGTTAGGACCGCGCGGTCAGGGCATCAGCACCATATTGCGCGCAAATTCCGCGCTCTCTTCGGTATTGTCGTCATAGATGATACGGATCGACACGCTCTCGACCGATTTCAAGGGCAGTTCCGTATACGGCAGCCGGCCCTCGGCCTTGATGGCATTGGGGGCGGCGGTATCCAGATAGCAGGGCTCCATTTCCCACGGCGTTTCGGCCGGGGCGCCGTTGACGCCGTAATAGACGGCATGCAGCCCGCAGCGCCAGGATTCGATCTGGGTGAAATAGATCAGGTCCATCCCATCCCATTCGCGCACGGCAATCCAGCTGGCCTTGGTGGCCCCGAGGATCGGTTTGACCTCGGTCGCGGTCAGGAAACGGCCTGTCGGGGTCTGATCCTCGGGCGGGGGAAGTGTGGTGGCAGTTTCCGCCATTTCGGTTTCGTCAACGGCATCGGCAATTTCAGCGCTCATTGGTTCGAAATCGGGCTCGATCGCCGCGAATGAAAATCCCATCGCCGTCAGAAAAAGGAAGAGTTCGATCATGGAGAATATCCCAATATTGCTGTCACCCGGATGCGGCCGCCCACGCCATCGCGTCAGAGGTGAAACCCCTTTCTGAAACCGGCCGACATACGGTATAGTTCTGCAAAACGGGCAAAAACGCAAACGCGGGCATCGGGCGTGGCAAACAATTTCAATGTGATGGCGGTCATCCAGTCGGGTCGACTGGAATACGAGGCGGCGATATTCGCGCTGTCATTTCGGCGGGCAAATCCGAATTTCCGCGGTCGCCTGATCTTTGCCGAACCGCAGCCGGGCAGGAACTGGGCAGGGGACCCCCGCTCAAAAAATCGCGAAATCCGGGCGCTGTTGCAGGAATTGGGCGGTGAAATCGTGCCCTTCGAGTCGCGCCATTTCGGATCGTCCTATGCCATCGGCAACAAGATCGAAGGTCTGAAGACCATGCCCGAGGGCCAGCCCTTTGTCTTTTTTGACACGGATACGCTGCATATGGGCCCGCTGGAGGAGGTGCCCTTTGATTTTTCGCGCCCGACCGCATCGCTCATGCGGGAAAACACATGGCCCAAGGAAGAGCTTTATGGCCCGACCTTGGGCGAAACGTGGAAATCGCTTTATGATCTATTCGGTCTGGATTTCGAGAGTTCGCTCGATCCGCGCGAACCTGATGGCTACTGGCAACGCTATCTCTATTTCAACGCCGGATTTTACTATTATAGCTGTCCCAAGGTTTTTGGCGATCGCTTTACCGAATATGCGCTGACCATCCGCGATACGCCGCCCCGCGAACTGGTCTGCCAAGAGCTTTACCCGTGGTTGGATCAGATCGCGCTGCCCTTGGTCATTCACGGGCTTGGCGGCGGGCGTGATACGCTGGAGCCGGGGTATCTGGACGGGCGCACGACCTGCCATTACCGGGTGCTGTCGCTGCTTTATGCGCGCGAGGCCGATGCGGTTGTCGAACGCCTTGAAGAGTTGATCGCGCCCAACCGGATCAAGAAGGTTCTCAAGGAATATGAGCCGCTGAAAAAGCTGGTTTATCAGAAAAAGGGTCACAAGATTCGTGCGATGTTCGACCGTGCCGATCTGCCGCGCCGCGAGCAGAAGATGCGCAACATGATCAAAAAGGCCAATCTCTGGATGCGCTAGCGCTGGCGCAACAGCTACTTGCTGCCCTTCGCCCAACACCATAGAACCGGAATTGGAATTTCAGACGAAGGGAACACATGATGTCCGACACACCTTCTTACGGTTTTGATACGCTTCAGATTCACGCAGGCGCCCGCCCCGACCCCGCAACCGGTGCGCGTCAGACACCCATTTACCAGTCCACGGCCTATGTATTTCGTGATGCCGATCACGCCGCCGCCCTGTTCAACCTGCAGGAGGTCGGCTTTATCTATTCGCGCCTGACCAACCCAACCGTCGCCGTTCTGCAAGAGCGGATCGCGACGCTGGAGGGCGGTGTTGGCGGTGTCTGCTGCTCATCGGGCCACGCCGCGCAGATCATGGCGCTTTTCCCGCTGATGCAGCCGGGCTGCAATGTCGTGGTCTCGACCCGGCTTTATGGCGGTACGGTCACGCAGTTCAGCCAGACGATCAAACGCTTTGGCTGGTCGGCGACCTTTGTCGATTTCGATGATCTGGACGCCGTCAAATCCGCCATCGATGGGGATACGCGGGCCATATTCTGTGAATCCATCGCCAATCCGGGCGGGTATATCACCGATCTGGATGCGATTTCGGAAATCTCGGACGCGGCGGGCATTCCGCTGATCGTCGACAATACGTCGGCCACACCGTTCCTCTGCCGCCCGATCGAACATGGCGCGACGCTGGTCGTGCATTCGACCACCAAATACCTGACCGGCAACGGCACCGTGACGGGTGGCTGCGTTGTCGATAGCGGCAAGTTCGACTGGTCCGCTTCGGACAAGTTTCCCTCGCTATCGGCGCCCGAACCCGCCTATCACGGCATGAAATTCCACGAAACCTTTGGGCCACTGGCCTTTACCTTTCACGGTATCGCCGTCGGGCTGCGCGATCTGGGCATGACGATGAACCCGCAGGCGGCGCATTACACGCTGATGGGGATCGAGACGCTGAGCCTCAGGATGGAGCGGCATGTTGAAAACGCCATGCGCCTTGCCGAGTGGCTGGAGAAGGATGAGCGCGTGGATTACGTGACCTATGCCGGGCTGAAATCATCGCCCTATTACGACCGGGTGGCGAAAATCTGTCCGCGTGGTGCGGGCGCATTGTTCACCTTTGCGGTCAAGGGCGGGTACGAGGCCTGTATCAAGCTGGTCGACTCGCTCGAGATCTTCAGCCACGTCGCCAATCTGGGTGATGCGCGTTCGCTGATCATCCACTCGGCGTCGACCACGCACCGGCAACTGACTGCCGAACAGCAAGAGGCCGCGGGTGCTGCGCCCAATGTGGTGCGCGTCTCGATCGGTATAGAATCGTTCGAGGATCTGGTCGCCGATCTGGATCAGGCCCTCAGCAAGGCCGCGGCCTGAGCCTTGGGGCGGGGCGGTTCCGCCGCCCCTGCCCTGTTCGCCGCCATTGGCCGGATTTCAACTTGAAATCCTGTCACCGCCCCATAGCATTCCCGACACATCACCGACCTGACGACGGAGCAATTCATGGCTGATCTACTGACGCTGCAAAATCTCGGCAACCTTCTGATGCTGTGCTTTCTTCAGGCGGTACTTGGGTTCGACAACCTGCTGTATATCTCGATCGAGAGCAAACGCGCGCCAGTGGCCCAGCAACAGGCGGTACGGTTCTGGGGGATTATCGTCGCGGTAGTCCTGCGCATCGTGCTCTTGTTTGCAATGATCCGCCTGATCGACGCGCTGGCTGAACCGTTCTACATCTTTGATTTTCCGGGCATCATCACCGGCGGCGTGAATTTCTCGACCGTGATATTCGTCTTCGGCGGTATTTTCCTGATGTACACCGCGCTCAAGGAAATCGCCCATATGCTGAGCGTCGAACATCTGGATCACGATATTGAAAACAAGGGGCGCAAATCGGCGATTGGCGTGGTCATGCTGATCGTGATGATGAACCTGATCTTCAGCTTTGACTCCGTGCTTTCGGCCATCGCCATCACGGATGTCTTTCCGGTGCTGGCCACGGCGATCATCCTGTCGGGCATCGCGATGCTGGTCCTTGCCGACGGGGTGACCCGGTTTCTTGAGCGTAACCGCATGTACGAGGTTCTGGGCCTCTTCATCCTGCTGATTGTCGGTGTCGTTCTTTTGGGCGAAGCCGGGCCGGCAGCGGCGCATGCTGCGCATGATGACAGTCTGCAGATCAAGGTATTTGGCTATGAATTGCTGCCAATGTCCAAATCGACATTCTATTTCTCGGTCATCGTGCTGGTCGCGGTCGAGATCATCCAGTCGGGTTACCAGCGCAAACTGGCCGCCGAACGCCGGGGGACCCAGGGGCACTGACCAAGAAAGCTGGCACCCCAGCCATTTGTCACCTATATGGAAGTGGTGAGAGGTCTGGATTGCGGGGGCAGGATTGCAGCGCATTTCGTAAATATTGCTGCTGGTGCTTGTCGCCGGGGTAAGCACCGGCTGGCTGGTGGGTCTCTGATGGCGCAGAAATACGGCGGCCAGTTCAGCCCGGATGCGAAAAACACGGCACCCAACGGCCGTTCCCGCGCCAATCTGATGGAGGGAAAATCGGTTGATCGCGCCACCGCGCGGCCCAATTTCCTGTTTCTTGCCGCACTGCCCCTGTTGCTGACGGCCTTTGGTCAGAACGCGGTCGGCATGGCAATCGATCTGGCTGCCTTTGCCGTACTTGCCTTTGGTGTGTTCATGCTGCGCGAGGGGCTTAAGGCCGAGGCCGCCTATCATGAACGCAGCGTAGCCAAACCGCCGCGCCTTCCGCGCAAGATTCTGGCCGCGATCCTGATGGGCATCGGGCTGGCATTGGCGGCGAGTGATCCCGGCAGTTTCAATCCGACCTCACTGATTTACGGCGTTATCGGCGCAGTACTGCATCTGATGGCCTTTGGCATCGATCCGCTGTCTTCCAAGGGAACAGAAGGCATCAGCGATATCGAAACGGACCGCGTTGCACGTGCCGTGGACAAGGCCGAGGATTTGCTGGATGCGATGGGTGACGCCATCAAACGGACCCGCAACCGTGATCTGCAGGCCCGTGTCGAGGCGTTTCAGGCCACCGCGCGGCGCATGTTCCGCACCGTCGAAAACGACCCCCGCGATCTGCGGGCGGCACGGAAATATCTGGGCGTCTACCTCAAGGGTGCGCGGGACGCGACGGTCAAGTTTGCCGATATTTATGCGCGTTCGGAAAATGCAGAGGCGCGCGCCGATTACGAGGCGTTGCTGGACGATCTGGAGACGAATTTCACCGCGAGAACGGAACAGCTTCTTGTTGAGGACAAGACCGATCTTGATGTCAAAATCGAAGTGCTGCGCGACAGGCTGCAGCGCGAGGGCCTGCGCCCGGACTAGGACCAAGGGGAACCTGACACATGAAAGAAGATATTCGCGCCAAGGCCGAGCAAACGTTGAAGGACGTGCAGGAAGTTACCGCTGTGATCCTGCCCGAACCGACGGCGGCAGAAGTGCAGCCATGGAACGAGGCTGATGAACCGACCACCGCCGAAATCAAGAAACGCATGGACGAGATCGATCTGGCCGATGCCGGATCGATTGTGGGTTTCGGCGCATCGGCCCAGTCGGAATTGCAGGTGATCAGCCAGTCGATGCTGGTCGGCGTAAAGAACAAGGATGTCGGCCCTGCGGGCGACAGCCTGCGCGACATGGTCACCACGATCCGGGGTTTTTCAGTCTCGGAGCTGGATGTGCGGCGCAAGCGTACATTCTGGGAGCGGCTGCTGGGCCGCGCGGCTCCGATGGCCAAATTCGTGGCCCGGTTCGAAGATGTGCAGGGGCAGATCGACCGGATTACCGAAACGCTCGAGGATCACGAAACCAAGCTGCTGGAGGATATCAAATCCCTCGACAAGCTTTATGAAAAGACTCTGGAATTCTACGAAGAGCTTGCGCTTTACATTCAGGCCGGGGAGGCCAAGCTTAACCAGATCGACAACCGCGTGATCCCGCGCAAGGAAAAGCAGGTCGAAAAGGCGGAAGAGGACGCCAAGACGCTGATGGCGCAGGAACTGCGCGATATCCGTGCCGCGCGCGACGATCTGGAACGCCGGGTGCATGACCTGAAACTGACGCGGCAGGTGACGATGCAGTCCCTGCCCTCGATCCGGCTGGTGCAGGAAAATGACAAGTCGCTGGTGACCAAGATCAACTCGACGCTGGTCAATACCGTACCGCTTTGGGAAACGCAGCTGGCACAGGCCGTCACGATCCAGCGTTCAGCCGAGGCCGCCAGCGCTGTACGCGAGGCCAATGACCTGACGAACGAGTTGCTGACAGCCAATGCCGAAAACCTGAAAGAGGCCAACAAGGTGGTGCGTCAGGAAATGGAGCGCGGTGTCTTTGATATCGAGGCGGTCAAATCGGCCAATGCCACGCTGATTGCCACCATCGAGGAAAGCCTGCAGATCGCCGATGAAGGCAAGGCCAAGCGCCGCGAAGCGGAAGCCGAATTGCAGAAGATGGAGGTCGAATTGCGCGATACCCTGTCCTCGGCTCGGGCCCGCGCCAATACGACCACCGATGATGCGGCGGCTGCCGTGCCGCCGGCCTGATCGGTTGCGTGCCGCGCGCCGCATAAACTGGGCATTGCTGCCGGTGGTGCTGCTGGTCTCGGCCTGTGCCGATCTGGTCCAGCCGCGGAGCGCGGAAGCGCCTGCCGATCCTTCGGGGACCACTGTCACCCGCTCGTCCGCGAGCCTTGAACTGGAGCGGTATTACACCCGCATCCAGAACCGGTTTCTGGCGCAGGGGCTGCTGCGCACGGATGGCGGTGGTGTGGATACGCCCTTTAGCCAGCGCCAGCTGGTCGAGAATTTCACGCGCATCGCCCTTTACGAGGAATATGCCCTCAGAAACGGGCGTTTCGTGGCGGGTGAAACCGAAAGCAGGCTTAGCCGCTGGTCTGACCCGGTGCGGGTTCAGGTCCTCTTTGGCGACAGCGTGCCGCCCGAACAGCGCGCCAGCGACCTCAGGACAATCACGCAATATGTCAGACGGCTGGCGCGGCTGACGGGCCATGACATCCGGATGTCGCAGACAGGCGGCAATTACCACGTCTTTGTCATGTCGGTTGACGAGCTTGCGCGCACGGGCGACCGGGTGCGCGCCATATTGCCCGGCCTGCCCGATACGACGGTCGATGACATCACCAATCCCGACCGGAATATATTCTGCGCCGTCTATTCGTTTTCGCCGTCCCAGAACACGTCCGAGACCACATCGGCACTGGCCGTGATCCGCTCGGAACATCCCGAACTGATGCGCCGGTCCTGCATTCACGAGGAACTGGCGCAGGGGCTGGGGCTGGTCAATGACAGCCCGGCGGCACGGCCTTCGATCTTTAACGATGACGAGGAATTCGCCACGCTGACCACGCATGACGAGATTCTGCTGAAAATGCTGTATGACAAGCGCCTGCGCCCGGGCATGACCCCTGCCGAGGCACGCCCGACAATCGAGACCATTGCCGCCGAATATTATTCGGATGGTGTCTGATAAAAGAGGAGACCGAGATGGGTATCTTTGACTTTCTGACCGGTGAGTTCATCGATGTTATCCACTGGACGGATGACACGCGCGACACCATGGTCTGGCGGTTCGAGCGCGAAGACCACGAGATCAAATACGGAGCCAAACTGACGGTGCGCGAGGGCCAGGCGGCGGTGTTTGTTCACGAAGGCCAGCTGGCAGATGTATTCACCCCCGGGCTTTATATGCTCGAGACCAACAACATGCCGATCCTGACGACGCTCAATCACTGGGATCACGGCTTCAAAAGCCCGTTCAAATCCGAAATCTACTTTGTCAGCACGACGCGGTTCAATGACCTGAAATGGGGCACCAAGAACCCGATCATGGCCCGCGATCCCGAGTTTGGCCCGGTACGGCTGCGCGCCTATGGCACCTACTCGGTGCGGGTCAAGGACCCTGCCCGTTTCCTGACCGAAATCGTCGGCACTGACGGCGAATTCACCATGGACGAGATCAGTTTTCAGATCCGCAACATCATCGTGCAGGAGTTTTCGCGTGTGATCGCCGCCTCGGGCATTCCGGTTCTGGATATGGCCGCGAATACCGCCGATCTGGGCAAGCTGATCGCGGCTGAAATCACCGGCACACTGGACAGCTATGGCCTGTCGATGCCCGAGCTTTATATCGAGAATATTTCGCTGCCACCCGCGGTGGAGGAGGCGCTGGACAAGCGCACATCGATGGGTCTGGCGGGCGATCTGGGCCGGTTCACGCAATATTCGGCCGCCGAGGCGATGACGGCGGCGGCCCGCAATCCCGGCGGCGCCGATGGCATGAATGCCGGTCTGGGTGTGGGGCTGGGCATGGCGATGGCCGGTCAGATGGCACAGGCCGGTCCCTGGGGTCAGGCCCCGGCACAGCCCACCGCCGCCGCAGCACCACCACCGCCACCGCCCCCACCGGTCGAGAAGATCTGGCACATCGCAGAAAACGGCCAGACCAAGGGCCCCTATTCCAAGGCCGATCTGGGGCGCATGGTCAGCGACGGCAGCCTGACACGCGAAACCCATGTCTGGACCGCCGGTCAGGATGGCTGGATGATTGCCGAGGATGTCGGGGAACTGGCCCAGCTCTTTACCGTCTTGCCGCCGCCCCCACCCGGGAGCTAGGCCATGCAGGGCGGGCATGACCCGAAAAGGAGCGCGTCTTGACCGAGGCTGAGCACCGGTTTCCCTGCGATCAGTGCGGCGCCGATTTCCGGTTCGACCCCGAGGCCGGGCTGTTGCGATGCGACCATTGCGGCAACACCGCACCGATCGAAATGTCACAGACCCGCGCCGAAGCGCTGCGGGAAATCGATTTCGAGGCGGCACTTGCCGGACTGTCCCCGGACGAGATCGAGGAGAAACGTCTGGTCAAATGCCAGAACTGCGGTGCGACGGTGGAATTCGAACCCGATATCCACGCTGCCGAATGCCCGTTCTGCGCCACGCCCATCGTCACCGACACCGGCACCAGCCGCCAGATCAAGCCCAAGGCGCTGCTGGCATTTTCGCTTACCGAACGCGCCGCCAAGGAAGCGATGAATAACTGGCTGGGCAAGCTCTGGTTCGCGCCGGGCGGGCTTAAGGAATATGCCCGCAAGGGGCGCAAGATGCAGGGGATATATGTCCCCTACTGGACCTTTGATGCCGACACAAAAAGCCGCTATCGCGGCCAGCGGGGCACGATCTATTACGTCAGCAGAACCGTCACCCGCAACGGCAAGACCGAGACGATCCAGGAACAGAAAATCCGCTGGACCAACGTGTCGGGCCGGGTTGCACGGTTTTTCGACGATGTGCTGGTGCTGGCCTCGCGGTCGCTGCCCAAGGCCTTTACCGATGCGCTTGCCCCGTGGGATCTGTCAGAGCTGACACCCTACACGCCCGAATTTCTGGCCGGATTTCGCGCCGAGGGCTACACCGTGGAACTGCCTGACGGCTATGACGAAGCCGAGGAATACATGGAGCGCGTGATCCGGCGCGACGTGAAATTCGACATCGGCGGGGACCGGCAGCGCATCGATCAGCTGAATACGGATATCCGCGACGTGACGTTCAAGCATATTCTGCTGCCCGTCTGGCTTGCCGCCTATAAATACCGCGGCAAGACCTATCGCTTTGTCGTCAATGGCCGCACCGGATCGGTCAAGGGTGAGCGGCCCTATTCGGCAATCAAGATCGCGTTTGCCGTCATCGTCGGCCTGATCGTGGCCGGTACGATCGGCTATTTTCTGGCGGGGGTGGAATAGGCCGGAATGCGGGCGCTGGTGCAACGGGTAAGCCGGGCGAAGGTATCGGTCGCGGGCGAGGTAAGCGGCCAGATCGATGCGGGCCTCATGGTCTTGGTCTGCGCCATGCGCGGGGATGACAGCGGGAAATGCATGGCGCTGGCCCGCAAAATCTCGAAACTGCGGATATTCAAGGATGAAGACGGGCGCATGAACCGGTCGATACTGGACACGGGCGGCGCGGCCCTGGTGGTCAGCCAGTTCACGCTGGCGGCTGACACCTCGCGCGGCAACAGGCCCGGGTTTTCCGAGGCCGCTTCACCCGAAACGGGTGAAGCGCTGTACGGGGAATTTCAGGAAGCGCTGCGCGAATTGGGCATTCCGGTTCAGTCCGGCGTTTTTGGTGCCGATATGGATGTGGAACTGACAAATCAGGGGCCGGTGACGATCTGGCTCGATTTATAGCGGGAAACGCGCAAAAATCCCTTTTCGACGGAAATCGTTAGCGCTAACAAGCACCAAATTCCGGCGAGACCAGCACAGAACAGCAACGGGGAACCCCCATGAAACGCAGCGAAATAAACGATATCATCCGCGAGGGTGACGCCTTTATCCGCTCATTCGGATATGTGATGCCACCCTTCGCCTATTGGTCACCGGAAGACATGGCGGCAAATGATACCGCGATGATGACAGAGCGCGGGCTGGGCTGGGACATCACCGATTACGGGCAGGAGAAGTTTTCGGAACTGGGATTGTTCCTGTTTACCGTGCGCAACGGGCTCCTCTCTGATCTGACGGCGGGTCGGGGCATGCTTTATGCCGAAAAAATCATGATCTCGCGCAAGGATCAGCTGTCGCCGATGCATCGCCACAACATCAAGGCCGAAGACATCATCAACCGGGGTGGCGGGCAACTGGTGCTGGAGCTGTTTGCCCCCGACAGCGCGGGCGGCATCGACAGGAACGCCGATGTCACCGTGCCCGTAGACGGGCAACTCAGAACCCTGCCCGCCGGTGGCAGGCTCAGCCTTTCACCTGGCGAGAGTGTCACGCTGATGCCCGGCATTTGGCATGCGTTCTGGGGCGAAGGCGACGATGTGCTGATCGGAGAGGTATCAACGGTCAATGACGACAAGACCGACAACGTGTTTGAAGCGCCTATCGGACGTTTTGCCAATGTCGAGGAAGATGAACCGCCGCTTTACCTGCTGGTATCGGATTACGAGGACAAGCTGACATGATCCTGTGTGCGGGTGAAGCGCTGATCGATATGGTGCCGACCGAAATGGAAGGCCGGACACTGCTTGCGCCGCTGCCCGGTGGGGCGATTTTCAATACGGCGATTGCACTGGGCCGTTTGGGCGCACCCGCTGGTTTCCTGACCGGGCTGTCAACGGATCTCTTTGGCCAGCAGCTGCAAGAGACGCTGGCCGAGGCAAATGTCGATACGTCGATGGCCGTGCGCGCCGACCGGCCGACGACGCTGGCCTTTGTCAAACTGACAGATGGCCATGCCGAATACACGTTTTACGACGAAAACACCGCAGGCCGGATGATTGTGGCCGAGGACATGCCGCCACTGGGGCCTGCAGTCCGGGCGCTGTATTTCGGGGGGATCAGCCTTTGCGCGCTGCCTGCGGCGGATGCCTATCGCAGCGTCTGCCTGAGTGGTGCGGCAGAGCGGGTGGTGATGATCGATCCGAATATCCGCCCCGGCTTTATCGATGATCGCGGCGCCTATCTGGCGCGTCTTGGCGAAATGATGGCGGTGGCCGATATCGTCAAGGTTTCCGATGAAGACCTGAACTGGATCATCGATACCGCCGCTGATCTGGACGAGAAAGCGCAGGCATTGCGCGCCATGGGGCCAAAAATCGTGATCGTGACGCGTGGTGCAGACGGGGCGGACGCCTATCTGCCCGATGCAACCAAACTCACCGTGCCGGTGCCGCTGGTCGATGTTGTCGATACCGTGGGTGCCGGGGATACGTTCAATGCCGGGGTTCTGGCCGCGCTGGAGCGTGCCGGTTATCTGGATAAATCCCGGCTGGCCCGGCCCGATGCATCGGTCATTGCCGGGGCGCTGGAACATGGCGTCAGGGTGGCGGCGGTCACTGTTTCGCGGGCCGGTGCAGACGCCCCGTGGGCGCATGAGCTGGCCTGAAACATGGGCCCGGTGCGGCAATAGCCCGGCGGGCTGACTATCCCCGGTCCAGCGCGGCCTCTTCGCAATTGACCTCGACCAGCCGCTGCATCGTGCGCACATGGCTGCGCTTGCGCCGCCGCTCGGCCCGGCGGTCGGGGGATGGTGCCGCAGCAGCGTCGGTGTAATGACGCATGAACAGCCCCATCACATGCGCGACCCCGTCTTCGAGGACAGAGCGGCAATCATCGGCGAAATAGCCCCCGCGCGAAAACGTGCCGGTGATGATTTCATATGACGGGAAATAGGCGAAGGCCGGTAAATCACGGGTGATCTGATCGGCAGCCACGCGCAGGATCGATTTCGATACGGTGGTCGATTGCAGCACATGCCGATCCTCGGCCGTTGCGGCAAGGGGTACGGGCGAAACGGTCAGGATGACGCGTGCGCGCGGATTGACACCCGACAGGCGGGTCCAGAACGCCCGCAGATCGCGCACGACCTCATCAACGCTCATGTTGTGAAATTCGTGGCGTGATGCATCGAATTCGCCGCCCATCACGCCGGGGCAGATCGGGAACACCGCACCATCAGCCTTGGCCCGCCAGCATTCCGTAAGGCCCAGCGTGAACACAAAAACATCAAGCGTTTCAAACATTTCGCGCACGGCCCTGAGGTGCAGGTCGCGGGAATGATTGAATTCCTGCGCGCTGGCAAAGCCGCCGGGCTGGATATTGGGCCGGAAAGGATCGATGAACCTTTCGTCATCCGTGCGCCAGATCTGTTCGGCCGGTGCAAACTCACCATAGGCCCGGTCAAAGAGCTGATTGAGCTGGCCGGTCGTATAGATATTGCCGTAGCGCGCGGTGAACGTGTTGTAGTCATATTCCTTGACAAGATGCGCGGGCAGAATGGGGTGCGGCGTTTCGGTGACAAGATAGTGAAAACCGCTGGCGCTCAGGTACCGCGCGATATGCTGGGCGAAGCAACTGCCAGCCGTGGCGACCTTGTCCCGGGGCGAGATGGTAAAGGCACCCTGAACAACCGGATCGACCTCGCCCGGTAGCGTGTCGCGGATTGCGCGCGACCAGAACGCATGGGCGGGCTGCGATTTATAGGGATGCTCAGCCATATGTCCCCTCCCGCGTGTCATCCGCGCTGATCAGCCAGTCCAGCAGATGCACGCCGTAATCGGCATTGGTGTGGGTGGGGTCTGCGGCCCAGAAGCCGGGTTTCAGCAGGCCGGGACCGTCCAGCGCGGTTGTGGGTGTTGCGACATAGCCCAGCGCATGTTCCGCCGCGTGATCCTGCAGCATCCGGCAATAAAGCTGCCAGATCTTGAGCCTGAGGGGCCATGGTCCGATCCCGTGTGCGGCGAATTCAGCGTCAAAGACACCCGGATTGGCCCGCAGATGCGCCTCGGACCGGACGGGCGGCGGTGGCTCGAGTATGTCGAGCGTTGCGTTCTCTGGCAGGGCCGCTGAAAGGTGGGACAAAAGCCTGAAGACCCGGCGCGATGCCATGAAAAGCGCCGCCTCGACCGCGTCGCGGGGCAAAAGCTCCACCCCGTCTTCGATCTCGACCAGATCGCCGGGCTCAAGCACGAAATCGAAGGGCCGCGCATGCTGAACAAGGCTGAGCGCGTTGTGATCATTTCCCCGGAACGCGGCATGGACCCGCACGGGCCTGTCCGCGAAACGTTCCATCCGCGCCGTGATCAGCGGATTGAGTATCTTGTCGCCTGTGTCCGATTTCATGATCGGCGGCGAAACGCTGCCGTCGCGCAACTGAATGATCTCGACCTGCCCGGCCAGATCCGGCCGTGCCGCCAGCGCGTCCTGAACAGCAAAAAGATGGCTGTCGCCGATAAATACGTGCGCGGTTCCGTCTGGTGTCACGGTTTGCTGCCTGCCTGCCATAGGGCCCTGAGGCATGTTGCCATGTGGCCCCTTGTTTTGTTTCTTTGAACCATCTTGGCATGCAAACCGCTAAGCAAAAGTCACCGCGCCGCGCCAATTCACCGAAGGTCGAGTCCGATATGCCACACAGGGGTGCGTGCGAATTTTAGATGTATACAATAGTATGCCGTCTTTTCACCACGGCATAACTGGGCTATGAGGCAGCCAAATTCAGCGAGTCAGCAACGGAGCGGCAGAATGAGCAAGATCAAAGTTGAAAACCCGGTCGTCGAACTTGACGGCGACGAGATGACCCGGATCATCTGGCAATTCATCAAGGACAAACTGATCCTGCCCTATCTGGACATCGATCTGAAATATTACGATCTGGGCATCGAAGCCCGCGATGAAACCGACGACCAGATCACGGTCGATGCTGCCGAAGCCATCAAGAAATATGGTGTCGGCGTCAAATGTGCCACGATCACACCCGACGAAGGCCGGGTCGAGGAATTTGGCCTCAAACGCATGTACCGCTCGCCCAACGGGACCATCCGCAACATTCTGGGGGGCGTGATCTTTCGTCAGCCGATCATCTGCAACAATGTTCCCCGTCTGGTGCCGGGCTGGACCCAGCCCATCGTTGTTGGCCGTCATGCCTTTGGCGACCAGTACCGCGCCACCGATTTCCTGTTTCCCGGCGCGGGCAAGCTGACCATGAAATTCGAGGGCACCGATGGCACCGTCATCGAGCGCGAAGTGTTTGACGCCCCCGACGCGGGCATCGCGATGGGCATGTATAATCTGGATAAGTCGATCTATGATTTTGCCCGTGCGTCGATGAACTATGGCCTGTCGCTGGGCTGGCCGGTCTACCTGTCGACCAAGAACACCATTCTCAAGGCATATGATGGCCGCTTCAAGGACATTTTCCAGAAGGTCTATGAGGAAGAATTCGAGGAAGAATTCAAGAAAAAGAACATCTGGTACGAGCATCGCCTGATCGACGACATGGTCGCGGCGGCGATGAAATGGTCCGGCGGTTATGTCTGGGCCTGCAAGAACTATGATGGCGACGTTCAGTCCGACACCGTGGCCCAGGGCTTTGGCTCACTCGGGTTGATGACATCGCAGCTGATGACACCCGATGGCAAGATCGTCGAGGCCGAAGCCGCGCATGGCACCGTTACCCGCCACTATCGCCAGCATCAGAAAGGCGAAGAGACCTCGACCAACTCGATCGCGTCCATCTTTGCGTGGACGGGCGGTCTCAAGCATCGCGCGACGCTGGACGATAATGCGCCACTTCGCAATTTTGCCGAGACGCTGGAGAAGGTCATCGTCGATACCGTGGAAAGCGGCTTTATGACCAAGGATCTGGCGCTGCTGGTCGGGCCGGATCAGGGCTGGCTGACCACAATGGGTTTCCTTGAAAAAATCGATGAAAACCTGAATAAGGCGCTTGCAGGTTAACCATTCAGCATGCGGGGTCGGCCATGACCGGCCCCGCAACCTTGGCGAAAGGACGCGCCATGGCGCATAAGCTTCATCTTGTATTCGGCGGTGAACTCGTCGATCCGACCAAGGCCGAATTCCGGGATGTCGAGGATATCGATATCGTCGGCATTTTTCCCGATTACGCCTCGGCCTATGATGCCTGGAAATCCAAGGCGCAGCAGACGGTCGACAATGCGCATGCCCGCTATTTCATTGCCCATCTGCATCGTCTGCGTGACGAGGAACAGCGCGGCAGCGACACCGATCTGGTGTCACAGTAATCCGGGGTAGCGCGGGTCGGTTCTGCCGCCCTTTCCCCCGCGCCACAGATAATGGTGCGCGCGCCCCTTGATATTCGCAACCGATACACGCAGGGTGGCGGGGCGCTTCCCACTGGTGATTGCATGTCTGACCGATTGTCCCGGCTGTTTGAAACGATCGAGGCGCGGCGTGACGAGTTGGTGTCACTGACGCAGGATCTGATCCGTATCCCCACCATCAATCCGCCCGGTCAGGCCTATCTGGAGATTTGCGAATATCTGAGGGATCGTCTGGCCCGGCGCCAGTTCGAGATAGAATTCATCCGGGCATTCGACACGCCCGGCGACAGCGAGGCCTTTCCCCGCTGGAACATCATCGCCCGGCGCGAGGGCGCGCATCCGGGGCAGTGCGTGCATTTCAACAGTCACACGGATGTCGTCGAAACCGGGCGGGACTGGACGGTTGATCCTTTTGGCGGCGATCTGATCGGCGAGGGTATCTATGGGCGCGGTGCCTGCGATATGAAGGGCGGCATGGCGGCCTCGATCATCGCGGCAGAGGTATTTGTCGATCTCTTTCCCGATTTTGCCGGTGCGGTCGAAATATCGGGCACGGCGGATGAGGAAACCGGCGGGTTCGGCGGGGTCGCCTATCTGGCCGAACGCGGCTATTTCGCGCCCGAGCGGGTGCAGCATGTGATCATTCCCGAACCGCTGAACAAGGATTCGATATGCCTTGGTCATCGCGGGGTCTGGTGGGCCGAGATCGAGACGCGGGGCGAAATTGCCCATGGTTCCATGCCGTTTCTGGGCGATTGCGCCGTGCGACACATGGGTGCCGTGCTGCAGGAGATGGAGGAAACGCTTTATCCATCACTGGCCGAAAAACGCACAGAAATGCCCGTTATTCCCAAGGGCGCGCGCCAGTCAACGCTGAACATCAATTCGCTGCATGGCGGCCAGGACGAACCTGCCGCCGATTTCACCGGGCTGCCCTCGCCCTGCGTGCCCGACAGCGCCCGCATGGTGATCGACCGCCGGTTTCTGATCGAAGAGCGGCTGGAGGATGTTCAACAGGAAATCGAGGATGTGCTGGAGCGGGTGAAAGCACGCCGTCCCAAATTCGACTATGCGATCCGCGAAATCCAGCATGTGATCCCATCGATGACGGAACGCGACGCGCCGATTGTCCGCGCCGTCGCGCAAGGCATTGAAACGGTGCTGGGCCAGGCGCCCGAATATGTCGTCTCGCCCGGGACATATGATCAGAAACATATCGACCGGATCGGGCGGCTGAAAAACTGTATCGCCTATGGCCCCGGCATTCTGGAACTGGCGCATAAGCCTGACGAATACGTGCTTGTCGGGGACATGATCACCGCGGCCAAGGTGATGGGCCAAAGCCTTGTCGATCTTTTGCTGCCAAGCTGACATAATCGGCCCCAACGGGTCACACCAACAGGAGGATGACGATGATCCCACATTCACCAACAAAGCGCAGCCTGATCGGCGCGCTGCTGCTGTCGGGCCTTGCCCTGACGGCATATGCCGAGGACGAGGTACAACAACAGACAACGGTCACACCTGCGCCCGCCCCCGAGGTTGATCCGATCACCGTCACCGTCGGCCTACAGCTGGAGCCGCCGCATCTGGATCCTACGAGCGCCGCCGCAGGCGCCATCGATCAGGTGCTTTATGCCAATGTCTTTGAAGGTCTGACCCGTTTCGGCCCCGACGGATCGATCAGGCCCGCCCTCGCGCGCAGCTGGACAATTTCCGAGGACGGTCTGAGCTATACCTTCACGCTCGCCGCCGATGTGACCTTTCACGACGGCACGGCGATGGATGCCAATGACGTGGTATTTTCGCTCAACCGGGCGCGGGCAGAAGACAGCGTGAATGCGCAGAAAGCGCTTTTTGAAGATATCGCCAGTGTCTGGGCAATGGGTGAAACCCAGGTCCGTGTGACCCTGTCCAAGCCCAACGGCAATTTCCTCTTTAACCTGGCCTGGGGCGATGCGGTGATCGTGGCGCCCGAGAGTATCGAGAACATCAAGACCAACCCGGTGGGGACCGGCCCGTTCATGTTCTCGGACTGGGTGCAGGGCGATCAGATCGAACTGGTGAAATACGCGGAATACTGGGGCGCGCCGGCGCAACTGGATATCGCGACCTTCAAGTTCATTTCGGACCCGACGGCGGCCTTCGCCGCGATGATGGCCGAAGATATCGATGCTTTTTCCGGCTTTCCCGCGCCCGAGAACCTGCCGCAATTCGAGGCCGATCCGCGCTTTACCGTGCTCGTCGGATCGACCGAGGGTGAAACGATCCTCTCGACCAACAACAAGATGCCGCCTTTTGACAATGTGAAAGTGCGCGAGGCGCTGGCCCATGCCATCGACCGGCAGGCCATCATTGACGGGGCCATGTTCGGCTATGGCACCCCCATCGGCACCCATTTCGCGCCGCACAATCCCGATTATGTCGATCTGACCGCCAATTCGACCTATGATCCGGAACTGGCCCGGACATTGCTGAGCGAGGCCGGCTTTCCCGACGGGTTCACCACGACGCTGAAACTGCCGCCGCCATCCTATGCGCGCCGGGGTGGTGAAATCATCGCCGCGCAATTGCGCGCTGTCGGCATCGAGACCGAGATCACCAATCTGGAATGGGCACAATGGCTGGAAGAGGTGTTTCGCGGCAAGGATTACGGTCTGACCATCGTCAGCCATACCGAACCTTTCGATATCGGCATCTACGCGCGGCCCGATTACTATTTCCAGTATGACAACCCGGTTTTCCAGGAAAAGATGGCGACGCTGAACAGCGAGGCCGATCCCGAGGCGCGCTCGGCGCTGCTGGCAGAGTTGCAGACCATCATCTCGGAAGATTACGTCAACGGTTACCTCTTTCAGCTTGCCGCGCTGAGCGTGGCCAATGTCAATCTGATCGGGCTTTGGGAAAACGCGCCCACGCAGGCCACCGACCTGACATCGGTCTACTGGGACGAGTAGCGCAAGCTGCCTGACAGAGACTTTTCGGGGGGCCGTGGGGCCCCCCGTTTCATGTCTGCCTGTCCCCCGCATGGGGGCGCTGCCCCCCTTTGACCCCTTCGGGGCCAAATTCCCCCCGAGGTATTGGGCGAACAATGAAGATCGGGCGGACGCTTACTGGACCTGACGCGGGATGGTGACTAGAGTTTTTGCATGTTGCGCTACACCCTCAGACGGCTGGTATCGCTGATCATCGCCCTGGCTGTCGCGAGCGTGGTGATATTCGTGGCTGTCGAAATCGTGCCGGGGGATCCGGCCGCCTATATGCTGGGCATCAATGCCCGGCCCGATACGGTGGCGGCGCTGCAGGCCGAGCTGGGCCTCGATCTGCCGGTGCATGAGCGTTACCTCGCCTGGGTCGGGGGGCTGGTGCAGGGGGATTTCGGCACGTCCTACACCTATCGCACACCGATTGCCGACATCATCGGCGAGCGGCTTTGGGTGTCGCTGCCGCTGGCGCTTTATGCGCTGATCCTGTCAACGCTGATCGCCTTTCCGGCCGGTATTCTGGCAGCGACGCGGCGCGGTTCGGTTGCCGATATGCTGGTGATGGGGATCACGCAGCTGGGGGTGGCGATCCCCAATTTCTGGTTCGCGATGCTGATGGTGCTGGTTTTTGCCATCAATCTGCGCTGGTTTTCCGCAGGCGGGTTTGCCGGATGGGAACACGGCATCGCACCCGGTCTGAAATCACTGACCCTGCCGGCCATCGCGCTGGCGCTGCCGCAGGCATCGATTTTGGCGCGGGTGATGCGCAGCGCGCTGCTGGACACGCTGTCGGAGGATTTCATCCGCACGGCGCGGGCCAAGGGGCTGACACGGCGCCAGACGCTGTGGCGTCACGCGCTCAGGAACGCGCTCATCCCGGTGCTGACCATCATCGGGCTGCAATTTTCGTTTCTGCTGGCCGGGGCGATCATCATCGAGAATGTCTTTTTCCTGCCCGGGCTGGGGCGGCTGGTCTTTCAGGCGATCAGCCAGCGTGATCTGATCGTTGTCGAAAGCGTTGTGATGCTGTTGGTCTTTGCCGTGATCATCGTCAATTTCGCGGTCGATCTGGCCTATGCCGCCGTCGATCCAAGGCTCAGGCGAAGCTGATGCGGCGGCTGATCCCCTCGCGCAACCTCGTGGTGGGTGCGGTGCTGACGGCGGGTTTTGCCGGGCTGGCGCTGATCTCGTTCGTCTGGACACCTTACGGGGTGACGGGCGTCGATATTGCCAACCGGCTCAAACCGCCCGGGGGCGGATATGTTCTGGGGACCGATCAGTTCGGCCGCGACATCCTGTCGATGGTGATGGTTGGTGCGCGCACCTCGATCGCGGTGGCGCTGATCGCGGTGGGGATCGGCATCCTGCTGGGTGTGCCGCTGGGGCTGGCGGCAGCGGCGCGGCGTGGCGGTGTGCTGGACGAGGTGATCATGCGTGCGAACGACCTGATATTCGCCTTTCCGTCGCTGGTCATTGCCATCCTGATTACCGCGATTTTCGGGCCTTCGGCGGTCAATGCCATTATCGCCATCGGAATCTTCAATATCCCGGTATTTGCCCGGCTGGTGCGGGGCGGGGCCATCGCGCTCTGGCAGCGGGATTATGTGCTGTCGGCGCGCGTCGCCGGCAAGGGCGCGGCGCGGATCTCGGCCGAGCATATCCTGCCCAACCTCGCCAATCTGCTGATCGTGCAGGGCACGATCCAGTTCTCGCTGGGCATACTGGCCGAGGCGGGGCTCAGCTATGTCGGGCTGGGGGCGCAGCCGCCGGTGCCAAGCTGGGGGCGGATGCTGGCCGAGAGCCAGACGCTGATCAGCATCGCGCCGCATATCGCGCTGTTTCCCGGGCTGGCGATTGTGCTGACGGTTCTGGGGCTGAACCTGCTGGGCGATGGTCTGCGCGACATACTCGATCCGCGCATCAGAAAGACCCGCCGATGACCCTTTTGCGTATCAACGGGCTGGGTCTCGAAATTCATGGCACGCCGATTTTGCGCGATGTCAGCCTCGAGGTTGCGCGGGGCGGGATTACCGGTGTGATCGGCGAGAGCGGTTCGGGCAAATCGCTGACCGCCTATTCGGTGATGCAGCTGTTGCCGGAGGGTTCCGCGCCGCGTGGAGAGGTGCTGCTGGACGGGCGCGATATCGCGCTGCTGGACGAAGCCGCGCTTTGCCGCATGCGCGGCAATGACGTGTCGATGATATTTCAGGAGCCGATGACGGCGCTGAACCCGGTCCGGACAATCGGCGATCAGGTGGCCGAGACGATCCTGATCCACGCGCCGCGCACATCGCGCCGCGCCGCCCGGCGACGCGCGGCGGAAACGCTGGAACGGGTCGGGCTGCCCGGCGATCAGTTTCCGCTGTCGCGCTATCCCCACGAGATGTCGGGCGGTCAGCGCCAGCGGGTGGTGATCGCCATGGCCATCGCGCTGCGGCCGAAGCTCTTGATCGCGGACGAGCCGACGACGGCGCTGGATGTGACGACGCAGGCGCAGATCCTTGATCTGCTGAAGGGGCTGGTTGCCGAGGACGGCATGGGGCTGATGATGATCACGCATGATCTGGCCGTGGTCTCGGACATGGCTGACGACATTGTCATCATGAAATCGGGAGAAGTTGTGGAACAGGGGCCTGCCCGCCAGATTTTTGGCGCGATGACCCATCCCTATTCGCGCGCACTCATGGAAGCGTCGGGACATGTGCCCGAGCGGGCCGGGGCGGCGGCAGATGCGCCTCTTTTGGAAGTTCGCGATGTAATCCGGGACTACCCGATGGCGCGGCGGCATGTGCTGGGGCCAAGCCGGATGTTCCGGGCGGTGGACCGGGTCAGTTTTAACCTCGCGAAGGGTGAGAGCCTTGGGCTGGTCGGGGAAAGCGGTTGTGGGAAATCCACGCTGACGCGGGCCATTCTGGGGCTCGATCCAATCCAGGGCGGAGAGATTCGCCTTGGCGGAGAAGTGGTGACCGCGGGCCACAGCGTGTCGCGCGAACAGCGCAGAAAGATGCAGGTCGTGTTTCAGGACCCATATGGCAGCTTTAATCCGCGCCACCGGGTCGGGCGGCTGGTCTGCGAGCCATTTCACCTCTTTGACCGGCAGCCCCGCAGTGACGAGCGCGACACGGCGCTGGCAAATGCGCTCGAAAGCGTGGGGTTAAAGGCGGATGATGCCAACAAGTATATCCACGAATTTTCCGGCGGACAGCGGCAACGCATCGCCATCGCGCGGGCACTGATCATCCGGCCCGAGCTGATCATCCTTGATGAGGCGGTATCGGCGCTGGATGTATCGATCCGGGCACAGATACTGGACCTGCTGGCCGATCTGGGTGATCGGTTCGGCCTGTCTTATCTGTTCATTTCGCATGATCTGTCGGTGGTGCGGTCGATCACGGATCGGGTGATGGTCATGAAATCGGGAAGGATCGTCGAGGCGGGCGAAACCGCGCAGGTTTTCGATACACCGGCGCATGCCTATACCCGATCACTGATTGCTGCGGCGCCCAGATTGCCCGATCATGCGGCGGCCACATAGAATACGCTGAGCGATGAAAGGGCCAGGATGACAGCTATCGGAAAACACAATCTGATCACGGATGTGCCCGGGCTATTGGTCGGGAACGCGCGGGATCACGATCTGAAATCGGGCACCACTGTTCTGACCGCCGGGCAGCCCTTTACCGCCGGTGTGCATGTCATGGGCGGGGCGCCCGGCACGCGCGAGACCGATCTGCTGGCCCCCGACAAGATGGTCCGGGATATTGATGCGCTGGTCCTGTCGGGCGGGTCGGCCTTTGGGCTGGATGCCTGCACCGGCGTTGTTGACGGTCTGCGCGCCGATGGCCGCGGTTTTCCGGTGGGGCCGGTACGGGTACCCATCGTGCCGGGTGCCATCATTTTTGACCTCATGAACGGCGGCAACAAGGATTGGGACGAAAACCCCTACCCCGTGCTGGGGCGGCGTGCCTATGCGGATCGTGGCGACCGCTTTGAACTGGGCAGCACCGGGGCGGGGTTCGGCGCGCTGGCGGGGGATGTCAAGGGCGGGCTCGGCTCGGCCTCGGTCGATCTGGGCGGCGGGCTTTTGGTGGGGGCGCTGGTGGCGGTCAATGCGCTCGGCAATGTGCTGAGCGAGGATGGTGGTCACTTCTGGGCCGCACCGTTCGAAGTGGGGGCCGAATTTGGCGGCCTTGGCCCGGCACCGGTTACAACCGGCGACCCGGGTGTGTTCACGCGAAAGATGCGCGCGCACGGGACCCGCGCCGGCGGCAATTCGACCATCGGCATCGTCGCGACCAATGCCGATCTGGACAAGGCGGGCTGTCAGCGGATCGCCACGGCAGCCCATGACGGGTTCGCCCGGGCGCTGGTGCCCGCACATATGCCTGCCGATGGCGATCTGATTTTCGGCGTCTCGACGCGTAGCGTACCGGTTGACCCCGGCGCGCCGACATTGATGCAGGTCGGGCATGCCGCAGCCGTGGCCATGGCCCGCGCCATCGCACGCGCCATCTATCATGCCACCCCGGCGCCGGACGATACGATGCCCTGTTTCGTCGATCTGGCAAAAGACGCGCGCAAGGACTGAGGCGGGGCTAGCCCTGCGCCTCGACCCCACGCGCGTAACGGGCGAAATCGGCAAGCTCGGCGTCCTGCGGTCTTTTGCCGGTGAAGACATAAAGATACATCGCCACCTGTTCGATCCGCTCTTCCAGCGTCTCGTTCAGTTCGGCGTCATTATAGCCGAGCTGCATGTAGAAAAGCACGCGCGCCCGGATGCGCGCCTCTGCCGGGTCATAGTCAAACCGCTCGAACATGGCCTGCAGCGCATCAAGGCTGCGTTGGTTGGACTGATCCAGAACCTTGCGCACCCGGCCTGACCGCCGTGCCCATTCGCGCACCGCGAAATCCAGCGTCGTGTCAAAGAGCGCCGGGTTCACCACGCAGCGGAAAACGTTCAGCACCGCGCCAGTGATCGTCTCGGCCTGCTGGCGCGATTGGGTAACAAGGGCCGCGGCGTTCGTTTCGCGCCAATGCTCAAGCAGCGCATCCAGAAGGTCCTGACGGCTTTTGAAATACCAGTAGAAGCTTGAGCGCGAGACCCCCAGACGTTCGCCCAGCGGCAGGACCTTGACCATCTCGACACCGTCGCTGATCAGCACGTCCAGCGCCACATTCAGCCAGTCCTCACGCGTGACCTTGATATTGCCGGTCAGCGGTTCGCGATCGGGATCGTCGCGGTGCAAGAGCGGTGTTGGTTTGGGCATGAAACTCGTCAGCTTTCGGGGTTGGCACCCCCCTCCTCGGTTCGTTTTGCCACAAATTCCTGCAATGCGCCAATGCGGTCGGGATCATGGGCCGGGCCGGGTGTCTCGTGCACGATGCGTTCCCATATGCCGGTGGCGCGGGTGTTGGCATCGATGCTGCCGCGTTCAGTCCATGTGCCGAAATTCGACCAGTCGCCGACCAGTGGTTCATAGAACTCGGTCTGGTAACGGTTCATCGTGTGGCCTGCGCCAAAGAAATGGCCCGAGGGCGGAACCTCGCGCAGCGCCCCGAGCGCGATAGCATCATCGCTGTCATCGGTGCGCGCGCACATCTCGGCCACCATCTGCAACACCTCGCAGTCGGTGACGAGCTTTTCGTAGGACACGGTCAGCCCCCCTTCGAGCCAGCCTGCGGAATGGATGACAACCGTCGCCCCTGCCATCAGGCACCCCCAAAGCGCGAACTGGCTTTCGTTGGCGGCCTGCACGTCGTTCATGTTGGCCGCCGAGCCACCGGCACAGCGCCATGGCAGGCCCACCCGCCGCGCCAGCTGACCAGCGGCGAGCGAGGCCTGAAAATGCTCGGGCGTGCCAAAGGCCGGTGCGCCTGATTTCATGTCCACATTTGACGTGAACGTGCCATAGCACAAGGGCGCGCCGGGCCGGGCAAGCTGACCGAGTACGATGGCGGCCAGCGCCTCGGCATGGCTGAGCGTGATGGCACCCGCCACCGTGATCGGGGCCATAGCGCCCATCAGCGTGAAAGGCGTGATGATCGACATCTGACCGGCGCGGGCAAAATCGATCACACCTTGCGCCATCGGAATGTCCAACAGGCGCGGTGAATTGGTGTTAATGATTGTATAGCAATGGCTTATCTGGTGAAATTCATCATCATCCAGCCCGCGAAAATCCCGTATCATCTCGAATCCGTCCATCACTTGCGGGGTGCCCCGGCTGTAGATGAAGGGCAGCTTGTCGCTGAGCATCAGTTCCGCCTCGGTCATGGCCAGATGCCGGAGATTGAGCGGGATGTCCTGCGCCTCGACCAGGGGCGGCACCATATGCAACACGTCGAAATGCTGGGTCAGTTGCACCAGTTCACGGAAATCGGACAGCGTACCGGGGCGGCGGCCCCGTTTCAGATCGGTGGCATGCGGGCAGCCCGCGCCAGGCTGAAAGACCAGCGCACCCAGTTCGAGGCAGAGGTCCTTTTCACGCCGACCGGCGCGCAGCGGTATGCGCGCGGGCGCGGTTTCAAGCGCCGCTTCAACCATGTCCCGCCCGATATGGACCATGTTGTCATCGCTGATGCGCGCGCCCGCTTGTCGATAGATCTCTACCGCCTCGGGCAGCAGAACGCGGATGCCCAACTCTTCCAGCACGTTGAGCGATGCCGTGTGGATGGCATCGATCCGGTCCTCGGAAAAGATGTTCATGGGCGGAAAGGGATTGCGCAGATTGTGATAGTCCACCTTGCGCCTGGGCGCCGTATCCGCCAGCGCCGCCTTGCGCCCCCGCCGCGCCACGCGCCTAGACCCGCATCGCTTTGCCCGCCGGATCATAGGGCGAGGCGGCAATCACCTTGGCAGTACGTTCTACGCCGACGACATGCACCTTCAGCGCCTGCCCTTCGGCGGCGTGATCGACATTGACCATGGCCATGGCCAGCGATTTGCCGGTGGTGTGACCATAATCACCCGAAGTGACGAAACCCACAAGATCATCGCCAGCCCAGACGGGTTCATAGCCCGATGCATCGGCATCGCCCGCCTCGACCTCGAGCGTGACCAGACGCTGTGCGGGGCCGTTGCCGTCGCGTTCCGCCACGCAGGCGGCCTTGCCCACGAAATCCTTGTCCCAGTCGATCCAGCGATCCATACCGGTCATGGCCGGTGTCCGGTCCTGTGTGAATTCCGCCGACCATATGCCAAAGGATTTTTCGATCCTGAGCGACAGCATGGCGTTAAAGCCGACCTCTCTCAGGCCGATATCCGCGCCCGCCTCGAGCAGCATGCGCCGCAGCTTGATATGATCGCCGTAGCGGCAGTTGATCTCGTACCCCGTTTCACCGGTCACCGACATGCGGGCGACATGGGCATTGATCATACCGACATGCATCGGGCGGCAGGACATGAACTTCATGCCTGACAGATCATCATTGACCAGCGACTGAAGAACCTTGGCCGAATTCGGCCCGGCAAGGCCGAAACCGCAGATCTCTTCACCCAGATCACGGACCGTGACACCATCCATCATGTGGTCGTTGAACCAGCGCATGTGCCATGCGCGAAGGTAGTAGGAGCCCATGATCCAATAGGTGCCGTCGCCCCAGTTCAGCACGGTCAGGTCACCCTTCATCCGGCCATCCTCGGCCACCATGGGCGCGAGGCGCGCGCGGCCCGGGCCGGGAATTTTGGACGCCATGATGTGATCCAGCCATGCATGGGCGTTCGGGCCCGATACCTCGTACCGGCTGAAACCCGTGATATCCAGAAGGCCGACATTTTCGCGGACAGCCCGGCATTCATCGGCCACGATGTCAAACGCGTTGGAGCGTCTGAGCGACGGCGTTTCGACGAAATCAGGCGACGGCGCGAAATAAAGCGGCGTCTCGAGATCCCAGCTTACCCCCCAGCGACATCCCGCCGCCGTCATCGCATCATGCGCCGGGGCCATTTTCAGCGGCCGCCCGGCGGGCAGCTGCTCGTTCGGATAGGACATTACGAAACGGCGCGAATAGAACTGGCCGGTTGTTTCGCGGATATACTGGCGGTTTTCGGCGAATTTGCCGTAACGCGCGACGTCCATGGGCCATGCATCGGCCTCGGGGTGGCCCTCGATCATCCATTCGGCCAGTGTCTTGCCAACGCCCCCGCCCTGCAGGAAACCGGCCATGACGGCGCAGGCGCACCAATAGCCGCGCTTGCCCGGCACCGGCCCGACCAGTGGATTGCCGTCGGGCGAGAACGTGAAAGCGCCGTTGACCCATGTCTTGATCCCGACATCCTCGATCGCCGGATAGCGGGCAAAGCCCAGCGTCAGTTCATTCTCGATCCGGTCAAGCTGTTCCTGAAACAGTTCCATCCCGTAATCCCAAGGCGCACCGTCCATGGCCCAGTGCTCGTGATCGATTTCATAGATGCCGACCAGCACACCCTTCTGATCCTGGCGCATATAGGTGAACCCCTCGAGGTCAACCGTCATCGGCACCTCGAAATCCAATTCGGCGACTTCGGGGATGGTATCTGTGATAAGATAATGATGCTTGAGCGGTGATACCGGCAGTTCGATGCCAGCCATGCGGCCCACCTGCTTGGCCCAGAGACCGGCGGCATTGACGACATGTTCGCAGGTGATGTCACCCTTGTCGGTGCGCACGATCCAGCCATCTGCCGTCTGTTCGAGTGATTCCACCTTGGTGTGTTCGTAATATTCCGCCCCGCGCATGCGGGCACATTTGGCATAGGCATGCACCGTGCCGGTCGTGTCGATATAGCCCTCTCGGTCGGCCCACATCGCCCCCAGCACACCCTCGGTCGACATGATGGGGCATCGCCGTTGCGCCTCTTCGGGCGAAATCAGCTCGCAGTCATCAATGCCGATAGACTGGAAAATGCGGTAATTGGCCTGCAGCCATTCCCACCGGTCCTGCGTTCCGGCCAGCGTCAGACCGCCAGTCATGTGCAGGTTGATATCCTGCCCCGATTCATCCTGAATCTCTTTCAGCAGATCAATCGTATAGGCCTGAAGCGCCGCCATGTTGGGATCGGCGTTCAGCGCGTGCACCCCGCCTGCCGCGTGCCAGCTCGAGCCTGCGGTCAGCACCGACCGCTCCAGCATGACGCAATCGCTCCAGCCCATCTTGGCCAGATGATAGAGGACCGACGCCCCGACAACACCGCCACCAATCACGACCACTCTGTATTGCGATTTCATTCCGGCCTCCCTTTTGATGGCCGGAGCATAATTCACCCGGTGACGGCAAGTCTAGACATTAATGTCTAGTGCTGTCTGATTTCAGGCAGCACGCCTATTCAGATAGTCTTTGATCCGATCAAGCGCGCGCTCGATATTCTCGGCCGAGTTGGCATAGCTCAGCCGGATATACCCCTCGCCCAGCGTGCCGAAATCCGGACCGCCAATGGTGGCCACACCCTGTTTTTCCAAGAGGTCAGAGGCCAGTGCCTTGGCCCCGGTCCCCGTCGCGGTGATGTTGGGAAAGGCGTAGAATGCCCCCTTGGGCGTGATACAGCTGACATCGGGCAGATCATTGAGCAGCCGCGTCACCAGCTTGCGCCTGACATCAAAGGCGGCGCGCATCTCGGCAACCGCGTCCTGCGGGCCGGTCAGCGCCTCGAGGGCGGCATATTGCGCCGGGGCATTGACGCATGACCATGCGTTGACCGCCAGCTTGCGCGCCAGATCATAGGCCGGGGTCGGCCAGACAGAATAGCCCAGCCGCCAGCCCGTCATCGCATAGGTTTTCGACCAACCGTTCAGCAGGATCAGCCGATCCCTGATGTCGGGAAAGGATAACAGGCTGACATGTTCCTCACCGTCGTAAAGCAATTGGTCATAAATCTCGTCTGACAGGATTGCCACATCAGGATGGGCCTCTAACCCGTTGACAAGTTTTTCAACTTCTTCTCTGGGCGTCACGCCGCCGCAGGGATTTGCGGGTGAATTGGAGATGATGAGCCGGGTCTGAGGCGTGATCAGCGACAGGGTTTCATCGGCCGAAAAGGCAAAGCCGTTCTCTTCGCGGATGGGGATGGGCACAGGGCGTGCGCCGGTAAATTCGATCATCGAGCGATAGATCGGAAACCCAGGATCGGGATAGAGGATGTCGACGCCCGGCGCGCCGAACATCAGGATCGCGGTGAACATGGTCACCTTGCCGCCCGGCACGATGAGCACATGCGCCGGATCGACCTCGGCGCCATAGCGCCGGTGCAGATCGGCGGCGACAGCCTCTCTGAGGGCCGGGATGCCCGTTGCCGGGGTATAGCCGTGATGGCCATCCCTCAGCGCCCTGACCGCCGCCTCGACAATGTTTTCCGGCGTGGGAAAATCCGGCTGCCCGATGCCCAGATTGATGACATCCATACCCGCTGCGGATAATTCTGCCGCGCGCGCCAGAACGGCAAAGGCATTCTCCTCGCCGATACGGTCAAAACCGGAAAAAAACTGCATCCCGCCCCCCTTTGGTGATCTGGCCCGAGCCTAGCCCCATAGGCGCAGCGGTGCAAAGCCAAAGCGCTGTAAAGCGCCCCGTCAACGGGACCGGCGAACGGACAAAACGCGGGTGATCGCTGAATTCGCAGGATTGCCCGCAACGCGGTGAAACAAATGTATTATAATTCGTTTTATATCAATTAACTATGCGAGATATTTAAAGTTCACTACCACGAATTCGCCTGACCCTGGCAATCCGTCACCATTTGCCGATGACGATCCCTGCCTTATCTTCGTCCCCGCGCATTCCTTCGACCACGGCGTCGGTCATGGTGATGCGGTTCTTGCGCCCCGAGAGCCGATCAAAGAGCCGCGCATGCATATCCTGCCGGATCCCGGCAAATTCAGGGTTTCGGCCCAGGTCGATGAACTCCTGGGGATCTTCATTCAGATCAAAGAGTTGCGGCGGGTAGTTGCGAAAATGGATATATTTCCAATCCCGCGTCCGGATCATGTAACCCCGCGCCTCGGACACATCGATACCCAGCGTGTCACGCGCGGCATAAAAGGCATAGTCAATCTCGGAAAACACGGCGTCGCGCCAATCGTCCGGCGCCTGACCGTTGATCAGCGGCATCAGCGAGCGGCCCTCAAGCCGGTGGTTTGCCGGAGGTGCGCCGGTCGCCTCGATGAAGGTCGGCACCAGATCAATCGCCTCGACCAGCGCATCCGTGACGCTGCCGCGCGTTGCATCCGCCTCGGGGCGCGGATCATAAATGATCAGCGGCACCCGGACCGATACCTCGTGAAAAAGCTCTTTCTCGCCCATCCAGTGATCGCCCAGATAATCCCCGTGATCCGAGGTGAAAACGATCATCGTCTCGCGGTCCTTGCCGGTATCCGCGAGCCAGTCGAAAAGGCGGCCCAGATGATCGTCGATCTGCTTGGTCAGGCCCATATAGGCGGGCATCACCGTCTCGCGGACGCCGGGGGCTGAAAAGGTCTCGCTGACCTGCATGCCCATGAAGGCCCCGTATACGGGATGTGGATCCGCGCGCTCGCGCGGGTCGCGTTCAACCGGCAGGAATGTCTCGGGCCCGTACATGTCGTGATAGGGTGCGGGTGCGATATAAGGCCAGTGCGGCTTGATATAGCTCAGATGGCAGAGCCACGGCTCATCACCCATGCTGTCGATGAATTCGCGCGCGCGCATCGTCATATATGCGGTTTCCGAATGCTCTTCGGCGACGCGCGCGGGCAGGTTGGAATGGCGCAATTCCCAGCCCGAAAGCACCTCGCCATTCGGGCCGAGGGCCGAATTTGCGAAATCGTTCCACGGATTCTCACCTGCATAGCCGTGTTCGCGTAGCCAGTCATTATAGCGCAGCACCCCGCCCTTGCGCCGCAAGAGCGGCGTCGGGCTAAGCCCGTCATCCCGCTCATATGGGTCAAACCCGCCCTGCCCGATCAGAAGGCCGATCTCGGTCTCCGTGTTCAGACCCATCCGCGCCATGCCGTCGCTGTCGGGGGTAAAATGCGTCTTGCCGACAACTGCCGTGCGGATACCCACTGGTTTCAGGTAATCACCCAGCGTCATCTCGCCGATCGGCAGGGGAACGCGGTTCCATGTGGCACCGTGGCTGAACACTGTCCGGCCCGTGTAGCAGGATGCGCGCGAGGGGCCGCAGACGGGACTTTGGACATAGGCCCGGTCAAATCGGATGCCGCGCGCGGCCAGCCGGTCGATATTCGGTGTGTGCAAATGCGGATGGCCATAGCAGCTCAGATGATCCCACCTGAGCTGATCGGACATGACAAAAAGGATGTTCCTGATCCGGGTCATCGGTTTATCCATTCATTCGCCAAGCCCGCCGTAGGCACGGATATCCGTGCCCTCTGCACGGCGCTTTTGGGTATAGGCGGCGAATTTTTCGGCGGTTCCTTCAGGCTCCCATTCGACCAGCGCGGTCTGATAGCTGTCGCGCTGCGACACCCGATCAAACCAGTCCGAGAGGTGCGGCGTGCGCGCAAAGGGCCAGCCCATCAGGTCAAAGCGGTGCACATTCGGCATCCATGCAATGTCATTGATGGTAAAGACCGCGCCCGTCAGGTAGGTCCGGCCATCGGACAACAGTTCGTCGAGATGGCGGAAACCGGCATCGACCCGACGCACCGCTGCGTCAAGCCGTTCGGGGGCAAAGCCTTCGGCCATGTCGCGCTTGAACTGCCTGAGCGTGGCGTTCTGATGCGTCTTCTGAAACGCCGCTGCCCGCTCGGCCGAGGGCTGGGGCCGTGACCGGAAGAGGAACTCATGCGTGCAAAGCTTGAGATCGGCCTGCGCCGCATCCGCCATCTGCAACAGCGTCGGATCGCCCGACCCGGCGAGATCAGCCTCATGCGCGGCCAGATGGGCGATGATATCGATACTTTCGATGAATAGCCGCCCGTCATCGGACAGTGCCGGCACAAGGCCATCGGGATGGATCGCTTGATAGGCGGCGCTGGCATGTTCATCCTTGTCGAGCGCGACCAGATGGCTCTCGTAGGATTGGCCCGTCTCGGCCAGCACGATGCGCACCCGCTGCGAACAGCTCGACATCGGCGCATGCCAAAGATGCAGCCCGTCAAGCGCGCGGATTGACGGGTCTCCTGGTTCGATTTCCGGCATTCCCCCCCCAAGCCCGGCGCAAAGGGCACCGGGTCGGCCCTGATTAGGTCGCATCCCACGGCAAAGTGCAACCGGATTGGTGCGTTTTGCCGGATTGGTGCGTTCTGAAGGTGATGGCGCACCCGAGAGGATTCGAACCTCTGGCCTCTGCCTTCGGAGGACTGTGCCAACACCTTTGTTCAGCAAATATTCTCATTTTGTTTTGGAAATTCCCCGCCCCCAACACTCGCAAAACCATTGAAACGGTGACGAAACGGTGACGAGAACATGAAGATAAGCAATCCGAAGACGGAAACATGGGACGAACTCGAAGAACGCCACAGGCAGGAACGTCTTGCATGGATCATAAGGCACACACCGATCAGCCCGGATGATACAGAGGTTGAGGAAATGACCCGGATCAGTTCGCAATATGCGGCAATGTTCGGAATCAGCGTGAAGGCTTTGCGCGGTCCATCACGCGCGCAACACACGTTCAAAGCCAGATCGCTGGCGATGAAGGCCATTTATGATTTGCACCGAAACGGGGTCAGGAAATATTCAACTACCCTCATTGGCCGCTTTTTCCAGCGCGATCACAGTTCTGTCATTCATGCCGTTTCAAGGGCGGATGATTTTATTTCCCGTGATCCTTCTCTAAGGCGAACATTTTGATGTGAACAATGTCACAGACATGCGGCGATTGATGCACTATGAAATGCCGCATGTCTCTGTTCGACGCTTACAGCCTGATTGTTCTTTTCGGCATGGCACTGGTGCCGATACTCAGTATCCTCGAATTCATGGGGCTGCGAGACGACGATACATTCTGGTCGGGTATGGTCTTCATTGCTGCCGCCATGGTCGCCGTGGTTATCGCATGGTGGATGCTGAATTGGGTGCTGGCATACTGATCTACCGGCTGGGGAATCTTTCATCTCTGTTTTTTTCCAGCTCCGAAAATTTATCCATCAGTTTTTCCATTCCGGCTTCGAAATCGCGCTGGCTGATCAGACCGCGCTCACGGTCCTTTTCAAGACGACGCGCCGAAAAACTCAGTTCCCGCTCGGCCTTTTCAAAATCCATCATCCATGACAGATACCCGATTTCCACGTCCTGTGATCTGATTTTGATACCGAAACTGCTGGCCAGCGCCTGAGGCAGACTGTATTTCCGGCCGGTTCCCCATTCCTCTGCGCCACGCAATGCCCTGCCGATTTTCTCCCAATACCACGAACCCGGTATCCATGCCGCTGACGGCATCCAAGATTTCCAGAGATATTGGCGGGTTTTTGTAAACCTTTCCCATGGTGTATCGATCAGCGGATTTACAATATCCCTGCCGGTAAATGATGATCTGTTCAGTGACAGTTCAGCACCGATCATCAGCGGGCCACCAAATATCAATGGTGCGGGCATACCAAAAACACCGCTCCCCTCGCCAAGATCGAATATATCCCCAACCGGGATGAAGCGCTTGATATTGATGAAGACCGGATTCCCATCACTGTCAAGAAATGGCAGGCGCACCATTTTGGGCGATCCCAACCATGTGTATCCTTCTTCGTTTTTCCTGAGTGATTTGCGTTCTTCTTCCTCATCCCAATCGGATGGTGCGAGCGCATATGCCAAGTTTTCCGCCATATAGGCGATGGTCATATATTTGGCGATCTTCCATGGGCGTGTAGCTGCTGTTCGGGCGAGGATCGGAACTGCTCGGTATGAATAGCTGGCAAACGGAAGAAAAGTGCGTCTGGCGGCATTAACCCATGGTGCACGGATATCATAGTTCAGGAACTGGTCCCGCGCCTCACGCGCCGCCTGAGAGGCTGAGACACCCTGTTGCCTGCGCCGGATGAACACCGCCATTCTGAACACTTCGTCCTCTGCCTGATAGAGGTCGATCATCTTGTTATCGGCTTTCTTGAGACCGCGATAAATCGCATCGGTGACCTTCCATATGATGCCGCTTGCGTTTTTCAGATCATCAACATTGCCTTTCATCTGTTTATCAAGACCATCGAGAATGGGTTGCAGCGTTTTTTGGCGCAATTCCTGTGCAACCATGTCAGACCCGAACGCGCCGTTCTCAAGCGCCTGCTGATAGAGTGCATCGCCCTTGGCGTATGACCTGATGCCCTTGAGCAGGTCCGTCATCCTGACATCGGACATATCCATCAGCGCAAGGTTCGACATGATGTTGTTCATATGAACATTTGGCGCTCTGGCCGTTTTGTTTATTTTCCACTGATTGAGAATTGCCGTCCAAGTGTTGGGAGACTGCATCGTTTCGATCTGCGCAAGATCACGCCAGATTTCAGCGCGGACATACTTGCCCGACAACAAGCCGTACCGCTTAGCCTTTGATTTCGCGATCCGCTCATCGGGCACTCTTACCCACTGAACATTCGGATCAAAATTGTTGAAAGTTCCACCGTATTTGGATGCCTCAACCCATGTATCGATTGGCGGTTCCGCTTCCTGCGCCCAATCCGGGTTCGCGGCGATATCCTTGAAGAATTTTCCATTGGCCAGATCGTTGGCCATGTTCATGTAGGTCTTGGCAATCAGGTATCTCGCATCGAGGATTTCCCCCATGCTGCGGCGTTCCGCCTTGGTGAAATCCCGCCACAGAACAACATTTCCGTTCTTGCGTTCGCCGCGGACTTCCCACGTTCCGGTCTTATTGAAATCCTTGTATTCAGCCGGGATTGGGGAACCGGCCGGCACGAATACCCGTTTCAGCACCTTTGGCTTGCCCTTATCAAAACCAGCGCCTTTTTGAGCAAGAAGTTCCAGTGCCAGGAACTTGCTTCCCTTGCTTTTATCGCCGGTCAGAAATTCACCTTTGATTTCATGGAAAATCCCGCGTCCCTTGAAGGCATTGCCCATGATTTTTGCGCGGCGTCTCGCTCCGAAGTTTCCGACAAATCTCGCCAGTTTGTTCGCGTCACTCTCATGCTTCTGGTAGACGCGATGGAGATATGACCCCCGGTTTTTCTCGTATGTCTCTGCATCCAGAAGACCGAATTCAACCGCGTCCTGTCCAAGCTGATCAATTGCCACCCGGATAGGTTCTGAAATTGCCTTCATGGCTTCATCAGGGACGGTTTCACCCGTCAGAACGGATTGCAGAACCACTGCCTCGTCACGTCCAATATTAGCCTCTGTGAGAGCTTCAAGGTGCTCCTGCGCCTCATGCAATATTGAGCGCTGATCAAGCCCCCTCTGGCGCTCACGTTCGATGTATTCCTCTGTCAGGCCGTACCTGTCGATCAACCCGATACGGGCCTTTTCGAGAGGGACAGAAAGCCAGCCGAATGGTCCGTCCGGGTTTATTTTCTTTTCAAGAACGACTTTGCGCAGATTGTCCCATTGTTTGACGGCAGGTATCCATTCGTTCTTCTCGTTAAGACCACCGGCAATGTGGAACGGGATGCGAATGGCCTGATCGATGGGCTGGCTGAGAAACGCCTTGAGCATGGTTTCCTGACGGATTTCGACGGGGGTATCCGGCTGAACCCGGAACCTGAGTTTTTCCCCGATGACAGGATCGAATTCATTCTGTTCCGGCTGACGGCTTCCGATTTCGCCAGACTGGATTTTGGCAAAAATATCATCCCGGTTTGTGAAACCGTTTCCGGCAAGCACATTGCCTATCGCTTCAAGAAGGTTCCTGATTTTTCGGAAGGCTGATCCGATGAAACTCCGCGCCTCATAAGTGCCAGCCATCCAGTCCGTGAACATGCTGGCAATGACTTCCTCGGTGACGATCTGTTCGCCTTCCTGACCGTAAACCTCTTTGACCGATTGCAGTCTTTGCCTGTCCTTGGATGCAGCTCTTTCCAGTGCCAACCATTCTTGTCGTGTGAACAAGCCAAATTCACGGTTCCAGAGCTGCGGCGAACGCAGCGCATGGATCAGTTCGTGATTGAATGTGCCTGCAATCCCCTGATGTGCATCCATCGCGACCAGAACAGTGTCCTGAAAGAATGCACCATCAAGTTTGTTCATCGTGCCGTCTGACATGCGCCCGAACATTTTGCCCGGAACTGACACCTCAACCCCGGATATGTTCAGGGATTTGGCTTTCAGTTTCAGATCACGTGCGATCTTTGATGCCTTGTCCTTCAACTCGGGCGTCAATTCGTAAATCAGGTTTCCGTCCGCTGTGGTTCCTGTGTAACGCGGATCAAGATCACGGTGAGTTTCGCCACCCGCCAGAATGTCTCTGAGTTCCGGCTGAACAAACAGGTTCACCACACCGGGCGGTTGCCGCCATGGCTGCATGATGGATGCCCGCGCCTGATCAACAGAAGCATCCGATGCGCTGGCTTCATTCCCCTGCCATGTCAGATCATAGTCATACGTGCCGTCATCCAGTTTTCGGATGCCAACAACAATGTGCTTTTGCCTGCCGCCCACCTCAACCGGGGATGCATAAAAGAGAACACTGTCAATGCCCTTGCTTTGTCCCGGTTCGGTATGGATTTCGACACCGCCCTCGATGATCCCGCGCAGCGCCGGAAGGATGCGCAGCGTTTCCCTGTCTTCCGCCTTGATACTCCGGGCCTCGGCCTCGTTGAACCTGACCACGTGCCCATCTGGGGTGGTTGCCGTTTGACCTGCGAGGTTCCTGTCATACCAATCTTTGGCCGCGCGTCTGATATTCACCCGGCCAAACTCTTTACCCGTCAGGCGCGGTGAGGGTGAAGGTTCGGATGTTGAAAACAGTGCAACTCCTGTTTCTGTCTCGCGCGTATCGATGACATCGAAGAACCTGTCATAGGCTTCTCTGACGGCCGGAATTTCGGATTGCAGCAAATATGGATATGATCCCTCTCCGACCAGAGCTTCCCATGATTTGTCATCCAGAATATTTGCAAGATAGTCGTTTGACTTGCTTTCATCGGCCAGTTTCGCAATCACATAGGATTCAAACGATCTGGCTGTCATTTCAATGGGCGTGGACCAGTAGGGTTTGGTTCTCCGCTTGTCGAGTTCCTGCGATCTGATCTTGATATCGGCCCTGGCAATCGATGTGAGTATCCCCTGAAATGCCTGCACGACTTCGGGTCTTACCCCATCCGGGCGCTGCCGCGCAGTATCCGACAGAAACCCGACATTTCGGCCAGTGGCGCGGCTGAAATAATTGTCGAGACCATGCCACCATTCATGGGCCAAAGACCCAGCGCCGGAACCTTTCGTCAGGTTGATGACAATATTGTCCGGCTCGAAATGTGCCGCTGCCGGATTTTTACCCCCGCGCCCCCGCGCCCCGAATGCCAGCCCCATCGAACCGTTCAGCGAAATGGCTTGTGGCGGGATATTCAGGATTGCTGCCAGATCAAGCAAGCCGTCATATGCCCGGTTCAAATCCTCCTGCCTGCGCGGTCCTTCGACATAATTGCCGAACTGGACACCTCTGAACCCGAATGTTTCGGAAAACTGTTCCGGTGTTACATCCGCCCCGCCCCGGTGATCATCACCGATGCGCGGATCATTCTCGGAACGCCTTTCGCTGGGCAGGTTCTTGTAAGCCTCAAGAAGCCTGACCAGCTCATCCTGATTTTCGTTCATCCATTTGCGGGCTTCGGTGCTTTCCGCAAACCCGCCTTTCAGATCGGCGTAGTGCCGTCCGATCTTCTTACCGATTGTCCAGCTTTTGACTTCCTCGCCGCGCCGGGAATAAATGATGAATTTTGGCGTTCCGCGCGTCTTTTTCTTTGGGCCTGTTTCAAGGGTTTTGTAGACCTTGGCAAACGCATCGATTGCGGCTTTCTTTGTTTCGCCCGATGCATGAACCTTTGGCCAGTATGACATTGAACCGCGCTCGGCAGGTTCCGTAACCTGCCACAGTCTCAGAGGTCTGTCATACGGATAGCGCTTGCCCTCGTAGAGGGTGAATTCCTTCTCAGAAAATGTGAACCCGGCCAACGACTTTCCGTGGCCAAATCGTTCGTAGAGTTCGATGAGATTGGCAACATTATCAAGACCGCTTTTCTCGGCCTGAATCTTTTCCCTGAGATTTTTGGTGCTGAATGTTCCGTCCAGAACATTTCTGGCAAACGTCCTGAGGTAGATAACGTCCTCGGTCCATTTCCTGAGTTTGTACCCACGCGGCTTTCTGGGGATTTGATCACGCGCAGCACGGGCAAAAGCCACCAAAAACGGATCAACGCCATCATCAAGCAGCGCCTGATAATCCGGCTCAGGCCAAGATTTCGAGAGCGGCGTTTTGGCGATTTCCTTGTCAGAGACAAGCCCTGCCCGTTCCGCCCATTCCTTGGCCTTGTGCTTCTGTGCTCCGGTCAGAACCTCTCCGAAATCATCGATCTTCTGATCTGTCTTCGGCTGAGCAGGTTTGCCTTTGAGTTTTGTTTCCCGCACGTTCTGACCGGCACCCGGATCGATATCCTGAACAACCTCACCGCCCAGAACAATCTCGCCGCTGTAAGGCACAACTTTGCTCAGATCGATATCGCCGGGTTTGTAGGTGATGGTGATATGGCTTTGGTAATTCGGAAAGTCCCATGATGCGCCCGCGTCCCGCGTTTCTTTCCAACGCTTCTGCATCCTGTCATCGGTGAATTTCAGCACCACCGCGCCATTATCTCCGAGCGATACAACTTCGCGCTTTCCGCCCTTCACCCGGATATTACCTGTTTTCGGTTGCATGGCCTTTGATGCCCGATCAACAGGTTCCTTGCTGTAGACCTGAGTGACATGCAGATCGCCGGGGGGAAGGGCACTTCTGAACCCCTGAGACGCGGCCCATAGGCGAATTGCCTTGGCATTTTCGACGGGGCGATAAATGTAGGTTGGCCGGGTATTTTCATCAGCCCCGGCATCTGATTTGTCGGAGGGGTTTTCCTGATCAGGATTTGATGCGGGTTTTACTTCGTCTGGTTTTTCATCAGGAGTTCTTTCCCGATCCTGACGGCCTTTTCTTCCCCGTTCTTCTCGCCTGCCCGGATCAGTGCTTTGCCGATCAGTTCCCGCTTGATCGAATAGCCCGCCCTGGTCTGAGGCTTCGGGGTTTTTTCTGATTTGTTCATCGATAATCTCCGATCCCGACTTTAGCGCAACAGGCTCAATTCCTGCAAGTTCACCCTGATCAATCTTTTGCTTGATGGCTTCATCGATATAGGTGTCGATGAAATCCCGCATGAACCTCTGCGACACCATACGGGTCTCAGACTCATTGTAGAAGGCGGTGAGTAGCTTTTCGGCATTTTCGGACAGTGGGGTAGCGAAAGCATCCTTTTGCGCCCTGTACGCTTTGAGGTCCATTCCCCGTGATCTGAAATCAGCGGCGACTTGCAGCGCCGCCGTCAGATCATCCGTGATATCGACATTCGGGGACACCTCGCCCCGTTCAATTGCGGTTTTGAGTTGAACAAACCGGCCTGCACTATCAACAAGTGCATTCGTGACTGACCGCATGTCATCATCGGGGCTTTCCGCCAGACGGTTCAAAAGACGGTCATCGCCATAGGCGCGATAAAAGAGGGCATTGCGGAACCGTTCCTGACCCTCGATGGACAACCCGCCTTCTGCCGTCACCAGT
>JASBTX010000006.1 GCA_030148225.1 Paracoccaceae bacterium
GTCCATTTTGACATCTCGCTCCTCCGCACCCCTGACGATCGCTTCGGCCAAGGGGTGCTCCGATCCGCGCTCAAGCGATGCGGCGAGACGCAAGACCTCGGCTTCGTCGTGGCCGGGTTGCGGGAGTACGTCGACAAGCCGCGGCTTGCCTTCGGTCAACGTGCCGGTCTTGTCGACGATCAGGGTATCGACTTTCTCGAACCGCTCCAGCGCCTCGGCGTTCTTGATTAGGACCCCTGCCTGAGCGCCCCGTCCTGTCGCCGTCATGATCGACATCGGTGTCGCCAGGCCAAGCGCACAAGGACAAGCGATGATCAGAACCGCCACTGCCGAAATCAATGCGTAGGAAAGCGCAGGCGCGGGCCCCCAGATCGCCCAGGCGATGAAGGACAGGACCGCGATACCGATGACGGCCGGAACGAAATATCCCGCCACCTTGTCGGCATATTTCTGGATCGGGGCGCGCGAGCGCTGCGCGTTCGACACCATCTCGACAATTTGAGCCAGCATCGTGTCGGACCCGACACGCGTCGCCTCCATCACCAGACTGCCAGTGCCGTTGATCGTCGCACCAGTTACCGGGTCGCCTTCGGTCTTCTCGACCGGCACAGGTTCACCGGAGATCATGCTTTCGTCGATCGAGGACCGGCCGTCCAGAACCACGCCATCGACAGGAACCTTGTCACCGGGCCGTACGCGCAGCCGGTCGCCGACCTGTACGTCCTCCAGCGGGATCTCCTCTTCGGAGCCATCGTCCCGCATGACCCGCGCGGTCTTGGCGGCCATATCGAGTAGCGCACGGATCGCCTTGCCGGTTCCTTCACGTGCGCGCAATTCCATCACCTGACCGAGCAACACGAGCGTCACGATCACAGCCGCCGCCTCGAAGTAGACGCCGACATGGCCTTCGGAGCCTCGGAACCCATCAGGGAATATGTCCGGTGCGAGAACGGCAACGACGCTGAAGAGCCAGGCGGCAAGAACGCCCATGCCGATCAGGGAGAACATGTTGAGGTTCAATGTGCGGAACGAAATCCATCCGCGTTCCAGAAACGGCCAGCCGCACCACAAGACCACTGGCGTTGCCAGGATCAATTCGGTCCATTGTGTAGTGCTTTCGCCAAAAAATGTCCGGACTGCGGGGAAACCGACGAATGGCCCCATCGTGAGGACAAGGAGCGGGATAGTCAGGACTGTGCCGACCCAGAACCGCCGTGTGAAATCCACCAGTTCGGGATTTGGACCTTCATCGCCCGGCACACCGGATTCCAGTTCCAATCCCATGCCACAGATCGGACACGCGCCCGGATCAGGCTGCCGCACCTGAGGGTGCATTGGGCAGGTGTAAATGGGACCATCATGTCCAGTGGGAACCAGATCATATCGGCCATCCGCCGGCGCGGCACCTGCGTCGTGGTCGTGATGATCATGTGCGGAATGAAGCTCGAGCTCCGATTCCGGCACGAGATGCATCCCGCATTTCGGACAATTGCCGGGCTCAACCTGCCGCACCTCAGGGTGCATGGGGCAAACGAATACCGAAGAAGTCGCTGTGGTTTCAGAACTGTCGGGGGTGCTCATTTTGCGGTCCTTTCCGAGAATGCTTCTCTTGCTTGGGGCTTCCATCCACAGGAGGGTCAAGAGAGATCAGTATGGCGATTACGTTGCGGCCCTGCGGGGTGGCGCTGTCCGGCACCGTTCCCGCTTGGCGAACACGATCAACGCCAGCCCAACCAACACCATCGGGATGGAGAGCAACTGGCCCATCGTCACACCCCACTCACCAAAGTGGAGCGCATGGCCAATCGGGTTGTCCGCCGTCACAAACTGTTGGTCCGGTTGCCGGAACATCTCGACGAAACTTCGGGCAAGACCATAGCCGGTCAGAAACACGCCAGCCAAGGCACCGGGCATTTTCAGCCAGCCCCGGCCCCAAGCGAGATAAATGAGCAGCATTCCAAGAATGAGCCCCTCCAATAGCGCCTCGTACAGCTGGGACGGGTGTCGGGCGCAGAGGCCGCTAATCCCTGGGCAGGCCTGCGCGACTTCGCCGGGAAAGATCACCGCCCAGGGAACGTCCGTCGGCCGCCCCCACAGCTCGTTGTTGGTGAAGTTCGCCAGCCTCCCAAGAAACAAGCCTGGTGGTGTTGTCAAAGCCAGCAAGTCGCCAGTGCTGAGCAATGACGCGTTTTGTCGAAGGCAGAACAACAAGGCCGCGATGACAACGCCCGCGAAGCCCCCGTGGAAAGACATGCCGCCTTGCCAGACCATCAGAATCTCCAAGGGATTGGCGAGATAATATGCGGGCTGGTAGAACAGTACAAAGCCCAGGCGACCACCAGCAATCACGCCGATGATGATCCACGTCAGAAGATCTTCGATCTGCGTCCGGTCAAGCGGCGGTCCAACTGATGTCCAGAGCGCGGGACGGCTTATGGCACTCAAACAAATGCGCCAGCCAATCAGGATACCGAAGATATAGGCTAGCGCGTACCAGCGGAGTGCGAATGTGACCCCCCCGATGTCGAAGGAGATGAGGTCGGTTCCGATATCCGGAAATGGCAATCCCGCTGGCAGCACTGGGTCAGTTCCTCATCAGGAATTTACGTGGGGATTAGATGGCATTAATCGAGCACCGCCAATGGCGCTGGCTCTGCGACAGGGCATCCAACGCCCATCCCGCCATCACGCGGCGTCGAGGGCGTCCCGCAGGAGATCGCGGACTTCGCCGGCGACCGCGTCCAGGTCTTGGTTCTGCACCGCCTGCATCGAAGCGACAGGATCGACCGCGCTGACCTCGGTGTCGCCGTCCACTTGCCGCAAGATGACATTGCAGGGAAGCATCGCACCGATGCGAGGCTCGATCTCGATGGCTTTGTGCGCCATGCCCGGATTACAGGCCCCCAGGATGCGGTAAGGCGGCATGTCCGCATCAAGTTTCTTTTTCATCGTCGCTTTGACGTCAATCTCAGTCAGGACGCCGAAGCCCTTGTCTGCCAGGGCATCTCGAACACGCATCTCTGCGTCATCGATATTGGTGTCTTTCAGGACGCGATCATAGGTATAAGCCATGGGAATTTTCCTTTCCGAGTCTCTATTTGTTGGCATACCGAGGCTAAACGGTTCAGGTCGCGGTTCGGTTCAATGTCCCGACCGCGAATGGTTTTGGCGTTGTGAGGACGGGTGCCGGAAAAAAACCGGCACCCATTGGCTCAGTTGTCCTGCATCGTGGAGCCGTTGCCCATGCCCATGCCCATGCCCTGACCGTTGCCGGGCCGCGCAGGCGCATCTGCCATGTTCGACCGCATCATCTGCATTCGCTCCATCCTATCGGCAGGAGCGGCCATCTCTTCCGGCGTCACCGCGCCGTCGCCATCGGCATCGAGGTGTTGGAAACGATCCACCATCATTTCGCGGATCATCGCGCTGTGGAGAGCTTCAAACTCGGTAATCGAGAGGTTTCCATCCCCATCGCTATCAAACTCGGAAAGCTTGGCCTGAAGCTGCGTGCGCATTTCTTCCGGCGTGGTTGTGCCGTCTCCATCAGTGTCGAACATTTGCATCATGCCGGCACCCATGCCTGGGCCCATCATACCACTGCCCATGCCTGCGCCCATCATGCCGCCGCCCATCATGTTCCCGTGCATGCGCTTCATCATGTCCATCATTCCGCCCATGTTCCCCATCATGCCCGGACCACCGTTCTGCATCATGCCTGCCCCACCTTGGGCACCAGGCTGCCCACCGAGCCCATGGTTGGCATCCGCCAAGGCGGCGCCACCAAAGGCGGTTGCAGCCAGGGTCATTGCAGCGAGTAAAATGTTGCGTTTCATTTCGATCACCTCGTGTCAGTGTTGCGATACCCACCATATGGGAGACACCTGCAGATGCGGAATACCACGCGAGCCGGTGTTTTGTATCGCGAGGTCACAAAGGCGGGGTCTGTTACAAACTGCGACAAATCAATTCGGGGCGAACGCTCCTCTTCTTCTAAGACATGCGATATCCAGAGAAAAACCTGTCGAGGATCTTTAGACCAACCGAAACCATGTTTCGGTGGAAGTGAAATTCGGAAGAGTTGGTGTCGAGAGTGGTAGAGGCCCTGATTTTCCCGAAAATTCAGTCATTCAACCAATGGCAGGAGGCTGCAAGTTGCTCTTTTTGAACCGCATTTTCTTGGTGCTTGCCTTGGTGATTTTGGCGGGGTGCGGTGCAGGAAACGACATGCGCCCTGATGCTTCAGCCGAAGTCATCAGTAGCGCATCCTACAGTCACGACGGACCGGCCGCGTTGACGCTGTACACGATGATCAATAACAGATCCGGGGCGGGTGCGCATACCAGCGTCATGATCAATGGGTCGCAGCGCGTTATCTTCGATCCGGCAGGAACGGTCCGGTTGAGCGCGGTACCGGAACGGGGAGATGTGCTTTATGGCATTACTCCACAAGTGGCCGATTTTTACGCGCGGGCTCATGCTCGGGAGACCTACCATGTCGTCATACAAGAGATCGATGTGTCCCCCGAAGTCGCGGAGCGCGCCTTGCAGCTTGCATTGGCAAACGGTCCGGCTGCTTCAGGCTTTTGTAGCGTCAGTACTTCTGCGATCCTAAGGCAATTACCAGGATTTGAATCCATTGGACGCACATTTTTTCCAAAGCGCCTGATGGCGGATTTTGGCAAGTTGCCGGGCGTTCGAACCAGAAAGCTTTTCGAGAACGATGAGGACGACAAATCCGTAGCGATCGCACAGTTCGAAAATTCACTTGCGACGCGGCCGTGAGTGTTCGTCCAACAATTCGTTGCAAGATTTTCCTGCACGACGCGGTACTCAGCGCGTGAGCCAAAGATGCGCTGTCCGACGAATTGATCAGCTTCGAGCGGTAACGCTGTCCTCGGCCGAGTAGAGGAACGCCGTCGATCCGACAGCGACATTCGGATAGAGATCATTGATGTGGGCCATCACCATGCGCACGCATCCCGAACTGGCCCGGCCGCCAATGCTACGTGGGCTCGGCGTTCCATGAATTCGAAGGTACGTATCCCGATCTCCGACGAATAGATACAAAGCCCTGCTGCCCAAGGCATTGTTGGGACCAGGCTCCATACCATCGGCAAACCGCTCGTAGGCCTCCGGGTCGCGTTCGATCATCGACTGTGTGGGCGTCCAGTGCGGCCATTCGATCTTTCGACGGATCGTATAGGTGCCGGGTTCATAGAGATCGCCCTTGGCAATCGCGACCCCGTAGCGCATCGCGGTGCCACCTTCCTCGATATGGTACAGATAGCGCGCGATCGCATCGACGTGAATGTCACCCGGGCGCAGACCGTCATTTGCCAAAACGCGTTGCGGCAGCAGCCTGGGATGCAGCCCCCATGGGTTGGATGTTGCCGGGTCATAGTTGATGGGCGTGACCTGCGCATCCCAAGCCGCTTTTTCGGCTTTCGTCGGCCAGGTCTTCGCGAACACAGGTGAACTCAGAGACGCTGAAAACAGCGAACCGGAGAGTGCAAGAAAGTGTCGTCTTGTAACCATGAAACGAAGCCCTTTGTTTGTTTTCGATGAATGCGAGACGATTCAAGAAACGTCCGCGACCCCACGCCACCGAATCTTTTGATGTCTTGCGATTGCGACCAACCAGAGGCAAGCAAGGACACCGCTTAGGATCGCGTTCCAACTCGCCATGGACAACGTCAGAAATTCCCAGACAACCTCATCGCACAGAACAAGAGTCGAAGCACTCGAACTGGCAGAAGGCAGCAATTCCGATACCGACATTTGGGAAACATCGAGGCCGGATCCCGTGCAAGAAGTCGGTCCCTCCCACCAGCCGCGCTCGACACCGGTATGAAACACCCCCAACGCGGATGTGCTTAGTGCCGATAGGGTACCGATTATCAGGATTGGCAGGATCGGCAGAGTAAAAAGCAACAGAGCGCCCATTCCAATGGCGATTGCGTGTGGGTAGCGTTGCCAGATGCACATTGCGCACGGCGCGTAGCCAAGAGCCTGGAAAACGAAGGCCCCAAACAGCAAAGCGGCTGATCCTGCCGCCGCAGTCATGCCGAGAGATTTTGGTGTCAGGGTCAATGAACGCTCCCGTTCGCAATCGATGGACCTGTTTCTCGCTTGTCAGGTTACGTAAACGGCAGAAGGCCTGTTATCATTCAGAGATTTGTAACGGTATGTATCCGTCTCGACCCTCAGCCGACTCTGATCCACGTGGCCATACCGTCAGCTTGGTGGCTCAACATGTGGCAATGCAGCATCCACGATCCCGGATTGTCCAGGACGACGAGAATATCCCGCGTCTCGCCGGTATCCAGATAGGTCGAGTCCCGGTATGGACCGGCTTCACCCGCCGCATCGAGTTCCCAGAAATGGTGGCCATGCAGATGCATGACGTGTGGAAACCCGGTTTCGTTGCGGATCGAAATGCGCGCGGTCGTCCCCTGCGCGACGGATAGGAAAGGGGTTCGAGGCAGGCCCGATACGTCATTGAGCGCCCACGTCCCTGTGCCGTTGTGGGACGCGCTTCCCGCACCTCCCTGGAGCACCAGCTCCGCGGTTTGGCCGGGGTCTTGCGGCGCGGGCATTCGGTTGGTGGGCAACGCGGTGATGGGCACTTTCGCAGGCTCACGAGAACCGGAAACAGCGATTTCGCCGAGGCTCAACGTCCGCTCTCCAAAGCTGTCGTCGAATCGGATCGGCCCGGTCGCATTACCGATCACATCGCATCTTTGCCCCGGAGCGAGAAGGATCGGTTCGAGCGTCCGTGGATGCGCCAGAGGCATGCCATCCAGTGCAACGATCTTGCCTGTCAAACCATCCACGCCGACACGGTACACCCTGTCGATGGAGGGATTTATGAGACGCAGTCGCAGACGGTCGCCTCGTTTCACAGTCTTGCCGGTTCCATTGGAAACAAGCGCCGTGACCGTATTGCCGATACGGCCCTCGGTCGCGAAATGAGCCGGGTTGAACCCTTCGTCGTACTGTCCGGACTGATCCAACAAGACATCGAAGAACTGAACAACAATGTCATGGTCGACAGCCGGCGCATTTTGCTCCTCGACGATGAAGGCGCCGAAAAGACCGCGGCTGACCTGATCGTAAGACAGATAATGCGAGTGATACCAATACGTGCCGGCATCCGGGACGCCGAATTGATAACGATACGAGTCGCCCGGAATGACCACATCCTGAGTGAGAACGTTGACACCATCCATCCGATTTGGAACTCGCAACCCATGCCAGTGAACGAGAGCTCCCTCCTCCAATCGGTTATCGAGGGTAATGCGGGCGGTCTGCCCTTGTCGCATTCTGATTTCAGGCCCGGGTAGACCGCCGTTGAAGCCCAGCATCGACACGTCGTGCCCGGCAAAGCGCGCCTTGATCGTTTGCGGCGCGAGGATCAACTCCCTTGTCGCTGCTGGCAACCCGGTACCGGCCAGCGTGAGCGTCATCCCTCCAAGAAAAGACCTCCTGGTCAACAGCAAGTTCGTCACCTCATCATCGCATGAAACTGGCTTCCGCCCTTCGTCATGTGCTTGCCATTTCCAGACGGGTGACTTCAAGGCGAGAGGATGGTGCTCACGCCGTTGTCACTTTTGGGTACAAGAAAACGCGGGCGCCGATTTCGACGCGATCATACAGATCCTTCACATGTTCGTTCGTCAACCGCGCGCATCCATTCGACACGGCCGATCCAATGGTTTCCGGAGCGTTGGTTCCATGAATACGAAGATAGGTATCGCGTCCCTCATCGTCGTAGAGATACAGCGCCCGGGCACCGAGTGGGTTATTCGGGCCGCCTTTCATCCCGTCCTTGTACTTCGCGTATTTTTCGGGCTCGCGCCGGATCATGGCGTTTGTTGGCCGCCACCACGGCCACTCGGCCTTGCGGGCCACCGTGAACTCGCCGGGTTCGTACAAGCCTTTGCGCCCTACCCCGACCCCGTAGCGGATCGCCATGCCGTTCTCGAGCATGAAATAAAGGAAGAAACTGTCGGGAACGACATGGATGTCTCCGGTCATCCAGTGTTTGCGACGGGTGTTGACCAGTTGTGGTTCAAACCGGTCCGGCAATTTCCTTTGGTGAGCTGATGTTGCCGTGGGAAGCAAAAGCCCCATGGTCGTGGCGATTATCAGCTCTCGTCTTGTGAGATATTGCATTGCTCGGTCTCCTCGCTCCCATGGGAAATCAGCAGGCACGTGGGGCAAAGAAAAGAAGTGGTGAGGAGCGGCAATTGCGCTGAAATGTTGCTCTATCGCTACGAAAAGCATTGCCGATGGAACCCTCCAGCGCTGGAATCTCGTTGGTTTCCAGATTGGTAGCTGGAGGAATGAACAATGCACTACTCAAGATTTTTCATGATGATCGGAACGTCGACCGTGATCATGTTCGGTCTGATGTACCTGAACACCTACCTTTGGGGCCACATCTTCTTTTCGGAGACCCGTCTTTACATGGCTCTCCTGATGGGCGCGACAATGGCGGTGGTCATGCTGGCATTCATGTTGTCCATGTATCAGAACACCAAGGCCAATATCGCCATCTTCGTCGGCGCAATTCTGGTTTTCGCAGCAAGCCTCTGGTTGGTGCGCGGCCAGTTCACCGTTCAGGACCGGTCGTACATGCGCGCCATGATCCCGCACCATTCGATCGCCATCATGACGTCAACCCGCGCCGAAATCACCGATCCGCGCGTGCGCGGCTTGGCAGATGACATCATTTACGCGCAGGACAAGGAAATCGCTGAAATGCGGTACCTTATCGCCGACATCAGCGCGAACGGCGAAGCGACACGCGCGCCGAGTGAGACGCAAGCCCAGATTGTGGACGCACAACAGGCGCTCGAAACCGAGGTAGTGTCGAAGGTCGATCCAGAGTTCTTGACGGAAGACGAGATTGCAGCGGTTTTTCCAAATGGAGGAGATTGTCGCTTTGCGTATACTTCGGACAGCCCGGCCGTCTTTGTAACCGGTGAAACCGGTGAAGGGGCTGTGGCCGCTATGAAGATAAGCGGTGACTTGGTGCGCCTCACAGCGCAGGGCGAAAACGCCTTCGCTCAAGGTCCGCTATCCGCAGAAATCGCACGAACCGACGAAGACCTCACAGACCTCATCGTCAGCGCCGGACCCAGCTACGAGGCCGGATTCCGTGGCAGCTACACTTGCGCCGGATAAAGGAGAACACTCATGCCCCGTGACACTGACAGCAAGACGGCAGAGCTATACCGGATGGACATGCCCGGCCATCTTTGCCCGTTTGGTTTGAAATCGAAAGACCTGCTGGAGCGGCAGGGCTTTGAGGTGGAAGATCATCCGCTTGAATCCCGCGAAGAAACCGATGCTTTTATGAAAAAGCACGGTGTCGAAACAACACCGCAAACGTTTATCGGCGGCGAACGGATCGGCGGGTATGAAGAACTCAGGGTGTTTTTCAAACTCGATCCGCCCAAGGACGAACAAAGCGACACAACCTACCAACCTGTCATCGCGATCTTTTCCGTTGCGGCGCTATTGGCTCTGGGCCTTTCCTGGCACCAGTATGGGTCTCTTCTTACCCTTCGCGCATTTGAATGGTTCATCTCGCTGTCGATGGCCATTCTCGCGATCCAGAAGTTGCAGGATGTCGAAGGGTTTTCGACAATGTTCCTGAATTATGACCTGCTGGCGCGCAGATGGGTGCGGTATGGCAAAATCTATCCGTTCGGCGAAGCCGTGGCTGGCGTGCTCATGACCGCTGGCGCGCTGTTGTGGATTTCCGCACCCGTCGCCCTGTTCATCGGAACCGTCGGCGCGATCAGCGTGTTCAAGGCGGTGTATATCGACAAAAGAGAGTTGAAATGCGCCTGCGTCGGCGGGGATAGCTCGGTTCCGCTGGGTTTCATCTCCCTCACAGAGAACCTAATGATGATCTTCATGGGTTTGTGGATGCCGATCCGGGCGATCTGGCTTTAACACAAGGCTTGAGGCTCAATGGTGGGTTTCTGCCTCCTCTCCAGGCAGTTAAACAGTGTTACGCATCACGATGAGCCACCACATTTTTGTGTGTTGCGGGAAATCGCGACCGAAAGTATTGCTTTCCCATCATGAGTGTGATTCGCACCTTTTTCCTTCAAATGATCGCGCTGTCGGCGCTGTTCGCTATGCTTTCGGCGCCCTCGAATGCTGCTGCGATGATCGACTGTTTAGATCTGAGCAAAGAGCACGGAGTTACTGCTTACATCGGGGCGGTCGATCACGATCATGTTCACGCTCCTTCGATGGAAAAGAACGAACACGAAAATTTGCATTGTCAAAGCCATGTTTGTACGACCGGCTTTTTCAATCTCGTGATGCAAGAGGCTTCCGCTTGCTGTGTAGAGCGTGTTGTCGGTTCGTGGGACGCAACATCGCTTGTGAGCATGTCCGCTCCTGACGGGCTTCGTCGACCACCACGTGCGTAATGCGAACGTTTGTCAGCGCTTTTGCGGCTGACCTTTAGCATTTCATTCGACGAGGACAACTAGTGAAAAAACTGACTGCGGCAATGCTGCCGCTGCTCGCTTCCGGATGTGCATCCGTGGCCGAGCTAAACGATGCGCCCGCGTTCACCGTGGCCGCAAACCCGGCTGTTGTGGCAGAAGCGCGCCCAGCTACCGGCATCGAGTACACGCAATACCGGATTGAGGATCCTGCTGATTGGCGCGGTCTAAATGACGCTCAAAGCGGAGGCAACCGATGAAAGCGGTTGTGATTATCGGCACAGCGCTTCTGCTGTCGGCCTGCGCGCAAACCTCAATCGTTCAGATGGCGAGCAAGGAACGGGCGGGTTTCGATACGGTTCAGGCCGGGGCAAGCCGCGCTGTCGGCGCGTCGCCGGAATGGGCCCTATCCGCTGGTGAGATTGAGGCGCTCGACAGACGGGTTCATGGCTTGGTTCACAAAAAAACGATCAACGCCGATACTGCGGTACAGGTCGCGATAATGAACAATCGCGGATTGCAGGCGAGTTTCGCCGACTTGGGCCTGTCTTCGACGGACCTTTGGGAAGTGGCCATGGGGCCGATACCCTCAGTCAGTGTATCTGTTTCCGGACTTGCTGGTGACGTAACAAGGGCACTTGAAGCGCTGGTCATGAAATCCGTTCTGGATGCGGCAAACCAAAGGCCACGGACGGAAATAGCGCAAATCCGCTTCCAACAGGCGCAACTAGAGGCTCTATCCGAAACGATTGCACTTGCTATCGAAACCCGCCGTGCATGGATTGAGGCAGTTGGCGCATTCGAGAAGGCTGCCTTGATTGCAGAAGCGCAGAACACTGCCGACTCTGCGTCCGAACTTGCCTCACAGCTTGGTCGTACTGGATTCATGAGCAAAGCCGACCAGGCACGCGAACACGCGCTCACTGCGGTCTTAGCTGCGGAACGTTCGGAAACGCGTCTGGAAGCGCAACTTGCAAAAGAGCGTTTGATCAGGCTCATGGGACTTTTTGGGAGTCCGACCGAGGTTTTTGTCCCTGACGCCCTCCCGAGCTTGCCAAGTCGACCGCGCGCTTCCGCTGATATCGAACGCTTGGCTTTGGCGAACCGTGTTGATCTTGCTGTCGGAAAGCTGGAGCTCGAAGCCGTGGCGCGCGAGTATCGACTGACGGGCAAGACACGCATGATTTCGGATATCTCTTTGGCAGCGGGCCTCGAAGCGGAAGGCAGCGACGGGAGTACAGAGGTAAATCCGGCGTTGGAGGTAGATTTTGAAATTCCACTCTATGACACCGGGCGACTGTCATCAAAACGCGGCCAGATGAATTATCTGCGAGCTGCGAATAGCGTGGCGCAGCGGGCAATCGACGCGCGCGCCGAGGCGCGGATGGCTTACAAATCCGTAACCGGGCGACATGCCGTGGCGCGGCACTGGCGCGATGTGGTTCTGCCGCTTCGGAGAACCATCGATGAAGAATCGCTCAAATCTTACAGTGGGATGATCACCTCGACCTTCGAATTACTCGAGGACGCACGTGACGGTCTCGAGGCGCAGATTGGAGCGGCAGAGGCCAAACGTGACTACTGGCTGGCTGAAACAGAGGTGACCGCTGCGATCTGGGGCGGCGCTGGCGGAGCAGGTGCCAGTGGCAATGAGGAGGACAAGGAATGATCAATCGTAGACAAGTTCTCGGAGCGGGTTTGACTGCAGGAGCCGGCGCAGTGCTCGCAACTGCGGGAGCGGCACAGACCAGGTTTCGCGATCTGCCCGAGGCGGCCTTTAACGAAGATCCGCGGACACAGGTCCCTCCAAGACCGACCGACCGTTTCGACTATAACCCGGTGGTGACGCTAAATGGCTGGTCCCTGCCCTACCGGATGAATGGAGACGTCAAGGAATTTCACCTAGTCGCAGAACCTGTCGAACGGATCATGGCGGATGGTATGATCGCTCGGCTTTGGGGCTACAACGGCCAGTCGACGGGCCCCACGATCGAGGCGGTCGAAGGCGAGCGCGTGCGCATCTACGTCACCAACCGCCTGCCAGAACATACGTCCGTTCATTGGCACGGATTGATCCTGCCGTCCGGTATGGACGGAGTCGGCGGCCTGTCTCACCCGGCCATTCCTTCAGGAAAGACCTTCGTTTACGAGTTCGATCTGGTGAAATCCGGCACTTTCATGTACCACCCCCATGCCGATGAGATGGTGCAGATGGCCATGGGTATGATGGGTCTCTTCATCGTCCATCCCCGCGACCCGGCTTTCATGCCCGTCGATCGAGACTTTGCCTTTCTGCTCGCGGCCTACGACATCGATCCGGGCAGTTACATTCCGCGCGTTGCCGAAATGACCAACTTCAACATGTGGACGTGGAACAGCCGGATCTTTCCGGACATTGATCCTCTCGTCGTAAACAAGGGAGATCGCGTGCGCGTGCGCTGCGGCAACCTGACTATGACCAACCACCCGATCCACATGCATGGGTATGATTTCGAGGTGACCTGTACGGACGGCGGCTGGGTCAGACCGGAAGCGCGCTGGCCCGAGGTCAGTATCGACATCCCTGTCGGCGCGATGCGGGCCTACGAATTCGACGCCGTACATGAAGGCGATTGGGCCATTCACTGCCACAAGTCGCATCATACCATGAACGCGATGGGTCACGAGATCCCGACCTTTATCGGAGCGGACAAACGGCGACTTTCGCAGATGATCGGGCGCCACCAACCCGGGTACATGCCCATGGGAACGGCCGGCATGGCTGATATGGGCGAGATGTCCATGGAGATCCCAGACAACACTGTCCCCATGATGACCGGCTGGGGGCCCTTCGGTCCTCTGGAAATGGGTGGCATGTTCAGTGTGGTGAAGGTCCGCGAGGGTATTGCGCCCGACGATTATGGCGATCCGGGCTGGTATGAAAACCCGCCGGGAACGCAAGCCTATGAGTGGACGGGCGAGCTACCCGAACACGCAAGCAACACCAGTCCACAAACCGTAATCACGCCGCGCGGCGGCGTGCGGTGGGGCTGATGCAACGAGCACAGGAGAAACGCGCTCATGAAGAAAACTGCACTTCTGGCCATGGGATTGACCTTGGCGACGTCTATTGCCCCGGCGTTATTGTTGGCCAGCCCTGGGCATGAGAACGGTCAAATGGCCGTTGGTATGCCCGCCATGCATAGTCAAAAACCGACCCGGACCATTAACGTGATTCTCCGAGAGGATTACGATAGGGACAGGCCGTTCGTGTTCGAGCCCTCAGACCTGACATTCGCCAAAGATGAAACGGTTCGCCTGCTCATCTCGAACGAAGGGGATGAAACCCACGAGTTCGTCATGGATACCATCGACGAAAATGCCGAACATCGCGAACTCATGGCCAAGTTTCCCGAGATGGAACACGACGATCCAAACGCCGTGCGCCTTGATCCGGGCGAGAAGGCTGAAATTGTCTGGACCTTCAACAAATCTGGAACGTTCGAGTTCGCTTGCCTTCTGCCCGGCCACTACGAAGGCGGGATGTACGGCAGCCTAATCGTTGACTGACCTTTTAACCCTCGAAATAAAGACTGGACACCCATCATGAACAGAATTTTCTCGCTCACCGCCACCCTTATGCTTGTGGCAGGGGCAGCCATCGCCGAGGGCGACCACCTGATGTCGAACGGCACGGTGACCAAGATCGACACCAAATGGAACAAAATCACGATCGACCACGGCCCGCTCGAAAACCTCGACATGCCGGCCATGAAAATGGTCTTTGAACTCGCCGATGCGGGAATGCTCGAGGGGCTTTCGGAAGGAATCCAGATCAGCTTTCTTGCAGAGCGGGTGAACGGAAAGCTGACAGTCACCGAGTTGCAGAAGTAAAAAAGAGCCGCGCACCCGACTTTCCCGGTGCGCGGCTTCTTGGTTGGTCCTCTTTCTCTACTCCGTTGAAGGCTGACTGTCAGGTGATAAGTCCGCGAGGATCGGACAATCGGGCCGATGATCTCCGGCGCATCTTTCGATCAATTCGGAGAGTGTTGCCCTCATCGACTGCAGTTTTTCGATCTTTTCCTCAATCTGGCGAAGGTGTTCTTCCGCGACCGACTTCACTTGCATGCTTTCGCGGTTCTCGTCCTCATATAGCGAGAGAAGCGTTCTGCAATCTTCAATAGTGAACCCCAAGGCCCGCGCTCGGCCGAGAAACGCCAGTTTGTGCACATGGTTCTCGGTAAATGCGCGATAGCCGTTCTCGCTACGGTTCGGACGGATCAGCCCGATTTCCTCGTAGTAGCGTATCGTCTTTGGGGGCACACCCGATTGTCGGGAAACTTTTCCGATATTCATTTGTAACCTCCGTTATTCGGCTGGAGCAGCCGTGGCGGCTGCCAGCTCTGCCGGGATGGCGCGTTGCTCGTCCATCGCAGGCGCGATGCGCCGCAGCCGCAGGGCATTGGTCAGGACAAACACCGAGGACAAAGCCATCGCACCCGCCGCAAGGATTGGTGACAGCAACAACCCGAAAGCCGGATAAAGCACCCCAGCGGCGACGGGAATAAGCGCCACGTTGTATGCGAAGGCCCAAAACAAGTTCTGCCTGATGTTTCGCATGGTCCGGCGGGACACCTCGAAAGCATTTACAACGCCCCGCAGATCACCTGACATCAGGACGACATCCGCGGATTCGATGGCTACATCGGTGCCGGTTCCAATGGCGATGCCCACATCCGCATGCGCCAGTGCCGGGGCGTCGTTGATCCCGTCGCCAACAAAGGCAATGCGCTTATTACCCTCGCGCAAAGTGTCGAGCGCTGCGACCTTGCCGTCTGGCAGGACGCCAGCGATGATGTGATCGATTCCGGTTTCGCGAGCAATAGCTTCGGCGGTTTCGCGTTTATCCCCGGTGATCATCGCCACCGATAGACCCTTTTCGTGCAGCGCTGCGATGGCTGCGCGGCTTGCTGGTTTGACTGGGTCAGCGACGCCGATCACGGCGGCTATATCTCCGTCTATGGCAGCGTAAAGCGCTGTGCGACCCTTGCTTGCGATTTTCGTTTCCTCGGGCGCCAATGCCGAGACGTCGATACCCTCGCGCGCCATGTAACGATCGGCCCCGACCAGAACCACGGCACCGTCCACGATCGCACGCACGCCATAGCCGGTGACCGATTGGAAGCCCTTGGCCTCCCGCAAAGATGCACCTTCGGCGCGCGCGGCCCGGACGATCGCGTCGGCCACGGGATGCTCTGACAAGGCTTCCACGGCCGCGATCCTCGAGAGCGTCGTTTCGCGATCGCATCCGTCGGCGAGCACAAGGTCAGTCAAGGCGGGCCGCCCTTCGGTCACAGTGCCTGTCTTGTCCAGCGCAACGACATCAACAGAGTCGAGTTGCTGCAAGGCGTCACCTTTGCGAAACAGAACGCCCATTTCCGCAGCACGCCCCGTGCCCACCATGATCGAGGTCGGCGTCGCAAGCCCCATGGCACAAGGGCACGCGATGATGAGGACCGACACGCCGGCGACAAGGGCCATCGTCAGGGCCGGGTCAGGCCCGAAAACCAGCCAGACCAGCACGGTCGCCGCCGCGATCGCCATCACGGCAGGCACGAACCACAAGGTGATCAGGTCGACCAATCCCTGGATCGGCAGTTTGGCGCCCTGGGCCTCTTCGACCATTCGAATGATTTGGGCCAGGGTCGTGTCGGCACCGACGCGCGTGGCGCGGAAATGCAGGCTTCCGGCGCCGTTAACGGTACCGCCGGTCACCGGGTCGCCGAGTGTTTTTTCAGCAGGGATCGGCTCACCAGTCAGCATGCTTTCGTCGACGTGGCTGTTCCCTTCGATGACGTCGCCATCGACCGCTATGCGTTCGCCGGGACGCACGATGACGATGTCACCCTGAACCAGCGCATCGATCTCGATCTCGACGTTTTCACCGTCCCGCATCACTCGCGCGGTCCGCGCCTGAAGCCCCAGCAGCTTCTGGATGGCCGCGCCCGTTCTCCCCTTAGCGCGCGCTTCAAGAAAACGCCCCAGCAAGATGAGGACGACGATGACCGCTGCCGCCTCGAAGTAGACAGAGCGCAGCGTGTCAGGCAAGGCCGATGGTACGAATGTCGCAACTACGGAATAGAAGTAAGCCGCCCCGGTGCCGACCGCGACGAGGCTGTTCATGTCGGGCGCGCCCCGGAATAGGGCCGGGAAACCCTTGGTGTAAAACGTCCGGCCCGGGCCGAAGAGAACGATTGTCGTGAGAACGAATTGAAGAAGCCAACTCGTCTGCTGACCAATCGTGGTCTCGATAAGCATATGAACGGCCGGAATGACGTGGCCACCCATCTCGATCAAAAAGACCGGCAAGGCGAGGATGGCTGCAAAGGTGACTCGTTTGGCAAGCGCCTGAGCCTCTTCCTCCTTGCGCGCAACCCTGTCGTCACCGGCTTGGGCCGTTGCCACGGTTGCTGGATACCCTGCCGCGCGGCTTGCATTTACCAGATCGGATGTCGTGACAAGACCTTCGACGTAAACCACCGTCGCCGTCTCGGAGGCGAGGTTGACGTTCACCTCGACCACTCCAGGCACCGCGGAAAGCGCCTTGTCGACCCGCCCGACGCAAGAGGCACAGGACATGGCTGCAATCGTGAGTTCGGCCTTGGCCGTCCGCGCGGGGTAGCCTAGCTCGCGAAGGGTTTCGATGATGTCCGGAATGCGCTTGAGCGCGTCCACGCTCATACGTGCGGTTTCGGAAGCAAGATTAACCGACACATCCTCTACGCCGTCGATTGCATTCAATGCGCGATCGACCCTGCCAACGCAGGACGCGCATGACATGCCTTCGATCGGCAGGCTGATCTGTTTGGGTTCGGGCATATGTGTCACCTGTTTTTCCATTCGAAGT
>JASBTX010000014.1 GCA_030148225.1 Paracoccaceae bacterium
AAGGCATATCTAGCATTTCGCAGGCATGGGCCATGTCGAGGCGCAGGGCGGATTCCTCGGGCATCGGGCCCTGCGGCGGGGTCACAGGGCGACAGGTGCCGGGATAGATCACGCCATCGGGCCCCAAGAGCGGCGCACCCTCTTGCGGGGCGGAGGCGGCGGCGCGAATATCGGCGCGGCTGCATGAGCATTGGTAGAGAAGGCCCTGATCCCAAAGCGTTTTGAGCGCAGCGCGATAATGGGGCAGGCGGGTGGATTGGCGCAGCACGGGCCGGGGCCAGTCGAGACCGAGCCAGGTGAGATCGTCGAAAATCTGCGCCTCCCATTCGGGGCGGCAGCGCGTCTGATCCAGATCGTCGATGCGCAGAAGGAAAGTCCCGCCCTCTGCCAGCGCCCGGTCATGCGCCAGCATCGCGGAATAGGCGTGCCCCAGATGCAGCGGGCCGGTCGGCGAAGGGGCAAAGCGCGTTATGAACATTTTTTAATGGGTTAAGAGGCAATGCTCATGTCTTGCGCGGCCAGCCAGTCGCCCCAGGCCGCCTTGGCGCGGTCGGTGTAGCCCTTGTAACGCGTGACGCGCCCGCGCCGGCCGCCTTTCATGCCATCCAGGGGGCGAAACAGGCCGAAATTCACGTTCATCGGCTGAAAGGTCTTGGCCTCGGCCCCGCCGGTGATGTGATGGATGAGCGCGCCCATCGCGCTGTCCTGTGGCACGGGGGGCAGGTTTTGCCCCAGAATCTCGGCTGCGGCCAGGCGCCCCGCCAAGAGGCCCATGGCGGCGGATTCGACATAACCTTCAACCCCGGTAATCTGCCCGGCAAAGCGGATATGCGGGCGTGAACGCAGGCGCATCTGCGCGTCAAGCAGCGTCGGAGAATTGAGGAATGTGTTGCGATGGATGCCGCCCAGGCGCGCAAATTGTGCGTTCTCAAGGCCCGGAATCATTTTGAAAACAGCGGTTTGTGCGCCATATTTCATCTTGGTCTGAAAACCCACGATGTTGTAGAGCGTGCCAAGCGCATTGTCGCGGCGCAGTTGCACCACCGCATGGGGTTTGACATCTGGCGCATGCGGGTTGGTCAGGCCCACGGGTTTCATCGGGCCAAAACGCAGCGTTTCACGTCCGCGCGCGGCCATCACTTCGATCGGCAGACAGCCGTCAAAATATTTTGCCGTCTCTCCATCCCGGAACTCGGTCATATCGGATGACAGCAGCGCATCGATAAAGGCTTCGTACTGGTCGCGGTCCAGCGGACAGTTCAGATAGGCAGTGCGTTCCTCGGGCGTGTCGCCCTTGTCATAGCGTGACTGGAACCACGCCTTGGTCATATCAACGCTGTCGGCATACACAATCGGCGCGATGGCATCGAAAAACGCCAACTGCGCCTTGCCCGTCTCGGTGGCGATGGCCGCCGACAATGCATCCGAGGTCAGCGGCCCGGTGGCGATGATCCACTGCCCCGCACCCGGCAGTTCGCGAATCTCGTCATGCCGGATCTCGATGCGCGGATGCGACATCAGCGCCTCGGTCACCGCGCGGGCAAAGGGATCGCGATCAACCGCCAGTGCCCCGCCCGCCGGCAGCGCGTGGCGGTCGGCCATCGCCATGATCAGCCCGTCGGCGGCCCGCATTTCCCAATGCAAGAGACCAACCGCGTTTGACACGTCATCATCGGAACGGAAAGAGTTCGAGCAGACCATCTCGGCCAGATCGCCGGTCTTGTGGGCAAAGGTGCCGACCTTGGGGCGCATTTCAAAAAGGCGCACATCGATGCCCGCCTCTGCCGCCTGCCAAGCCGCTTCGGACCCGGCCATGCCTCCGCCAACGATGTTGAGTACCTTATCCATCCCGGCGATCTATGCGACCTTGCCCCGGTTGAAAAGGCCTCAGGTCGGGGGCAGCGTATCCAGCGCAAGCCCGCTCGGTACAGACCGGGGAACGCCCAGCCGTCCCCTGAGCGGCGTCGGGTCGGTCAGGGCCTGCAGAAAGGCCACCAGATCGGCGACATCCGCATCGCTCAGCGACACGGGCCGGATTTCCGACGCGGCGGCGATGCGCAGCAATTCCTCCAGATCATTCAGCGCCAGCGTATCGTCAATGCCCACCTTCATCTCATGCAGGCGCGCCTCGCGGTAATTATAAAGCGCAAGCGAGCGCAGCGGATCGGCGTGATGGCGGATCATCGCATCCAGCGTCGCAAAGGCACCGTCATGGCCATAAGGCGCGGTGGCCGCGACATTTCGCAGGCTGGGGGTGCGAAACCGGTACATATCCTCGGGCGCGCCTGTCACCATCTCGCGCCCGCTGTCGCCATAGAACAGATGGTCCGATCCCTTGCCCGGCCCGAACTGGGGGACGGCAATCGCATAAAATGACTGATCGGTCTGGAACGGACCCGCGTGGCAACTGCTGCAATTGGCCTGACCATAGAAAAGATCCATGCCGCGTTTCGCACTGGCATCCAGCGCCGTCACATCGCCACCGAGATAGGCGTCAAAGGGGCTGTTGGTGGCGCGAAACTCGAAGGCGATGAAATCGGCAATCGACATGGCAATGTCGGAAAAGTGTATGGGCCTGCCCGGGCCAAGCACTTTGTCAAAGGCCGCGCGATACTCGGCAATTGCGCCCACCCGCGCCGCCAAAAGTGCCCATGCACCCCGGTCGCCACGGATCAGGCCATCGGCCACGGCATCGGCAATCTCGTTTTCGCCGGGATGGCCGGCCATCTCGTCAGGTGAAAGAACGGGCAGCATGGCCTGCGCCGACAATGCGTTCCTGACCGGTCGTTCCAGCGCGCGGCCCAAAGGCATGCGAAAACCCATCGGCGCGCCATCCTGTTTCTGAACCCTGCCGTCATGGAACATGACCGTGAATTCCGTGGCACCAAGATTAAAGAGTGCCGGTGCGTTGCGCGGAATGCGCGCGACCGGCGCATTGGCGGGGTTGGCGCTGCGAAGCGGGCCCAGCCCGACGCCGCCTTCGCCCATCGAGAGCGACATCCCGTCCGATGTGCCGAAAGCCGGGTGATGACAGGTCGCGCAGGCGATATTGCGATTGCCTGACAGGATGGGATCGTAAAATAGGTTTCGCCCCAGCGCGACCGACAGCGGATTCAGTTCGATGAAACTCTCGTCGGTCACGGGCAGGGGCAGCACCGGGTCTGCCGTCTGTGCCGTAGCAGCCAGGGGGGCCATCCCCAGCCCCGTGATCAGCCCCGCAACAAGCGATAGATGCCTCATCTCAAACCTCTGGCGCTGTGGAAAACCGGTATCCGTGGCCGCATTCTAGCCACAATCCGCGCCTGCGATTAGCCGCTCAATCGGAAACTCAGTGTTTCCCGGCAATTTTATCCACAGAACGAGCCACAGGTTTGTCCACAGGCGCTCAGCCTTGCGGTGGGTGATATTCGATCAGATCCCAGCGATTGCCATAGAGGTCGCGAAATACGGCTACGGTGCCGTAGGGCTCGCGGCGTGGCTCCTCTTCGAATGCGACGCCAGCGGCAATCATCCGCGCGTGCTGCGCATCGAAATCATCGGTCGAGAGGAAAAACGCCACCCGCCCGGCCGCCTGATCACCGATACCGGCCTCTTGGTCCCGCACCGCCCGTGCCAGCAGCATACGGGTTTCGGCACCGGGTTCAGCAGCCATGACCACCCAGCGTTTGTCCCCCTGTGGCAAATCCTCGATCAGATGAAAGCCAAGCGCCTTTTCAAACCAAGCAATAGCCTCGTCATAGTCGCGCACCAGATAGGTCACCAGCGATATCCGGCAGCTCACCATAGGATTCAGGCCCATTTACCGGCTAGAGGTGAGGCATTAAGATTGCCGGACATCACGTTGATCAGTCGTCATCTTTTTCGTCTTCGCCCTGATCGGCGATCCATGCCACCGAGACGACGCTTTCACCTTCCCCGGTGTCGAACACCTTGACGCCCCCGGCGCTGCGCGAACGGAACGAAATGCCGTCAACCGGGCAACGGATTGACTGGCCGGTCGAGGTGGCCAGCATGATCTGGTCGTCCATCTCGACCGGGAAAGACGCCACCAGACGACCGCCGCGCATCGCCTTGTCGATGGCCGCGACACCCATGCCGCCGCGCCCGCGCACCGGATAGTCATGCGAGGAAGAGAGCTTGCCTGTACCGCCCGCCGTGATCGTCAGGATCAGGTCTTCGGCGGCTGACATCTCGGCATAGCGCTCGGGGGACAGGGCGACATCGGCCACCTGCTCCTCGTCTTCGGCACCGCCATCATCGCCTTGCCCGGCAACCGCGCGGCGCATCTTGAGGTAGGCGGCGCGTTCTTCGGGTGACGCGACGAAATGACGGATCACCGCCATCGACACGACCTTGTCATCGCCGCTCAGCTTCACGCCGCGCACGCCGGTGGAATCGCGCCCCTTGAACACGCGCACATCGGTTGAGGGGAAACGGATGGCGCGGCCGGATGCCGTCACCAGCATGACATCGTCATCTTCATTGCAAATCCGGGCATTTACAAGGTTAACCTCATCCGGAAGCTTCATCGCGATCTTGCCGTTCGCACGGACATTCGTGAAATCGCTCAGCGCGTTGCGGCGCACATCGCCCGCATCCGTGGCAAAGACGATCTGCAGATCGCCCCAATCCTCTTCATCAGCGTCAACCGGCATGATGGCAGCGATGGAAACCCCCTGCGGGATCGGCAGAATATTCACGATCGCCTTGCCCTTTGCCGTACGTCCGCCCTGCGGCAGGCGCCAGGTTTTCAGCTTGTAGACCATCCCGTCGGTGGTAAAGAACAAGAGCTGCGTATGCGTGTTGGCAACAAAGAGCGTGGTGACCACGTCCTCTTCCTTGGTCTGCATGCCTGCGAGACCCTTGCCGCCGCGCCGCTGCGCACGGAAATCAGCCAGCACAGTACGCTTGATATATCCGCCCGAAGTCACGGTCACGACCATGTCTTCCTGTTCGATCAGGTCTTCGTCCAGCATATCGCCGGACCATTCGACGATCTCGGTTCTGCGCGGCACCGCGAACTGGTCTTTGACCTCTTGCAACTCGGCGGCGATGATGCCCATGATCCGTTCGCGGCTGGCAAGAATTTCCAAGTATTCCCTGATCTTTGCAGCAAGTTCCTGAAGTTCGTCCGTGACCTCTTTGACCCCGATCTGGGTCAGGCGCTGCAGCCTGAGTTCAAGGATTGCACGCGCCTGGGTTTCCGAGAGGTTATAGGTCCCGTCCGGGTTGGCGCGGTGGGTCGGATCATCGATCAGATTGATGTATTCGATGATGTCGCCCGCAGGCCAGCGGCGGGTCATCAGCTTTTCGCGGGCCTCGGCAGGATCGACAGAGGAACGGATCGTGGCCACGATCTCATCCACGTTCGATACCGCTACTGCGAGGCCACACAGGATATGGCTGCGCTCGCGGGCCTTGCGCAGGTCATAGGCCGTTCGACGCGCAACAACTTCCTCGCGGAAGTCTATGAAAGACGTCAGAAATTTCCTAAGCGTCAATTGCTCGGGCCGACCGCCGTTCAGGGCCAGCATGTTGCAGCCGAACGAGGTTTGCATCGGCGTAAAGCGGTAAAGCTGGTTCAGCACAACCTCGGCTGTGGCGTCGCGTTTCAGCTCGATCACCACCCGCACGCCCGCGCGGTCGCTTTCGTCCTGAACATGGGCGATGCCTTCGATCCGCTTGTCACGCGCCGCCTCGGCGATCTTTTCGATCATCGAGGCCTTGTTCACCTGATAGGGGATTTCATCGATAATGATGGCCCAGCGGTCCTTGCGCAGCTCTTCCACCCGCGTGCGGGAGCGGATGATCACCGAGCCGCGGCCTTCGATATAGGCCTTGCGCGCACCCGACCGCCCCAGCATCAGCCCGCCCGTGGGAAAATCGGGCCCGGGCACATAGGCGATCAGTTGTTCCGAAGTCAGGTCGGGATCATCGATCAGCGCCAGCGTCGCATCGATCACCTCGCCCAGGTTATGCGGCGGGATATTGGTGGCCATGCCGACGGCGATGCCGCCCGCCCCGTTGACCAGCATGTTGGGGAACCGCGCCGGCAGTACCGTGGGTTCACGGTCCTTGCCGTCGTAATTGTCCTGAAAATCGACGGTGTCCTTTTCGATATCCGACAGGAGCGCCGTGGCGGGCTTGTCCATCCGCACCTCGGTATAGCGCATCGCCGCCGGATTATCCCCGTCCATGGAGCCGAAATTGCCCTGTCCGTCCAAAAGCGGCAGCGACATCGAGAAATCCTGCGCCATGCGCACAAGCGCGTCATAAATGGCCCCGTCGCCATGCGGGTGGTATTTACCCATCACATCGCCAACCGGACGGGCCGATTTGCGATAGCTCTTGTCATGGGTATTTCCAGTCTCGTGCATCGCATAGAGGATGCGCCGGTGCACAGGTTTCAGCCCGTCGCGCAGGTCCGGAATCGCCCGGCTGACGATAACCGACATCGCATAGTCCAGATACGAGGTCCGCATCTCGTCGACAATCGACACTGACGGCCCGTCATAAGCGGGCCTTGATGGTGGAATATCATCAGTAGATTCAGGGGGTTCCAGATCGTCGCTCAACTAGTTTACCGCTCTTGTTCTCGGACAGGTTTTCGTTGCGGATAGTATAGCAGAGACGTCGCCCGGTGCAAACAGGAACCCGGCTGCGGGCAGGCCCCGGGCGCTATATCCGTTTGGTCATCGCCATCAGCCAGATCAGCGCCAGCGCAAATGACAACACCGCGTTCCATGACGCCATCGAGAGCCCCCACATCTGCCAGGCGATCTCATCGCAGCGGACGACCGGAGCGGCGAGAATCTGGTCCATCAGTTCCTCGACCGAGAGGCCGGTGATATCGCCGGCGCTACAGGTGGTCGGCCCCTGCCACCAAAGCTGTTCAACCCCGGTATGATAGACGCCGATTCCGGCGCTGGTCAGCGCCGCCGACATGCCCAGAAACGGCAGAAGCCGGCCGGGAAATGCCAATGCAACGACACCGATCACGATTGCCACACCATGTGGCCAGCGCTGCCAGATACAAAGCTTGCAGGGTGCAAGACCCCCCAGATATTGAAAGGCAAACGCCCCGCCAAGCAGGGCAGCCGATCCGAATATCGCAAGTTTTATCAGGCTATTGCGCGTCATATCTCACATGAATCTGATGGCATAGAACCCACCCAGCAGCAAAATGGCAAAGATGGTGAACATCAGGCCCAGCCGCCGCTCGATGAAATCGCGGATCGGCTCACCAAATTTCCAGAGAAGCGCGGCGACGATGAAAAACCGCAGCCCGCGCGCCACGATGCTGGCCAGAATGAAGACAGGCAGCGACAGCGCGGTTGCGCCCGACAGAATGGTGATGACCTTGTAGGGAAAGGGCGTGATCCCCGCCATCAGCACCGCCCAGGCGCCCCAGTCATTGTAGGTGGCGGCAAATTCGTCGAAATATTTTGTCTTGCCGTAAAATTCGAGTACCGGCTGACCGACGCTGTCAAAAAGCACCGCACCGATGAAATAACCCAGAAGGCCGCCCAGAACCGAACAAACCAGCGCCACACCCGCGATAAGCCATGCGCGCGACGGACGGGCGATGATCATTGGGATCATCAGGATGTCGGGCGGAATGGGAAAGACCGAGCTTTCGACAAAGGCAACGATGGCGAGCGCCCAGAGCGCATGCGGGCTTTGGGCCAGTCCAAGTGTCCAGTCATAAAGTCGGCGCAGCATCGATAGATTCCTTTAAAATTTTTTCATCATCCAACATGCTGGCGGCGACCCGTCAAGCAACTTATAATGTTCGAAAATGAAAACTGAGGGTGAGGGGCAGGTATGAGGTGGCGGGGACAGCGGCGCAGCCGCAACATCGAGGATCGACGCCGTTCCGGCAGCCGTGGACGCGTCGGTCAGATCGGCGGGGTCGGGCTGATCGCCGTATTGGCGCTGGGCTATTTTCTGGGCATCGATATCACGCCGCTTTTGCAGGATGCAGCGCTCAACCAACAGCCAGCCCGGACCGCCGAACTGAGCGAAGCCGAGCGCGAGGAAGGAGAGTTCGTCTCAGCCAACCTCGCCCTGACCGAGGATATCTGGGCCGACATATTCCGCGATCAGCTGGGCGCGGAATACCGTCCGGCCACACTGGTGCTCTATTCCGGCCAGACCGACAGCCCCTGTGGAGGTGCCAGCGGTGCGACAGGCCCGTTCTACTGCCCTGCTGACCGCAAGGCCTATCTGGATACCGCCTTTTTCAAGACGTTGCGCGACCGGCTGGGTGCCGGTGGCGATTTTGCCGCGGCCTATGTGATCGCGCATGAGATCGCACATCACGTCCAGAACGAGATCGGCATTCTGGGCGAGGCCAACCGCCTGCGCCAGCGGGTATCGGAAGAAGACAGCAACCGGATTTCCGTCAGGCTCGAGTTGCAGGCCGATTGCCTGTCGGGGGTCTGGGCGCGCGCCGCGGATGAGCGCTTCGACATCCTGCAGCGTGGCGATCTGGGCGAGGCGCTGAATGCCGCCCGTCAGATCGGTGATGACACGCTGCAGCGCAACGCCGGTAAGGCGGTGATGCCGCATACTTTTACCCATGGCACCTCGGCCCAGCGGCAGGATTGGTTCCAGCGTGGCTTTGACAGCCGCGATATAAATTCATGCGATACGTTCGGCGCTGACGCGCTCTAGCGATCCGGCGTCGCATTTGATGGCGCGGCGCCCGGTCTGGCGGGCAGGATGGCCATATCGCGCCCCGGCAGCAGGCCCGGCAAAGGGTATTGTCCGGGCGCGGACATGGCGTCACTATGCGGTTACGGGTCTGGTCGAGGGGGTCCGGACCGGATTTCCGGAAATACAGGGAGTATGAATGATGAAACACCTTATGAAACCGGCGCTTGCCGGCGCACTGGCGCTGGGTTTGTCGGCAACCGCTGCGCTGGCACAAGAGGTCACGCTGCGTTTCCAGCACTTCATTTCGCCAAAGGGATCGGTCCCGGCGTTCTTCATGGAGCCTTGGGCCGAAAAGGTGATGGCGGAGTCAAACGGGCGCATCAAGGTCGAGCTTTATCCGGCCATGCAGCTGGGTGGCAAGCCACCGGCGCTTTATGACCAGATCAGGGATGGGGTCATCGATGGCGGCTGGGCGCTGCCCGCTTATACGCCGGGCCGCTTTCCCGAGGCCGAGGCCTTCGAACTACCCTTCATGACGTCGATGAGCGCCGAGGCATCCTCGCGCGCGGCCTGGGACTTCACACAGAAATACATGGGCGAGCGTTTTGGTGACATCAAGGTGCTGGCGGTCCATGTGCACGGCCCGGGCATCATCCACAAAAAGGGTGGTCCCATCACCAGCACAGCGGATTTCAACGGGCTAAAGCTGCGTGGTCCGTCGCGTCAGGCCAACAAGCTGCTGGAAACGCTGGGTGCAACGCCCGTGGGCATGCCCGTACCGGCCTTTCCCGAGGCCTTGTCGAAAGGCGTGGTTGATGGCGGGGTGATCCCTTGGGAAATTGTGCCGCCGCTCAAGGTGCAGGAACTGACCGACAGCCATACCGAGGTCGCAGGCGACCGCGCGCTTTATAACACCTTCTTTATCTGGGGCATGAATATCGACAGCTACAATGCGCTGCCCGATGACCTGAAGGCGGTGATCGATGCCAATTCCGGCCCCGAGGCGTCGGCCGCGGCGGGCGCCGCGATGGATAAGGGTGATGATATCGGCGAAAAGGTCGTGCGGGATCGCGGCAATGTCGTGCACACCATGGACGAGGCCACCATGGCCGAGCTTAGGGCCATCGGTGAGGACCTGACACAGGCATGGATCGAAGAGATGAATGCCAAGGGCCTTGACGGTGCCGGTATGGTCGCGGATGCACAGGCGCTGGTCGCCAAGTATTCCGACAATTAATCACGTGATTTCCCGGGCCCGCATCGGGCCCGGGGGCTGAATTCATGACAGTATTGATATCGGGCGCCGGGATCGGCGGGCTATCGCTCGGGCTCAGCCTGCATCAGCTTGGCATTCCGTTCCACATCTACGAGGCGGTGGATACGCTGCGGCCGATGGGCGTTGGCATCAACCTCCAGCCCCATGCCGTACGCGAACTGTTCGAGCTTGGGCTCGAAGGGCGGCTTGACGGTATCGGTCTGCGGACAGAAGAGGTCGCCTATTTTTCAGTTCAGGGCCAACCCATCTGGTCCGAAAAGCGGGGGATGGCCGCCGGGTATCACTGGCCGCAATATTCCATCCACCGGGGCAAGCTGCAGATGCTCCTTTATGAGGCGCTGCGCGAACGGGCAGGTGATGTGATCACCACGGGCGCGGCGGTGCTGGACTGGCACGAAACCGGTGGCGGCATTTCTGTTGATCTCGGTGACCGGCGCACCGGCGCGGTGCAGGGCCATGCCAGCGGCAGCGTTCTGGTCGCCGCCGACGGAATCAATTCGACCGCCCGCGCCCGGCTCTACCCCGATGAGGGGCCTGCAAGCTGGGGCGGCACGATGATGTGGCGGGGCACGACGAAAGGCCCCCGGTTCCTGACCGGGCGCAGCGTGGCGATGACCGGAGTCAAACATCGCAAATTCGTGGCTTACCCCATTGCCGACACCCCCGACGGAAGCCTGATCAACTGGATTGCCGATCTGGCCATGCCGCCGGGGCACAATTGGCGGCAGCAGGATTGGAACCGTGCCGGGCAGCTTGATGATTTTCTGCCGGAATTCGCGGATTGGCATTTCGACTGGCTGGATATTCCCGCGATCATCCGGGGTGCCGGGGCCGTCTGGGAATATCCGATGGTCGACCGAGAGCCCTTGCCCCGCTGGTCCCATGGGCGGGTCACGCTTTTGGGGGATGCGGCGCATGCGATGTATCCCATCGGCTCGAACGGGGCGTCGCAATCCATCCTGGACGCAAGATTTCTGGCCCGTGCCCTGCGCGATCTGTCAATCACGGTTGACGCGCTTGAGCGATACGAGGATGAACGGCGCGACGCAATGAATGCGCTGGTGCTGGCCAATCGGGGCGATGGTCCGGACAAGGTTCTGGATATCGTGGCGGCGCGGGCACCGCATGGGTTTGAACGGATCGAGGATGTGATGAGCCGAACCGAAATGGCGACACTGGCGGATGGGTATAAATCCGTGGCGGGTTTTGCGCCCGAGGCGCTGAACGCGCGGGCCTCGTTGCTGGCATGAGCGCAGATATGGCGCTGTTCCCCCGGTCCGAGGCCCGCGTCGGGCGGATTTTTCAGGGCCTCGCACGATGGCTCGCCTATGGCGGCGGCATATTCCTGGTGGGTATCGCGCTGGTCACAGTGGTCTCGGTAATCGGGCGCGGGCTTATCTCGATCGGCCTTTCGCCGATCACCGGTGATTTCGAGCTGGTCGAGGCCGGATCGGCCATTGCGATATTCTGCTTTCTGCCCTGGTGTCAGCTCAATCGCGGCCATGTGACGGTGGATGTATTCATCTCGCGGCTGGGGCCGCGCGCTTTTGCGTTTCTTGGGCTGGTTAGCGATGCGCTGATTGCCGCCGTCGCATGGGTGATCCTCTGGCGCATGTATCTGGGTTTCGGCGAGAAATTTCCTTATGGCTCGGACGGGCTGCGCGGCCTGCTCAACCTCGGGTCCAAGCCGTTTTTTCCTGAAACCACCTATCTTCTGGAAATGCCGGTCTGGATTCCCTTTGGTCTGGCGCTGATCGGGGCGGCGTTCTTTTTCATCGTGTCGCTTTATACCGTGTGGCGCGCACTAAACTGGGTGCTCGCAGGCAGGGAGGCGCTGCGATGAGCGGTCTCGAGGTTGCGCTGATCGGCTTTGTGCTGATGCTTCTGGCCATATTCCTGCGCGTGCCGATTGGCGCGGCCATGGCCATCACCGGGTTTTTCGGGACATGGTACGTTCTGGGCCGCCCGGCCTCGCCGCTGGCACAGATGAAAACCCTGACCTACGACACCTTCTCCAGCTATTCGCTGTCCATCGTGCCGCTCTTTTTGCTGATGGGGCAGTTTGCCACCAAATCGGGGATGAGTTCGGCACTCTTTCAGGCCGCCTCTGACTGGCTGGGCCACCGCAAGGGCGGTGTGGCTATGGCGGCGGTGGGCGCCTGCGCCGGGTTCGGCGCGGTCTGCGGATCATCGCTGGCCACGGCCTCGACCATGGGGCAGGTGGCGCTGCCCGAGATGAAAAAGCGCGGTTTTTCCGACAGCCTCTCGACCGGCGTGCTGGCGGCGGGCGGGACGCTGGGCATCCTGATCCCACCCTCGGTAATCCTTGTGATCTACGCCATCCTGACCGAACAGAATATCCAGAAGATGTTCATCGCGGCGCTCATCCCGGGCATCCTCGCGGCGGCGGGATACATGATCACCGTGGCCATCTATGTCCGCATCCGCCCCGGCTCAGCGACCGAGATTGCCCGGGTGCCGATCCGCGAGCGGTTTGTCACCCTGTGGCGGATCTGGCCCGTCGTGGTGATATTCGGCCTCGTGATGTGGGGCATTGCGGGCGACTGGAACTTTGCGCGTGACGGTGTGCAGGCGCTCTTCACCCCGACCGAGGGGGCAGCGTTCGGCGCGGTCGCCACCGGAATCTACGGTGTCGCCTCGGGCGGGCTGAACTGGCAGGGGTTTCTGGATTCGGTGCGCGAAACCGCCAAATCCAGCGCCATGATCTTCTTTATCCTGTTCGGTGCGCAGCTCTTTAACTCTTTCCTTGCCTTCACCCAGGCCCCGCAGATCCTTGCCGAATGGGTCACAGCGCAGGGGTTTGCCCCGCTTGTCGTGCTGGGTGTGATGCTGATCAGCTATCTGATCTTTGGCTGTGTGATGGACAGTCTCAGCATGATCCTGCTGACCATCCCGATCTTCTTTCCCATTATCGAGGTTCTGGATTTCGGCATGACCACAGAAGAGGCAGCGATCTGGTTCGGTATTCTGGCGCTGATCGTGGTCGAGGTGGGGCTGATCACGCCACCGGTTGGTCTGAACCTTTTCATCATCAACTCGATCGCGACAAATGTGCCAATGACACAGACATACAAGGGCGTCGCACCGTTCGTGCTCAGCGATCTGATCCGGGTTGTCATTCTGGTGGCGTTTCCCTTCATCACGCTGGGTCTTGTGCAGGCGATGTTCTGATGTCCTGCGCAATGGCGATTTTGCCCGCCCGCTTATTGACCTCTCAGTGAGGCAGGGCTAGACCGCGCGGGCGTGCCCGAGTGGCGGAATTGGTAGACGCAGGGGATTCAAAATCCCCCGGTGGCAACACCTTGTCGGTTCGAGTCCGACCTCGGGTACCAGCATTCCGAATTTGTTCTGATCCTGTTGACCGGCCCCCTCTGGGGCGGGTGCGTTGCGGTTGTTGTCATGATCTCAAGTGCCGTGCGAATCCGTCTGGTTCTTATTGTATAATTAATGTATACAAATTTGCGACTCGCAGGTGACCCATGACCCAGACCCGTAAAAATGACTGTCTGACCGATCTGCGCCAGCGCATCCTGTCGCTGGATATTCCCGCCGGCTCCAGTATCGACGAGGTGGGGCTCAGCGCGCATTACGGCCTGTCGCGGACACCATTGCGCGAAATTCTGCAGCGCCTCGCCGGGGACGGGTTCGTGACATTGCAGGAAAACCGCGGTGCCAAAGTGTCATCGATGGACCTGCAGACGATGCGGGTCTTTTTCCAGACCGCGCCGCTGGTCTACGCCAATATCGCCCAGCTTGCCGCCGAGAACAGGACCGCCGGGCAGCTTGATGAGTTGAAAGAGGTGCAGACCGATTTTCGCAATGCCGGGGCCGCAGACGCGGCGATGCTGAACCACCGGTTTCACGAAATCATCGGTGAGATGGCGCAAAACCCCTATCTGATGGCCAGCCTGACGCGGATGCTGATCGATCACACGCGCCTCAGCCAGACATTCTACCGCCCCGCCTCGCCGGGTGAGGCGGTGCTGGTGCGCAAGGCCAGTGATCAGCACGATGCCATGATTGCCGCGCTCGAAAGTCACGAGGGCGCGCTGATGGTTGATCTGACCCTGCAACACTGGAACCTGTCGAAGGACCGGATCGAGCGATTTGTTCAACCCGATCCGCTGCCCATCGATGTCATATCGCTGAAAGAAAAACGCAATGCAGTTTGAAGGTATCTACACCCCCGTCGTTACCCCCTATCACGATGATTTCACGGTGAACGAGGCGGCACTTGAACAGGTGGTCGAGCATCTGATCGGGGCGGGCGTACACGGGCTGGTCGTGGCCGGATCGACCGGGGAATACTACGCCCAGACGATGGACGAGCGGTTCTGGATGATGAGCCGGATGAAGGAACTGATCGCGGGCCGTGTGCCCATGGTGGTGGGCACGGGCGCCACCCGGACCGAGGACAGCATCGACTATGCGCGCGAGGCGCGGCGGATCGGGGCCGATGCGATTCTGGTCACCACGCCGCCCTATGCCTATCCGACCGGGCGCGAGATTGCGCTGCACGCGCTGGCGATTGACCGCGAAGCGAACCTGCCGGTCATGCTCTATAACTATCCCGGCCGGATGTCGGTGAACATGGACGAAGAGACGCTGGACAGGCTGGGCCGGTCGCCGAATTTCTGCGGCATCAAGGAAAGCTCGGGCGATATCAACCGGCTGCACATGATGGCGCGGGATTATCCGCATATCGCGCTCAGTTGCGGCATGGATGATCAGGCGCTGGAATTCTTCGCCTGGGGCGCGCGGTCATGGGTATGTGCCGGATCAAACTTCGCGCCCGAGGCACATATCGCACTTTACGAGGCCTGCGCGGTCCGGGGCGATTTCACCACAGGCCGCGCCATCATGTCGGCAATGCTGCCGCTGATGCGCGTGCTCGAGCAGGGCGGCAAATTTGTGCAATGCATCAAATACGGGCTCACGCTCAGGGGTATTGATGCAGGACCGCCGCGCAAACCGCTGCAACCATTGAACAAAGATGACAAACGCGCCCTGGCCGAAGTCATCACCACGATGAACACCACGATCTCTCAGATTACGGGGCAGAAGATATGACCGATTTGCTGACACACGAGGAATACAAGGCCATTGCCGATACGCTGACGCCCCCCAGAACGCCGTTTATCGATGGCAAGTTCAGAGCAGGCAGCGGCCCGGCCATGGCCTCGGTCAATCCCGCCACCCAAGAGACATGGGTCGAGATATCCACAGCCAGCGCCGCCGATGTTGATCTGGCGGTACAGAAGGCGCGCGAGGCGTTTGACCAAGGGCACTGGTCGCGCCTGCATCCGTCACAGCGCAAGGATGTGCTGATCCGCCTCTGCAAGCTGATCACCCGCAACCGCCGCGAACTGGCCGTGATGGAAAGCGTCGATTCCGGCAAACCGATCCTTGATTGCGAAACCATCGACATTCCCGAGACGATTCACTGCATTAAATGGCACGCGGAAGCCATTGATAAGATTTACGATCAGACCGGCCCTGCTGGTGATGATGCCATCGCGATGATCATCCGCGAGCCGGTGGGCGTCGTGGCGGCGATCCTGCCCTGGAACTTTCCCCTTCTGATGATGGCCTGGAAGATCGGCCCGGCGCTGGCTGCAGGCTGTTCCGTGATTGTCAAACCGGCGGAACAGACCAGCGTGACGGCGCTGCGGCTGGCCGAACTGGCGCATGAGGCCGGGGTGCCGCGCGGAGTGCTGCAGGTGCTGCCCGGTGATGGCCCCTCGGTCGGAGAGCCGCTCGGCAGGCATATGGATGTCGATATGGCGAGTTTCACCGGCTCCACCGAAACCGGGCGGCGCTTTCTGCGCTATGCCGCCGACAGCAACCTGAAGAAGATCGTGCTGGAATGCGGCGGCAAGAACCCCGCCGTTGTCTTTGACGATGCCGAGAATCTGGATCACGTGGCCGAACATGTGGTCAACGCGGCCTTTTGGAATGCCGGGCAGAATTGCTCGGCGGCCTCCCGCCTGATCGTGCACAAATCCGTCAAGGCGGCCCTGATGGACAAGATCGAGGCGCGCCTGCGCGACTACAAGACAGGCGATCCGCTGGACCCGGCCAACCATATCGGCGCACTGATTGATGCCGGTCACTGCAAGAAGGTGCGCTCTTACCTCAAGGATGGCGGCAAAGGCCCCTATGTCACGCCCCAAATCATCGAGATCGGCGCCGATGATATTCGCGCGAAAGAAGAGATTTTCGGCCCCGTGCTGGGTGTGATCGAAGCCGCCAGCAATGACGAGGCGCTGCACCTTGCCAATCAGACGGAATATGGCCTCGCCGCCAGCGTGTTCTCGGCCAATACCCGCCGTGCCCTGCGCGCCGCGCGCGAGATTCGCGCCGGGACGGTGACGGTCAACTGCTATGGCGAAGGCGATGCCGCAACACCCTTTGGCGGCTACAAGCAATCGGGTTTTGGCGGACGCGACAACGGGCTGGCGGCGCATGACCAGTATACCGAGATCAAGACGATCTGGATCGACCTCAGCGATCCGGCTGACGGGGACAACGTCGGATGAGCAGGGTCGGCTTTATCGGTACCGGCCATATCGCCGCGCCCATGGCGCGCGCGCTGGCACGCGACGGACATGAAGTATCCGTCTCGGATCGCAATGCACAAATTGCCGCTGAACTCGCCGCGCAAACGCCGCGGATCACCGTGCTTGGCAATCAGGCGGTTGTCGACCGGTCCGATATCCTTTTCCTTTGTCTCCGGCCCGATGTGGCGCCGGATGTGCTGCCGGGGCTCGAATTTCGGGCTGGTCAGCAGATCGTGTCGGTCATGGCCGGGGTCAGCCGGGCGGATCTGCTGGGCGTCTGTGCACCGGCTGACGCGATCTCTCAGACCATTCCCATCGGCTTTATGGAGCATGGCGGTTGTCCGCTGGCCGCCTATCCCGACGGGGCGGTGCTGGAGGCGCTTTTTGGCCAGACCAACACCGTCATTCCGGTCGCCAGCGAGGCCGCTCTGAACCAGCATTTCGCCGCCTGCAAGCTGATCCCCGGCATGCTCGATATGATGGCAACGGCCTCTGGCTGGCTGTCGGAACGCACGGGCGATGCCCGCAAGGCCGAGCTGTTCGTGACCCGCCTGTTGGGTGGTTACCTCGCCGCGCTCGGGGATGTGGAGGCGGGCCGCCTGACGACAGAGCGGGACGCGCTGGCCACGCCCGGCACGATTTCCCGCATGATGATCGAGGGGCTGGAAGGTGGTGATATGCGCCAGGTGCTGACGGACACACTGAACCGGATCAACACGCGGCTGGAGGGGATGGCATGACAGTAGAAGCCGTTGGCAAGACCCGTCGGGGCAGGGGCGCGCGCCGTGCCGTGCGCGAGACACGCGATGTCACCATGCTGCCCGCGCTCCGGCGCAGGCTGCCGCTCACTGAACCGATGGACGCCGAACAGGTTGAACGGATCGACGCGGCTTCAATGTCCATTCTCGAAGATGTCGGCGTGGTCTTTCGCGACGAGATTGCGCTGGCCGACTGGCGCCGCGCGGGTGCCGATGTGCGCGGAGAAACTGTGCATCTTGATCGCGGCCTTGTGCGCGAACTGATATCGACCATCCCGTCGGCATTCACCTATCACGCGCGCAACCCGGCAAACTCGCTGCCCTTCGGCCATGATCACAGCATGTTCGTGCCCATGACCGGTGCGCCCTATCTGCGCGATCTCGATGATGTCAGGCGGAACCCGACGCTGGAGGATCTGGCCAATTTCCACAAGCTCAGCCAGATGCTGCCCGCGATTCATTCCAGCGCCCACCATATTGTTGAGCCCTATGATCACCCGATCAGCCAGCGGCATCTGAGGATTACCTATTCCTCGATGAAATACTCGGACAAGACCTTCATGGGCATGACCACCAGCCCGAGAAACGCCGAAGATGTTCTGGATATGTGTGCGATTCTCTTTGGTGAGAAATATCTTGAAGATCATGCTGTATGTACCGGTAATTGCAACGGTAATTCACCTCTGGTTTGGGATGAGACCATGCTGGGGGCGATGCGTGCCTTCAACCGCCGCAATCAGCCGGTTCTCTGTTCGCCCTTCGTGCTGGGCGGGGCGAATACACCGGCGTCGGTCGCGCCGACGGTTGCGCAACTGAATGCCGAGGCGCTGTCGGCGCTGGCTTACACGCAGGTCGTGCGCAAGGGATGCCCGGCGATCTATGGACACTACCTCAGCACGGTCAGCATGAAATCGGGCGCCCCCATGGCCGGTACGCCCGAGATCTCGCTCATGAATTTCATGATCGGTCAGATGGCACGGTACTATGACGTGCCATGGCGCAGCTCGAACACCTTGGGCGGGGCCAAGACATTCGACGCCCAGGCCGGCTACGAAAGCGCGATGACCATGAACGCCGTCCTGATGGCGGGCGCGAATTACATCTGGCATTCGGCGGGCTGGAACGAGGCCGGGATGCACTGCTCGATGGCCAAATTCGTTGTGGATGCCGAGATGTGCGCCATGGGATATCGCATGGCCGAAGGCATCCGCTGGGACGATTTCGACGAGGCGCTGACCGCCGTGCGCGACATTGGCCCGGGTGGCCACTATCTGGGGCATCCCCATACGCTCGAGAACTTTCAAAGAGCCTTCTTCATGCCTGAAATGTTTGATAATAATTCGATTGAGCAATGGCAGGCCGAGGGGAGTGTCGAGATTACCGAGCGGGCATTGGGACAGGCCCGTTCCCTTCTGAACGACTATCAGGAGCCGATGCTGGACCCCGGTATCGACGAGGCGCTGCGCGACTTTATCGCCCGGCGCGAGCGCGAGATACCGGCCGCCGACGCACTGAACCAGACCCACTGACCCATGCAAGTGACGCGCCTTCCCCGCGATCCCGGCCCGTCGGGCTGGAATGCCCTTCTGCCCGAGGCGGCACCGCCCCGGCGGCTGGAGGAGGACATCACCGCCGACTGGCTGGTCATCGGCGCGGGATTTGCCGGCCTTGCCGCCGCGCGCCGCCTGCGCCAGATCGATCCGGCGGGGCGCATCGTGGTGCTGGAGGCAGCGCGCGTCGCGCATGGACCTGCTGGGCGCAATTCAGGGTTCATGATCGATCTGCCGCACGATCTCTCGTCATCCGACTATGGCGGGGCCGAGGCGCATGACCTGGCCGATATCGCCGCCAACCGGCACGCGATCATCTTTGCCCGGGAGATGGCAAAGGAGTTCAATATAGACCGGGAAGCGTTTGACAAGGCAGGAAAAATAAACGGCGCGACCAGCGAAAAAGGCGACGCCCATAACCAAAACTATGCGCGGCATCTGGCGCGGTTGGGTGAAGCGCATGAATGGCTGGACGCGGCCGAGATGCGGCGCATCACGGGCACGGCATATTACCGGAGCGGGCTTTACACCGCTGGAAGCGCCATGTTGCAGCCCGCGAAATATGTCCGCGCCATCGCCGACGGTCTGGCCGGACTTGGTGTCTCGATCTTTGAGTTTTCACCGGTGCTGAGCCTGCGCCGCCGCGTGACATGGCAGGCCAGAACACCCAAGGGCAAGGTGGATGCCCCGCGCGTCGTCCTTGCGGTCAATGGCCATCTGAACAGCTTTGGCCATATGAAGCGGCGCCTGATGCATGTCTTCACCTATGCCTCGATGACGCGGGCACTGACAGCAGATGAGGTTGCGGCGCTGGGCGGAGAACCGCGCTGGGGGCTGACGCCTGCCGATCCGATGGGCACGACGGTGCGCCGCATTTCGGGTACGGGCGGCGACCGGATCGTGGTGCGCAATCGCTTTACCTTTGATCCGGGGATGGAGGTGGGTGCGCGGCGTCTGGCGCGGGTGGCGCGGGATCATCACCGTGCCTATCTGGCGCGGTTTCCGATGCTGGGCGGGGTGGCGATGGAATATGTCTGGGGCGGCAGGCTGTGTCTGAGCCGTAACGCCGTGCAGGTGGTGCGCAGCCTCGATCGCGGGTTGTATTCGGCCTGTTGCCAGAACGGGCTCGGCACAGCCAAGGGCACGCTCGCGGGGCTGGCAGCGGCAGAACTGGCCGCCGATCAGCCCTCGGATCAGGCGCGCGCGCTGGCGGATGCGGCGTTGCCCCGCAAACTCCCGCCCGGACCCGTGGCATGGGCCGGGGCAAACCTTTTCCTGCGCTGGCAGGAGATGCGGGCGGGGCGGGAACTCTGACCCGTCCTGCGCCTGCGGCGGGCGTGGGGGCGCTGCCCCCCTCTGTGCCCGTCGGGCACATTCACCCCCCGAGATATTGCCGGAACAATGAAAGCAGGGTGTGCGTGTGACCTCTGGTCACGCGTGTTTCCGGGGGCTTGGCAAGAGGGAGGTGCGCGTTCATGCTGGGGTCGGAGGAGAATGGCCGATGTATGCGCAGATGGTGAAATCGACCGGTCAGGCGGTCAAGACGCGCGCCGAGATGAGCGCCGAAGAAGGGCGGTTTCAGGATCGGATCGACGCGGGCGAGAAGATAGAACCCAAGGACTGGATGCCCGAAGGGTATCGCCGGACGCTGATCCGGCAGATCGGTCAGCACGCACATTCCGAAATTGTCGGGCAATTGCCCGAGGCCAACTGGATCACCCGGGCACCGACGCTGGAGCGCAAGGCCATCCTGCTGGCCAAGGTTCAGGACGAGGCGGGGCACGGGCTCTATCTTTATTGCGCGGCAGAGACATTGGGGGTCAGCCGCGATGAATTGACCGAAATGCTGCTGGACGGTCGGATGAAGTACAGCTCGATCTTCAACTATCCGACGCTGAGCTGGGCGGATATGGGCGCGATCGGCTGGCTGGTCGATGGGGCGGCGATCATGAACCAGGTGCCGCTGCAGCGCTGTTCCTATGGCCCCTACAGCCGCGCGATGATCCGCATCTGCAAGGAAGAGAGCTTTCATCAGCGCCAGGGGTTCGACATCATGATGAAGATGGCGGGCGGCACAGCGGCGCAGAAACGCATGGCGCAGGATGCGCTGGACCGGTTCTGGTATCCGGCATTGATGATGTTCGGGCCGTCCGATGGCGACAGCGTGCATTCGGCCCAGTCCATGGCCTGGAAAATCAAGATGAACAGCAATGATGAGCTGCGTCAGAAATTCGTCGATCAGACCGTACCGCAGGCAGAATTTCTGGGGCTGGAGGTGCCGGACCCGGCGCTGTGCTGGAACGCATCGCGCGGCGCGTATGATTTCAGCCAGCCGGATTGGGACGAGTTTTTCCGCGTCATCGCCGGAGACGGGCCCTGCAATCGCGAGCGCATCGCGGCGCGGCGTATGGCATGGGAAGACGGGCAATGGGTGCGCGACGGGTTGATGGCACATGCCGACAAGGCGCGCGCAGCCGCGGCAGGACAGGAAGAGGCGGTGGCATGAGCAGCGAATGGCCCCTCTGGGAGATTTTCATCCGCGGTCAGCACGGGCTGAACCATCGCCATGTCGGCAGCCTGCACGCCCCCGATGCGGAAACCGCGATACGCCATGCCCGTGATGTCTATACGCGGCGCAACGAAGGCGTGTCGATCTGGGCGGTCGAAGCACGCCATATCGCGGCCTCCTCACCTTCGGACAAGGGGCCGCTTTATGAACCGGCGCAATCCAAGGTTTACCGGCATCCGACATTTTTCGACATTCCCGATGACGCGGGGGCAATGTAGCCATGCAGGCAGAGGCGGTGCCATTTCTGCTGCGGATGGGCGACAACGCGCTGATCCTGGGCCACCGGCTGAGCGAATGGTGCGGCCATGCGCCGGTGCTGGAAGAAGATATCGCGCTGGCCAATACCGCGCTGGACCTGATCGGCCAGTGCCGGATGTGGCTGGATCTGGCGGGCGAGGCCGAGGGGAAGGGGCGCAACGCCGATGATCTGGCCATGCTGCGCGACAGCTGGGAATTTCGCAATCTGCTGCTGGTCGAACAGCCCAACGGTGATTTCGGGCAGACGATCATGCGCCAATACCTGTTCGACGCCTGGCATTTGCCCATGCTGAACGCGCTGGCCGATTGCGCCCAGCCGCGCATCGCCGCGGTCGCCGCCAAATCCGCGCGCGAGGTCGCCTATCACCTCGCGCGGTCGCGGTCGCTGGTGATCGGTCTGGGTGACGGCACGCCCGAGAGCCACGGGCGCATGCAGAGCGCGCTGGATAATCTGGCACCTTATGTGGGCGAAATGCTGTCGCCGGATGCCTGCGATATCGCGGCAGAAACCAACGGCTATGGGGTCAGCGCCGAAGATGTGGCCCGCGAATGCCGGGCCGAGATGGACATGACGCTGGCCAGCGCGACGCTGGACATGCCGGACGTCATGCGCAGGGCCGGGCCTGTGCGTACGGGCGGCAAGACCGGCCGCCAGCACAGCGAGCATCTGGGCCACATCCTGAGCGAGTTGCAGTGGCTTCAGCGCGCCTATCCCGGGGCAAGCTGGTGAGCGCGCGGCCCGCGCCGACCGAGGTTTGGGGCTGGCTGGACGGCATTCCCGATCCCGAAATTCCGGTGATCTCGGTTGTTGATCTGGGGATTGTCCGCGATGTCCGCTATGATGCCGATACGCTGATCGTCGCCATCACGCCCACCTATTCGGGCTGCCCCGCGACCTCGGTCATCGCCTTCGAGATCGATAAGGTTCTGCGCGAGAATGGCGTAGATGATCTGCGGGTGACGCAGCAGATTTCCCCACCCTGGACAACGGACTGGATGTCGGGGCGTGCCCGCAATCGTTTGCGGCAATACGGAATTGAACCGCCGGGAAAGGCGGACGGTCCCGCGCAGTGCCCCCGCTGCGGCGGTCATGATCTTGAGCGGGTCAGCCAGTTCGGCTCGACCCCCTGCAAGGCCCAGTGGCGCTGTCGCGACTGTCTGGAACCTTTCGACTATTTCAAATGTATCTGAGGCACTGAATGGCCAAATTTCATGCCCTGACCGTCACCGCAATCGACAAGACAACGCGCGACGCTGTTGTGGTGACGCTGGCCGCCGATCCGGCGGATCAGGCGCATTTTGATTTCCGCCACGGGCAGTATCTGACCTTTCGGCGCGCATTCGGCGGGCAGGAACTGCGCCGCTCCTATTCCATTTGCTCGGCCCCGGGCGACGGCCCGATGCAGGTGGGTATCAAGCGGGTCGATGGCGGGGCGTTTTCCGGCTTTGCCAACACGGAACTTCGCGTTGGTGACAGGCTGGAGGCCATGGCGCCTGCAGGCAGCTTTACCACCGAGATCGCGCCTGAAATGGCCCGGAACTATCTTTGTTTCGCTGCCGGTTCCGGGATCACGCCGATCCTGTCGATCATGCGCACGGTACTGGCCCGGGAACCGCAATCGACGGTGACACTGGTTTACGCCAATCGCAGCATGAACACGATCATGTTCCGCGAAGAGGTCGAGGACCTTAAGAACCGCCATATGGGGCGGATGACGGTGATCCACATTCTGGGCCGGGATGCGCAGGATATCGACCTTTTCACCGGCAGGATCACGGCGGAAAAATGCGCCGCGCTGTTCCGGTACTGGATCGATCTGCCCCGCATGGATCTGAGCCTGATTTGCGGCCCCGAACCGTTGCGCGAGGTGATCACCGATGCGCTGCTGAGCGCTGGCATGGCGCGCGAGAACATCCGCTATGAGCTGTTTGCCGCCGGGCAGCAAGGGCGATTGCCCCGGGACAGGGCCCGATTGGCAGAGGTGGGCGGTGCCCAAGCGGCGCGGCTGACGCTGACGCTGGACGGGGCGACGCGGGTGATCAGCATGGCGCCGGGTCAGACGCTGCTCGAGGCGGCGCTCGAAAACGCGATTGATGTGCCTTATGCCTGCACAGCCGGTGTCTGTTCGACATGCCGGTGCAGGGTGATCTCCGGCGAGGTCGAGATGGCGGCCAACCATGCGCTCGAGGATTACGAGGTCCGGCAGGGTTTTGCCCTGTCCTGCCAGTCCCGGCCGCTGACGGCTGAAATCGAGGTGGAGTACGACCATTAGGGCGGTATCGGGGCGCGCAAGGGGGCGGTGATGTCATTGATCGGGGTGCAAAGCTTTGCCTGCGGGCGCTGGGTTGATCCGGGTGCAGGCGCGGTGGTTATTGCCGATGCCGCCACCGGTGCGCCGGTGGCCAGGGTCGGGAATGCGGCGCTGGATACCGGGGCCATGCGCGATTATGCCCGGATGACGGGTGGCCCGGCCCTCAGGCAGATGACGTTTCACGACCGGGCCCGGATGCTGAAATCGCTGGCGCTGCATCTCGATCAGCATCGCGACGCGCTCTATGAACTCTCTTATCACACCGGGGCAACGCTGGCCGACAGCCGGATCGATATCGACGGGGGTATCGCCACGGTCTTTGTCATCGCGTCCAAGGGGCGGCGCGAGATGCCGGATGATCATGTCTATCTGGATGGCCCGCCCGAGGCGCTGTCGCGGGGCGGGTCGTTCATGGGCCAGCATGTCGCGACACCGCTCAGGGGTGTCGCGCTGCATATCAACGCCTTCAACTTTCCCGTCTGGGGCATGCTGGAAAAACTCGCCCCGGCGCTTCTCGCGGGGATGCCGGTCATCGTCAAACCCGCCAGCACAACCAGCTATGTGACCGAAGCCTGCGTCAGGCTGATGATCCAGAGCGATATTCTGCCCTCAGGCGCGGTTCAGCTGATCGCCGGTGGCGTCGGCGATCTGATGTCGCGTCTTGATTGTCAGGATGTTGTCAGCTTCACCGGCTCTGCCGCGACGGCGCGACATTTGCGCAGCGCGGATCAGCTGATTGGCGCGTCGGTCCGGTTCATCGCCGAACAGGACAGCCTGAACGCATCGGTTCTGGGACCGGACGCCGGGCCGGGTACGCCGGAGTTTGATCTGTTTATCCGCGAGGTACATCGCGAACTTACCGTAAAGGCTGGTCAGAAATGCACTGCAATCCGGCGCATCATTGTGCCCGATGCCCATGTCGGGCCGGTCATCGCGGCGCTGGAGGCAGAGATCGCAAAAACCCGGATCGGGGCGCCAAAGCTGGCCACGACGGGCATGGGCGCGCTGGTCTCTTCCGCGCAGAAACAGGACGTACTGGACGGGCTGGCCCTGCTTGAAAAAGAGGCGCCGCGCGTCATCGGTGATCCGGCGCGGTTCGAACTTGACGGCGCCGACCCTGCGCGCGGGGCCTTCCTGCCACCGATGGTGCTCTGCTGCGACGATCCCGACGCCGCCCGGCAGGTGCATGAGACCGAGTTGTTCGGTCCTGTGTCCACCGTGATGGGTTACCGCGATACAAAACACGCGATTGATCTGGTCAATCGGGGCGGCGGCAGTCTGGTCGCGTCACTGATCACCGGCGATCCCGATATGGCAAAAGAGGTGGTGATGGGGGCGGGGGCCTATCACGGGCGCATCTATATCAACAATCGTGACAGCATGGCCGAGGCGACAGGCCATGGCGCGCCCCTGCCGCATATGATCCATGGCGGGCCGGGCCGCGCGGGCGGTGGTGAGGAACTGGGCGGTATCCGCGGTGTGATGCATTACATGCAGCGCACCGCCATTCAGGGCAGCCCCGACATGCTGAGCGGCGTCGGCAGGCGATGGGTGCCGGGCGCATCAGAGATCACGAAAGCCGATCACCCCTTTACCCGCCGCTTTGATCAGCTGGAGATCGGCGAGACGCTGCATACCGCCACGCGTGAGGTCACAAGCAAGGATATCGAGACATTTGCCGCATTCACCGGCGACAGGTTCTATGCTCATATGGATGACGCGGCGGCGCGGCGAAACCCGTTTTTCCCGGGCCGTGTCGCGCATGGTTATCTGCTCTTGTCCTTTGCCGCCGGGCTGTTCGTGCAACCTGACGAGGGGCCGGTGCTGGCCAATACCGGCCTTGCCAATCTGCGCTTTCTCAAGCCGGTCGAACCGGGCAGCCAACTCCGCGTCAGGCTGGCCGTCATGCAAAAGACCCCGCGCAACGACGAATATGGCGAGGTGCGCTGGCATGTGACCATCCGCGATCAGGTGGATGAGGCCGTCGCGGAATACGAGCTTCTGACCATGAATGCCCGCTAGGCGAATAGTGCTTTCGTCGGTTGGGGATATGTGCATTATGTCTGCACATGTAACCGTCACAGGATGGTATTCTTGGTGAAAACGGCATTTCGCGACGTCAGGGAAAGCATGCGCCGCAAGATTCTGGACGGCGAATGGGCTCCCGGAGAGCTGATCCCGAACGAGGCCGTGCTGGCAGAGCATTTTGGCTGCGCACGCGCGACGGTGAACCGCGCCATGCGTGAACTTGCCGACGAGGGGCTGGTCGAGCGCAAGCGCAAGGCCGGCACCCGCGTGCGTCAGACCCCGCGCCGAAGGGCGCAGTTCGACATTCCCATCGTCCGGCGCGAGATCGAGGCACGGGGCCAGCGCTATCGCTATGCGCTGGTTGAACGCGCCGTGTCGGCGCCACCGGACTGGCTGCGCGCCCGTATGGGGCTGGGGCCAGAGGGCAGGGTCATCCATGTCACCGCCACGCACTATGCCGATGGCAACCCCTATCAATACGAGGATCGCTGGATCAATCTGGCCGAACTGCCCGCCGCCGAAACCGCCGATTTCACGGCCTCGGGTCCCACCGAATGGCTGATCGCGACAGTGCCGTTTTCAGATGCCGAGATCAGTTTTTCGGCCACTGCCGCCGATGCGGAACTCGCGCGGCATCTGGGTTGTGCGCCGGGTGATCCCTTGTTTCTGAGCGAGCGCTCGACCTGGTGGCAGGGCGGGGCGATCACCTATGTCCGGCTGGTGTTTCAGCGCGGCCACCGCATGACCACCCGCTATTGATCAGATGTCTGTCCTGAGCTGACGGGTTGCGCTGCGGTAGGCGGCGATGATCCGGTCGCGATGCCGGTGATATCCGTCGCGGACCATGTGCCTGCCGGCTGACCAGACGTGCTGAACCATGCCGTGACGCCCGGTAAAGGCAAAGGCGTCAAGCACCGTGTCACCTGTGAGCTCGCCAAGATCGATATGGGTCATGTCCAGCGACAATAGATCGGCCCATTCTCCGGCGGCGATCACACCGCGCCCGCGACCGGCGGCGCGGGCACCACCGTGGCAGATGCCGTCGAAAATCCGTCGTCCTGCCGAGCAGTCCGCGCTGGCGAGCGCGGCGCGCGACCGGTCCCTCAGCCGTTGGGAATGATCCAGCACGCGCATCTCTTCGTCGATTGATATCAATATGTTGCTGTCCGAACCTATTGCGATTTTGCCACCGGAATCCATCCAGCGCACACCGTCGAAAATGCCATCACCCAACGAACTTTCGGTGATGGGGCACAATCCGGCGACCGCGCCGGTTGCGGCCAGCGCCTTGGTTTCCTGCGGTGTCATCTGCGTGGCATGGATCATGCACCAGTCGGGCGACAGCGGCAATTCGCCTAACGCCCATTCGACCGGACGCGCGCCATAGGCGGCCTGCACCTCCTCGACCTCGGCGATCTGTTCGGCAATGTGTATATGAACCGGCCCGCCACCCGCGAGTTCCGCCGCCAGCACCGGTGCCCGACGCAGGTCCTCGGGTGCGACTGCGCGGATCGAATGCGGGGCCACGCCCATCACGCTGTCGGGTGAGGCGTGGCGGCGCAGCGTTTCACCAGTTGTCTGCAACAGCCGGGCATATTGATCGGGTGTATTACCAAAACGCCGCTGCCCCGCGCCCAGTGCCCGCCCATCGCAGCCGCCAAATTGATACTGCACCGGCAAGAGGGTCAGGCCGATTCCGGTCTCGTTGGCGGCAGCGATAATGCGCGCCGCCATCTCGTCGGGGCGATCGTAGGGGCGGCCATCGGGCTGATGGTGCAGATAGTGAAATTCCACATTGGTGGCGTATCCGGCCTCCAGCATCTCCATCTGCACCAGCGCCGCGATGGCCTCGACATGATCGGGCGTCAGTTGCTCGAGGAAACGATACATCAGCCGACGCCATGTCCAGAAACTGTCCTGGCCACTCTGGCCGCGCCGTTCGGTCAGGCCCGCCATGGCCCGCTGGAACGCGTGGCTGTGGGCGTTGACCGGCGCGGGCAGCAGCATCTCCAGCTGCAAGCCCTCAGGTGCCGCACCCGCCTCGACTGCTCCGATACGGCCATCGGCATTAATCTCGACGCGCAGGTCTGATTGCCAACCCTCTTCGGTCAGCGCCTGTCTGGCCCACAACACCTGCATGACAACTCCCGGCTTGACAAATTATTATGTACATACATAAAACATATTAAACCAACCCGAACAAGAGCGAACACCCGTGCTGCTGAAAAACGCCACCCTTGCCACGCTGAGCGGTTCCGAACCCTATGGCCTGATGACCAACGCCGCGCTGATTATCGAGGATGGGCGCATCGCTTGGTTCGGGCCGCAATCTGAATTGCCGTCCGATCTCTCTGGCCACGAAGCCCACGATCTGGCTGGCCGTCTGGTTACCCCGGCACCGATCGATTGCCATACCCATCTGGTGCATGGCGGCGACCGGGCCAAAGAATTTGAGATGCGGCTGAACGGGGCCAGCTACGAAGAGGTGGCGCGCGCAGGCGGGGGTATCCTGTCAACCGTCCGCGCAACCCGCACTGCGTCCCCGCAGGAATTGCGCGACACGGCGCTTGCGCGGCTGGACGTGCTGATCGGCGAAGGCGTGACAACGCTCGAGGTCAAATCGGGCTACGGGTTGGATATCGAGACCGAACTGACCATGCTGCGTGTTGCGCGCCAGTTGGGCAGGGAACGCGCGGTACGCATCCGGACATCGTTTCTGGGGGCGCATGCCCTGCCACCTGAATTCGCCAACCGTCCCGGTGACTATATTGATCAGGTCTGTCTCCCCGCGCTCGCTGATGCCCATGCCGAGGGTCTGGTGGATGCGGTCGATGGCTTTTGCGAGGGGATCGCCTTTCAACCGGCAGAAATCGCGCGCGTCTTTGACGCGGCGCGCGCGATGGGCCTTCCTGTCAAGTTACATGCCGAACAACTCAGCAATCTTGGCGGTGCCCGGCTTGCCGCCAGCTATGGTGCGCTTTCTGCCGACCATCTGGAATATCTTGATGATGACGGTGTCGCGGCGCTGGGCGAGTCGGGCAGTGTCGCGGTGCTGCTGCCCGGCGCCTACTATACGCTGAGAGAGACGCAGATGCCGCCGGTGATGCAACTGCGCGATGCCGGGGTGCCGATCGCGCTGGCCACGGATGCCAATCCCGGCTCATCACCGATGACATCGCTTTTGCTGGCGATGAATATGGGGTGCACGCTTTTCCGCCTGACACCCGAGGAGGCGCTGACCGCCGTCACCCGCCATGCCGCACAGGCGCTGGGGCTGGAGGATTGCGGCAGGATCGCGCCCGGTCTTCGGGCGGATCTGGCCATCTGGGATGTCGCCTACCCTGCAGAACTGGCCTATCGCATTGGTTTCAACCCGCTCTATCGGCGCATTTTCGAAGGCCGCTGGGCATGACCGAACAGCTGATCCCCGGGGCGGTAACACTTGACCAGCTTGCCCGGCTTTACCGTTCCGGCGGAGCGGCCGCACTGGACGCGTCATGCCGGGGCACCATCGACCGCGCGGCGGGGCGGGTTGCGGCTGCGGCCATGGCCGAGGCGCCGGTTTATGGCGTCAATACCGGGTTCGGCAAACTGGCCAGCCTCAAGATTGACCGCGACGATACCGCGAAACTTCAGCGCAACCTGATCCTCAGCCACTGTTGCGGCGTCGGAGAGCCGATCCCCGCGCACATGGCCCGGCTTGTGATGATCCTCAAGCTGCTCAGTTTCGGGCGCGGGGCCTCGGGTGTGCGCTGGGCGCTGATCGAGACCCTTGAGGGCATGCTCGCGCAGGGTGTCACGCCCATCATTCCGGCCCAGGGATCGGTCGGGGCCTCGGGCGATCTCGCGCCGCTGGCGCATATGGCGGCTGTCCTGATCGGCGAAGGCGAGGCCATGTATGACGGTGCCGTGCTGCCGGGGGCAGAGGCGCTGGCGCGCGCGGGCCTTTCGCCGGTGACGCTTGGCCCCAAAGAGGGGCTGGCCCTGATCAACGGCACCCAGTTTTCAACGGCATTCGCACTGGCGGGCCTCTTCGAGGCATGGCGCGCGGTCGAGAACGCGCTCGTGATCTCGGCCATGTCCACCGACGCGATCATGGGCTCGACCGCGCCGCTTCAGCCCGAAATCCACGCGCTCCGCGGTCAGAAAGGCCAGATCGAGGCCGCCGCCGCGATGCGCGCGCTGCTGGCCGGTTCGGAAATTCGCGAAAGCCACCGCGAGGGCGACAGCCGTGTACAGGATCCATATTGCATCCGATGCCAGCCACAGGTGACCGGCGCGGCGATGGATGTGCTGCGTCAGGCGGCAACGACGCTCGAGATCGAGGCCAACGCCGCCACCGACAACCCGCTGGTGCTGTCCGGGGCCGATATGATCGTCTCAGGCGGGAATTTCCACGCCGAGCCCGTGGGATTTGCCGCCGACATGATCGCGCTGGCCATCTCCGAGATCGGGGCCATCAGTCAGCGCCGCGTCGCGCTGATGGTCGATCCCACGCTCAGCTTTGACCTGCCGCCCTTTCTGACACCTGATCCGGGCCTGAATTCGGGCCTGATGATCGCCGAGGTCACGACCGCCGCGCTGATGAGCGAGAACAAGCATCTGGCCAACCCTTGTGTCACCGATTCCACACCCACCAGCGCAAATCAGGAGGATCACGTCTCGATGGCCGCGCACGGGGCCTATCGGCTGGGCCGGATGGTGGCCAATCTGAACCGGATATTGGGGGTCGAACTCTTATGCGCCGCGCAGGGGATCGAGTTTCGTGCACCCCTGCAAAGCTCGGGCCCGCTGCACAAAGTGCTGGCGCGCCTGCGCCGCGACGTGTCGACACTGACCGATGACAGGTATCTGGCCACGGATATCGAGGCGGCGGCGCGGCTGGTCTCGGGCGGCGGGCTGATCGCGGCCTCGGGTCTGGAACTGGCGGGGCCGGGCGCATGAACGTCGTCACGGTCACACAGGGCAACAGCCCGCTGGTTCTGGGCCAGCCGCATGGCGGCACCCATGTCCCTGCGGCGATATTTGATCGCCTGAACGCCCGGGGCCGGGGGCTGGACGATACGGACTGGCATATTGCGCGGCTCTATGACGGCCTCATTGATGACGTGACCGTGGTTCAGAGCCATATTCACCGCTATGTCATCGATGCCAATCGCGATCCCGGTGGCGCATCGCTCTATCCCGGGCAGAATACAACGTCGCTCTGCCCCCTGACCGACTTTGACGGCGAAGCGATCTGGCAGCCGGGTCAGGAACCCGGCCCGGACGAGATCGACGAACGCCGCGCGCTCTATCATGCACCATATCATGCCGCACTCGCCGATGAGCTGGCGCGGATACGCGACCGCCATGGCTATGTCATCCTCTATGACTGTCATTCGATCCGATCCGAAATTCCGTTTCTGTTCAGTGGCCTGTTGCCCTTCTTTAACATCGGAACCGATGGCGGAACGACCTGCGCACCGGTGCTGGAGCAGGATGTTGAGCGACTCTGTCACGCGGCAAAGGGGTTTGATACCGTGCTGAACGGCCGGTTTCGCGGCGGCTGGACCACCCGCCACTACGCCGCACCGGACCGGGGTCAACACACCATCCAGATGGAGCTGGCACAGCGCGCCTATATGGACGAGGCCGCGCCCTGGACCTATCGCCCGGACAGGGCCGAACATCTGCGCCCGGTCCTGCGCGACATTCTGCACCGCCTGACACAACTGCCGCCCGACGAGACCACACGATAAAGGAGCCTGCCATGACCGATCCGCGCAAGAATGCCCGCGACATCTATCCCCCCACCGGCCCCGAGATCACCGCCAAAAGCTGGCAGACCGAGGCGCCGATGCGGATGCTGATGAACAACCTGCACCCGGATGTGGCCGAGAACCCGCACGAACTCGTCGTTTATGGCGGGATCGGCCGCGCCGCCCGCACATGGGCGGATTTCGACCGGATCGTGGCCGGGCTGAAGGATCTGGAGGCCGACGAGACCCTGATCGTGCAATCGGGCAAGCCGGTGGCCATCGTCACCACCCATCCCGACGCCCCGCGTGTCCTGATCGCCAATTCCAATCTGGTGCCGCACTGGGCCAACTGGGATCATTTCAACGCGCTCGATAAGAAGGGCCTGATGATGTATGGCCAGATGACGGCGGGCAGCTGGATCTATATCGGCACCCAGGGCATCGTTCAGGGCACTTACGAGACATTTGCCGAGGCCGGGCGCCAGCATTACGACGGCGACCTGACCGGCCGCTGGATACTGACCGGCGGGCTGGGGGGCATGGGCGGCGCGCAGCCGCTGGCAGCGGTCTTTGCCGGGGCATCTTGTCTGGCTGTCGAATGCAACCCGGACAGCATCGATTTCCGCCTGCGCACCGGCTATCTGGATGAGAAGGCCGACACGCTGGATCAGGCGCTTGAGATGATCAACCGCTGGACCCGCGCGGGCGAGGCGCGTTCGGTCGGGCTGTTAGGCAATGCAGCCGATTTCTTCCCCGAAATCCAGCGGCGGGGTATCCGCCCCGATATCGTTACCGATCAGACGTCGGCCCATGATCCGGTCAATGGCTACCTGCCGCAGGGCTGGAGCCTGGGCGCGTGGCGCTCAAAACGCGAAAGCGATCCGAAAGCGGTTGAAAAGGCGGCGCGCGCGTCGATGCGCCTGCAGGTGCAGGCCATGGTCGATTTCTGGAATGATGGTGTGCCGACGCTGGATTACGGCAACAATATCAGGCAGATGGCGCTGGAAGAGGGGCTGGAGGATGCCTTTGCCTTCCCGGGATTTGTTCCGGCCTATATCCGGCCGCTTTTCTGCCGGGGCATCGGCCCGTTTCGCTGGTGCGCGCTGTCGGGCGACCCCGAGGATATCTACAAGACCGACGCCAAAATGAAAGAGCTGTTCCCCGAGAACACGCATCTGCATAACTGGCTGGACATGGCGCGCGAGCGGATTTCGTTTCAGGGGCTGCCCGCACGGATCTGCTGGATCGGGCTGGGTGACCGGCACCGCGCCGGGCTGGCCTTTAACGAGATGGTGGCCAACGGCGAGTTGAAGGCGCCTGTGGTCATCGGGCGTGATCACCTCGACAGCGGCTCGGTCGCCAGTCCCAACCGCGAGACCGAAGCCATGCGCGACGGCTCGGACGCGGTCAGCGACTGGCCGCTTCTGAACGCGCTGGTCAACACCGCCAGTGGCGCGACATGGGTCAGCCTGCATCACGGCGGCGGTGTCGGCATGGGGTTTTCCCAGCATGCCGGGGTGGTCATCTGCGCCGATGGCACGCCCGAGGCCGCGCAGAGGCTGGAAAGGGTCCTCTGGAACGATCCGGCCAGCGGTGTCTGGCGTCACGCCGATGCAGGCTACGAGGTCGCGCTGGATTGCGCCCGCGAACACGGGCTCAGGCTGCCGGGCATTCTGGGCAACTGATCGCGGTCAGGTCTTTCAATCCAGCATGTCGCGAAACCGCGCCAGTTCGTCATCGGGGATCGACGCGGTTTCTGCGGGGGCAGGGTAGGCCGAGGCCGCAACCGCCGCGCGAAACCCCGCAAGCGCTCGGCGGCGCTCGGCGCTGATCTCTTCGGTCAGGGCGTGAATATTGCCAAAGGCGCGCGCATGGCGCGGGGCCTCGGGGGCTTCACCGCAGATATCGTTTTGAAACAGATAGATGATGTCAGCGCCATCGCCCGATCCCAGTGAGCTGGTGATCAGCGAACTGCGGCGGGTGATCTCGCGCATGACCTCGGCACAAATCACTTCGGCCTCAACCGAAAAGGCACCCGCATCCTCCATGCTGCGAAAGGATTGCCAAAGCGCCAGCGCTTCTTCTGCGGTTTTGCCGATGGCCCTCAGGCCGCCTTTCCATGTTGACCGTCGCGGAACCAGCCCCAGATGGCACATGACGGGTATCTCTTCGCGGGCCAGCATCTCCACGATATGCGGACCGCGCGCGGTATAAACGGAATCGGCCCCATCCTTCATCGCCGCAAAAGCCGCCCGCAACACATCGGCCTCGGTCGGGAAATCCGGCAGTGCCAGCGCGGCGGTAAAGAACATGTCCGGTGCACCCGATCTGACAGCGGCAGTGTTATGTGCGTTACCCATGATCAGATCGATACCCGCGTCACGCGCGGCGGCGGCCTCTTCGGTGCTGTTTGCCGTGGTCTGCGTCAGTTTGCGCTGACCTTTGAGCGCCCTCAGATCATGGGCGGTATAGTTGCGCCGCTGAAATCTGGCATCCCAGTCATAGATACGTTTCATCACCATCCCCCCTTGGCAGCGCGTCCGCGCCCCCGCCATCCTGCGGGAAAGCCTGTCATGGCTCAAGCATTTCCACCACGCGCCAAATTGGTGACCTGCCGGGGATAAGGCGTCTCTGATCCGAACCGAAAGATAAGGAAATTGGAGCGGGCGATGAGATTCGAACTCACGACATCAACCTTGGCAAGGTTGCGCTCTACCCCTGAGCTACGCCCGCGTCCGTTTGGGTGAGCGTGATGTATTCAGTCCCGTGCCGGTCTGCAAGCGAAAAATACCGAATTCTCCGGACCGCCGGGATTTTTCGCCCTGCCGCAGCGTGTTGCGCCAGCTGTCCACCTCAGCCGCCGAGGATCGCCAGCCAGAGCGATGCTGTCAGCACCGATGCCAGCGTCGCCAGCAATACCGCGCTGGCCGCGACGCGCCGCGCGACACCGTACATATTGGCAAACACATAGCCGTTGACCCCCGGCGCCATGGCCGCCGTCACGATGGCAGAGTTAAAGGCGGCCTCGGGCAGATCGACCAACCGGCCAATGGCGAATGTGATCAGCGGATGCAGCAACAGCGACACGACCGCGATAAAGCCGATTGTTCTGAAATCCCCTTCGGGCCGATAGCGAAACAGGATACCACCCAGCCCGAACAGCGCCGCAGGCAGCGCCGCACGGCCCATCAGTTCCAGTGCATCGGCCAGCACAACAGGTGTGTTAAAGCCCGTGAAATTGGCCAAAAGCCCCAGCCCGATGCCAAGGATGATCGAGTTGCGGAACATCGCGTTCAGCACCGCACGCGAGGTCGAGGCAAGGCCGGTGCCGCGATTGCGCACGATTTCCATCGCGGTAATGCCGATCCCATAGGCAAAGGGCGCATGCACGGCGACGATGGCATAGTTACCCTCCATCGCATCGGGGCCATAGGCGCGTTCCATGATCGGCAGGCCCAGCAGCACGGAGTTCGAGAAAAGACAGCAAAACCCGATGGCAATGCTGTCCTCCCACGGTCGGGCGAACATCACACGCGCCCCGATCAGGCCCGCGAAAAAGCCCAGCGTCGCGCCGGTGTAGAAACTCAGATAAAGCCGCCACTCGAAAACAACCGACAAATCCAGCGTGGAAATCGCGCGGAAAAGCAGGGCGGGAATGGCGAAATTCTGGGTGAATTTCATCAGCCCGACGACCCATTCATCCGCAAAGAGTTTCGACCAGACAGCGACATAGCCAAAGCCGATCACCAGAAAGACGGGAACCGTCACCTCCAGCAGGGACAGCAGGCTAGAGATCATAACACAGCGTCATGCCGTCAAAGGCGGGTACGATATGGTCCGGGGTCTCGCGGGCGACGGTTTCATAGTCCAGATCATTGTGCAGATTGGTCAGCACCGCGCGGCGCGGTGCGGCACGCGCGATCCATTCCAGCGTCTGGTCCATATGTGTATGCGTCGGATGCGGCGCGCGGCGCAGGCAATCCACGATCCAGCAATCCAGATCGGTAATGGCCTCCCACGACTCAGCATACATCTCGGCCACATCCGGCAGATAGGCGACATCGCCGACCCGGAAACCCAGACTGTCGATACTGCCATGGCCAACCGTAAAGGGGACAAGCAGAATGTCGCCGCCATCACCCTGCACGGTGACCGGCCCGTCCAGCGTTCTGAGGTTCAGGATCGGCGGATAGGGCGAGCCCTCGGGCTGCACGAAGACATAGCCGAACCGGCTGAGCAGCGCGTCCTGCGTGGGACCGTCGGCCCAGACATCCAGCCGTTCGCGGCGGTTGAAGACCACCTGGCGCAGATCATCGATACCATGGACGTGATCGGCGTGGCTGTGGGTGTAGACCACCCCGTCCAGCGTACCGACACCCGCCGCCAGCAACTGATTGCGCATATCGGGCGAGGTATCGATCAGGGCGCGCGTGGTCCCGCCCGTGTCCTGCCGCTCGACCAGAAGCGAACAGCGCTGCCTGCGGTTTTTCGGATTGTCGGGATCACAATCACCCCATTGACCGCCAAGGCGCGGTACACCGCCCGATGATCCGCAGCCCAGAATGGTGAATGTCAGTCGCGCCATCAGGCCGCCCTTTCAAAGGCGGCGGCCTTGGCGAACAGACGGTCGAAATTGGCCGTGGTCTGGGTGGCGAAGGCGGCCTCGTCCATTCCGTAAATCTGCGCGCCGACCTTTGCGGTATGCACAGTATAGGCGGGTTCGTTGCGCCGGCCGCGATGGGGCGGCGGGGCAAGGTAGGGGCTGTCGGTCTCGACCAGCACACGCTCAACAGGTGCGGCGGTGAAAATGTCCCGCAGATCCTGAGATTTCGGGAAGGCCGCGATGCCCGACATGCTGAGGTAAAAACCCAGATCAAGCGCCACCCGCGCCAGTTTCGCCCCGGACGAAAAACAATGCATCACACAGTCAAAATCTGCGCGGCGATGCTCTTCGCTCAGGATGGCGGCCATATCCGTATCGGCAGCGCGGGCATGGATGATCAGGGGCAGGCCGGTTTCCTGCGCCGCATGTATATGGATGCGCAGGCTTTCCTTTTGAATATCAGCGCTGTCGGCGGTGTAGTGATAATCCAGCCCGCTCTCTCCGATGCCGACGAATTTGGGATGATCCGACAGGGCGACCAGTTCATCGACGCTGACCATCGGCTCTTGCGCCGCGCTCATCGGATGGGTGCCTGCGGCATAGAAAACGGATGGAAATTCCTCGGCAATGGCGCGGACATGCGGTTCATTGGCCAGACGCGTACAGATGGTGACCATACGCGCGACGCCCGCCGCCTCGGCCCGGGCGATGATATCCGCTCGCTCGTCATCGAAATCCGGAAAGTCCAGGTGGCAATGGCTGTCTACGAGCATCGGGATCATGATGGCCTAAATCTGAGCGGCCCGTGATGCCGTCTCTTCCGTCTTGAAAACCATATCTAGGATGAGCGCGGCAGGGTCAAGGTTCACCCGCCGTCCATGCGCCGCCCGCGCGCCCAGCACCTCGGCGGCCTCGGCCCAGAGGCGCGCGGCGCGCGCATTTGGACAGAGCCGGGCAAAAAGCGTGGCCTCACCCCGCGCGGCCTGATGTTCAGGCGGCTGAATGCCGGCCCGCGCCAGCCGCGACAGAAACAGCGCATAAAGCTCGAGCGTCAGGCGAAACCGTTCCTCGCGCCCGCGCCCGGCATGGGTCTCGGCAAATGTGTTGAGCCGCGCCCGGTCCGGGCTGGGATAGGTGGCGAGGATGGCGACAATTTCGGCATAAAGGGCAAGCCCGTCATGCTTCATCAACTCAAGCGCCCGGCCAGCCGAACCGCCCGCCAGTTCGCTTAGCGCAGCCGCCTGCCCACCCAGATCAATACCGTGCCCGTCCAGCACATTGCGCAGATCATCCTCTGCAAGGGGCGCGCAGCGCAGCAGGCGGCAGCGCGACCTGATCGTGGGCAACAGCCCGGACGGCTGATGGCTGATCAGGATCAGCGTTGTGTCCGATGGTGGCTCTTCCAGCAGTTTGAGCAGGGCATTGGCTGCGTTGACGTTCATCTCGTCTGCGCTGTCGATCAGCACCACCCGGTGCCCGCCATCGGCGGCAGAGAGCGCCAGAAAGGATTTAAGGCGCCGCACCTCGTCAACCGGTATCTCCTGTTTCAGCCTGCCGGCCTTGTCGTCATAGGGCCTGCGCAACAGGAAAAAACGCGGCTCGGACAGTGCATTCAGGCGCTGGTTCACAGGATGATCTGGATCGGTCTCCAGCGTCCGCGGCGGCGTTTCCTCTCCGGCGAAAAGGCCACCTTCTTCTTCTGCCGGTTGGGTCAGCAGGAAACGGGTGATTTTCCAGCCCAGCGTCGCCTTGCCGATGCCCCTCGGTCCCGCGATCAGCCATGCGTGATGGGCGCGTCCGGATCGATGCGCCGCGATGAAACGCGCTTCGGCCTCCTCTTGCCCGATCAGTTGAACGGTATCGCGCGGATGCGCCACGCCCTCAATACGGTCGGCTTCGGGCAGGGCGGTTTCGGTCATAGCCGCGCCTGCACCTGTGCCAGCACATCCGCCGCCACGGCGTCGATGCCGCGCCCGCCATCGATCAGGCGGCATCGCTCAGGAAACTCATCCGCCAGCCGCCGAAATCCCTCACGCAGGCGGATCTGAAAGGCGGTGCCGAATTCCTCGAACCGGTCTTCGCCGCTCTGTCGCGCCAGCCCCCGCCCCAGCGCGGTTTCGGGGTCCATGTCGATGATCAGCGTCAGATCGGGTTCGCGCCGGATCATCGTGGCATGCAGCTGATCGACAATCGGGCGCAGTTCGCCCCGCGTTGCACCCTGATAGACACGCGTGGAATCGGCAAACCGGTCAGAGATTACGATCCTGCCCGCCGCAAGGGCAGGGGTGATTGTCCGCTCCAGATGATCACGGCGCGCCGCGGTGAAAAGCAGGATCTCGGTCTCCGCCGACCAGCGCCCCGGCGCACCCTCGACCAGCAATCTGCGAATATCCTCGGCCCCGTCAGAACCGCCGGGTTCGCGGGTCAGCACCACATCGTGACCCGCGCTGCGCAGCCTGTCGTGCAACAGCCTGGCCTGTGTCGATTTTCCCGAACCGTCGATCCCCTCGAATGTCAGAAACATGCCCGGCATCTGACGTTGGGTCAAAGCTGTTCGGCCGCCTTGCCGATGATGGCCTGAAACAGGATCTGCGCGGCGATCGAGACCCGGGTCATGAACCCGCCCCGCTCAACCGCGTTCGCCGCGATCAGCGGCACGCGCTGATCCTCGGTATTGGGCCCGGTGATGATCAACTCGCCCAGCGGCTGCGCCTCTTCGATAGGTGCCTCGATCGGCACTTCATATTCGACCCGGGCCTCCAGCTTTTCACTGTCAAGGATCGGTAACAGAAGTGTCAGATCTTCTGCCGCGACCAGTGGCACGGTCTCGGATTCGCCCATCCACAGCTCGGCTTCGGCAAATTCCGTGCCTTTGGTCACAATGGTCTTTTCGACAAACTGGCGAAACGCCCAGTTTATGATCCGCTCGCCTTCATCGGCGCGGTCCTGCTCGGACTGCAGGCCGGTGATCACGAAAATGATCCGCCGCTCACCCTGACGGGCCGAACCGACAAGGCCATAGCCCGCCTCTTCGGTATGGCCTGTCTTCAGGCCATCGGCGCCGATCCCCAGCCCCAAAAGCGGGTTGCGGTTGTTCTGTGTGATGCCGTCCCAGGTAAAGCTTCGCTGTGAAAACATCGGGTAGTATTCGGGAAATTCCGTCATCAGGCGCAGGGCCAGCGTGCCCAGATCGCGCATGCTCATCCGCTGTCCGGGATCGGGCCAGCCCGAGGAATTCACAAAGTTTGATGCCGTCATGCCCAGATCGACTGCCCGTGCTGTCATCTGGGCGGCAAACACATCCTCATCTCCGGCCAGCCCTTCGGCGACCACAATGCATGCGTCATTGCCTGACTGCACGATGATGCCGGGGATGAGGTCGCGTACCGCCACGCGCGAGCCTTCGCGCAGGAACATCTTCGATCCACCCTTGGCCGCCGCCTTGGGCGAGACGCGGAATTTCGTATCCATTGTCACAATGCCGCTTTGGAGCGCCTCAAAGAGCATGTTCAGCGTCATCAGCTTGGACATAGACGCCGGCGGCAACGGCACATCGGCATTCTTTTCCATCAGGACGGTGCCCGTGGTCACATCAAGCACATAGGCCGCCGTGGCGCGTGTCTCGAACGCGCTGACGCTGACTGTCAGGGTGAACCAGAGGCACAAAGCGCCCGTAATTACCCGCAATAAATTACCCGCTGACTGCATAGGCATCTGAATAGCCCAATGCCTTGATCTTTTTCAACAGCTGTCCGCGTTCAATTGGTGTTGAAGAGGGGCCCACGATCACGCGCCAGAATGTTTTTCCCCTTGAATCCTGTCGTTTGATGATCGGGACCATGCCATCTTGACGCAGCCGTTCGCCGGTGCGCGTGGCGTTGGCCTCGACCGAGTAGAAACCGATCTGCAGATAGGGTTTGGCCATCAGCGAAGACTGGTTCGGCACGTTGACCGCCGCCGCCGCAGGCTGGATGGCCGCGACCTCTTCGGTTTCACCGGCGTCGACCTGCTCCAGCGCCGCCGCCGCCGCCTCGAGCGGGCCAAGCGGCGAGGCCTCGATATCGTCTTCGGCGGCAATTGTGGCCAGCGTCGGCGCGGTCTCGGGGTCCGGCACCTCTTCCTTGCGCAGTGCCGTGACATTCAGAAGCGTCGGCTGACCTGCCAGAATCTCGATGGCGTCGGCCGCATCGGATGAAATCTGGATCGACGGGCCGGGATTTTCGCGTTCGCGCCGAAAGAGCGCGCCGATCACGAACTTGCCATTGGCCTCGTTGCGGATGATCACGCGTTCGGGATCCTTGACATCGGGATGCGCGACCCAGACGCCGCCCAGCGACGGCCGCCCGTCCCAAAGCCCGGTCTCGGTCACCTGAAAGACATCGGGCGCTTCGACATCGCGCTCTACCAGCCGCGTCGAGGTCGAGCTTGCCCGGCTCGCCGTATCATTCCCGCCGTTTTTTCCTTTGAACAAAGGGAATTGGCCGGTGCCTTCGGCGCAGCCGGCCAAAATGCCGGACAGCACAAAAATACCCAAAACATTCCTGAAACGCCCGCCTGCCATTTCACGCCCCTTGTTTTGTTCTTCATTTCTGCGCTGGTCCCGTTTCTGCGTTCGGGGCTCTGATTTGCGCATAAATATAACTGCTTGGTCGGGAACATAGCTATTTTTCACCGGTTTGGGAAGCCATCGGCTGCAATTCCCGCCCCATCCCGGCAAAGGCGCGCCAATCCGGCCACATCCGCGCAAAAGCGACGCTTTCAGAATCACGATACCGGCGATAAAGAGACCCGGTCGGAGGAGTGGCAGAGTGGTTGAATGCACCGGTCTTGAAAACCGACGTAGGTGAAAGTCTACCGTGGGTTCGAATCCCACCTCCTCCGCCACT
>JASBTX010000016.1 GCA_030148225.1 Paracoccaceae bacterium
TCGATGGCGATATCCAGCGTGTCGATGCTGGTGGTCTGAAACAGCCCCATCTGTCCGATGCGGGACGGGGTGTACTTGATCTCACGAAGCGCGTCCGTGAGGCGCATGACGCTGAAGGCGTCCTGACTGAAGATGTTGAGGATCGACATGGGGGGTCCTTTACTTTTTGTGGCGTAATCCGTCGCTGCAATCGGCAAAATGCTTGCAGTTTATGCTAGCGCACATATAATCCGGCTATGAATGGCGAGCACCGCAAAACCCTGGCTGCCGTTTTTACAGACCCGGTGTCGGGCACGATCGAGTGGGTGGCGGTTGAGGGGTTGCTGCTTGCGGCAGGTGCGCAGCGGATTGAGGGGCGTGGTTCGCGCGTCAGGTTTGAGAAAGATGGCGAGATCGCCACGTTTCACCGTCCGCATCCGGGCAAGGAAGCGAAACGGTATCAGGTACGAGACGCCCGTGAGTTTCTGGAGCGCATCAAGGTGACACCATGACCAACAGCATGACGTACAAAGGCTATGCGGCCCGCATCGTTTACGACGATGATGACAAACTTTTCGTAGGCCATATTGCGGGGATCACAGACCGGATCGGCTTTCATGCCGACACCGTCGAAGACCTGCGGAATGCGTTTCACGAAGCTGTAGATGATTATCTGGAAACCTGCCGGAAGATCGGGAAAGATCCGCAGAAAGCCTATTCGGGCAAGATGATGTTCCGCGTCAGCCCAGACGTGCACCGCAAAGCCGTTCTTGCGGCCGAGCTTGAAGGCAAGAGCCTGAACCAGTGGGCAGAAGATGTCTTGTCACGGGCGACTGGTTGATCAGCGCACGATGATGCCGACCGAGGCGAGGTCTGCCTGCGCCGCTGCCTTTTCGGCGGCCTGATCACGGTCGGGATGCCAGGTCAGGATCTTGCCGTTCACCTCGGCGTCCCGAGTGATGGCGGCAATCACAACATCACGCGTGGTGGCATCACAGCCATAGAGCGCAATGGCGACTGCGGTCTGGCTGCCATCGGTGGCTCCAGCAGCGCTCGCGAGGTATTTGCCGCTTGCCGTGATTTTACCCAGCACCGTGCCTGGCGCGATTATGCCAGCGCCGCTGGCGATGGTGATGCTGTCCCGCGACCGCTGGCCATTGGCCTCGGTCATCAGGAATTCGCCGGGATGCCGGCCTTCGGTGAGAACTGTCATGGTCTTGATCTCCTATTCAGCCGAACCGGGCATTGGCATTGGTGACGGCTTTGGCCCAGCCTGCGATGCTGCGCTCGGCGCGATTGTGGAACTCTGCCGGGGTTTCCGCCCCGAGCTCAGCTTCCTGTGCAGCGCGATCCGCAATCGACGCTGACGGACTGGCCTTCGGCGACGCCGCGAGGACCTTCGCCGCATCCACGACGCTCATCTCGGTCTCGAGCGCCAGTACGCGGGCTTGCGCCTCCCGGCCTTCGGCCTCGGGTGATGTCAGGATTGCGGCAATGCGCGCCGTGGCCTCAGCTTTGCCGGCGGCAATACCAGCGGCATGGGCGTCCGTCCGCGCCGCCTCGACGGCCGCCGTCAGGTCGGCCTGTCTGATACCGGGACCAGATGACCCTGAAGCGATCGCAGTATCGGTCTCCATGGATGTTTGGCTTTTCGTCGAATTGGTCATGGGTCCTCCCTTTCTCTGGGGACGTGCCCCGGAGGGCGTTTGCGCAAAGGCGGTGATCACCTCGTCGAGGCTCGCCACACGGTCGGCAAGGCCTTGGGCAAAGGCATCGGTGCCGAGATAGGTGCGGGCTTCTGTGGCTCGGATCGCGTCGGCGCTGATCTGGCCTGCACGCCCTTCGGCCACGAGACCGACGAATTGGTCGTAGATCTTCATCACCTCCGCCTGCAGGTCAGCGCGCACGGCGTCCGAGAGCGGTCCAAACGGATGGCCGTCCACCTTATGCGCGCCGGCGTGAATGAGCGTCGGCTTGATGCCGCGGTCCTCAAGTTCCCCCGAGCGATCAAAATGGGTCAACACCACGCCGATCGATCCGACCATCGAGGTCGGCGAGACGATGATTTCCGATGCCGCGCTGGCAATGCCATAGGCGGCTGAGGCGGCGACATCATTGACGAAGGCCAAGACCGGTTTGGTCTGGTTGATCGCGCTCACCAGTCTGGCTGTCGCGAACATGCCCGTTGCCTCGCCGCCGGGGCTGTCGATGTCGAGCAGGATCGTCCGAACTTCCGGATCAGCTCGCGCCTCCCTCAGCTGCGCCGCAATGCCCTCGTAAGACACGAGCCCCGAACTGGCCCCGATCCACGCACCACGGTTCACCAGACTGCCCACGATCGGCAGGATCGCCACGCCGTTTTCCACGCGCAGTGATCCAATGCTGCCATTGTCGCGGCGATAGCTGCCAACAAAGCGGTTCGACTGCGGGTCTGGCGCCGTCAAAGGCGCGATGCCAATCCGTCCCTGCAGCACATGCAGGATCAGATCGACCTTGTCCGGATGCAGCAGCAGCGGCCGGTTCAGAACCCGGCTCGCGATCTGAGCAAGCGACGGTGCTGCCTGGCTTTGAAGGATGTCCGGTGGTTCGGTCATCTCATCCCTCCTGTTCCCAGAGCAAACCGCATCGGCCGAAGGCTCTGGTGTCGGGCACACTCCTGTTCAAAACCCCGAATGACCGCCAGGAGCCGGTCGGGATGCGCACTGTGATACCGCACCGAGCGTTCCACCCCGTTCGA
>JASBTX010000019.1 GCA_030148225.1 Paracoccaceae bacterium
CTCGACCGCCCCGAAATCATGCCATCCTTCGGGATCGTTCTCGGGCTCGAAGGTCTCGAACATGCCCGTGGCCTTCACCGCCTCGGCCATGAAGCCGTCACCGGCATTCATAATTGAGCGGGTGACATGCATGCGGCCCTGAATAGACTGGGCGGTTGGCACACCGAGGCACGCGAGCTTGCGAAACGCGTCGTTCTGCGCTGCGATCACACTCGGATCCGGAAGGTCTGGCTGGGGTTGAACGGTCATGGACATGGGGATCTCCTTTGAGAGGTTTGAAACACCCTTCTCAAAGCCCGCTTTTTCTTTTCAGATTGGTGGAGATGTCAGGGAGCGAAACACCCTCAGCCAAACAGACCTACGGTCGGCAACTGTTGGACTACGTTAATTCGCGTCTGGCTCATCAAATGCCCGCTTCTTACTCAAGCTACTCGAAATCCCGTTAGAAACCAAACCCACAAACCCTGACATTTTGGCCACCGCCAAAATCTTGCCGCATAAGTGTGCTAACGCGGTTTCCGGTAATCCAATGCGCTACGTTTTCCCGTTCATATCACTCCTTTTTCGGAATATGCCGCCACCCTCACCGGGGCGATTGCTTATGCCGGCGGTTCTTGCCGGCATCTGGACCACTCTTAAGGCCGTGGGCCTGCCGGACTCCGAAGCCTTTGTCTGGGCAGCGGTGCTTGCACAGGCAGCACATCTTTGGGCGGTTCTGCCAGTTACTATTCGGCGCCAACGCCACGTATTTGGGCGCGCACGCCAAGCCACCAGTTGGGCGATTGCCGCCAGTTTCGCGGTCCTTTCGGTTCAGGTCTGGTGGTCCGAGCCCTGGCTTTGCCAGCGGTTGGTTAGCATTTATTGCGGTTGGTACGCACTGACGATGGCGTTTGGTGTCTGGGGTAACCGGGACGTTCTGAACCACACTGTCCCCGTGTCCGATAAGGCAAGGGTATCCCCAATGCTTCGCCGCCACTTGCTCAAGCTCAACGCTTTGATCGCCATATTGATCATCGCAACCAACGAAACGCTCTTGGCGGTTGAAGCGCCTCTGAACAGCAGCGTGCTAACCCTCTCGCTGTTGCCCGTGGCGTTGCACTATCTTTACCAGATAATCCTCAGGTTAACAGCTCCACCCCTGTACGAGAGCGAATCCTGATGCACACAGTGCTGTCAGATTCGGAGGATGACATCGAGGAGGCCGCAAGCCGCCAAAAGACTCTCCCCCCATGGTTCGCGCGCTTCGTCCCTATTTACCGTCAAGTGCCGTAAACTCGGCGCGGGTGAGAAACGGCGCGTTTTCTGCAAGCTTTCTCAATTCTTCAAGCGATGAATACAATGGCGTTGACGGATCAATCTTCGCTTGAGCACGACTTCTGAAAAATTTCGCGTACTCTTCCACATAGACACGGTCCTTTGGCGGCATGTCCGCGAGATGGTTCGTCAGGAAGATGTCATAGTGGTGAACCGCTTCCGCAAACCTGTCCTGCCGATGCCGCGCCATTGCACGAAAAAGTTCCGCCTTAGCCAAGAAATATGGTTGCGCTTGGAACCCGTCCAGGCGGTCCAGAACGGCCGAGTAATCTCCTGCCTGCATTGACTTCGCCGCCCTGTGAAATTTCCCGGCGGCTCTGATATTGCTAATAAACTTCATAGGTCCGCCCCACCAACTGCGCCCTTTGTCTTGCGGAATCGCACTATTCCCCAAGCTCCCTTACTTCCCGTTGAATCGACCATTCGATCAGTTCGGCCCAAAGCTTGCGTGCGAGGTTCGGATCCAGGCCCTGTTCGAACGCGGTTGAGCTGACCTTGTCGAGCACCTCAGCCACCCGATCCGTTGTGCGCGCCGGCAAGCCTTCGATTTTCTTGAGATCCACGGCGCGGTCGATATAGCGGCTTCTGGTGACCAGCAGGCCAATGAGGTCTACGTCGATCGCGTCTATTTGCGCGCGGAGATCGGTCATGGTCTTGCAAGCATTGGGCGCGAGAAGGGTCGTCATGTTTTGAATTCCTTTGGTAGTTTTGAATTTAGCCGAGAAGTTGGCGGAGGAGCCTGACAGCCCGCTCGGACCGCGCCTGACAAAAGGTTTTTGATGGCTGCGGAAGACGGCCGATGACGCGCCTGATCTGCTGGTCGCCTATCAGCAAATCGAGATAAAGCGCCACGGCCTCTCCGGTATCGTCGAAGATGAGCGTCCCTTCATCCCGGGCGCGCAGAAGCACCCGCTCGAGCAGTGGGAAAACCGCCTCCCGCCCGGCCTTTGAAAGGGTCGCGCCCAATTCTCCACTGCTATCCGCCGCCGCTGCACGATTCAGTGCAACGGCCCTGTCGCCGGTGAGCAGGTTCAGCAATTTAGGTCCAAGCGTGCCAAGAATGGAAATCGCGTCGTGATCGGTCTCCAGTTCGGTTTCCAGGTGCATTTTCACCTCTTCCGCATTGCGCGTGACGAGCGCCTGAAACAGGCCCCGCTTGTCACCATACCAGTTGTAGAGCGTCTCGTTCGAGGCCCGCGCCTGTTTCGCGATGCCCAGTATCGACGTGCCTCCGTAGCCCTTTGCTTCCAGCACTGCATAGGCGGCGTCTTCGATCTGCTGCCGCCGCAGCGATCTTTTTTCTTCGCGCATTTTCGTCTCCTGCGTGTTGACAGCAAACGTAACTGCTATTACGGATATGCGCAACCGTAACTTAAATTACGCTTTTGGAGAAAGACATGACCCATCATGACCGTCAGGCCCTGGCCGCGCTCACAACCTTGATCCTGCTGCAATCTATAATGCTATCGGCGCTATATGCCGGTATCAGGCCACACCCGCCTGTGGCGACGCCGCTGTTCGGCATCGCCCCCTTTCTCGGCGCCTCGGTGTCCGTCGCCCTCTCCGCGATGATCGTGCAGCCGCTATCAAGCGCCACCGGGCGCGGGCTGAGCGTGATGGCGGCGCTAATGGCCCTGGTCTCATTCGGGCCGCAGAAATACTTCGATGCGCAGTTTGCCCTGATCTGGCCTGCCGTGATCCTTGGCCAACTCGCGGCGATCGTGATCTTTGCCCGCGTTCTGAGTGCATCCCGTCATGAAGATGGCACGGACAAGACCGCCACACCATGCGACGGACCGGCCTGATGGCCCGACTTCTTGTCCCGATGTCGATGCTCTCGCTTCTGAGCATGGGCGCCATTTTCGGGTTCTTCTATGCCTGGGTCTGCTCGACGATGTGGGGTCTCGATGCCGCCGACCCCCGGGTCGCCATCCCGGCGATGCAGGCGATGAACGCCTCCGTCCGCAACCCCGTCTTCTTTCCGGCGTTCTTCCTGACACCCGTCATTCTGGCTCTGACCGCCGCCATCGCGGCCCGGCAGAACAGGTGCAGGGCAGCCGCCCTGTTTTTGGCAGGTGCGGTGATCTACGTCGCAGGGGCGCTGCTGGTCACTGCCATGGTTAACGTGCCGATGAATGAAGCGCTGGCGCAAGTAACCGTCCCGGCAGACAGCGCCGCGGCTGCCGACATATGGCAGGTCTATTCCACGCCCTGGCAATTCTGGAATACGCTCAGAACCCTTGTCAGTGGCTTTGCCCTGCTTCTGACCGGCCTTGCCATTTTTGCCCTTACCCCGGAGACAGACTGATGGACATCTCGCTTTTGACTTTCGCCTTGCTGGCCGTGGTGGTCGTGGTGACGCCCGGGCCGACGGTTCTTTTGGCCCTGTCCAACGGATCCCGGTTTGGAATTGGCTCCGCAATTTTCGGCATCATGGGCGCCGCCCTTTCCGACGGGGTCCTTATCGCCGCGGCCGGTCTAGGGTTGGGCGCCGTTCTTTCCACATCAGCGGTTCTGTTCAACGTCGTGAAATGGGCAGGCGTCGCCTATCTAGTGTGGCTTGGCGTTCAGATGTTGCGGTCCTCAGGGGAAATGGGGGCCCTTCCCGGGCAACCAAACGAGCAAGGCTCGGGTGCATCCACACGCAGGCTGACGCTGTTTCGCAAGAGTTTTCTGGTCGCTGTGACGAACCCCAAGGGCTACCTGTTTTTCACCGCGTTCCTGCCCCAGTTCCTAAACCCGTCAGAACCATTGTTGATGCAATATGCCCGGCTCGCCCTCGTCTTTATCGCCGTCGATGTGGCTGTGATGGCCATATATGCCGGACTAGGAGCAAAGGCGGTACAATTTCTGAGCAACCGTGGCGCGCTGTGGCTGGACCGGACCTGCGGCGGCCTGCTCATCATCCTCGGATGTGCCCTGGCGCTTATACGACGCAGCGACGTGTAGCGTACGCCGTGTGCTCCACAGGCCCCATACAGGGGTTAGGCGCTCCTGCAGAACAGAGCAATCAAGCGGCCCGAGCGCCCTCCCCTGCCCTAACCGCCTCCGATCTGGCGATCAGGTAATCACAGGCGCGCTGCGCGTCCGCGGCGTGCCGGAAGATCGCGCCCGTGTCCGACCGAAGAACGCGCAACCAGTTGTGGAGGTAGGCGGCATTCATCTCAAGCGTATGCGCGGTGAAGCCAAGCGTCTGACCCAGGAACACCGAGGTTAATTCCGCGACGATCTCCTCGCGTGCGTAAGAGGTGTTGCCAAACTTCGAGAACCCGAAATCACGGTTCAGCCGATGGGGGGCCTTCGTGGCGTGGGCCAGCTCATGGGCCCAGACCCCGTAGAAATTGCGCGGGTCCTGGAACCGCGTGATGGACGGCATGTAGACCTTGTCCACGGGCGGCAAATAATACGCCTCCTTGCCCGTGAAGACGGTCGTGATGTCGATGGCGTCAAAAAACGCCTGCATGTGCGGGATGGTCTCGGACGGCGGATGCTCGGGCACGGGCTCCGGGTCGGGGTAGAAACTGTCGGGCAGACCCTCGATCTGGCAGGCATTGAACACGCGGTAGGATTTCTGGAAGCGGAAGGCATGCGGCGCTTCCGCATCTCCTACATCCTCTTTCTGATCTGCAGTGCTTTCGGTGTGGCCTTGCCCATAGAAGACAACAAGCGAGGATTTTTCCCCTTTCCGGATCTTTGCGCCCAATGCATTGGCCTGGGCAAAGGACATCCAATAGGGCGAGCTGTATCCCGCCATGATGGTCCTCAGGGTCAGAAGGAAGTTGTTGATCCCTTTGTAGGCTTCTCCACCATGACGCAAGGGGCGCATGCGCTCTCCTGCGGTCCAGGGCTGTCGCCACGGCAAGACACCACGTTCGAGAATGCGGATCAGTTCGTTTGTGATGGCCTGGGAGGCGTCGAATTTCGGCATGGGTGTTTTGGGCATGGGTGATCTCCGATATCTGAGTGCGCGTGCGGCAACCGCACGCGGATCGGAGATGCGTTTGTGAACAAGTGCGCCGAGAGAGTGCAGACCCCATTGGGCCCTGCGCCGGACCTCTTTCTTGCACGCTCCGGATCCGAAAACCCAAAGCCTGCTTTGCCTTTCAAAAGACATGGGCTCGAGGAACGAAGAGACACAAGGTCACCCCCACACCACACTTGCACCCTGCCATAGCGGGGGGCTCAGGTCCTCATGCCCGAACACCGCAAGACAGGCCAGCTCCACGGTTTCCGGAGTCGCAGATCAAGGCTTGCGGCACATGCGCTTCTTCTTCCAACTGGGTCCGACAACAGTCAGAATTATCCTCAAAACTCTCTCTTAAATGACTGTGACCATGCGGAAACCTGAAGTTTGACAAAACAAAAGCCAGCCAGGGTATCCCGCCCCCGACTGGCTTTCACGAATGCGTCCATCCCCAGAGGAATGGGTTTCGGCTCAGAGCACGCCGAAGGGGTCGTCCAGCACGCCGACAAGCGGCATCAGGAAATCGCCATTCTCTGCACTCATGGACGCCATGTAGAGCGCTTCGACGGCATCCACGGCATCGGCCAGGCTCTCGGCAGTGCCATCGAAAATCGCCATGATCTGGGCTGCGTCATCGGTATTGGACATGCCGCGATGCACCGCGAACAAAGCTCCGAGATCGGTTTTCTGATCGAGATAGGCGCGGTCAATGCCGCCGTCCTGAACCCCGTTCAGGACAGACAGAATGAAGTCGCTGCGTTCTGCAATACCGTCCTCCAGCTGTTCATTCCAGAACAACAAACCGTCGATGTCGGGAGCACGCCCCAATACATTTTCATAGACTTCGGCAACAAATCTCAAATTGCTCATGTCCTCTGGATAGGTCGCCAGCGTCTCAGGCTGTGTGGCGAATTGCGCCGCGATCTCTTCCAGAGACATGCCATTGGCATAGGCCGTGCCCCAGAACGCCAGACCCACCGCATCGGGGGCGCGGTTGAAATAGGCGATATACATCTCGACGAAGCTTTCGAAGGTCTCCTGATCGAGTGCCGTGTGGCCACCGAACTGGCGCAGGTCCATCGCGCCGCCGAACACCGGCAGCTCGGTTCCGAAATCGATCAGTTCCACATTGTCGAGCGCAATGGTGCCAAGACCGCCATCCGTACGGTCGGTGACAGTGATCCCGTCAGGGCTGAACACCAGCGTGTAATTGCTCTGATCCCCGGCAAAGACCGCCGTGTCGACACCGTCTAAACCGTCGATACGGCCGATCTCGGATGTGGCGATCAGCGCATCATCATCTTCTGGAGTGCCCTCAAGGACACCGGTGGCACGCGGCGGCTCTGAACCCTCTGTGGGAGGCTCCGGGGTTTCCTCGGCATCGGGGTCCGGCACCGGCGGTTCAGGTTCGCTGACCACGGTTTCCAGAGTTCCTGCCCCATCGACAAAGCTCATCTGGACACTGAGCGACGCACCGCGATCATCTTCTGTGATCCGGTAGGTGTTGGCGGTGGCACCTGGAATGGGCTCGCCGTCCCGCAGCCACTGGAATCGGGCATTCGCCGGGTTGAACCCGTCGCGGTCAAACACCGCATCGGTCCGGGCCCAGAGATCCGCCCCTTCAACCGGGAAGCCAAGGATGACCAGCTTGCCGATCGGCACGGAGTTCATGAAGCCTGTCGGCGGGGTCGGGGTTTCAATCGGAGTTTCCTCGACGGGCTCTTCTTCTACCGGTGGCTGGACAACCGGGGGCGTCGTCGTACCACCAGGCACAGCCGGCTCGGGCTTGCTCGCAACGACTTCAAAGCTGCCACCATTGTCGAAATAGGTGTACAGAACACTGATCTGGGCACCCCGGTCCGCATCTGTGACACTATAAGACTGGCTGGTGGCACCCGGAATCACGTCTCCGTCACGCAACCACTGGAATGTCTTGGTGCTGTCATTGATGCCGTCTGCATCGATGACGGCGTTTGGACGGGCAATCAGCGTTTCCCCAACAAGCGCATCCCCGAGAATGGTGAGAGGGCCCTCCGGCGCGATGTTGTTCGGAGTGGGAACAGGCTCAATCCCAACGATTGTCGGCGGTGTATAAGTCCCACCGTCATCTGAGGCCGCAAGGACGGTTTTTGACTTGCTGCCGACTGTTTCCCGCGTGCCGCCGAAATCCAGGTAGCTGTAGGAAACACTGATCCCTGCCCCCTGATCTGCGGCGGTCAGGGTATATCTTTGATCGGTCGCACCCGAAATAGGCTGGCCATTGCGGAGCCACTGAAATGTTTCTGTAGCAAAGTTGATGCCATCAGCGTCTGCTATGCCATTGGGACGGGCAATAAGAGTATTCCCGACATTAGGATCTCCAAGAAAGACCAATGGTCCGACTGGTGTGGAATTGCTCACGTTACTGCCTCCTACCGAGAGATGTCTTGTTGCCTGAGAGGGTCATGCGACCGTTCCGGGTGGTGTCTGTCCATTCAACGCACAAATGTCCTTGCGCGCTGGCAAATACCGTGCCGAGGCCGTCGGATTGTATGAGATGGTCTCAAAATCGCCCACCGAGTGCGGAAAACACACAAGATTAAAACTGAATTTACACACGCCCTGCTCACTGCCCTGTTCGCAACGGTCTGCGCCGCCGTTCTTATTGAGGCATCTGGTAGCATCAAATTTTCCGGCATCAAAGGGAGCAGTGGCGCGTTTGGGCGGAAAACCAAGCAGAGAGTGCCAGGCTTCGGGGCATGGTGTGCCCTGGTGCGGGGAATGCGCATCGCCTGTCGCGGCCAAAAGAACTGCACGCCCCTCAAGGGATTCAGAACGTGCCGTTCGGTCGATAGATGCTGCCTCAAACGACACGCCAGACTCCTTTCCAAGCCGAGACAAAAAGCACAGGCTTTCAGCCGGTCCACTTGCGCGTTGCGAGTGCGACTTTCATTGGAAGCAAAAGCTACCGACACATCTGGGCGCAATGATGGTGGCAATAAGGATTATGCTGGGTAGACTAGGACGAATTATGGAAAATCCGTCGAACCGGGCCCTTCTGGCATGAGACGACACGCCAGAAGGGCTTGGCCTCACGCCATGAACGGATCGTCCACCACGCCGACCAGCGGCATGAGGAATTCGCCATTCACAGGATCCAGCGCCTCGGCGAAATCGGCGTCCATCTCGGCGCGGGCGGCCTGCACGCTGGCCGGGGTGCCGGTGAAGAGCGCCATGCTGTCACGCGCGTCCTCCACGTCGCTCATGCCGAGGATCACCGCGTAATAGATGCCGAGATCTGTCTTGGTCTCGAGATACTGCGCATCCAGCGCCCGCTGCGCGATGGTCTCGGCGCTGTCGCCCGGCTGCGGGGTGGCGTCCACCCCTTCGAGGATGTCGAGGATGAAGCGCCCTTGGGTGATCACCCCGCGGTCCAGCAGATCGACCCAGAACTCCAGCCCCGCCTGATCGAACGCGCGGCCCAGCACGTTCTGGTAGACGGCACTTGCAAAGGCCACGTTGTCGGTCAGGTCCGGATAGGTCGCCTGCGTCTCGGGCTGGGTGAAGAACTCGTCGGCGATTTCTTCGACCGTGCGGGCGCCCTTGGCCAGCACCGTGCCCCAGAAGTAAAGCCCCACCGCATCCGGTGCCCGGTCGAAATAGGCGATGTAGATCTCGACGAAGGTGCGGAAATCCTCGGGCGTGAGTGTTGCGAAATCGGCGAACTGGCGTAGGTCGAAGAGGGTCAGATCCCCTGCCCCGCCGTCAAAGTAACTGCCCCCTTCGAAGTCGAGAAACTCAAACCCCGTGAGCGTGTCGGTGCCGTCGCCCGCGTCGCGGCGGTCATCCAGCACAAAGCCATCCGGCGTGATCTGCAACGTGTAGCTGTCCTGATCACCCGAATACCGCGCCGTGTCCGTGCCCTCGCCCCCGGTCAGAGTGTCATTGCCCGGGCCGCCCGTCACCGTGTCGTCGCCACCGCCGCCCGACAACTCGTCATCCCCGGCGGTGCCGTCCAGCACATCCGGCCCATTGCCGCCGGCCTGGCTGAAATCCTCCAGAAACTGCCCCACGCCCAGCAGCGCGAAATCGTCCAATCCCGCCGTGTCCGTCCCGACGCGGTATTCGCCGCGGATCTCGATGGAGTCGAGTGCGGCCAGCACCGACGTGATCTCGCCATTGGTGGCGGCAAGTCCGGTGTCCGGGTCGAACCAGCCGCCCGTGCTGTCCAGCGCGATGCTGTAATCGGTCCAGTCCAGACCAGGCCGGGCATCCGCAGGCAGGTCGATCACCAGTTCGCGCCCATCCGTGGCAATGAGCTTGGCATCGATGTCGTCGAACTGGCTGCTCAGGCTGGTCTGGAACAGCGAATAGTTCAGCGAGCCACCGGAAAAGGAGGAATAATCGCCCGAGAAAGCCACCGGCGTCTTGAAGAACCACACATCCCCGGAGGGGCGGTCGCTGGCCTGCAAATAGCCGTTGGTCTTGCCGCCCGTGGCGATCCATCTTGCGTCCTGCCCGTCCGCGGTGATGCGCCAGCCATCGTCGCCGGTGGCAAAGCCGTCGCGATAGGGCGCGGGTGTGCCCGTTCCGCCACCACCGCCGCCAGCCCCCGGGAGCGAGGTCAGCGTGACCTCGTCCAGCTGCGCGGAGTCGGGGCCAGTCACGTATTCGCCCCGGATCTGGAGCGCCTGAAGGTCGTCCAGAACGGCGGCAATTTCGGCATCAGTCGTAAGCACAACATCGGTCGCCAGATCAAACCAGCCCGCCAATGCGGTCAGGCTGATGCTGTAATCGGTCCAGTCCGTGCCGGGATTCTGATCGATCGGAAAGTCGAACCCGATGGACCGGTCGGCCCCCACCAGGATCACGTCGACCGCGTCGAACTGGCTGGACGCGCTGGACTGGCGGATGGTGTAGTCAAGCGTGCCCCCCGCAAAGAGCGATAGATCCCCGGTAAAGGGGGCACCCCCCACGAAATACCAGACATCGCCCGACACCCGGTCAAAGGCCTCGACATAGCCGCCATCTGCTCCGCTCAGGGGAACATGGGTGAAATCGCGCGCATCGGCATTGGTGGTCCAGCCGCCGTCACTGGTGTTGAAATCTTCAGAGAGAATTGTCGGCATGTACCTGCGCACCTTTGAAATAAAATTATACCTGAAACAATCATTTGAGCACGATTGCTGATCTGTAAAGCTGTCTTTGCGGCCTCCCCATTCAAATCTTTATGGGCACAGAGCACTTCCGGGCACGGGGGAGACCGCAATAGACCTTGACCGCCGCTTGCCGTAACACCTTCCCGCAAGGATCAGGGTTGAGGACAGCAGGAACGAGATGGCGCAGGTTTTCTTCGATGTCAGCGACATCGTCACCTATATCCGCGAACATCGCTCGGTCAGCGGCATCCAGCGCGCCGCGGTGCGCATCATCGCCCAGGCCGTGCGCCTGCGCGGGCGCGATGTGTTTCTGAGTTTTTACCATCCGGTCAAAAAAGCCTATCTCACCTGCCCCGCCGCCGATCTGATCGACGCCCTGGGAGCCTTCGACATCGAGGCGCTGGTCCCGGCGCTGGGGGTCTGTGCGCTGAAGGCGCAAATCCCGGCGCAGTTTCTAGACCGCTACCGGGGCCAACCGGTCAAGCAGGCGGTGCATGTCGTCCGGATGCGGCTGGCGGGCAGGCTGGGCAAGCCCCGTTATTTCCAAAAACGCGGTCTCGATTTCACCCTCTGGCAGCGTCTCTACGCTCCGCGCAAGACCATCCGTCCAGTGGCCCTGCGCCCCTTTGCCCAGGTCGCCCAACCGGGTGACACGGTCTGCGGGCTGGGGGCCATCTGGGGCCGTGGCAAGGTGGAAAGCGCCTTTCGCAGCGCCCATGCACGCGGGGTGAAGGTGGTGCTTCTGGTGCATGACCTCATCCCGATGAAGCTGCCGGAACAGGCCGATCCCAAGGCGGCGAAAAGCTATCACCAGTGGCTGGTGGGTTCGGCCGGGTATGTCAGTGCCTATCTGGCGAACTCCGAGGCCACCGCGCGGGATTTGCGGGAGTTCCTGTCCGAACAGGGGCTGGGCGGCACGGTCCATGTCACCCCGCTGGCCCAGGCCGGCGTCGGCGCGGCACTCGACGGGCCCCCGGCCCTCAGCCCGCTGGTGCATGAGGCCACCACCGTGCCTTACGCGCTCTGCGTCGGCACCATCGAGCCGCGCAAGAACCTTTGGCGGCTGGTGCAGGTCTGGGCGCGTCTGGCGCAGCGAAACGATCTCGAGCTGCCGCGCCTCGTGCTGGCGGGCAAGCGCGGCTGGCTGACGGGCGGGTTTCTGGCGATGCTGGAGCGTACGGGGGGCCTGGGCGGCTGGGTGATCTGGCTCGATGCGCCCACCGATGCCGAGCTCGACCACCTCTACCGTCACTGCCTCTTTACCGCGACGGTCAGCCTCTACGAAGGCTGGGGCCTGCCCATCGGCGAGGGCCTCAGCTATGGCAAGACCGGGGTCGTGTCACAGACCGCGTCGATGCCCGAGGTGGGCGGCGACATGGTGGCCTATTGCGATCCTGCGTCGATGCAGAGCCTCGAGGCGGCGGTGCTGCGTTGTCTTGATGTGTCAGAACGGCAAATGCTGGAGACCCGGATCGCCGGGACCACCCTGCGCAGCTGGGACGATGTGGGCCGCGACGTGATGGCGGCGCTGGAGGGGTGAGACCCCGTTGGCGCAAGCATGAACAAGATCAGCGTTTCCGCGCCTTGTCATAGACCTGCCCGCGGTCTCGCTTGCCCACCGCTATGACGACAACGACCAATTCTCTATCCCGCACTTCATACACCAATCTGTACCCTGACGCGGCCAGCTTGATCTTGTAGCGCGCCAGACTTCCGGACAGGCGCGAGGCCGGCACATGGGGTTCGATCAGGCGTTCCGCCAGCTTTTTCTTGAATTGGTCCCGAACCGTCCCGCCCAGTTTGTCCCATTCCTTGACGGCTTCGGTCTTGAAGCGCAGGTCATAGGGCATTCAGATCAACCGACACTTCGGCCATGTCGCGGCGTTCATCGGCCAGAGCGTTCAATTCCGCATCTTCCAGACGGTCAAGCATCGCCTCATATTCGGCAACGGGCACGCAATAAAAGGCTGCCTGATTGCGGTTGAGGATCGCAATTGCATGTCCATCAGCCGCCGCAACCGTGCCCATCGGATCCCGCTTCAGCTCGGTCACACTGGCGGTTCTGTCGGCATAGATACGTTGGGGCATGATGGGGACTCCTTTTGATCATGCCAAAATTAGTGCTTTTAAAAGCGCTTTTCAATGCCCTCTGAAGATGCCACGCCATTGCCGAGACGGAACCGGGCGGCAGGCACAAGGGGGGGTCCTTGATTGGCAAAATGTTTCGCGCGCGAAACATTGGGGCCGGTCCGGACCTATTGAGGGTTTGTTAATTGAGACCCATGCGAGCACATGTCCTACCCTATGACGCCAGCCGGTTTGAGCACCCTGCGGACAGGTTTTGTGCCGTGATGGCATACCGATAGTGATGCGAAGAAAGCCCCCCTATTTCCTGCCATCTTCCTCCGCCTTGATGTGCGCTCCAATGGGGCCGGGAGTTAAGGCTCCCCGCGCTGCTGGGCCCATTTCTTGCAGAACCCCAGAAAGGCCATTTCGGGGTTGCGCGGCGTGCTGCTGGCCCAGGCGCGCCATTCGGCCTCGATGACGTGGACATCCCAGCCGGGGGCGGCGGCGCGGGCCATGTCGTAGACCTCCGGGTCGAGGGGAGGGATTTCCACCGCCTCGGAGCGGTCGTCCCCCACGGTGCCGCGGGACCGGGCGATGAGCTGGTCCTTGTCGTCGTCGATGCGGATCTCGTAATCCGGCATGTGGTTGTATTCGGAATCCTCCTTGGCGATGGCCAGCACGAGGCGGCGGAATTCGCGCAAGGTGGAGCCCGAGCCGCATTTCTTCTGCAGCACCGCCATGGACACGCGCCATTCCTTCTGGCGGCCGCAATGTTTGCGCGCCAGTTCGTAGATGCGCCGCTCCAGCGGCTTGCGCAGGCGGAAGTATTCGCGCGACAGTGTCAGCACCTCCTGCGCGCGGATGGCGTTGAAGACCCAGTCCGAGAGCTTGACCTCGACTTCCTGCATCCGCCCGTCGCGGGTTTCGCGCACGATCCTTGCGCGTTCGATCAGGCCGAAGGTCTCGAAGATCTCCTGCCCGCCGGTGGTGATGTTGGTGGAGATGCGCGTGCCGGCAAGCCGCTCCATCGCAGCTTTCAGCAGGTTGTAGCCGCGCCCGGTGGTCATGCGGTTGGTGGCCTTGAGCAGGTCGGCGGCCTGAAAGCGGATCACCTGCTGGGGTTCGCGACCTTCGTTCATGCCCTTGATGAGGCTTGAGATGCAGTAGATCAGGATGTCCCGGTCATGCACGGTGGCCAGCCCGTCCACCGAAGGCTTGATGTCGATGGTGACACCGTTGTGTTCATAGCGGCGCGGCCGGGTGTCGGGTTTGGTGGAGAGAGAGAAGATCGGGTGCTCCATCGAGCCCATGTCCCCCTTGGGGGCGGCGTCGAGGATGTCGCAGACGAAGAAATCCCCCTGCGGATGGCGGTCCGGCAGCAGCGGATAGGCGGCGGGCGCTGTGGACATGGGGCAGGCTCCTGAACGACACTTCACACACAGGGCACGGTACAACGACATTTCACACACGCCAAGGTCAAAACGACACTTCACACACAAGAGCTTCGACACTTCACACACGGCCAAGGCCAAAAACACGAGTCGTCCCAAAGGGTTGTCGGGCGGTTTTCATGGGGGATGATTCGGGAAAAAGGGAATCACCACTCTACACACGGTGAATCACCACTCTACACACGCAGAATCACCACTTTGCACACGGGGGGTGCGCGGAAGTGATTGTAAGTGCTTGGGAAAATGGCCCTCAAAAGGGGCTTAACACGAGTCTAACACATATTAACACCCGGAAGATGAACAGAAAGAGTCGGCACAGGCCCCAAAATGGGGAGGGCAAAGAGTTCCTGAGACCGGCTGGAAAACCCCTCTGGAAAGAAACCAATGAATATGGCAAAAAATGCCACTATATGCCATTTCAGATGAGAGGCAGGAAAAGCACATGCCGAGCATGAACATCTCCTTGTCGGACCCTATGCGGGAATGGGTCGAGGCGCAGACCAGATCAGGTCGATATGATACTGCAAGTGAATATATGCGCGACCTCATACGGCATGATCAGGATCGGGCCATGAAGATCAAGGCGATGCAGGCTCTTGTCACCGATGCTCTGAAAGAGAGCGACAGCATGTTGTCCTTGAATGAGATACGCCGACTGGCGCAAGAACGTTTCAAGCAAGGCGAGAGGTGAGTTTCCGACTTTCTGCCCGTGCGGAAACGGATCTGATCGAGATCTATCTAGAAGGCGCAGAACTTTTCGGAATGGCGCAGGCTGACGCCTATCAGGACAGATTGGACACTGCGATCCATCTGATTGCAGACTACCCGAACATGGGACGTCTTCGGTCAGAGATTACGCCCCCGATCCGCGTACATCCCGTGGGAGTTCATATCATCGTTTATGCGGTGGATGCTGACCACATCGCGCATATCCTGAGGATACGCCATTCCCGAGAAGACTGGGCCCCGCACTCAAGAGACAATGTCTGAGCATTTCACATCCGCGTCTTGAGCGCCCTGTCGTAAAGCGGGGTCTTGTGAGGCACCCGGGCCAGGGTCTCGCGCACCCGGCGGGCATGGAGCGACAGGGCGGCATCATCGGCAAAGCGGTCTGCGATCTCGGCGATGCCCCTGGCATAGAGTGCAGGCGTGTGGCGGGTCTCGAGCCGGGTGCGGCCGGTCTGGCCAAGGGTGGCCCCGAGGCCGCGGTCGGCATTCACGCGGCGCACGAGGTCCTGAAGGGCGGCGGTCTCGCCTTGAAGCGGGATTTTGAACACGGTGTCGTCGGGGAGTGATCCGTACCAGCCCAGATCGGTGACCACGGCGGCGGCGGCGGCGTTCCAGATGCGCAGCTGGCTGCCAGAGGCCTCACCCATGGTCGGGTATCGCAGGTTGAAGACCAGATGCGCCTTGGCTAGCGCCGCATCCAGATCCGGTTCGGGCACGAAGCCATGCACGGTAACGCGGTCCTCGAGCCCGAAGCGTTCGAGCTTTTCGCTGAGCACCGAGCGGTCCCAGACATTGCCCATGATGTCGAGGCGGAAGTCGATCTCGGTCTTGAGGGGGCCAAGCGCCTCGAGCACTTCCCAGAGGCGGCGGTTGGGGCCGATATGGCCGAACTGCACCAGCCGCAGGGGGCCGTCCTGCGCGCGTTGCGGCGAGGGCGCCTTTGCAGAGGGGCGGAACGGCAGGTCAAGCTGGTAGGAGGGCACGATGCCGGTCGCTTTGACGGCCTCGAACGCGGCGGGGGTTTGCGACAGGACCGCCACAGCGCGGTCCAGCGCAAGGTGAAAGCCCGGATAGGTTTCCGACAGCACATTGGCGCCCGAGCGGCGCTCCAGCACGTCCTGTCCCGCCTGCCGACCGGCCTCGCCGTACCAGCGCAGCATCTCGGCCTCGTAGAGGTCGCGGGGGAAGCCCGCAAAGCGCATGGCGTCGTGTAGCATTTCCTGGATGGCCAGATCATGCAGCACGATCACCGAGGGCACCCGACGCGCCAGTTGCAGCAGCCCGGAATGAAAGACCCAGGAATTGCCGATATGGATGAAGATCGCATCCGGCCCGTCGCCATGGCCGGAGCGCGCGAAATCGCGCGGCAGGGTGCGGTGCGGGTCGATCTTGCGCACCGGGCAGATCGCGTCCACCGCCCGGTCCCAGTGGCGGGCATCGGTCCAGACGGTCAGATCGGTGGCCGCTGCCAGTTCCGGAAGGATGCGGTAGGTGTAATGGGCGATGTCGGTATTGGCCTCGGGGATGGGCGAGACCCAATGCACTTTCGGTTTCATTCCGCCCCTCCCGGCAGCGGGGTGGAGCGCACGATGCGCAGAAAGGCGTCGCGCGAACAGGGCAGCGTCAGGGTGGGGGCGCGGCCCGATCCGGTCATGGTGCCCACCCCGGACTGGTAAAGATGCAGGCGCAGGCGACCCTGCCCGTCCGTGCCCTCCGGATCAAGCCGCAGGGCGATCTCGCCGGCGGTGTGCGGTGCGATGGGGGCGGTGATGGGTTGCATCAGGTGCTGGTGGCGCAGGGTGCCGTCGGCGTCGATCCATTCGGCCAGCACACAGGTGGCGTGATCGCCTGCGACCGCCCACCATTGCTGGGAGCGGTTCTCGACAATGATGCGGGTGAGGCCGGTGGCCCCTTCCACGGACCCGACGGAGAGCGCGCCCGACATCCGGGTCGGGTCGCCGTGGTAGAAGCGTTTGGGCAAGCCGGTGGGTTTGCCCGTCTTCTGCGCGAGGTAGAAGATGGTTTCGCCGCGCAAAGTCAGGTCGTCCTCGCGCGCGACCAGAAGTTCGGCTGTGCTTGGGTCCACCTTGCGGTCATAGACATCGACCGTCCGCAGCGACACGGGATGCAGCCCTGCCGCCTGCCCCAGTTCGGGAAGCTCCTGGGGGGCGTATTCGCGGTTGTGACGCCCGTAGACGCCGCCCGAGGGCACGAAGATGCCGAAGGAATAGGGCGCGATGCCATTGAGCATCTTGTTCACGCCGCGATGGCTGACGACGTTGGGGGTGGTCAGCAGGAGATGCCCGCCGGGTTTCAGGACCCGCGCGGCCTCGGAAAAGAAGAAATACGGATCGAGCGCCAGATGCTCGAGGATCTCCATCCCAGTGACCAGATCGAAGCTGTTGTCCGCGTAGGGCCAGGGGTCGCGTTCGGAATTGGCGGCCTGAAGCGTGATGTCGAAGCTGGGCAGGTCGCTGTCCCGGACGGTTCGGATGGTTTGAACGTACGGATCGGGGCCTTCCCAGAGACCCGACATCTGCACCCCCGGAAAGCGGTTGGCGAGCAGCGCCTGAAACACCAGCGGGGGGAAGACACCCACATCGAGCGCCGTGCCGATCTCGAGCCCGTCCAATGCCCGCAGCGTGGTCATGTAGCGCGTCCAGTGCGTGCCGAGATAGCTGGCAAGCCCTGCGTCGATGGGAGGGGCATCATCGCCCAGCAGACCCGGCAATTCGTCGAAGGCATAGGCGGCGAGCACCTCTTCGATGCTGGCAAAGGGCAGGCCCTCTGGCGGCTCCGGGGGCGCGATGGCTGCCTTGAGCGTCTGGACCGCAAGGTCCTGCGGCGACAGCTCTGGTGCGGCCTCTGTGGCGCTCTGCGGGGGCATCGTGGCCTCCTGCCCCGCGCCACCCGTCACCGGGGTCGGGTGGATGGCCTGATCAGAGCGCCCGGCCAATGTCTCGACCACGTGTTCCCAGGTGATCTGCATGTCGGTAAAGCGCGCGAGCCCCGCCTGCCCCATGCGTTCAGCGAGGACCGCATCCCCCATGAGCTCCTCGAAGGCCTGACCCAGTTCGGCGGGCTTTGGCGCGGTGATGCGGCCCTCCTGCCCGTCGGTGATGAATTCGAGCGGACCGCCTGCGTCCGAAACGGTGATCACCGGACGGGCGGCCAGCATCGCCTCGAGGGTGATGTAGCCGTAATCCTCGTCCTGAGGGACGAAGACGACCGCGCGCGCCTCGGCATAATGGCGCAGGAGCGTGGCGTCATCGACGCGGCCCAGCCATGTCACCCGGTTGGCCACCCCCAGTTCGAGGGCCAGCGCGTGCAGATCCTGCTGGTAGCGGGGGTTTTCGGCCACGCCCGCGATCACGAGGCGGATTTTCGATCGGGTGGCGGCCAGCCCGCGCAGGATCAGCTCCAGCCGTTTCGACGGGTTGATGCGGCCAGGTGCAAAGAGGTAGTCGCCATACTCGCCCTGCCAGAGCCGCTCGGCATTGGGGGGCGGATGGTAGAGCGGTGTGGCTTCCAGATCGAGATACTGGTGCAGGCGTTTCGCCACATTGCCGGAATTGGCATAGAGCGGATGTGGGCTGGCGGTGAAGGCGGCGCGGTCCTCGGCATGGATGAGCTGGCGCAGCGCATCACCATCAGGGTCGTGCATCAGATCGGCATCCCCCGCCGACCAGAGGTCATAGGCGGCGCGGTGCTGGTGGATGATCCAGAAGAGCTTGTTGGGGTGGTTGGCCAGCCAGGCCGGGAACTTGAGACCAATCGCCATATCGATCGGCACACCTTCGAACTCCGAGATGTCATGCATCCGCGCGGCGAGGATGTGATCGGCCAGCACTTCGCCGGGATACCATTTGAAGGGCAGCGTGATCTCGGTCGCCTCGTGGCCATAGGCGTTGAGGGCGCTGACCAGATTGGCGGCGTGGCGTTCGGCCCCGCCCTGCACGAAGGGGACCTGAGTGCGAAGGACACCGATGCGCATGGGCTTACTCCTCGTCCTTGGGGGCAGGCTTGGTGCCCAGCACGGCAAGGTCCTGCGGACCAAAGAGCAGGAAGGCCAGTTCGTCGTTGAAATCGGGCGTGTCGAGGAATTCCTTGAACCGCGCATGCGGGTTCAGGGCGCGCACCTCTACCGGGTCAAAGCCTGCGGTGTCGAACAGCACCGTCAGAACCTGTTCCGGCATCGGCTTGAGATGCGTGGGGTCGGTGTGGAAGGTGGTGGCCCCCACCAGCACGTTGCGGGTGTGCGGTGTCTCGAAGAGCAGCACGCCGCCCGGCGCCAGCACGCGCTGCGCCTCGCGGGCGATCCAGGCCACGGCGTCAAAGGGCAGGTGTTCGACAAGGTGATGGGCGCTGATCATCGCGAGGCTGCCCGTCTCCATCTCGGCCAGCGCCTTGAGTGCATCGCCCAGACGCACATCGAGCCCCTGCTCTTTCGCCGCTTCGATCTGCACCGCGTTGGTGTCGACGCCGAAGCCCTCGATCCCGGCGCGCTTGAGCAAGCCCAGCCATTCGCCGCGCCCGCAGCCGATATCCATGACCGGCTTGCCCCCCGTGCGCATCACGGCGGCTTCCACATCGGGCAGGTAGATGCGCAGCCGGTCGGCGATGTCCTCGACCGAGCCGCGATAGCGGTTTTCGAGCCGGTGGTAGAAGCTGTCCTTGAAGGCCTCAAAACCCTCGGAGGCGGGCAGGTCGATTGGGGATGCCGGGGTGGTCAGATCCTCGGGAGCCATGCCGCTCCGCTGCCCGATCATGTCCACCCGGCGTGAGAGATCGGAGAATACACGCGCCATCAATGAGGTTTCAGACCGAAAGGTATCCTGGAGATGCGCGCGCTTATTGCGGAATTCGTGCACAAGGCTGTCGGTCAGCACGCGATGCTGGTCGAGCCGCTGTTGCAGGAGGGCGATGTCATCGAGCAGTTTGGAACCTGTTCCTCCGGTGCCCTGGAGCATGTGCCGGAGTTCGGTCACGCTGCGCTCCGTCTCCTCGGAGCTGCGCCAGGTCTCGCGGATGTCGCGGCCGAAGCGTCCCAGCTCGCCCTCGATGTCGTCCATGCGCAGCTCGGCGCGTTCAATGCGCCTGCGGACATCCTTGGCCATGTACTCGGTCCGGCCCAGTTTGAAGATGGCCGACACATAGCGTTCCAGACGTTTGAGGGGCGTGAGTTTGCGGCGGGTGCTCATGGGTCTTGGTCCTGCTTCTGCGGAGGATGCGGGGGGCTGGTCCGTCTTGGGGGCTCCGGTCAAGCGTGCGGTGACGTTGGCGAGTGCTCCAGTTCTTGCGGGTCTTTGTGTGGCCGGGGGGGCTGTCTCTCGGGCTGGCGCGGCAAGGCGGTCGTCCACGGATGGTTGGTGCTGGGTCAGCCCAGGGTCTGGCCGGGACAAATACTCTTGTGTCATGTGCGGTCCCCTCCCCTTCGACGTGTATGCGACATGTCATGCCGATCCAGGACATGATCTTCTGTGTGTTCACCGGCTGTGGCATCGCGCATCCTGCTGGGCCTTTCAAGCCGAAGCTGACCGTGAATTGTCCGAAGAGCGCAGCCGCGTGCGGCGACGTCACGGGTCGTTTTGCAATTTGTACAAGGCCCAGGCCTCTTCGATGATTACACCTTGTTGCACGCCACGGAACCGTGCTTCGGCTGCGATGTCCTTTGCCACATCCGGCATCACCTTGGCGTGGACCTGACCGGTGCGGGGACTGGGTTTGCGCCCTCGGCGCTTTTGGGGACTGCGATCGACGAAGCCGTGTTTTTCGGCAGCTTCATCTGTTCGGGCGACGGTGCCGGGACTTGTGTCTTTTGGCCTCGTGCGCAGTTTGCCGGGGTTCAAGGAGATGCTGAACGGGTTGCTCTCGGACATGGGTTAGTCCTCCTGTGCCAGACGTTTGTAGACCTGCATGGCGAAGGCGCGGGCATTGTCGCGTGCTCCGTCCATATTGCCTTGTTCTGGCATGGAGTAGAGATCGCCGCCAAAGGCGAAGAGACCGGAAAAGGCTGCGCGTTCCATCAAGGGTGGGTCGATCACGTCGACACCTTGGTCGCGGAGCGATGCTTCGATGCCTTTGTGCTGTTTTGAGACGATTGCCTTGGTCATGGTGAAGACGACGGCGTGGGGAATTTTTCGGTCGAGCGCTTCTTCTTCCTCGGCGATGAGTTGCAGGGCTCGAGCTCCGATGGTGGCGTCAAGCGTGGTGGCGCGCATGGGAGTGAGTACGAGGTCGGCTTGACTGATGGCGCGGCTGACAAGTCGCGAGGCCACACCTTCCATATCGACCACGACGATGTGGCCATCCTGATCGTTTGATTTGATCGTCCGGACGATGTCGGCCTCAGTGATGTTTGACAAGACATTGATGTTTCTTGGCAGGTCTGATTGCCCCGCCCAGAGGGAGAGCGATCTATTCGGGTCGCAATCGAGCATGGTCACGGGGATGCCCTCATGTGCGAGCTCGGTTGCGAGGAGCACTGCTGTGGTTGATTTCCCTGCGCCCCCCTTGGGAGAGGCCACGACGATGGTTGGCATGGTAGAGTCCTCTTGGTTTATCCGATTTGATTGATGACCGGATTTACGTTTTTATCTGGTTTATAGATTAATCGGATATAATTGTAAATCCGGTAAATACAAAAATCCGATGATGAAAAATATCTGGTAAATGTAATTATCCGGTATAAACACACATCGGATTATACGAATAATCCAGTAAAACAAAATATCCAATAAATAATAAAATCCGGTAAACGTAAAAACCGGATAATCAAGGACGACGGCGGCTCCTCAGTGATCGTAGTCTCCCCAGCAGCCGCGCCCTCCTTCATTGGGCGCAGCCATGCGCGACGTGGCGTTCGCCCTCTCTCACGAGCCCCGCAAGTATCAAAAGGGTGCTGATTTTTCCTCTCGTTTGTTGCCATTCCGCAACCAGCGCGCGCAGCTCAACAAAAAAATATATTAAAAACAATAGCTTCATCACAAAACCGTCTGGGGGTGTGTAATTTGCTATACATTTTCTCTTGTTCAGCAAGAATCAAAATATTAGAACGCTGATCAGTTGTTCTGAATGACACCCTAAAGATATACACAAGATGCTGGGGTTCTTCAGCGAGCAACAATGATCGTTGATGGGGCCGATTGAATCGGGCACCGAATTTTAAGAGGAAGACAAGCTATGGCTCTCGACCTAAGCACGCTGACCACCGAGCAACAGCTCGCAGCGATTTACATCGGTTACTATGACCGCGCAGCCGATCCCGTGGGTGAGGATTTCTGGGAGGGCGCCGTTGCCAACCCCAATCTGAGCCTTGCGGACATCGCCACGGATTTCGCAACGCAGCCCGAAACGCTGATCGCGTACCCGTTTCTGAGCGACCCGACAGCGGAGCAGGCGAACGCGTTCATCTCCGAGGTTTATCTGAACCTTTTCAACCGGGCGCCCGATCAGGCTGGTCTCGAGTTCTGGAGTGAAGCATTGCTTGCTGCCATCGATGGCACAGGCGCATTGACCGTCGGCGAGATCATTCTCTCCATCATCGAGGGTGCCCAGGATTCTGCCGAAGGCAACGACCGCACAACGATCCTGAACAAGATCGAAGTTGCGACAAGCTGGACCGATGCAGCCGACGCAGCCGGCATCGACTACACCACAAATACCGCTGCTCAGAACAGCGCGAAGTCGATCATCGAAGGTGTGACCGACGTACAGGCGACTGTCGCTGCCGCCAAGCAGACCATCGACAACTTCTTCGAGCCAGCACCGGTTCCGGGTGAAGAATTCCTGCTGACATCGGCAACGGACGTCATGACCGGCACATCCGATGACGACGAGTTCAATGCCTACATCCAGCAGAACCCGTTTGCAGGTGGCGTGTCCAACTCGCTGTCCTCGGCTGACCGTCTGGACGGTGGTGCGGGCAATGACCGTCTTTACGCGGAAATTACGAACGAATTCGTTGGTGTGCTTGGTGGTGGTTATGGTGGCGGTACCGACATCCAGCCACGGATCAAGGGCATCGAAGAAATTGACATCGAAGCACGCGATACGGGTTTCGGCTTTAGAAGTTCGGATTCCACCTTCGGGGATATCTTCCTCGACGGCAAGGATTCCTCGGAAGGCGGAAGCGGTGAAGACTTCTTCTTTCCTGTCGTTGTTGACGGCAAGAATATCGTCGATCATGAAGAGATCGGCTCCTACTACTCGGATGGCGACCTGCTGATCGAGAACCTGACCACGCTGACCTCTTCGGGGAATGCGCGGAACACGTCCGAGATCACCATCACGATGGACCACACCGACAACTTCAACACAGACGGTGACGCTTCCGATCTGGTTGTTCTGTTCGACAACGACTACCTGCTGTCGGGTCAGGAATCCGAAGGCCAGATCTTCTACTTCCTGCTGGACGAAGATGCCGAACTCGCAGGCCTGCCGAACCGTCTGAACAACATCGACGTGGACGGTATCCGTTTCACCATCGACACAGGCAATGGCCCGGTTGAAGTCAACATCGAAGCAGCCGAAGCCAACGTGGCAGGCACGCACCAGGGCTTTGTCAACGCGCTTCAGGCACCGCTTCAGGCGCTGATCGCCGACGGCACGCTGCCGGCTGGCACCACGATCACGCTCGATCCGACCATCACCGACGTCACCTTCCTTGACGACGGTTCGCAGTCCGACCTGATCCCGGCCATCGTTCTGACCTCGGGCGACGGTTCCCCGGTCATCGCAACCGGCTTCTCGCGGATCGAAGAAGAAATCGGCGAGTACGACGTATACGGCCGCTTCAACTCGATCAACGAAGTTGCAGACCAGCCGATCTCCATCGATGTCGACCTGCACAAGGTTGGCCGCGGCGGTGAAGGTGGTAACCTGATCATCGGTGGCAAGGACGAAGATACTGCTGACGGTATTGCGGCCGGTATCGAAGTGTTCAACCTGAACGTTCTGGGCGCAGGCAATGACGATCCGAACGGTGGTATGACCAAGCCGTCGAACCTCGGTACGGTCACATCGACCGGTGGTGCGCTGCGCGTTGTCAACATCGCGACCGATCCGGTCTTTGCAGCAGGCGATACCTTTGCAAGCCTGACAATCCGTGATGGTTTCAATACAACTGGTGCCCGCGTGGAAACTGGCGATCTGCAGATGATCGACGCCAACGCATTCCTGGGCGACCTGACCCTTGGTTCGGATGAAGACATCATCAACGCCGATATGGTTACTGCGATGGGTGGCGGCGACGTCAACTTCACTGGCGCTTATAACGGCTATGAAGATGGTCAGATGTACACCGTCATGACCGGTGCGGGTGATGACACCTTTGACATCAACATCGATGGCGATGCCGTGGATGCGGTTGACGAAGGTTTCTTCATGGATATGGGCAACGGCGACAACACCGCTTTCCTGTCCGTGACAAATGACCTGACTGGTGCTAATGGCACGGATGGTGGTGCTTCGTCTTCCAACGGTTTTGACTCCAATGGCGTGTCGCAGGCAACAACACAGCTTCTGATGAACCTCGACGTGATCGGTGGGTCTGGCGAAGATTATGTTGAAGTTCAGGGCATGGGTGCCTGGGACATCGATACCAATGCCGGTAGCGACTTTGTCTATATCAACTCCGGTGGTACTGAAGGTGCTGGCAACCTCTGGAACACAACTGGTCTGGCAGACTTTGCGCCGATTGTTGTTTACAAGGCTGAACTGGCGATTTCCGTTGCAGGTTTCGAGAGCGTTGTCGCCATCAACACAGGTAACAACTTCATCCTGACCCAGTCCGAACTGAACGCTGCCATCATTGATGCGATTGAACAGAACCCAGAAATTGCACGTCTTGTGACCGCAACTCTGGGTACGGCAGATCAGGATCTGATCCTTCAGTCTCTGGTCGACGGTGAAAACCAGGTTGGCCTGCAGATCCGTCAACCGGAGTTGGTTGCTAGCGGCACCCCGCTGACAGTGGGCAGCGAGCAGGTTACTCTTGCAGCAGCAGACGTTGCTGGAATGGTTCGTGACCTCGTCGCAACAGGTGTGGTGGCTGACAGTGCGGCTCTGCCGAATGCTGCTGCTGTCGTCGCTCTGTTCCCGAATGCGGATATTCCTGAAATCCGTTTTGGTAACGATGTCGATGACTACACTGGTCAGATCACAACGCTCTTGGCCAATGCTGATGCACCGGCAGGCTCGGAAGGTGACATTGAAAACCATTCGATCATCAATGTGGGCACAGGTTCGAACGACCTCGTTGTTCTCAGTGCAAACCAAGGTACTGCTGGTGGCTCACAGAACTGAACCAGACCGGGTTTACCGGAGACAGTTTAGTTCCTATTCTGCGGCGAGAGTAACGGCGTTTAGACTGTCATAGTAGCTCCTTTCTGCTTGTGCTGGGGCGATGTATCCGATGGGTCCAAAACGGCGTTTGTGATTG
>JASBTX010000035.1 GCA_030148225.1 Paracoccaceae bacterium
CCGGGCGTAACGATAATCCGAAACCACGCAGGCCCGTCACCGCTGCGTTATATGAAGACTACGCTGCGCCGGGCCTGCTCAGCTCAAAGGGGTCAACATTGGATGCCGATAAGGGGTCAAAGTTCAATGCCGATTGACACACCACTGCCCTAACCATCGCGCAAGGCGCGGCTGAAATAGGTTGTCAGCGGGGCGGTCAGATAGTCCAGCGGTGTCCGCGACGCAGTGGTCAGAAACACCTCGACCGGCATGCCGGGCAGCAGCGGCTGGCCGATCATCCGCTCAAGCTCGGCGGCATCCGGCGTGATCTCGGCCCGGTAAAACCGGCTGCCGGTCGCCTCATCGGTAAAGACATCCGCCGACAGGCGGCTGACGCGGCCGGAAATGTCGGGCGTCCGGCGCGGATCGAGCCCGGTGAACTTCAGCCGCGCCATCTGGCCGGTTGCAACATCGTCGATGCTGTTGGCATCGATCCGTGCCACCACCACCGCTGGCCGGTCCCCGGCGATGATCGACATCAGCCGCGCCGCCGGTTCGGCCACAGCGCCCGGGCCGGAAAGGCTGAGCGCGTGAATGCGGCCCGCCATAGGCGCGCGGATGTCCAGACGCTGAATCCGTTCACTCAGCGCGCGGCGGGTCTGGGTAAGCTCTGCCGCGCGATACTCAAGATCCCTGAGAAGCGTAATGGCCTCTTCCGTTCGGTTCTGACCGATCTGCAGCCTGCGGATCGCGACCGAGGCCATTTCGTCGCGGATGGCAGATATTTCGGCGGCAAGCCGGCCATCCTGACCCATCAGCAACGCGACCTCACGCTCTTGCGTGCGGATACGCGCCGTGCCGACCAGACCCTTGCGCTGCAACACCAGATCATCGGCGAGCGCGGCGCGCGCCAGATCGGCGCGGGCGCGGGTGGCGTTCTGCTCGGCCTCGATCCCGGTGATCTGATTGGCGAGCTGATCGTGGCGTTCGTCCAGCAGCGCACGCTCGGACTGCCAGCGCGCGCGGCGCGAGCGGAACAGCCGCTCTTGTCCGGCGATCAGCGCCGCAATCGCCGGGTCGCGCGCGGCAGCCTGATCCAGCGGTGGTGCAATAACGATGCTGTAAGCGCCGTCCCGCTCGGCCCTGAGGCGGGCCATGCGGGCGGCAATCTCGTGTAATTCCGTGTCGATAAGGGCGCGTTCGGATTGCAGCGCGGTATCGTCCAGCCGCAGCAACAGCGCACCGGCGGCAACCAGATCGCCGTCGCGGACGGCTATGTCGCGCACGACGCCGCCTTCGGGATGCTGGATCGCCCGGGGCGGTACACCGGCACGCACAACACCCGAGGCAATGACCGCGCCCGCGATCTGGACCCGCAGCCCCCAAAACACCGCAAGCGTCATAAGCAGGATCAGCGTCACCGCGCCCAGAGCGACGGGCCGCAGCGCGCTGACGGGGCGCGGCGTCATGCGCCCGAACCGGCTGCGCGGTGGATACCGGTGGCGTTCTTGACCGTGGCTTTCAGCACCTCATCGCGCGGCCCCTCGGCCCGGACCGCCCCGGCCTCGAGCACGATCAGCCGGTCGCATTGTGAAATGGCCGGGGGCCGGTGGGTCATGACGATCACCGCCTTGCCCGCAGCGCGGGCTGCACCGATGACCGCGTTCAGCGCATCCGACCCGTCAGCATCGAGCGCCGCGTTTGGCTCATCCATGATCAGGATATCCGGATCACCGTAAAGCGCCCGAGCCAGAGCAATACGCTGTTGCTGTCCGCCTGAAATGGGCGGGTTTACCGCGTCGATCATCGTGTCATAGCCGCCGGGCAGGGAAAGGATCAGCGCATGGGCATGTGCCTGTTTCGCCGCCGCCACCACCGCCGCACTGTCGGGTGATGCATCCATGCGGGCGATGTTTTCCGCCACGCTGCCGCTAAAAAAGGTCACCCGCTGCGGCAGATATCCGATGGCGCGCGCGCGGGCGGCGTCATCATATTGGGCCAATGCCGCGCCGCCCAGGCGGATCACCCCGCCCGATGGTGGCCAGAGCCCGGTCAGCGCCCGGGCCAGCGCCGTTTTGCCCGATCCGGATTTGCCGATGACGCCCAGGGCCTGGCCGGGGGCAATCGCGAACGACACCCGGTTCAGCACCGGCGCATCCTTTCCCGGCATACGAAGCGAAAGCGCCTGCACCTCAAGACTTGCACCCGGTGCGGGCAGGGTGGTGGGTTGCGGTGGCCGAACCCCCAGCAGGGTATCGCCACCCCTGTCGTCGCCATTTTCAGCGATCAGCGCGCGCAGCGCGGCGCGCCCGGCCCAGCCCCGGCGGATCAACGCCCAGCCCGCGAGCACCTGATCGACCGGGGCCAGCGCCCGACCGAGCAGGATCGATCCGGCGATCATCGCACCCGCCGTCAGTGACCCCTGCAGCACGAGCCATGCGCCCGCTGCCAGCATTGCCGATTGCAGAAACAGGCGAAACGCCCTTGAAAACGCGGTCAGCGCACCGGCGCGATCACTGGCCACAAGCGCGGGTGCCAGCGCATGCTGTCGCAGGGCCCGCCACCGCCCGGCAAGCGCATTCTGCATTCCCAGCGTCTGAACAACCTCGTGGCAGGCCCGCGATTCCAGCACCAGCATCTCGGCCCGGCGGGTCAGGCCCGTGACCTGATCGGCGGCACGCGCAGTCAGCCACTGATTGGCCAGTGTCGCAAGGATCAGCACAGCAGCCCCCGCCAGGCCCAGCCAGCCGAGCATCGGATGAAAGACAAAAAGCATCGTGGCAAAGAGGGGCGACCATGGCAGGTCCAGAAGCGCCAGTGCCGCCGGGGCCGAGAGGAGGGCCTGTACCGCCTCGAGATCGCGAAAGGTGGCGGGCGCGGAATCGCCCCGGTTCAGACCGGCCCGAAAGACCGGATCATCCAGAGCCTGGCGCAGCCGCGCCGCGATGCGCGCCATGATCCGGCCGCGCGCATAGTCCAGCAACCCCAGCGCGGCATAGAGTATCACCACCAACAAAAAGAGGGCGGTCAGCGTTGCCCCGGACCGCGCGGCAAGCACCCGGTCATAGACCTGAAGCATGAAGAGCGGCCCGGTCAGCAACAGCAGGTTGACTGCAACGCTGAAAATGATGACCGGCGCCCATAGTTCGGCAGCCGCATTCAGGGGATTGTTGCGCACGATCCTGCCCCGATTCCTGTGCCGGGGATCAAACCCGGTGCCGGTTAAGGCCGCGTGAATTTCCAATGCCTGCAGTCGCGCCGGTATTTTTTGTTGCAGAACCCGCCCCACAGCCGCAACCTGACATCAGAACAAGGGGGCAGGTGATGGATTTGAACGCAATTCTGAACGATCTGAACTGGACCGCGATCGAGGCACTGGCCGGTGTGGCCGGGGTGATCGGCCTGATCATCTCGATCATCTTTCTGGTCTACGAGGTGCGCCACAACGCCCGCGCCATCGAGGGCGAAACCATCCAGTCGCTCATGTCATTCGAGCGCGAGGTTTTTGCGATGATGATCGAACACTCAGATTTGTTCCAACGTGGCTGCACCGATTTCGAAGCACTCAGCGACGCAGAAAGGTTCCAGTTCGACAGGCTGCTGGGCGCGCAGTTTTCCCTGCTTTACAGCGCCTTTATCCAGTTCGAGCGCGGCCTGATGGAGGCGGATGTCTGGGAGGCCTATATGAACTCGCTGTCACGTTACGCCATTTATCCCGCCTATGCGCTGATCTGGAAAAACATCCGCGCCTCATACCCGCCCGGCATGCATGCCGCGATTGACAAGGTCATCAGCCATGAACGCAAACGCACCGGTGCGCTCCCGTGGGAGGACGAGGCGTTTGCCTAGCCGCCCTGACGGATCGGGGATGGCAGGCCGATCCGCGAGAAACGCGGCCAGCGCGCGGCCATCACCGCGCGCGATATGCGATGCAGCCCCCCCAGTGAATCGCGCCCGGCCGGGATGATGCGCACCGGAGCTACCCAGCGGTCCGAGCTGACGCTACGGAGAAGGTCGCGTTCGTAGTGCTGAAAATACTGAAACGCATCATTGTTCGGCGGTAGCATGTTATATTCCTTTCAGGTTTTCGTTGTGTACTCAGCCCAGTTTGGCGATGCTGCGTTCCAGCGGTGTGACAGGTGGCGTTCCGAAAACGTGAAATCGGTTCTGTGGCCCAGATCAGTCGCTTTAAACGGTTCAGGTTATTGAAAAACAAACATAAATATCTCATCAGATTGCTGGGCCTTCCCGGGGTAGTTGATCGCGCGGGCAACGAACGTCGCCTGCCGACACAAAAGGCCATGGCGCTCTTGGCGATGATTGCAGTGGTGGCAGATGGCGGTCTGCGCCGCGAACGGGCGGCGGCAATGCTCTGGAGCCGGAGCCCGGAAACACAGGCGCGCACCAATCTGCGGCAGGCCTTGTCGGGGCTGCGCGCCGCGTTTGATGGAGAGGATGTTGTCACCTCGGCCAGCGGGGTGCTGCGGCTGAACCCTGATCTGGCCTCGACAGATACCGGCATGATCGCCGGGGGCACTATCGATCCGGATGCCGATCTGTCCGCCATTGGCGGCCCATTTCTGGATGGGTTGTCGATCAATGAGCCCCCGTTCGAAGAGTGGCTGTCGACCGAGCGGGCGGCACAGGCGCGCAGCCTGCGCGATGCGCTTTTTGACACGGGCAGCGCCGCGCTGAGCGCGGGTGATGCGGCGCGGGCGTTGCAGGCCGCCGAGCGGATCCTGATGCTGGACCCCTACGAAGAGGCGGGGCTGGCACTCTGCCTCAGGGCGCATGCGGCAAAGGGAGAGCGGAGCCGGATACAACTGCGGTTTGACGAGTTCGAAGGCCTTCTGCAGCGCGAGCTGGATATCGGGATCGGGCCCGATCTGACCGCGCTGAAGACGCGGCTCCTGTGCACGGCAACTGCGCCCTCGACAAAACCCACGCCGATGAATGTGCCCGGTGTTCTGGTGATGCCTTTCAGGACGCTTAGCGATGAACCGGACCATCGCTATTTTGCCGAGGGTCTGGCAGAGGATGTCATCGCGCAGCTATCAAAATTTTCGACCCTTGCCGTGGTCACGCATTCACCCGGGCCAGAGACCGACCGCCCCGGCGACGACGTTGCCGCCGCCGCTGCCATTGGTGCGGATTATCTGCTGACGGGCAGTCTGCGCTGGTCAGGTGACAGGATGCGTCTGGCGGTGGAACTGATCGAGACCGCCAGCCGGTCGGTCAAATGGGCCGAGCGGCTGGATCGCCATTCATCAGACCTTTTTGCCCTGCAGGACGACCTGTCGCGCTTTCTGGTTGGCGCGATCCCCTATCGGATCGAGGACGAGGTGGCCGAAAAGGCGCAGGCCAAGCCGGCGGAAGAGTTGCAGGCCTTTGATCTGATGATCATGGGCAAACGCCTGCGCGACACGATCAGCCTTGACGGTAATCTCCGTGCACGGACCTTGCTGGAGCAGGCTGTTGACAGGGATCAGGGGCTGGCCCGGTCGCATATGTACCTGTCTGACAGTTACGTCGTCGAGAACTGGTTTGCGCCGCTGGACGCGGAAGGCAGGGAAAAGGCGCTCTATCATGCGCGCAGGGCCGTGGCACTGGATCCGAAAGATGTTCATATTCAGGATCATCTGGGATTTGCGCTGCTGACGATGGGTCAGTGGGATGCGGCTGAGGCGCAGATCAGCAACGCGCTTTCCATGGCGGAAAATGAAATCGAATCCATGTCCTGGTGCGGTTATGCCCTGCTGTTGCTGGGGCAGCATCAGCAGGCGGGTGAAATCATCGAAACGGTGGCGCAGCGACGCACGACGCTGCCGCCGACATTCGAGTGGATACTGGGCCAGCTGTATGCATTTCAGGGCCGCGACGCAGAGGTTGTTCAGACCCTGAACGGCGCATCGCTGCTGAATTCGATCGGGCTGGCCTTTCGCGCCGGGTCACAGGCCCGGCTGGGCATGACGGATGACGCGCGCTTTACACTGGCCGAGTTCCGAGCGGCACGCGAAGAGGACCAGCGCCTCGCCGGGCTGCCGGTCGACAGCGCGACCGTTAGTGCGGCGCTGGAAGGGTTTCGCACTATGTGGCGACGCACCGAGGACTGGGGACATATCGCAGATGGATTGCGCATGGCGGGCCTGCCGGACTGAGTGTGGATGAGGAAGAGAGTTTCGACATGAGCCCCGAGGCCGCGCTGGCCGCCTACGATGCCCGCGACGCCGAAAGGTGCCCCGGATGGATGGCGCGGTTTGGTGCGGGTTAGAATGTGCAGGTTCTGCGCTTCAACCGCAGTTGCCCACCGATACCCTCACACGGCTTTTTCCCGGCGCGATGATTGCGCCAGGCGGGCAGCAAGCCTGCCTGAAATGGGGCGGCTGGCGGTAAAGGACACGCCGGTTTTGCTTGATTTCAGATGTTCCGCCGCAATCTCATCGGCATGAGCGGCGATCGCGCCCGGGTCGACATAAAGCCCGCATTGTTTGCTGAAGGCGGCGTAGCCCGCGATGATCGTGTCGCCGATCTGAAAACCGGGCATGTCGTATTTGATCACTTCGCGCGCATCTGGCAGTGCCGCCGACAATTGCCGGCGAAGTTCATTCAGTACCGCGTGAAACGGCGCGGGCGCGGCGGCGATATAGGCATCATGGCTATCGGGTCGGGACATGGGGCCATAGTGCCCGCATCACGCTCTTTCGGCAACTGGGTTGCCATCCGGGTGCGTCTGTCCCCGCGCAAGGGTCAGGCCCTGCGCGGGGACGGGGTATCAGGCGTTCAGATCGAACCGGTCGGCGGTCATGACCTTGGTCCATGCGGCTGCGAAATCACGGACGAATTTGTCCAGATTGTCGTCCTGGGCATAGACTTCGGCATAGGATCTGAGGATCGAGTTCGACCCGAAAACCAGATCAACGCGCGAGGCGGTCCATTTCACATCGCCCGAGGCGCGATCAACGATATCATAGCTGTTGACACCAGTGGGTTTCCAGCTGTTGGCCATGTCGGTGAGGTTGACGAAGAAGTCATTGGAAAGCGTGCCGACACGGTCGGTAAAGACGCCGTCAACACTGTCGCCGTGATTGGCCCCCAGCACGCGCATGCCACCCACCAGAACCGTCATTTCGGCGGCGGTGAGGCCCATCAGCTGAGCCCGGTCGAGCATCAGCTCTTCGGCGGCGGTGGCGTATTCCTCTTTCAGCCAGTTGCGGAAACCGTCATGGATCGGCTCGAGCGGCGCGAAAGAGGCCGCGTCGGTCTGTGCCTCGCTGGCATCGCCACGGCCCGGATCGAACGCGATGGCCAGATCGACACCGGCGGCGCGGGCCGCCGCCTCGATCCCCGTATTCCCCGCCAGCACGATCACATCGGCGACGCTGGCGCCGGTTTCGTCAGCGATTGCCTGATAGGCTGCCAGAACGGGCGCAAGGCGCTGCGGTTCGTTTCCGACCCAGTCCTTTTGCGGCGCCAGACGGATGCGGGCACCATTGGCACCGCCCCGCATGTCCGACCCGCGATAGGTGCGGGCACTGTCCCAGGCCGTCACGATCATGTCGCGCTGCGACACACCGCTGGCGGTGATTTTCGCGCGCACCGCGTCGATGTCATAGCCTGTATTGCCCGCCGGAACCGTGTCCTGCCAGATCAGGTCCTCGTCAGGGGCATCAGGCCCCAGATAGCGGGTTCTTGGCCCCATGTCGCGATGGGTCAGCTTGAACCATGCACGGGCGAATGTATCGGCGAAATAGGCCGGATCATCGCGGAACCGTTCCGAGATCTTGCGGTATTCCGGATCGACCTTCAGCGCCATGTCGGCATCGGTCATGATCGGGCGCACCTTGACCGCCGGGTCGGCTACGCTGGCCACCATGTCGGCCTCTTCGCAATCGACCGGTTCCCACTGCCACGCGCCTGCCGGGCTCTTGGTCAGTTCCCACTCGTATTTGAAGAGCAGGCGGAAATAATCGTCGTCCCATTGGGTGGGGGTCGTGGTCCATGATCCTTCGATCCCGCTGGTCACCGTATCACCGCCAATGCCGGTGCCATTGGCATTGGCCCAGCCCAGCCCCATGTTTTCGATCGGCGCGCCTTCGGGTTCGGCACCAACCAGATCGGCATTGCCGTTGCCATGCGCCTTGCCCACCGTGTGGCCACCGGCGGCCAGTGCCACGGTTTCCTCATCGTTCATGGCCATGCGGGCAAAGGTCTCGCGCACGTCGGCGGCAGATTTCATCGGATCGGGAACACCGCCCACGCCCTCGGGATTGACATAGATCAGGCCCATATGCGCCGCGCTCAGCGGTGCTTCGAGCGTGGCGCGATCCTCGGCATTGTCATAGCGGTCAACGCCCAGCCACTCGGTCTCGTTGCCCCAGTAGACATCGATTTCGGGTGCCCAGATATCGGGCCGGCCAAAGGCAAAGCCAAATGTCTTCAGCCCCATCGATTCGTAGGCCATGTTGCCGGCCAGGATCATCAGGTCGGCCCAGCTGATCTTGTTGCCGTATTTCTTCTTGATCGGCCAGAGCAGGCGGCGCGCCTTGTCCAGGCTGACATTGTCCGGCCAGGAGTTCAACGGCGCGAAACGCTGGTTGCCTGTGCCGCCGCCGCCACGGCCGTCCGCCGTCCGGTAGGACCCGGCGGCATGCCAGGCCATACGGATCATCAACCCGCCGTAATGGCCCCAATCCGCCGGCCACCATTCCTGGCTGTCGGTCATCAGGGCATGCATATCCTTTTTCAGGGCCTCGACGTCGAGCTTCTTGACCTCTTCGCGGTAGTTGAAGTCCTTCCCCATCGGGTTGGTCTTCGAATCCTGCTGGTGAAGGATGTCCAGGTTCAGACCGTTCGGCCACCAGGAGGTGACGGAAGAACTCGCGGAGGTATTCCCGCCGTGCATCACCGGGCATTTGACTTCAGTCATAGATGTCACTCCCTTATCTGTTTGATGTGTCGTCGGCGGCTTTATCTAGCCCATGAAAGTCGCGCTCAAAGCTTAACCCGCAACGCCAATCAGAGATATCTTATATAATAGACGTGCGTGTTGCGGTTACTTTCCGCCGCGTGTTCACCGGCCTTCCATGCCGACGCGCCAACGCTTCTGTTGGCACATCGTGACGATACCGCCGGCCCACAAATTGGGAAAATTGATTATTTTCGTTTTTACATTCGATTTTATCGATCGAACCGCTGTCTGAAGGCGACCCTCATGAGCCGCCCGCCGTCGACAGCAGCGGCATGAGCAGGGAGAACAGCTCCGCCTGCGATGATATCCCACAGCGGCTATAGAGCTGCTTGCGAAATACCTTGACGGTTTGCGGACTGATGCCGAGGCGCAACCCGATCGAGACGGAGGAATGGCCGCGCAGAATCAGCAATGCGACCTCCGCCTGACGCGGACTGAGCGCGACGCCGTGTTCGCGTTCAAGGGCCGCGATAAGATGGGCGGCCAAGTCTTCGTTCCGATAGTCACCGGTCGATTGCAGACCCGGCCATTGCTGTTCTATGAGCCCGCAAACGATCGGCGCGATCCGTTCCGCTTTCTGAATGTCGCGGGATGAG
>JASBTX010000004.1 GCA_030148225.1 Paracoccaceae bacterium
CAAAGGCTACGTTCCACCCGACCGGCTTCGCTTGAGCTCCGCAAAGGCTCCGTTCAGGCGGTCTTGACCACAAACCAATCAGGAGAAAGAAACAGGAACGGATTCTACACCTGAACGGCCCGGATCAGGGGGCAACGTCAAGGCCTCCAGTGTCTTGATATGCTGCGAGACCGCGCCGGGGCTGACGCCAAGTTCCTGCGCCGCCAGTACAAAGCTCTGGTGTCGGGCGGCGGCTTCGAAGGCCCTCAGTGCGTTGAGGGGAGGGCCCTTGGGGCGGGTCGGATTGACGGCCATTCTTACCCTTAGTTTTTCTTGCCCAAGAAAAAGCAAATCTGATTTGCATTGTTCCGGGTTTTGCCAACATCTTCAAGCCAACAGGAGGATGACGTCATGACATTGGCATTTCGGGACTGGGTCCCGCCCGCGTGTGAAAACCGTGTGCGCGATATCGCCCGGGATATTGCGGGCCTGGATGAGGCGGCGATCTTTGAACGGATCACGGTGCTGACAGAGGAAAACCGCGACATTCACGAGCGCCACTGTTTCAATCTGAACCCGGCGACCAATGTGATGAACCCGCGCGCCGAGGCGCTGCTGGCCACGGGGCTGGGTTCTCGCCCCTCGCTTGGCTATCCGGGCGACAAGTACGAGATGGGGCTCGAGGCCATCGAAGAGATCGAGGTGATCGCCGCCGCGCTCGCTGCCGAGGTGTTCGATGCCGGTTTCGCGGAAATTCGCGTCCCGTCAGGGGCCATCGCCAATCTTTATGGCTTCATGGCGATCTGCAAACCCGGCGATACGATCATTGCGCCTCCGGCGACAATCGGCGGTCATGTGACCCACCATGCCGGGGGCTGCGCTGGGCTTTATGGGCTGCGTACACTACCGGCACCGGTTCTGGCTGACGGTTATACGATTGATGTCGGGGCGCTGCGCCAGATGGCACAGGCGGAAAAGCCGCGCCTGATCACCATCGGCGGCAGCCTCAATCTGTTCGAGCATCCGGTCGCCGCGATCCGGGAGGTCGCCGATGAGGTCGGCGCGCGCGTGATGTTTGACGCTGCGCATCAATGCGGGATCATCGCGGGGCGCGCCTGGTCCAATCCGCTGAAACAGGGTGCCGATCTGATGACCATGAGCACTTACAAAAGCCTGGGCGGCCCTGCCGGTGGGCTGATCGTATCGGATGACGCGGAAATCATGCGACGGATCGATGAAATCGCGTTTCCGGGGATGACGGCCAATTTTGACGCCGCGAAATCGGCGGCGCTGGCGGTGACGATGCTGGACTGGCGCGCACATGGTGCCGGATATGCTGCCGCGATGATAGACACCGCCGATGCGCTGGCGCGGGCGCTGGATGCCAAGGGGGTCGGGGTGTTTTCGGGTGAGGGCGGTTTCACCCGCTCGCACCAGTTCGCGGTTATTGCCGCCCCTTATGGCGGGGGGCAGGCCGCATCGCATACACTCAGAAAGGCAGGATTTCTGGCCTGTGGTATCGGTCTGCCCATCGATGAGGTGCCGGGCGACATGAACGGGCTACGCATCGGCACGCCCGAATTGGTGCGCTGGGGTGTCATGAGTGCGGATGCAGACCGCATGGCGGGGCTGATTGCCGATGCCCTTTGCAGTCCCGATCCCGGCGCACTGGCGCCCGAGGTCGCCGAATGGCGGCGTTCATTTGACCGACTTCACTATGTCCTTTGAAATTTTTATTTTGCGGCGGGCGTGACATCTGCAAGTAATTGGCCGTCCGCAATGATGAACGGCCCGGCATGAAATTCTGTATCCAGCTTTGTCCCTATTTCCCGGACAGGTCCTATGGCGGTGATCGTGTCGTGTTCGACATGGTGGAACAGGCGGTTCTGGCTGATGGTCTGGGGTTTGAATCCGTCTCGATCACCGAGCATCACCTGATGAATATCCTGATGATGCCCGGTCCGCTGCAATTTGCGACCTACCTCGCGGCGCGGACCGAACGGCTCAGGATTATCACATCGATCGCCGTGCTGCCGCTGCACGAGATGCGCACCTATGCCGGTGAGGTGATAACGACGGACATTCTGACCGAGGGACGGCTGATGCTTGGGGTCGGGCGCGGGGCCTTTCGTTTCGAGATGGAGCGGCTGGGCATTCCAATGGAAGAGACCCAGGACCGATTTAACGAGTCGCTTGACGTGCTGCAGGCCCTGCTGACCCGCGAAGAGGTGTCATGGGACGGACGGTACTACAAGTTTGAGCCTCTGACGGTGATGCCGCGCCCGGTGCGTCCGATCCGCCTGATGATGGCGGTGATGAACCCCGAAGGTATCTATCATTGTACCCGGCGGGGTTTTCATATCCAGACCACACCGCTTGCCGGTAATCATCAGCTGCTGATCGATCAGGTTCAGGCGTTTGCGCGCGGTAAATCAGACAGCGGGGATGATGCCTCCGATCTGACACTGTCGCTTTCACGCGTCGGGTTTGTGACCCGTTCTCAGGCAGAAAAGGACCGCGCAATCAGCCAGGCCAACAGCTATTACGCCCGGTTTGACAATGTCTTTACCGGCCCCGGAATTCTGGACAATGGCATGATCCGCGAACTCCCCCGCAGCCAGACGCGCGACGAACTGGCCGAGGTTGTTCTGATCGGCAGTCCGCAAGAAATCATCGACCGGCTGTCGGTCTATCAGGAGCTGGGTATCGATCGTTTCATCATCAACTGCAATTTCGGCGTGGAACAGGGCCGCACGCTGGAGAATATTCAGCAGTTTGCCGAAGAGGTGATGCCGCATTTTGCACCGCGCGACATGCAGGCAGCCTGATCAGATGCGGATGCAAAAGGGGGCAAAATTGAGCGAACCCGTTAAAAGCGCCTATTCCATCGCGGGGGAAGGCCCACCGCTGTTCCTGATCCATGGCATCGGGGCCGCGCGCGATACATGGCGTTTTCTCCTCCCGCTCCTGATCCGCCATTTTCGCGTGATCACCTATGATCTGCGCGGGCATGGTGAAACACCTGCCCCCGATGCCGAATTCGGATTGGACGATCTGGTCGAAGATCTGGAGGCGCTGCGCGCATCGCTCGACATCGACACGGCGCATTTCGCGGGTCATTCGCTGGGGGGTATGATCGGACCTGCTTATGCCCGCCGCTATCCAAACCGTGTCCGTTCGCTTGGCCTGCTCTCAACGGCGGCCGGCCGCAGCGAACAGGACAGCAAAAATGTCTGGGCTGTCGTGCATGCGATGGAAGAAATGGGCGTTGCGAATGTTTTGCCGACGCTCAAGGACCGATGGTATACGGATCGGTTTCTGGAAGAACGGGATGATCTGGTTCAGCGGCGCATGGATCAGGTGATCGCGACGGATGAAAAGATTTTTCTGAACGTATTCCGCATATATGCCGGTACCGAAATGTTGCCGTGGCTGGGTGAGATCGTGCAGCCATGCCTCGTGCTGACGGGTGAGAATGACGGCGGCTGCAATCCGCGTCTGAACCGGCTGATCGACGCGGCACTGCCGCATTCTGAACTGGTGGTGCTGCCGGAACTCAAACACTCTGTCCTGCTGGAAAACGGGCCGTTGGTCGCGGATCACATGATCCGCTTTCTGACCGCTCTTTCAGCTTAGGGCGGGCCGGACGCTGGGGATGACATGACCAATCTTTCCGGCAATGCAATAACCCTGACGGGTCGTGATCTGACGCCCCGCAAGGTGCAGCAGATCGCCGAAGGCCGCAGGGTTCGGCCTGATGGCGCAGCGCTGGAGGAAATGGCCCGGACGCATGCGCGCATATTGCAGGCAGCGGCGTCGGGTCAGGCGATTTATGGGGTGACCACGGGTCTTGGCCCCAAGGTCGGAGAGACCCTGACGGCAGAGGAAATCGACCGCTTTTCGCGCATGACCATTCTGGGACGCGCGCAGGCGCTGGGCCCATCGCTGGACCGTGTCGATGTGCGCGCCGCAATGCTCGTTCGGCTGAACACCCTGCTGCGCGGGGCATCCGGCGCCAGCCCCGATATCGCCCGACATATCGCGGATTGTCTTAACGCCGATCTGGTACCGGAAATCGGTGCCTTTGGCTCTGTCGGGGCGGCAGACCTATTGTGGGGCGGTTCCAAGGCCCGGGCGCTGATCGGCGAAGGGCGGTTTCTGGGTCAGCCGCAGGGTTCGTTGGCTGCCGAAGCCCTGAATGCGGCGGGAATCGTACCACCTGTGCTGGGGCCGCGTGACGGGCTGGCGCTGGTCAGTCATTCAGGGTTTTCCGTTGGTCTGGCGGCACGGGGTCTTTGCCGGGCCAACGCGGTCTGGAATGCGGCACAGACGGCGCTGGCCCTGTCGCTAGAGGGGTTTCGCGCCAATCTCACGCCCCTCCGGCCCGAGGTGCTGGCGCTCAGGCCGATACCGGGCCAAGTGGAAACCGCAGAAGATCTCGCCCGCCGTCTCGCGGGGTCGCATCTCTATCGTCCCGGCGCGGCAAGGCGCCTTCAGGATCCATTGAGCATCCGAAACGCCGTGCAGGTTCATGCCACGGTCTATGCCGCCATCCGCGCGCTCGCGCTGGTACTTGACGACGAGTTGAACGGCGCGCCGGACAATCCGGCAGTCCTGTCCGGCACCGATGAAATCCTGTCAACGGGCAACTACCTGAACCCCGGCCTTACCACCTGTCTGGTGGCGCTGAACCATGCACTGGTGCACCTTGCTTCGCAGGTCTATGCGCGCTGCATGAAGCTGATGGTTCACCGCTTCAGCGGCCTGCCCAACGGGCTGACCACCGATCCTTCGGCGGCGATGGCCGGGTTTTCGCCGATCAGCAAGGCGGCCGAAGTTCTGGTGTCTGAAATTCAGCATCATGCGACGCCGCCGCCCGTCTCTCCGTCGATCACCGCGGACGGGGTCGAGGACGTGGTCACCCATGCGCCCCTTGCTGCTAAATCGCTGTCGGCCATTCTGGACAGGTTGCCCTATCTGATTGCCATCGAGGCTGCCATGGCCGTGCATGCCATTCGGCTCAGGCCCGATTTCGGGGGCATCGCACCGGGGCTGGTCGCAGCCTTTCAGGCAATCGCGGATGCATCTCCGCCCCTTGATCAGGACCGTTCGCTTAGCGCCGAGATTGAAACGCTGGCCTCCCTGGTGGCGAGGGGTCGTCTGGACCCGGATCAAGATCAGGATCTGGGGCCGCTGGCCGGTGATTGAATCTGCGAATCCCGCGTACGGATCAGAGATCCGAAATCACCCCCGCCGCGTAGAAGTTGCGTAAGATCATTTTTGCTGTCGGGAAACCAGTCCATTGAAACATATCGTCCTCTTCCGCAATGACCTGAGACTGGCCGACAACCCGGCGCTTGTTGCCGCACATGACGCGGGCGAGGTCATACCAGTCTACATTTACGAAAGCACCGGCCGACCCATTGGGGGCGCTGCCGGGTGGTGGCTCCATCACAGCCTCAGCCACCTTGCAGAAGCGCTTGGTGGTCTGGTGTTGTTGCAGGGTGATCCCTGTGACCTGATCCCCGAACTTTTGCGCCAGAGCGGTGCCGATGGTGTGTTCTGGAATCGCCGCTACGATCCCGACGGTATCGGCACCGACACCGCGCTGAAGTCCCGGCTGAAAGAGATCGGTTGTCGGGCAGAGAGTTTCGCGGGAAACCTTCTCTTTGAACCATGGGAGGTCAGGACAGGCAGCGGCGATCCCTTTCGCGTTTTCTCGGCCTTCTGGCGTGCCTGTCGCCGTCTGCCCGTGGCCGCAGAACAGGTAACGCCCACCCCGCGCATCCATCTGCCTGATCTGCCGGACCAGTCCGGCCCCGTCGCGCAGCGGCTGGCGAAATGGGGGCTTTTGCCATCGTCACCCGACTGGGCGGCAGGGTTCGCCGATTGTTGGACACCGGGCGAGGCGGGGGCGCTCGCCCGGCTGGACGCCTTCGTTGAACAGGGGCTCGCCGGATATGCCAAAGGTCGCGACAGGCCGGACCAGCCGCATGTCTCACGCATGTCACCGCATCTGCGTTTCGGTGAGATATCCGTGCGCTCTGTATGGCATCGCATTGCGCATCTCAGCGCAATTGAATCGTGGCTGCAGGCGGATTGCGAGAAATTTCTCGCCGAACTTGGCTGGCGGGAGTTCAGCGCGCAGCTTCTCTATCACAATCCCGATCTGGCGACGCGGAACCTGAACCAGAAATTCGATGCCTATCCGTGGACCGAGGACAATGCCGGGCTGGCAGCATGGCAGTCCGGCCAAACCGGCTATCCGCTGGTCGATGCGGGTATGCGCGAGCTATGGGCGACAGGCTACATGCATAACCGGGTGCGCATGGTTGCCGCCAGCTTTCTGACCAAGCATCTGCGATGGCACTGGCGCAAAGGTGAGGAATGGTTCTGGGACACGCTGGTGGATGCAGATCCCGCCAACAACGCGGCGAGTTGGCAGTGGGTGGCGGGCTGCGGTGCTGATGCGGCCCCCTATTTCCGTATTTTCAACCCGGTTGCCCAGGGCCGGAAATTCGATCCCGACGGCACGTATATCCGCCGGTGGTGCCCCGAACTGGCCACGCTGCCGACACGTTATATCCATGCCCCGTGGGAGGCCCCTGAAGATGTTCAACGCAGGGCCGGCTTCGTCGCCGGTCAAAGCTATCCTCACCCCATCGTGGATCATGCGCGGGCGCGGTCTGATGCATTGGCGGGCTATGCCAGCATCAAGGCGGCCGTTTCGAAGGGCTGAAACTAGCGCGTGCCGATCAGTCCCGGCGAAATGCTAAGTCCGAATATCCGTTCCGCATTGCGAAAGGCGATCTTTTCGGCCACGTCCCGCGGCAGTTTTGCCAGCCATTCCCGCATTGTCGCAATGGTTGTGCTGTATTCGTCCCAGCGGCTGGTGACCCATGTGTCACTGCCCAGCATCAGCCGGTCCTGATAGCGCATGATGATCGCCTCCCATTCCGGGTTCAGCGCACCCTGACGGCCAAGGATAAAGAAATCCCTGAGCGCGGTATCGGCCAGAAGCGTAGGATATTCCGACATGAGTGCATCAACTGTCTCGGGGCTTTCGCTTAGCCCGGCATGGGCCCACAGGATCCGGACCTCAGGGTCCATCTGATAGAGCCAACGCACCGCTGCGGCATCCGAATGCACATGCAGCAGGATGTCGCGGGCCTTGGCCATCTTGATCACCTCCCGCAAGAGCGGCGCGTCGGATGGGTCAATGCTGCGGATATGAAATTCGCCGATCCCCTGATGCGGGTAGCGTTCCAGCCGTCCTTTCAGATATTCTGCCATGCCGGGAAAACGGGTCCAGTTCGATGATCCGGCTTCGCCATGATAGGGGCGCAACTCGGGCACAACACGGCTGGGGGCGTAGTCCAGCATCATGATTGTGCCTTCGTCCGGGCTGGAGGAGACGAAACCCATCGCCACGCCGTTGCGATCCATCAGATCGATGATGTCACTGACGGAATAGCGATCCCATGCCGGTTCCTTGTAATGCATATGCGCATCGAAAATAGGCAGGTCCTGCGCGCCATCCCCGATCAGACCGCCATCGGTATCTGCTGCCACATGAACGGGTAGGAACAACGTCAATGCCAGCACCATTGCCTGTGTGCTTCGCCAGTTAAATGTCACACCTGCCTCCTTTGCGCGTCGGGTCTTGCGAGAGTTTAGGGTGTTTTCCCGCGCCTGCCAGCCGAAATCGCATCCGGTCCGGACCGCGTCTGACCTGTCGATTGCGTTTGAAAAGCGGTTCGAATCCGGTCAGCCTGTGATCAGGACAGGCAGGGGAACTGCGATCCATGAAAGCAAAACACGTTGTTGTCGTCGGCGCTGGCATTGTCGGTGCCGCCAGCGCCATCTGGCTGCGGCGCGCGGGCCATGACGTGACCCTGATCGACAAGGGACAGCCCGGCATGGGTGCCTCTTTCGGCAATGCCTGCACGCTGGCCAGCTGCGCGATTGTTCCCGTGACAACGCCGGGTCTGATTGCCAAGGCACCGCGATATCTGCTTGACCGGACATTTCCCCTCTTTGTCCGGCCGGGCTATTTGCCCCGCCTCATCCCATGGCTTGCCCGCTACCTCGCCCATGCAAATGACGCGGACACACGGCGCATCTCGTCGGGCCTGACCACGATCGTCGGTGACAGTCTGGAACAGCATCAGGCGCTGACGCATGGCACACATGCCGCCAAGTGGATCAGGGAAAGCGACTATAGCTTTGTCTATCGCAACCGCGCCGCCTTTGACGCCGATGCCTATGCCTGGGAATTGCGGCGCATCGGTGGGTTTGTTCCCAAGATCATCGAAGGCCCCGAGATACAGGAAAGAGAGCCGATCCTTGGCCCTGCTGCGGGCCTGATGGCCGTCCTCAGCAATCACGGCTTTATCCTGAACCCGGCCGGCTATGTTGCTGATCTGGTCGATCTGCTGACGCAGGCGGGTGGTACATTTCGTCAGGCGGAACTGCGCGACTTCGATTTGGAAGGGGGGCGGGTCAAAGCGCTTGATACGGATCAGGGCCGCATTCATTGCGACAACGCTGTTATCTCTGCCGGTATCTGGTCCAAGGCGCTGATGGACAAGCTGGGCATCAATGTCCCGCTTGAGGCCGAGCGCGGCTATCACGTTCTTTATCGCAATCCCAGTCAGGCGCCCAATGGCCCGATGATGCTGACCGAAGGGAAATTCATCGCCACCCCTATGGATCAGGGTCTCAGATGCGCCGGGGTGGTTGAATTCGGTGGGCTGAGCGAACGGAAATCCCGCGCGCCGCTCGCCCTTTTGCGACAGCGCGTGCGCGAAATTTTCCCCGACATGAGGTCGGGCGAAGAGGAGGAGTGGCTCGGGTTTCGCCCGGCACCCAGCGACAGCCTGCCCCTGATCGGCGAGGTCGGTCAGTCAGGCGTATTCGCGGCCTTTGGCCATCATCACGTCGGTCTGACCGGTGGTGCCAAGACCGGCCGCCTTGTGGCGGAACTGATCACCGGCACGCAACCCAATCTCGACATGACCCCGTTTGATCCTCAACGGTTTTCGCGGGGCAGGTTAGGGCAAAAGCGCTGAATAGATAATTTTGATTGATTTCATCTAAAGTGATACTCTTTTGCAATCGTGAAGTGACAAACAATCTGATGATCGTGCATTGGGGTAGGGGCGGGAATGATCGGCAGCATATTCAGTCTGAAACAGCTGGAAACCCTGATCTGGGTTGCTGACCTTGGCTCGTTTCGCCGGGCGGCAGAACATCTGAACACGACCCAGCCCAACATATCCTCACGTATCTCCGGGTTCGAGGCGACGCTGGGCGTCGTGCTGATGCACCGCGACGCGGGATCCGTGCGCCTGACCGATAAAGGCCGGGAAATTCTTGACCATGCGCGTTTGGTATTGCGCAGCGCCGAGGCGCTGGTCGATGCCGCATCGCGCAATGATCTCTTGCGGGATCGTCTGCGTCTTGGCGTGACCGAACTGGTCGCCTGCACTTGGCTGCATGATTATCTGCGTCGTCTGCGGCAGGGCTACCCTGGCCTCGCTGTCGAACTGACGGTCGATCTGTCGCGCAATCTGGATGCTGAACTCAGGGCGAACCGTCTCGATCTGACCATACAGACCGCCCCGTTCTCAATTCCGATGAGCGGTGAGGTTCATATCGGTACCTATCCATATGTCTGGGCCGCCGCACCGGAACTGGTGCCCGAGGGCAGGGGCCCGCTGGGGCTGGAGGAGATTGCACCCATGAACATTCTGACCCATGCCCGCCATACGCAGGCATTTGCCGAACTCAGCCGCCATGCCGAGGCGCTCTCGATCCCGCAGGGCCGGATCGTACCCTCCAGCAGCATGGCTTCCTGTGTGCCCATGGCCCGCGATGGTATGGGTGTGGCACTGTTGCCCGCAGCACTGGTGCACGAGGCTGTGCAGGGTGGTTCTTTGGCGGCGCTGCAGGTGGATTGGGTGCCTGCGCCCCTCGAATTTTTTGCGCGCTACCGGGCCGAGCAGGCGGCGCGTCACGTCGCACATGCTGCGGAAATGGCTGCTGATGTCGCCGCAGAGCATAAAAAAACCTTATAGGGTTCATTGCGTATTGCAATTTGCGTTTATTCAACCCCCACGATTATGGTCATTCAAAACCGGGGATTTGAATGCAGAGTTCGACGATACGGATGGGCGTGGATATCGGTGGCACCTTCACCGATGTCGTGCTGGAACATGGCGACAAAAGCTGGTCAACCAAGGTTCTGACAACCTATGCCGCACCCGAGGACGCAATTGTCGACGGCCTGCACGCGGTCTGCGCAGAGGCCGGCATCGCGCCCTCAGATATCGGTCAGATCATTCACGGGACCACACTGGCGACAAATGCCCTGATCGAACGGCGGGGTGCCCGTACTGCGCTGATCACAACCGCAGGTTTCCGCGACGTGATCGAGATGCGCACCGAGTCCCGGTTCGAGCAATATGACCTGAACCTCAACCTGCCCGAGCCGCTCTTGCCACGATATCAGCGCTATTGCGTCACCGAACGTATCGATGCCACCGGCGCGGTGCTGGTGGCATTGGCGCGGGCCGAGGTCGAAGCGGTAGTGGATCAGCTGATCGAGGCCGGGTACGAGAGCATCGCCGTCGGCCTGCTCCATTCCTATTTGAATGATGCGCATGAACGGATGATCCGCGACGTCATCCTCGAAAAAATGCCGGACGCGATGGTGTCGATCTCGTCCGAGGTTTCGCCGCAGATGCGGGAATATGAACGGTTTAACACCGTCATCGCCAATGCCTATATCAAGCCGCTGATGAAATCCTATCTTGGTCGCCTCAAGGGGCGTCTCGCCAGTGAGGGGGTGGATTGCGACATTTTCCTGATGCATTCGGGCGGCGGGATCATATCACTTGATAGCGCTGCTGAATTTCCGGTGCGCCTTGTTGAATCGGGCCCGGCTGGCGGTGCGGTTTTTGCCGCTAATATTGCCGCGCGATACGGGCTGGACAAGGTTCTGTCTTTTGACATGGGGGGCACCACCGCCAAGATCTGCCTGATCAAGAACCAGACACCCCGGACCAGCCGGGTGTTCGAGGTGGCGCGCACATATCGCTTCAAAAAAGGGTCGGGCATGCCGATCTCGATTCCGGTGATCGACATGGTCGAGATCGGGGCCGGCGGCGGATCGCTGGCGCATGTCGATGCGATGCGCCAGATCCGTGTCGGGCCGGAATCCGCCGGATCAGAACCCGGCCCTGCCTGTTACGGGCGCGGGGGTGACCGGCCCGCTGTCACCGATGCCGATCTGGTGCTGGGCAGGCTCGATCCGGAAAATTTCGCCGGCGGGTCGATCCGGCTTGCCGCAGACAAATCCCGTGCTGCGCTTCTTTCGGGGCTGGGTGAAACGCTGGGAATGGATGCCGAAGCGGCGGCATTCGGCCTGAGCGAGGTGGTTGACGAGAACATGGCCAATGCCGCGCGGGTGCATGCGGTGGAAAATGGTGAAGACCTTTCGGAATATACCATGATCGCCTTTGGCGGTGCAGCCCCGCTTCATGCCGGGCGTCTCTGCCAAAAGCTGGGTGTGCAGCGGGCATTGGTCCCGCCGGGGGCCGGTGTCGGATCGGCCATTGGTTTCCTGCGTGCGCCCTTCAGCTTTGAGGCCAATCGCTCGGTCTATATGAAACTTTCGGATTTTGATCCCGACATCATCCGTAAGCTTCTGCGCGAATTGCGCAACGAGGCGACGGGATTTGTGCGCAGCTGCGATGCCGGGGCCGATATCCTGACGGAATACAAGGTCTATATGCGCTATACTGGTCAGGGGTGGGAAATCCCGATCACGCTTACCGAAGCGCAGGCGACGGCGCCAGATGCCGCGACGTTCGACAGGCGTTTCGCAGAGGAATATACCAAGCTTTTTGCCCGCACGGTCCGGGGGTTGGATGTTGAAATCACCGTCTGGTCGGTCAATGCCACAACACCGCCAGCCAGCGTTCAGCCCGTCAACGAACATGGTGGTGAACGCCCCGCCACCCAATCAGGCAAGCGCCGCATGCTGGATCCCGCGCAGTCGACCTATCAGGATACCGCCGTGGTTCTGCGCAGCGCGCTTGCCACCGGTGATATGGTTCAGGGTCCGGCGGCCATTGTCGAGGATGAGACCACGATCATCCTGCCTGCGGACGCGGGTGCCACACGACAGCCCGACGGCTGTATCGATATGAGACTGAAGGGATAGAAACATGGATCGGGATGCGTCTAACGTTGCCTATCAGGTCATGTGGAACCGGCTGATCTCGGTTGTCGAGGAACAGGCCCAGGCACTGGTGCGCACCGCCTTCTCGACCTCGGTTCGCGAGGCGGGTGATCTCTCGGCGGGTGTCTATGACACCCATGGCAACATGCTGGCCCAGGCCGTCACCGGGACCCCCGGTCATGTCAATGCGATGGCCGACGCCGTTCATCACTTCATCCGCCGGATCGGGCGGCAGAATATTGTCGAGGGCGACATCTACATCACCAACGACCCGTGGGAAGGAACCGGTCATCTGCATGACATCACCATGGTGACCCCGTCCTTCTATCGGGGGCTTCTGGTGGGGTTCTTTGCCTGCACGGCCCATATCGTGGATATCGGCGGGCGCGGATTTGGTGCCGATGCAGCCAGCATCTACGAAGAAGGGCTTTATATCCCAATCATGAAATTTGCCTTCGCGGGTGAGGTTGATGAGACGCTTTTGCGCATCATACGCGGCAATGTGCGTGAACCTGATCAGCTGATCGGGGATGTTTATGCGCTGGCCACCTGCAACGAGATCGGTCACCGCAGACTGACCGGCATGATGGATGAGTTCGGGCTGACGGACCTGGACGGTATCGCGGGTTTCATCCTTGAAAATTCCCGCCGCGCCACGCTGGAACGGATCGCGGAACTGCCGCGCGAACGGTCCAGGGGCAAGATGACAATCGATGGCTTTGCCACCCCCATCACGCTGTGCGTGAACCTGACCATCGAAGCCGACCGCATCCTGACCGATTTCACGGGCAGCTCTGCCGTCGATAAAAAAGGGATCAACTGTCCGCTTGTCTATACCAAGGCCTATGCCTGCTATGCGCTCAAATGTGCCGTTGCCCCGGATATCCCCAACAACGCCGCCTCGCTCGCACCGTTCGAGGTAACCGCGCCCGAGGGCACGATCGTCAACGCGCTCCATCCGGCACCGGTGGCGCTGCGCCACATCATCGGCCATTTCGTTCCCGACGCGGTCTACGACGCGCTGGACAAGATATTGCCGGGTGTGGTTCCCGCCGAAGGGGCGGGGTGTCTTTGCAATTTTCAGGTCAGCCTGCGGCCCAGAACGGATGCACCTGCACCAGCAGACGCCGTCAGGTCCGAGGTGCTGACCTTTAATTCGGGCGGCTCGGGCGCTCGGCCCGCGCATGACGGGCTGAACGCGACCGCCTTTCCCTCGGGTGTGATGACGATGCCGGTCGAAGCCACGGAACATGCCGGGCCGGTCATCATCTGGCGCAAGGAACTGCGCCCGGACAGTGGCGGCGCGGGCAAGCAGCGCGGCGGCCTGGGCCAGCATATGGAGGTTGGCGCACGCGAAGGGCACGAGTTTGACATCCAGGCCATGTTCGACCGCGTCGATCACCCCGCCCGCGGGCGGCGCGGTGGCGGCCAAGGCGCCCCCACCACAATCGGGCAGGATGACGGAACACCCATGCGCGGCAAGGGCAAGCAATTCGTGGCGCATGGCCGCCGCGTGGTCATGGCGTTTCCGGGTGGCGCCGGCTATGGCCCGCCCGCAGAGCGCGCCGCCGAGAAGGTGAGGCGCGATCTGGCCTATGGCTATATCTCGGCAGAAACCGCCGCGCGCGATTATGGATTGCCCCAAGCGGAAATCGACGCCGTCCTGCAGGCCGTCAGGTTCGGAGATTTTGACGCATGAGCCCGCGCACCGCCCCAGCCAACAGCTGCTATGACATCGTGATCATCGGCGGAGCCATCATGGGCTCTTCCGCCGCGTGGTTTCTGACCGACAATCCCGATTTCGATGGCACGGTACTGGTGGTTGAGCGTGACATGACCTATGCCGCATGCTCGACGGCGCATACTAACAGCTGCATTCGTCAGCAGTTCTCGGCCAGGCTGAATGTTCAGATCAGCCAGTTCGCCGCCGATTTCATCAAGAACCTGCCGCGCTATATCGGCGATGATCGTGTGCCTGAACTGAACATTCAAAGCTACGGTTACATGTATCTCGCCGACAGTCCGGAATTCGCTGAAACCCTGCGCCAGAACCAGAAGATACAGCACGCAGCCGGTGCCGAAACGCAATTGCTGACAGCCAGCGAGATCAGGGAGAACTATCCGTTTTACGCGGTTGACGACATTCTCCTCGGGTCGATCAACCTCAGGGACGAAGGCTATTGGGATGGCGGCACCGTCTTTGACTGGTGGCGCAGGTCGGCACGAGAGCGTGGTGTCGAATATGTCCAGAACGAAGTCGTCGCCATCAGCCGCGATCCTGCCGGAACCCGCGTCACGGGCGTCACGCTAGCCAGCGGCGAAGAGATTGCCTGCGGTCTCGTGGTCAACGCATCCGGCCCCCGGGCGGCGCGTACCGCGCGCATGGCCGGGCTGGATATCCCTGTTGAGCCGCGCAAGCGCTTTACCTGGATTTTCTCGGCCGAAGAACCGCTGGAACAGGAACTGCCGCTGACGATCGATCCTTCGGGCGTGCATTTCCGTCAGGACGGTCCCCAAACATATCTGGCGGGCTGTCCGGCCGATCCCGACCCGCCGGTGGCGTATGACGATTTTGCCATGGATTTCAGCCGCTGGGAAAATCACGTCTGGCCGATCATTGCCAACCGCATCCCCCGGTTCGAGGCAATCCGCGTCATCACCGAATGGGCGGGGCACTATGCCTATAATACCTTTGATCAGAACGCGATCATCGGCCCGCACAGCGAAATCGGAAATTTCCTGTTCCTGAACGGATTTTCCGGACACGGGCTCCAGCAATCCCCGGCGATGGGCCGGGCAACAGCCGAGTGGATCACATATGGCCAATACCGCAGCCTTGACCTGAGCCCGTTTCACTATGACCGGATCACGCGTGACCAGCCCATCATCGAGCGGGCCGTCATATGACTGGCAGGATATCCGGCGCAGCGAGTGACCTTGCAAGGCTGACCAAAGGAGGAGGCAAATGATGAAGAAACTGGTTCTGACCGGTGCCGCGGGACGGCTTGGCACTGAACTGCGCGCGCCGCTTGCGGGTATGGCCGAAACCCTTGTCTCCAGCGATCTTTGCGACCCGCCCGATGATCTGGCCGCGAACGAAACCTGGGTCCGGGCCGACCTTGCCGATCTCGATGCCATTGTCGCGCTTCTCGACGGGGCGGATATGGTCGTGCATTTTGGCGCCATCGCCGACGAGGCACCATTCGAGGTGCTGCTTGGCCCAAATTTCATCGGTGCCTACAACATCTGGGAAGCCGCCCATCGCAACGGGCTGCGCCGGGTGATCTATGCCTCTTCCATCCACGCCGTCGGCATGCACGACAAAACCAACCATATCGGCATCGACGCGCCGCACCGCCCCGATACGTTTTACGGGCTGGCAAAATGCTTTGCCGAGGATCTGGCCAGCCTCTATTGGGACAAGCGCGGCATCGAAGCCGTCTGCCTGCGTATTCTCTCCTGTGCAAACGTGACCAATTCGCGCGCCGTCGGCTCATGGCTCAGCTATGGTGACCTCATCCACCTTGTCGAACGGGCGATATCGACCCCCATCACCGGGTTTTCGGTGATCTATGGCGTTTCGGCGAATGACCGCGCACCGGTCGACAATTCCGCCGCGGGTCATCTCGGCTATCGCCCGCGCGACAATGCCGAACAGTTTGCCGAACGGATTTTCGCCGCTGACGGACCGCTTGATCCCACTGACCCCGCCCATACCCGCCACGGCGGCCCCTTTGCCGCTGTCGAACTGGGCCAGAGCGGTGTCGCATTCCTCAATCTCGATCCGGATGACAGCTGATCCGGCAGAAAGGACAACATGACCAAAGTTGCAATGATCACCGCAGGCGGCAGCGGCATGGGTGCCGATAGCGCCCGCGCCCTTGCCGCCGACGGCTTTCACGTGGCCATCCTCTCATCCTCCGGCAGGGGCGAGGCGCTGGCGCAGGAACTTGGTGGGGTTGGTGTGACCGGCAGCAACCAGTCGCAGGACGATCTGCAGACGCTTGTTGACCGCGCCATGCAGGAATGGGGCCGTATCGATGTGCTGGTCAATTCCGCCGGTCACGGCCCGCGCGCACCCGTGCTGGAGTTGACCGATGCAGACTGGCATACCGGTATGGATGTCTATTTCCTGAACGCCGTCCGCCCGTCCCGGCTGGTCACCCCGATCATGCAGGATCAGGGCGGCGGTGCCATCATCAACATCTCGACCTTTGCCGCCTTCGAACCCAACCCGGTCTTTCCGACCTCGGGCGTGTTCCGTGCGGGTCTTGCCGCATTCACCAAGCTTTTCGCCGACAGATACGCCGCCGAGAATATCCGCATGAACAACATCCTGCCCGGCTTCATCGACAGCCTGCCCGAAAAGGAAGAGTTCCGCGCGATGATCCCCATGGGCCGCTACGGCAGTTCGCTGAGCGAAATTGCCAGCGTCGTGGCCTTTCTCGCCTCATCCGGCGGTGCCTATATCACGGGCCAGAACATCCGTGTCGATGGTGGCATCACCCGCTCGGTCTGATCCCATTTCATTGTTCAGGAAAATACCTTGGGGGAGGCCCGGCATACCGGGCCGGGGGCAACGCCCCCTTCGCCCCGGTTCAGTGAAAATCGCGGCTGGGAAACAGCCGCTTGGCCTGTTCGCGCGGATGGCGGGCCGATGATCTGACCTGTGCCGGGCGGGGGGCGTCATCGGCCTGCGGCTGCGTGATGCCAATGGCGTCATCCATCGGGTGGCCCAGTTCCGACAGGCAATGCGACATGTCGCGGATATCCTCTGCGATCAGATGCACCACGATCCCCTCGCGCTGCAGATATCCCGTCACCCGCAAAAGCCGCCCGCCCATCACCTGGCGGCGGAACCGTTCGTAAACCTTGGGCCAGACCACGACATTGGCGACCCCGGTCTCGTCCTCCAGCGTCAGAAAGATCACGCCCGATGCCGTGCCGGGGCGCTGGCGGGTGATCACCAGCCCCGCGACGCTGATACGCTGCACCGCGATGACTGCCAGTTTCTCATGCGCGGTCAGGCCGCTCATGCCCGGGCGCAAGAGTTCCATCGGATGGGCCCTCAGCGACAGCCGCATCGCCACGTAATCCTCCACCACCTCCTCGCCCAGATGCATCACCGGCAGCACGACATCGGGTTCGGCCACGCCTTCGCCCTCGATCGGATCGTCAAACAGCGGCAGCGGCACCTGGCCGCGAATGGCGCGCACCTGCCAGAGCGCCTGACGCCGCGTCAGACCCATATGCGAAAACGCATCCGCCTCGGCCAGTTTTTCCAGACCGGCCGGAAACACACCCGCCCTCAGCCACAGGCTCTCGGGGGTCTGATAGCCATTGCCGCGCGCGGCCACGATCCAGCCCGCATCTTCTTCGCGAAACCCCTTGATCTGGCGAAACCCGAGCCTCAGCGCCAGCCCGCCATCGACCCGGCGTTCCAGCGTATTGTCCCAATCACTGTGATTGACGCAGATCGGGCGCAGCTCGACCTGATGCTCGCGCGCGTCGCGCACGATCTGGGCGGGGGCGTAAAACCCCATGGGCTGCGAATTCAGCAGCGCGCAGGCAAATACCGCCGGGTGGTGGCATTTCAGCCAGGCCGAGACATAGGCCAGCAGGGCAAAGGCCGCCGCGTGGCTTTCGGGAAAGCCGTAATCGGCAAAGCCCTCGATCTGCGAAAAACAGCGCTGGGCGAAATCGGGATCATAGCCGTTTTCCAGCATGCCGGCGATGAACTTGTCGCGAAAGACGCCGATCGTGCCCATGCGTCGGAAACTCGCCAGCGAACGGCGCAGCCGGTCGGCCTCTTCCGGGCTGAACCCGGCGGCGACCACCGCGATCTGCATCGCCTGTTCCTGAAACAGCGGCACGCCCAGCGTCTTGCCCAGCACATCCTGCAGCGCCTTTGACGGATAGCTGATCACCTCCTTGCCCTGACGGCGCTTGATATAGGGCTGCACCATGCCGCCCTGGATGGGGCCGGGGCGCACGATCGCCACCTCGATCACCAGGTCGTAAAATTCGCGCGGGCGCATGCGCGGCAGGAAATTCATCTGTGCCCGGCTTTCGACCTGAAAAACACCGACCGCATCGGCCACGCACAGCATGTCATAGGTCTGCGCGTCGCCCTGCGGAACCGTGGCGATAGAATAATCCAGCCGGTTGAACTCCGACAGCAGGGCAAAGCTCTTGCGGATACAGGTCAGCATGCCCAGCCCCAGCACATCGACCTTCAGAATACCCAGCGCATCGATATCATCCTTGTCCCATTCGATGACCGTGCGATCCTCCATCGCCGCATTCTCGATCGGGCACAGCTCGTCCAGCCGGCCCTTGGTGATGACGAACCCGCCCACATGCTGGCTCAGATGGCGGGGAAAGCCGATGATCTCGCCGATCAGGCGGATCGTCTGCGACAGGCGCCGGTCTTCGGGGTCCAGCCCCAGCTCGCGCATCCGCTCGGGATCGGCGCCGCCATTCGACATGCCCCAGATCTGTCCCGACAGGCCCGCCGTGACATCCTGGCTCAGCCCCATCACCTTGCCCACTTCGCGGATCGCCGCGCGCGAACGGAAATGGATGACCGTAGCGCAGAGCCCGGCCCGGTGGCGGCCATAGGTGGCATAGATATGCTGGATCACCTCTTCGCGGCGCTCATGTTCGAAATCGACATCGATATCGGGCGGTTCGCCGCGATGCCGGGAGACAAACCGCTCGAACACCATGGTGATCTGTTCGGGCGTGACATCGGTGATGTGCAGCGCATAGCACAGGATCGAGTTCGCCGCCGATCCGCGCCCCTGACAGAGGATACCCTCGCCCCTGGCGAAAACCATGATGTCATGCACGGTCAGGAAATAGGCGGCATAGCCCAGTTCTTCGACCAGCTTCAGTTCCTTTTCCGCCATCTTGGTATAGCGCCCGGGGATGCCGTCGGGGCAACGCCGCGCCAGCCCCTCAAAAGTCAGCCGCCTCAGCCGCGCCTGCGGCTCTTCGCCATCCGATATCTCGTCGGGATATTCATAGGACAGCTCGCTCAGGCAGAAACTGCAGCGCGCCGCGATTTCCAGCGTCCGGCGAATGGCGGCCGGGTGGTTGCGAAACATCCGCTTCATGTCGCCCGCAGGTTTGAGGCGGCGCTCGGCATTTGGCTGGGCGCGGGTGCCGATCTCGTCAATGGTGATATGTTCGCGCATGCAGGTCAGCACATCGGCTAGCTGTCGGCGGCTGGCGCGGTGCATCAGCACATCGCCCATCGCCACCATCGGGGCCGCGGTTTTTTGTGCCAGCCGCGCAATCATGGCGAACCGCGCCTGATCGCCGCCATCATAGCGCGGCGCGGCACCAACAAAGACATGGCCGGGAAAACGCCGTGCCATGTGATGAATATCCGCCGCCACCTGCCGCGATGACACGGCCCCCTGCGGCAGCGCGATCAGAACCATCCCCGTGCCCCCGTCCAGAAGGTCGCGCCGGTCCAGATGGCATTCCCCTTTCTCAGCCCGCCGTTTGCCCAGCGTCAGCAGCCGGGTCAGCCGGGCATAGGCCGCGCGGTCCTGCGGCAGCGCAACCCAGTCGACCGGGCTGTCACGCAACACCAGCCGACAGCCCACGATCAGCCGCGGCAGCCGGGCGCTGGCGGGGCGTTCTATTGGCCGGGGCGTGCCCACCTCCTGACGTGAACAGCTGTCGGTGCGGTGCTGAGAGCGGATGCGGATCGCATCATCGGCCTGGCGCTGCAATTCCCTGAGCGCCGAATAGGCCCGCACCACACCTGCCAGTGAATTCCGGTCGGTGATGGCAATCGCGTCCAGCTTGAGTTCGGCCGCGCGGGTGACGAATTCCTCGGGATGCGCGGCGCCGGTCAGAAAGGTGAAATTCGTGGTCACGCACAGCTCGGCATAGCCGTGTTCGGTGCTTTTGAGCCGCAGCCGGTTATATTCCTCTGTCGTGGTCGGCATGTAATGCTCTTGCGCATAATGTTTGTCCGGGGGCGTCATGCGAATTCCCCCTGCACGAACCAGCCGGGGTTCTGCGGCGTGTGATACAGCCACAGCCGCCAGCCCTGTTTCGTTTCAACCCGCCAGTAATCGCGCACACCAAATCGCCAGTTTTCATCCGCCAGCCACCATTCCGGCGCGATCCGCTCGGGCCCGGTGGCCCGGCCGGTGGTCAGCGACATGCGCCGCCAGCGGAACCGTCCCGGCGGCTCTGTGCCCGTGTGGTGCAGCGGCTCGGGCGGGAACAGGCGCACGGGCCGGGGGCGCGGCGCCGACCAGCCTTCGGCCGGATCGGAAAAGGCCGCGGGCGAGATGATATAGCCGCGTTCGGGGATATGACTGTCGGCAGGCAGGAACCGGCGTACATTCTCCAGCCCGATCCGGTTGCCGATCCGGGTGATCAGATCGTCCAGCTGATCCTGCCGCCTGACGGTTGCGCGGCTGACCTGTTCGGGGGGCAGGGCATCGACCCTGACCGCCTCGAGGCGCAGCTGATCGATGCCAAACCCGGCATCCGCCTTGTCGACGCCGCGCTGGAACAGAGGCAGGATGCGATCGGGATCGCGCAGCGGACGCGCCAGCCGCAATTCGATATTCTGGCTGGCCTGATCGACACGCCTGAGCGTCAGGTTCAGAACGCGCGCACCCATTTCCTGATCCTTGAGCCTGGTACACAGACGCTCCAGCAGTCGCCCGGTTCCCGCCATGACATCCGCCGCCAGCCCGATGGGCTCGGGCAGGGTCAGGCGAACGCCGTAATGCGGCGCCTCGGGCAGGGGAGAGATTTCCTCGGCCCGGCGGCCCAGCGCCTGATCCAGCCGCAACAGGACACCGGGGCCGAAACGCCGGGTCACCGTGGCGCGGGGCAATGCCACGAGATCAGAGATCAGGCGAACGCCAAGGCGTTGCAGCGATACCGAATCCCCCTCGGAAATCCTGAGCGCCGCAACCGGCAGCGCACCGATATGGCCCAGTGCATTGCCGGGCATGGCGATGCCCCGCCCGTAATGCGCCAATGCCCATGACGCACCGCGCGTATCCGCAAGCCCGGTACGCACGGCAATTCCCGCCCGGTGCAGACGCAGATGCATATCATCCAGCATCGCGGCCTCTCCGCCGTAAAGATGCGTCGAACCGGTAATATCCAGCACCAGACCGTCATGCCCCTCGACCCCCACCCACGGGCAATAGCGCCCGGCCCAGCGGGCAAGCGTGTGCTGAAACCGCAGATCGGCCTGCGGATCGGCCTTACGGCTTTGCAGATCGGGGCAAAAGGCGCGGGCATCGGCATATCCCATACCCTTGTGCAGGCCCGCGGCTTCGGCGGCCTCATTCAGGCAATAGATCCGTTCGGTATTGTTCTGATGCAGCGTCAGCGCAAAGGGCGCGTCAACCGGCTCTGCTCTCAGAACCCGGTCGCTCGCCAGTTTTGGAAACCACATGGACACGACGCGCCTTTGCATCCCAGCTGATGTCCCAAACCCCTAATGTTCCCGATTTGTTCTTTATAAGTTCCCATTTCTGGAGAGTCGAGTCCACAAGGTCAAAGACCGGGGCGCATTGCCAGCGGGTTTCAGCCGCGTTGCTGCCCGTATCCGCCGCAATGATCGACAGCGCCCGGGTCTTGCCGGTCTCGGCGGCCAGTTGCAGCCGCCGCCCTTCGGTCAGGCCGATGGGTTTGTTCAACTCCATGACCACCAGCGCGACGGAACCGGATCGAAGCGCCTCTTCCCCGACGGCCAGAACTTCCAGATGATCGCCGGCATCAGCCGTCAAAAGCCGCCCCGGCGCCAGAAAATCGGACAGGCCGACAGGGTTTATCCGGTCGGCCCGCCAGCGTTCGGACACCCAAAGCACCGGACCCGGGGTCTGGGCGGCAAAAGACAGCGCGAAAAAAAGCGCGCCGGGGCCACATACCTCGTGCGCCCGGTTCCGGCGTGGCGGAAACTCTGACCAGAATTCAGATGACATGGCCCCATTACCTGTCTGACAATCCCCCGGAATATGCCGGGTTGCGCGTTGCATCCACGACCCTAGCGCATCGGCCCGCGCAGGCAAATCGAAAATCGGCCGACGGCGGGCCGGTCAGGCCAGCGACCCGATCGCGCGGTCAACCGCCCCGGACAGTTTGTGCGTCAGTTCGTCGATCTGGTCATCCCCGATGATGAAAGGCGGGGCCAGCAATATGTGATCACCGTTGCGCCCGTCGCGCGTGCCCGACATCGGATAGCAGATCAGCCCGGCGTCAAAGGCTTCGGCCTTGATCCGCGCCGCCAGCCCGTGGTGGGGGGCAAAGGGTGCTTTGGCCTCGCGATCCTCGACCAGTTCGAGCCCCACAAAAAGGCCGCGGCCGCGGATATCGCCGATATGGGGGTGCTGGCCAAACCGCTCGTTCAGGCGTTCCTGCAGAACCTGCCCTTTGGCGGCAGCGCGGCCAACAAAATCCTGATCCAGCAACTTGGACAGAACGGCATGACCCGCCGCTGCGGCCACCGGATGGCCAAGATAGGTGTGACCATGCTGGAAAAATCCACTGCCGGCTTCGATCGTGGCATAGATCTCTGCGCTGCACAGCATGGCACCGATGGGCTGATATCCCGCGCCCAGCCCTTTGGCGATGCACAGGATATCCGGCACAATACCTTCTGCGTCGCAGGCAAAGAGGTGCCCCGTCCTGCCCATGCCGCACATGACCTCGTCCAATATCAGCAATACGCCATATTGGTCACAGATTTCGCGGATCCGTTTGAAATACCCCGCAACCGCAGGTACCGCGCCCATGGTCGCCCCGACAACAGGCTCGGCCATGAAGGCGATCACGCTGTCGGGGCCAAGGCGCAGGATTTCATCCTCCAGCTCCTGCGCGGCGCGCAATCCATAGGCCTCGGCTGTTTCCCCCTCCTGACGCAGGATATATTCATAGCAGGGCGCGATATGGCTGACATCGAAAAGAAGCGGGGCGAATTGTTCGCGTCGCCAGGCATTCCCCCCCGCTGCCAGCGCACCCAGCGTATTGCCGTGATAGCTCTGGCGTCGCGCAATGATATGGCGACGTCCGGTGTCACCCTTTTCGACGTGATATTGCCGCGCGAGCTTGATGGCCGCTTCGGTTGCCTCTGATCCGCCGGAAACCAGATAAACACGCTCCAGCCCGCCCGGCGCATGCTCTGCCAGCAGATCGGCCAGTTTTTCCGCAGGTTCTGAGGTGAAAAAACCGGTATGGGCAAAGGCCAGTTCAGCGGATTGTTTTTGCACCGCCTCGATAATGTCGCGATCATCATGGCCCAGACAGGACACTGCCGCGCCGCCAGATCCGTCCAGATAGGCCTTGCCATCAGCATCATAAAGATAACACCCGCTGCCGCGCACGGCGACCGGCGGGGGCTTTCTGGTGTGGCGAGGGAAAATATGTGACATGCGTCCTCAGCTTTCCATGCAGGTTTCAGTGACCGCGGTGTGCGGCGTCTGATAACCGGGTTTTGCGCGCTGGTATTGATCCAGTTCCATACGGGCACCGGTCCAGCCATCATTGCCCATGCGATGTCGGGCAGGAACAAAGAAACACCATCCCATCACGCTGCCATCCGGCCCAGCGCGCTGACCAGACTCTGTACAGAGTGCGCGTTATCGCGCCAACGCTGTCCATCGCCATTGCATAGGCTGTTTTCGAACCCGACTCGGCAATCCCCGCCCAGCCGCGCGGCCCCGGTCAGACATTGATGTTCGGTCGGGCCAAAAGCGCAGACCATCCATCGCGTAGCGGCGGGCAGGATTTCCAGAACCGGACCAAGATCACCAACACGCCCTGCAAGGGGACGGTCATACCGCCCCAGCACGATAAGCACACTGATAGGCCCGTCGGGAACGATACCCTTAGAGAGCCAGTCCATCAAAAGGGCAGCGTCGGCAACATCATAGAGGATATGCTGAACCTTTGTCCTCTGTGCGTGGCAGGTGGCATATAAACGCGGCGCACAATCCGGCGCCCGCGCGATTTCGCGCACCGATATACTCGCCCAATCCGGTGACAATCCCGCCAGACAGGCAAGCTGTTCGTCGACGCTGAAATGTCCGGCCGCCTCGGTCGTAATCTGAAGCTTCATACCGGGCACCGCATGGCTCAACTCTTGCAGCGCTTCACGGTAGCGCCCGACATCCAGCGTATGCAGACCCCGATCATCGCGCAGATGCACATGCATCGCGCCCGCGCCCGCCATGTGGCAGGACCGTGCAGTCTTGATCAGTTCGGGCAGTGTGACGGGAAGTTGCGGATGATCCCGCTTCGTCCATCGCGCGCCGGTCGGGGCCACCATGATCAGCGGGTCGGTCATGGCTCAGCCCCGCATCCTCTGGCCCGCGGGGTCGAATAGCGGGCCATGGCTGACCACGGCATCAAACCGCTGGCGCGCGATATCAACCGCCACACGAGCACCATCGGCGATAGGCACATGAAAATGAGCCAGCGCGACCGGGCTGCCCACGCGGTAGCCAAATGCGCAGGACGATGTCTGCCCGATAATCTGGTCATCCAGATAGATCGGCTCGTGCCCCAGCGGTGTCGCAGCGCCATCCGTCAGCCTGAGCGAACAGATCGTGCTTTGCGGGGCTGCGTTGCGTCGTTCCTCCAGCGCGTCAAATCCGATAAAACCCCCGGATTTGCGCGTGGCGAACATGAGCCCGGCCTCGGCCGGTGAATTGTCGGAATCAAGTTCGTGACCCATGGCGCAGAACCCCTTTTCGATTCGCATCGAAGTCTGGGCAAATAGGCCCGCAGGAACCGCACCGGCGGCGGTCAGCGCCGCATAGATAGCCGGTGCATCATGCGTGCGCGTCGTGATCTCCCATCCCGCCTCACCAACATAGGACAGGCGCGCGGCCCTGACCTCGCATCCGGCGATGCGGGCCATGCCCGTGCGGAAATAGCCCAGCGCGTTCAGCTCGGACACGTCGCAGGCAGCGGCAATTGCCGCGGCCTCTGGCCCCATCAGGCCCAGCACGGCATAGTCCCGGCTGGTATCGGTGATCTGGACATCGTATTCACCTGCATTTCGGCAGAGCCACGCCATGTCCCGCCGGATCGCATTGGTGCCGACAAACAGGCGATAATGATCGGTGGCCAGGCGCTGCGCTGTCAGATCGCTTTCGAATGTGCCGCGCGGGTTAAGCATCGCGGTATAGATGACCGCGCCGGGCGCGCGTCCCATATGCCCGGCGCAGACATGCAATAAAAACGCCTCGGCATCCGGTCCGTGAATATCGATCTTGCCAAAGGACGAGGCATCAAAAATCGCGGCGCGGTTATGGGCTGCATCGACCTCGGCACCGACCTGATCGAACCAGTCGGGCCGCCCAAAACTGAGGGCAGGCTCTGCCGTTTTGGCGAAATAAAGCGGCCTTTCCCAGCCGTAGAACTGACCGAAATGCGCGCCTGCCTTGCGATAGGCGTCATGCAGCGGCAGCAGGGACAAATCGCGCGCGGTTCTGAGCTGCTTTCCGGGATAGGCGATATCGTAATGCGTCCCCAGAATTTCCGGTGCCCGCGCCATAAGATGTTCGACCGAGTTGAAGACAGGCGCAAAGCGTTTGGCATCCGCTTCACCCAGATCATAGGCGGTGTGGCCATGCACGATGGCATGGGCAAGGTTCATCCCCGCCCCTCCGCCCGAGGCCAGACCGACCGAGTTCATACCGCAGCCCAGAAACAAGCCCGGCGTTTCCGCCGTTTCGCCCAGCATGAACGTGCCGTCCGGGGTAAAGCTTTCCGGACCGTTCAGCAGCATCCTGACCTCGGCGGTTTCCAGCGCGGGCAGACGATGCAGCGCCAGTTCCATCATCGGCTCGAAATGATCCCAATCTTCCGGCAGCAGGCCAAACTCAAAGTCGGCATTCAGTACACCCGGTGCAATGGGCTTGCCCATCGGCTCAAAGCACCCGACCAGCAGACCGCCGCTGTCATCGCGGATATACAAGTGACTGTCATGATCGCTGAGCGTGGGCATATTGCCGGAAATGCCCGCAATCGGCTTGGTCAGCAGGTAGAAATGCTCGCAGGCCAGCGCGGGCACATCCGCGCCGGCCATCGCGCCCAGTTCGCGCGACCAGAGCCCGGCACAGATCGCGACCGCGTCGCATTTGACCGTACCTGAATTGGTTTGAACGCCCGCTATCCGGCCCTTTTTGGTCAGAATTCCGGTAACACCGGTATTCTCGAAAATCTGGGCACCCAGCCCGCGCGCCGCCTTGACCAGCGCGGCACAGACATCGCTGGGTGATACGCGCCCGTCATCGGGCGACCAGACCGCCCCCAGCACGTCATCGCCACGCATCAGCGGCCAGCGCTCCATCGCCTCTTGCGCTGTGATACTCTCGGCGGTGATGCCATAGGCATGGGCCAGCGCCTCTTGCCGACGAATATGGGTCAGGCGGTCGGGATTGGTGGCGATTGACAGCGAACCCTTTTGTATCCAGCCAACCGACTGGCCGGTTTCGGCCTCAAGACGGGAATAGAGATCGACCGAATACTGGATCATGCGGGTCAGGTTGCGCGAATGCCTCAGTGCGCGCACCTGCGCCGCCGAATGCCATGTCGTCCCCGAGGTCAGCTTGTTGCGCTCAAGCAAAATGGCATCGCCAACGCCCATCTGGGCCAGGTGATACAGCGTCGAACAGCCCATGATGCCGCCGCCAATGACGACAACGGATGCATGGGACGGGAGTGTGGAGTCAGACATGATGTATCCCCTGGCTGGGTAAAATTGAAACATTTGTTTCAGTAGTTGACAAGTACAAAAACGTTTGAAACATTCAGTTTCAGAACCTGGGAGGATTCATTTGGTTCGTCTGGCCCCAATCGAAGACCGGATTACCGCGCGCTATACCGAGCTGAGTTCAAAGCTTCGCGAGGCAGCAGACTTTGTGGCCGACAACCCCGTTGACGTGGCCACCCGGTCGCTCAGGTCTATTGCCAATACTTCCGGTGTCTCGCCCGCAACGTTTTCACGTCTGGCGCGGGTGCTGGGCTATGAGGATTACGAAGGTATGCGCGAAGCCGGGCGCGCCACAGTGGGCCAAAGGCTGATTCCCTTTGCCGAACGCGCCGAGGCTTTGCACAAGGGCGATCAGGACGCCGCGCATTTTCTGCAGCGACAGTCTGCAACCTGCGTCCAGAATATTGCCTATCTCGAACATAGCGTCACACCCGAGCGATTGCAGGATGCCGTTGACGCGCTTTTCGTTGCCAAAAAGGTGCTTCTGATCGGGGCGCTGGGATCGGCGGGTATCGTCGACTATTTCGCCTATCAGGCACAGTATTTCGCACGGGACTGGTCGGTCGCCGGGCGCAGCGGTGCCTCGATCGCCGCGTCATTTGCCAACATGGCACCAAACGACGCCGTCGTCGTGTTGACCAAGACACCGTATTCCGAACAGACGGTTCGCGCCCTGCGCCTTGCCCATGCGAACGGGTTCAAAACCATCGTGATGACCGACAGCCGGTCTTCGCCCGCGCTTGAGTTCGCCGATCATTTCTTCGTGGTTCCCACCGAAACGCCGAATTTCTTTTCGTCCTATACCGCGACCCTGGTCCTGATCGAAACGATGATGTCGATGCTCATCGCAAAGGTCGGGCCCGAGGCCGAGGACCGCATTCGCGCGACGGAAGAACAAACCCGCAGGCTGGGGGAAAACTGGCCTGCATAACCCATTGCAACAAGGGAGTATGTACATGTTTGCAAAAATGAAACTGACGGTTGCTGCGGCAGCGCTGATCGCCATTGGCGGTGTCGCACAAGCGCAGCAGACATTCATCACCATCGGCACCGGTGGCGTGACGGGCGTCTACTATCCGACGGGTGGCGCGATCTGCCGTCTGGTAAACAAGGACCGCAAGGAACATGGCGTACGCTGCTCGGTCGAATCCACCGGCGGCTCGGTCTACAACACCCGCACCATTCGCGCAGGCGAACTGGATTTCGGTGTTGTGCAGTCCGACGTTCAGTCAGCCGCCATCGCGGGCGAGCGCGCCTTTGACGGTGATGAGCCCTATGGCGACCTGCGCGCTGTCTTCTCGGTTCATCCCGAACCGATGCATGTCATGGTGCGCGCCGATGCCGGCATCAACAGCGTCATGGATATGAAGGGCAAGCGGGTCAATATCGGTAACCCCGGTTCCGGCACACGGGTTCTGGCCGGTGTCCTGATGGAAGCCGCCGGCGTATCGCCCGATGACTTCGCCCTGGCAGCCGAGCTGAAATCGTCTGAGCAATCCGCCGCGCTCTGCGACGGCAAGATCGACGCTGCGATCTGGGCGGCGGGTCTGCCAAACGGATCGTCGATGGAGGCAACCTCGACCTGCGATATCAAGCTTCTGGACCTGACCTCAAGCGGCATGGACAAAGTTCTGGCATCCAACCCGGCCTATGCAGCGGCGACCATTCCCGGCGGTATGTATCCCGGCAATGACAACGACATCGCTTCCTGGGGTCCCAAGGCGACATTTGTTACCGACGCCTCTACCCCGGATGAGGTTGTCTACACGCTGGTCAAGGGTGTCTTTGACAACTTTGACGACTTCAAGAAACTGCACCCCGCATTCGGTCGTCTGACCGAAGAGCAGATGATCAAGGACGGCCTGTCCGCGCCTCTGCATCCCGGTGCGGTGAAATACTACAAAGAACGCGGCTGGATGTAATCCAAACGTCACTTTGACAATGATGACTCTCACCGCCACGCTGCGGTGAGAGTTTTTTGAAAGGGGAGGGGCCAACCATGGCAGACCAGACCGACGCAGGTTCTCAGGCGCTGGAGGATATCGTCGCCGATGCTGACACCGGCGGGCGCAATCCGTCAGACCGGTTCGGTCAGAACGTGCTGTGGTATCTGCCCCTGACATGGGCGATTTATCAGCTCTGGATCGCCTCGCCGCTGCCATTCGTGCTGGGCGTGGGCGTCTGGAATGACACGCAGACCCGCGCGATCCACCTTGGTTTTGCGGTGATCCTGGCCTTTCTCGCCTTTCCGGGGCTCAAATCCTCGCCCCGCCACCGTATTCCGCATCTGACATGGGTTATCGCCATCGTCGGCGCGGTCGCAGCATCTTATCTCTGGTGGGATTATCGCGGCGTTGCCAACCGGACCGGCAATCCCAATACAACCGACCTCGTGATGGCGGGGATCGGTATCGTCCTTCTGCTCGAGGCGGCGCGTCGTTCCCTCGGGCTGCCACTCATGGGGGTGGCGCTATTTTTCCTGTCTTATGTCTTTTTCGGATCGTGGTCGGGCCTGCCCGAGGTGATCCAGTGGAAGGGCGCCTCGTTCGAAAAAGCAATGAGCCATATGTGGCTGACGACCGAGGGTGTTTTTGGCGTCGCACTTGGCGTCTCGTCGGGCTTTGTGTTTCTCTTCGTCCTTTTCGGGGCGCTGCTCAATCAGGCCGGGGCGGGCAATTATTTCCTCAAACTCGCCTTTGCGGCGTTGGGCCATCTGCGCGGCGGTCCGGCTAAGGCTGCGGTTATTGCCTCGGCGGCAACCGGGCTGATCTCGGGCTCATCCATCGCCAATGTGGTGACCACCGGCACCTTTACCATTCCGCTGATGAAGAAGGTGGGTTTTCCCGCCACCAAGGCCGGCGCTGTCGAGGTTTCGTCGTCGATCAACGGTGTTCTGACTCCGCCTGTCATGGGCGCCGTGGCCTTTCTGATGACGGAATATGTCGGCATCTCTTATGTCGAGGTGGTCAAGACTGCCATCGTTCCGGCAGCGATCTCTTATGTTGCTCTGGTCTATATCGTGCATCTGGAGGCACTGAAGTCCGGGATGACCGGCACAAGCCGTATGCATCCGATCAAATTCATGCTGGGCGCGATATTCATAATCGCGATCTCCATCGTCATCGCAGGTGGTACGCTCTTTCTTTGCGGGCTGATCGTCGATGCCCTCAGAAACATGTTCGGCGCTGCATCAACATGGGTCACGCTCGCGCTGATGCTGATCGCCTATATCGCCGCCGTGCGCTATGCCGCGAAAGGCCCCGATCTCGATGTGAGTCTGGATTCGATGCAGGATCTTCCGCCCACGCGCGAGATCTTCAAGACCGGCATCCACTATATCATGCCGATCCTGCTTTTGATGTATCTCCTGATGATCGAACGCAAATCACCCGGCCTCTCGGCCTTTTGGTCGACGATTGCCATGCTCTTTATCCTGCTCACCCAAAACCCGCTCAAGGCATTTTTCCGGGGCGAAGGGCAGGTCGCACTACGCATCCGCGAAGGGGTGGCGGACATTGCCGAGGGCATGATCGCCGGTGCGCGCAACATGATCGGCCTCGCGGCCGCCATGGGTGTGGCAGGCATCATCGTCGGGGCGGTCACGCTGACCGGTGTGGGTCAGGTCATGGCGGAATTCGTTGAATTCCTGTCGGGCGGCAATCTGTTGGCGATGCTGTTCTTTGTGGCGCTGATCTCGATCGTACTGGGTATGGGGCTTCCCACGACGGCCAACTATATCGTTGTCAGTTCGCTGATGGCGGGTGTGGTCGTCGAACTGGGCGCACAGAATGGCCTGATCGTGCCGTTGGTCGCGGTTCACATGTTCGTCTTCTATTTCGGCATCATGGCGGATGTCACCCCTCCGGTGGGACTGGCCAGTTTTGCCGCTGCTGCAATCTCAAAGGGTGATCCGCTCAAGACCGGGTTTCAGGCGTTCTTCTATTCGATCCGCACCGCGCTGTTGCCCTTCCTCTTCATCTTCAACACCGATCTTCTGCTGATCGATGTCGGGCCATACAAGGCTGTGTTCGTCTTTATCATGGCGCTGATTGCGATGCTCCTCTTTGCTGCGGGCACGATGAATTATTTCATGACCAACTCGCGCCTCTACGAGAGCGCGGCACTCCTCCTCGCGGCATTCATCCTGTTCCAGCCGGGCTATTTCCTCAATCAGATCACGCCCGAGTTCGAGACCAGACCGTCATCGGACCTCTTTACCATGGCCGAAAGCGCCGAGGCCGACAGTTCGCTCAGGGTGCGGCTGGCGGGTGAAAATCTGAACGGTGATCCGGTGGATGCGCGGTTCCTGTTGCCGCTCGGACCTGCGGGCGCAGACGGAGAGAGCCGACTATTTGACGGGGCCGGGATCGAGTTCCGCAGCGAAGGCGAGAAACTCTTTGTCGATAACCTCAATTTTGGCGGCCCGGCCGAACAGCTTGGCATCGATTTTGACTGGGAAGTGGTCGAGCTTGAGGTCGCCAGCGACCGGATGCCGAAAGAGATCTTTTACGTTCCGGCCCTTCTGCTCGTGGGGGCTGTTTACCTCTTGCAGATGGGCAGACGCCGCAAAACCGAGGAGGCCAAGGCATGATCACCCATATTCTCTGCTCGGTTGACCTGACCCATGATCAGGATGCCCGCGCCACCCTTGCCGAGGCCGGGCGCATGGCAGGCCATTACGGTGCCCGCCTCAGCGTCGTGACGGTTTTGCCCGATTACGGATCGTCCTGGGTGGGCTCTTTCTTCAAGGAAGGCACGCTCAGCCAGGCTGCACAATCGGCACGGGACACGCTGCACCGGATGGTCGATGACGTGCTGCCCGATCACAAACCGGTACAGTGTATCGTCGAAATCGGCACGGTCTACGAAGAGGTGCTGGACGCCATCGGAAAATGCGGTGCCGACCTCGTGATCGTGGGGGCGCACAAGCCCGATATCGCCGACCGGATCATCGGCCCCAACGCCGCGCGCATCGCCCGCCACGCGCCGGTTTCGGTGCTGGTGCTGCGCCTCTGAACCTATCCGCCTAGGGCTGAAATCCTAATTCGAGACCTCGCCGGGCAGGGGCAGCGGTTCGATTACCAGCGGCTGAACCTCCAGTGGTTGAATGGGTGCCAGCGGGTTGATGGCAGGCGGATCGACGGTGAAAGGCGTAAACTCGGACCCTGTCACAGGTGCGATCAGACCAGAGGGCGTCTCGCCCAGGCCCGCAGGCGGTTCGATGCCCATATCCTTCCAGAAACTGGCCGGATTGGCCGGAAAAAAGCCCGGCACATTCTTGATCTCGCCATCCCGATAGGCCTGCAAACGCCGGGCCTCGCGCGGTGTCAGCCGTGGCAGCGCATAGCCCTCTGGCGCTTCGCCGATGATATCGAACGGCAGATAGAATTCGCTTGATCCGTCATTTGGAAAGGCTGCCCGCTCACCACCGCCACCCTGCCAGTCCAGCGGCGTAAAGCCGGGCGCGTAAAAACTCAGCTCACCAATGAAAACCGACCCACCGGTGCGCGAAAGTCTGAGGTTTTCCTGTGCCGCAGGTGTACCCAGCCGGAAAAAGATCGAATTAACCAGCCGACCGGTGCGCAGGAAATTGCACTCGGTATTCGCCCCACGGTTCTCGATCAGTTTGAATTCCATTCTGAAGACATCCCCGGTCGGGGCGCCATAAAGCGTGACATCCGTGCTCTCTTCGCCGACACCGCATTTCGCCTGACGCCGCCGTAACCAGGCCTTGCCCTCGAACTCGATCATGTTTTCCGTTTCGGGATCGTCGGAAAGTCGGACATCCAAAAACATCTGCCCGAGGTCGATACATCCCAACGACCTGTTCAGGGGGGAGTTGCACAGGAACGTAATCCTTTCCGGCACGTCCTCGTAATACATCCTCAGCCGGTCCTTATCCTGAACCACGCGATAGACATAATAGCGGTTCAAAAGGTCTCCGTACTCGCCACCTCCGCCATGCCAGCGACCGCTGAAATCGGGTATCCATCTCTCCAGCAGCAGCCGGTGTCGCGTGTCCGGCGCGGCCTCGTATCCGCGCCAGTCCTCGTTGGGAATATCCGGCAAAAGCTGTGTCTCGGGAACGCTGTCCAGCGCTGTCCATGATGTTTCCTGCCCGTTCAGCGACACCGAAAGCTGCAATTCTTTTACATCGTCGCCAATGGTTTCCGGCAGGGTGAGCGTCGCGCGCCAGACGCGCCCCGCCTCTCCGCCGGCACCGGGTGTCACGCGCGCCTCGATCCCGTGAAGAGTAACCTTGGGCGGATTTTGCAGGGCCGCCGAAAATGTCAGGTCGATCCTGACATCCGAAACTGTCCCGCGGCGGAATTCGAACACCTCGTCGGTCGACCGGTTCAATTCCAGCCTGACGGATTGATCGGCCAGAAACAGCCGGAAAAAGATATCCTGCTCGGCCGCCTCGTAGATCGTCAGAAGATCGGCGAGCGCACGGTCCATCTGATTGAAATGGTCAAACATCGCGATCAGCGCGCTGCTTTCGGCGATATCGCTGTAAAACTGGGTTTCCAGCGCCGAAACACGCTGCGCATAATATTCCGCCACCGCCGCCTTGGTCAGCGTGCCGATGATGGCAATCGGTACGCCCGGATTGACCGAACCCGCCGCCTTGTAAAGGCTCAGGTTGCCCTTCAGCGCCCGCGCGCCATCGGAAATCGCGCTCCATGTCTTGGTCAGCGGCTGGCGGTAGAGTTTGTGAAGACCCTGCATCGCGGGCACCGTTTCGGTCAGCCCCAACTCGATGATATCCGACAACACCACTGCTTCGAACGCGCCCAGCTTCAGGTTGCCGGTGGCATCCGCGCCGCGTTTGTCCATCAGCGCAAAGGCACCCGTCTTGCCGATTGCCGCGCCGGCCAGATCACCCGCCGTTTTGGTGGCGACTCGGGCGGTGATCACTTTGGACGTGTGCCTGATGGTCTCTTCGGTCAGCTTCTCGGCCAGGATTCGCACCCCGGTTGCCACGCCGCCTGTGGCAATGAATTCGGCGACAGTTGCACCGATTTCCACTGCAACCGGGGCCAGCACCGCGTCGATTTTGGCGGCGCGCAGTTCCTCGACAGTCTCGTTGATGCGCCGCTGCAGGGGGGCCAGACGCAGCACGATCTTTTCGCGTTCCTTGTCGCGCTCCGCGATGGCACGGCGCATCGGCTCCAGCTCTTTCTGCACCTGCGCCAGCGCATCCGCCAGCGTGGTCGCATAGCGCAGCTGGCCACCAGATGGCGCCGGTTCGTCGATATCAATCTGATCATAGGAGGCCGTATAGTAGAGCTTGCCATCTACGCGGATGTCGACCGCAGCCAATATCGGCGGCGGCGACAGGGCATAAAGACGGCGATAGGCTTTGAGCGCGGTCAGATAGGCCTGCCGGGCCGATCGCTCACGCTTTTCTGCATTCTTGCGCGCCAGTTCCGCCGTTAGCCATGCCGTGCGTTCGGTCAAACGGTCTGGTTGGCCGGCGCTGGCAGTGCTCACCCTTTCCTCGGCCTGTTCGAGCACACGTCGTGCAGCATCGATCCGGGGCTCCATCGCCTGTTTTTCGCGCGCAAGTCGTGTCTTTTCTGCGCTGATCCTGCCATATGCTTTGGAAAGTTCACCATATTCGGCCCTCAGACCGGCCGATTGCGCTGTTGCCGCATTGCCCAGCGCGCCCAGTATCTGGGTGATTTCATTCTGGCGGCGGATGATCCGCTGCGCTTCGCTCTCGGATGCCGGTGACAGAACCAGCGCGTCGGCCTGCGCAATCAGCCCGTCCAGTGCCAGCTTGGCCGCATCACGTTCCCGGATCGCTGCCGCAAACGCCGCATCATCCCCATCCAGCGCTCTGAAATAGGCCGAGCGCGCCGTCTTCTCGCCGTCACGCGCGGCCTGCACAGCCTGTTCAGCCGCTGCATGTGCCGCCCTGGCCTGCCCATAGGCCTGTTTGAGCGTCGCCAGTGCACTGCCCGGATTGAAATAGGTCGACTGTGCCCAGAGCGACGAGACCGATACCAACAGAATGGCCCCGACCCATACAGGCAGCCTTGCGCGAATACACATGATGCATCCCCCAATATCCCCAAGACTACCGCGCAATCCGAAAAAGACCAAATGCACGCGGATGCGGATCGGAATGGGTTACGAAATCAGGAGAGATATGGTGCCCCCACACGGACTCGAACCGCGGACCTACTGATTACAAATCAGTTGCTCTACCAGCTGAGCTATAGGGGCACTGGGCGGTCGTTTAGCCGCTCCGCCGGGACAGCGCAAGGCCCGGCTTGGACCATGATCAGCGGGTGTTCCGGATCAGCAGAAAGACGGCGGTCAGACCCACCAGGATGATCAGCAGCGCCGGTGCCGAGGCGGTTTCGATCTTTTCCAGCGAAGCCTGTTCATAGACCCGCGTTGCCAGCGTGTTGAAATTGAAGGGCCTGAGCAGCAGCGTCGCCGGTAACTCCTTGATGCTGTCGACAAATACCAGCAGCACGGCAGTCGCCACCGAACCGCGCATCATGGGTACATAGACGTGGCGCAGCGTGCCACCGGCATCCTGCCCCAGCGCCCGCGCTGCCATCGGCAGAGACGGGCTGATCCGGCCCATCGCCGTGTCCGAAGCATTGACGCCGATCGCAAAGAAGCGGGTGACATAGGCATAGACGACAGTGGCGCCCGTGCCCGTCAGCAGCAAACCGGGATCCCAGCCGTTCAGTAATACCAGCGCATCCGCCAGCCAGTTGTCCAGCGCGGAAACGGGCACCAGCAATCCGACGCCCAGCACTGCACCGGGTGCCGCATAGCCGATGGTGGAAAGCGGCAACAAATACCCTGCGAAACGCCGACCACGCTGGCGAATACCATAGACCATGATCACCGCCGCACCCACCGTGATCAGCGCCGCCGTCAGGCCCAGACCAAGTGACGTGACGATGGCGCGCAAAAGCGCCTGCTCGGACCAGAGTGCGGTCTGACCCAGCGCATGCCACGCCATGATCGAGACCGGCAGCACAAAGCCGATACTGACCGGCACAAGGCAAAACAGCGCCGCCGCCATTCCCTGCCATCCCGTCAGCGCCACCTTGGAAAAGGGCCGCGTTTTCCGCGACAGACCGTAGTATCGGCTGCGCGCGCGCGAAATCCGCTCCAGCGAAACCAGCACCAGCACCAGCACCAGCACAAGGGTTGATATCTGTGCGGCCCCGCCGGCATTGTAGCTTTCCAGCCAGACCGAGAAGATACCGGTGGTCAGCGTTTGCACGGCGAAAAACTCGACCACGCCGAAATCGCTGACGGTTTCCATCATGACTATCGCCGTGCCCGCAAATATTGCCGGGCGCGACAGTGGCAGTCCCAATCGGAAAAATCGCCGGAACGGTCCGGCGCCCAGCGCGCGCGCCACCTCGTAGCTGCAGGCCGATTGTTCGCGCAGCGCCGCCCGCGTCATCAGGTAGACATATGGATAAAGCCCCGCGCTCAGCACAATGATCGCCATCCCGCGTGAGCGGATTTCAGGGAAGTAGTAGTCGCGCGCCGAACTCCAGCCGAAAAGCTCGCGCAGGGCAATCTGAACCGGGCCTGCGAATTCCAGAAAATCCACCATCGCATACGCTCCGACATAGGCCGGAACCGCCAGCGGCAGCAGCAGCGCCCATTCAAGGCTACGCGCCATCGGGAAGCGGTACATCGTGATCAGCCAGGCTGTGACGGACCCGACCGCCGCCGAAACAAGCCCGACACCCGCCATCAGGATCAGGCTGTTCGACAGATAGCGCGGCAGAGTCGTAGCCAGCAGGTGCGGCCAGATATTTTCGCGCGGGAAAAACGCGCTCCACAAGACCGAGGCAATCGGAAAGATCATCAGCGATGCGATGATCAGCGCAAAAACCGTCCAGCGGTCGACCCGCCATCCAGACCGGTGGCGGCGTTGCGTCCTATCTGCGATATCAGCCATTTTTCCGCGCATACAGAAACCCGGTTTAACTGTCCAGAAAACTGCCTATATTGCCCGCGTCACTACCAAGGCATCGAGTACAGGTCTCCTATGCGCATTGCACTACATTTTGGTGTCCACAGCACCGATGAAGAGCGGCTGCTGAAATGCCTTCTCAAGAACAAGGAAACCCTGCTCAAAGAGGGTATCGCCGTGCCCGCGCCGGGCCGATACCGGATGAACATGCGCAACGCGCTGGGCAACAAGTTCGCGCATCTTTCCCCTGACGACATTCAGCACCACATCCTGTCCGAAATGCTGGACGGGACCCAACCTGACAGGGTGGTGTTGTCGCATGAGCATTTCTTCTGTGTGCCGGGGCGGGTGATCTTTCGCGGTCAGCTTCTGCCGCTGGCCGGTGACCGTGTGCGCCAATATGCCGAGATGTTTCCCGATCACAATGTCGAGGTGTTTTTTGCCACACGCGACATGGCCACGCTGCTGCCGGCGCTTTATCAGCGCATGGGCCGCGCGCAGGCGGTCGAGCATTTCGGCGAATATGATGCAATGCAGCAGCGCTGGACCGCCGTCATTGACGATATTCGCCACAAGAACCCCACCGTGCCGATCACCATCTGGTGCAACGAGGATACGCCGCTGATCTGGAACGCCGTCCTGCGCGAGGTTGCAAACCACGCTTTTGACACCCAGCTCATCGGAACCGATGTTCTCTTGTCCAAGATCATGACGCCAGAGGGAATGAAGCGGCTGAACGCCTATCTGCAAAGCCATCCGCCCGCCAATGACAATCAGCGTTACCGCATCCTCGAGGCGTTTCTCGACAAGTTCGGTATCGAGGACGCGATGGAAGAAGAGCTGGATATGCCCGGCTGGTCACCGCAATATGTCGAAGATCTGACGGCGATCTATGAAAACGACATCTATGAAATATCGCAGATGCCCGACGTGAGCGTAATCACGCCCTGACGGTGCGCGCCATCCATTCAGACACTGCCGTGCGCTGATCAGTGGTCAGTCTCAGGCCCAGTTTGCCGCGCCGCCACAGCACATCGTCGCCCGTACGCGCCCATTCCCTGCGGATCAGCCAGCGCAATTCGGCCTCATAGAGGGTTGCACCAAAATCCTGCCCCAGATCGGCCTCTGTTGTCGCACCGTCATAAAGCTCAACTGCCTCGGTCCCGTAGGCGCGCACCAGACGCAGCGCCCAGGCCTGATCCAGAAACGGATAGTGCTTGATCAGTTCAGCGACGAGGTCTTTCACCCCGTCCACCGCGAAATCCCCCCCGGGCAGGGGCACGCCCGCCGTCCACTCACCCGGCATGTCGGGGAAATAGGGCGCAAGGCGCGCCAGTGCGGCCTCGGCAAGCTTGCGATATGTGGTGATCTTGCCGCCAAACACATTCAAGAGCGGTGTCGCACCCTGCGAATCCGATACAGTGAGCACGTAATCCCGCGTTGCCGCAGTCGCGCTGGATGCCCCGTCATCATAGAGCGGTCGCACGCCTGAATAGCTCCAGACCACATCCTCGGGGCGCACAGGTGCCGCGAAAAAGCGGCCCGCAGCCTCCAGCAGATAGTCACGTTCTTCCGGCGTGCAGACCGCGCCGCCCGGATCATCGCCGTGATCCAGATCGGTGGTGCCGATCAGCGTGAAATCCTGCTCGTAGGGGATGGCGAAAATGATCCGCCCGTCCGGCAGCTGGAAAAAATAGGGCTGATCGTGATCAAAAAGCTTTTTCACCACGATATGACTGCCCCGCACCAGCCGGACCCCCTCGGCGCTGTTCTGATGCAGGCGCGCCTTGAGGACGTTTTCCACCCATGGTCCGCCGGCATTCACCAGCCCCCGCGCAAAGACGGTTTCCGATGCGCCGTCACTATCCGTAGATTTGAGCGTCACTTTCCAGAGACTACCGTCGCGTTCAGCTGTCTCGAAACGGGTCCGCACACGGATATCGGCGCCACGATCGGCCGCGTCGCGCGCGTTCAGCACCACCAGCCGCGCATCCTGCACCCAGCAATCCGAATATTCGAACGCTTTTTTGAAACGCGGGTTCAGCGGCTTACCCGCAGGGTGGGTGCGCAGATCAAGCGTTCTTGTCGCCGGCAAGAGCTTGCGCCCGCCCAGATGGTCATAGGTAAATAGCCCCAACCGCACTAGCCATGCCGGGCGACGGCCACCAAGGAATGGCATCACAATCCGCAATATCCGGCCAAGGGTCGACCCGTCCGCCGGATACCGCAAAGTCGGATCATAGGGCAGGATAAAACGCATGGGCCAGGAAATATGCGGCATCGCGCGCAGCAATGTCTCGCGTTCGATCAGCGCTTTGCGCACGAGGCCAAACTCGAAATACTCAAGATAGCGCAGACCCCCGTGGAATAGCTTGGTCGAAGCGGAAGAGGTCGCTTCGGCCAGATCCCCCTGTTCGCACAGCATGACCTGCAGGCCCCGCCCCTGCGCATCGCGCGCGATACCGGTACCATTAATGCCGCCGCCGATGATCAGCAGGTCCAGGGGGTGTTCACGTGTCATCATTGTTCTCAACCAATTGATGCGCTTAACGCAATCAGGATGGTCACTTCGGAAATCTGTTGCACTGCACCGAGGATATCGCCGGTCTGTCCGCCGATCTTGAGGATTGCGACTCGGGCAAAGACAAATGCCAAAATCGCGGCACATGCAATGGCCAGAAGGCCGAAAACCCCACCAAATGTTAGCGCTGCCACCACCGCGATGGCCACACCCAGCCACGCGGCGGGGCGCGGAGACGTTCCTACGTTTGCAGACAACCCGCCCTTGCGGGCATGCGGCATATAGGCCATGGCGACACCCATCGGAGCCCGCGCGGCCATAGCCGTCAGAACCAGTGCAGGCAGGTTCACCCCCGCCGCGATCAGGACCGAGATCGCCTTCCATCTGATGATCAGCGAAAGGACGATGGCGATCACACCATAGGCACCAATGGCGCTGTCTTTCATGATCTCCAGCCGCCGCTCACGCGTCCATCCGCCCCAGAGCCCGTCAACCGTGTCTGCCAGCCCGTCCTCGTGCATGGCGCCCGTCACCGCCACCAGTAAACCCAGCGTGAGCACCGCCGCGATATCGGGCCCGATCCCGGCGGTCAAAGCCAGCATCGCCACCCCCGATGACAACAGACCCAGCAGAGCGCCCACCAGTGGAAATGCCCAGACAGAGCGTGCAGCGTTGCCGTCGGGCAGGGCGCCGTCGCCCATGGGAATGCGCGTCAGCAGCCCCAAGGCGATGCGAATGTCGCTGATGGCCCGCAAGGGGCGTGTTCGCTTGGTTGACATGCTGCCTGTTCTACACCATCCCGGGCGCTCGGTAAGTGCCCCTTGCGGCACGCGGATACAGGAACGGATCGCGCCATGGCAACGCCCCCCTTCAACAGTTTTCAGGAATTCAGCGCGCTTCTTGCCAGGCTTCCATCGGCTGATGCCGGGGCGGTCGCCGGGGCAGAGGTGCGCAACGCACAGCTAACCAAACCTGCCGGCGCGCTTGGCCGACTGGAAGAGCTTGCGATCTGGTATGCCGGCTGGCGCGGCACCGACCGGCCCGGCATATCTGCGCCGCAGGTCCTGATCTTTGCCGGCAATCATGGCGTAACGGCCCAGGGCGTGTCGGCCTTTCCTGGCGAGGTCACCGCGCAGATGGTCATGAATTTCGAGGCCGGGGGCGCGGCGATCAACCAGCTTTCGGCGTTTGCCGGTGCCGAACTTGCCGTCACCGCGCTGGATCTTGACCGGCCGACGGTTGATTTCACTACCGGCCCCGCCATGTCCGAGGCCGAATGCGTGGCCGCGCTCGGCACCGGCTGGTCGGCAGTCAGCGATCAGGCCGATCTGCTTGTCACCGGCGAAATGGGCATCGGTAACACCACCTCTGCTGCTGCGCTGGCGGCTGCGCTCTGGGGTGGGGGCGGTCAGGATTGGGTCGGTCGCGGTACGGGTGTCGACGATGCCGGACTGACGCTCAAGGCGGATGTGGTTGACCGGGGGCTTGCCTGCAACGCGGCACATCTGCAAACCCCGCTTGGGGCGCTGGCCGCGCTGGGCGGGCGCGAGATGGCGGCGATGACCGGGGCGATTGCCCGCGCGCGCAGCCTGTCGATTCCCGTCATCCTTGACGGGTTCATCTGCTGTGCAGCGGCATCTGTGCTGGCGCGTGCAGTGCCCGGCGGTCTGGATCATTGTGTCGCTGGTCATGCCTCGGCCGAACAGGCGCATCAGCGCATGCTGTCACATATGGGGATGCAGCCGCTTTTGGAACTGGGCCTGCGCCTTGGCGAAGGATCGGGCGCGGCGCTGGCGATCAATATCCTTGGCGCGGCGGTGGCCTGTCATTCGGGCATGGCCACATTTGCCGAGGCCGGGGTTGCCGATGGCGGCTGAACAGATCAGACCGGCAGCGGCGCGTCGGTCTTGAGCTGTTCCATCACCAGCTGGCTTTGTACCCGGTTTACCGCCGGGTGCGGCAGCAGGATATCCTGTATCAGCCTGTTCAGTGCCGAAAGATCGGCACAATAAATGCGCAGCAGATAGTCGGCCTCGCCCGTCAGTATCCACGCATCGGTGACCTCGGGCTGGGTCTCGACCAGCGTGGCGAAACTGCGCGCGCCCTCGACCCCGTGGCTTTGCATCTGGACCTGAACAAAGGCCTGTACCATCAGCCCGACCTGTTCCGGGGCGACGCGGGCGGCATAGCCCCTGATCATACCGTCGGCCTCAAGCCGCTGACGTCGGCGCCCGGCCTGACTGGTTGAGAGGTTCATCAGCTCTGCCAGTTCATGTGCGGGCATCTGCCCGTTTCGCTGCAGTGCGGATATCAGGCGTTTATCGGTGTCATCCAGCTTCATGCTCAAACTACGCATCATCTATGTATTTGATGCGAAGTTAACGCGATTTTACATCTATATACAGCACAAAACGCGCAGACATAACAGGCCCCGGCATATAATTCAGGAGAAACCGCAATTTGACCGAGGTGCAAGATGGGTCCGTTTCCGCATGACGCTCCGAAAGCGACGATTTCCCCTGAGAATCCAGCCGGGACAGACGGCTTTGAATTTGTCGAGTTTGCCCATCCCGATCCCGACCATCTGCGGGCGCTGTTTACCCGCATGGGATATGTCCACACCGCGACGCACAGAGCCCGTCAGATCGAACTCTGGCAGCAGGGTGATATCACCTATGTCCTGAATGCCGAACCCGGATCATTCGGAATGCGCTTTGTCGACGATCATGGGCCCTGCGCCCCTTCGATGGCGTGGCGCGTTGTCGATGCCGCCCACGCGTTCGATCACGCGGTCAGCCTGGGTGCGACACCCTATGAAGGCGACGACAAGGTGCTGGACGTTCCGGCGGTGATGGGCATCGGCGGCAGCTTGCTCTATTTCATTGATACCTATGGCGACGGTGGTTCAGCCTATGATGCGGAATATGAATTCACGGTGCCGGGTGAACACCCCGCCGGTGTCGGTTTCTACTATATCGATCACCTGACCCATAATGTCATTCGTGGCAATATGGACACCTGGTACCGGTTCTATCGCGATACCTTCAATTTCCGCGAAATCCGGTTTTTCGATATCGAGGGTAAGATGACGGGCCTCACGTCGCGTGCCCTGACATCACCCTGCGGGCGCATCCGCATTCCCATCAACGAAAGTTCGGATGACAAGAGCCAGATCGAGGAATACCTCAAACGCTATAATGGCGAGGGGATTCAGCACATCGCCGTAGCGACCGAGGATATCTATACAGCCACCGACAGGATTTCGGAGAACGGCCTGAAATTCATGCCGGCCCCGCCTGACACCTATTACGATCTCAGCCATGACCGCGTGCCCGGCCACCGCGAACCGGTCGAGCGGATGAAGAAGCACGGCATTCTGATCGACGGTGAAGGTGTGGTTGATGGCGGCGAGACACGTATCCTGCTTCAGATATTCTCGAAAACCGTGATCGGCCCGATCTTCTTTGAATTTATCCAGCGCAAAGGCGATGACGGTTTTGGCGAAGGCAATTTCAAGGCCCTGTTCGAAAGCATCGAGGCCGATCAGATCAAACGTGGTGTTCTGAACGACGATCAGGCGGCCTGAGCGCCTAGGGATCAGCCTGCGCCGCGATATCCCGCGCAATCAACTGCTTGTACAGCTCGCGTAGGCGGGTGGTAACCGGCGTGTCGCCGGTGCCGATCGGCTTGCCGTCAATCGATGCCACGCGTGTCTGGGCGCCGAATGTACCGGTCAGGAACGCCTCATCTGCGCTGTAGGTCTCGTAAAGCGAAAAGTTCTTTTCATATACCGGTATGGCGTTGGTCCGGCACAGATCGATGACCTTTTGCCGGGTGACACCGGCCATGCAGTAGTCCCCGGTCGATGTCCAGACCTCGCCCTTGCGGACGATAAAGAAATTGCAGGCATTCGTCGTGTTCACGAACCCATGCGGGTCCAGCATCAGCGCCTCATCGGCGCCCGCGGCCTCGGCCTGAAGGCAGGCGATCACGCAATTCAGTTTGGAATGGCTGTTCAGCTTGGCATCCTGGCTCATCGGCAGACCGCGCACTTGGGGAACGGTGGCCAGCGTGATGCCAGCGCCCGCCAGATGATCAACCGGTTTCGAATGCTCCATGATGATCACCACGGTGGGCCCCGACCGGCTCAGCGACGGATGCTGGAACGGCTTGGCCTTGACCCCGCGCGTCACCATCAGCCGGCAATGCACGTCATGGGTCATGCCATTGGCATCGGCAGTGCGTTTCAGCGCCGCGCGGATACCATCGCGATCCATGCCGACATCCAGTGAAATGGTTTTGCAGGCGCCAAAGAACCGGTCCATGTGATCGTCGAAAAACGCCCATTTCCCATCATATAGCCTCATCCCCTCCCACATGCCGTCACCCAGCATGAAACCGGAATCGTAGACCGAAATCCGCGCCTCGTCGCGGTGCAGGATCTCGCCATTGACATAGATCCTGATATCGCGGTTTCGTGCATCTTCCTCGGCGTCATGTGTGGTTTTCTTGCCCGTGTCGGTCATGGCTGGCCTTTCTGTTTCACCCGACACTACCAAGACACCCGCCCGTCTCAAGGTCGCAAATGAACAAGACGCGGCAGGCTCTGCGTTTAGGCTTGGCCCGGTGACAGAAGCGGAGGACGGACATGCAGATCAACAAGGTGACACCCGCAATCGGTGCGATAATCGACGGTGTTGATTTTTCACGCCCGATCACAGCCGACATGCTGGACGAGATATACGCGGCCCTTGTCGACAACCTCGTCATTTTCTTCCGCGGCACGGATATCTCACCCGCCACACATCTGGAATTTGCCCGGGGGTTTGGTGCGCTGGATGATCCTCATCCGCTCTATCCCCATGTTGACGGGTTTGATCGCATCATGAAGCTTGAAAACAACAGCTCCGCACCGCCCGACACCAATAGCTGGCACACCGATCTGACTTTTAAGACCGAGCAGCCTTTTGCGTCGGTTCTGGTCGCCCGGTCCGTTCCCGAAGTTGGTGGCGATACCATGTGGTCAAGCTCGATTGCGGCTTACGACCGTTTGCCGGACGGGTTGAAATCCGATCTGGAAGGGCTGAAGGCCGTGCATGACATGGGCGATTTCCGCAACAATTTCGGGAAAAGCGCCGAGGCGCTGAACGACGGCATGGCACGTTTTGGCAACAACATCCGGCCCCTGATCGGCACGCATCCGGTATCAGGCCGCAGGTTCCTGAATTTCAACGAGGCCTTCGTGACCCATATCATCGGGCTGACGACAAATGACTCCAACGCGCTGCGCACGCTTTTGGCCAATCACATGAACAAGCCCGAAGATCAGATGCGCTGGCGCTGGCGGGCAGGCGATATCGCCATGTGGGACAATCGCGCCACCATGCACTATGCCGTGGCCGACTATTTACCGGCCTATCGCTGCATGAACCGCGTCACCATCGTGCGCGACGCCCGCGCAGGGTGATCTAACCCAACACCTCGGGCAGTTTTCCGGCAGGTGGGGTGTTGCGGCTGCGGTGGCTGCGGATCACCCCGTCGATCACCGTCATGCCGACACCCGGCAGGTTGCCCAGCTGGATCGATTCCAGAATGGTTTTGCCGGGCGCATGCTGGGCCTGATCCATCAGCACGAAATCGGCGCAATATCCGGCCTCCATCAATCCGGTGTCCAGTTCACGCTGGCGCGCCGTGTTGCCGTTGCCGAAACACATGGCAATCTCGGCAGGCACATTACCAAGGCTCGACAGCATCGCGATCATCCTCAGGATACCCAGCGGCTGCACACCTGATCCTGCCGGTCCGTCAGTGCCCAGGATCACGCGGTCCAGCTGATCCAGTTCGCGCGCCGTGTTCAGCGTCAGCAGCGCCGCGCGCTCATTGCCGTTATGCACGATTTCCAGCCCGGCCTGGCAGCTCTCGCACAGGCAAACGATCTGATCATCCGGCAGCGCGGAATGTCCGCCATTGATATGGCCGATTACATCCGTCCCGGCCTCGAGCACGATATCAGCATCGATCAGCCCCGATCCGGGGATCGAGGGGCCACCGGTATGAATGGTCGACTGCATCCCGTATTTCCGCGCCCAGTCGATCATCTTTTTCGCGGTCGGCCCGTCCTTGACCGTGCCCAGCCCGACTTCGCCGATCAGGGTGACGCCTGCATCGGCCATATCCTTGAAATCCTGTTCTTCCATCCCTTGCTCGATCACCGGCGCACCGGCATGCACCTTGACGCCCGAGGGGCGGAAATTTTCGTACCAGCGCTGCGCGGCAATCGCCATCGCCTTCAGACCGACGATATCCTTGGGCCGGCCCGGCATATGCACCTCTCCGGCGGAAATCAGCGTTGTCACGCCACCATTCAGGGTGGAATCGATCCAGTGCAGCTGTTGCTGGCGCGGCGTATAATCACCCACAACGGGATGAATGTGACTGTCGATCAGTCCGGGCGCGATGGTCACGCCGTGGGCGTCGACAATCGTGGCCGCCCCGGATGTATCGAGGTCTTTCTCATATCCCACTGCGGTGATTTTCCCGTCGACGGCGACAACGCAGTCACCATCCTGAATGGGCGCTTCGATCTTGCCGGTCAGGATCAGCCCGATATTCCGGATTACCAGCTTTTCGCTCATGCCTTCCTCCATCCGTTTGTTAGCAGGCTAACGGTAGATGGCTTCAGGTCAAGTCGTGGCTGACATACGTGGCGGCTACCAGTCCACGTCAAATTCACGCACGATGCGCTCCACCTCGGCCCGGCTCAGTGCGTTGATCGGCAGTCCCCGGGTCAGCAGCGCCAGCTTGGCGGTTTCCTCAAGCTCTTCGATGGCATAGGTGGCGGCAAACACGTCCTTGCCGGCCACAACCGGCCCGTGATTGGCCAGCAGAACGGCAGAATGTCGCCCGGCCAGGCCACGAACGGCCTGTCCCATCGCCGGATCGCCCGGCATGTAAAACGGCAAGAGCCGCACCTTGCCCAGCCGCATGATCGCATAGGGTGTCAGGGGCGGCAGTACGTTTTCCGCATCAGTGCCGGGCAGCATCGACAGCGCGACCGAATGGGTCGAGTGCAGATGCACAACCGCACCGGCGCTGCGCCGAGTGTCATAAAACGCGGTATGCAGCGGGATTTCCTTGGTCGGTGCATCGCCCGAGATCAGGTTGAATTCACCATCCAGATGGCTGATCCGCGCCGGGTCCAGAAACCCCATGGAACTGCCCGTCGGTGTCATCAGCACCGTGCCATCCGACAGCCGGGCCGAGATATTACCGGTTGATCCGCCGGTCAGGCCGCGGTCGAACAGGGATTTGGCAATCCTGCAGATGTCTTCGCGCAGGCGCGACGCTTCGCTCAATGGTCCGTCCTCATCGTCTCCAGCGCCTCGGCAAAGAAATCGAGCCCGCCGAAATTCCCGGATTTCAATGCAATGGCCACCGGCTGATCGGCAGCGATCCGCATGGCCGGAACACCCACCGCAATGCGCGGCCCGATATGCAGCGTCTCTGCGTTCAGCCCTTTCACCACCGCGCCCGATGTCTCACCGCCGGCGACAACAACGCGGGTAACGCCGCCCGCTACCAGTCGCGCGGCGAGATCAGCAAAAAGCCCCTCGATCGCGTCGGCTGCGACCGCTGCGCCATGTTTTTGCTGAACCGCTCGCAGCTTCTCGGGATCGGCGGACGAATAGATGAGCGGTGGTGCCGGTTGCCCGAGCACCCATGCGGCCAGCTCTGCAGCCGTCAGCTGCCCCGACAGGATCGCATCAACCCCGACCTCGCGCGACGGGGCGATGGCGCGATAACGCGCTACCTGTTCGCGGGTGGCCCGGCTGCACGAGCCCGAGATGACGACCCCCTTGCCATCTATGGCTGCCCAGCCGGGCGTTTTCCCGCTTAGCCCGAAATTCGCGGGCAGCCCCAGCGCGATACCCGACCCGCCGCAGATCAGCGGCTGCGCCCGGCAGGCCCGGCCAATTGCCACAAGGTCGCTGTCGCGAATGGCGTCGATGATCACATAACAATGGTCCCGTGGCATGGCGGCCGCGATGGCATCGGTCCCCTGCATGACGGTTTCAGCGGCGATATGGGCGATATTTATCTGCGTCTGGCGGCCCAGAACCCGGCGCAGGTCAGGATCGGTCATCGGTGTCAGCGGATGATCCTGCATGCCGCTCTCGTTCAGGAGCGTGTCGCCGACGAAAAGATGCCCCTGATAGACGCTGCGCCCATAATCGGGCAGGGCAGGGCATATGGCCACCGGCCCGGCATCCAGCTGATGGCTCAGCGCATCAAGGACCGGGCCGATATTCCCCTGATCGGTACTGTCAAAGGTTGAACAGACCTTGAAAACAATTTGCTCGGCGCCCTGAGCGTGCAGCCATTCGGCCGCCGCAAGCGATTGTTCAACAGCCTCATCCACCGGGCAGGTCCGCGATTTCAGCGCCACGACCCCCGCATCCAGATCAGCCGTGGCGGAGGTGCCGGGCACACCCACGAACTGGGCAACGCGCATACCGCCCTCGGCCAGAAAAAGCGCGATATCGGACGCCCCGGTGAAATCATCCGCTATGACCCCGATTTTCATGATGCTGATCCGGTCATCCGGCCCCGGTCCAGCCGCGTGATCGCCGCGTCCGCGCCTTGCGGAAAATACGTCCGCACCAGCGGGTCATGGCCCGGAACGATCAGATCGGGTGAACTGGCCAGTTGCTCCAGCCGGTCAAATCCCCGCAGCATATCCTCAAGATCAACAACGATGGGAAAGGGTTTGCGCCGGGTCAGGTTTTCATAAAAATGCGCGGCGTCGGACGCGAGCACCAGAAAACCCGCCTCGGTACGGACCCGCACCGCCTGCAGTCCCCGGCTATGGCCGCCGATACAATGCACGGTGACGCCATCCGCGATTTCCCCGTCGCCCTCGTGAAACACCACCTTACCGGCATAAAGCCGCCGCACGGCCTCGCAGATATGACCGGCGGTAAAGGGCATGCGCAGAACGTCGTGGCACATGCACGGACCCGTGGCATAGGCCATCTCGGCGGCCTGCATGTGCAGGCGCGCATTGGGAAAGAGGTGCAGACCACCGGCGTGGTCATAATGCAGATGGGTCACGATGACCTGATCGATATCCGCCGCGCGGATGCCCAGTGGCGCCAGCGCCGCATCGGGCGCCGTCCGGATCGGACGGCCCCGCGCCGCGGCCTCGTCATCGTCATAACCGGTATCAACCAGAATCACTTCGTCGCCACGCCTGAGGACCCACATGAAATAATCCATCGGGTGGGGCGCCGCATGATCATCATCCAGGATGAAACTGTCCTGACGTGTACGCCCGTTCCTGTCGGCATATTTGACGGCGTGAACCTCCCACGTGGTCACGGCCAGACCTCGGCATAGGTGGCAATCGTCTTGTCGGCGATCATATCGCCAGCCGCGGTGTTGAACGCATGAAAATGCGGGGTCTGCATATGCAGCTCGAATGCTGCCCGCGACGTGTATTTTTCATACAGGAATACTGCGTTTGCGTTTTCCGGGTCGCGGCAGATGTCAAACTGGATGCATCCGACCTCATCGGCGACGGAGGCGCGGGCGTTTTCCTGCATCAGCGGCATAAAGCGCGCCATCGCGCCCGGTTTGATCTCGAAACGCACGGTCACAACATACATCAGGTGAATTTTCCTTTCAGTCTGGCAAAGCCCCTCTGGATGAACGGGAACTGGCTGAGGATCAGCGCCACGTTCAGTGACAGAAGTATGGCAGCACCCGGTCGGGTTGCAAAGACAAGCAGATCGCCGTTGGAGATCAGAAGCGAACGACGGAAAGTTTCGTCGAACAGGCCACCCAGAATGACCCCGATGACCAATGGTGCCATCGGGTATTTCATCAGGTTCATCAGATAGGCCACGAACCCGACACCCAGCATGAGATACAGATCGTTGATACCGCCGCCCACGCTGAACGATCCGATCGTCGTCAGCACCATTACCACCGGCAGGAATACGGTCTGGGGAATGCGCAGGATACGGATGAAGACGCGGGCGGTGAAAAGCCCCAGAATGAACATCGTCAGCGAGGCCAGAACCATGATCGCCGCCACCCGGAGGATGATCGCGGGATCAATCGTCGGGCCGGGGATGACGTTGTTGATCTTGAACGCGCCCATCAGCGCCGCCGCAGGGGGCGAGCCGGGAATGCCCAGTACCAGAAGCGGGATCAGCGCGCCGCCGATACAGGCATTGTTGGCCGTCTCGGACGACAGCAACCCATCGAGCGATCCTTTGCCAAATTGTGCGCCATCCGGGCTGACCGATTTGCCGACGCCATAGCTGACCCAGCCTGCAACATCCTCACCCACGCCGGGCAGCGCGCCCACACCCGTGCCGATCACGCCAGAACGGGTTATTGTCGGCAGGTAGCGCCGGATGGTGCCCAGATTGGGCAGGATGCGCCCCTGCAGTTTCAGGACTTCACCCACCTCCATGTGCCTTAGCCCGTCGATGATCTGCGGTACGGCAAAGGCCCCCATCAGAACCGGCACGACCTGAAATCCGGACAAGAGATAGGACCAGCCGAAGGTATAGCGTGGTTCTGACAGCAGCGGATCAAGCCCCACCATCGCCATGGCCAGACCGATCAGCCCGGCAATCCAGCCCTTGATCACAAGATCCTCGGACATCAGCGTGCCCGACAGCAATATCCCGAAAAGTGCCAGCAAAGCTTTTTCGGGGCTGGCGATGTTTTTCGAAATCAGCAGCAGCAGCCAGACAAAAACCAAAAGCGCCAGCGTCCCGATCAGCGTGCCGATGAAGCTCGCAGTGGTGGTCAGGCCCAGCGCCTCGCCACCCCGCCCCGCACGCGCCAGCGGATAGCCATCCATCGCCGTTGCCGCGCTGGCGGCCGTGCCCGGAATATTCAGGAGGATCGACGGATAGGAGCCGCCATAGATCGCCCCGACATAGGCTCCAAGCAGCGCGATCAGGGCATAGTCCAGCGGGATCTTGTTGCCAAAAAAGCCGGTCAGGATCGTGACTGCCAGCGTCGCGGTAAGTCCGGGCAATGCCCCAAAGATGATCCCCAGAAAAACCGATGAAATCAGGTAAATATAGGTCAGGGGGTCAGCGACCAGCGCAAGGAGCGCATCCCAAAATCCTGCCAGCTGCGTCACAAGCATGTCCATTTCAGTCCCTCCAGAGCGGGCGCAGGGTGACGTAGTAGTGATATTCGATCTGGGCAAAGATCAGCCCGCCCCGGTTGGGCACATTCTGTCGGAACCCGAACGCCATTGCGGTCACCAGCACCAGCGGCGTGATCACCGCGATCAACGGGATAACACGCATTATCCGGTCGCCGCGTGCGCGTGCCGTTGACCAGAATGTCAGGCCAATCCACAGCACAAGCGCCAGGATGTCATCGTCATGCGCCCGCCACCCGGCCCGGTCAGGATGCATCATCAGCGCATAAGCCCCGGCAACGCCCATCGCCGCGGTCGCGATCAGCATCCGCCCGGTCAGGCCCCGGTGATAGCCAAAGATCAGGCAGGTGATCAGCAATCCGCCCGAGATGATGAAATCGACCCGCGGGACAAGCCCGGCAATGTAGAAAAAGAGGATCAGCGCCAGCGTCGCGATGCGCAGCCCCTCGCGATGGTCCCAGCCGATCCCGGCTGCACTCAGCGCCCCGGCGGCCCCGCCGGCCCGGATCGAAATTGTCAGCAATACGCAGGACAGGACAAAAAGCCCGGCAAAGATGCCCAGCGGCACGATCGCGGCCGAGTTGTACCAATCCGCGCCGCTGACCCCGGCCCTGTTGCCGCCAAAAAGGGGTATCTGACTCGTCCGCCACAGGAAAAAGACGGACAATGCCATCAGTCCCAGCGCCCCCCAGAAATCGCGTGCCCGCATCACTGATTTATCTGCACTCTGCGCCACGGTTGCCTCCTGCGTGAAAGAGGCGCGGTTTCCCGCGCCTCGTGTTGTTTCATCTGACCGGGATCAAGGCTTTTCGATGCCCAGCGACATCGGATCGACCGTGGTCGCGCCCAGTTCCTGCAGCGTGTAGGCAAATGTGCTTTCGAGATTGGCAAAGAGCGCCGACGCCTCTGCACCCGACTGGCCACCAATGTCGTAATTGTTGGCAGCGGCCCATTCGGCAACCGTGTCTGATGCCATCGCCTTGTCAAAGGCCTCGGTCAGCGCCGCCTTGACCTCATCCGGTGCCGAGGCATGCACCGCGAAGCCGATGGCCTGTTTCAGCGGCAGATAGGCGTCCAGCCCGTCATAGATGTCAAAGGCCGACGGCACCGAGATACCGGCGATTTCCGCGCTTTCGGGCGTGAGCATCGCCAGCGGCCTCAGCTGACCACCCTCGATCAGGGGTGCCTGTTCGGCAAGTGAGGTTACAACCAGCGCAACTTCGCCCGCAATGGCCGCTTCCTGACCGGGCGCAGAGCCCTTGTAGGGGACGAACAGAAACTCGGCATCTGCGCCGTTCTGAATGGCCAGCAGGTTCAGGTGGTGGATCGATCCCGCACCCGATGCGGCAGCGGGAATGGTGCCCGGCGCGGCGCGCGCGGCATCAACCAGTTCCTGCAGCGTCTGATAGGGGCTGGACGCCGGGACCGAGATCAGATCAGGCGATCCGCCCACGATGAACGGATACCAGAAGCTGAACTTCTGATCCCAGCCGCCCTGAACGGCGGCGGTCACGTTAGATTCCGACAGGCCGACAAGGGTATATCCATCGTCGGGCTGGTTTTGAACGTAAACCATGCCGTTCGAACCGGCGACACCCCCCGTCTGATTGATGACGTTGATCGAAACCGGGAGATGTTTCTCCATCTCGGCCATGATCATGCGGTTGATGCTGTCGGTTCCGCCACCCGCGCCCCAGACGACGGCTGTGGTGATATCGCGGTATGGATATTCCTGGGCCGAGACGGCGCTACCCAGCCCTGAGGCCAATATGGCGATGGCCGCGAGCTTTCCGAATTTGAACTTCATGAGGTGAGTCCTCCCATAGGTAATGTGATTGTTGTTGCATAAATTTACGTATGCATTAAATGATGCGTTGTCAATATTTTGATATGACAGCCCCGTCAAATGTGCCATTCACTACGAAAAGGATGCAGGTGCCGATGAAACAGAGATTTGAGATAGCAGTCTTCGAAGGAGATGGAATTGGACCTGAAATAACAGGACCTTCGGTGGATTTGCTTCAACGTCTCGCTTCAGAAAACGATGGCTATGACCTCGCGTTTCGGAACGCGCCGGCCGGGGCGGCGCATTTTGCACGAACGGGCGAATCGTTGCCCACCGCATCGCTCGATATCGCCCGCGCCGCTGATGCGATTCTGCTCTCGGCCATGGGTCTGCCGGATGTGCGCTATGATGACGGCACAGAGATCACGCCGCAGATTGACCTCAGAAAAGAGCTGGTGCTCTTTGCCGGCATTCGTCCCGTTACAGTACGCGCCGGTCAGGCATCACCGCTCAGGATCCCTGAGGGGCGTGAAATCGATTTTGTGCTCGTGCGCGAAAGCACCGAAGGGCTGTTCTTTACCCAAGGCGGCGGTGGTGAACTGCATCAGGACGAGGCGCGCGAAACCCTCCGGATCACGCGAGACATTTCTGAAAAGCTTTTCCGTTTTACATTTGAACTCGCCCGTATGCGCAAGGCTACGGGGCAGGGTCCGGGCCGCGTAACCTGCGTGGACAAGGCCAATGTCTTTCGCGCCTTTGCATTCTTTCGCGAGATTTTCGATGCCGAGGCGCAAAATTATCCCGACCTGATCACCGATCACGCCTATGTCGATGCCATGGCGCTCTGGATGGTGCAAAAGCCATGGGAATTCGACGTGCTCGTCACAGAGAACATGTTCGGCGATATCCTGTCGGATCTGGGTGCCGGGCTGATGGGCGGTCTCGGCCTCGCACCGTCTGCAGATATTGGTGAGGATCACGCCGTGTTTCAGCCCTGTCACGGCTCGGCCCCCGATATCGCGGGGCAGGGGCTGGCCAATCCGATGGCGATGATCTCATCGGCTGCGATGATGCTCGACTGGCTTGGTATCCGGCACGACAACCCGGCGCTGGTGCAGGATGGCCGCCGCCTGCGGGGCGCGGTTGACCGCGTTGCCACCGAAGGCCGGACTTTGACCCGTGATCTGGGGGGCACCGCAGGCACCGTTGACGTTGCCCGCGCTGTCTCGCAGGTCCTTTTCACGTCATGACCGGCCTGCAGCGTCTGGGCGTGGCCTGTGTCGGTGCCGGGTATTTCAGCCAGTTTCACTATGAAAGCTGGGCGCGTATCGGGCGCGTCGACCTCTTGGCGTCCTGCAACCGCGATATCGACAAGGCCCGCGCCACCGGCCTGCCGGCCTATGACGATCTGGGCCGGATGCTGAACGAACAGCGCCCCGATCTCCTCGATATCATTCTGCCGCCGGTGGCACATGCCACCACCATCCGCACCGCCCTGGCACATGGCATACGCCACATGATCTGCCAGAAACCGTTCTGCATCGATCTGGACGAAGCGCGTACGATCACCGCCGAGGCCGAGGCCGTCGGCGCCATGATCGTCGTGCACGAGAATTTTCGTTTCCAACCATGGTTCAGGGCCATTCGCGCCGCCATCGCCGAAGGGCGGATCGGTCAGGTCCAGCAGGTCACGTTCCGCCTTCGTCCCGGTGATGGTCAGGGCGCAGACGCCTATCTCGACCGGCAACCCTATTTTCAGGACATGGAGAAGTTTCTGATCCACGAAACCGGCGTGCATTACGTCGATACCTTTCGCTACCTCCTTGGTGCACCGCAATCGGTGTATGCCGATCTGCGCCGGATCAACCCCGTCATCGCGGGCGAGGATGCGGGATATGTCGTCTTTGCTTATGAAAACGGGCAGCGCGCATTGCTGGACGGCAATCGTCATCTGGACCATGCGGCCGAGAATACACGCTGCACAATGGGCGAGGGACTGATTGAGGGCACAGAGGGTACGTTGCGGCTGAAAGGTGACGGATCGGTCTGGCTGCGCGCCTTTGGCACGACCGAAGAAACACCGTTGCTCGCGGCTGACCGGTCAGGCCGGTTTGGCGGTGATTGCGTCCACGCCTTGCAAAGCCATGTGGTTTGCGGTCTCTTGGACGGAGACCCGATCGAGAACCTGGCGCGGGACTACCTTGCCGTGATCGAGACGGAAAACGCAATTTATCATTCGGCAGAGACCGCCCGAAAAGTGACGCTGGAGACAGGTTGAAGGCCACCGATCTCAAACCCCGTTCGAACACGCAACGCGCCATCGATGAAATGCGCGAGCTGATCTTTACCGGCAGGCTTCCGGCTGGGTCCGACCATCTGGAAAGTGAACTGGCCGCGCAGCTGGGCATGTCGCGCACCCCCGTGCGCGAGGCCGCGCTGACGCTAGAGGCGCAGGGCCTGCTCGAGATGCGGCCACGCAAAGGAGTACGCATTCTTCCGGTTTCGGTCGAAGATATGCGCGAGATTTATGACGTGCTGACCGAGCTTGAAAGCCTGGCCGCCGAATTGGCAGCAAAGCGCAATTATTCCGATCCCGAACTCGCCGCGCTGGCGCAAAGCATCGAAGATATGGACCGTGCCATCGAGTCCGAAAATCTTGAAATCTGGGCCGAGGCCGATGAGCGGTTTCACAAGGAGCTCGTGCGTCTGGGCGGCAATTCGCGGGTCGAGACCATCGTCGCGATGATGAGCGATCAGGTCCGCCGTGCCCGTTCCATCACGCTCTATATGCGGCCTGTTCCGATCAAATCCAACGTCGATCACCGCGGCGTGCTGGACGCCATCCGCAAAGGTGACGCAGCGCAGGCGCGGCGTATCCACCATGAACACAGGCAATCGGCCAAGGCCGTGATCATCGACCTTCTCGAGCGCCACCGGCTGCACCGGGTCTAGGGATTACTCCTCGACGAAGAGCGCCTCTTTCAGCTTTTCCGCCCCGGCAAGCAGCGTTGTCCGATAGCGCTCCATCTCCTGCAACGGTGTTCGCGACTTGGGGCCATGCACCGCCAGCGCACCGATAAACCGTCCGGTGCCGTCGGTCACCGGCACCGCACAGGCCACCATGTTTTCCATGAATTCCTCGTTATCCAGCGCATAGCCGCGCCGGGCGATTTCAGCCAGATCCGCCATCAGCCGCGCGGCATCCGGATGGGTATTGGCCGTCTCGCGCGTCAGCGTCAGCCCGTCGACAAAACGCCGCCGCGCGGCTTTGCCCATGCTGGCCATGAAGGCCTTGCCGCTGGCGGTGCAGTGAAACGGCACATTCGAGCCGCGCGGCAGCTGAATGCGAAACGGCCAGTCTGTTTCGACCCTGTCCAGATATTTCATGCCCGTATCCTCGGGCACGACGAAATTGACGGTTTCGCGCACGATGTCGGACACCTCTTTGAGGATCTGATGCCGGGTGATGTGAAAACGCGAGGCATGCAACAGACCCGCCCCGATCAGCCTGAGGCGGCGGCTGGGGCGGAATTTCTTGGACCGGCCATCCCTGACCAGAAAGCCTTCACGCTCCAGCATGGACACCAGCCGATGCACTGTCTGCTTGGGCAGATCGATCTCTGCGTTGATCTCGGTCGCCGAAAGCGCCTCTTCGCTGCGGCCCACAATTTCAAGGATCAGCAAGGTCCTCAGATTGGTCGGAATGCGATTTGAGCCGTCCGGCATGATCTTCCTGTTGCAAGAATCAAACTTTTCGGAATAGATAGCACATAATGTATCAAAATCGAGATAAAAAGTCTCATTTTTTGATATATCGGGAGAATTTGGTGAAATTTGACTACGTGGTCATAGGTGCCGGGTCCGCCGGATGTGCCGTCGCCAACCGCCTCAGCGAGAGCGGAAAGTACTCCGTTGCCGTGATCGAAGCGGGCGGAAAAGACACCAATCCCTGGATTCATGTGCCCGTCGGCTACTTCAAGACCATGGGCAATCCCCGGACCGACTGGCAATATGTGACCGAGCAGGATCAGGGGCTTAACGGCCGGTCGATCCCATGGCCGCGCGGCAAGGTTCTGGGCGGCTCAAGCTCGATCAACGGGCTGCTCTACGTCCGGGGACAGCCGCAGGATTTCGACCACTGGCGCCAGCTGGGCAATGCGGGCTGGGCGTGGGAGGACGTGCTGCCCTATTTCCGCAGGGCCGAAAACTGGAAAGGCGATGTGCCCGATCCTGATGACGTGCGCGGGCGTTCCGGGCCGCTCGCCGTGTCGCCCACCGCGCTGACGCGCGAGGTTGTGGACAAGTGGATCGAGGCTGCAAATGCCGCCGGATATCCCTCAAACCCCGACTATAACGGCCTGAATCAGGAAGGCGTGGGGTATTTCCAGCTGACCATGGACCGGGGGCGGCGCTGCAGTTCGGCGGTTGCCTATCTGAGGCCCGCGCGCGGCAGATCGAACCTGACCATCATTACGGATATGCAGGTCGAAAAACTGATCATGTCAGAGGGCCGCGTAACCGGTGTGCGTGGCATCAGAAACGGTGCCTCTGAAACGATCGGGGTCACGCGCGAGGCGATCCTCTCGGCCGGGGCCATCGGCTCGCCGCAGATCCTCATGCTTTCGGGGATAGGCGACAGCGCCGATCTGGCGCCGCTGGGCATCGATATGCAGAAGCATCTGCCGGGCGTGGGACGCAACCTGCAAGACCATCTTCAGGCGCGGCCTGTCTTCAAGACCGATCTGCCCACCATCAATGTCGAGATCAACAACCTGTTCAAACAGGCCGCCATCGGGCTGCAATATATTGCCGCGCGCTCTGGCCCCATGACTATGGCGGCCAGCCTCGGCACCGGCTTTGTCAAGACGGACCCGCGCCTTGATACGCCTGACATCCAGTTTCATATCCAGCCTTGGAGCGCGGACAAACCCGCCGACGGCCCGCACAAGTTTTCGGCCTTTACCGCATCGGTTCTGCAGATGCGTCCCGAAAGCGCGGGCGAACTGAAACTCAAAAGCGCGAATATCAACGACCACCCCGTCATTCATCCCAACTATCTGGCCACCGAGCTGGATCAGAAGACCATCGTCAAAGGGATACAGGTGGCGCGGCGGATATGCGAATTCGAACCGCTCAAATCCCATATTACCGCCGAATACAGCCCCGGCAGCGAAGTCGCATTCGACGACGAAGCGGCCACGCTCGACTGGGCGCGCAATACGTCGGTGACGATCTATCACCCGACCGGCACCTGCAAGATGGGCAGCGATGACATGGCCGTCGTCGATGACCGCCTCAGGGTGCACGGCATTCAGGGTCTTCGCGTCGCCGACGCCTCGATCATGCCGGTAATCACATCGGGAAACACCAACGCGCCGTCGATCATGATCGGCGAGAAAGTCTCAGACATGATAATCGAGGATGCCCGGGCATGATGGACACCGTATTCAGTTTTGGGCAGATCATCATCGCCGATCTGATCCTATCGGGCGACAACGCCCTGATCATCGGTATGGCGGCGGCGGGGCTCAGCCCCCAGCTGCGCAAGACCGCCATCTTTTACGGCATGGTGATCGCCGCCGTGCTGAGGATCGTCTTTGCCGTTATCGCGACCAAGCTTCTGGGTATTCCGGGCCTGCTGTTTGTGGGTGCGCTTCTGCTTTTCTGGGTGTGCTGGAGGCTTTATGTCGAAATCCGCGAGAGCACTGATCGCCGGGCCGAGGCCGCGCTGGCCACCGCCGGTGATCTCGAGGCCGGTTATACCGGTGCGCCCCGCCGAACGCTGTTTTCGGCGCTCGTGTCAATTACTATCGCTGATGTATCCATGTCGCTCGACAATGTTCTTGCGGTGGCGGCCATCGCCGACGGTGATACGACGATGCTGGTCTTTGGCCTGGGTCTGGCCATCGTACTGATGGCCTTTGCCGCGACGATGATCATGCATATTCTGACACGCTATCCATGGATCAGCTGGCTGGGTCTGGTGGTACTTATTTATGTCGCAAGCGAAATGCTATTCCGTGGCTTCTTTGACATCAACACGGGGATTGGTCCGATGCTCGGGCTGGTCGAGGGAATGGAGTTGGGCAAGGGTCACTAGGAATTCTTCGTACGGTTGACCGCACGAGGAGAACACGCCGGTTTCTTAGCCTTCGCGGAACGGGCTCGAATATTGAGAAGGCAACAACAAGGGAGATCAACATGTTTAGTCTCAAGAAAATCGCCACCGGTGCGGCGGTCGCAGCAATTGCGCTGACGGCGGCCGGTTCGGCGGCGTTCGCGCAAAAGGTTCTGCGCATCCAGTCGGTGCTGCCTGCAACGGCTGACGAAGTTACCATGCTCAAGGCGTTTGGCGACGATGTCGCGGCGCTGACCGGTGGTTCGCTGACCATCGAAGTGCTGCCTGCGGGCGCCGTGGTCGGCCCCCGTGACATCATGGATGCGGTTGATGCCGGTCTCGTCGAAGGCGGCTTTGCCTGGACCCACTACTGGGGCGGTAAGCATCCTGCGGCCAACCTCTTTGGTGCGCCAATTGCCGGTGCCGGTGTCGGCCTCGACAACATCGCGTTCCTGAGCTGGTTCCAGTTCGGCGGCGGTAAAGAGCTTTATGACCGCCTCTGGGACGAGATGGGCGTGAATGTCAAAGGCTTCATGCTGCAGCCGGTCGGCCCCGAGGCCCTTGGCTGGTTCCCCGAGCCGATCGAGTCGATGGACGACTTCCGCAAGATGCGCTTCCGCGCCCCTCCCGGCATGGTCGGTGCAGCCTATGCTGACATCGGTGTTCCTGCCGTGGCCATGGGCGGTGGTGACATCCTGCCAGCGCTGGAAAAAGGCACAATCGACGCAGCGGAATGGTGCTGCCCCAAGCCTGACTCGGTCTTCGGCTTCCAGAAAGTGCTGAAGTACTACTATCTGCAGGGTCTGCATCAGGTCACCGTTAACGCCGACATGTATGTGAACGGCGATTTCTACAACGGCCTGACCGAGACCGAGCAGAAGGCTCTGGAAGTTGCTGCAAACGCATCGCTGTCCAAGTCGCTGTCCTATCGTATCTTTGAAAACGGTAAGGCGCTGAAGGATCTCGTGGACAACCAGGGCGTCATCCTCAAGGACACGCCCGCGGATTACTTCTCCGAGTATATGACAGCTGCGCAAAAGGCACTGCAGTCTGCCGCGGACGAGAACGAGTTCTTCGCCGAGGTTTGGCAGTCTCAGAAAGACTTCGCCGAAATCGCGGTTCCGTTCTGGTCTGGTGCCCAGACCTCCAACGCGAGCCTCGGTCGGGCTTTCGCCGACTCGCTCAAGTAAAACAACATCCTGGTGCGGGGCCCCTTGGCCCCGCACTTCCTCTTTCCCAAGGTGAAGCTGAACCTTGTCAAAGATGAGGTTCCAACAGGATACCTGAACCAGAAAAATGGGGGGATAGGGTATGGCCGCAGATGAGCCCAATGCCGAAGAACTCGAAATCGCCGACGAGCTGATCGCAGAAAGACGCGCCGAGGCGCCCGGAGAAACCCCGGCAGACATGACCGCATGGCAAAGGCCAATAACCGCGTTCATCGATGTTCTGAACTATCGCGCCGGTCAGTTGATCGCCCTCCTGATGGTGCCCCTGATCGCGGTTGTGGTCTACGAGGTGCTGTCGCGAAATCTTGACCGGATCCTGATAGATGCCGGTATGGGCGGTCTGGCCCGGGCGCTTGGCCTCGGCCCGACGCTTTGGGTCTATGACACCAGCCGCATGCTTGGCGGCGTCATCTTCATGGCGGCAGCGGGCTACGGCCTGATGCGGGGCGTGCATATTCGGGCCGATTTCCTCTACCGGAACTGGTCGGACAAGACGCAGGCGACGGTAGACGCGCTTCTCTATCTCCTGTTCTTCATCCCGTCGATGATCTTTTTCACGGTGGTTTCGGCGCAGTTCTGGTGGCTGGCCTTTTCCACGAGCGAAACCATGCAGATTGACAGCGCATGGGGCCCGCTCCTCTGGCCTGCACGAACGGCAATGCCAGTGGGTGGCGCTCTCCTGCTGCTTCAGGGCATTCCCGAGATTTTCCGCGCCTTCCACAAGATGGGCAAAGCGCGCGAGCGTCTCTTTGTCAGGGCGCTTCCGATCTATCTGATCGGGCTTTTGTGGCTGGTGCTGGCCGTGTTCACGCCGGATCTGGTGCCCGGCGGTGAGTGGTTCACCGAAGTGATGAAGGCCCGCCCCGGCCTGTCGAAACCGACAATCGGCCTGATCATGCTGGGGGCGATGCTCTTTGTGATTTTCATCGGCTTCCCGATATCTTTCACGCTGATCTTCCTCGCCTTTGTCTTTGGCATCTGGGGGGCAAATTTCAAACTGACGACGCTCCTGCTGACGCTGAACACAAACTCCACCATGCTGAACGATCAGCTGATGGCGGTGCCGCTCTTTGTTCTCATGGGCATCGTGATGGAGGCTGCGGGTCTGATGGAGCGGCTCTTTGCCTCGATCCAGATGATCATGGCGCGGGTGCGCGGAGCGCTCTATATCGCCGTTCTGATCGTCTCGACGATCTTTGCCGCCGCAACCGGCATTGTCGGGGCTTCGGTGACACTCCTCGGTATCATGGCAGGTGCCACGATGAACCGCGCGGGCTATAACGTACAGCTGGCGGCAGGGACCATCACCGCCGGCGGGACGCTCGGCATCCTGATCCCGCCCTCGATCATGCTGATCGTCATGGGGCCGGTGCTCGAGGTGTCGACGCTCGATCTCTTCCGGGGGGCCTTTATCCCCGGCGCGATCCTGGCGAGCCTGTACCTGCTCTATACGCTGGGGCGGTGCTGGATTAATCCCGATCTCGGCCCGATCCTGTCGGAAGAAGATCAGCCGGATACGTCGCGCTATTACGGTGCCGAGGTTGCGCTGATCTGTCTGGGCATCCTGACCATCACCCGAATATTCGGGCTGGGTCTGAGCGGTACATTCGGCGGGTTCGTTCCCTTCGGCGGGCTGATCGCCGTGGCCCTGTCAATCGCCGTGGCCTATGCGGCCTATCGGAACCTGACCGTCCTGCGGATCGTGTTGCCCATCGCGGCGCTGTTCCACGTCTATATGGTCTATGCCAATATGTCCGATGACGGCAGCATTTCGGTCTGGTCGGTCGTGTTTGCGGCCTTCTTGCTGTTGCTGGCCTTTCTGGCCCGGCCGATTTATCGCAGGGACGCGGATGAGGGCTTCTACTTCTCCGAGCTGTGGGATGAGTTCTTTGCCGGTCTGATGCCGCCAACGATCCTGATCTCATTCGCGCTGGGGTCGATCCTTCTGGGCTTTGCAACGCCTGCCGAGGCTGCCGCAATGGGTGCCTTCGGTGCGATCCTGCTATCGCTCGCCTATCGCAAATTCACCATTGGCGGCTTTTTCGACAGCCTGATCAAAGCGCTCGAAATCACTGTGCTGATCATGTTCCTTGTCGCGGCTTCGAACTTCTTTGGCGCCGAGTTCTCGGCACTTGGTACACCCAAAATGATGACCGAGGCGCTGCTTGGGCTGGATATGTCACCCTATTTCGTCCTGATCCTGATCATGGCGCTGATCTTCCTTCTGGGCTGGCCACTTGAATGGGTGCCGATCGTGCTGATCGTCGTCCCGATCCTGTTGCCGACGGTGATTGCGCTTGACCTGCCGGGCTTTGACTCCACCTACAACATGCTGGTGTGGTTCGGCATCCTTGTGGCGGTGAACCTGCAGACGGCGTGGCTCAGTCCGCCGGTGGCACTCTCGGCCTATTTCCTTAAGGGCGTGGTGCCCAGCTGGGATCTCAAGGATATCTATCTCGGCATGATGCAATTCATGATCGTTCAGCTTGTCGGGCTGACGCTGCTCTTCATCTTCCCGCAGCTTGTGCTCTGGCTGCCCGCTTTCCTTAGCGGCGGCTAGACAGACCCGTATCAGGCAGAACAGGGGGCGCGCGCAATCGCAGGACACTGGTCCGGCATGGCGCGCGCCCCTGAATTTTCAGGCGCGCTGGCAGTGGCGACAACACTGCATTTGACCCCAGTAGCGCCGCACAACCGATCCCGCGATCAGAAAGGAGCCCCGCCATGCATTCACTTTTCGAGGTTGCCGGGCGCACCGCCTGTGTGACCGGCGCGAGCAGCGGCCTTGGCCGACGCACCGCGCGCATTCTGGCCGAGCATGGTGCAAACGTGATCGGGCTTGCCCGCCGTGAGGATCAGTTGCAGGCCTGGATGGCGGAAACCGATGGCCCGACCGCTGCGGTTCAGGCCGATCTGTCCGATCCGGGTGGGGTTGATGAACTGGCCGCCCGTATCCGCGAACCATTCGGCCCGCCCGACATCCTGATCAACGCCGCCGGGATCAATACCCGGCGCCCGGCGGACGACATGACGCTGACCGACTGGAACCTCACATTGTCGCTGAACCTGTCGGTCCCGTTTTTTCTGGCCCAGGCGCTGGTTGCGGATATGCGGGCGCAGGGCTGGGGCCGGATCGTGAATTTCGCGTCGCTTCAGTCGCGGCGCGCCTTTGCCAACGGGATCAGCTATGGTGCATCCAAGGGCGGTGTCGAACAGATGACCCGTGCCATGGCCGAGGCATGGTCGCGCCATGGTATCACCGCGAACGCCGTGGCACCCGGTTTTTTCCGGACCGAGCTTACCGGGCCGGTCTTTGCGGATGCCGATCTGGCGCGCCGCAACGCCGAACAGACCTGCATCGGCCGCAACGGAGAGCCCGAGGATCTGGACGGGCCGATGTTGTTTTTGTGTTCAAATGCTTCGGCATATGTGACAGGACAGGTCCTGTTCGTGGATGGGGGATTTACCGCAAAATGAAAGCACTGGTCTACACCGCCAAGGAAACGCTCACCTATCAGGATGTTCCGGACGCCACCCCCCAAGAGGGCGAAGAGGTGGTACGCATCCATGCCTCGGGCATATGCGGATCGGACATGCATGCCTATCTGGGCCATGACGCGCGACGCCCGACTCCGCTGACGCTGGGCCACGAGGCTGCCGGTATCGTGATGACGGGGCCGGATGCCGGCAGGCGGGTGACAATCAATCCGCTGGTCGCTTGCGACAATTGCCGCGACTGTCGTGCCGGGCGCACCAATATCTGCGCCAGCCGCGAAATCATTTCCATGCCGCCGCGTCAGGGTGCCTTTGCCGATCAGGTGGCCATGCCGGTCGGTAACCTTGTCACGGTCCCCGATCACGTGCCCTTCGAACATGCCGCCCTGACCGAACCGATTGCCTGCGGCTGGCACGGGGTGCGGCTGGGTACACGCATTGTCGAGGGGGACCTCGCGGATGCGCGCGCCGTGGTGATCGGCGGAGGCGCCATCGGCGTTGGTGCGGCACTGTCGCTTGGCGCGTTTGGCTATGGCGATATCACCGTGATCGAACCCAATGCACTCAGACGCACGCGGCTGGCCGCCAACCCGTCATTTGCCACGACCGGGCTGGACGATGCGCCTGAACCCGGCAGCGCAGATATCGTGATCGACGCGGTCGGTTACGCCGCCACGCGCGAACACGCCTCGGCGTTGGCGCGCCAGGGTGGGGTGATCGTGCATATCGGGCTGGGAGAGGCGACAGGCGGTCTGGATATCCGCCGCATGACGCTGCAGGAGATTCAGTTTATCGGCACCTATACCTATACCGCGCAGGATTTCCGCGATACGGCGCAGGCCATATTCGATGGCCGGCTGGGCACATTTGACTGGATCGAAAAACGCCCCCTTGCCGATGGCTGGCAGGCCTTTCGCGACATCCGTTCGGGTCAGGCCGAGGCACCCAAGATCATCCTCGAACCCGAACTGGGCTGAGAGGAACGCTCATGCAGATAGAGGGTATTTCCGCCATCGTCACGGGCGGCGCGTCCGGCCTTGGCTATGCGACGGCGGCGCGGCTGATCGCCGGTGGCGCACGGGTGGCGCTGCTGGATCTGCCGGGGCAGCGGCTGGATCAGGCGGCAGACACGCTTGGCGCACTGGCAGCCGGCTGTGACGTCGCGGACCCTGAAGCGGTTACCGCCGCCCTTGATCAGGCGGTCAGCGCCCATGGTGTGCCCCGCATCGCAGTCAGCTGCGCCGGTATCGTCACCGGCGGGCGCATTGTCGGGCGTGACGGGCCTGCCGATCTGGACAGTTTTGAACGCACGATCCGTGTCAACCTGATCGGCACGTTCAACGTGATGCGGCTGGCCGCGCATCGTATGACCACGCTTGATCCGGTCAATGAAGACGGCGAGCGCGGCGTGATCGTCAACACCGCCTCAATCGCCGCGTTCGAGGGGCAGATCGGCCAGGCGGCTTATGCCGCCTCCAAGGGTGGCGTCGCCGCGCTGTCGCTGCCTGCGGCCCGCGAATTTGCGCAGCACGGCATCCGTGTCGCGGCGATTGCGCCGGGTCTTTTTCACACGCCGATGATGGATGGTCTGCCCGAGGATGTGCAGCAAAGTCTGGCCGCGGGCATTCCCTTTCCCAAACGCTTGGGCAAGGCAGATGAGTTCGCCGCCACTGTCCAGCACATCATTGAAAACACAATGATAAACGGTGCCTGCCTGCGCGTTGACGGCGCGATCCGGCTGGAACCGAAATAGCCGGAACCCTGTTCAGGAAATCTTTTTCAGAATCTTCAGCAGATTGCGTTGCTCTGACCCGCTCAGCGGGCGCAGCGTCTCGGCGGTAATGCGCCGCCCGGCCTCGATCATTTCATCGACGAGTGCCTGACCGGCCTCAGAGAGGGAAATGATCGTACGCCTTTTGTCCGACGGGTCGGGTTCGGCAAGGGTCAGCCCCTTTTCGCGCAACCTGTCGACAACCCCCTTGATGGTTGCAACATCCATCGCCGCCAGCCGCCCAAGCCGGTTTTGCGAGCATTTGCCCTGTTCATGGATCCTGAGCAGAGCGGAAAACTGTGTGGGTGTCAGATTGCGGATCGTATGCGCCTGAAAGATCATGGCGTGACGCTGCGAGGCCAGGCGCAGGACATAACCGATCTGGTCCTCAAGGACATAAGGATCCTGCGGCCGGTCGGCCATATGATCGTCACCCTTCACGCCGGGTTCACCCATATCCTACCACTCGGCCCACTATACCGCGAATATCCGCCCCTTCAATGCGCCCTTTACCCTGCTCAGCGCAGGCCGTCCTTGCCCTCCGCGTCTTTGGATTTCAACCCGCCGACGCGGGGCAGGGGGCGTCCGCTATCGGTGACCGCGACGGCGACCATGATCTCGTTTGCGCGCGGTGCGTCGTTCAGCCGTATCTCGATCCCGTCGAAATGCGAACGGACATAGGCGGCGTCCTTGTGGCCCAGCGGCACGTCCAGCACCTGGCCCGGGCTGCCCATCTTCTTGCTTGACGGCACCAGCGCCGCACCCTTTTCAACCGCTTTGCGCAGCGGTGCGCCCAGTTTCGGGTGCAGGATCGCTGCCGCGTGCTCCAGTTCGCCGTTTTCACCCACCATCGCCGATTTGCCATAGCTCTCGGCCGCCTCCGGTGTGATATTCAGCGCCGCGACGCATTTCTCGCCCAGCATGCCGCCCAGCGTGGCACCGATATCCATAAGTTCGCTCAGATCCTCCTGGAACTGCCCGGCGAACGGGTTTTCGATCACGGCGACGGCAACCGCCTTGCGTGTTGGCGGGTCAATGGGCTGCCCCATTTCGCTGTGGGTTTCCTCGACACTGACCATGATTTTTCTGATATTCAGGCTCATCTCAGACCGTCCTCTCCCTTGATATCATCCGCAGCCAGACCGCCGGCGCGGTTGTGAATACGCGCACCCGTCGTCATGACCAGCACCAGCACCATTTCCCGCGCGCGGGGCAGGTCACTCGCGCCCACCTCCATCGTATCGAAATGACTACGTACATAAGAGGCATTGATGTGGGTTACCGGTACATCCAGCCTGCCGCCCGGGCCGCAGACCTTCTTGGTTGAGGGCACGATGGCGCGGGCATCGCCCAGCAACTGGCGCATCGCATACCCCCCCGGCGCATGCCAGAGCGCACCGTGCTCGAGTTCTCCGGCCTCTCCGATCAGCGCGCCCTTGCCATATCCTTCGATGGCCGCCGCCCCGCCCAGTGCATCGATCAGCCGCGCCGCCATGCTCAGCCCCAGCGGTTTCAGATCCTCCATGAAGGGTTGGATATCGTCGACGTAGCGCCCGGCAAAAGGGTTGTCGATCACGGCCAGAATGGCCCCGCGCAATAGTGGTTTATCAGGCGGTGGTCCACCTTCGTGAAAAACTTCTTCAATATTCAGAATGGTTTTTCTTGGCACGATATCAGGCATATTCAACCGCCTTTATCTCATTTTTTTCCAACAAGTTATGCGCTCCGCATGTTTTCGCCTGTCCACCCAGAAACAGTGCGGCTGCATGGATCGTTCCGGCCCTTTCCAGCCGCCGCGCTGCCACCAGACCGGCCTCCAGCGCGCGCGCGTATTCATCTGCCGTCAGGTGGCCCACCGACCGGACGACCGGCAGGTCAGCCAGATCGCTCTCGGGGCGGATATCACGGGCGGGTACACGCCTGATCGCGGGATGCCCGGGCAGATCGACGGCGTTGGCGATCATCGTGGCCGCCGCATCGGCATCGGCTGCGCCCGGTGCCAGAACGGTCACGCTGTCGGCGATGCCAAGGCTCAGGCTGCGCCCGCCCCGACCGCTGGTGGCGATACCCCGAAAGGGATCATCATGTCCGATCCTGACCCGCCCCAGACCGCCACCCGTCAGCGCGGAAAGTCCAATGTCGAAATGCTGTCCCGGTGCCAGCCAGATCGCGATGTCGCCGCCATTGTTGACATAGGCCCGCCTCAGTTCCGCCGTTTCAAGCATCGCGGCCAGTATCGTTTCGGCAACCGCACCCGCGACCGCGACCATCGGTGTGATGAATGCGGGCAGATGCGCCCGCGCCGCCTTGGCCATTCGCCGCGCGGTTTCACCGCCGGGCCTTGCTGACGAGGGGCCGACAGGTGTGCGCAACAAATCCAGTTCGCTCACCAACTCGTCCAGCAACGTGGTGAACCGTGCCCGGGCGGCGGCAAAACCGGCCGCGCGATCACCGTCGACACCAATGATCAGGTCGATGGGCCCGTGCTGCAGATGCAACCGCTGACCATCGGGCAATATCCGCGCCACCGGGCTGCTCATGCCTCTGATCCCCCGCCTGACCAGCCAAATCGCGCCGTATCAATCGGTGCGTTCTGGGCCGACGGCGGGCGCAGCCGCCGCGTCGTTGGCTTCAGGATATCGCGTATGTTGCGGACCTCTTGCACATGACCACCCAGATCAGCGTAATCGCTGGCGCGCAGCGTGAATTCGATGGGCGCGACCAGTGCCGGTGTCGGCACATAGCCAAAGGACCCAAGCGGCATGTCAAGGATATCGGCCATGACCGTAATACCACCCCCCGGCCAGACATATGCCTCTGCCCCGCCGCAGGACACACGGGTCAGCGCCTCTTTGACCGATCGGGTCAGCCGTACCGGATTTTCCGTCACCCCGGCCCTTAACGAGCCTCCGGCGCCCCCCATGAACAGGACAGAGCAAACCGATGGCTCGCAGTTTTCCGCGATCAGTTCGGCGGACTTTCGCAGATCGGCCGGAATATCCGCCGGGCGCGGCACCAGCGCGTCATCCAGCACGAAATAGGCATATTGTTCGCCCGTGGTCGAGACCATCATCAGGCTCTGGCCGGCCTGCGCGATCTTGGGGTTGAAGGGTTTGAGGATGGTCAGCGGGTCGACGATATCGGTGCCGCCCCATCCGGTGCCGGAATTCGCAACCTGAAAATACCGCCCCGGTGTCGACCGGCGCCCCCTGATACCGATCCCCGTCGGCGGAATATCCAAAAGCTTGCCGGCCTGATGCTCGGACAGGACACCGGTGATGTGGTCATCAACCACCACCACGTCGTCGACATGACCCGCCCATTGCTTGGCGAACATACCGATGGCCGCCGATCCGCAGCCCACCCGCATCAGCCGCTCTGTCTCGCCGTCGATCACCGGTGGCTGACCGGCCTGAACGATGACGCTTGTCGCATGCGCGGTGTCGCCGATGGTCAGTTCGACCGCCTCGCGGTTGCACAGTTTCAAGAGCGTGTCGCAGGTGATGCGCCCCTCGGCCTTGCTGCCACCGGTCAGATGCTCCACGCCGCCCAGCGACAACATCTTTGATCCGTATTCGCTGGTCATGACATGGCCAACGGGCTCATCCCCGGCGCGGACGACATCGCGCTCTTCGCCGATATGTCGGTCGGTATCGATCTTTATCTTGACGCCGCAGTAACTGAAGATGCCTTCGGTCACGACGGTAACCATATCCACCCCGTCAACTTCCTGACTGACGATAAAGGGGGCGGGTTTGTAATCGGGATAGGTCGTGCCGGCACCCACGGCGGTGACAAAGGGTCGTTCCGTCGCCAGTATATCCCCGTCCCATTCCGCCGGATCATTGTCGCCCAGAAACGGGACGAGTTTGTCCGCGCTGTGATCAATGATCGTCAGCGGATCGAGCCGCACCAGTTCGCCCGCCGCATTGGCATAGCGGTCACAGGCCCCGATCCGGCCTTCGGCGATATAGCACATGACCGGGCAGGCGTCGCAGCGGATTTTTTCGGGCTTGTCGCGGCGGGCGGTCATCCTAGCGCTCCTTCAATGCCGCGCGCAGGCGCGATGGCGTGACGGGTACGCGCCGCAGGCTCAGCCCCGTGGCAGCGCGGATCGCGTTCAGGATTGCAGGCGCGGTCGGGATCAGCGCATGTTCGCCCAGCCCCTTGGCGCCATAGGGGCCATGTGCATCTGCCTCCTCGATGATCAGCGTCTCGATGGGCGGCACGTCCCCGATGGTCGGGATCAGATAGTCATGCAGGTTCTCGGTCCGGCCCGGCAGATATTCCTCCATCAGCGCCATCCCCAGCCCCTGCGCGATACCGCCTTCGACCTGCCCCTCGATCAGCAGCGGATTGATCGCACGCCCGACATCATGCGCGGCAATCATCCGCAACGGGCGCACCGTCCCCAGCCCGGTATCAACCTCGATCACCGCGATATGGGCGGCATAGCCGAACTGGGCATAGGGCGCACCCTGTCCGTTTTCATCCAGCGGTTCGGTCGGCGGATCATAGGTTTCGCAGGCCGTCAGAACATAGCCGTCGTCATCCGCCGCTGCGGGGTCCAGCGCGACGCTGTGCCTGCCGCTGCCATCCACGATCTGAATGCCCTCCGGGGTCAGGTCGATCCGGGCATCGCGCGCGGCATTGACCCGCGCCAAAAGTTTGGCGCGCAGCGCCTCACCCGCCAGTCGCGCCGCCGTGCCGGTCACGAATGTCTGGCGCGAGGCCGATGTCTTGCCCGCATCCGGCGTGATCGCCGTATCGCCCCCCAGAATTCTCAGCCGGTCCACCGGTACGCCCAGCGCAGTGGCAAATATCTGGGCAATGACGGTGTTGGCGCCCTGACCAATATCGGCAGCGCCCTGATGCAGGACGATCTCACCTTTTGAGGTGATCCCGCAGCGAATGGTCGAGGGGTTGGGCAGCGAGGTATTGCCGCAGCCGTACCAGCCCGATGCCACGCCCACCCCGCGCCGGAAATGACCCGAAGCCGTAGCGTTGAAATTTGCGGCAGCCACGCGCTCGCGCTGCCAGGCGGGTCTGAGGGCGCGCAGACAGGCACCAATCCCCACCCCCTGGTCAAAGACCTGTCCGCAAACCGTCGTCACGCCGTTTTCCAGCACGTTTTTCAGCCGGAATTCCAGCGGGTCGATCTCAAGGCGCGCCGCCAGTTCATCCAGCAAAGCCTCCTGCGCAATGGCGGCCTGCGGCACACCGAAACCGCGAAAGGCACCTGCCGGGGGGCCATGCGTGTAAATCCCCCGCGCCTCGGCCAGGTAATCGCCAATCCGATAGGGGCCCGAGGCATGGACCGGCACCCGATTGGCCACAGTCGGACCCCAGCTTGCATAGGCACCGGAGTTGAAGACGCCGTGAAACGCCATGCCCGACAGGGTGCCGTCGCGGCGCGCACCGATCCTCAGGCGGATATCGGATGGATGGCGCTTGGTGGTGGATTGCATCGACTCGCTGCGTGAATAGGCCATGCGCACCGGTTTGCCTGTTTTCAGCGCCGCCAGCGCCAGATAGGGCTGAACCGACAGGTCCAGCTTGGCACCAAATCCGCCGCCGACGCCCGCCGGCACGATCCGCACGGCACTTTCGGGCAGGTTCAGGATGGCCGCCAGCGACTCGCGGTCCATGACAGGGGCCTGCGTGCAGGCATGCACCGTCACGCCGTCGCCCTCGGGCAGGGCATAGCCCGCTTCGGGCTCGATATAGGCATGCTCGACAAAGCCACTTGTGAAATGCCCCTCGGCCACGATATCGGCCACCGCCAGCGCATGTTCCGCGTCGCCCGTTTTGACAAAACCCTTGCACATCAGGTTGCCCGCGTGGCGCGCATGCAGCACCGGTGCGCCCGGTGCGGTGGCCGCATCGGTGTCTGTCACCGCAGGGCGCGGGGTCCATGCTACCGGAAAGGATGCCGGATCAAATTCCGCCATGCACACCGCCTCTCCGACTACCGCCGCCACGGCCTCGCCCCGGAACCGGGCGGTGTCGCGGGCGAAAACCGGCTGATCACGAAAGCCGGGTATGACGCCGAAATCCTGATCGCCGGGCACATCGGCGGCGGTCAGGACCGCCACGATCCCCGACGTCTTCTCCACGAATTTCCCGGTATCGCCGATGCTGAAGCCGGCATGGTCATGCGGGCAACGGATAATGCGGATTTCCAAAGTGCCCGGCGGTGCAACATCGTCGCCAAAGCGCTCGCTGCCACGGGTCTTGCCACGCCCGTCCAGTCGGGGAATGGCCTCACCCACATGGCCGGGACCGCCCGGGTCGATATTGTCCGGCTGCCGATCGCCCCCCTTATCACGACCGGGATGAACAGCATCCAGTATCTTGCGATAGCCCGTACAGCGGCAGAGCACACCGCCCAGCGCATCCTTGATCTCGTCCTCCGTCGGATCGGCGTTCTGCCGCAAGAGTGCGGTCGCCGACACCATCATGCCCGGCGTGCAGATGCCGCATTGCGCCGCGCCGCCCTTCAGAAACCGTGCCTCCAGCGCCTGTGCCAGCGGATCGCGTTCCAACAGGCCCGCGACCGTCTCGATTTTCCGGCCATCGGCCCGGTGGGCCGGGGTCAGGCAGGCACAGACCGGATCGCCATCCACCAGAACGGTGCAGGCACCACAATCCCCCGCATCGCAGCCGATCTTGACATCGCGCGCGTCCAGCCTCTCGCGCAGCATTGCCGACAGCCGCTCGCCCGGATGCGCAGGGGTCGCGCGCCGTTCACCGTTCAGCGTCAGCGTGATCTCTTGGCCGCTCATGCCGCGCGCTTCCCGGCAGGCTGCAGACGCGGGATGATCCGGCGGCACAGTTCGGCGGCGGCATCACGCCTGTAGGCAGCGTTGGCACGGACATCATCGATAGGCGACAGCGCGTCAAACGATCCGGTCGGAATGGCCGGATGCGCGATATCCTGCCCGGTCAGCGCTTTCTCCAGCTCATGCAGGCGCATCGCAACAGGCGAACAGGCGCCGATGGCAATGCGGGCATCGGTGATCTGACCCGCGTCATCGGCTGTCACCATCGCTGATACCATCGCAATCGAAATCACCAGATACCGGCGGCTGCCCAGTTTCTCAAAACCCGCCCGCGCGCGCTCGGGCGGATGGGGGATGAGGATCGCACTGACCAGCTCATCGGGCGCAAGCGCCGTCTGCCGTGGCCCGGTGATGAATGCGTCCAGTGCCAGTTGCCGCGTCCCCCGCACTGATGTCAGCTCGACCTCGGCGTTCAGGCAAAGAAGCGGCGGCACACCATCCGCAGCGGGTGAGGCGTTGCAGATATTTCCGGCGATTGTTCCGGCGTTTTGAATCTGGACCGAGCCGACCTCGCGCCCTGCCTCTTTCAGCGCGTCAAAGGCCGGGGGCAGCGTTGCTGCGGTGATCTGGCTCCAGCGTGTCGTGGCACCGATGCGCCAGCCCGCTTCCGTCCGGGCGATACCGTTCAGCGCGCCAATCCCCGTCAGATCCAGCAGATCACGCCTGCCCGCCGCCGGACTACCGGTCACGAAACTATCCGTGCAGCCCGCGATGATCCCGGCTTCGCCACCAGACAGGATTTTCAGCGCTTCGCTCAGTGTGCGCGGCGTGTGATATTTCACCCCTGATACCTGATCACGATGTTCCCCCTTTTGTTAGTATGCGAATGGAATACCCGCCCCGTCAAGCGAAGGGTGCTGACCTGACCCCGAATTGCTGACACCTGTCCGCGTTTACCAAGAATTAACCATGCTGTGAAAACTCGGTGCCACCGGCCGCTGGGGTCGGCCGAAACATCACGAGCAGGCAACGGGTGGCGGGTGCGCAAATGGTCTAAACTGACACGGCTGAAGCTCTTGGCGCTGATGGTGGCCCTGCCGGTGATCGGTCTGGGCGCCGCAACGCTCAGCTATCAGCCCGCGCGCTTTCTGGTGGCAACCGGGCCAATTCAGGCCGGGCATCAGGATATCAGCTGTCAGGCCTGCCACACCGATGCGCCGGGTACCGTGCGTCAGCAACTTCAGGCCAATTTTCGCTATTTGGTGGGCCTGCGGGTTCATCCGGTTGATTTCGGATATGCCAAGGTGACGTCGGCGGCCTGTATCGTCTGCCACGAACGCCCGAACGAGCGTCATCCCATCTATCGTTTTCAGGAACCGCGATTTGAAATGGTGCTGACGCGGCTGGACGCCACCAGCTGCCTCGCCTGCCACGCCGAACACAAGGACGAGCGCGCCTTTGTCGAGCCGACCTTTTGTCGGCTTTGTCACGAGGATCTGACGCTGAAATCCGATCCGCTGGACGTGCCGCACGAAACCCTGATTGCCGAACAGAACTGGCAATCCTGCCTGACCTGCCACGATTTTCACGGCAACCATCCGGCTAACGTACCGACCCGCCTGCGGGATGCATACCCGCTCAAGTCGGTGACCGATTATCTGGCCAACGGGCCCAGCCCCTATGGCCCCGTCAAAACATACGAGGCGCGCAAAGAATGACGATGTTCAGACTGATACTCGCGGGGGTGTTTTCAACCATCGGCCTCTACCTGCTGGCCTCGGCCCCGCCGCGATTGCCGGATCAGGGTCTGGCCAAGGCAACCGGCCGGACGATCGAGGCCGTGCAGCTTTTTGATGCCGTCAACACCATCAACGAGGCCGCGCGCACGATCTATACCCGGCGGATCGTCGGTGGCGGGCTGAAGGCAGGGCTGAAATTCGGCGAGGATTGGGCCGACCCCGGTGTCGAAAAAGGGCCGTTGCCGGCACTGTTTCTCAGGCTGACAGCGGGCCGGATGGAGACCAAGCCGCCGCGACTGGGCCTCTATCTGGGGTCGGACGCGCCGATCAACAAATCAAACTTATTTACGGAAGAGCAGGCAGAGGTGTTCGAAACGTTGAAACGCGACCGTGCACCAGCCTTTCTGACATCGGCAAACGGGACCCAGGTGGCCATGTATCCCGATATTGCCATGGCGGGGGCCTGTGTGACCTGCCACAACGATCATCCAGACAGCCCGAAAAGCAATTGGAAGCTGAATGATGTCATGGGTGCCACAACCTGGACCTTACCCATGGGTAACCCCGGCACGGATCAGGCGCTCGACACGGTCGCGGCGCTTTTTGACGCGGTGGAGGAGGCCTATCAGCTCTATCTCGACCGCGCAGCCGGGTTTTCGACCCCGGTTCTGATCGGCACGGACTGGCCCGATGTGGGGCTGATGGCCTTGCCGGATGCCGACACGTTCATGGCCGAGGTTCGCGCCCGCGCCAGCGGACCGGTTCTGTCGGATCTCCTGACGTCGCAACCCCGAACAACGGAGACCAGCCAATGAATGCCGTCATCGCCACCATGCGCAAGAGCCCATATGTGCTGGTCGGCACATTGGGGCTGATCCTCGCGCTCGCTGCGCTTCTCAATCAGCTGCGCGGAGTGCTGGTTCCCGCCAGTCCCGACTTTCTCTGGCAGATCGCGACCGGTGCGCCCTTGGCGGCGGCAATGGGGTATCAATGGGTGCTGTTCATTCAGCGCATGACCGGTTTTGCCGCAAACCCGCGCCTGCACTATGTGGCGCATCGCTGGGTGGGTGTGTTCGCGACGTTGCTGTTTGCGCTGCACGGGGTGCGCTTTGGCTATTACTGGATGACGGCGCTGGCGGTGGTGTTTTTTCTGACCGCGCTTTCGGGCCTTTTTAACCGCGAGGTGGTCCGCTATTCGAAACCGTGGATTTTCCAGACATGGCTTGTGCTTCATATCGCCTTTTCTTCGGTCATGGTGCCGCTGATTGTGGTGCATGTCTGGGTGGCGCTGGCCTATCAGCGCTGAGCGAATGTTCAAATTTTCAGCACATCCCCTTCAACGCTTATCGGGCTCTTAAGCTTTCGGGTTTTATTCGGGGCCCGACCCGCAAAAGGAGGACGCGATGAAAGGTGTCGTATTTGTCGAACTGATCAGCATGGCCGAGGATCTGGCCGGCGAGGATGCGGTAGACAAGGTTCTTGAAGGCTGCGACCTGCCGTCGGGCGGTGTTTTCACCACGGTCGGCAATTACCCCTGCAGCGAGCTGATGACGCTGGTGCAGGCCTTCAGCACGTCGCTGGATACACCTGCAGGTGAATTGCAAAACCGGTTCGGCCGCTGGATGTTCGCCCGGTTCGCCCAGGGCTATCCCGCCTTTTTCAAGGACAAGAACGATGCGTTTTCGATGCTGGAATCGATCGAGAACGAAGTCCATGTCGAGGTGCGCAAACTCTATCCCGAAGCCGAGTTGCCCACCTTCGAGACAAGGCGCATGGGCGATGGAGCGCTCGAGATGATCTATTCCTCTGAGCGGCCGCTGATGGATTTCTGTCAGGGCATGATCGAGGCCTGCACCGAACATTTCGGCACGCCCGCAGCGATCGAGCGGCGCGAACACCGAAAGGATGACAAATATGTCGCGGGCTTTGAGATCAGGTTGGCCGCCTAGGCCCGGCCATGACGCTGATCGAATCCGAGACGCGGGTCTCACGCCAGCGCTATCAGCGGGCCGTGCTAGCCAAGAAACAGGCAGAGGAACTGCTCGACGCCAAAAGCCGCGAACTCTGGGAGGTCAATCAGAAACTGATCGGGCAGGCTGACACGCTCGAACAGCAGGTCAGAGAGCGGACCGCCGATCTGACCAAGGCCAAGCTTGCCGCCGAAGCGGCCAATCACATCAAAAGCGTTTTCCTTGCCAGCATGAGCCACGAGATCAGGACACCGCTGAACGGTGTGCTGGGCATGGCTGAGGTGCTTCTTGACAGCGGTCTGAACGCCGAGCAACGCAATATGGCCGTCACTATCGTCGATTCCGGCCAGATTCTGCTGGCGGTTCTGAACGACATTCTCGACTTGTCCAAGATCGAAGCCGGACAGCTGGAAATCGAGGAACGGCCTTTTGACCTCGCGGAACTGATCCGCACGACATGCGAGCTTTACAAGGCGAAGGCGCATGAGAAGGGCATCGCGCTGACGCTGACGCTGGCGCCAGCCGCAAGTTGCTGGATCGCGAGCGATCCGGTGCGGCTGCGGCAGGTGCTGGGAAACATGATCTCGAACGCCATCAAGTTCACCAATGAGGGCGAGGTCGAGATCATCGCCGAACTGCGCAAGCATACCGACAAACACAACGATCTGATCCTGTCGGTGCGCGATACCGGTATGGGCATCCCGAAATCCAAATTGTCCAAGCTGTTTCAGCCCTTTGTTCAGGTCGATGCCTCGGTCGCACGCAAATTTGGTGGTACGGGTCTGGGCCTGTCAATCTCGCGCCAGATCTGTCGCATGCTGGGCGGTGACATGACCGTGTCGAGCCGCCTGAATGCCGGCTCGGTCTTTACCGCAACCGCACGTGTCGGGCATGCCGTGGCTGCTGACCGGCCCGCGCCCGCCGATCAGCCCGCCGGGACGGACATCATCGCCGCGCGGCGCTGGCGGATCCTGCTGGCCGAGGACAACAAGACCAACCAGCTGGTGTTCAGCAAGTATCTGCAGGGCTTTGATCTGGACATAACCGTGGTTGAAAATGGACAGGCAGCCTGTGACGCGTTTGCCAGGGGGCAGTTCGATATCGTTTTCATGGATGTCAACATGCCGGTGATGGATGGCATTACCGCCACCCAGAAAATCCGCGGGATCGAGGCTGCGGCGAACAGGCCGCGGACGCCGGTCATGGCGCTGACGGCCAACACCATGGTTCACGAGATCGAAGGCTATCTGGAAAAGGGCGTTGACCGCCATCTGGGCAAACCCATCAAAAAGGCCACGTTGCTGGCGGCGCTGGCCGATGGGCTGGCCATGTTGACCGAGGATAGGGGGGACGCAACGCCGGTCATGTCCCGGACTGCCGGTGATGGCTGATCGGCTTTTGCCGGACGCTAGTCGAACGCGCGGTTCAGAAGGATATTCGTTTCGCTGTTCAGAATGCCTTTGATCTCGCGCACGCGGCGCAGCACGCGGTCAAAATCGGCGAGGCTTGACGTTTCGATGCGCGCGATCAGGTCCCAGTTGCCATTGGTCGTATGCAGCGCAGCGATTTCCGGAATGTTGCGCAGTGCCGCGATCACGCTACGCGACATGCTGCCCTGCAACTCGATCATCATGACGGCACGGATGATGTCACGCTCAACCGCGCTGTCGACCTCGATCGTGAAGCGCTGGATGATGCCGCCCGCGATCAGCCGCTCCATGCGGGCCTGAACCGTGGCCCGCGACAGACCCAGCAGGCTGGCCAGGGTCGTGATCGACGCCCTGCCATCGCGCTTGAGCGCCGCCAGCAGCTTGCGGTCACTGGCGCTCAGATCCGGGGATTGAGTGATCATATTGTCAAAATGGCCATATTATCGAGTAAATTGGTAGTAATTTTATGCGATTTGATATCTATTTCTACAAAAATCCATGGGCCATCTTCGCGAAAATCAATCAGAGTATGAGCTGAATGTCACATGCATGCACATTGATCGGCGTCCCGGTCCAGTCCGGCGCCAGCCAGCCCGGCTGTCTTATGGGCCCCGATGCGTTGCGTACCGCCGGGCTGAACGAGGTTCTGACCGAGCTTGGCCACACTGTCACGGATATCGGCAATCTGGCCCCGCTTACCGCGACCGATCTGTCCCACAGCAACCCCGCAATCCGCAATTTAAGTGAGATCGTCGAATGGGCACGGGCCATCGACAATGCGGGTTTCAAGGCGCTGGAACGCGGCGAATTTCCAATCTTTGGGGGCGGTGATCATAGCCTTGCCATCGGCTCGGTTCCCGCCGTCGCACGCGCCGCCGCCCAAAAGGGGCAGGCGCAATTCGTTCTGTGGCTTGATGCGCATCCCGATTTTCACACACTCTTTTCTACCACCAGCGGCAATCTGCATGGCACACCGGTTGCCTATTTCACCGGCCATCCGGGCTTTGAGGGGGTATTTCCGGAGATTAACGCGCCGGTGCCGCCGGAAAATGTCTGCATGATGGGCATCCGGTCGGTCGACGCTGATGAGCGGCGGCGCCTGGCCGAGAGCGAGATCACCGTACATGACATGCGGGCACTGGATGAGCATGGCGTGGTTCAGCCGCTGCGCGCCTTTCTGCAGCGGGTGGCCAAGGCCGGGGGGGCGCTGCATGTCAGCCTTGATGTCGATTTCCTTGAGCCGGCGATTGCACCGGCGGTAGGCACGACCGTGCCGGGTGGCGCGACATTCCGCGAGGCGCATCTGGTGATGGAGATGCTGTGCGACAGCGGCCTTGTTACCTCGCTCGATCTGGTCGAACTGAACCCGTTTCTGGACGAGCGTGGCCGGACGGCGGGGCTGATGGTTGACCTCTGTGCCAGCCTCTTTGGCCGCAAGGTGCTGGACCGCCCGACCCGCAGTTACTGAGCGGGGGGCTGGAGCCTGCGCGGGCGAAACGCTAGACAGGCCCGAACGGGCCGGTTTGTGGCGTTTTCGAACAAGGGGAGGGTGGCGTGATACGGCAATTCGACAAGCGCACAGCGCTGTTGCTGATCGATGTGCAGCGTGGGGTCAACGACACCGCCTATTATGGCGGGCCAGACGGACGGCGGAACAATCCCGAGGCGGAGAGCCGTATCAGGCAGCTCTTGCAGGAATGGCGTGGCCGGGACGGGCGGGTGGCCTTTACCCGACACGATTCGATCGAGGCGAACTCACCGCTGAAGCTCTCGAAGGAGAGCGGTCAGCAACTGGACGGGATGGACATTCTGCCCGGCGATATCGTTGCCACCAAGAGCGTCAATAGCGGTTTCATCGGCACCTCGCTCGAGCTTGATCTGCGCCGCGCGGGGGTCGACCGCCTGCTGGTGGCGGGGTTCTTTACCAATTTCTGTGTCGAGACCACGGTGCGCATGGCCGGGAACATGGCGTTTGATACCTATCTGGTGCATGATGCCTGCGCGACCATGAACCGGACCGGGCCTGACGGTACGGATCGTGATCCGGACCTCGTGCATGACATGACCATTGCCAATCTGCATGGTGAATTCTGCACCGCGCTCAGCACCAGCGAGGCGCTGTCGCTGATGGCATCGGACGCGCCGGGGTTGAATCGGGTGCAGGGCAACGAATGAGTTTCGGTGTCGCCTCGATGGTGGCACCGCTGCTGCGGGTTGCGGTTGCGCCGCCGGGCAGGGCGATGCTGACCGCAGACCGGCAGGCATGGCATTACGGACAGGTCTTCGATCCGGCCCGGGTTGGGGATGAACATGCCGGATTTGTGGAACTCCTGCGCCGGTCGGGTGCGGAAATCCTGACCATAGATACCGATCACAGCGCGATTGCCGACGCGGTTTTTACCTATGATGCGTCGCTGATGACACCGGCAGGCGCCATCCTCATGTCGCCCGGCAAGACCCTGAGACAGGGAGAGGAGCAATTGCACGCGGCGTTCTACCACGCCGAGGGCATACCTGTTATCGGGGCCATTTCCGGCCCAGCAAGGGCCGAGGCGGGTGACACGCTGTGGCTTGACGAAAACACGCTGGTCATCGGGCGGGGGTTTCGCACCAACGCGGCGGGTCAGGCGCAGCTCTCCTCGATGATGGCGGCGCACGGGGTGGAGACGCCGGCCTTTGACCTGCCGGTCTATGGTGGTGCGGCGGCCTGTCTGCATCTGATGTCGCTGATCAGCCTTCTGGACGCGCGCACGGCGCTAATCTGCAAACCGCTCTTGCCCGTTGGTTTGCTGCAATTGCTGGAGGCGCGGGAATTTCGCCTGATCGAAGCGCCTTTTGATGAGTTCGAGGCGACCGGTACGCTGAGCACGAACGTCCTGACAACGCGCCCGGGTAAATGCATCATGCTGGACGATATTCCGCGCACGCGCGCTGCGATCGAGGATGCGGGGATCGCGGTTTCCGTGTTTCGGGGCGATGCGCTCTGCATCGGTTGCGAGGGCGGTCCCACCTGCATGACCCGGCCCATCCTGCGCGGACAAGCCGCCTGATACAGTCGCGATACGATTGCCGGAAGTTCAATGGTGAGCCCTACAGGATTCGAACCTGTGACCCACTGATTAAAAGTCTCAGGGTCTCTTGTTTTCTTGGTATTTCACTGAATTGCATGAAATAGCATATAGCCTTGTTTTAAAAGGGTGAAGTGCCTATTTTAATTGCATGGGCTTGCATGGGGTTTCTCTTTCCGTGGTAGCCCGGTGGTAGCCATGTGGTAGCCAAAACAGGGGAAGGTCATGACTGACAGGCTGAAACTGACAAAGCGGGCGGTGGACGCGCTCAAGCCTGGCGAAAAGCGCTTTGTGACGTGGGATTCTGAAATTTCGGGCTTTGGTGTCCGCGTGGCCCCTTCCGGTCGGAAAACCTACGTTCTCAAATATCGCGTTGGCGGCGGGCGTTCGGGTCGTGTCCGCTGGGCGGTAATTGGTGCTCACGGAACACTTACGCCGGATCAAGCCCGCGAAACCGCGCGGCACTGGGCGGCCGATGTAGCCGCCGGGGGTGATCCAGCGGGCGCGAAAGCGGAATGGCGCAACGCCCCCACGGTGAGTGATTTGCTCGACCTGTATCTGACTGACCACGTGGGAAAGAAGAACAAGGGCAGCACCGCCAAGAACGCGGCCCTACTGGTGGAAAACGTTATTCGCCCAGCGCTGGGGCGGCTCAAGGTGGCTGACGTGACTGTTGGCGATGTAGCCCGGTTCCACAACGCGAACGCCAAGACACCTTATCAGGCCAATCGGGCGCTTGCCGCCCTGTCCAAAGCCTTCGCACTTGCTGAAGTATGGGGAATGCGCCCGGACGGTTCGAACCCCTGCAAAAAGGTTGAGCGCTTCAAGGAACAGTCACGCGAACGCTTTTTGTCTGGCGCTGAGTTTCAGCGTCTGGGTGAGGTGCTGGCGCAGGCTGAGCGAGAACCGCTGCGCATAGCCGGTGCCGATGGCAAGGAACGTCTCACAAAGGTGAACCCTCAGGCCATCCGGGCTATCCGGCTCCTGATATTCACGGGTGCGCGCGTCGGCGAGATACTTGGGCTTCGGTGGGAACATATCGACACAGACAATGGCCGAGCTAACCTGCCAGATTCCAAGACGGGAAAGAAAGCCGTTCAGCTTCCCGCCCCGGCGCTTGAGGTTCTGGCAACGGCTGAGTGCCCTGGGGAAGCCAAGGGTTACGTGATCCGGGGCGGGGATGGTTCTGACCCCGAAGTGCCGTTGGTGAATATCAAGGGGCCGTGGGGCGCTATCCGGCGCGCCGCTGGGCTGGATGATGTGCGCCCGCATGATCTGCGCCATGCCTTTGCGTCAATTGCAGTTGCTGGCGGGCTTTCATTGCCAATGATCGGGGCGCTTCTGGGCCACCGGGAAACACGCACAACGCAACGTTATGCGCACCTGTCGGATGATCCGCAACGTGCAGCAGCTGACCTGATTGCGGGCCGAATTTCTGATGCGATGCGCGGGTCGGATAGCGGCGCTGAGGTGGTTTCGATACGAAAAAATCGCTAGGCGCTGGGCTACAATATCTTGTGGTTCGGTCAGTTTATTTTTGACCCTTTTACACCTCTGTATAAATCGAAATTTCCTGTAACTTTGTAACTTTGTAACTTTTTGCCACAAGCCATAGATATATATGAATAATTTCGGTTACAAAATGGAACGTATCAGGTTACAGCCTTTTCGTTTTGTAACTTTTTCCGAGGCTATCGCGCATTTCACGGCATATTGGTGCAATCCGGTGTGGTTGGGGCGTCTTGCCAACAACTCGCAAATAGCTGCCAAAATCGCCCCAAAATAGCGCCATTTTTCTGATTTCTTGGCACAACATGTTGTGTTTCGTTGAATTCCGCCCAGCGCTGGGCTTACATTGTGAGCGGGCGGCTAGGTTTGGCCGCTGAAAAGCCGGATATCGCACCCGGCCCGCCGCCCGATTAACGATGTGCGAATGCCTGGCGAGGGCGATATGGAGTTTGTCGAACGAATGCGCAGAGCGCAGCTCGCCTTTAGGCGCATCAACGAAATGGGCAGAAAGTTCGAGCGATCGCGTCAGTTCGTCCTCAAACCACACCCGTCGCTTCGCAGCCCGTTAAAAGATGAGCGGATGCCTGGCGAGGGCGTTATGGGGCTTGTTGAACAGATTGGCGATCACCGCTTCAACGAAATTGGCAGATTGATCGAGCGAGCGAAACGGCTCGCCCTCAAACCAATCGAGGAAAGGATTTCTATCGATAAGCCGGATTTGAAGTTATTGGCCTCAATTGCAATTGCGAATCCCAACACGGAACAATCCGAACAATCTGTTATGTGGAGCTGTGGGCTCAATCAACTGATTGATGAACTCCTAATATTATTGCCGCAATCGGATGTGGAATTGATATGTCGCCTGTATGCCAATTCGATTGAAGTTGAGGATGCGCATGATTGTAAATTCGATTTTTGCAGTCCTTTGATAAATAATCGTGCATTGTTTTTCGATCTAATTTTTCAGCTGGCTGAAAAGGCGGTTTTGAATGGTTGGATTACCGTGATTGCGGAAGATTTTGGTCGTTTTTCATGGGTGCCCCCGGAAAGGTTTTGTGCACTTCGTTACGACATGGTTGCGCAAGACTACAGCTTACCAAATGCATACTGGTCGTCATGCGATAGCTTGTGCTCAAAATTTGACGAATTTCTCGGGGCCTATCATGTCTGGTACGTGCTTAGCAAAGAGTTGCTGTCGGTTTCGTGTTCTCAAAAGAGCGATGAGTTTGATAGCGGGCGAGACTTTGCAGAGAACGTTATACCTGATCAGCCGGAATGGCTGGCTGTGGCGGCCCGCCTCGCGGAAAGCCAATATCCCTCAAAATCCCAGTTTATTTGTCAGGTCGTGGCATTGGTGATTGAAGAGAATTTTTCTTGCAAAGCTGCGGCTGAGCGCGTCGTAGATGAAAATAAGCATAGCGCGAGAGGTGCATCTTATAGAACTGGCACGGTTGTTGGAGGTACGCGCGAGAACGCAGCCGAAAATTTATACCGACCCGCCGGCAAAATCATCAATGAATTGAAAAAAAATGGGCTTGTTCCAAGCTAACCCAAACCTTTCCAACAGCATTCCAAACCTTTCCAAATGACTGAGCGTCTGTCCTGAGACCTATTGGCGTTGTTTCAAACAAACAGGAGCAACACCAATGCAAGAAAATTTTCCAGAAGACCGGCTGTTGTCGCGGCCCGAGGTTCACACCCATTTCGGGTTGACGCAGCGCTTTCTCGAGGTCGCCGCTGTGAAAGGCAACGGGCCACCCTTCATAAAGCTTGGTCGTTCGGTTCGCTACCGCGTGGGCGACCTGCGGGAATGGATCGAGGCGCGCCGTGTCGCATCCACTTCGCAGAAGGTTGGCCAATGACTGTCAATCGCAAACCTGCAAAAGTTGGGCGCGCGTCCAACGGACAAATTTCGTTTTCGCAGGCTGATCAACAACACCACGCCCGTCTTGATCTGTCACGGCATGACCGCACCACGCTGGATAAATTGGGCTTTGCCCTTGATGCCCTGAACCGCTGGGATGCTTTTGTGCGCTCAGTCGAACAGATTGAGGGTCTTATCTGTCGCTATGAGCAAGCCACATTGCCGATCCTCGGAGGTGCGCAAAATGAGTGAGGCTCAGGACATTGTTCAAGCATTGGGTGGCGAATGGCGCAGCAACTATGGGCTTTCACCTTGCCCGATATGCCAGCCGGAAGGGCGGCGAGATCAACGCGGCTTGTCGGTGAAGGATTCAGCGGGTCGGACTCTTATGACATGCCACAAGGCTGGTTGCCCAGCGCCTGACATTTTCATGGAATTGCGGGCGCGCGGCATTGTTCAAGGTCATGGACGTAGCCTGCATCAGTCCCGGGCTTATATCGATCGTGATCGCGAAAGCCGCCGCAGGCAGAAAATCAAGACACAACGCTATTGCGATGATCTCTTTTCCCAAGCGGTTCCGATCACTGGCACCCCGGCGGAAACCTATCTGGAAGGTCGTGGGATAAGGGCGCAATGGCACAAAATGCGTCACACTCTGCGTTGCCATGCGGCACTGCCTCACGCCCGGACAAAACAAAACCTGCCAGCGATGATTGCCCGTTTGCGCGGGCCGGATGGCAAGCCCATGGGGATCCACAGGACATATCTGCGCCCAGATGGTTCAGGCAAAGCTGACCTGCAAGGCGGCTCAAAAATGATGCTGGGGGCTTGCAGTGGCGGCGCTGTGCGTCTTGGCCCGGATCGACCTGTGATTGCCTTGGCAGAGGGTGTCGAAACCGCTTTGAGCATCGGTGTCGCGTCTAGGCTGACCGTCTGGGCCACCCTGAGCACAAGCGGCATGAAAGGCTTGATATTGCCCCCGCCCCCCATTGCCGAGGTTGTCGTTATCGCGGCGGACCATGACCCAGCGGGATTGGCGGCGGCTGAGGAAACCGCATCGAGGCTGGAAGCCGAGGGCCGCGCGGTCTCGATCATCGCGCCGCAAACTGAGGGGACCGATTTTAACGACATGCTCCGAGGGGGCGCACATGAGTGAGAAGGAAATTAGGAACGCGGTTGACGGTGCCGTCAAAGATGCAAAGTCAAAGGCCAAAACGGCCGCAGGGCGGAGCGGAAAGGCCCAGCGCAAAAAGAAAACCCGGCCCTTCCCGTTCAAGGTGGATGAAAGCGGCGTCTGGCGTCGTGTCGAACGTGACACCGATGATGGGGGCAAGCGGACCACATGGCAGCGCTGGGGCAGTGAATTGCACGTCATGGCGCTTACCCGGAACGATGAGGGCGAAGACTGGGGGCGGCTCTTGGAAGTCGTTGATCGTGACCGGGTGCGGCACCTCTGGGCTATGCCCGCGGCTCTTCTGGCTGGGTCAGGTGATCCGCTAAGGGGTGAATTGTTCCGGCTTGGCTTTGAATTGGAACCGCGCAGGGACGCCAAGGCGTGTCTACTCGAATACCTGATATCGGCTGATCCAGAAAAGCGCGTACGGTGCGTTTCGCGTGTTGGATGGCATGGCGAAACTTTTGTATTGCCGGATGGTCCGATTGGCGCAGCTGAGGGCGGTGAAGAGGTCATTCTGCAATCGGCTGAAAAGCCAGATCATGCCTTTAATGTCGCGGGTACCCTTGAAGAATGGCAGGCAGAAGTTGCCGCCCTTGCACTGGGCAATTCGCGTTTGGTGTTGGCGCTATCGGCGGCATTTGCTGCACCTCTATTGGCCCTTTCAGGCGATGAGGGCGGCGGATTTCATTTCCGGGGCGCATCCTCTTCGGGCAAATCCACCGCTCTGACGGTCGCGGGATCGGTCTGGGGCGGCGGCGGGACACGCGGCTTTGTAAGGCAATGGAGGGCCACTGATAACGCTCTGGAAAGTGTAGCAGCGCTGTCATGTGATGCTCTGCTCTGCCTTGATGAATTGTCACAGGTCGATGCGAAGGCGGCAGGTTCAGCGGCCTACATGTTGGCCAACGGCAAAGGCAAGGCCCGCGCGGGGCGTGAAGGCCAAGCCCGAAAGGTGCTGGAATGGCGAGTCCTGTTCTTGTCCAATGGTGAAATTGCTCTTGAGGACAAAATCAAAGAGGGTGGCGGGCGTATTGCTGCCGGGATGGAGGTTCGGGTTATTGATCTTCGGGCCGATGCGGGCGCGGGCATGGGGATCTTCGAAGATACCCATGGCGCAGATGACCCGGCCAGCTTTGCCCAGCGCCTCAAGAAAGGTGCGAATACCTTCTACGGAACCGCAGGACGTGCGTTTGTGGCTGAGTTGGTCAAAGACCTGGCAGTGTATCGAGAGGGGCTGGAAAAACTGCGCAAATCCTTCATGGAAACCTGCTTGCCACAGGGATCGGACGGGCAAGTGCGCCGCGTGGCGGATCGCTTCGCACTGGTCGCGGCGGCAGGTGAGGTGGCAACCAACATTGGCCTGACCGGTTGGCCCACCGAGGCCGCTCTCAGCGCCGCCCAGCGCTGTTTTCAGGATTGGCTGGCAGAACGTGGTGGGGTTGGGTCCAGTGAGGTTGCAGAGGCCAAGCGGCGCATCGCAGAGGCTTTGCAGCTGCACGGTGCGAGCCGTTTCCAAAAGTGGGCCAAAAGCACCTCAGATCGCATGGTCATCACGAACCGCATGGGCTTTGTGAAAATCGTAGGTGATTCAGAAATTGAGGAAACCGAAAGCACCTACTTTTTCATGGTGCAGCCACTCAAGCAGGAATTGGCAGGTCTCGACTTTCGCACGGTGGTGTCTGAGTTGGTCGCAGAAGGTGTTATTGTCGATCAAGACGGAAAGCCAAACAAGGTGTTTCATGTGTCCAGCGGTGGAGGAAAGCACCGCCTGTATCAGATTGATCGTGACAAACTTACCGCTGACATCGGGCCAAACGATGCCCCGGAAACCTGATTGGGATGCGCTGGGCAAACTGTTTGCGCCTTCGAACGAGGCCGCGCCCAGCGCGTTGGATGCTGACACCGTAACCTATCTGGGGGAAACCATGCCAAAATGGCTGGCCCGTGATCTGATGCAGGAGCGGGCCGCGATCTATGAGTTTGAGGCTGGGATGACGCGGGAAGCTGCGGAAACCAAGGCAAGACATAGCTTGGCAAAGTAAAGCCCCGCGCAGCTTGTTATCGCTTTCGCGGGGCTACCACTGGTGTGGTTTTGAGGCTCAACGCATTGCGCGAGCTGACAAGGGACATATAGGGCAGAAAACCTATAACGTCAACTTAACGCAACGCTACAGGCCCAGCGCCACTTTGATGCAATCAAGGATTTTGGCAAATTCATCCTCAGAAATGCGGGGTGTCAGATACTTACGTTTGCCGGTTTGGTCCCGGTCAGTCCTGAACAGGTCAAGCCGCTCAAATCCGACCGTTGCAAGCATGTCAGCCTTCACCCAGCATTTGGTTTTTGGGAAGTGCGGCAAGCTGCAAGGGAGTTCGATCTGACAATGATGCGGTGCAACCCGATCCGGTGGCGTCGTGCTAAGCGGAACCACTGTTATTAATCCACTGCGGTGCCGCAAACGGGGCGACACCGCGATGACCGGGCGACGCTTCACCATTTCAGGAGGCTTGAACCCGCCCTTGCTGTAATCGCACAGCAAAACGGTGCGCTGATTAACATCATACTTGATAGGCAATTCAGGCGTCCGCCTCTTTGAGTGCAACACCCGGCCCGGTGGCCACGTCACCGCTTTTGAGGAATTGAATCCCAGCGTTCGTGAAAGCACTGCGTATGGCTTCGATTGTGTCGTGCCGCCCTGACAACTGGCCCTTGGTAGAATCCAAGCGTTGGATTGTTGGATAGCTTACCCCGCATTGCTTCGCCAAATCGTTCGCGGTCCAGCCGAGCAATGAACGCGCTGCCCTTATCTGTTCACCTGTCATAGCGGCCTTTCAATAGAAAAACTTTCATTAATGATAGATAATCTATTGAAAGATTTGCTATCACTTGTTATAGATAATCTATCAAAAGAAAGAGGGCAAGCCAATGACATTGAATCGTACCGAAATCATGACCACCGCGTGGCAGGAAACTCGTGCTACCATGGATCGCCTGAGCTATGCCGCGCACCAGCTGCGCGAGGTGTTTGCATATTGCCTGCGCCGTGCATGGGCAGCTGCAAAAGCCTCTGTCGCACTGCTGGCCCGTTCTGCTGCCAGCCTTTGGGCTGAAATTCAGGATATAGAAAACCGCGACCGCCTTGGCTTTCATGGGATGGAACGCCTCGGCCAGCTGCGCCGTGCATATCATGACGCGAAAGCCCGCGAAGAGGCTGAGGCAGAAACACAGGCAAAAGCCGATATCGTCGAAAAGCGCGACCTTATCCGATCTGCGAAAGGCCGCTTTGCGACTGTGACGTTCATCAAGAAAGACGGCAGCGAGCGCGTCATGCGCGTCCAGCCCGCCAAGCTGAAATTCCACGTCAAAGGCGATAACGCTGCGCCCAGCGCCCGCAAGGCCGCAGAGACACGAAAAGCCCGCCACCCGCATCTGATGGCCGTATGGGACGCAGACAAGGCCGCGCCGCGTTCGGTCAACCTGTTGACAGTCACGGAAATCCGTCTGGATGGAATGGCACATGTATTTGAGGTGGCGGCATGAAGCGCCGTGAATTGATCCTTGCGGGCGCGGCAATAGCGGCACCTGTCGCCCCCGCCTTGGCGTCAAGTGCGACCGGGGATGTCGATCGGGAAACGCTGATCCGGGTTCTTGAAAGGCTTGAGACCTTCCAAGACTGGGAATCTTACTGTGTTGTGGCAGCAAAATCATTTGCAGCGTGGCAGTTTCGCAGGGCTCTATCGCTTCCGATGCCTGATAGCAGCTATGTGCAGATGCACATAAGCTTTCAGAAGAAAGACTATGAACAATACAAAAATTCGGAATGGGGCAGACGTGCACTAGAAAGAGGGGCAGACGATCAATTCCCACTCATGGAATTGTCGCTTGATTGAACAGTGAGACCTGCAAGCGATACCATGCAGCCCATCTCGTCAGAATTTTAGTACTTACGCGGAAGTCTGATCTTTCGATCAATCATTAACACTCTTTGGCCCAGCGCACCCAAAAGCGCTGGGCATTCTCATTCCCCGCGCCCCGGTATGGGTGGCGTTTTTGTCGCACGATGTTCCATCTACACTGAGCTTGTTCACACTAACCGCAGTAGCGGCCCTGAACGGTCACAGAGCCTGCAAGTTTTCCGATCTGACAAGTTTGACCAATGAAGTCCAAACCCGTATCAGTCAGCGCTTAGATCGGCGCTGCGGGTCCTTCCCAGTGCACTCCTGCCGGGGGTTATTTGCGCCCCGTTCCGTGCGCGGTTTTCCCGGTTTCTGCCTCAGCCAAGATTGTGGTTGGTGTTGTCCTTTCGTTTGATTTCCAAGGATAGGGGGGGAGTAATTGCTGCCTGGGTGCATCGCACTGACCGCACGGTAGTCCCACCCGGAGGTTTTTTCCTGCAAGAGAAAATTATCGCAATGGGCCAGATTTTAAGGCGCGCAAGGGGCGATGTGCTGTCCTCTGGGCTGCGTCTCAAAATTGGGTCCGTCCTCGATGTTTCCTGACGGATCGTCGCCCTGTCACTCAGCTGCGGGCTTGAAATGATCGAGGCAGTCAGAGGGGAGATAGGTGCCGTTTCGCGCGGCATTTTCCCCGATTTGTGATCTGGGCAAAAATTGGTGCAAAACTGCACCTAAAATGACCTGTTTCAGATCCTCGAAAAACATACGTTCTCAATAAAATCAGTACCTTAGCAGTTACAGGTCAAATTTTTTGTAACTTTTTTTGTAACTAAATTAAGCACAAATAAATAAGTAAAAACAATAAGTTACATATATTAGTTACAAAGTTACAAAGTTACAGGGATTTTTTACAGCTTTGCGCCCAGCGCCCGATTGAACCTAAATCAGCGCGAAATCTGCTTTGGTGGTAGCCCGGTGGTAGCCACGGAAAAAACGGTTTCGGATTGAAATCGTCTAAGTTACTGATTTTAATGGTGAGCCCTACAGGATTCGAACCTGTGACCCACTGATTAAAAGTCAGTTGCTCTACCAACTGAGCTAAGGGCCCACTCAGGCCGTGTCTCTAGGGTTTGCGCGGATAGGGGTCAAGACAGAAACGACGACGGGGCGCAATCTTTCGGTGGCGGGCTGGTGGGGCCACCGCATCTGGCGCGTTGGCGGGTGCGGCAAGTTTTTCGTGTCACCTGCGCGGGTGTTCTGGAAAAGCAGGCCGCGCCCCGTTATATGCCCGCCCATGGTGACGCAACGCGATATCGACGATCTGCCCTTCATGAAGATGCACGGGCTGGGCAACGACTTTGTCGTGCTGGATATGCGCGGCCGCGCATCCGTCATGTCGCCCGCGCTTGCGCGCGCCATCGGCGACCGGCATCGCGGTGTGGGTTTCGATCAACTGGCCGAGATTTTCACCGGAACCGGGGATGATAGCATCGAGCTCGTGTTCTGGAATGCCGACGGGTCGACGGCGGGGGCTTGCGGCAATGCCACCCGCAGCGTGGCAGAGTATCTGCTCCGCGGTTCGGGCGCCGCGTCGATGTCGATCCGGACCGAGCGTGGCCTGCTGGGTGCGGTCTGGGAAGGCGACGTCGTCAACGTCAACATGGGTGATCCCGTGCTTGACTGGGCCGGTATTCCGCTGGCGCGCGCGGTTGATACGCTGAACCTGCCTTTGCCGGGTGATCCGGTGGCCGTGGGCATGGGCAATCCGCATTGCGTCTTTTTCGTGGATGACGCCGAGGCGGTGGATGTCGCCAAAGAGGGCGCGGCGATGGAACATGATCCGCTCTTTCCCGAGGCGACAAATGTCGAGTTCGCGACGGTGCGTCCCGACGGATCGATCCGGATGCGGGTCTGGGAACGCGGTACAGGCATCACGCTGGCCTGCGGATCGGGCGCCTGCGCCACGGCGGTAGCGGCGCAGCGGCGTGGCTTGACCGACGGTCCGGTCCGGATGGAACTGGATGGTGGGTGGATGACGCTTGACTGGCGCGCGGACGGGGTCTGGATGGCCGGGCCGACAATGCATGTCTTTGACGGGGTTTTCACCCGCGATTTTCTGGAGCGCGTCTGATGGCTGCGCCGGTATTCTCGACGCTGGGTTGCCGGCTGAATGCCTATGAGACCGAGACGATGAAGCGTCTGTGCGACGAGGCCGGGCTGAGTGATGCGGTGATCGTCAACACCTGTGCCGTGACGGGCGAGGCTGTGCGCAAGGCGCGCCAGACGATCCGGCGGCTGAGGCGCGATAATCCCGACGCCAGGCTGATCGTGACCGGCTGTGCTGCGCAAACGGAACCCGAGACATTCGCCGAGATGGGCGAGGTCGATCTGGTGATTGGCAATGGCGAAAAGATGTCGCCTGAATTCTGGGGCGGGCTGGGCGCGCGGTTCATCGGCGACACGCCGAAAATTCTGGTCGATGACATCATGTCCGTGACGGAAACTGCATCGCATCTGATCGACGGTTTCGGCGCGCGCAGCCGCGCCTATGTGCAGGTTCAGAACGGCTGTGATCATCGCTGCACGTTCTGCATCATCCCCTATGGGCGCGGCAACAGCCGCTCGGTTCCTGCGGGGGTGGTTGTCGATCAGATCAGGCGTCTGGTTGAACGGGGCTATCACGAGGTGGTGCTGACGGGGGTCGATCTGACAAGCTGGGGGGGTGATCTGCCCGCGCAGCCACGTCTGGGCGATCTGGTCATGCGCATCCTGAGGCTGGTGCCCGATCTGCCGCGGCTGCGCATTTCATCCATCGATTCGATCGAGGTTGACGCGGCGCTGATGCAGGCCATCGCGACCGAGCCGCGCCTGATGCCGCATCTGCATTTGTCGCTGCAGGCGGGCGATGACCTGATCCTCAAACGGATGAAGCGCCGTCATCTGCGCGACGATGCGATCCGCTTTGTCGAGGAGGTGCGGGCGTTACGCCCCGAGATGACATTCGGCGCCGACATCATCGCGGGGTTCCCGACCGAGACCGAGGAGATGTTTGAAAATTCGCTGAACCTGGTGCGGGAATGCGACCTGACATGGCTGCATGTCTTTCCCTATTCACCGCGCAGGGGTACGCCGGCGGCGCGCATGCCGCAGGTGGACGGATCGGCAATTCGTGCGCGTGCCGACAGGCTGAGGCAGGCGGGCGCGCGGCAGGTCAGGCAGCATCTGCAGGCCCAGAATGGCCGCACCCACAAGGTGCTGATGGAGGCCCCGCGCATGGGGCGGACCGAGCAGTTTGCCGAGGTTTGTTTCACCTCTGATCAGCCGGTTGGCGGGATCGTATCTGCCGTCATCACCGGCCATCGGGATGGGCAACTGATCGCCGCCTGAGGCTGTATTTTCGCGTATCAGCGGGGCATCAGCCGGCGCGGACAAACCGGGCGGGCGACAGTGCCGCCACCACATCCCCCGGCAATTCCGAACCCCGTCCCGCGACGATATCGGCGATGAGTTTGCTGGCCGCAGGCGCGGTCTGAAACCCGTATCCGCCCTGTCCCGCGCACCAGAGGAAATCACTGTCGTCCGGATCAAATCCCAACACCAGCGCGCGGTCCGGCGCAAAGGTTCTGAGCCCGGCCCAGCTGGTTTCAAGCCGCGTCACGGGCGTGGTGACCGCGGCCTCGTACCGCGCGAGGCCCTCGGCAAGCACCATGTCATCGGCATAGGCGTCATGCGGCTCCATCGGGTCCTCTTCGGAGGGGGAGACGAGGAATTTCCCCGCATCGGGTTTGGCATACCACGTGCTGGCGGCGTCATGCAGCATGGGCCATGCGCTGACATCATGGCCGCCCGGGGCAGGGATACGTGCCATTGAGCGGCGATAGGGCTGAAACCCCAGCGGCGCGATCCCGGCCATTTCGGCGATCTGATCGACCCACGCGCCGGCGGCATTGACCAGTATCCGCGCCGTGTAGTCATCCGTGCCCGCCCGGACGAGCCATGCGCCGGGTTTCGTGATTTCCGTCACGCGGGCGCGGGTTGCGATCCGGGCGCCATTGGCCAGCGCTTCGCGCCGGAAATCCTGAAGGAGCTTGTCGGTATCAAGATCGGTTGCCACGCGGTTCAGGCCCGCATGGGTGATCGCATCCGTGTTGACGATGGGCACAATTGCGGCCGCTTCGGCGGGGCTGAGCGCATCAAGTTCAAAGGCAGCGGCCTGTTCGGCGAATGCATCCTCTTGTCCCGGTTGGCCGAGGATCATCAGACCGCGCGGCGACAGCACACCGCCATGGGCGGAAATGTGGTGGCCGTGGCTGGCAACGTTCAGCGCGCAGACCACATCATTGCCGTAGTTTTCCAGAAACATCGCGGCCGAGCGACCGGATGCGTGAAACCCAAGCGCGTCCTCCTGCTCGAGCACCAGAACCTCACCCAGCGCAGAAAGCCGCGCGGCGGCGGAAATGCCCGCGATGCCGCCACCGATGATCAGGAAATCGATCATGCCTCCTCCAGCCGGTCAGTGGCGGGGGCGGGGCGGCGCGAAAGCGCATCAATACGTGCCCTGATCTGATCGGTCAGCGTGAGATCGGCAGCCGCCAGCGATGGCACGAGTTGCTGAACCGAACGGGCCGAGATGATGGGCGCGGTGATCGCGGGGTTGGCGGCAACCCAGGCCACCGCCAGCGTGGCCGCCGGGGTGGCAAGCTCATCAGCCAGATCGGCAAGGCCCGCTGCTGCCCGGTGCATCCAGTCAACACCGTATCGCGTCGCGTAGCGCTTGTTGCCGGACAGACGACCCGTTCCGCCCCGTGCGTATTTCCCGGTCAGCAGACCGCCGCCAAGCGGTGAATATGGTGCCACGGCCATGCCCTCTGACAGGCTCATCGGCAGGATTTCGACTTCGGCCTGACGTTTGACGAGCGAATACATCGGCTGGACAATGGAAATCTCCAGATCGAAGCGTTGCGCGACATGGCGGGCCTTCATCACCTGCCAGGCCGCATAGTTCGATACGCCCACATACCGTATCCGGCCGCTGTTGCGCAGTTCGGCCATGGCCTCGATACTGTGTTCAAGCGGCGTCTCGGGATCGAAACGGTGCAGATAGAGGATGTCGATCATGTCCATCCCCAGCCGCGTTCGCGAAATGTCGAACTGGGCGCGGATGTCGCGCGGGCTGGCCGTGTCGGCATAGGCCACCTTGGAGGCGATGATCAGGTCGTCGCGCTCGGCACGGGCGAACCGGCCCAGATATTCCTCGGAAAGACCATCAGCATAGACATAGGCGGTATCAAAGAAATTTACCCCGCTTTCGCGGCAGGCCGCATACATGTCGCGCGATGCGGCCTCATCGGCGCCATCGCCGAACTGCATCGTGCCGAAACAAAGCGCGGATGGCGCGCTGCCGCCGGGTGTGGTGATCATCTGCCTTTCCAGACCGGATCGCGTTTTTCGGCAAAGGCGCGGGCGCCTTCAAGCTGATCTTCGGAGGCATAAAGCGTATCGACCGAACGCAGCTGACGTTTGGTGATCCGGTTCATGGCATCCTGAAATTTCGAATCCTCGGCATCGCGCACGATTTCCTTGATGGCCGCGTAGACAAGCGGTGGACCAGACGCGAGGAGCCGGGCAAGATCGCGTGCCTGATCCATCAGTTCTGCGCCCGGATAGACATGGTTGACGATGCCCCAGCCCAGCGCCTCGTCAGGGGTGAACCAGCGCCCGGTCAGCAAAAGCTCCATCGCGATGTGATAGGGAATACGCTTCGGCAGTTTGACCGAGGCCGCATCCGCCACAGTGCCTGAACGAATCTCGGGCAGGGCGAACTGGGCGTGATCCGCGGCCAGAATGATATCGGCCGAAAGCGCAAGTTCCAGCCCGCCACCACAGCAGATGCCGTTGACCGCCGCGATGACGGGTTTGTTCATGTCGCGCAGTTCCTGCAGCCCGCCAAATCCGCCGACGCCGTAATCACCATCGACCGCGTCACCGTCGGCGGCAGCCTTAAGGTCCCAGCCGGGGCAAAAGAACTTGTCCCCGCCACCGGTGATGATGGCGACGCGCAGGTCGGGATCGTCGCGAAACCCGGCAAAGATATCGCCCATGACGATGCTGGTTTTCAGGTCGATGGCATTGGCCTTGGGCCGGTCCAGCGTCACCTCGAGTATCGCGCCTTCGCGGCGGGTCTTGACGGGGCTTGGCGAGGTCATGGCGGCACTTTCTGTTATCGGGTTTCAGCGTTGTCGGCGGATCAGCGCATCGGCGGCGATGGCTGAACCGGCGGTGCAGATCAGCGGGTTGATTTCAACTTCGGCAATTTTGCCGTCCGCAGCAACCACATAGTCCTGCACGGCGCGGATGGCGGCAAGGATCGCGGCATGATCCGCGCCGGGCCTGCCGCGATAGCCTGTCAGGATCGGTGCGATCCTGAGCCTGCCCAGCGCTGCACGCAGTTCACCGTCCGATGCGGGCAGGCAGAGTGTGACGCGGTCGCGCAGGACCTCGGTCAGGACACCACCGGCGGCCAGCGTCAGCAGATAGCCATGCGCCGGGTCGCGGACCACCCCGATCAGGAGTTCGGTAACAGGCGTGGTGACCATCTCTTCGATCAGGAACTGATCGGCGGGTATCGCCGCCATGGCCGCCGCCGCCTCGCCCGGCGTTTGCAGGTTCAGCGTCACGGCACCGGCCTCGGTCTTGTGGGCGAAACCCATTCCCTTGACCACGACCGGGTAGGTCAGGTCAGCGGGCGGTTCCTGTCCGGCAGTCAGTCGTTGGGACCGGGGAACGGCAAGGCCGTGCGCGGCGAGGTCCTGCTTGGCCTCATCCTCGGCCAGCGTGATATCCGCGTCACAGGCAGCCGGCAGAAAGAGGTCAAGCGTAAGATCATCAGATACGCCCAGATGGGCGGCGATATCGATGGCGGCGATCGCCTCATGCAGACCAAGGAGCGGCAGCACCCCACCCGCCATCAGTTTGGCGGCGATGGGTTCGGGCAGCAATTCGGGCAGGGTTGCCACCAGCGCCACGCGTCCGCCAGTCTGTTGATGGGCGGCAATCGCGGCATCCGTGGCGCAGGCCCAGTCGGCGGGATCGGCGCGCCGGGCGTCCGGATAATCGACAATGGTCAGCGTCAGCGCGATGTCAGGGTCGATCATGGCTGACCAGGCGCGGGTCATCGCGGCGGTATCGCGCCAGATATAGGTGTGATAATCCAGCGGGTTGGCCAGCGCCACCATCGGGCCAAGCGCCTGTCTGAGGGCATCGTGCTGGCGCGTGTTGAGCGGTGGAAAGGTAACACCCGTGCCGGTGGCGGTATCGGCGATCAGAGAGGCCTCGCCACCTGAGCAACTGATCGAAGATATCCGGCCATGGGGCATTGGGCCGAACATGTGCAAAAGCTTCAGCGTTTCCAGGAAGACCGGCAGCGTGTGCGCCTGACCAAAGCCAAAGCGCCGCAAGAGAGCATCGGCGCCGGCGGCACTCCCGGCGAGGGAGGCGGTGTGCGAAATCGTGGCTTGTTGTGCCTGTTCGGATGTGCCGACCTTGATAGCGATGACGGGGATATTTCGCCGGGCGGCGCGGCGGGCGAATTCCTGCCATTCGGTCAGATCACCCATGCCTTCGATATGCAGGCCAATCGCGGTGACACGCGGATCGTCCAGAAGCGCATTGGCGATGGCGGCTTGTGTCATCTGGGCCTGGTTACCGCAGGCGATCAGATAGGCAACCGGCAGTGCCCGGTTCTGCATCGACAGGTTTATCGCCATGTTCGACGACTGGGTCAGGATCGCGACGCCCCGGTCAACCGGTGTAAGGCCATGCTGATCGGGCCAGAGGCAGGCACTGTCCAGCGCGTTGACAAAGCCATAGCAGTTCGGCCCCAGAACGGGCATGTCACCGGCCACGGCCAGCAGTTCGGTCTGGAGCGACCCGGCCTGATCATCCTCGGCTGCGGCCTCGGCGAAACCCGAGGCAAAACAGACCGCGCCGCCTGCGCCCATTCGGGCCAGCGCCCCAACCAGATCGATGGTCGCGTGTCGGTTGACCCCCAGAAAGACCGCGTCAGGCACCAACGGCAGATCGCCGGGCGTGGGCACGGCGGGTACGCCCTCGATCCGGGTTTCGCGGGGATGCAGGGCGTGGATGGTGCCGTCAAAGCCGATCTTTTTGAGTTGCTGGATGACCGCGCGACACCATGCGCCGCCCCCGGCCACGGCGACGGAGCGGGGCTGCAGCAGGCGCGACAGATCACGTTTCATGGAAATCTGTCCGTTCAGGCGCCCAGCGGCCTGAGAAGGTCGCGGCTGATGATATGGCGCTGGATTTCCGAGGTACCGTCCCAGATACGTTCAACCCGCGCGTCGCGCCAGAAACGTTCCAGCGGATAATCATCCATCAGCCCCATGCCGCCATGGATCTGGATCGCCGTATCGGTTACCCGCGCCAGCATCTCGGAGGCATAGAGCTTGGCCGAGGCGATTTCCCGGTTCGCGGGCAATCCCTTGTCCAGCCGGTCAGCGGCTGCCAGGGTCAGCAGATCGGCTGCGTCAATCTCGGTGATCATGTCGGCAATCTGGAAACTCACACCCTGAAATTCTCCGATTTTCTGGCCGAATTGTTCGCGTTCGGCCGCATAGTTCAGCGCATAGTCGAACACACGTCGCGCCCGGCCCACGGACATGGCCGCAACCGTGATACGCGTGGCATAAAGCCAGGTGTTCATCACGTCGAAACCGCCATCGACCTCTCCCAGCACCTGCGCGTCCGGCAGGCGGCAATCGTCGAATTCGAGGATCAGGTTCTTGTAGCCCCGGTGGCTGACGGATTTATAGCCGTCGCGGATGGTAAATCCGGGTGTGCCGCGATCAACCAGAAAGGCGGTGATGCGTTTCTTGGGGCCCTTGGGCGTGTCATCTTCGCCGGTGGCAATGAAGACGATGATGAAATCGGCATGATCGGCACCCGAGATGAAATGCTTGGTCCCGTTGACGACCCAGTCGCCACCATCGCGCCGGGCGGTGCATTTCATGCCCCTGACATCCGAACCCGCCCCCGGTTCGGTCATGGCCAGCGCGTCCATGCGTTCGCCCCGGACAGCGGGCATCAGGTAGCGTTCGATCTGATCGCCCTCACAAGCCATCAGGATGTTCTGAGGCCGACCAAAAAAGTGGTTGAGCGCCATGGAGCCGCGCCCAAGCTCGCGTTCGACAAGCGCGAACTCGATATGGTTGAGGCCCGCGCCGCCGACGCTTTCGGGAAAGTTGCAGGCGTAAAACCCCAGTTCCAGCGTTTTTTGCTTGATCTGTTCCGCGATCTCGACGGGCACCTCGCCTGTGCGTTCGACCAGTTCCTCATGCGGGTAGATTTCGTTTTCGACAAATGACCGCACTGTTTCTGCGATCATCTCCTGCTCGTCGGTCAGGCCGTACTGCATTCAGGTTCTCTTTCTGTCTCGCAGGCGCTGCTGCATGCGTTTCTTGCCCTCGTCCGTGCCGTCATGGAACGACCCGAAGAGCTTGTCCCAAGGCACTTCGAGCGTGCCGTAATTCACCTCGAAATAGCGGTGATGAATCTGGTGATGGAAATTGCCCAGATGGACGCGCTTGCGGTTGAATATCTTGAGACCTTCGAAACCGGTATGGGTGGTGATGGCGTAAAGGCCGTAAAACATCAGATGCGCAATCAGATGGACCGGATGGGTCGGTACAACGAAATGGATCAGCGCCGTGCCGAAATAGAACAGATGCTCGACCGGGTGCATCGATAGGCCGGACCACGGGCCGATATCGGTGTTGCGGTGATGGAGTGCATGGAACCGGTAAAAGAGGTTCGTGTGCAAAAGCCGGTGAATCCAGTAGAAATAAAAACTCTCCCAGATCGGGATCAGGAAAAAGACAAGCACGAACCAGACCGGGCTGGCGGCCCATGTGGTGGTGGGGGCATAGCCGTTGGCCATGGACCACCAGATCAGGATCTCAAACGCGCTCCAGATCGGGACGCCCGAAGCCAGCGTCCAGAAGGCGTTATCGGCAACCTGTGACTGAAAGGAAAACATCCGGCCCCTGCGCGGATAGGGCCGGGGATCGAATTTCAGATCGTCGCCCTGCAGCCGGAAGCGATGAAAATAGAGATGCAGCCCCCCCGCGAGGGTCCCGGCCAGCACCCAGTTGCGCAGCAGGATGATCACCATCCATGTGCCTGGTTCGGCGGCGGATACCAGTGTTGGGCTCGTTACCGCGTAAGCGGCCCATGCCAGACCGACGATGGCTAGGCTGACAGAGAAGAAGAACCAGCTGTCCCAGTACCAGCGCAATACCGCCATGGGACGCACCGGCCAGGTCCAGAGCGGATTGACCGTGATCGGGCCATCATAGCGGTGGTTCCATTCGGTGCGATTGCTCATGTGTACATCTGCTTTTTGCGGGCACGGGTCCGGCTGGTGGCGGCTTCCGACCCGTCGTGAAACGTGCCGAACCAGCGGTCCCATGGCATTTCCTGATTGCCGTAGTTGCATTCGAAATAGCGGTGATGAAGCTGGTGGTAAAAGGTGCCCAGCGCGAGGCGCCGTTTGTCTCGGATCAGCAGGTTTTCATAGCCTGTATGGGTCATCGCCGCGCCCGGCCCCTGATAGATGACGTGAAAGATCAGGTGAATCGGGTGGCTGGCAACGATCAGGTGGATCAGCAGACTCGACAGATAGAGCACATGCTCGCCCGGATGCATGGCAAAGCCCGACCACGGGCCGATATTGATATTGCGGTGATGCAGCGCGTGAAAGCGCTTGTAGAAAAACGGCACATGCAGGAGCCGGTGCACCCAATAGAAATGAAAGGCCGACCAGATCGGCAGCAGGACCAGCCACAGGATGAACCAGACAGGGGCGTCCGAGAGCGTGATTACGGGTGCATAGCCATTGGCCATGGCCCACATGATGATCACCTGAAACGCCGTCAGCTGCCCGACGCCCGAGGTCAGGGACCAGAACATGTTATCCCTGACCTGATCGCGAAACAAGAACTGGCCATTGTCGCGCGTCTGGTCGCGGTGATCGAATTTCAGCGCCTTGCCCTGACGTTTTGCCCCCCAGAAATACCAGTGCAGCCCGCCCGCCACGACCAGCATCAGCCCGACATTGACAAGCCAGGTGCGCAATATCCAGCCGGGCGCGAGGTTCTGGGCCTGATCCAGCCCGGGATAAAACAGCGCCCAGGCGATGACGGCCACGATCACCATCATCACACGTTCCGACAGGCTCAGCCAGTTTTGGGCAATCCAGCGGGCCAGAAACCGCGGATCGGGCGGCCATGAAAATACCGAAGGATCGCTGAGCGGTATCTCAGGACGATAGTTCCAGCGCCCGGCCTCGGCGTCCTGCCTGACATCATTCGCCATCAGCAAGACCCCTGCGAACGGGCAATCACGTGGTTGCTGACGCCTGACCCTGCGCGGCAGCTCAGCGCTTGTGGTTTTGCGCCAGAATCAGGATTTCGACCCGCTTGAGTTCCCGCAAAAGACGTTCGGTCTGCATATGCGGCGCGATGCTGAGCTTGATCTGAAGTGCCACCAGCAAGAGCGTTGCGGCGGAAATGCCATATTTGACGGCGCTCAGAACCTCGGTGGCCTGAAAGAACTGCACCGCTGCCCAGATGCCGATCACAAACAGCGCCAGCTGTGCCAGCCAGACCACCCAGAACATCCATGCCAGACGCCCCTGACGCAGGCTGCGAATCAGCCCGAGCCAGCCATGCGGCTGGGACGAGCGCAACAAATGCGCGTCGGTTTCGTCCATCAGTTCCTGAATGCGGATATCGAGAAAGTTCATGATCAGGCCCCCTTCCGAGCAAACGGGCCGACGTAGCACCGGTTTCCCGGTGCCATGACCCAATATCTTGGTTCTCTCTCTGGTGCATGATCTTACGCCTGTCGCATTCTCAGTCAATCATGCCCGGCTGAGGCATTATTGCGCATAGTCGGAACCTTCCTTGTCCAGAATCGCCTTGAGTTCGGCCAGGTGGCGCACGTCCTGTTCAGGGTATTGCTCGATCTCGCGGGCGGTCTTCTCGGCGATTTCATCCGACAGAACGCGCAGTTTCTGACCGGTCTGAAGGGCGCGGATATAGGTTTCAGCGGCGCGTTCGAAATAATAGAGCCGGTTGAAGGTTTCCGCCACCGTGTCGCCGATGATCATGACACCGTGATTGCCCATGATCATGACCTTCTTTTTCGGATCGTCGAACAGTTGGGCACAGCGCTCGCCCTCTTCCTCGAATGCGAGGCCGCCATAATTTTCATCGACGACGTAGCGGTTGAAGAAAATGGCACAGTTCTGATCGATCGGCGGCAACGTGCTGTCGGCCAGACAGGCCAGAACCGTGGCGTGGATGGAATGAACATGCATTGCGCAGCGCGCGTGCGGACAATGCCGGTGCAGCCCGCCATGCAGGCCCCACGCCGTCGGGTCAGGGGCATCGGGCCCGTCCAGCGTGTCAGGGTCGTTGGCATCGATCACCAGCAGGTCCGAGGCCCGGATGCGCGAGAAATGCATCTGGTTGGGGTTCATCAGAAACCGGGTGCCATCCTCGTTGATCGCGAGCGAGAAATGGTTGGCCACGGCCTCGTGTAAGCCCAGCCGCGCCGTCCAGCGAAAGGCGGCGGCCAGATCGACACGTTCGGACCAGTGATCCATATTCGGGCGCAGGTTGGTGACAGACATCGCGGGCTCCTTTTCTGGGGTCAAACTGCCTGTGCCATTTGGGCTTTACCAACGAAAAATTCGCAGACATGGTATAAGTCTGACTTATGGATGAATAATGCGATGAAACCTTCTCTGCCGCCCCTGAACTGGCTGCGCGCCTTCGAGGCGGCGGCACGGCATCTGTCATTCACCGGTGCGGCTGGTGAAATGAACATGACCCAAAGCGCTGTTTCACAACAGATAAAATCGCTGGAGGCGCATCTGGGCAGGCCGCTTTTTCATCGCCGGCCCAAGGCGCTGGAGCTGACGGAAACCGGCATGACCTATCTGCCGGTGGTGCGCGAGGCGTTTCGCACGCTGACGCGGGGCACGCGCTCGATCATCGGGGGTCATGCAAATGTGGTGCAGGTACAGTCGAATCTGTCCTATGCGGTGTTTTTTCTGGCCCCGCGTCTCAAGCGGTTTTACGAACGTCACCCCGATGTCGCGCTGAATTTTGTCACCGATATCTGGGAGCCGCGCGACCTGAGAGAGGAACCTGATGTCGAGATACGTTTCGCGCTGAGCCCGCCGGGCGGGCACAAGGCCATTCGCCTGACCGAGGACCGCTACTATCCCGTTGCGGCACCGGATTATGATGTCACGCTGGAAACGCTGACCGAAGTCCCTCTGTTCGACTGCGCCAACATGTACAGCAACTGGGCAAGCTGGGCGGAAGAAGCCGGGCTGAACTGGCCCAATCCGCGCGTGACCTATGCCACGACCTATACGGTCACGCTGGAACTGGCCGAGGCCGGGGCCGGTGTGGCGATGGCGCATGACACCGTGGCGCGGGGGCGCATCGCGGACGGGCGGCTGGCCGTGCCATTTGCGCAGCGTTTCCCGATGGGAGAGGGGTATTACCTGATTACCGGGTCGCGGGCAGATCAGTTACCCGCGACCAAGCTTTTTACCGACTGGCTGCAATGGGAGCACCGGCAGGCCGCTTTTACCGCCGTAACGGACCAGACGCGCGCCGGTGCCTAGGCGCGGTCGCAACGCACTGTCAGCAATCGCGTGAAACACCTGTCTGGAAAAATCGCATATCGGCTCTCTTGAACCCGGGTTCGGCGCGTGGCAAATTTGGCTATGACGACGAAACCTTTTCCAAGCTGGGCCGAAACGGCCCCCGATCTGATCGCGACCGCTGCCGGACGGCAGGCTGCTGATACGGTGATCAGGAATGCCCGCTGGGTGAATGTCCACAGCCGCGAGGTGCTGGATGGCGCGGATATCGCCATTCGCCATGGCCGGTTTGCCTATTGCGGATTTGACGGTGCACATTGCATCGGGCCTGAGACCCGGATCATCGATGCCGAGGGCATGTATGCCATACCCGGCCTCTGCGACGGGCATATGCATATCGAATCCGGCCAGTTGATCCCGGCGGAATTTGCTGCGGCGGTTATTCCGCATGGCACCACGACGATGTTTGTCGATCCGCATGAGATTGCCAACGTGATGGGGCTGGAAGGTGTGCGGCTGATGCATGACGAGGCGCTGATGCAGCCCGTCAATATCTATACGCAGATGCCATCCTGTGCCCCCTCGGCCCCGGGGCTGGAGACGACGGGCTATGAGATCACACCGGATGACGTGGCCGAGGCGATGACATGGCCCGGCATCATCGGGCTGGGCGAGATGATGAATTTTCCCGGCGTCGTTGCGGGTGATGCCATGATGCTGGCCGAAATCGCGGCGACGCAGATGGCGGGCAAGGTCGTGGGCGGGCACTATGCCTCGCCCGATCTGGGCCCGGCATTCGCCGCCTATGTCGCGGGCGGACCCGCCGATGATCACGAAGGCACATGCGAGGCGGATGCGGTTGCGCGCGTGCGTCAGGGCATGCGGTCGATGCTGCGGCTGGGCAGCGCCTGGTACGATGTCGAGGCGCAGATCACGGCCATCACCGAACGGGGTCTGGACCCGCGCAACTTTGTCCTGTGCACCGATGATTGCCATTCCGGCACGCTGGTTGGTGACGGGCATATGAACCGGGTTTTGCGCCACGCCATCGCCTGCGGCTGTGACCCGCTGGTGGCACTGCAGATGGCGACGATCAACACCGCAACGCATTTCGGGCTGGAGCGTGAGTTGGGTTCAATAGCGCCGGGCAGGCGCGCGGATGTGATCCTGACCTCCGATCTGACAACGCTGCCCATCCACCACGTGATCGCACGTGGTCGCACGGTCGCCCAAGAGGGTGAATTGCGTGTGGAATGTCCGCATCTCGACTGGCCGGACCATAGCCGCCAATCGGTGCGGCTGGGCAAGGTGCTGGAGGCCGGGGATTTCCGTGTCGCGGCACCCGAAGGTGCTAACGCGGTGCGGGCGCGCGTGATCGGGGTTGTCGAAAATCAGGCACCGACCAAGGCGCTGAGCTTCGAGATGGCGGTCGAGGATGGCGCTGTCCGGTCGGATCCCGACCGGGACATCTGCCAGATCGCGCTGGTCGAACGTCACCGGGCGACCGGAGAGGTCGTCAACGGTTTCGTTTCCGGTTTTGGCTATCGCGGCAAGGTCGCGCTGGCCTCGACCGTGGCGCATGACAGCCATCACATGATTGTCGTGGGCACCGATCCCGAAAACATGGCCCTTGCTGCCCGCCGCCTGGGCGAGGTTGGCGGCGGCGCGGTATTTTTTGCGGATAGTCGGGAACAGGCGCTGGTGCGCCTGCCGATTGCCGGCCTGATGTCGGATGCACCCGCTGCCGAGGTTGCGGCATCCGCGGACGCGCTGGGCAAGGCCATGGTGGATGCGGGCTGTGATCTGAACAACGCCTTCATGCAGCATTCTTTGCTGGCGCTGGTGGTCATCCCGGAGCTGCGTATTTCCGATATGGGCCTTGTGGATGTCACCAAATTTGAACTGAACGAATTATTCGAAGGTACATCATCTTGAAAATTGACCTGAGCGATATGATCGATACGCCACAGACCGACGGCATGCGGCGATTTCGCGATGCAGGAGAGGCGGTCGCCTATCTGCAAACCCTCTATGACAGCGCCGCGTCCTTTCTGACCGAGCGGTTTCAAAGCACCCTTCTGGGTGAGGTGCCGGGCGCGCGCTGCCGCGCGTTCTATCCCGAAATACGGATCACCACAACAAGCTATGCACAGATCGATACGCGGCTTTCATTTGGTCACACGACCGAACCGGGCACCTATTCCACGACGGTCACGCGGCCCGATCTCTTTCGCGATTACCTGACCCAGCAGATCGACCTGCTCATTCAGAACCATGGTGTCGATATTCTGATCGGACCGTCGCAAACCCCGATGCCGGTGCATTTCGCGACCCAGCGCACACCACGTCTGACCATTGATCAGGGCAAGGCACTGTCCTTTGCGCTGAGGGATGTTTTCGACGTGCCCGATCTGACCACGACGGATGATGATATCGTCAACGGCACAAGTCAGAAAAACCCGGACGGGTCGGGGCATCTGGCCCCGTTTACCGCGCAGCGGATCGACTATTCGCTGGCGCGCCTTTCGCATTACACCGCCACCGATCCCGAGCATTTCCAGAACCACATCCTGTTTACCAACTATCAGTTCTATGTGGACGAGTTCGAGGCCTATGCCCGTACGATGCTGGCCAGCGGCGACAGCGGCTACACGTCATTCGTGGCAACCGGTAATACCGAGATCACGACCGCTGACGGGGAACTGGCCGCACCGCTGAAGCTGCCGCAGATGCCGGCCTATCACCTGAAGAAACCCAATGGCAGTGGTATCACGCTGGTCAATATCGGCGTCGGTCCGTCAAATGCCAAGACGGCGACGGATCACATTGCGGTTCTGCGCCCGCATGCATGGCTGATGGTGGGCCACTGCGCCGGGCTCAGAAACAGCCAGAGCCTGGGTGATTATGTGCTGGCGCATGCCTATCTGCGCGAGGATCACGTTCTGGACGACGATCTGCCGGTCTGGGTGCCGATCCCGGCACTGGCCGAAATACAGATCGCCCTGGAAGAAGCGGTTGCCGAGATCACGCAGCTGGAGGGGTACGAGCTGAAGCGGATCATGCGTACCGGCACGGTTGCGACGATTGACAACCGTAACTGGGAGTTGCGTGACCATTCCGGCCCCGTCCAGAGGCTGAGCCAGTCCCGCGCGATTGCGCTGGATATGGAAAGTGCGACCATCGCGGCCAACGGATACCGGTTTCGCGTGCCTTATGGCACGCTTTTATGCGTGTCCGACAAGCCACTGCATGGTGAGCTGAAGCTGCCGGGCATGGCGACGGCATTCTACAATACCCAGGTCCAGTCCCATCTGAAAATCGGCATCAACGCGATGGAGCGGCTTTCGGAAATGCCGTTGGAGCGCATACATTCCCGGAAATTGAGATCATTTAACGAAACGGCCTTCCTCTGAGGTCGTTTTTTGCCGAATTCCCATATTTTTATGCCTTAGGGCGACGTAATTTATTGTGCGCCGCGTTTTTTTACAGTTAATTGTGCACCAATGTACGCATATAGGGCGGCACGAAAGAGGAGAGAGTATTCGATGGCGAAGCCAATGACAAAAACGCAGCTGGTCGCAGCACTGGCAGAAGCAGCAGGCACGGACAAGAAATCGGCGGGTGCTTCGCTGGATGCGCTGGTATCCGTGATCACGACCGAAGTTTCCAATGGCGGTGCCGTGACGCTGCCCGGCGTGGGCAAGATTTACTGCCGCGAGCGCCCCGAGCGTATGGTGCGCAATCCGGCCACCGGCGAGCAAATCAAGAAAGACGCGGACCGTGTCGTCAAGATGACGATCGCCAAGGCGCTGAAAGACAGCGTGAACGGCTGATAGCCGCAACAACGAACACGGAAAAGGTCGTCTGCGGGCGGCCTTTTTTGATGAGGTAGCGATGGATTTCAGGGCAATCGGGATGGGCCTGGCCTTTGCCTTCATGTGGGCATCGGCGTTTTCCTCGGCGCGTATCATCGTGACGGCGGCGCCGCCGCTTTATGCGCTGTCGCTGCGGTTTCTGATTTCGGGTCTTGTGGCGGTGGGGGTTGCGCGGCTGATCGGGCAGTCATGGACGCTCACGCCGCGCCAGTGGAAGGCCGTCGTGGTGTTCGGGATCTGCCAGAACGCGATGTATCTGGGGCTGAACTTTGTCGCCATGCAATGGGTCGAAGCCTCACTCGCGGCGATTATCGCAACAACCATGCCGCTGATCGTGGCCGGGGCCAGTTGGGCATTGTTGGGCGAGCGCCTGACCGCGACGGGTACTATCGGCCTTTTCCTCGGATTTCTGGGGGTGAGTGTGATCACGCTCACGCGGATGGAAGGCGCGGATATCGGGATGGCGGTCGGGCTTTGCGTGTTGGGGGTGATCGCACTCTCGGTGGCGACGATGGCGATGAAAACGGCCAATGCGGGCAAGGATGTGCTGATGATCGTCGGTTTGCAGATGCTGGTCGGCATGGCGGCGCTGATCCCCTTTGCGCTGATCTTCGAGACATGGCGCGTGGAGTGGTCAGGCGCGCTGATCGCGGCATTCTGGTACACGGTGCTGATCCCCGGCCTTGCGGCGACATGGGTGTGGTTTCGTCTGGTACAGCGCATTGGCGCGACACGGGGCGCGACATATCATTTTCTGACGCCGTTTTTCGGTGTGGCTGTTGCAGCGCTCTTGTTGGGTGAGCGCATGGGCTGGGCTGATGTTCTGGGTGTGGTCGTGATCACGCTGGGCATTTTTCTGGTTCAGACATCGCGTCAGCGCGCCCGCTGACGCAAACCTCACGCGCCTTTGAAATGACATTGCGGGCTGTTTGCGTATGTTCGGCGCTGTTTAACCAAGGGCGATTGATGGAACTTGTTTTTGCCTATGGCGCCGGATTGCTGACGCTGATCAATCCTTGCGTGCTGCCCATTTTGCCGATCGTGCTGGCCGCGTCGGTGCAGAATAACCGGCTGGGGCCTCTGGCGCTCGCGGCGGGGATGAGTGTTTCCTTCGTGGTGCTGGGTTTGTTCATCTCGACCATTGGCTATGGGATTGGCCTCTCGGAAGAGGTGGTCAATCAGGGCGCGGCAGTGCTGATGATCCTGTTCGGGCTGACGCTGTTGATCCCCCAATTTGGTGGTGTCTTTGCCCGCGCCACGAATGGCCTGGCGATGCGCGCAGATGCCGGGATCGACGGGCTGGAGCAGCAGGATTTGCGCGGGCAGTTCATGGGTGGGGTGCTGATGGGCGCCGTCTGGAGCCCCTGCATCGGCCCGACGCTGGGCGGCGCAATTGCCCTGGCCAGCCAGGGGCAGAGCCTTGCCTGGGCTGGTTTGATCATGGTGTTTTTTGCGCTTGGGGTGTCGTCCATCATCCTTGCGCTGGCCTATGGCGCCCGTTCGGCCATCATGAAACGCCAGGCGCTGATGCGCCGGCTTGCCCAATCCTCGCGCCCGGTCATGGGGGCCGTCTTTGTGGCCGTCGGGCTGGGTATCCTCTTCGAGGTTCAGAAAATGCTCGAATTCTGGGCCATCGAAAACATGCCGCAATGGATGATTGACCTGTCCGTGGCGCTTTGAGCTTTCACAAGGAGACTTCAGATGAAACGACGTGACTTTCTGATTGCCGGAACGGCGGCGGCGGTATTGCCATCGGTGGCATCGGCGGCGCTGGAATATACGCCCGGTCTGGTCAAGAAACGGCTGGCAGCGGGCGAGACGATATTTCTGGATTTCAAGGCGGTCTGGTGTTCGACCTGCGCCGCACAGGAACGCGTCATCAACGCGCTGCGCGCCGAAAACCCCGACTATGACGCCAAGATCACCTTTGTCACCGTCGACTGGGATACCTATCGCCGCGCGCCGGTCACGGTTGACCGGAACATCCCGCGCCGATCGACGCTTGTGGTGCTGAAAGGTGAGGAAGAGCTGGGCCGTCTGGTTGCGGGCACCTCGCGCAAGCAGATCAAAACGCTGATGGATATTGCGCTGAACGCATAAGCGCGAACTGGCACGACCGATTAGATCAACTGTTGCATGCTGAAAAATCGGGTGCCCGGCGGCACCCGGTCATGCAATGGGGCTTGCCAAGGCAGCGGAATCGCCGTTCCTTCGGGTGGAATTGCAAACGAGGAATGACCGATGCCGCTGACCATGAACCGAGAGGTGTTTATCACCTGCGCGATCACCGGATCCGGGAGCACCCAGGACCGGAGCCCGCATGTGCCCCGATCACCGAAAGAGATTGCCGATAGCGCCATCGCCGCCGCCCGCGCGGGTGCGGCCGTGGCCCATTGCCATGTCCGCGATCCTGAAACCGGCGCACCGTCACGGCGGCTGGATCTGTACCGCGAGGTGACTGACCGTATCCGCGCCGCCGATGTTGACGTGGTGTTGAACCTGACGGCGGGCATGGGCGGCGACATGGTGTTCGGCGGGGTCGAAAACCCGCTGCCCACTGCCGAGGGTACGGACATGATCGGCGCCAGCGCGCGGGTGGCGCATGTTGCCGAATGCCTGCCCGAGATCTGTACGCTGGATTGCGGGACGATGAATTTCGCCGAAGCCGATTACGTGATGACCAACACGCCCGGTACGTTGCAGGCCATGGGCAGGATGATGACCGATCTGGGCGTCAAACCCGAGATCGAGGCATTTGATACCGGTCACCTCTGGTATGCGAAACAACTGGTGCAGGACGGGTATCTGGATGCCCCGGCGCTGGTTCAGCTGTGCATGGGCGTGCCGTGGGGGGCACCGGATGATCTGAACACGTTCATGGCGATGGTCAATAACGTGCCCGATGACTGGACCTTTTCGGCCTTTGGCCTTGGGCGCAACCAGATGGCCTATGTCGCTGCGGCGGTGCTGGCCGGGGGGAATGTGCGCGTGGGGCTCGAGGATAATCTGATGCTGGACCGGGGTGTTCTGGCGCGGAACGAACAGCTGGTCGAACGCGCGGTCACCATCATCGAGAATATGGGCGCCCGTGTCATCGGACCCGAAGAGGTGCGCAAAAAGCTGGGCCTGACCAAACGCGCGCCAAAAGGCTAGCACCGGCAGCGCAAAACAAAGCCCGCAATAGGCGGCAATATCCGCTGCAGCGGACAAGAGAGGATCGGCACATGAAACAGACAGCGGCCATCATTGGCGGGGGCGTGATCGGGGGCGGCTGGGCTGCGCGTTTCCTGTTGATGGGCTGGGATGTGCGCATCTTTGATCCCGACCCCGAGGCAGAGCGAAAGATCGGTGAGGTTCTGGACAATGCCCGCCGCTCGATGCGGGGGCTATTCGATGTGCCCGTACCGGCCGAGGGAAATCTGAGTTTTCACGACACCATGTCCGATGCCGTTGCCGGGGCCGTCTGGATTCAGGAAAGCGTGCCCGAAAGGCTGGAGCTGAAGCGCAAGGTCTATCAGACGTTGCAGGAACATTGCGATCCGGATGCGATCATCGGTTCCTCGACCAGCGGGTTCAAACCGTCGGAATTGCAGGGCTGTGCCAGCCGCCCGGGGCAGATCGTGGTGACCCATCCCTTTAACCCGGTCTATCTGCTGCCGCTGATCGAACTGGTCGGCACCGACGCCAATGCGCCGGAGCTGATCGAACGGGCTAAACTGCTGCTTGGCGAGGTCGGGTTTTACCCGCTTCATGTGAAAAAGGAGATCGACGCCCATATCGCCGACCGGTTCCTGGAAGCGGTCTGGCGCGAGGCCTTGTGGCTGATCCGGGACGGGATTGCCACCACCGAAGAGATCGATGATGCCATCCGGTTCGGCTTTGGCCTGCGCTGGGCACAGATGGGGCTGTTCGAGACCTATCGCGTGGCTGGTGGTGAAGCCGGGATGGAACATTTCATCGCCCAGTTCGGTCCGGCGCTGGCCTGGCCATGGACAAAGCTGATGGATGTGCCCGAACTGACAGATGAACTGGTCGCCAAAATCGCCGATCAGTCCGATGCGCAGTCGGGCGCCTATTCGATCCGCGAGCTGGAGCGCATTCGCGACGACAATCTGGTCACCATCCTGCGCGGGCTGAAGGCGCGGGACTGGGGTGCGGGGCGCATACTGAACGCCTGGGACGAGGCGCATCGCCCCGATATTCCCGACCTTGCAGTGGCCCGCCCGCTGACCACGGCGCATATGACCATCCCGCTCGACTGGACCGATTATAACGGCCATATGAACGAGGCACGCTATCTGCAGATGTTCGGGGATGCGACCGATCTGGTGATGGCCTGGATCGGTTGCGACGCCGACTATATCGCGGCAGGCAACAGCTATTTCACCGCCGAGACCCATATCCGCCATATCGACGAGGTTCGCGCTGGAACCGAGGTGCATTGCCGTACGACCTGTCTGGCCGGGGCGGGCAAGAAACTGCACCTCTTTCACGAAATGTATGACGGTGAGCGGCTGCTGGCCACGGGCGAGCATATGCTGATCCATGTCAATCTGGAGACGCGGCGCGCGGCGGAACCCCTGCCGGAGGTGGCGACGCGGCTGGACGTGCTGTCGGGTGCACATGCGGACCTGCCGCGCCCCGAGGGTGCCGGGCGGGCCGTGGGCGTGCGCTGATGGCGGGGGTTCTGATCACGGCCGGGGCCTCGGGGATCGGACTGGCCATGGGCCACGCCTTTGCCGCGGCGGGCTATCGGGTCTGGGTCACGGATATTGATGATGCGGCGCTCGCGCAGGCGCCGGCAGACTGGCAGAAAACCCGCGCCGATGTCACGGACGAGGATGCGATCGCCGGGCTTTTTGCCGAAATCGCCACGGAATGGGGCGGGGTGGATGCGGTTTGTGCCAATGCCGGTATCGCCGGGCCAACGGCGGCGGTCGAGGATGTGGCTCTGGCGGATTGGCGGCGCTGTGTCAGTGTCAATCTGGAAGGGGCATTCCTGACGGCCAAGCATGCCGCACCGGGCATGAAGGCCGCCGGTGCGGGATCGATCATTCTGACATCCTCGACCGCGGGGATCTATGGCTATCCCAACCGCGCACCCTATGCGGCGGCGAAATGGGCGATTATCGGGTTGATGAAAACACTGGCGATGGAACTGGGACCGCACGGGCTGCGCGCCAATGCGATCTGTCCCGGTGCTGTCGAAGGCGCACGCATGGAAGGCGTTCTGGCGCGCGAAGCCGAAGTCAAGGGCATGACGCGCGATCAGGTCTATCAGGGCTATGCTGCCGGTACCTCGATGCGCCGGTTTGTCGAGGCTGCTGATATTGCGAATATGGCGGTGTTTCTGGCGTCCGACGCGGCCCGTATGGTTTCGGGCCAGGTGATCGCGGTGGATGGCCATACCGAGAATCCCGACCCGAAGGTCTAGGCGGGGCTGTGGACAAGGGGGCTTTGCCCCCCGCGCACCGGCCTTTGGCCGATGCTCCCCCCAAGGTGTATGCGGAACAATGAGAGGCGGGATCAGGTCTGTCTGATCCGGGTGCGCAGCCGCAGGAGAAGTTGTCTGAGATCGCGGCTGGTGGTCGTGGCCTCGCGGATCAGGCCGTCGAAATGTTCGGTAAAGGCCTGAATACGTTCGGTATCGCGGAAGGCGACGTAATTCTGGCCCAGATACAGCACGGCCAGCAGCGGGCCGAAAATGGTGATTGGCGCGGAGTAGAGCCGGCGGGCATCAAAGAGATAGATGCGCAGCGAGGGATAAAGCTGTTCGTGCAGGTTCAGGAGGTAGTCGATCTGATCCGATCGGATCGCGCGGGGCAGGCCGGAATAGTAGCCCTCGGCGCAGGCGAAGCTTTCAATCTCGTGGGCGGGCAGGGCGATTTCGTAATCCGAACGCGCACCGCGCATCCAGGTCAGCCGGTCCTCGGAGGCACCGATCGCCTGTTCGGTGGTGCGGCCCAGATGGGGTGCGTATTCCCAGCGCAGCATGTCGCGCGTTTTCAGCATGTCCGGGAGGCCCGCCGGAACGTGGCGGATCTTGTAGCCGCGCGCTTCTTTGTGCCAGGTGAAGATTTGTTCATCGACCAGCGCCCGCGGTGCGCGGGTCAGTGCGAGGCTTTTGGCGAGGATATCGGCCGCGGGTTCGGGATGTTCGCTGAGACCCAGCAGCCAGTCGGCGGAAATGCCAAGCGTGGCGGCGCATTCGCCGATGATCTGGGCATTGGGCAGGCGGGCATCCTGGGCCGAGAGGAGCTGCGAAATGGTCGAGCGGTCGGCGCCGACGGATCGGGCAAGGGCGGATTGCGACAGGCCCTGGTCGGCCATGGCGCGGGCAAGGCGGCGGCGGAACCGCTGGGCGCGGTCGCGTTTGTCTGTTTTTTTCATCGTATGTGATTTATATCACGGACTGAGCAATTTGTTCACTATTTTCGAAATATCGCGTCACCTGATTTGGGTCTAGTGACGATGATATGAAGACCACCCCCGTCAGTGATGATCCGAAGCGTGACGTCATGCTGCCCGAATGGCGGACGCTGTTCCTGATTTTTGCGGTCTATGCGGTCTGGGCATTGGTGACGACATTACTGGCGAAAATCAGCCTGATCGTGGCGGTGCCCGCGCTGGCGCTGGTGCTGGCGATGCATTCATCGCTGCAGCATGAGGCGTTGCACGGCCATCCGTTCCGGTCGGCATGGCTGAACGGGTTGCTGGTGTTGCCGGCGCTGGGATGGCTGATCCCCTATCTGCGGTTTCGGGATACGCATCTGGCCCATCACCGCGACGAAATCCTTACCGATCCCTATGACGATCCCGAGACCAATTTCTTTGATCCGGCGATATGGGAGAGGCTGCCACGCCTGCTGCAGGTCGTGCTGACCTTCAACAACACGCTTTTTGGCCGCATGCTGATCGGGCCGCTGATCGCGCAAATCATATTCATGATGTGCGATGCCCGCCACATTCTGCAGGGGCAGTGGCGGGTGCTCTGGGGCTGGCTTTTGCATATTCCGGCGATGGCGCCGGTGCTGTGGTGGCTGATCAATGTCGGCGAGATGCCGATTTGGGCCTATGCGGCGGGGGCCTATGGGGCGATGTCGCTGTTGAAGATCCGGACCTATCTGGAGCATCGGGCCCATGACGCCGCGCGCTGCCGCACCGTGGTGATCGAGGATCGCGGCTGGCTGTCATTTCTGTTTCTGAACAACAATCTGCACGTGGTTCACCATATGCATCCGGGTGTGCCGTGGTACCGCCTGTGGGCGCTTTATCAGGCAAATCGTGACCGGTATCTGGGGCGCAATGGCGGCTATCGTTTCGCGAGCTACCGCGACGTGTTCCGGCGGCATTTCTTTCACGTCAAGGATCCGGTTGCGCATCCGCTCTGGCCCGGCGGGGCCTCGACAAAGGACGTCTAGTCCGGGACAAGGGTGGGGTCATGTTGTGGATCCCCGTCACCATATTTGCCGCCTTTTCGCAGAACCTGCGTTTCATGCTGCAGAAGCATCTGAAATCGACGGGTCTGACCACGACCGGCGCGACCTTTGCGCGGTTTCTTTACTCCGCACCGGTGATTGCCGTAATTCTGCTGATCTACATGCGGGTGCGCGGTGTGGCCCTGCCAGAGATATCGGACGAATTCTGGCGATTTGCCATCGCGGGGGGGATTGCGCAAATACTGGCGACGATGCTGGTGGTGGCGCTGTTTTCCGAGCGTAATTTTACCGTCGGCATCGCGCTGAAGAAGACCGAGGTCATGCTGACGGCGCTGCTGGGTTTCGTGGTGCTGGGGGAGGGGCCGAGCGCATTGGGGCTGGCTGCAATCGGTGTCGGTTTTCTGGGGGTTCTGCTGTTGTCGGACCCGCCAAAGACGGGGGGCACGGTGACCCTGACAGGTCGGATATTCAACAAGGCCTCGGTCTATGGTCTGGGTTCGGGTCTGTTGTTCGGGGTGTCGGCCATCGGCTATCGGGGGGCCACGCTCTCGGTGGTGGCGGATGACGTCTTTCTGCGCGCCGGGCTGACATTGTCACTGGTGACGCTCTTTCAGACAATCTTGATGAGCCTCTGGCTCCTCATGGTGAACCGGGCCGAGATCGGGCGCGTTCTGGCCAGCTGGCGGGTGTCGGGCCTCGTGGGGCTGACATCGATGATGGGCTCATTTGGCTGGTTCGTGGCCTTCGCCCTGCAAAGCGCGGCCTATGTCAAGGCGCTGGGCCAGATCGAACTGGTTTTCACCTTCCTGACCTCGTATTTCATCTTTCGCGAGAAAAGCACATGGCGCGAGGTGCTGGGCACATTGATCATCGTGGCCAGCATATTGTTGCTGATCCTGGCGATATAGGTTGGGTCGGCTACAGGCGCAGGAATTCGGACGCGGTGACGCCGTGATAGAAGAACGGAACGCTTTGTGGGCGGTTGCCGTTTGCGATCAGGCCACGGATCTCGGCCAGGACGACTTCGGTGATGAAGGGAAGGTCGAGTTTCCGGATTTCGGGCATCGCCACCCATTGCAGATGCGAAAGTTCATCCGAGGCGGCGCTGAAATCATCCGGATCGCCCAGAATATGATCGGCGCTGACCATGAAAAAACGCGCATCGAAACGCCGGGGCCGGCCCGGGGGCGTGATGGCGCGAAAGACAAAGGTAAAACCCGTAGCCGAGGGGCGGGTGCCGGTGGCTGAAAAACCATTCCAGTCGGGGAGTGCCATGTTCAGGGCCGGATCATCGGATGCGTGAGGTCTGGCAAAACGCAGGCCGGTCTCTTCCCAGGCTTCGCGGATGGCGGCGGTGACCAGAGCGGGGGCGCGGCTGAAATCGGCCTCTTTCCTGAGGCGGGCCAGGCACTCGGGATCAAGATCACCGGTCAGATCAAGCGCGCCGTCGGCGTCATCCACGGCACCGCCCGGAAAGACGAATTTCGATGGCATGAAGGCGGCTGATTTGCCGCGCTGACCCATCAGGATATGCGGGACATCCCCGATGTCGCGCAGGATGATGACGGTCGCGGCGTCGCGGACGGGTATATCATTCATGCCCGAAGACTGGCGCAGGCGGGCAGGCGACGCAATGGCGAATACAGTGTCAGTTTTCCCAATCCGGGGCGTCGTCCGGGCCAAATCCGTGCATTTCCTTGGCCCATTGGATGGCGACGATCATGCCCTTGAGCCGGGGCAGGAGGTAGAGCGACAACACGACAGCACCAGTGCCGAAAACCAGCGCCAAAGTCAGCGGGTCAGGCCGGAAACGGACAAAGGACCACAAGAGCAGCGGCGCCATGATATGCCCGACGATCAGGATGGTCAGATAGGCCGGGCCGTCATCTGCACGATGATGATGCAACTCTTGTCCGCAGACGGCGCAGTGATCGCGCACCTTGAGATAGCCGTTCATCATCGGGCCGGCCCCGCAGCGCGGACATTTGCGCCGCCACCCCCTGAGCACGGATCGCCGCATCGGGCGTTCATCTTCATGAATATGCGTGTGTGCCTGTGCCTGCGTCGACATTGGCCGTGATCCCCTGAATCTGATCTTGCAGGGGATAGGTGATCAACGCGTCACACACACCATGACATTCTGCCTTGCGTCGGCGTGTCGCAATCGGATGAATTTTTTTGCGACGGAAATTCCGGGACTGCCCGTAACAGTCTTTGAACACCCGGAGAGAGCAACGGTGTTCACCTCGTAAACTGAACTGTACCCAAGGAGAACAATCATGACCGGATATTCCAAACTTACCGCCGCTGCCATCAGCGCCCTTCTGATCGGTGGTATCGCCGTTTCAGCAATGTCCAGCGCAGAAGCGCGCGGCTTTGGCGAACGGCGCGGACCTGGCCCGCAGAATATCAGCTTTGAAGATCTGGACGTTGATGGCGATGGCCTGATCACCACCGCCGATGTCGAGGCGCGCAAGGCCGCCCGCTTTGCCGAGATCGATGCCGATGGTGACGGCCAACTGACTGCCGAGGAACTGGCCGCGCATGCCGAGGCACGGATGGCCGAACGCGCCGCCGAGTTTGCGGACAAGTCAGCCAAACGCACCGAGCGGATGATCGAGCGCAATGACGAGAACGGCGATGGCACGATCAGCCTTGCAGAACTGGGCGGCGACCGCGCCGACCGCATGTTCGACCGCCTTGACGAAGACGGTGACGGCGCCATTTCCGCAGAAGAGTTCGACGCGATGAAAAAGCGCTTCAAGGGTCATCGCGGCCCGCGCGGCGAATAAGTCAACCCGGCCCCCTGCCACCGGTGGCGGGGGGCTGATTGCTCTGCCTGTTTAATTGAGCTACGCCGATCAGGATGACCATGCCACTCGACGCCCTGAATGACGTATCAGACGATGCTTTGTTGGTGATGTATGGCAATGGCGATGCGGGCGCGGCGCGTGAACTGACCAAAAGATTGACGCCGCGCATCCTGTCCTGGGCCTATCGGTTGCTGGGGGATCGGGCCGAGGCCGAAGACGTGGCGCAGGAAGCGATGCTGAAGCTCTGGAAACAGGCGCCCGACTGGCGTCAGGGTGAGGCCAAAGTAACGACATGGCTTTTTCAAGTGGTGCGCAATCTGGCGACAGACCGTCTGCGCCGCCGCAGGGGCACGCCGCTGGACGCCATTGCGGAACCCGTCGATGACACGCCCGGTGCTGCGGAACGGCTGCAGGAAGCCGATCGCGCGGCGGCGCTGCAACGGGCATTAAACGGCCTGCCCGACCGACAGCGACAGGCCGTGGTGTTGCGCCATATCGAGGGGCTGGGCAATCCCGAGATTGCCAAAATCATGGAGATCGGGGTTGAGGCGGTCGAGAGTCTGACATCGCGCGGCAAACGGGCGCTGAAGGCGGTTTTGATCGGACGCAAGGATGAATTGGGGTATGAAGATGAACATGGATGACGATGACAAGGAACTGGATCTGTTCTTTGCCGCCGCGAAAGAGGACGCACCCCTGCCGTCGGCGGAATTGCTGAAACGGATCGAAGCCGATGCCGAAGCACTGATGGAGCCGCCTGCCCAGCCTGTGAAAGACGATGCTGCGGACAGGGCGCGGCCCGGTGCGGTGATCCGCGACATAGTGGCCGCGCTGGGCGGCTGGCCGGCCGCTGCCGGTCTTGCCAGCGCCGCGCTGGCCGGTGTCTGGATCGGCATCAACCCCCCCGACAGTTTCAATGATTTCACCACCACCTATCTGACGGGTTCGGTCGATTACACCGAAACGCTGGATTACGGCTTTGGCTTCGAGGCCGCCTTGCTGGAGGATGACGCATGAGCAGTACCGAGGGGAACGGAACCCGGCTCTGGGTGAAGGTCACGCTTTTTGTCTCGCTTGCCGTCAACCTTGCCATTCTGGGTATCGTGACGGGCTTTGTGCTGAAGGGCGGGCCGGACGGGCGCGATCACCGGCAGTCAGATCTGCGCGGGTCCCTGTTTGTGCAGGGGCTTGAGCACGAGGCGCGGCGCGATCTGGGCCGGGCGCTGCGCGAAGAGGGGATCGGCCGCCGTGAACAGCGCGAAAACATGCGCCGCAACGCCGAAGCCGTGATCAGTGCGCTGAGAACGGTGCCCTTTGACATCGACGCGTTCGTGGCCGGGGTCGAAGACCGGCACCAGATATCCGACGCGCAGAGAATCAGGGCGCAGGAGGTATTTATCTCTCACGTCGAAGCGATGAGCGATGCCGAGCGCGCTGCATTTGCAGACCGGCTGGAGGCGATCCTGAAAGAGCCGCGCAAGGATCGGCGACCCTGATCAGGGGAATGACAAGCCACAAAACCCGTTTCAGGCGGCGTTCTGGCCCACGGTGACAAGGTTCCGCCCGTCCGCCTTGGAGGCATATAGCGCCCGATCCGCCACCGCGAGCAACTCGGCAATGGAATGAGACTCGGCCGTTCCCATGGCCAGCCCGATACTGATCGTCTGCATGACGCTCGCCCCCGAAGAAAGCCGGATGGCACGGTCTTGTATCTGTGTGCGCAGCCGTTCAGCGGTGGCAACTGCATCCTCAAGCCGGGTTTCGGGCAGCGTGATGACGAATTCCTCACCACCATGGCGCGAGATCATGTCGATGGCCCTGAGGTTGCGTTTCAGACGTCGCGAGATTTCCACCAGTACTTCGTCCCCGGCCTGATGGCCCAGACGGTCATTGACCGATTTGAACCGGTCCAGATCGACCAGCATCACACAGAACATGCCGCGGTTTTCGCGCGTCCGTTCAAAGAGCCGTGCCATGTGATGCTCGGCATAGCGGCGATTATAGAGCCCGGTCAGCGGATCGGTGGCCGCCAGTTCCAGCCCCGCCGTCACCGATGCGCGCAGGCGGTCGAGATCGCGCTTGCGCCGCAACTGGCGCTCGATACGCAGTGCCAGTTCTTCCGGGGTGGCAGGGATTTCAACCGCGTCATCCGCCCCCAGATCCAGCGCCATGGTCAAGGCATCGGTATCGCCCTGCCTGACCAGCTGGGTGATGGCCGCATTGCGCGTATTGGCCCGGCTGCGCAGATCGCTCAGCGTTACACAGGCGCGCGCGCTTCCGGCCGCCTCTGGCAGGATAAGGAAGAGATCCGAGTGCGGGCGTTCGGCATGGCGAAAGGACAGGGCCTGAAACCGCGATTCGATCAGAAACTCATGCGGCAGATGCGGGCCAAGCCGGGATCTCAGCACCGTTGCAGCGCCATCGTCATCGCCAACGATCGTTATCTGGGCCGGTCGCACAAGCGCTTCGGGGGCCTCGGCAAAACCCAGCGCCTGATTGGTGCGCGTGCGCAATCGCAGCTCGGCGCGGGTATCGCGGGCACGCAGTAGGTTGCGCATGCGCGCCAGCAGCACCGCCTCGGCCAGGGGTTTGGTCAACACCTCGGCCGCCCCCGCCATCAGGCCCCGGGTGCGTAATTCGGGGCTGTGGTCAGTCGTGACGAGGATCACGGGGATATTTGCCGTCCGGGGCCGTTTACCCAGCGCCTGACAGAGCGGTACGCCGTCATCTGATCCCATGTCCGAACTCAGAATGATCAGATCCGGCCTGTCCCTGTCCGCACGCGCCAGCAATTCGTCACCTCCGGCGGCCTGTATAACGTCATAACAGGCTGCGGCGAGCTTGACCTTCAGAACAATCCTGTTGGTCGAGACCGGGTCCGCGACCAGAATTCGGCCTGACATGTGTTGCACTCTTCCTGACTGGTCACCTACATGTTTGGTAAGCTATTCATCATATTGATTAACGAAGGCTTACCAGAGGCGGGGATGACGGAAGACAAGGCGGAAACCATTGCCCTGATGGCGCTGGCATGGATTATTGCCGATGATGAATTGTTGCCTGTCTTTCAGGGTGCGACCGGGGCAATGGCGGATGATTTTCGCGCCCGCGCCAGCGAAGCGGAATTCCAGGTCTCGACGCTTGATTTCCTGATGATGCAGGATAGCTGGGTCATCGCCTTTTGCGATGCAAAGGGCCTGAGCTATGACAGTTTGATGGAAGCGCGCCAGTCGTTGCCCGGCGGTGCGGAAATGCACTGGACCTGAGGTTTCAGTCGGTGGCGTGATCCATCAGCACATCACGCGGCACAATCTCGAGTGCGCGCTCGTGGGTGGATGCCAGACGTATGCGCGGCGCGGCGCCTTCGTCGGCGGCCTGCAGGAAACGCGCCGCACACAGGCACCACTGATCGCCGGGTTTCAACCCCGCAAACCCGTATTCGGGCCGGGGCGTCGAGAGGTCATTGCCGACATATTTCGAATAGGCCAGAAATTCGGCTGTCATGATGGCGCAGACCGTGTGGCTGCCGGTGTCCGAAGCACAGGTGTTGCAATGGGCGTCGCGGAAAAATCCGGTGAGCGGATCATGCGAACACGGCTCTAGCCGGGTGCCCAGCACATTGACCGAAGGTGCGATTTCAAGGGGATCATTGCTCATCTGAACCTGTCCACCAACCGTTGTAGCGTTGACCGGCTGTCGGGTTCGGCCTGAGGCGTCGTGGCATTGTCCTCGGGCGCGGCACCGGCGTCGGCCTTCACCGCCGCATCCTTGCGTGTGCCCGTTGATTTGCGCGCAGGCGCGACCCGCAGGCCCACAGCGTTCAGAAACCGGGCATTGTCACCCGCTGCCAGATGCGGTGCCCCATCGGAAATGCCGCGCAGCATGTCATCGAGCCAATCCTGATCGGCCTTGGCGAAATCGGACAGGACATAGCCAGGCACACGGTCCTTGTGGCCGGGATGACCGACACCGATACGCACGCGGCTGTAGTGCGGGCCGATATGCTGATGCACCGAACGCAGACCGTTATGACCGGCATGCCCGCCGCCATCCTTGACCCTGATCCGCCCGGGCGCGAGGTCAATTTCATCGTGAAAGACGATGAGGTCTGTTGGTTCAAGTTTGTAAAATCGAAGCGCCTCGCCAATGGATTGCCCGGATTTGTTCATAAATGTCATGGGCTTGAGCAAAAGCACCTTGTGCGAACCCAACCGGCCTTCGCTGATTTCACCCTGAAACTTGCTGCGCCAGGGGCCAAAGCCGTGATCCCCGGCGATGCGATCAACCGCCATGAAGCCGACATTATGTCGGTTGCGGGCATATTTCCCGCCGGGATTTCCAAGGCCGGCCAAGAGTTTCATGGCATAGCGCATAGATGAGTTTGGCGGTGCAATCCAGATGGCATCGGGCGGCGGAACGAAAAACGGCGGGCAATGCCCGCCGTTCCTGTCTGCTTGATCGCACCGGATTTATTCAGTGGCTTCGCCGTCTTCGGTGGCTTCGACCTCGGTCTCTGCCTCGCCCTCTTCGTCCTCGTTATCCGAAGACCGCAGGCCCGACGGTGCCGAGATATTGGCGATCACAAAGTCACGATCAATGGTCGGACGCGCGCCGCTTGGCATTTCGATCGACGAAATGGTGACGGTGTCACCAACCTCGAGACCTGTCAGATCAACGGTGATCTTTTCCGGAATCTCGCCAGCCGTCACCCGCAGTTCGACCTCCGGACGGACAACGGTCAGAACGCCGCCACGCTTGATGCCGGGGGCTTCGCCTTCGTTGATGAACTCAACCGGGATGAACAGGTTAACGCGCGATGTCCGGCGCAGGCGCATCAGGTCAAGATGCGTCGGCAGGTCCTTGACTACATCGCGCTGGACGTTGCGGCAGATGACGCGCACATCATCCTGGCCTTCGACCTGAAGGTTGAAAAGAGTCGAAAGGAAGCGGCCCTCTTTCAGCTTTTTGAACAGCACGTTGTAGGGGATGTTGATCGCGACAGGATCGGCACCGCCGCCATACACGATGCCAGGTACGAGCCCGTCTCTGCGAGCTTGACGAGCGGCCCCCTTGCCTGTCCCCGTCCGTACCGTAGCGTTAAGATTTGGAATCTCTTTAGCCATGGGTATCTCCAAAATGTAGGGGCATCCTCCAAGGGTGTATGCCCTGATGAAGCGCCGCCTATAGAAGAGATTCGGCGAAAGGAAAAGCCCTTTGTCTGTTGAAACTTCGCTGAACTGGGGTGTGCGGGGTACCCGTTGCGGTTCGGGTGCCCGATCCCGGCTTGTTCATTCCCTGCCGCCATGGCAGATCGGGCTTCATGTCGCTTTGGTCTTCATTCTGGATCTGCCGCGCACCGGCGCTGGCCTTTGGGCTGCTTGGCCTTTATTGGGGGGCGTTTTCGGCGCAGGTGCCTGTGCTCAAGCTCAGGATCGGGGCAGGGGATGCCGAGTTTGGCACATTGATGCTGGCCTCGGCGCTGGGCATCGTTTCAGCCATGGCGCTGGCACCCCGGATCGACCCGCGGTTGGGGCGATACGGAATGCTGATCGCGCTTTTGCTGACATCGGTGGCGTTCCTGCTGCCGGGCCTGGCCAAAGAGCAGGCCACGTTTGCCCTGGCGATGCTGGTTGCGGGGTTCGGTGCCGGGCTGACCGATATCCTGATGAATGCCCGTGTGTCCGAGGTCGAGGGCAGGTCGCGGCGATCGCTGATGAATATCAATCACGCGATATTCTCGCTCTTTTATGCCATTGCCGCGCTGGCCACGGGGGTTGCCCGCGAAATCGGGATGACGCCGTTTGAGGTATTTCTGGGTGTTGCGGTGGTCACATGGGCGTTTGGCTGGTTAGCACTGATGGCGCCCGAACAGGCGGGCACGGGTTCCGGTGCTGGCGGTTCTGCACCCACGCTTTTCGTCGTGGCGGGCGGTGCGATCGTGCTGATTGCGTTCATGTCGGAAAATACGGTCGAGGGCTGGTCGGCGCTTCATATCGAACGGACGCTGGGCGGGCGCTATGTCGAAGGGGCGCTGGGGCCGGCAACGCTGGGTTTCACGATGGCATTCGGCCGGTTGATGGGCCAGGTCGTGGCGCACAGATTTTCCGAGATCAGGGTGATTTTCTTTGCGTCGTTCCTGAGTGCTGCGGGCGCATTTGTTGCAGCCCTGGCACCCGAGATATGGGTGGCCTATCTGGGATTTGGCCTGCTGGGTCTGGGCGTTTCGGTGATCGGGCCGATGGCGCTGGCGCTGGTGGGTAAATCGGCACCGCCCGGTTCGCGCACCCGGACGATGTCGCGCACGGCGGTGATCGGGTTCAGCGGGTTTTTCATCGGCCCGTTCCTGATGGGGATGACATCCGAGTATTTCGGACTGTCCGTGGCCTTTGGCGTGACGGGGCTGGTCCTGTTGATGACGCCGGTTCTACTGGTTCCGTGGCAGCGCCCGGTTGACGACTGAGACCATGTGCCCGGCATCGCGCACCCTGCGGTACAGCGCGAATTCCTCGGGGCGGCGGGCCTCGAACGCCTGAACAAGGCCGGGATCGGCATCGGCCCGGATATCGGGCGAAACATTGCGCCGTTCAAATTCGGGCCGGAACCCGAAACGCTCTTGCAGAAACTGCAGGATAGGGTCCTGATCTTCGATCACGAACAGGTGGTCGATGCCCAGTTCACCGTGTTTGTTGTGGCTGAACCAGTGCTGGTTGCCGAATTCCTTGTGATCCTCGGGCCGGTCGACAATGCCGCGCAGAAATGTATCGAAACTGACGCCGCGCGTGCTTTTGCGGTGGTTATTCATATGCGGCTGCTGGCGGTATTTGTACCAGCTGCGCATGCGGTCCAGCGGGTGGCGTAAAATCGCCATGCGCTCGGGCGTGATCTTGTTGAAGCGGGCAAGGAACTTGCCAAACGAGTTCTCATAGCGCTGAACGCTCATGTGGCGGAATTCAGGCGGATGGCGATAGACGATGCTCGCCTTTGGTTCCAGCGCGGCCTCGAAGGCGGTTGAACCGGTCTTGGGCACCGCGAAATAGACAAGATTCTGTTTTTCAAAGACCAGCAACGGACCGCCCCGGATATCATTTTCGCACCATCATCCGCGAACGGACGGCGCTGTCAATGATCCTGCCACACCCCTTCGAAATCCTGTGGAATCAGCAGGATATCGCGGGATAGATCACTTATGTTCCGGCAGCCACACAGCGCCATCGTCATATCCAGTTCGCGCTGGATGACCTCCAGTGCGCTTGTCACACCGGCCTGGCCCATCGCCCCCAGCCCATAGACATAGGCCCGACCGATCATCGCACCGGTCGCGCCCATCGCCAGCGCCTTCATCACGTCCTGGCCCGAGCGGATGCCGCCATCGAGCATGATTTCGATATCGCCGCCCACGGCCTCGACGATGGTCGAGAGCGACCGGATCGAACTGAGCGCACCGTCCAGCTGACGCCCGCCATGGTTCGAGACGATGATTGCCGAAGCACCAACCTTGACGGCTTCGCGGGCGTCACGGGCGTCAAGTATCCCCTTGAGGATGACCGGCCCGTCCCAATAGTCGATCATCTCTCCCACTTTGCTCCAGTCAAGGCTGGGATCGAATTGCTCGTTTGTCCATGATGACAGGGTCGAGACATCGGTCACCCCCTTGGCATGGCCGATCACGTTGCCGAATGTGCGGCGCTTCGTGCCCAGCATGCCCAGACCCCAGCGCCATTTGGTCGAGAGGTTGATGATGTTTGCAAGGTTCGGTTTGGGCGGTGCCGACAGACCGTTTTTCAAATCCTTGTGCCGCTGGCCCATCAATTGCAGGTCCAGCGTGATCACCAGCGTTTTGCAGCCCGCGGCCTTGGCCCGGTCCATCATGTTTTTCTGAAAGTCCTGATCTTTGAGCGTATAGAGCTGAAACCAGAATGGTTTGGTGGTGTGCGCTGCGACATCCTCGACCGAACAGATCGACATGGTCGACAGTGTGAAGGGGACACCAAAAGCCTCGGCCGCGCGGGCGGCCTTGATCTCTCCGTCCGCTGATTGCATGCCCATCAGCCCCACCGGTGCCAATGCAACCGGCATGGCATAATCCTGCCCCACCATCGCCGATGCCGTGGACCGGTTCGACATGTCGACCGCAACGCGCTGGCGCAGCCTGATCCGTTCGAAATCGGTGACGTTGTCGCGGAATGTCTGTTCGGTCCAGCTGCCGGATTCGGCATAGTCGAAAAACATTTTCGGCACGCGGCGGCGATAGATGGATTTGAGGTCGTTGATGCAGGTGATGACAGCCATGATCGATATCCATTAAATTGGTAATAAGTTTTTACCAATTTTAGATATTTATCGCAACCCTTGGTCAATCCCGGTAATCTGAGGGTCAGTCCGTTGTTTTTACGTAAGATTTCACAGATGCCGCGAATTCCGCGGCCTCATCGGCTGCGGTGCCGAGTTGCTGGCCGGGGTCAAAGACATGGTCCAGCTGCAGCGCGGGCCATTGGCGCGCCGCCAGTTGCGCTAGTGAAGCATCAGGGCCGATTTCCCGGCAAAGCTCTTTGACGGCCTGCTGTGCCTCGGGCCGCGGCATCTGTTCTGTCAGGGCAAAAGAGAGTGCTTCTGCAAAAATGGCACCGTGGCTGGCATCGATCTGGCGCATCATCGCGTCAGGTTCGGGGCGAAGCGCATCGAGGACGGCTTCCGCTACATTGAGCGCCTGACCGGTCGCCGCCGAGATCAAGGGAATTGTCATCCATTCGAGTATCCACGCCGCCCCGTCGCGCTGCTGGCGGTGGATCATCGCCGATTGCATCGCGGTATTCTGGGCCTGCACAAACCGCGCCAGCGTCACCAGAAGAGAGGCCGCAACCGGGTTCGATTTCTGGGGCATGGTCGATGAGGCACCGGCATTGCCCATCGTGACCTCGCCCATGCCGGTCTGGGACAACAGGATCAGATCCTCGCCCATCTTGGCCAGTGCCGCGGTCAGCCGTGTCGCCCATGCCGAAAACCCGGCCAGCGCATCGCGGTCAGTGTGCCAGCCCGCACCCGGATCGGTCAGGCCAAGCTGATCGGCCATTGCCCGACGGATGGCGGGACCCTTGTCACCCATGACACTGAGCGTGCCCGCCGCACCTGCGAGTGACACCGTCAGAAGACCGGGTTTCAGCGCGTCAAGCGCCTGCGCCTGTGCCAGCAGGGGCCGGCCCCACGCGGCAGCGACCTGACCAAAGCTGGTGACTGTCGCCACCTGGCCATAGGTGCGCGCCGCCATGGGCAGTTGCGCATGATCATTGCCCATTTTTCCCAGCCACGACAGCACCTCACCCAGTCGCGACTGATATAGCGCGATCACCTGGCGCAGCCTGAGCATCAGGGCGGTATCGATGATATCCTGCGACGTGGCCCCCCAATGCAGGTATTGGGCATGTTCCGGCGCGCCGATCTCGCGGCGAAATTCCGCGACCAACGCCGGTACGGGCACCGCGTTGCGGCCCGTGGCATCGGATAGCGCTGCTGGATCGATCTGTACCTCGCGGCTGGCGCGTTCGATCGCGGCGGCGGCGGTTTCGGGGATCAGGCCTGATGCCGCCTGTGCCCGTGCCAGCGCGGCCTCGACCAGCAGCATCGCCCGGATTTCGGCTGATGCCGAAAAAAGCCGCGCGACCGCTTCATCGCGGATGAGCGACTGGTAGATGGCATTGTCAAAGAGTGACAGCGCCATGCCGGATCAGGCCGCCAGGCCCAGAATTGCGCGCGCCTCATCCGGGCGGGCAACAGGGCGTTCGTATTTCTCGCAAATCGCCACCGCGCGTTCAACGAGCGCGGCGTTCGACGGCGCGAGCGTCGATTTGTCGAGGCGGATATTATCCTCGAGCCCGGTGCGGGTATGTCCGCCCAGTTCAATTGACCATTCATTGACCTTAATCTGACCTGCCCCGATCCCCGCGCCGCACCATTCTGCATCCGGGGCAAGGCGTTTCATGGTTCTGACGTAATATTCGAACACGTCCCGGTCGACGGGCATCGCGTTTTTCACGCCCATGACGAACTGGACATATAGTTTGCCAGGCAAAAGCCCGCGTTCGCTGAGCCTGACGGCCTGATGGATGTGCGACAGATCAAAGGCCTCGATCTCGGGCAGGACGCCATGCCGGGTCATCAGCCCGGCCAGCCATTCGACAAGATCGGGCGGGTTTTCGTAGACGCGTGTGGGAAAGTTGTTGGACCCGACGGTCAGCGACGCCATGTCAGGGCCAAGATGCAGCATGCCACCGCGTTCCTGCCCCGCGCCCGAGCGACCGCCTGTTGAAAACTGGATGATCATGCCCGGGCAATGGCGTTCCAGCCCCTCTTTCAGCCGGGCGAACCTTTCGGGGTCCGATGTCGGGGTCTGATCGGGATTCCGCACATGGCAGTGGGCGATGGCGGCACCGGCCTCGAACGCTGCGTGGGTGGATTCCACCTGTTCGCTGATCGAGATGGGTACCGCCGGATTGTCGCGCTGGGTTGGCACCGAACCGGTGATGGCGACGCAGATGATGCAGGGTTTGGTCACGTCAGGGCCCTAGATGTCGAAAAAGATGGTTTCGTCTTCACCTTGCAGGCGGATGTCGAAACGATATACGCCAGCGCCTTCGGATTTGGCAATCAGCGTCGGGATGCGCGAGCGGTGTTCGATCCGCGACAGGATCGGATCATTGGCATGCGCCGCTGTGTCTTCGGGGAAATAAAGCCGCGTATGCAGGCCGGTATTGATGCCCCGTGCCACAATCCAGAACGTGATATGAGGTGCCTGCAGACCGCCGTCGCGAGAGGGGACCGGACCGGGACGGATGGTATCGAACCGGAACTCGCCCGTCTCCATGTCACCTGCGGATCGGCCAAAGCCGGAAAAATGCGGATCACCCGGACCGCGCGGATCATTTGCACCACAGATACCACCGGCGTCGGCCTGCCAGATCTCGACCAGCGTATCGGTCAGGGCGGCACCTGTACCATCGATCACACTGCCGCGAATGGTGATCCGGTCACCGCTGGTATCCTTGTCCACCATAGCGCTGCCCAGATCCTGCGCCCATACGCCCTTGATGCCGGATGCGTTCGGTGTGCAGCCGATATGGACATAAGGCCCGGCGGTCTGGCTGGGGCTTTCCTGGCCATTCGTGTCGTTCAGGTCCATGTCAAAGCCCCTCTTGCCGGTTCTCGAACGCGGTCTGGCGACGACCGCGAAGCGTGATGTCAAATCGGTAGGCGCGCGCATCCATCGGCACGGTCATCGCCATGTCCAGCGGCGCGACCAACGCATTCACGGCAGCCGGATCACCGACCGAGCCCAGGATCGGACACAGCGGTATCAGCGGGTCACCCTGAAAATACATCTGCGTGATCAACCGCTGCGCAAAAGCACCGCCAAACAGGGAAAAATGGATATGCGCCGGGCGCCAGTCATTCGGGCCGTTCGGCCATGGATAGGCGCCGGGCTGGATCGTGCGGAATTCGTACCGGCCGTTTTCATCGGTGACCGTTCGTCCGCAACCGCCGAAATTCGGATCGAGCGGTGCAATATACCCCTCTTTGCGGTGGCGATAACGCCCGCCCGCATTCGCTTGCCAGACCTCGATCAGCGCATTGGGTACGCCGCGCCCGTTCTGGTCGCGGACATGGCCGTGCACGATGATCCGGGGGCCGATGGCGCTGGCTCCGTCGGCGGCGAAATTGTGGATCAGGTCATTATCAAGCGGACCGAGCATGTCATGGCCAAAGACCGGCCCTGTTTCTTCGGACAGTGTGGTCGGAAATGACAGGAGCGCCCTTTGCGGTGACCGGGTGATGCTGGTTTTGTAGCGCGGGGTCAGCGCAGGCGGCTGCCAGTCGCGGTTGCGGGCAATAAAACCGGGTTTCATGATTGCTCCTTGTCCATCGCGTCAAAGGTTTCCCGCGCGATCCTGATGGCGTGATTGGCGCGCGGTACGCCGGCATAGATCGCCACATGCAGAAAGGCCTGCATGACATCTTCGCGGCTGGCACCTGTGCGGGCGGTGGCGCGGATATGCATCGCGATCTCGTCGAAATTTCCCGTCGCCGCCAGCAGGGCAAGCGTCAGCATTGACCGTTCACGGCGGCTGATGGCCCCCGAGGCCCAGACAGTGCCCCATGCGGCCTCGGTAATCAGCGCCTGAAACGGCGCGTCGAATTCGGATTTGGCGGCCTCCGCGCGGTCAACATGAGCGTCACCCAAAACCGCGCGGCGGACCTTCATGCCGGTATCGTGGCGTTCAGACATGTCCGATCTCCTTGAGAAATCCGGTCAGGGCACGCGCGTATTCCCCGGGTGCTTCGACACAGGGAATATGGCCCGCGCCCCGGATCAGATGAAAGCGCGAGCCCGGGATCAGCGCGGCGGTCTCGCGCACGAGATCGGGCGGTGTCGCGCCATCCTCGGACCCGGCAATGGCCAGCACCGGCAGCCTGAGGCCCGAGGTAGGCGTGATCAGGTCGGCACCGGCAATGGCGTGACAACACCCCACATAGCCTGCCACAGGGGTCGAGACCAGAAGCGCGCGCCAGTGCGCCAGCTGATCGCTCTGGCGAAACTGGGCCGAGAACCAGACCTGCATCACCATATCCGCAATGGCCTCGATCCCGCCCGCTTCGATCTTGGCGACACGTTCCATCCAGCTGTCGGGCGTGCCGATCTTGGCCCCGGTATTCGACAGGACAACGGCGCGCACCTGATCCAGCCGCTTGGCCGCGAGGCCCTGCGCGATCATGCCGCCAATCGACAGCCCAACAAACACGCAGTCGCGTATCTGATGGGCATCCAGTATCGCTTCGGCATCGGCGATCAGCGCACCCATCGTGTAAGGTCCCGGCGGGGCGTCGGATTTGCCATGGCCGCGATTGTCGAACCGGAGCACCCGCAGCCCGTCCGGCAGCGCGGTGATGACCTGATCCCAGATCGAGTGATCGGTTCCGAGCGAGTTGGCAAAGACGATGGCCGGTGCGTCGTCGGGGCCACTGACCTGCGACCAGAGTTTCGCCCCGGCGCGTGTGATGATCCGTTCGGCCATCAATAGGGCATCCCCACATAGTTTTCGGCCAGCGATTTCTGGGCGAATTCAGATTGTTCGAGATAGGCGATCTCGGCCTCTTGCAGGCGCTGCTCGATCCCGGTCTGGCCGGGAAATCGATGCATACGTTCGGTAAACCACCAACTGAAGCGGATCGCGTTCCAGACCCGCGCCAGCGCCCTGTCGGAATAAGTATCGAGCAGGTCGGGATCGCCATCGTAATAGGCAGAAATTGCCGAAAAGAGATAATGGATGTCCGATGCTGCAAGGTTCAGCCCCTTGGCACCCGTTGGCGGCACGATATGCGCCGCATCGCCCGCCAGAAAGAGACGCCCCCAGCGCATCGGCTCGGCCACGTAGGACCGTAGCGGCGCAATCGACTTTTCAATCGAGGGGCCGGTGATCATCGTGTCGGCGATATGCGCGGGCAGGCGGCGGCGCAGCGTATCCCAAAAGGCCTGATCGGACCAGTTATCGACATGGTCATCCAGCGAAGTCTGGATGTAGTACCGGCTGAGCGCAGTGTTGCGCATGGAACAGAGCGCAAATCCATCCGGGTGATTGGCATAGAGCACTTCGTCGCTGGCTGGCGGGGTTTCGGACAAAACGCCAAGCCAGCCAAAAGGATAGACCTTTTCGTATTCCCTGAGCACACGCGCCGGGATCGAACGGCGGCTGACCCCGTGAAACCCGTCGCATCCGGCAACAAAATCGCAATCGATCCGTTCCGTGGTGCCATCCAGCCCATAGCTGACCCAGGGTGCATCGGTTTCGAGATCATTCAGCGTAACGGCATCGACACCATGGATGATCCGCCCGTCCCGCGCATCGGCAGCATCATACAGGTCCTGCGTGATTTCTGTCTGACCATAGACCATGACCTGCTTGCCCACATGCTGTCTGAAATCCACGCGAAAGGCCCGGCCTTCGGCGGCGACGACGATACCGTCATGGATGATGCCCTGCCGGTCCATGCGCGCGCCGACACCCGCGCGGCGCAGCAACTCGACCGTGCCGAATTCCAGCACCCCGGCGCGGATGCGGCCCAGAACATGCGTCCGCGACTGGCGTTCGAGAACGACGCTGTCGATGCCGTGGCGATAAAGCAATTCCGACAGCAGTAACCCCGACGGGCCCCCGCCGATTATGCAGACCTGTGTCCTCAAACCTGTTCCCCAAACCCTGATGAAATCATGTGAAATCCACGCGGGCCTGTCAAATGTCCTGCACGCGTGGTTCAGCGGGCGGGCAGAGGCGATCCGCGATCAGACCATGCGCAGATGTGCCATGATCTGACCGTGATCCGAGGCGAGCTTGTTATAAGGTGCCTCGGCATGCGACCCGTCAGTGATGTGGTCGTTGAACGTGCTGAAATAATCCATCTCGGCGATCCGCGCGGGATTGTCGGGGTGGAAATGCCGTGACATCAGGATCTGGTCGATGGACTGATAGACACCCCCGAACGCGGAGGTATAGACCATATCTCTGAGTGAACGGCGCACGAAAAGCCGCTCGGCGGAGTAGAGACGCAGCGCATCGATCCGGCCCCGTATCTGTGCATTTTCTTCATCCGAATACCGTTCATTGGCGCGTTTCGCGTCATGCCGGCGCATCCACGCATAGTTCCGGAATGGCCGCTCACCGGATATAATTTCGGATGAGACCGCGCTTTCGCCATCATTCAGATCACCCAGCACAATCACCGGCTCTCCTGCATCCAGCGCCGCCACGACCAACTGCCTGAGCACGACCGCCTCGGCCATGCGCCGCAAGGCCGCGCGCAGGCTGCCGATGGCGCGCCCGACCGGATCATATGCGGTCAGGTCGGCCTCGGGCGGGAAATCGGCACCCGGCGGCAAATCAAACTCGCCCAGCTTCGATTTGAGATGCGTGTTGAATATCGTGATCACATGTTCGCCCACGGGTACCCTTACCCTGAGTATCGGGCGCGACGTGCGACCAAGTGCGAAATGGCCCGCATCCTCATCCGGCATGGGAATGATCAGCGGCGTGTCAAGCTCCTGAATGATGACAGGATCATCCGCGAACCCGAGGCGGGAGATGGTCGCAAGGCCAGGACGACGTTCGCCCGGACCGCCATCATTTGTATTCGGTGCAAAGGCCCGCCCGGCAGGCCCGTAAGGTGTATAGGCAAGCTTGCGAAAGATCGCCTTGCGGGCATAGCGTTTGGCGCGATCAGGCAGCACATCCTGATTGGCGGCCATTCCCCGCGCATCAGCCTCGGCCATGACGGCATCAAGCGCGGTTTCATCGAATATTTCCTGAAAGCCGACGATATCGGCATCCATCGTGATCACCTGATCGGCCAGCCAGTCCTCTTTCCAGGCGTATTCTTCGGGTGTGTAGCGTTCGAACCGGTAATATTCCTGATCCGGCCCGATCAGGTTCTTGACGTTGAAACTGGCGATGGTGAATTCCGTCATGTCATGATCCGTAGCGTTCGAGCGCCAGCGCGAAAACGCCCGCATCCACATTGCCACCCGAGGCGACGACGATCACGTCATCGCCGCTGATCTGATCGGGGTGATAAAGCGCTGCCGCAAGGGCTATGGCACCACCCGGCTCCAGCACGATCTTGAGCCGCTGAAAGGCGACCGCCATGGCGCGCAGGCAATCTTCTTCCGCAACCACGAGGCCCGGCCCGCACAGCCGGTCCATGATGGGAAAGGTGATCTCGCCGGGGCGCTGGGTGATGATGGCATCGCAAAGGCCCCCGGCACTCATCTCATTGCATTCGATCCGGTGCGATCTGAGCGAGCGGGCAACATCGTCATAGCCCTCGGGTTCGACCGGGCGCACCGTCATTTCCGGCGCGCGCGCCTCCAGCGCCAGCGCGATGCCCGAGGTCAGCCCGCCGCCGCCGCAACAAACCAGAACTTCGGCCCGCGTGATACCCAAAGCCCCGGCATCTGCCGCAATCTCCAGCCCTGCCGTCCCCTGACCGGCGATCACCTCGGGATTGTCAAAGGGCTTGATCAGCGTCAGACCGCGCTCTTCGGACAGCTTTGCGCCCAGCGCATCGCGATCTTCGTGCGCCCGGTCATACAGGATGACCTCTGCGCCCAAGGCGCGTGTATTGTCGATTTTGATCTTTGGCGCATCCCCGGGCATGATGATGGTTGCCGGCGTGTTCAGCCGCTGCGCGGCCAGCGCCACACCCTGCGCGTGATTGCCCGACGAAAAGGCGAGGACGCCGGCCCTTCGCTCGGCCTCGGTCAGGGCCGAGAGCGCCGACCAGCCGCCGCGAAACTTGAACGATCCGGTATGCTGCAGCGCCTCGGGCTTGAGCAGAACGCGCCGCCCGGCGATCTCATCGATAAAGGGGGATGTCAAAAGCGGCGTATGCCGTACATGGCCGGCGAGCCGGTCGGCTGCGGCCTCGATCATGGTAATATTCAATTCAGGCTCCCGAGAAATTGCTTCAGCGCGGTGATGCTCTCCGGTTCGTCCAGAAAAGGGACATGCCCGCGCTCTGGCACATTGGCAAAGATCATATCCGGCCGCCGCCGCCGCATTTCCGTGGCGGTTTCCATGGACAGCAGATCGGACCGCGCCCCCCGGATCAGCGCCAGTGGCAAACCTGCAAGCCCGTCAAAAAACGGCCAGAGATCGACCCGAGGCGCCGCCATATCCCGCAGGAATGCATCGCGCAGTTTCGGATCATAGTTCAACACTAAACCATTTTCAGTTTCCACGGCCCGCCGCACCGCCTCCTGCTTCCAGCGGCCCTCGGGCACCGGCCCGAATTCGGCGTGAAAGCGCGCCAGCGATCCGGCCAGCGCGTCCAGGTCGCGCGCGCCGGGCCGCCGACCGACATAATCGGCGATGCGCTCAAGCCCCGCGCGCGCAATTTCGGGCCCGATATCATTCAGGCAGATACCTGTCATCCGCGCCCGCGCCACACCGGCCAGCCCCATCGCGATCAGCCCCCCGCGCGAGGTGCCGATCACCGCTGTCCGGTCAATCCCCAGGTGATCCAGCAGTTCCAGCACATCCCGCATCTCGACCGGGACGGCATAATCCGCCGGATCGGCCGCATGATCCGATGCCCCGCGTCCACGATAATCGGGCCGTATGAAACGGTACCCGTCAAAATGGGGCAGCATATAGTCGAAATCAGTGCTGTTACGCGTCAGCCCGGCAAGGCAGAGAACAACCGGGCCGCTGCCCTCATCCCGATAGGCCAGTCTCAACCCGTCCGAACTTGTAAAATACCTGATCACAGCCGCGACGCCAGATCGGGTATGCCCGTCAGGTCGGACATCTCCGCGTCAGGCCGCCATGGCAGCCTGTCAACCGGATCACCGGCGCGGTTGACCCAGACCGTGTGAAAACCATACCCCGCCGCCGCTGCCGCGTCCCAGCCGTTGGACGATACGAACAAAACCTCACCGGCAGTGATGCCAAAGCGTTTTCCCACCAGATCATACACGCGCCGATGCGGCTTGAAGATACCGACATCCTCGACACTCAGCACATCATCCAAAAGATCGCCCAACCCGGCGGAACTTACCGCGCCACGCAGCATCTCGGGCGATCCGTTCGACAATATGGCGGTCTCAAACCCGGCTGATTTCAGCGCCGCCAGCATTTCCGGCACTTCCGGATAGGCGCTGAGTTCCCAGTAAAGCGCCAGCAACCGCGCGCGCAAATCCGCATCCCCGGCCAGCCCCTGCGCCTCCAGCGCCCAGTCCAGCCCGTCCTGTGTCACGTCCCAGAAATCCGCATGCGCAACTGCGACCGCGCGCAGCCACGTATATTGTAGTTGCTTCAGCCGCCAGTCATTGGCCAGCGCCTGCCACCGCTCTGCCAGCGCCTCGCGTCCGGGCTCGCCCGCCGCTTCGCGCGCGGCTGCGGCCACGTCAAAAAGAGTACCATAGGCATCGAACACGCAGGCTTTCACGGGCATTGATCATCCTCCAACATGATCAGAGATTGTCACAGCCCCCGACCAGGGGAAAGGCATGATCTGGGCCAGCAGACCAAGCCGCCCCAATCATTGTTCACCAAATACCGCGGGGGTGAGGGGCGCGCGAGCGCCCCGAGGGGGCAGCGCCCCCAGCCTACAGGTTCTCGCTCTGCGGCATGCCCAGCACGTGATAGCCGCCATCGACGCGGATAATTTCGCCCGTGGTGCAGGCACCGTGATCAGAGGCCAGATAAACGGCTGTCCCGCCGATAGCCTCAAGCGTGGCATTGGCCCTGAGCGGTGCGTTGGCCTCTGTCTGGCGGAATGTCTTGCGCGCGCCGCCGATGGCCGCGCCGGCCAGCGTTTTCATCGGGCCGGGGGATATTGCGTTCACGCGGATCCCTTCCGGCCCCAGATCATTGGCCAGATAGCGCACGGTTGATTCCAGTGCCGCTTTGGCCACACCCATGACGTTGTAGAACGGTGTGACCCGGTTCGATCCCTGATAGGTCAGGGTCAGGATGGTCCCGCCCTCCTGCATCAGTGGCCGGGCGCGCCGTGCGACATCGATCAGCGAATAGCACGAGATACACAGCGAATTGCGGAAATTGTCGCGTGTCGTATCGATGAAACGGCCAGAGAGCTCGTCCTTGTCGGAAAAGGCAATCGCGTGCACCAGAAAATCGAGCTGGCCCCATTTCGCGCCCAACTGTTCAAAGGCCGCATCCAGCGAGGCCGCATCATTCACGTCGACATCGATCAGAATGTCCGAGCCCAGGCTTTCGGCCAGGGGCGCCACGCGGCTGCCGAATGCCTCTCCCTGATAGGAAAAGGCCAGTTCCGCCCCTTCTTCGTGCAGCGCTTTTGCAATGCCCCATGCGATTGAACGCTGGTTGGCAACGCCCATGATAAGCCCGCGTTTGCCCTTCATCAAATCGGCCATGATGTTATCCGTGAAATTTGCTCATGATCAAAGTTGCATTGGTGCCGCCAAAGCCAAAGCTGTTGGACAGGACCGTGTCCAGCGCGACATCGTCGCGCCGCGTCGTCACGATTTCGTCGGCATCCAGCTCCGGATCCAGTTCGGTGACATTGGCAGAAGCGGCAATGAAATTGTTTTCCATCATCAGGAGGGAATAGATCGCCTCATGCACGCCGGTGGCGCCCAGCGAATGACCCGTCAGTGATTTGGTCGAGGATATGGGCGGGGTGGAACCCCGGCCAAAGACCCGGCGCACCGCCTCGACCTCGGTCACGTCACCTGCGGGTGTCGAGGTGCCGTGGGCATTGATGTAGTCCACCTTGCGTTCGCCAATGGTCGAGAGGGCCACTTTCATAGACCTTTCGCCACCCTCTCCGGATGGGGCAACCATGTCATGCCCGTCCGATGTAGCGCCATAGCCCGTCACCTCGGCATAGATTTTTGCGCCCCGCGCCTGTGCATGCGCCAGTTCTTCCAGCACGACAACACCGCCGCCACCGCCGATCACGAAACCATCCCGCGTCGCATCAAACGGGCGCGAGGCGGTTTGGGGTGTGTCATTGTATTTCGACGACATCGCCCCCATCGCGTCAAAGAGGCAGGACAGCGTCCAGTCGACCTCTTCGCCGCCGCCGGCAAAGACGATATCCTGTTTGCCCATCTGGATCTGCTCGACCCCGTTGCCGATGCAATGGGCTGATGTCGAACAGGCAGAGGTGATCGAATAATTGATACCCTTGATCTTGAAGGGCGTGGCCAGACAGGCCGAGTTGGTGGAGGACATGCAGCGCGTGACCATGAATGGCCCCATCCGCTTGGGCGCGCCCTTTTCCTTGACCGTGGTAAAGGCGGTAAAGAAATTCGATGTCGACGGCCCGCCCGAACCCATGATCAGGCCGGTCATCGTGTTGGATACGTCGCTGTCTTCAAGGCCGCTGTCGGCGATTGCCTGTTGCATCGCGAGGTAATTATAGGCCGCACCGGGCCCCATGAACCTGAGCTGACGTTTGTCGATCACCTCGGGCAGATCGATCCGGGGCAGGCCCGCCACCTGTGAACGAAATCCGTTCTCGGCATAATTCTCTTCGAACACGATGCCCGAACGGCCCTGTTTCAGGCTTTCGGTGACATCATCGGCATTGTTGCCGATAGGTGAGATGATGCCCAAACCGGTGATGACGACGCGACGCATCGGATGCCCCCTATTTCTGGTTGCGGGTCAGGCGTCTTCGGCCAGGCCCACCTTCATATTCTCTACGAGGTAAATTTCCTCGCCATCGGCTTCAACCCTGCCATTTGCCACGCCCAGCTTGAGTTTGCGGTCGATGACACGGGTAAAATCCACGAAATAGCGAATCATTTTCCGGTCCGGTTTGACCATGCCCTTAAGCTTGACCTCGCCGACGCCCATCGCCATGCCTCTGCCCGTCATGCCGCGCCAGCCAAGGTTGAAACCCGTCAGCTGCCAAAGCCCGTCCAGCCCCAGACAGCCCGGCATGATCGGATTCCCCGGGAAATGACATTTGAAAAACCAGAGGTCGGGGTGGATATCGAATTCGGCCACGACATGGCCTTTGCCATGCGTGCCGCCATCAGCCGAGATCTCGGTAATACGGTCCATCATCAGCATGGGCGGTTCGGGCAGTTGTGCATTGCCGGGGCCGAAAAGTTCACCCCGTGCGCAGGCCAAAAGGCCTTCTTTGTCGAAACTGGTGGGATAGCCGCCCATTGGCCCGCCTTTGGTTATTCATTGCCCGTTGGTTCCCTCTAGCACCCGAGTTTGGCGCGGCGCAAGGGCGCGCGGTCCGGTCGCACCGCGATGGTTTTCAATTGAAACCGTGAAAATTCGTGGCATATAGAAGGGAAGGCTTGATTTACGAGGCGTCTGATGACAACCGAAGCGATCGAACGTGGAACGGCATGGCTGACCCGTGCGGGCGTGCGGCCCACGCGCCAGCGCGTGTCGCTGGCGGCGCTGCTGATCGGTGATGGCAAGAACCGTCACGTCACCGCCGAGAGCCTTTTTGCCGCGGCCGGCCACAGCGAGGACAAGGTGTCGCTGGCGACGGTCTACAATACGCTGCGCGCCTTTTGTGACGCGGGGTTGATGCAGGAAGTGACGGTCGACGGGCACAAATCCTATTTCGACACGCGCGTCGACGATCACCCGCATTTCTATTGGGAGGACGAGGGCAGGCTGACGGATGCACCGGCAGATCAGCTTCGGATCGACGCCCTGCCCGAGGTGCCGGACGGCATGGAGATTTCCAAGGTCGATGTCGTTATCCGCCTGCGCGCGGTATCAGACAAGGACGCTGGCTAGCCCATCGTCGCCATCATCGCGCCAATCTCAGGTCACGGGCATCCGGGTGAACCGTTCCCGGTAAATCACGTATAGCCCCGCCATGACCGTAACGGCGATGCCCATGGCGGCAAGCCCGTTCGGAATGTCGCGAAACACGACCCAGCCGGCCAGCGTCGCAAAGGGGATTTCCAGATATTGCATCGGTGCCAGCGTGGCCGAAGGCGCGAATTTGAGCGACCATGTCATGAAAAGATGCGCCACGGTTCCCACCACGCCCATCATCACCAGAAGACCCAGATCAACAGGGCCGGGCAAAGACAGGTTTCCAACCAGCGACCAGGGTGTCAGCGTGCTGGCGGCGGCCAGAACACCCAGCAGGGGCATCGCAACGACACCGCCCACCGCCTGCAGGACCACGGGTTCGCAATCGCGCGCGACCTGACGCGTGACCAGCATGAAAAAGGCAAAGACCACCGCCACCAGCAGCGGCAACAGCGCCGGTGCACCAACTGCGGCAAAGCTGGGCTGCACCACCATGAGCGTTCCGGCAAAACCCACTGCGCAGGCGATCAGCCTGTGTCGGCCCACCTGTTCGCCCAGCACATATTTGCCCAAGAGCAGCATGATGAAGGGCATGACAAAGGCGATGGCGATGGCGTCGGCCAGCGGCAGATACATCAGCGCTGCAAACATCGCACCCAGCCCGATGATATGCAGGCCCGTACGCAGAATGGTCAGCCCGAGCACGCGGCGCGACATGCGGGTGCTGTAGCCGTTCAGCCAGATGATCGGGTAAAGCAGCACGATCTGCATGGCAAAGCGGATGAAGACGAGCGTCAGAAGCGGAATATAGCTGCCCAGATATTTCGCCGTCGCATCACCGATTGGCACCAGCATGCAAAAGCCGAGCATGAACAGGATGCCCAGGAACGGGCGGTCCTGATGCGTCACGCCCGTCCCCTCAGAACCACTGGCCCGGTTCCATCAGGCCCAGATCCATCAGCTGTTGCGAATGCCATTCGAATTTCTGGGAATTGTACCACTGGAATGTGTGGATATCGAAGGTTGACCCGGGATTGGTCTTGAGCGCCTTGGCCGTGCGGAACGAACAGATCGTCGTGGTCAGATTATTGTGCCAGGGGCAGGAATAGGTGTTGTATTCCTCTTGGTTGAAAATATGGCCGGGCAAAAGTTTCAGTTCTTCGCTGGCGCGGAATATCGCGATGCGGTCAATCCGGCGCTTCTTGCGCGGGATATGTTCCTCGAACCGCCAGCGCAGCCCGCCAAAGAAATCAAGCTGCCTTTCCTTGGGTCCGTTATCGCCGTCGCGCGCCAGCGCGTAATATCCCGACTTGTCCAGATAGGCATCGGATATATTGACTGCGGCTTCGTCCCTGCTCAGATCGCCCGCATAAAGGTCGATCACGAAACTGATGGTGGCGTCGCGCCGCTCTTCCTGGATGAATGTGGTGACATCGCGAACTGACCGCGTCTCGCAAAACGGGAAATACAGGTATTCCGCGTTATAGCAGTAATAAAGCCAGATCCCGGGTAAAGCCTGGATCAACTGGTTTATCTGGCTTTCGGCGGTGGTGTCGGTAAAGTTGAAGTCGATCCGCATGACCGCTTCTTCCAGATCGGCGGCAAGGCGCAGTTCAGGCGGCGCGAACACGATCAGCTTGGCGAATTTGAGGCCGAGGTGATGGCGGATCGTGCTTTCGACCTCGATCAGATCCTCGACAAAAATCATGCCAACCGGCCCCTTGGTGGCAAGCAAGGGAGAACGTGTCAGGCAATCGGTTATGTCGCGATAGCTCATCTGCTCGTGCTTTTTTTGCCTACTCTTGTGGCAAGCGCGGTCTCAATTCAAGGTTAAAGACGTCAACAGCGATTGCCCGACGGTGCGAGTTTCGGTAGATGGCCGGTCAATCCAGATTTCCGGTGCGCCATGTCAGATCCCAAAAAACTGTTTATCAAGACCTATGGCTGTCAGATGAACGTCTATGACAGCGAGCGGATCGCAGAGACGCTGGGCGGCAGCGGCTATACGCAGGTCGAGAGCGCGGATGATGCCGACATGATCCTGCTCAACACATGCCATATCCGGGAAAAGGCGGCGGAAAAGGTCTATTCCGAGCTTGGTCGTTTTCGCCCGCTCAAAGAGGCGCGGCCCGATCTGCGCATCGGTGTCGCAGGCTGCGTGGCGCAGGCCGAGGGCGAGGAGATCATTCGCCGCCAGCCCATGGTGGACCTTGTTGTGGGGCCGCAAAGTTATCACCGGCTGCCGGACATGGAACGCCGCCTTGCCAAGGGCGAGCGCGCCATCGACACCGATTTCCCCGAAGAGGACAAGTTCGATCATCTGCCGGGCCGACGCCGGGCCAACCGCGCCCCGACCGCGTTCCTGACCGTTCAGGAAGGTTGTGACAAATTCTGCGCCTTTTGCGTCGTGCCTTATACGCGCGGTGCCGAGGTCAGCCGCTCTGCCGACCGCATCCTCGAAGAGGCGCGCATGCTGGCCGCGGACGGTGTGCGCGAAGTGACGCTGCTCGGGCAGAATGTGAACGCCTATCACGGTGCCGGCGCGGACGGCGAATGGGACCTCGCGCGGTTGATCTGGGCGCTGAGCGAAATAAACGGGCTGGAGCGTATCCGCTTTACGACCAGCCACCCCAATGACATGAACGAAGCCCTGATCGAAGCGCACCGCGACTGCGCCAAACTGATGCCTTATCTGCATCTGCCGGTTCAGTCCGGATCGGACAAGGTGCTGAAGGCCATGAACCGCAAGCATACGGCGGCAGATTACATCGGGCTTATTAGCAGGATCCGCGCGGCCCGGCCCGATCTGCTGTTGTCGGGTGATTTCATCGTCGGTTTCCCGGGCGAGACCGAAGCGGATTTCGAGGATACGCTGAGCCTGATCCGCGAAGTTGGCTATGGCCAGTCCTATTCGTTCAAATACTCGACCCGTCCGGGCACACCCGCTGCCGAACGCGCGCAGGTTGACGAGGCCACCAAGACCGACCGGCTGCACAGGCTTCAGGCGTTGTTGTCGGAACAGCAGACCGACGCGCAAGAGGCGATGGTCGGACGTGAGGTTGGTGTGCTCTTTGAAAAGGTCGGTCGCGAGCCCGGTCAGCTGATCGGCAAATCCGATCACCTGCATGCCGTCAGCGCTCCCGCTCACGAATCATTGATCGGTCAGATCGGGCGTGTGCACATCACAGCCGCGCTTTCGAACTCGCTTTCCGGGGTGCTTACAACCGGCTAGGGCGCGAATTCGCCCGTTTCTGTGGTGACTTCCGCGTGGATTTCGTCAAGTGGCTGGTTATCCACAGGAGTTGTCACCCGGACCCACTACATATTGTAAAAGATGCCGTAATGGGGCTTTCGGCGAATCGAGCACGTTTCGCTTGTTTGTCAGCATGATCTGAAGTGCCGTTGCCCTTGATGCGCCTGCAGCGCGTCTACGAGGTCGTATGTTTCCATGCGCCTCAATTCCTAAGAATAGAAGGGCAACGACATGAATGTATTTATCGGATTGGATGTATCTCTGGCAAGCACGGCGATTTGTGTGCTGGGGCCACAGGGGAGGATTGTTGAAGAATTACAGGCGGAGAGCGAGCCTGAGGCATTGGTACGTGCAATAGCGTCATTGTCATATTCGATCGATGCGATCGGGCTCGAAGCCGGACCTTTGTCCCAATGGCTGAGCAAGGGAATGGAAGAAGCTGGCTTTGACGTGGTCATGATGGAAACACGATTGGTGAAGGCAGCCTTGAAAGCCATGCCGATCAAGACCGACAGGCGCGATGCCCAGGGCATTGCGCGCTTGCTTCAAATGGGATGGTACAGGCCCGTGCACCGCAAATCTGTGTCCTCCCAGGAAATCCGCGCGTTGCTGTCGGCGCGCAAGTCTATTCAGCAGGCCATCATCAACCTTGAGCTTTCGATGCGGGGTGTTCTGCGAAACTTTGGCATGAAGCTAGGGCATGTCACCCGGATTAGGTACGAGACCCGGGTGAGGGAACTGGTTGAGCAGAATGAAATCCTGTCGGCGTCGACAGAGGCCCTTTTGCGCGCGCGTGCGCAGTTGCGCGCCGAGTTGGCTGAATTGGATGCGACAATCGCGGATCTGGCAAAACAAGACGACGTTTGCCGTCTGATGATGACGATGCCGGGCGTCGGTCGGATCGTCGCCCTGACGGTCAAATCCGCGATCGACGATCCGACCCGGTTTG
>JASBTX010000010.1 GCA_030148225.1 Paracoccaceae bacterium
CGAAGATGCGCATAAGGTCATCTTCCAGGCTCAGATAGAACTTGGAGCGGCCCGGGTCCCCCTGGCGGCCCGAGCGACCGCGCAGCTGGTTGTCGATACGGCGGCTTTCGTGGCGTTCAGAGGCCATCACGAACAAACCACCCGCGTCGAGCACCTTCTGCTTTTCTTCGGCGTGCTTGGCTTCCTCGGCGGCGCGCAACTCGGCAGGGTCGGCATCGGGGTTGGCTTCAAGCGCGGCCATCACCTTGATGTCGACGTTGCCGCCCAGCTGAATGTCGGTACCCCGGCCCGCCATGTTGGTGGCGATGGTCACCGCGCCAAGCCGCCCGGCATCGGCCACGATCTGTGCCTCCTGCTCGTGCTGGCGCGCGTTCAGAACATTATGGGCAACGCCCTCTTTCTTCAGCAGTTCCGAAAGATGTTCAGATTTCTCGATCGAGGTTGTACCCACAAGGATGGGCTGACCCTTTTCATTCGATTTCTTGATACGGTTGATGATCGCCTGATATTTTTCCTGCGCGGTCCTGTAGACCTCATCATGGTCGTCGACACGTACGATATCCTTGTTCGTGGGAATGATCACAACGCCAAGGTTGTAGATTTCCATGAATTCCTCGGCCTCGGTTTCGGCTGTGCCGGTCATGCCGGCCAGCTTGTCATAGAGGCGGAAGTAATTCTGGAACGTCACCGAGGCCAGCGTCGTATTTTCGGGCTGAATGTCGGCGCCTTCCTTGGCCTCGATCGCCTGATGAAGCCCGTCTGACAGGCGACGGCCCGGCATCATTCGTCCCGTGAATTCATCGATCAGCACAACTTCCTTGTCGCGGACGATATAGTCCTTGTCCTTCTGGAACATTTTATGTGCCGAAAGCGCCTGAGTGACGTGGTGGACAAGCGTGGTGGATTCCGGATCGTAGAGAGAGGCCTCTTCTTCCAGCAAACCATGCTTGTGTAGCAGCTCCTCCATGAACTCGTTGCCTTCATCGGTAAACGTGACCTGGCGGCGTTGTTCATCTTTGGTGAAATGCTCTTCGCGAACCTCGGGGATGAGCTTGTCGATGGTAATATACAGCTCGGAGCGGTCGGCGGAGGGGCCTGAGATGATCAGCGGGGTGCGCGCCTCGTCAATCAGGATCGAGTCAACCTCGTCGACAATCGCGAAATAATGATCGCGCTGGTGCATCTCGGCCAGCGACGATTTCATGTTATCGCGCAGATAGTCAAAGCCCAGTTCGTTATTGGTGGCAAAGGTAATATCGGCGGCGTAGGCCTCGGCCTTTTCATCGTTTGGCTGACGGGGATAAACGACCCCCACCTTCATACCCAGCGCGTTATAGACCTTGCCCATCCATTCCGCGTCGCGCCGCGCCAGATAGTCGTTGACAGTGACGATGTGAACACCCCGACCGGTCAGGGCATTCAGATAGGCCGGAAGTGTCGCAACAAGGGTCTTGCCCTCGCCTGTCTTCATTTCCGAAATATTGCCCCGGTGCAAAAAGATGCCACCCATGAGCTGTACGTCAAAGGCCCTGAGACCCAGCGCGCGCCACGCGGCCTCACGCGCATTGGCAAAGGCTTCGGGTAGCAGGTCGTCCAGGGTCTCGCCATTCTTGAGACGCTCTTTGAATTCGCTGGTTTTTTCGATCAGCCCTTCATCGCTTAGCGCCTGAAATTCGGGCTCTAGCGCGTTGATGGTATCGATCAGCGGGCGCGTTGCCTTGATCAGCCGGTCATTCGGAGTCCCAAAGACCTTTTTTGCTATTGTGCCCAGTCCAAGCATGCTGCCTCGCTCAGTTCAAAATCACGGTGCCCGGCAAAAATGGGCCTGACGTATTCGTGTCCAGACATGGCTTGCCCTGAACAGGCACGGGACATAGAACCGCTGTGATCGGGTGGTAAGCCACAAGTCTATCGGCACATAAGCGGCCACCCCAAGACTGTCAACTTGGCCAAGGGTTTCCGCGCAAGCGACTGGTCAGATCATCACGAAGGGAATGATTATGAAACGTGCTTTGAACATTGTCGCGGCAGCGGCCATTGCCGGCTGGGGTTCGGTGGCGGGGGCGCAAAGCGCCGACGACGTGCTAGCCACCGTGAACGGGGTTGAGCTGACGCTGGGTCATCTGATCCTGCTGCGCGAGCAATTGCCGCCACAATATCAGAACTATCCCGATGATCTGCTTTACCGTGGATTGCTGGATCAGCTGGTTCAGCAGGAGCTGCTTTCCCAGAACGCGCAGGACAGCAAGCGGCTGGCCCGAGGTCTGGAAAACGAAGAGCGCGCATTGCGTGCCTCTTCGGTTCTGGACACATTGGTCAGCGATGCCTTCTCAGAGGAAGATATTCAGGCACTTTACGCGGAAACCGTCGCCAACATTCCTGTCGAACCCGAATGGAACGCCTCGCATATTCTGGTCGAGAGCGAAGATGAGGCCAAGGAACTGGTCAAGATGCTGGAGGATGGCGCGGATTTTGCAGAACTGGCGCGCGAGAAATCCACGGGACCTTCCGGTCCGAATGGTGGCAGCCTGGGCTGGTTCGGCGCCGGACAGATGGTACCACCATTTGAAGTGGCCGTGCGCGAACTGGCCGACGGCGGGATATCAGCCCCGGTCCAGACCCAGTTCGGCTGGCACGTCGTCAAGCGCAACGAATCGCGCGACCGGCCTGTTCCCACTCTCGAAGAGATGCGTGGCGATCTGACCCAGCAGTTGCAGTCCGAGGCGGTCGATGCGGGCATCGCCGCCCTGCGTGAAGAGGCCGAAGTCGTCATGAGCGATATTGATGTTGATCCCTCGATCCTGCAAAACTCGGCGCTGTTGGACAACTAAGGCCGGGCGATGGGCAAAGGCGCCAAGATCAAAAAGCTCAAGAAGAAAATCAAGAAGCTGAAGAAAGAGCGCGCCGGGTTTGTTAAGCCCGGCGTGGTGTCCCCGCTTGCGCCGCCCGAGGGGTTTCCCGACCTGCCTGAAATCGTCGGGGTGCGCTTCGCCAGCGCAGCGGCGGGTGTCAAATATCAGGGGCGCGACGATGTCATGCTGGCGGTGGTGCCGGAAGGATCGGCGATTGCAGGCGTCTTTACCCGTTCCGCCACCCGTGCGGCACCGGTGCTGGATTGCGAGGCCAAGCTGGCCGCTATGACCGGCCAGGAGGCGGGCGGATTTGCCTTTGTCGTAAACTCCGGCAACGCCAATGCCTTTACCGGCGGGCGCGGGCAGGCGGCGGTTGATGCGGTCGCTGCGGCGGCGGCGGATGTTCTGAACATTCCGGCCACGCAAATCCTGACCTCGTCAACCGGTGTCATCGGCGAGCCGCTGCCAGCAGACCGGATCGCTGCGGTGATGGGCGGGCTGAAGGCCGCGTTGGCCCCCGGGGGGGCAAAGGACGCTGCCCGCGCCATCATGACGACCGACACGTTTCCAAAGGGGGCATTCCGTGCTCTGGATCTGTCGGGCCGGCCGGTAAACATCGCCGGTTTCGCCAAGGGATCGGGCATGATCGCCCCGGATATGGCGACGATGCTGGTCTATATTTTTACCGATGCCGCGATCGACCGTGATGTCCTGCAGGGCATGCTTTCGGATCAGAATGGCGGGACGTTCAACGCGATCACCGTGGATGGTGACACGTCGACGTCGGACACGCTGTTGATGGCCGCGACCGGAGCAGCCGGGAATGCGCGTATCGACAGCCGACAAGATGCCGACGCCACCGCGTTCGAGGCTGCGCTGGGCGATGTCATGCGATCGCTCGCGCATCTGGTCGTGCGTGACGGTGAGGGTGCAACCAAATTTGTCGAGGTTGCCGTGACGGGTGCGCAATCAGACGAAGACGCGCGGCTGGTGGCCATGGCCATTGCCAATTCGCCGCTGGTCAAGACCGCCATCGCGGGCGAGGATCCGAACTGGGGCCGGATCGTCATGGCGATTGGCAAATCCGGTGCGCATGCGGATCGTGACCGGATCTCGATTTCGTTTGGGGATATTCTGGTTGCCGAAAAGGGCTGGGTTTCAGAAAGCTACCGTGAAGAACTTGGTGCGGCCTATATGAAGCAACAAGAGCTGTGCCTGTCTGTTGCACTGGGCCTTGGTCAGGGTGCGGCCACTGTCTGGACCTGCGATTTGACGCATCAATATATCACGATCAACGCCGATTACCGTTCATGAAAACAGTTCTGGTGTCCGCAGTTGCGCTGATCGACCGTGATGGCCGCGTTCTGCTGGCGCAGCGCCCGGCGGGTAAAGCCATGGCCGGACTTTGGGAGTTTCCCGGCGGCAAGGTTGAGCCGGGCGAAACACCCGAGGCGGCGCTGATCCGCGAACTGGCCGAGGAACTGGGTATCGATACATGGCAAAGCTGTCTGGCGCCGCTGACCTTCGCTTCGCATTCCTATGATGAGTTTCATCTTCTGATGCCGCTTTTTGCCTGCCGGAAATGGGAGGGCACGCCGATGGCGCGGGAAAATCAGGTGCTGAAATGGGTCCGCCCGAAAGATATGCGCGACTATCCTATGCCCGCCGCCGACAAACCCCTGATCCCGATCCTGCGCGATTGGCTCTAGCGCTTCACAAACCCGCTATATTTTGACAATCCGGTTGCAAAATTCGGCTGTATGTCTAGATATAGCGTAGTGTTGTGGTTTTGATCCAGGAGGTCGAAACATGTTGCGTACTATTTTGGTTGGGTCCCGCGTATCGGTTCAGGGCACGTTTATCCGCAAACTGGATAACGGAAACATTCTGGTCCGGGTGGGCCGGAAAATCTATGAGGGCACACCCGTAGCCCAAGCTGCCTAGCCTGAAACACTAGTCTTTCAACAATTTTCCAGTTCTGAAATTCGTCGCCCGGCCCGATAGTCGGCGTTCGTAAATCTCATAGCTTTCGACGACCCGCATCACATAGTTGCGTGTTTCGTTAAAGGGGATGTGCTCGATCCAGTCCACCGCGTCCACGCGGCGCGACCTGGGATCGCCGAAATCCCTGATCCAGCGACGCGCGCGGCTGGGCCCCGCGTTGTAGGCTGCGGCGATCAGGGGGATGTTGCCGTCAAATTCCTCGATCAGACCGCTCAGATAAGCGCTGCCAAGGCTGGCGTTATATTCAGGATCGCTCAGCAGTTTTCCCGCGGAATAGGCCTGCCCGGTCTTGCGCGCCATTTCTTCGGCGGTGCCGGGCATCAGTTGCATCAGACCGCGCGCACCGGCCGGGCTGACCACGGTCGGGTCAAATTCGCTCTCGCGGCGGGCAATCGCCAGGTTGAGGGCTGCGGGTGAGGTGAGTTTCTGACGCGCCAGCGATGTGACCGGGAAATAGGCGTTGTCCAGTATGATGCCGTTGCGCGCACCAAATTTGGCCACCATCAGCGCGACATTTGGTTGCTGGATATCAAATGCGAGATCGGCCAACTGCCCAAGTTCGTCGGGTGTCAGTGCCTCGGACAGGTGCACGAACCAGCGTCGGCCCAGCGCGGTTTCACCCGCTGCGAAAAGCAGAAGCGCGGAGCGAAGGACAGTCGAGCGCGCAAAAGGTGCTTCGGACCAGCCGGGAAAGCGTGCTTTGCCGAGTATGGCGGGATTGGTCGGCGCACCGATCCGCTCTGCCGCCAATTGCCCGTAAAAGCTCGTCTGATGCACCGCCGCTGCGGCAAACGCTTCGCGGGCGCGGCTTTTTTCACCCATTTCTTCAAGCGCGATTGCCTGCCAATAGAGCGCGCGTCCCTGACTGATTGCGCTTTTGGTGGCGTTCTTGTGATTGGTGAAATGCCGTAGTGCTTCGCCCGGCCGGTTGCGTTTTTTCAGCGCGATATATCCCGACAGCCATTCGAGATCGGCATAATTGCTGCCCTCACTCAGCCCGTGGGTTGAGGCGACGCGATAGGCGAGCGTGGATTCTCCTTCGCGCATCAGGCGGCGGGCCAGATCACGCCGGCGCGAGGCCCAGCGCGCGGGTTTGCCCAATGTCTTCGCCTCGCTCCGCTCCAGTATCAGGTCGGCGGCGCTGTTGGCGAAACCTTTGCGCATCCGCCAGACAAACCGTTCATAGGCAAGGCCGGGTGACCCCCTCAGATCGGCAGGGACAGCCGCAATCAGATTGTCGACACCCTTGACCGATTTCCGCAGCCCCAGCCGCGCATCGCTTAGCGCGCGGGCGCCGGGACCGACCAGTGGATAGAGACGCCGCGATTCAGCATCGAGGCCGGACCAGTTCAGCATATCAAGCCGGTCATCATGGTGCCGCCGCAGAAGCTTGCCATAGCCTTGCAGATATTCGGCCTCCAGCTCTTCGCTCATGGAATAGGATGTCCAGCCGCGAACGATCTCGGCCTCGCCCTTTTGCTTTTCTCCTGCGTGGATCAGCGCCGCGCCCAGACGCAACGCACCATTGGCCGTGCGCGGCCCGCGTTTCTCGAAATAGGCAATCACGTCGCCGGGTGGGGTTTCGGCTGTGATCGAAGGTTCACCGCGCACCCGCAACAGAGGCAAACCCGGCCAGTCCGGATATTTTTCCAGAAACTGCACATATTCGGGCAGTTCACCCTGGCTGGCCCTCAGCCGGTGCCAGTCGACGATGGCACGCGCCAGCGGGTCGCGCGGAAGTATCAGGTTCTCCCAATCCTCGGCCCTGACCTGTTCCATCGCGGAAACCAGAGCGTTGATGTCCTTTTGGGATTGAGCCTGCGTCATGCCCCCAAGGAGCAAGGCAAAGATGATGACAGCGAACCAGCGCATGATGTTGTGCCCGTATGTTTTTTCCAATCTCTCTAGACCAAAGCCCATCTTGGCAACACACATTCTTGGCAAGACCGGATTACATGGCTAGGTTCCGCCGAGCCGCGATGGCGGCGAGTCGATATTCACATGCAGCAAAGGAGCGTGAAATGTTCAGAGGTTCGAACACAGCATTGGTCACGCCGTTCAAAGACGGCAGCGTGGATGTCGATACGCTCAAACGCATCGTAAACTGGCAGATCGACGAGGGCAGTCATGGGCTGGTGCCAGTGGGTACGACGGGCGAAAGCCCCACCCTGACCCATCAGGAACATGACCTTGTGGTTGAAACGGTCGTGCGCACGACAGATGGCCGGGTGCCCGTCATCGCCGGGGCCGGGTCCAACAACACCGCCGAAACCATCCGTCTGGTCAAGGCGGCCAAATCAGTGGGTGCAGATGCGGCGCTGATCGTGACGCCCTATTACAACAAACCCACCCAGGACGGTCTGGTTGCGCATTACGAGGCCGCCGCCGATTGTGGCCTGCCCATCGTGATCTACAATATTCCCGGTCGTTCGGTTGTTGATATGACACCCGCAACCATGGCGCGGCTGGCACGCCACGAGATGATTGTCGGCGTCAAGGATGCCACCGGCGATCTGGCGCGCGTGTCGCATCAGCGTATGGCCTGTGGTCCCGATTTCATCCAGCTTTCGGGTGAGGATGCGACGGCGATCGGGTTCAACGCCCAGGGCGGAGTCGGGTGCATTTCGGTGACCGCCAATGTCGCGCCCGGTCTTTGCGCGAAATTTCAGCAGGCGACGCTGGATGGCGATTATGCCAAAGCGCTTGAATATCAGGATCGGCTGATGCCGCTGCACCGCGCGATATTTCTTGAGCCCGGCCTTGTCGGTGCGAAATACGGCATGTCGCTTTTGGGGATCTGCGCCGAGGATGTTCGCCTGCCGCTGGTCGGCCTGAGCGAAGGTGTCAAATCCGAAGTGCGCGATGCGATGAAATTCGCCGGTTTGCTAAGCTAATCGCCTTTTTGCCGGCCCGGGATCGACCGGGCTGGCATTTCTGCAACATATCTCTGCCGTTTGTTCATCCGGTCTTTGGAATTTGACCGGATTGTCGCTTTGCCCAAAATCTGTCGCATTTTGGTCGTAAGGCCGGGAAAACCCCACAGAGGCAAAAACAAGCGGGGCAGGAGCAGTTCAGATGTATTTTACGGTCAACTACGAGCGTGGCCCGACGGATCCGAGGTCGGAACCGGCCCGTGTGGGGTGGTTTCTGGATACGGATAAATCAACCGTGATCTACGATCCGCCCGAACGAGTGCGCACCGATGTACCAAACCGCGCCAACGCCAAGTCCGCCGGTCGCTGCCCGGCGGTGCTGAATATGGAAAACCGGTATTTCATGATCAAATGCCCGTTTGACATCCATATCGGCTTTACCCGCGACAAAGAAGGCAAGCCCGCCATCGTGAACCGGGCTGGCGCCTCGTCCAGCATCCGGCGCAAGAAGCTGGGTGAAAAACTGCACCTGACGTCGGAACCTGAATGGCGCTACCCGGACCGGCCGATGATTCAGCTGGCGCTGCCTTATACGTTTATCGCCGATGAGCCGGTCTATATCACCCAGCTTGCGCCCTTTGCCCATTACAAGAAAGACCCGCTGCCGGGCACGATCTTTGGCGGGCGTTTCCCGATCAACGTCTGGCCGCGCCCGCTGATGTGGGCGTTTGAATGGCATGACACGTCCAAGGACCTCGTCCTGAGGCGCGGAGAACCGCTGTTTTACTGCCAGTTCGAGGCCGATGGCCCGGACCGTCAGATTCAGATGGTCGAGGCCGAGATCACCGATGATCTGCGCGCCTATCTCGATCATATCAGCGGCGCGGTGAACTATGTGAACCAGACCTTTTCGCTGTTTCAGGCAGCCGAACGCGTGCGCCCTGAGACGCTTTTAAGTCCGGTCAGCCGCAAGTAGCCCCATGAACCAGATCACCACCGAAATGACCGACCAGCAGCAGCTCGAGAAAGGTATCGGGCTGTTTCGCGAAGGCCAGATCGATGAGGCGCTGGCGATCTTTCGACCGCTCGCCGCACGCCACCCGGAAAGCGAGCGGGTCTTTACCGCGCTGGGTGTCGCGCTGCGGAAGAAAAAGGATTTCAATGCCGCCGTTTTTGCCCATCGCCGCGCGCTGGCACTGGCGCCCGGTAACAAGGCGGTAATGGGTAATCTGCGCAATGCGCTGAATGACGGCGGGCGCGAGGCCGAGGCGCTGGAACTGGGTGAGGCGTTGCTGGAACGCGAGCCGGGAAATGTGGACTATGTGCGCAGCCACATGAAAACCCTGCGTGGGCTCAGGCGCAATGCCGAAGCCGTGGCGCTGGGCGACGCCTACGAAGATGCGCATGGGCTGGATCACCAGCTGCGCCTGGAACGGGCGATGTCGCACCTCTATCTCGAAAACTACGAGGAGGGGTTTCGCGACTATGAATCGCGCTTTTACACCAGCGAGATCAATCTGAGAGAAGAGGTCGAAGAGCGCCGCTGGAAAGGCGAGCCGCTGGAAGGCCGACATGTCGTGATCTTCAAAGAGCAGGGTTTCGGTGACAATGTCTGGTTTGCCCGTTTCATTCCGCTCTTGAGCCGCAAATGCGCGCGGATCACGCTTTTGATGCCAAGGCCCCTTTTCCGGCTGATGCAGGGGCTTGAAGGTGTCGACGAGGTGCTTCCGACCGAGGATGGCTTGCCGGAATGCGATATCCTGATGCCCATGTGCAGCGTGCCGCACGCCGCCGGTTTCCGGCAGGGCGATCCGATCCCGCCCAGCAGCCGCCTGACCATCCCCGATGACAGCCGCGAGCGCGGCAGGCGGATGGCCGCCCGGTTCGCGAAACGGTTCAGGATCGGCATGATCTGGACCGGATCTCTGACGTTCAAGGCAAATCATTTGCGCGCGGTCACGCCCGAACAATTCTTTCCGCTGGGTGAGTTGCCGGGCGTTCAGCTGATCAGCCTCTACAAGGGCAAGGCCATCGAGGATCTGAAAAATTGCGGATCAGAAGGTCTGATCTTTGACGCGGGCAGCCATGACAGGGATTTTGCAGATGCGGCGGGGATGATCGAAAACCTCGATCTGCTGATCACGACCGATACCGGTGTTGTGCATGTCGCCGCCAGCATGGGCAAACCTGTCTGGAACCTCACGAAATATGACAGCTTCTGGGTTTACGGCGATGGCCCCGATACCCGGTGGTATCCGTCGATGAAGTTGTATGTTCAGGACCGGCCGGGCGACTGGGACGGGGTGTTCGACCGGGTCAGGGCTGATCTGGAACACCTGCTGCTTGCGCGGGGCACACCGGCATGACCTCTCAAATCGCGGTGCCTTGTTCAATCGGTGATCTGATCGACAGGATCACGATATTGGAACTCAAGGTGCAACATTTCAGCGACACCACAAAACGCAGCAATGCCGCACACGAGCTGACGGTTCTGTCGGCGGTCCGCGATCAGCATGATCTGTCCGGGCCGGAACTGGCCGATCTTACCGGTCAGCTGAAGGCGGTCAATCAGCAGCTTTGGGATATCGAAGAGGAAATCCGTACTTTCGAAGGAACAGGGCATTTCGGCGAGCGTTTCATCGAACTGGCCCGCGCAGTCTATATCACCAATGACCGCCGGTCGGCGATCAAGAAGGATATCAATATCCTGATGAAATCCGATCTGATCGAAGAAAAATCATACTGAATTTTCCGGATAATCCCGTCGGCCCAACCGGCAGGATCAACCGGGGTTAGACGATTTTCATGTAGCACCATGGCGCCATGTGGGGCGCCATGTCGTTAGAACGCATCGATAAAATCACCGAAGACGCCCTTGAATTGCAGGGATTGGGTCTGCCCGATTCCAATTTCATGGACCGGACGTTGCGGCGCTGGCCAAGGGCTGAGGGGCTGGAGATATGCTTTGCGCTGACACAGGCTGCTGCGGCGGTCGGGCGCGTATTCGATCAGAGCGCGGAAGGCGGGCAAGCCCAAGGGCAGCTATACCGCGCTGCGGCATTGCTGGCGGCGGATGTGCTGGCGCTGCAGCGTCTGGGCATCCCCGTTCCGCGCGCTGCCGATATCCTGCAATTCTGGGCGGAAGAGGGGACTTGAATCGCCTTATTCCGCCACTGTTGGGGTGGAGTGGGTTTAGCGCGATGCGGCGTTGCGGATGGCGGCAATGTTGGCGCGGTAGGGTGCTGTGTCGGTGACTGAACCGCCTGAAAATACCGCCGACCCCGCAACCAGCACGTCGGCACCAGCATCCACCACCGCTGGTGCGGTTTCTGGCGTCACCCCGCCGTCAATTTCGATATGGATAGGCCGGTCGCCGATCATGGCGTGCAGCGTGCTGACTTTGTCGACCTGCGAGGTGATGAAACTCTGCCCGCCAAAGCCCGGATTGACGGTCATGACGCAAATCAGATCAACGCTGTCGAGCAGATATTCCACCGCCGATGCCGGTGTTGCCGGGTTCAGTGCCACGCCAGCCCGCGCGCCGCTGGCCCGGATCGCCTGAAGCGTGCGGTGGATATGCGGGCCCGCCTCGACATGGGCGGTGATGATGTCAGCCCCGGCATCGGCAAAAGCCTGAATATAGGGATCGACCGGTGCGATCATCAGATGCACATCCATGACACCCGCAATATGGGGCCTGATCGCCTTGCACATGGCGGGGCCGAATGTGATGTTGGGGACAAAATGACCATCCATCACATCAACATGCACCCAGTCTGCACCTGCGGCTTCGATGGCCTCGCATTCGGCACCGAAATTGGCAAAATCGGCCGACAGAATGGAAGGTGCAATCTTGAGTGAACGGTCAAATGGCATGGGGCAGCTCCGTCGCGTTTGCCCGTCATTATCGCGCAAACCGGGCAATGTCACGCGCCGAGGGGCGGCTTGTAAATCCGGCCCGCACATGTCAGATTTTTCAGGTCAGGAAAGGCCCGCAAAGTGACGCTCAAACCCGCTGTCGAAACCGTTCAGGATCATGCATTGCCGCAGGTCCAGACCCCGCGCAATCCGGGAATGCCGCTTGATCTTGACTGGGTCGCGGGCGCGACGGCGAATACCTCGGCCATCGAAAGGCGGGCAGCCACATTGCCCGGGCGCAGGTCGATCAAGAAGGAATTTCAGGCGGCCTGGCTTCTCAAGGCGATAACGCTGATCGATCTGACGACGCTTTCGGGTGATGACACGCCTGCACGGGTGCGCCGCCTGTGTGCCAAGGCCCGCCAGCCCGTGCGCGCCGAAATCCTCAAGGCGCTGGGCATGGGCCCGGTGACCACCGGCGCGGTCTGTGTCTATCACGACATGGTGGAAACGGCGGTGGACGCGCTCAAGGGTTCGGACATTCCGGTCGCGGCGGTCTCAACAGGATTTCCGGCGGGCCTTTCCCCCCTGCATCTGCGCATCGCCGAGATCGAGGAAGGCGTCAAGGCCGGTGCCTCTGAGATTGATATCGTCATCTCGCGCCGTCATGTCCTGACCGGAAACTGGCAGGCGCTTTATGATGAAATGCAGGCCTTTCGTCAGGCTTGCGGGCAGGCCCATGTCAAGGCGATCCTTGCTACGGGTGAGTTGGGGACGCTGCGCAATGTCGCGCGGGCCTCGCTTGTCTGCATGATGGCGGGGGCGGATTTCATCAAGACATCGACCGGCAAGGAAAGCGTGAATGCCACGCTGCCGGTATCCCTGACGATGATCCGGGCCATCCGTGCCTATCACGCCGTCACCGGCCACCGTGTGGGCTACAAGCCTGCCGGTGGCATCAGCAAGGCCAAGGATGCGCTGCTTTATCTCGCGCTTCTTCGGGATGAACTGGGTCGGCGCTGGGTGCAGCCGGATCTGTTTCGCTTTGGCGCATCGTCCCTTTTGGGGGATATCGAGCGGCAGCTCGAACATCACGTCACCGGGGCATATTCCGCCGCCTACCGCCATCCGATGGGATAAATCATGCAGGTATCCGAGATATTCGAATCACTCGACTATGGCCCCGCCCCCGAAAGCCGGGCCGGGGCCGAGGCTTGGATCAGCGGACATGGCGGCAGGTTTGGCCATTTCATCAACGGCGCATTCACCGCCCATGCGCGTGGCTTTGACAGTCGCAACCCGGCCACCGGAGAGCGCCTGGCAAGGCTTTCGGTGGCGGACCGGAAAACGGTCGATGCTGCTGTTGCTGCTGCCGCAAATGCACAGCCTGCATGGGCCGGTCTGAGTGGTCATCAGCGGGCGCGCTATCTTTATGCCATCGCGCGGCTGATCCAGAAACATTCGCGCCTGTTCGCGGTTCTGGAATCGCTCGACAATGGCAAGCCCATCCGGGAATCGCGGGATATCGACATCCCGCTGGTCCAGCGGCATTTCTATTACCATGCCGGTATGGCGCAGATTGGAGAAACCGAAATGGCAGGGCGGGCCCCGGTTGGCGTCTGCGGTCAGATCATCCCTTGGAACTTTCCGCTTCTGATGCTGGCGTGGAAAATCGCGCCCGCGATCGCGATGGGCAATACCGTGGTGCTGAAACCAGCGGAGTATACATCGCTGACCGCGCTGCGCTTTGCCGAGATTTGCACCGAGGCGGGATTGCCGCCGGGCGTGGTGAATATCGTCACCGGTGATGGCGCAACCGGAGAACTGATCGTGCGCCACCCTGATATCGACAAGGTGGCCTTTACCGGCTCGACCCAGGTGGGCCGCGCGATACGTCAGGCGACGGCTGGTTCGGGTAAATCGCTGACTTTGGAACTGGGCGGCAAATCGCCCTATATCGTGTTCGAGGATGCCGATATCGACAGCGCTATCGAAGGGCTGGTCGATGCGATCTGGTTCAATCAAGGGCAGGTCTGTTGTGCGGGATCGCGCCTTTTAGTGCAGGAAGGCATTGCCGACATGTTTCATGCCCGCCTCAGGCGTCGCATGGACGGGCTGCGCATAGGTGATCCGCTGGATAAATGTATCGATGTCGGGGCCGTTGTGGACCCGGTGCAACTGGAAACGATCACGCGAATGGTCGACAGCTGCGATGCGGGTGAGGTTTATCATGCAGATACGCCGCGGCCCGAGGGATGCTTTTACCCGCCGACACTGATCACCGGGCTCAGCACCGCGCATCCCCTGATGCAGGAAGAAATCTTTGGCCCCGTTCTGGTATCGACGACATTCAGAACGCCGGAAGAGGCCGTCGCCTTGGCCAACAACACCCGCTACGGGCTTGCCGCGACTGTCTGGTCTGAGAATATCAACCTGGCGCTGGACATCGCGCCACGGCTGGCCGCCGGGGTTGTCTGGGTAAACGCCACCAATCTTTTCGACGCTGCTGCTGAATTCGGCGGTGTCCGCGAAAGCGGTTTCGGCAGAGAGGGCGGCTGGGGCGGGCTGGAGGCCTATACCAAACCGCGCGCCGATACCGGCAAACGTCCGGCGCTGGTTCCCATTCCACCTGTCGAAGCGCCGGAAAACCCACAGATCGACGGGCTGGACCGGACAGCGAAAATGTATATCGGCGGTCGGCAAGCCCGGCCGGACGGTGCCTATAGCCGCGCGGTCTGGTCGCGTTCAGGCGGGTTGCTGGGCCATGCCGGGATCGGGAACCGCAAGGATATCCGCAACGCGGTCGAGGCCGCGCAGGCAGCGCGCGCATGGTCGCGAAGCTCTGGCCATCTGCGTGCGCAGATCCTTTATTACATCGCTGAAAACCTGTCTGCCCGGCGGGCGGAATTCGCCGGGCGCATCGCCGATCTGACCGGTACGGGCAAGGCACGGGCCGGGCGCGAGGTGGATCTCTCGGTTTCCCGGCTTTTCACGGCGGCAGCATGGGCGGATAAATATGATGGCCGCGCGGCGGGAGTTCCGCTGCGGGGGCTGGCACTCGCCCTGCGCGAGGCGGTGGGCGTGATCGGCATATTTGGCCCGGATGAAGCACCGCTATTGGGCATGGTATCGGCGATTGCTCCGGCCATCGCGATGGGGAACCGGGTTGTCTATGTTCCCAGCGAACCCTATCCGTTGGCGGCAACCGATTTCTATCAGGTGCTTGATACATCTGACGTGCCGGGTGGCGTGGTCAATATCGTTACCGGCGCGCATGATGAACTGGCGCCGGTTCTGGCGCAGCATCTGGATGTCGATGCGGTATGGAGTTTTTCCGGGGCCGATCTGAGCCGCGAGATTGAACATGGCGCAGCCGGTAATCTGAAACGAAGCTGGGTCAATTACGGCCACGCCCGCGACTGGACGGGCGACACGGATATGCGCGCATTTCTGGAGCAGGCGACCGAGATCAAATCGGTCTGGGTGCCCTATGGCGCCTGATCAAAAAGCGCGTTCAGCCGCTGATCAAGCGCTGAAAAATCATCCAGTTCCAGCCGGACGGGCAGGGTCAGGACCGATGCACGCAACGTGGCCGGCAAACGCACAGCGTCCTTTTCGGTGGTCACAAGCTGCGCGTTCAAAAGCCTCGCCTCGGTTGTCAGACGGGTGATCAGCTGTGGTGTCAGTAGCTGGTGATCGCTCAACGCCTCCTGCCTGACAATATCAGCACCGAGATCGCGTAATGTTGCAAAGAACTTTTCAGGATGTCCGATCCCGGCGAATGCAACACAGCGCAGGCCCGTCCAGTCCATTCCGGTTGGCAGGGGTTTGAGCCAGCCCTTTAATCGGGGGATTGGATGCTCCGCGAAATGTTCTGAGAATGCCGCCTGCGCAGCCGGTGTTCCGATCGACAGCAGGAAATCGGCGCGCGACAACCCGGCCTCGACCGGCTCGCGCAGGGGGCCGGCAGGGATGACCCGACCGTTGCCGAAACCTACGCGCGCATCGACCACGACGATGCTCAGGTCCTTGACCAGATCAGGATTTTGCAACCCGTCATCCATGATCAGGATATCGGCGCCATCCTCAATCGCAGATCGCGCGGATTGCGCGCGGTCGCGCCCGATCCATACAGGCGCAAAAGCAGCGATCAGCAGCGGCTCGTCGCCGGTATCGCGGGCGCTGTGCGCGTCAGGGTCGACGCGGGTCGCAGATTTGATCTGGCCACCATAACCGCGCGAGATCACATGCGGATTGCGCCCCATCTCTCTCAGGCGGGTCGCCAATGCGATGACGGTCGGTGTCTTGCCGGTGCCGCCCGCGTTGATATTGCCGACACAGATAACCGGCACCGCCGGGCGAAAGCCCTGCCGGGCAAGACGCCGCCGGGTGGCCTGGGCATATATTCGGCCCAGCGGTGACAGGAGGGCGGCGATCAGACCCGGGGGTCGATGCCAGAACCGGGGCGGTGTCATGCGGCCCGGTCCAGATGTTCGAAGATCAGCTCAACAGCCCGGTCCGTGACCTCGGCCCCGGATGAACAGACCTCCCATGCGGCATGGGCCATATCGGCGGCGCGGTCGGGTGACAGCAATTCCTCGACCGTTTCGGCCAGCATGTGTTCGTTGGTCACACAGCGCGCCGCGCCAGCCTCGGACAGGCGGGCGAAAATATCGGCGAAATTGGCCACGTGCGGACCATGAATGATGGCCGAACCCAGCGCGGCGGGTTCGAAAGGGTTGTGCCCCCCGATTTTCACCAGTGAGCCCCCGACAAAGCTGATGGGTGCCAGCCTGTACCAAAGCCCAAGCTCACCCAGCGTATCGGCAAGATAGATTTGCGTATCCGGCGCGATTTCATCCCCCGCAGATCTGAGGGCGACCTTCCAGCCGTCGGCGGCAAGATGCGCGGCAATATCGGCGCCGCGATTGGGATGGCGGGGTACGATGATCAGCAAAAGCCGATGCGACAGCCGGATGGCATGCCGGTGGGCATTGACGACGATCTGTTCCTCTCCGGGATGGGTCGATGCAGCAAGCCAGACCGGACGCGCCTCGAATTTCGAGGCGATGTGGTCGCGCTCGGCCTCATCACAGGCGAGCGCTGCGGTACCTTCCTTCAGTGTGCCGCCAACCTCGATCAGGTTGCGCGCATATCCGAGACGCACGAGCCGTTCGCCGGTTCTGGGGTCCTGGGCCAGGATATAGTCGAAACGGCGCAGCAGCGCCTTGGCGAATCCGGGTATCCAGCGCCAGCGATCATGCGACTTCTTGGATATCCGCGCGTTGACCAGCAACATCGGTATGCCGCGTTTGCTGGTTTCGACCATCAGTTTCGGCCAGAATTCACTTTCGGTCCAGATGGCCAGATCAATCTGCCAGTGATCCAGAAACTGGCGCACAAACGGGCCGACATCGAGCGGGATATACTGGTGCAGCGCCCGTGGCGGCAGTCGCTCATGCAGGATATCCGCCGAGGCGCGGGTGCCCGTCGTGATCAGGAAATTCAAGTCCTCGCGTTCCTCGCCCAGCCGCCGGACAAGTTCCTGTATCGACAGCGCCTCGCCCACCGACGCCGCGTGGAACCAGATCAGCTTGCCCGCCGGGCGCGCCGCCGACGGAACGCCACGCCGTTCCTCGATACGCTGCTCATCCTCCTTACCATCCGACAGTCGGCGGGCGAGGATGCGATTGGCACGGTTTGTCCAGCCCTCCGAGAGGCCGTTGTAAATCGCCAGACCGAGTGAAAAGCCCATGTTGCGAATAACCTGCGTGTTTTGCGTTGTCCTATCCCAAGGGCCGGGGCCGCGAAAGGGTCAAGCTTGATCTCTTTGCGCCACCAAATGCCTGTGGATGGGTGCGGAACTGACCAGCAGGCCGTTTTGCAGGGGTTGCGGGTTATTGAACCGCAGCGCGCCCCCGGTCTGGTCGCTGACCACTGCGCCCGCTTCGCGCGCAATCAGATCACCTGCGGCAATGTCCCACTCCCAACAGGGGCGCAGGGTGATCGCGCCGTCAAATGATCCATCCGCGACAAGGCAAAGACGATAGGCCAGTGACGAACGGAATGCAGGTTTTGCCGGCAGTTTTCCGCCGCGCCAGTGCTCGGCCGCCAAATTGGAACGCGCCGCGAGGATCGTTGATCCGGCAATATCCGTGCGCCGTTCGGGGTTGATCCGTTTTCCGTTAACGGTGGCACCCCGGTCCCTTGCCGCGAGGTATTTGCGATCAAGGACCGGCAGGTGAACCGCCGCGGCAATAACGCGCCCATGTTCGGCAATCGCCAGCGAGTGCGAGAAATTCTCGCTCCCTTCGATAAAGGCACGTGTCCCGTCGATGGGATCAAGGATAAACACACGGTCCCGGCCCAGCCTGTCGGAGGAATCGGCGCTTTCCTCGGACAACCAGCCATAATCGGGCCGCGCGCTGATCAGCATGTCCCTGAGCGTTCGGTCAATCTCCAGATCGGCCTCGGTCACCGGGCCGGCATCGCCGGGCTTGGTCCATTGGTCGGGTGCGTTTTTCCAGTATCTGCGTGCAATTTCCCCGGCAATATCGACCGCCTCGGACAAAAGCTCCAGATCATGCACCGGCAATGGTCAACCCTTCGACCAGCAGCGACGGGACGACCCGGCTGAGGTGATGGCGCGCATCGTTGGCCGGGATGATGCCTTGCAGCATGTCGTGCAGATTACCGGCCACGGTGCATTCGTTGACCGGATAGCTGATCGTGCCGTTTTCAACCCAGAAACCCGAGGCGCCCCGCGAATAATCACCGGTTGTCGGATTGATCGAACTACCGATCATCGAGGTAATCAGCAAACCCGTCCCCATCTCGCGCATAAGCGCATCGCGCGTTTTGTCACCCTCGGTCACCGTGATATTGCCCACACCGGGTGAAGGCGGCGCGGTGGTGCCGCGCGTCGCGTTGCCGGTTGGCTGCAGACCAAGTTGGCGCGCCGACGCCAGATCAAGAAGCCAGCCCTGCAAAACACCGTCGCTGACCAGCGCGCGCCGCGATGCCGCCAGCCCCTCGCCGTCAAAGGGTTTGGAGCCCGCGCGACGGGCAATTGACGGGTCTTCGATTATCGAAAACCCCGGCGGCAAAATGCGTTCACCCATCCTGTCGCGCAGCCACGATGACCCCCGCACGATGGCGGTTCCGTTTATCGCCGACAGGACATGGCCAATCAGGCCCGACGAAATGCGCTCATCATAGATGACGGGAAAGGCGCCGGTTGGCGGTTTCGTCGCGCCCTGTCGCGCCAGCGTCCGCTCTGCTGCCAGCGCGCCGATTTCGGCAGCATCCGGCAAATCGGCCTGAAAGATACGGCTTTCGCCGGCATAGTCGCGCTCCATCTCTGTGCCGCTGCCGGCGATGGCCACGCAAGAGGTCGAGCGGCTGGTGCGACTGTATCCGCCGGAAAAACCGACCGAAGTCGCCAGATGAATCTGACGCCTGCCATAGGCGGCTGAGCTGTCGCTGACCTGCGTGATACCCTTGTGTGCCAACGCAGCCGCCTCGGCACGCCGCGCATCCTCCTGCAGATCTGCGGGGCTCGGTTCGGGTGCCGGGTCGCTGAGTTCCAGCGCCGCTGCGTCCCGCTGAGCGGCCAGCTGATCGGTCGTGGCCAGCCCGATCCAGGGGTCTTCGGGTGCCTCTTTGGCCATGGCGACGGCCCGCTCGGCCAGACGCTCAAGCGTTTCAGGGTGGGTATCTGAGGCTGAAACGCAGGCCTGGCGCCGCCCGACCATGACGCGCAGTCCGATATCGATGCCTTCGGAACGTTCTGCCTGTTCCAGCGCGCCGCCCCGCACATCAATTGCCAGCGATGTCGCGTCTATGGCAATGGCATCCGCAGCCTCGGCACCTGCCTCGCGGGCGATGCGCAGGGCTGTTTTTGTCAGATCTTCGAGTGTGTCGGCCATGCGCTGCCCCTTTGGTCATTCTGATTTTGTTATGGGTATCGTTTGCGGAATGTCCACGCCCGCGCGATCAATTTCTCCGGAATTTCCCGGCCGAACCGCGACCAGGGAGACCGGCAACGTAAAACCGGCGCCACAAGGCGCCGGCCAGAGTGATATGTCTGCCGGGTGTTTCCCGGTGTGGGCTGCCTATTGGATGGGTTGCCCGTTCGCCAGAATGCCGCCTTCTTCGGTAATCTGAATTTCGGACAAGAGCGTATCGGGCCCGTCACCGGGCCGTGCAAACAGCCCCATCATCATCCGTGCACCCATCGCCTGTTCCTGCGGCAACATGCCCATGTTGATCAGCCGGTCGAGCAATGCGTTGCCGCCAACAAGCTTGAGGTTCAGGCTGCCGGTCGGCTTGGGACCAACGCCAAAGGGTGACATCGCATCGTTGTCGAAGGCGAACTCGCCCGCCCCGGTCAGATCGGCACCAACTGCCTTGAGCTGCAGCTCGTTGATCGACAGGGCATGGATTTCACCAGGGACTTCGTCGGTTTCCAGCGCCTCCTCGCTCATCAGATCGGAAAACAGGCGAAGCTTGCCGGAAATATCGGCAATCAGGGTCACCGGCTCGCGTGGCAAAGCGCTGGTCGGATCGGCCAGCATCCACAGAACATCATCAATCTGCAGATCGACGATCCGGGTCAGGATGTTGAAATCTGCGGGTTCATCGCTGGCCGAGGCCGGGAAGGCCAGACGATAGGCGGCCTCGGCAATCGAAATGTTGAGCGATGGGAACGGAATTGAACTGCCGCTGAGCGTACCGGTCACCCCATCGGATGTGCCACCATAATCGATTACGTCATTGCTGAACACGAAATGCATCGATCCGCCTTCCGATGCAAATGCGCCGGATGCGGTGTCGTCACCATCGGCAAAAGCAAAGTCGAACTGCGATCCCGCATGCGAAAACGCCCCGTCCGAGAAAAAGCTGAGCCCCTCAAGATCGTCCAGATCCTCAACCTCGGCGATTGCGGCAAATGCCGACATGTCGCCCTCGAATGTTGATACGAGCTGATCCATCTGTCCGGCGACACGGAAAAAGGCATCGCCTTCGCCGCCGGGTTCCTTCACATCAAGCAATAGCTCGAGGCTGGCAATTTCGCTCTCTGACACGACCAACGCCTCTTCACCGGTATTGACGGCGTAGCCACCACTCAGACCATTGGCCGTGGCGCGCGCCTCAAGCGGGACAACCTCGTCACCGCCCCTGATCTCGTCGACCGAGATTGAAACACTGTCGGCGAGATAATCATAAAGCACCGCATCGCCGTCCTGATCGACGGTCACATCCAGCCCCGAATGCTCGACCATCAGATCGAACGAGACATCCTCGCCATCCGCTTCGATCTGGAAAGCGTAGACAAATGGTGAGGATATGGTGATCGAAACCGAACCGTCATCCTGCTGGGTCAATTCCATGCGGTCGACGCTGCCGGTGATCTCGAACTCGGGGACTTGCCAGACCATGCTGACGTTTTCCAGCGTCAGTGTGTCACCGCTCATCGTTTCGGTGCCTGCCGTCACGGTTTCCCCGTATTCAGCAGAAAGCGACTGTATGTTTTCCCAAACTTCGCTTGGGGTCACCTCGGCATAGGCGGGTAAGCCAAGGATTGTCAGCGCAGCAACAGACGAATAAACGGGGGATCGGAGCGGTTTCACTACTATTTCCTTTCGAATACACATTTGATGCCATGGTCCGCCGGTTCGCGCAGGCCGTCAAGTCTGGTGATCGGGAAAAACGGATATCGCCGGGCGCTGGGCAATGAATGACAAGAAGGGACGCGCGATGGATATGACAGGAAAAACGGTACTGATCACCGGCGCAAGCCGCGGCATCGGCGCTGCAACTGCCCGGGTTTTTGCGGCGGCCGGGGCGAATGTGGTGCTATTGGCGCGCTCGAGCGGCGAAATTTCAGCACTGGCCGGGGAAATCGGCACCCGGGCACTTGCCCTGACCTGCGATGTGAGTGATCCGAATGACGTGCAGGCGGCGGTTGCCCAGGCGGTTTCCACCTTTGGTACGGTGGATATTCTGATCAGCAACGCCGGTGTCATCGACCCCATTTCACCGATATCCGGGTCTGACCTGCAAGGATGGGGACGGGCGATCGATATCAACGTCAAGGGTGTCTATTACGGCGTGCATGCTGTTCTGCCGCATATGATCGCCCGGGGCGGCGGCTCCATTTTCACCATCGGATCAGGCGCGGCGCACAGCCCTCTGGAGGGGTGGAGTCATTACTGCACCTCCAAGGCGGCGGTGTACATGTTCAACCAATGTGTCGACCGCGAATACCGGGGCAAGGGCATTCGGGCGATCAGCCTTTCGCCGGGAACCGTGGCCACCGAAATGCAGGTCAAGATCAAGGCCAGCGGTATCAACCCCGTCAGCCAGCTGGACCCGTCGGTGCATATTCCCGCCGACTGGCCAGCGCGCTGTCTGTTGTGGATGTGCGGTCCCGAGGCTGATGCATATCTGGGTGACGAAATTTCCCTGCGCGACGACGGGATTCGCCGTGCCGTCGGGCTGATCACATGATCGAAGCGGTGGAAACAGACCACAGGCTGACCCTGCGCATAAACCGCCCCGACAAGGCGAATTCGTTGACGGGCGGGATGCTGCGGCAATTGCGCGACCATGTTTCTGCCGCCACCAAAACTGGCAAGCGCAGCCTTGTTCTGACCGGAACCGGCAACGTCTTTTCCGCAGGTGCTGATCTGGAGGAGGCGCGCGCCGGGCTGGCCACCGATCCGGTCTGGGAAGAGCTTTCGGCGGCGGTGGCGGCTTTTCCGGGCCTGTCGGTTGCAGCCCTGAACGGGACCGTTGCAGGTGGGGCAATCGGTATGGTTCTGGCCGCCGACATGCGCATCGCGGTCACTGGTTCCAGACTGTTTTACCCGGTGATGAAACTGGGATTTCTGCCGCAGCCCAGCGATCCGTGGCGCATGGCCGCGCTGATCGGCCCGGCGCGCAGCAAACTGGTATTTCTGGGTGGCGACAGGTTGTCGGATCAGGATGCGCTGAACTTCGGGCTTTTTGACCGGGTCGTTGACGCCGATCAGCTTGCCCCAGCCGTCGATGCCCTGCTCGCGGATTGCGAGGCCGCCGAGACCGGCCATGGCCGTGCCATTAAGGCGCTTTTTTCGAACCACGGCTGAGAAGTGGCCAAAATCATCACCCCTGACGCCCTGATCATCGGCGCCGGCCCTGCGGGCCTGATGGCCGCCGATATCCTGAGTGCTGCCGGTCGCCGCGTATTGGTTGCCGAGGCCAAGCCATCTGTCGGTCGCAAATTGCTCATGGCCGGTAAATCAGGCCTGAACCTGACCAAGGATGAACCTGAGGAGCAATTTGCGGCCACCTATGATTGCGACGCATCCCTGCGCGATATTTTTGCCGGGTTCGGCCCCCAAACGGTAAAGGCATGGGCCGCCGATCTGGGACAAGAAGTGTTTACGGGATCATCAGGTCGCGTGTTCCCTAGATCGATGAAGGCGTCACCGCTCCTCAGGGCCTGGCTCGCGCGGTTGGCGACGCGCGACGTTGATATCCGTACCCGCTGGCGCTGGGCGGGTTACGATGACGGATTTGTCTTTGACACCAACAACGGACCGCAATGCGTCCGGCCCGGCGTTGCTGTGCTGGCGCTGGGCGGAGGAAGCTGGTCGCGCCTCGGATCGGACGGGCGCTGGGTCGGAATCCTGTCGGGCATGGGGGTGAAGATCACGCCGTTCTTGCCATCGAATTGCGGATTTCATTGCGACTGGAGCCCACATATGAGCCGGTTCGCCGGCGTGCCGGTCAAGACCGTGGTGCTGAAAACGGGGACAGGGACGCATCGGGGTGAGTTCGTAATCACCACGCGCGGGATCGAGGGCGGCGTGATCTACCCGGCTACCCCGGCGCTCAGATCGGGCAGGGCGGCATCGCTGGACCTGATGCCGGACTGGAGCGTGGCGCGGATCGCTGACGCGCTGACCCGTGTACCTTCCCGGGCGAGTCTGTCCAATCGGCTGAGAAAGGCACTGCGTCTGCCGCCGGTCAAGGTGGCGCTGCTGCACGAATGGGGCGGGCGGGTGGCGCCCGATGCGCTGCCCGCGCTGATCAAGAACCTGCCCTTGCCGCCGATGACGCCCGCTCCGCTGGACGAGGCCATATCAACCTCTGGCGGGGTCGCGGCCACGGATCTGACCGATGATCTGATGCTGCGACAAAGGCCGGGTATATTCGTTGCCGGTGAAATGATCGATTGGGATGCGCCGACGGGCGGCTATCTGATCACCGGCTGTCTGGCGACTGGGCAAAGCGCGGGGCTGGGTGCACTGGCCTATCTGACACGCGGATAAATCGCGCTCAGGCCGCCATGGCCCGCGCCAGTGCGTCGCGTGATCTGACCCGTTCCGCATAGTCGATGAAACGCGAATTGCTCAGCTCGAACTTGGCGCTTTGTGCCCAGCCTGCACAATGGGCCAGAATGATGTCGGGGATGGTGAACTCATTCCCCATCACGAATGGCCCCTCTCCGAAAAGTGTGTCGAAATGGGCCTCTGCACGTGCGAATTCCCAACGCAGCGTATCCTTGACGGCTGGAACGCGATGCTCTTCGGGCAGGATGAAACCGTGTCGCGCCGCCGTCCAGAGGCAGGCGTCAAATTCATCCAGCGCAAAACAGGTCCAGCTGTCCTGCCGGGCACGGGCTGCCGTTCCCGCCGGAAAGGTCAGCAACCCATGCCTGTCGGCAAGATACTGCATGATGGCGGTCGAATCGGTGAAGGTCTGCCCGTCATGCGTCATCGCCGGAACTTTGCCCAACGGGTTATGGGCCAGAATTTCAGGCGATCTGGGCATCGCCTCCTGACGGTCATATGGCAATGACATCTCTTCCAGCGCCCAAAGGACGCGCAGGGTCCGGCTGCGTTTGTTTCCGATGACCGTATACATTCAGCGTTCTCCCATCTTGGCCAGCCTGATCAATGCCCGTTCCACCATGGCCATGGCCGGGGCAGTCTGACCGGCTGATCGCAGCTTCAGATCCGTCTCGATCAGCAATTCCAGCGCCGATTGCAGCTTGCGCAGCCCCCATGATCTGGCCTGTCGCATCATCCGGTCCCGGCGTGGGCCATAAACCGGCGGGCGCAGACGGGATATGCCGGACGAAATGCCGCCCGGATCACTGGCGGCGATATAAAGCGCCTTGAAATGCCGCGTCGCCCCGATACAGAGCCCGACCGGCTGTATTCCCTGTGCCGTCAGCCGCTGGATCATCGGACCGATCTCGGCGCTCCGGGCCTCGGCGACAATGGTCAGGATATCGTCAATCTCGGCATCTGGTGACATTGGCGCGACCGCCGCCACATCGCCCGGTGTGACGGGCCCCTGATCCGACAGGGAATAAAGCGACAATTTCTCGATGGTTTGACGAAAATCGCCCGGTTCAAGCTCACGCGAGAGCGTCATCAGATCCCGCAGCGCCTGAGGTGCGATATCATCTATCCCGGATTTCCTGAGCATTTCGGCAATTTCGTCCTGCCCCGGGGGGTCGTCATAGATACCGATGCATACAGCGCCGGCATGACCTTCAAAAAGCTTGCGCAAAGACGAGCGGGTGCTGAGCTGGCCAGCCGCCACGACAATCGTGGCATCGCCAGCCTGCCAGTCCGACAGCGCCGGTTCGATCTGTTTGGTTGCGATATCCGTGGCATCCTCGACCAGCACGGCACGCAGGCCGGGAAAGAACCCTGTTGCTTTGACCGCGTCGCTCAGCAGCGCGCCATCCTTGCGGATATCGGCTGCGGGCAGACGGGTCAGGCGCATCTCATCCTCGGCATTAGGGCCGAGCAGGCGCGCCAGCAAATCCTGACGCTTGATCGCAACGCGCATCGGATCCCCCCCAAACAAGAGGACACCTGCTTTGTCCGGATCAGGCCTGGAGATGAACCGGGCGGCGGCGGCGCCTGTCAGCTTCATCCGGCCCAGTCAGCGGCCGTCGCCAAAAGCCGGTTAACGGCCTGATCGGCCAGAATGACGATCAGGCGGCGGCGCGCATCATCGCTGGCCGCGGTTGAACTGTTGGTCGTCCCGGCGGTCGAATACGACAGGAAATTGTCCACTGTCACCGAAGTGAGTGTTGCGCCGGATTGGTCGCTGATGCTGAGGGTCAGTGTGCCGGTCAGTGTGGTGCGCGAGACATTGGTCAGCGGGCTGATAGCCTGCGGCGCGGTTGCGAGGCTCAGGCTGTGGCTGGCCTGATAGACCGGATCGCTTGCGACGCCCAGCCGCTCGTGCAGTCGGCCCAGCAGCGTAAAGGCGTCTGCACCTCCGGGGTCGTCGAACGCGATCGTTCCCACCAGATCACCACCCGCGCTGTTCGGGCCGTTGACCGGGGCAAAGCCACAGGCCGCCAGCCCGGCAAACAGCACGAGGGCAAGTGTTCTGAGTGTTCTAGATAACAAGATTGACGATCCGATCCGGCACAACGATGATTTTTCTGGGCTGTCCGTCACCCAAAAGCTTTTTCACAGCTTCGTCCTGCAGCGCGCGTTTTTCAACCTCTTCTTTCGCCATCCCCTTGGGCACAGATATTTCCGAGCGGCGCTTGCCGTTGACCTGGATGGGCATCGTCACCTCGTCATCGACCAGCATCGCAGGATCGGCAAGCGGCCATTCCGCGGAAATGATCAGGCCTTCACCGCCCAGACGCGCCCAGACCTCTTCTGCCAGATGCGGTGTCATCGGTGACATCAACTGAGCCAGCGTCTTCATGGCCCAGCGGCGCGTTGCAGTACCGGCCTGCGCCTTGGATATCGCGTTGGTCAGGGCATAAAGCTTGGCGACCGAGGTGTTAAAGGCAAATCCGTCGATGCCACGGGTCACGTCATCAATCGCACGATGCGTGAGTTTCAAGAGTTCCGCGTCTTCACCGTCGGTTTCCGTCTCATCCGCGATTTCCTCTGCCAGCCGCAGCACGCGCGACAGGAACCTGAACGCGGCCTCGGCGCCTGCGGCTGTCCATTCGACATCGCGTTCGGGCGGCGAATCAGAGAGCATGAACCAGCGCGCCGTATCGGCGCCAAACGCGGCGATAATATTCAGCGGATCAACGACATTCTTCTTGGATTTCGACATCTTGGCCGACGGGATTACCTCTACCGGCTGGCCCGTGGCAATCAATGCCCCATCGCTGACCTCTTCGGGCAGGTGATAAACGCGTCTGCCCTTCTCATCGCGGGTCGCGTAAATCTCATGCGTCACCATCCCCTGTGTAAAGAGCGCGTCAAATGGCTCTGACGCCGACGCGGGCAGGTGCCCTGTCATATGCATCGCGCGGGCGAAAAAGCGGGAATAGAGGAGATGCAGGATAGCATGTTCGATGCCGCCGATATACTGATCGACATTCATCCAGTATTCCGCGTCCTCCATTTGGGTCGGCGTGTCGGCGCGCGGGGCGGTGAAACGCGCGAAATACCATGACGAATCGACAAATGTGTCCATCGTGTCGGTCTCGCGCAAGGCTGGTTTGCCGCATTCGGGACAGGCGCAGTTGCGCCATGTGGGATGCCGGTCCAGCGGATTGCCCGGCTTGTCGAACGACACGTCATCGGGCAACACGATGGGCAGGTTTTCCTTTTTCTCGGGCACCACACCGCAGGTGTCGCAATGCACGACGGGAATCGGGCAGCCCCAGTATCGCTGACGGGAAAGGCCCCAATCGCGCAAGCGGAACTGGGTTTTGCCGGTCCCCCATCCTGCGGCCTCGGCATGGGCGATAGTGGCATCGATCGCCTCTTGCCCCGTGGCGATGTCCAGCCCGGCGAAATGATCGACCCAGCGCACCTTCTGTTCCTTCGGCGGCACGAAGGCCTCGGTCGCGACGGGTTTGGGATCGTCGAGGTCGAAAAACGTATCAATGACAGGCAGATCGTATTTCCGGCAGAAATCCAGATCGCGCTGATCATGTGCGGGGCAGGCGAAAATGGCGCCGGTGCCATAGTCCATCAGAATGAAGTTGGCGACCCAGACCGGCAGTTCCCAATCGGGGTTCAGCGGATGGCGCACCTTCAGCCCTGTGTCAAAGCCGCGCTTGTCGGCCTTTTCCATATCCGCCTCTGACGTGCCAAGCTTTCGGCATTCGGCGTTGAAGGCGGCCAGTTCCGCGTTTTCGGCCTCGAGTGCCTTGGACAGCGGGTGATCTGTCGAGATTCCGATGAACGATGCCCCCATCAGCGTATCCGGGCGGGTGGTGTAGACATCGACCCCGTCATGACCCGCAGCGGGGGCCGTCAGGTCAAATGAAAACTCCAGCCCGCGCGATTTGCCGATCCAGTTGGCCTGCATGATGCGGACCTTTTCGGGCCATTTCTCCAGCCCGTCGAGCGCGTCCAGCAATTCTTCGGCGAAATCGCTGATCCGGAAGAACCACTGGGTCAGTTCGCGCCGCTCTACCGGCGCGTCCGAGCGCCAGCCCTTGCCGTCGATCACCTGTTCATTAGCCAGCACGGTCATATCGACCGGATCCCAGTTGACGACGGCGTTCTTGCGATACACCAGTCCTTCTTTCAGCATATCGATGAACAGCGCCTGCTGCTGGCCGTAGTATTCAGGATCGCAGGTCGCGAATTCGCGTGACCAGTCGATAGACAGGCCAAGCGGCTTCATCTGCTCTTTCATGTCGGCGATATTGGTGTAGGTCCAGTCCTTGGGGTGCCCGCCCGAGGCCATGGCGGCATTTTCCGCCGGCATGCCAAATGCGTCCCAGCCCATCGGATGCAGAACATCATGGCCTGTCATCATCTTGTAGCGCGCCACCACGTCACCCATGGTATAGTTGCGCACGTGACCCATATGGATGCGCCCTGACGGGTAAGGGAACATCTCAAGCACATAATATTTAGGCCGGTCACCCGTGCGCTCGGCGGTGAAAACACCGGCGTCATTCCACGCTTTCTGCCATTTTGCTTCGATCTTGGCGGGGTCGAGTGTGCTCACGTCTTACCTCTTGCAAATGAAAACGCCGGACCAAGGGCCCGGCGCGGTGATACTTTGCATCCCTCCGGTGGTCTAGAGGCCGCGATCCTGAATTCTGAGCTGGCGCGCGCGCGTCAGGATGGCATCCTCGATCGCCCGGGTCGTATCGACCGAGGCCGGCCCGCCCCGCGTGGCCAGCGCGACATTCAGCGATCTGGCATCCAGCGCAGGGTCCCGCACAAACACGGTGGCGCGATAGGCACGGCGCGATCCGGGCGGTGTGCCATAGCCAAAGACGATCACCCCGGAAAAGGGATCGGCGGTTTCAATCGGCATAAAGTCCAGAACGTCAAGCGAGGCGTTCCAGATATATTTGTTTACCGCAACTGTCGTATTCGGGTCGTCACCGGGGCGCAGAAGGTCCCAGATCGTATCACGTTCCCGCGGCGGAACGCCCGACGATTCGAGCGCGTCATCGATTCGCTTTTGCCCTTCGGGGGAGTTGGGATCGCCTGAAAGAAGTTTTCCGAATACCCCGCCCTGATTCTGTGTTCCGCCACAGGCCGCCAAAATCAGCGTCGCGGCGGTCAGAAGGGAAATTGTCCTGATTTTCAGTGATTTCACACCGAATTCCTCCGTTACCGAGAACTAGAATTAGCGCACGTCATATATAGGAACAAGCGAATTCAGGCGGATTGGATCGTTCCGACTGTGGCAAAGCTGCATCAACATTACCAACTCTGCCCAATCTCCCGCCGACTCGGTTGCAATGCGCGGCGTCACGTTCCAAACACGGAGCATACTCAATTCCACTTGGATTGAGGTGCACCTTTAACGAAATGAGGGAAAACCAATGAAAAAGGTTCTCTTTGCTACTACAGCACTTGTCGCCTCGACAGGTTTTGCATCTGCTCAGGTAGCAGTATCCGGTTCCGCCGAAATGGGCGTGAACGACACTGGCGCAGCAGGCGCCGTACTTCAGTTCTTCCAGGATATCGACGTTACGTTCTCGATGTCCGGCGAAACTGATGGCGGTCTGTCCTTCGGCGCGGCTGTTGATCTCGACGAATCGACCGGTTCTGCAGCTCTGGGCGACACAACCGATGACGGTGGCGTTGCAATCTTCATCTCCGGCGACTTCGGCACCCTGACAATGGGCGACACCGACGGCGCCATGGACTGGGCACTGGCCGAGCCAAACGCAGCTGGCGACCCCGGCTCCATCGACGACGCGGAAACCAGCTACACCGGTTACTCCGGCGCGTACCTGGACGGTTCGTATGACGGTCAGATCGTTCGCTACGACAACACCTTCGGTGATTTCGCATTCGCCGTTTCGGTTGAAGCAGACGAAACCGGTGTTGCCGATGCCGGCTTCGCAATCGGTGGTCGTTTCTCCGTTGCTGACCTGACCATCGGTCTGGGTTATCAGGAAGAGTCGATGGGTGTCGCACGTGACCTCGTCGGTGCGTCGATCTCTTGGGCGTCGAACGGCTTCTCGGTCGCGGCAAACTACGCATCCGGTTCTTCCGGCGCGATGGACATGTCGATCGCCGGTCTGGGTCTGGGTTATGCAATGGACGCATGGTCCGCACACATCAACTTCATGGAAACCGAAGTTGGCGCAGTCAAGCTCGGCGGCGCAGGCCTCGCGATTGGCTACAACCTCGGTGGCGGCGCTTCGCTCCTCTTCGGTGCGAACGACGAAGGCCAGTACTCCTTCGGCCTGTCCATGGGCTTCTGATCCGATCAGGATTTGATTTGGGAAGAGCGGGCCTTGGCCCGCTCTTTTCTTTTTGGCGCAAAGCTGTTGTAGACGTCATGGACAAAAGACATCTACTGCGAAAGCCATGTTACCTCTGAACGCTGCCCAGATACCGAAACTCTTTGAACAGGCGCGTGTCCTTCATGACGCGGGCAATCTGGACAAGGCGAAAGAGATCTATCGGCAGATCCTGCTGACCAACAGATCCATCGTTGACGTCCATTTTCAGCTGGGCCGTATCGCGCTTGTGCAGAACGATCCCGGCGCGGCGCTGAAATATTTTGAAGATGCGCGCGCATTGCGGCCCAAGGAACCCGGCGTCTGGCTGGCCTGTGCCGAAGCGGTGCGCAGGCTGGGTGACGATCACAAGGCGCGGGCGCTCGTCAGGTCGGCGAAATCGGCCGGGCTGAGTGCGCGTCAGGTCATGGCGATACAGGAAAAGGCCGGGCGCACCCGTACCGCCAGTAAGGCCCGGATTGGCAATGCCGACCCTGCCCAGATCAAGGCAGCGATAGCGAAATTGCAGTCCGGTGACTATGCCGGTGCCGAGGCCGCCGCGCTTGCGCTGCACAAGCGCCACCCCAAGGTGGCCGTCATCCTCGATATTCTGGGCAGCGCCCATATCGGCACGCGCCGCCTTGCCGAGGCCGAGACGGCATTTCAAAAGGCCATAGCCGCCGATCCCGAATATGCCGAGGCGTATAACAACTATGGCCGCTTCCTGACGGATACGGATCGCGCTGCCGAGGCGCTGCCGCATCTGAAACGGGCCATCGAACTGGCCCCGGACAAGGCCCTTGCCTATCACAACCTTGGTGTCAGCCTGCAAAAAACAAAAAATGTCGAAGGCAGCTTCCAGGCGTTCGAGAAGGCCCTGTCGATGGCACCCGATGACCGGGAAATCCTGACCGCGTTCATTCCCGCGCTGCTCAAGGCCAGCCGTTTTGCCAAGGCGCAGGAGTTTGCCGAACATCTGACAAGGCTTCAGGGCGATACGCCCAACAATCTGGTTATGCGGGCCGAAGCGATGATCGGGCATGGCCGATATGCAGAGGCATTCGCGTTCCTTGACCGCGCAATCGCAGAGGTGCCGGACTGGACCAAGCCCATACAGGTCCGCATGGGTGCGCATCAGGGAGCAGGTGATTTCGTCGCTGCCCGCAAGGATCTGGAGGCCCTTCTGGCGCTGGAACCACGTGAGGGCGCGCATTACCGCAATTATGCCACGATCGAGAAAATTGCGCCTGACGATCCGCTATTGCCCCAGATGCGTGCGCTTTATGCCGACCCCGAAACGCGGGATGAAGACAAGGTTCAGCTGGCATTTGGTTTGGCCAAGGCCGCCGAAGATACGCGCGACTATGCCGCCGTTTTTCCCTATCTCTCGCGCGGCAGCGAGTTGATCCGCAAGGCGCATCCATATGACATCCAGTCCGCCGTGGACGAGACCGAGGCCGTGATGAAAGCCTATCGCGATCTCGACTACTCGGCGGATCCGATCCCCGGCGTCAGCGCCGAAACACCGATCTTCGTCTCGGGCCTGCCGCGCTCGGGTACAACGCTGGTCGAGCAGATCATCGCCAGCCATCCCCGTGTTAACAGCGCGGGTGAGGTTGCGCATTTTTCGCGGATTGCGCATGCGGCGCTGGGTGCCAATGCGACGTCGGTCATCTCGGGGGGCGCACTGAATACAGGGGCGATTGCGCAGGTTGGCAACAAATACATGGAGCGTATGTGGGAGGATTTCGACCGCAGTAAACTGATCACGGACAAGTCGATCATGACCTTCCGTTATCTGGGCCTTGCCCGGCTGACGCTGCCCAATGCCAAGATTGTCATCCTCAAGCGTGATCCGCGCGACAACCTGTTGTCGATATACAAGAATATCTTTGTCGAGGGGACGCATCTCTATTCCTACGACCTTGCAGATCTGGCGCTTTATTACAAACTCTTCAATCGCATGGTCGACTTCTGGCGCGAACGCCTTGGCGATTGGTTTTACGAGATCAGCTATGAGGAACTGACCAGCAACCCCGAGGCCGAGACCCGCAAGCTGATCGAATTTTGCGGGCTGGAATGGGATGATGCCTGTCTGAATTTCCATCAGTCGGGCCAGTCGGTAAAAACGCTGTCTGTCTATCAGGTACGCCAGCCGATCTATAAGTCATCGGTAAAATCCTGGCAGCGATATGAGAACGAGCTGCGCCCGCTTTTTGATGCGCTGGAGGGCGACTAAATGGGGCTGGAGGACATCCGCGCGCGTATCGCGACCGCCGAAGCGCAATCCGGCAGGCCCGCCGGATCGGTTGAACTGATCGCGGTCTCCAAGATCCAGCCCGAGGCGCGCATCCGCGCTGTTCTGGATGAAGGTCACAAAATATTCGGTGAAAACCGTGTGCAGGAGGCCGCGGGGAAATGGCCGGACTTTCGTGCCGACTATCCGGATATCAGGTTGCATCTTCTGGGTCCGCTGCAGACCAACAAGGCCCGGCAAGCGATGGAGCTGTTTGACACAATACACTCGCTCGACCGGATCAAACTTGCCAATACATTGGCACGGCTTGCCGATGAGCGTGGGCGCAGTCCCGACCTTTTTATTCAGGTCAATACCGGCGAAGAGCCGCAGAAAGCGGGTGTTCTGCCAAGTGAAGCGGATGCATTCGTGCAAAGCTGCCGCGATCTGAACCTGCCGCTGAAGGGTCTGATGTGTATCCCGCCGGTGGATGAAGAACCCAGCCTGCATTTTGCGCTGCTGGCCAAAATCGCGGCACGGAACGGGCTGGCGGGCCTGTCAATGGGTATGAGCGGCGATTTCGAACGCGCCATCGCCCAAGGCGCCACTCATGTCCGCGTCGGTTCCGCGATTTTCGGCGCGCGCGTCTACGACTGATCAATCGCAGGAACGATCAGCCGCGTGGACGGGCCGATACGGGCGGCAATCCACAGCAAATCGCGCGGATGAAAGGCAACGCAGCCTGCGGTGGGATAGCCCGGTCTGCGCCAGCGGTGCAGAAAAATTGCCGATCCGGCACCCGCCACGGTCCGGGGCCAGTTCCAGTCGGTGATCAGGATCAGATCATATAAGGGATCGGCCCGCCACAGACGTTCATGCGACCTGTCATGGGGAAGGTGGACCAACTGATTATAGGCGATGTCGGCCACATCATCACTCCAGCCATAATGGGGCCGGATCGGCTGCGCCCATGGGTTGGGGCAGGCCATGCGGTCGGGCCGGTAGAACATGCCGACGATACGGTGCACCCCTACCGGGGTTGCGCCATCACCTTCGCGCTTGTCGCGGCGAATGCCACCGCGCCCCAAAACATGGGGAAACCGTCGGCCCAGAAACCGGCAACCGGTCGGCGTGACGACAATGTCTTCCGACCTCACAGCATATGACCTGATTTGCGGGCCTTGGTTGCCAGATAGTCGCGGTTATGCGGGTTCAGACCTACCTTCAGCGGGACGCGTTCGGTCACGTCGATGCCCTGAGCTCGCATCATCGCGATCTTGGCCGGGTTGTTCGTCATCAGCCGCACGCTGGAAAACCCCAGTGATTTCAGAATATCGGTGCCGATACGGAAATCACGTTCGTCATCCTCGAAACCCAGACGATGGTTGGCCTCGACCGTGTCAAACCCCTGGTCCTGCAACGCATAGGCCCGCATCTTGTTCGCCAGGCCGATACCGCGCCCTTCTTGGTTGAGGTAAAGCAGAACGCCCGATCCTTCCGCGCCCATCTGGGCCAGCGCACCGCGCAGCTGTGGCCCGCAATCGCATTTCAGCGAACCCAGCAGATCGCCGGTGAAACAGGCCGAATGCAGCCGCGCCAGTACCGGTGCATCGCGGCGAGGCTCTCCGATCTCGACGGCATAGTGCTCTTCGCCGCCGTCATCGGGCCGAAACACATGCAATCTGCCAGCCTCTGACACGGCCAGCGGCAGCCGGGCCGAGGTTACATCCCTGAGTTCAACTGCGGGCCCGAGGTCACATGCATCATGGTCGAGGTCGATGGATGTCAGGCTGTTTGCCGCCACCAGCGCCGCCGGATCGTCAACCGGTTGAACCAGAACCGCCGGCAAGAGACGCGCGGATTTTGCCAGCGCGATACCTGCCCGGTGCAGCGCAGCATCGCCGCCACGCTCGGGCTGGAACGGACCTTTCATCGGATAGTCGAGGTCATGCGCCGGGTCGGCCATGGCACGTATCCAGGCCACATCTGTGGCCGCCGGAACAACGATACGCGCCAGATCGCCGTCATAGGCACGGGCCTTGAGCGTGGCCGCCCGCCAGTTGGTGATCGCCAGAACGGTGGGTGTATCACGGGCCAGCAACAGGGCAAGCCGGTCGGGTGAAACCGTCTCGGCGGCTGAGATGAGTGCCGCACCATTGGCATCAGAAACGACAACAGGCACACCCATCCTCAGATCGGCCCGCGCGCGCGCGATACGTTCAGAAGGAGAGGGCGAGAGGGTCATCGTCGGATGGATTCTGTTACAAACTCGGGGTTCACCTGTAACCTTTCACCCTCAAATATGAAACAATAACCGGGATTTCGACACGTCCGCGTGAGGAATCTGCATCAAATCTTGCTGGAATGCGAAATCGGGCACATGTCTGAAACACGCAAGCGAATAGGTGAAGACATGAGCACGTTGAAAAAAATTCTTCTCGTCGATGACGAAGAGGACCTGCGCGAAGCCCTGAGTGAACAGCTGGTCATGACCGAGGATTTTGACGTATTCGAAGCCGGAACCGGTGCCGAGGCGATGGAGAAGGCGAAAGAAGCGCTTTATGACCTCGTTGTACTGGATGTGGGTCTTCCCGACACCGATGGCCGCGAACTGTGCCGGCTGTTGCGCAAACAGGGTGTGAAATGCCCCATCCTGATGCTGACCGGCCATGACAGCGACGCCGATACCATCCTCGGGCTTGATGCCGGCGCCAATGATTATGTCACCAAGCCGTTCAAGTTTCCGGTCCTTCTGGCCCGTATCCGCGCCCAGCTGCGCCAGCACGAGCAGTCCGAAGACGCGGTTTTCCAGCTTGGGCCTTACACGTTCAAACCATCGATGAAGATGCTGATTGACGAGCTGGAGAAAAAGATCCGTCTGACGGAAAAGGAAACGAACATCCTGAAGTTCCTTTATCGCTCTACCGATGGCGTGGTGCCGCGCGATGTGCTGCTGCACGAGGTCTGGGGTTACAATGCGGGTGTCACGACCCACACGCTCGAAACGCATATCTATCGCCTGCGTCAAAAGATCGAGCCCGATCCCTCGAACGCCCGCCTTCTGGTTACCGAGAGCGGGGGCTACCGGCTGGTGGCCTGAGAATTCCCTCGCCGCATCGGGATGATGATGCGGTTCCTCCCTGTTGGACTGGGCCCGGGTTAATCCCGGGTCCTTTATTGTTGGGCGTTCCGTGTTGCCCGCGTTAGCCTGTGGCGGGCAGATCAGGGACGCCATGGACGATTTTCAGTTCGAGGAACGCGCAGAACACGAGGCGGGATTTGCCGCCATCTACCGGGACGAGATCGCACCCTATCTGCGCGCGGCAGAATCAGCGCGGCAAATCGCCGTGCGTCGCAGTCAGTTCCGGGTTGCAGTCGCGTTGGTGCTGGGTCTCGTCCTGGCCGCGCTAGCATTTTCCGTCGATCCGTTGTTGCCGATCTTTCCGGTGGCGGTGGGTGGCGGGGTGGCACTTTATTTTTACCTCAGCCGCACCGATCACCTGCGTGATCAGCTGACCGCCCACATCCGTCCGATACTTTGCCGGTTCATGGGTCTGGAATATACCGAGGAACCGACGAGGCAGACGATTTCACTCAGCCGGCTGATCGGGCTGAATATCGTTCCCAGCGCCGACAATACCTATCTGGGGCCGATGGTCACCGGGCGCTGGCGCGGGCTGAAGTATCGGCTGGTAAACGCATCGTTCTATGATGAATCGCGTGACAGCGATGGTGATCGGAAACGCACCCGCCTGTTTTCGGGTATCCTGCTGGAGGTGGAATGCGTCAATTCAATGCCCCGGGTGGTTTTTCTGCCGGATTTCGGCAGGTGGGGCAATGCGCTCTTCCAATGGGCGTCGCGCTCGGTCAGGCCACCGCTCCGGCTGGCGCTTTTCGGCCCCGAGACGGAAGAGGTTTTCGAGGTATTCACGGATGATCCCGATGCGGCGGCAAAGCATCTTTACCCTGCATTCGGGCGGCAACTGGTTGATATTGCAAAAAGATATCAGGGTGGTCAGGCCTATGCAGCGGCGGCGTTCGACGGCAAGGCGTTTTTTCTTGCGCTGTCACTACCGCACGCGTTTCTGAGCTTTGATGTGATGGACCGCTCACTGCAGGAGGCTGATGAGCAGATTCGCAACGGGCTGAGCGATCTGATGATTCCGCGTCAGATCATCGATACCTTGCTGGATGGTGAAAACGCCTGACGCATAGATCAGCCCAAAAGTTGTCGCGCCGCCCGGATGCGCGCCCGCACTGATCCGCCGGTTTCAGATTTTTCACCGTCGGTCAGGATGATCAGCGTATCGTTCCGGTATTCAGGAAAATCGCGGGCAACCCTGGCCGTGGCATAATAAGCCCAGGCTCTGACAAATGCGCTTTTGTCGGTGCGGAAAACGGCAAGCGTGTTGAACAGCGCGGCGGCGGAGGTTTTCGTCAGGTGAAAATCATCGCATATCTGCAGAACATGCAGGGCCGATGCCCAGTGCTGATAGCTGCCAAGCCGGGAAATCAACGCATTGGTGGTTTCTGCGTTCAACGGCCATGTCCCGGCTTCGATCCCGTGCTTCAAAATCCATTTGGCAGCCTTCTCGCAATCCGGGTCGGTGCTGAAGGCAATCAACCGGTCAACGATGTCGGGATCATCCTGACCAAGCAGATAAATATCGCGGACATGCTGAACGTCGAAACCGTCCCACTTGGCCAGTTCATCACCCAGCCGCATCAGGACCCTCCGACGGTTGATCGCCGGCAAGGTACCGTGCGCCCGGCCCGAAACGGCGTGCGCTGTCACCGGGATTGTATAACGCGCAGGATTTCAGCGACAGGCAGCCACAGCCGATACAGCCGTCCAGCTTGTCCCGGATCAGCGTCAGCGTGTCGATACGTGCGTCGATATCCTGCCGGAACGCCTTGCCGATAACGGCCCAGTCCCGGGCCGAAGGTGTCCGGCCCTCGGGCAGTGTCGCGAGCTTTTCCCTGATTTCCCGGATCGAAAAACCCATCTGCTGCGCGATTTTGACAAAGGACAGGCGGCGGATGTCCGCGCGCCTGAACCTGCGCTGGCCCCCGGCGTTGCGCATCGGAGAGATCAGCCCGGCCTCTTCGTAGAAGCGGATCGCGGAAACCGCCAATCCCGTGCGTTTTGCCATTGTTCCGATCGAGATTTCCGGGGCGGGTCTGATTGCGTTCATTTCACCTTGACCTAAAGTTAACTTGAGAAATTAGAACAGTATTATCAAATAGAATCAATGGAGATATCGATGTCCCACCTTGAGCATGTGAACATGACTGTTGCCGATGTTGGCAAAACCGCTGCATGGCTTTGCGATGTGTTTGACTGGAAAATCAGATGGCAGGGCGACAGTCTGGCGGGGGGCTATACCGCCCATGTCGGCAATGATCAGGACTATGTTGCGATCTATGCACTCAAACCCGCCAATCCCAAGGTGGACAACAACTATACCACCGTCGGCGGGCTGAACCATATTGGCGTGGTGGTGGATGATCTTGACCGGGTTGAGGACAAGGTCAAATCGCATGGGTTCGAGACCTATTCCCACGCGGATTACGAACCGGGCCGCCGGTTCTATTTTCGCGATAGCGACGGCATCGAGTTTGAGGTGGTGGCCTATGACTGATCGCGCGTATCGGGTGCAATAGATGCCGTGATCCTGCCGGTGGGCGTCGTGATCCTGCGGGAAGAGCGCGAAATGAACTTTGGCTGGCCATTGCGTGGTCGGGGCCGTAGATTTGGGGCCAATAACCCCGAGCGCAGGACCCCGATATGCCCCTTACCATCGCCACATGGAACATCAATTCGGTTCGGCTGCGGGAACCTATCGTGTTGAAACTGCTCCGGGAAAAATCCCCCGATATCCTCTGCCTGCAGGAATGCAAAAGCCCCGTCGACAAGATACCCACCGATGGATTTGCCGAACTGGGCTATGGGCATATGATTGCGCGCGGGCAAAAAGGATATAACGGTGTGGCGATCCTGTCGAAACACCCGATCGAGGATCTGGGCAACAAGGATTTTGCCGATCTCGGGCATGCACGCCATGTGGCGGGGCGGCTGGAAAATGGCCTGACCATCCACAATTTCTATGTACCCGCTGGCGGTGATGAGCCCGACCGCGAGAAAAATGTGAAATTCGGGCAGAAACTGGATTACCTGACCGGTATGCGCGATTGGTTTCACGCCGAAAAGCCGCAGAAATCCGTTCTGGTCGGCGATCTGAACATCGCCCCGCGCGAGGATGATGTCTGGTCGCACAAGCAACTGCTCAAGGTGGTCAGCCACACCCCGATCGAGGTGGCGCATCTGGGCGAGACGCAAGAGGCCGGCGGCTGGATCGATGTCACACGACGGGATATTCCGGACGGGCAGCTTTATTCATGGTGGTCTTACCGCGCGCGCGACTGGGACGCGGCGGATAAGGGGCGGCGGCTTGATCATATCTGGGCCACGCCCGATATCGTGAACGCGGCGCATGGTTCTTATGTACATCGCGACGCCCGCGGCTGGGAAAAGCCCTCGGACCACGCGCCCGTCTTTGCCAGTTTCGACGTGTAGGCGGGGATGGCGGGGATCAGCAGACGCGCCGCCCTCTTGGGCTCGGGGGCTGTGCTGGGCGTGCTGGGTCAGCGATATCTGGGCGCGCGTTTGCCCGATCTTGCCGGAACAGGCCCGGTTCTTGGCCCGGCGGTGCCACCAACGCTGAATGACGCAAGCGGCCTGTCGAAAACCCCTATCGCCAAGCACGTCACCCTGACCGAGGACCCGGGTGAGGCGCTGGTTGTCGCACTCAGGGCAGAGCTTGCCGAGGCTGCGGCCGAGAACCGCCCGGTCAATATTGGTGCGGCGCGTCATTCCATGGGCGGGCAGGCCATACCGCGCGACGGCACGGCGATCACGCTGGACAGCCGTTTTTTGCAGGCTGACCCGGATAAGGGGCTTTACCGCGTTCAGGCGGGTGTGCGCTGGCGCGAGGTGATCACGGCACTTGATCCGCTGAACCTTTCGCCCAAGGTCATGCAGTCGAACAATGATTTCGGGGTTGCGGCGACATTTTGCGTCAACGCACATGGTTGGCCGGTCAGCCATGGGCCCATGGGCTCAACCGTGCGCCGAATTCGGCTGATGCTGGCGGATGGTTCGCTGATCACCTGTTCGCGCGGTGAAAACCCCGAAATATTTGCTGCAACGATGGGGGGCTATGGGCTGACCGGGCTGATTACCGAACTGACGGTCGAGGCTGCGGCAAACCGGCGGCTTGTCCCCACGTTCGAGGATATGCCGGGCGATGCCTTTGCTGAACGATTTGTCGATGCGCTGGCCGAAGGTGCGGTTGATATGGCCTATGGCCGGCTGAACGTCGATCGCACGCGCTTCTTCGAGGATGCGCTGATGATCACCTATCGCCCTGACCCCGATCAGACCGGGCTGACACCGGCGGCGGGTTCCGGGCTGGTGTCGCGGGCGTCGCGCTATCTCTTTCGGGCGCAGCTGGGCAATGAACGGGTCAAATCCCTCAGGTGGGGTGTTGAAACCCGGATCGGCACCCGCCTGACCGGGCCGGTGATGCGCAACTCGCTGATCAACGAACCGGTGATCACGCTGGATGACCGCGATCCGGCGCGCACGGATATCCTGCATGAATATTTTGTCTCTCCGGGTGAGTTCCCGGCGTTTCTGGACGCCTGCCGCGAAGTGATCCCGAGATCGTATCAGGAATTGCTGAACATCACGCTGCGCTATGTCGCGGCTGATACCGAGAGTGTCCTGTCTTTTGCCCCGGTCCCCCGTATCGCGGCGGTGATGCTGTTTTCGCAGGAAATGACCCGGCGCGCCGAGGCTGACATGAAGCGCATGACGCAGGATCTGATCGACCGGATTATCGATATCGGCGGGACTTATTACCTGCCTTACCGGCTGCATGCGCGCCCCGATCAGTTCAACTGGGCCTATCCGCGCGCATCCGAATTTGCCGCACGCAAGCGGCTGATCGACCCCGATCTGCGGTTTCGGAATGCTTTGTGGGATACCTATCTGGAGGGAATGTGACACCGCTTCGCCTGATATCATTCGGCTATTTCTGCGCGCTCCTGATTGCCGCATCGCTCAACTATGTCCCCGGAATTGCGGATGCTGAGGGGCGTGCATTCGGCATATTCGCACTGGATCTGTCGGATGATGCGCTGCATCTGGCATCGGCGCTTTGGGCATTGGCAGCCAGCCTGTGGTCTGCGCGCGCCTCACGGATATTCCTTCTGGTTTTTGGCGCGCTTTATCTGGGTGACGGTCTGCTGGGCCTGCTGACGGGTTCGGGATATCTGGATCTTGGCATTCTGCTGAACGGACCTGTTGCGCAGCCTTTCGGTTTCCGCATCCTCGCCAATCTGCCCCATCTTGTGCTGGGGGGCGGTGCGGTGCTGGCCGGGCTGATCTGGCGGCGTTAGATGCTGCGCTGGCTCACCAGATGGCTGCTGCGGTTTCTGCTGGTCCTCTTTCTGGGGCTGGCGCTCTTGGCGGCACCGATTGCCTATAACGAATTCGCCTGCCGGGCTGATCGCGTTACCGACATTTACGACCCCCTTATCACCGACGCCGCCTATCAGCGGCCCGAGGCCCGCACGCTGTTGACCTATCCGGAATGGCATATCGTCAACGCCTATGACGACTACGCCCGCGTGATCAGGACGGGTGATCCGCATGACTACGGGTTTGTCGAGGCGATCACCGGATATTGGGTTTCGCTTTGTACGCTGACGACCGCCTCGGCCAATCATGGCGGCTTCGACAGCGAAACGCGCCAACTGGTCTATGTCATCGGCGCGAGCTTCACGCTCGAATTCGCGCTCAAAGCGGCGTACGAGGAAACGCTCGGTCGGATCGCGACGTGGATACGTGGCCCGGCGGGCGCCGCAACCGACGAGGTGTCGGCCAGCCTCGCGCGCGACTATGCCGAATTTCTGCAGCAGACGCCCTGGTATAAATGGAATTTCGGCGCTGATATCGATGCCCTGAAAGTTGTCTCCGAAGATGCGTTCCGCGACCGAGAGCGGATTTTTGCCCTTGGTCTCGAGTTTGGGGCCAAGTCCGCCTATGCCGGGCTGATCGACAGGGCGGTGTCACTGGTCGGACCGGACGATCTGCGATTGCGTTCGGTCATCCGGGCCGAGGATCGCGAGATTGTTTCAGGCTTTGCCGATGTTACCATCATCGGCCCCCAAGGTGACGGGATCGAGATCGAAACCCCCCGGTATCGTGCCTTCACCGAAATCTTGCTCAAAATGGCAGTCGCTGGGGGCGAACTGATCGAGATTGCGGGCAATGACGATATCATGCTGTCGGTGATCACACCCGGCCCCGAATTTCCGCTGGCCGCCTTTACGTTACCCCGGCAGGGATATGACGATTTCCGGCACCTTGTCCTGATCAAGGTAACCGAACTCGGCCAGACGCTCAGGTCGCTGGAAGGCGAGGGCGCCCGGCTGGAGCATGTCTTTGATTACTAGGGCTGCCTGACCTTGCAACGGCGGCACCGATACTCCATGTAAACCGCAAGTTCATATGCGGGATGATGAGATGTTTGGATTGGGTGGCGGAACGCCGGAACAGGAACAAAGCGGAGCACTGATCAAGGACAGTACCGAGGCGACATTCATGCAGGATGTGGTCGAGGCCAGTCAGGACATCCCGGTCATTGTCGATTTCTGGGCGCCATGGTGCGGCCCGTGCAAGACGCTGGGCCCCGCGCTCGAGGCGGCGGTGAACGCGGCGGGCGGCAAGGTCCGGATGGTCAAGGTCGATGTCGATCAGAACCAGGCGATTGCCGCGCAATTGCGCATTCAGTCCATCCCGACGGTCTATGCCTTTTACAAGGGTCAGCCGATTGACGGGTTTCAGGGCAATGTGACCCCGTCTGAAATCAATGATTTCATCAACCGCGTCGCGGCGCAGGCCGGGGATGGCGGGCTGAGTGAAGCGGTCGAAGCTGCCGAGCAGATGCTGGCCGATGGGGCAGCGGTTGACGCGGCCCAGACATTCGCCGCCATTCTGGGTGAGGAGCCAGCAAATGCCGCCGCCTATGGCGGGCTGGTACGCGCCCATCTTGCAATGGAGGAACTGGACCGGGCCGAGGCGCTGTTGGCAAGTGTCGATCCAGCGATTGCCGCCGCGCCCGAGGTCGAGGCCGCGCGCGCCCAGCTGGAACTGGCGCGTCAAGCTGCGGATGCCGGCCCGCTGGGCGATCTGTCGGCGAAGGTCGCCGCTGACCCTGCCGATCATCAGGCGCGTTTCGACTATGCCACGGCGCTGCACGCGGCGGGCAATATCGAACAGGCGGTGGACGAATTGCTGGAACTCTTCCGGCGCGACCGCGAGTGGAATGACGGTGCGGCAAAGGCGCAGCTTTTCACGATATTCGAAGCGCTCAAGCCCGAGGATCCCATCGCGCTGAACGGGCGGCGGAAACTTTCGTCGCTGATATTTGCCTGACAGAGTTTCGCCGCTACACTTCAATCCATGAAGATGTTGTCCGATCTGCCTGATCTGATCGCCGTATTCCCGTTGCCGGGTGCGCTCTTGCTGCCCAGATCGCGGCTACCACTGCATATATTCGAGCCGCGTTATCTCGCGATGCTGGATCATGTGCTCAAGACCGAACAGCGGCTGATCGGCATGGTCCAGCCTATGGCCGGCCCCGAGGGGCGCGACGCGGGGTTTCACGCCATTGGTTGCGCCGGTCGGGTGACGGCATTTTCCGAAACCGAGGACGGGCGCTACATGATCACGCTGACGGGCATTTCCCGTTTTCGCTTTGGTGATGTGGTTGACGGGTTTTCACCATTTCTGAGGGCGATGGTTGACTGGGGTGATTTTGCCGCTGATCTGGGCGAGGCCGAGAAAGACCCAGAACTTGACCGCGACCGGCTGATGCGGTTGCTGGAACGGTATTTCGCCAGTCAGGAGCTTTCTACCGACTGGGGCAGTCTGGAAAAGGCCGAGGATGAATTGCTGATCAACTCTCTGGCAATGCTCTGCCCCTTCGATCCCGAGGAAAAGCAGGCGCTGCTTGAGGCACCGGATCTGCCCAACCGGCGCGAAACGCTGATGGCGCTCTTGGAATTCGCGCTGCGCGGTGGCAGCCATGACGAGGTGCTGCAATGAGTGAGGCCGGATTTGACCGCAGGATGCTCGAGGCGCTGACCTGCCCGCTGACGCAGGGAACACTGAGCTATGATTCAGAGGCGGGTGAACTGATCTCTAAACGGGCCAGGCTCGCCTTTCCGATCCGCAATGGCATCCCGATCATGCTGATCGACGAGGCGCGGCAGATCGAATGATCCCGACACAGATTGCGCGGAATTGATCGCAGACATCTGGCAATATTCCACCGTTTGGCTAGGCTTGATCCGATTCACCGAAAGGTTCCGCATGTTCAGACCAGTTGCTTTGATGGCCGTGGCGGCGTTTCTGGCCGCATGTACAGCCGTGCCCACCGGGCCGACCACGGGGAGTAATGCAACGCCGGCTGCCCCGGGCCCGGTCACGCGCGCGGCGGTGGAGCGTTTCCGCACCGTTGTTTCACGGATCGAGCCTGTATCCGAGCGTTATTGCCGCGAACAGACCAGCGGCGTGAACTGCGATTTTCAGATCGTCATCGACAACCGTCCCGGCCAGCCCGTCAACGCCTATCAGACGCTCGATGAAAATGGTCGACCGATCCTTGCCTTTACGCTGGCCATGCTGTCAGCGGTCAGCAACGAGGATGAACTGGCATTTGTCATGGGGCACGAGGCGTCGCATCATTTGTTGGGCCATATTGCCCGCCAGCAACAGAATGCGGTGACGGGTGCGGTACTGGCAGGTCTGGCGGCGACGCTGGCCGGTGCGGGCGATGCCGGGATCCGCGAAGCACAACGCGCCGGTGCGCAGGTCGGCGCGCGATCATATTCCAAGGAACACGAGCTTGAGGCCGATGCGCTGGGCACCCGTATCACCGCGATTGCCGGGTTCAATCCGGTGCGCGGCGCGGCGTTCTTTTCGCGCATTCCCGATCCGGGCGACCGTTTCCTTGGCACGCATCCGGCTAATGCCGAACGCATCGCGGTGGTGCGTCAGACGGCAGCATCACTCTGACCGACCTGCCCGGCGGCCCGGGATTCGGTCGCAGGTTCGGCTGCGATGTGCGACAAAACCGCCCCGGGGCTTGTTGATTTCCGGCGCAATGCTGAAATTGCCGTAAAACAAGGGATTTCGGATCGGTTTGCCGGTCCGCCATAAACCTTGCGGGCTAAGACACCCTCTGCTACATCCCCCCTGATTTTGCAGGGCAGCCATTTTTATGGCCGTCTTCAGGATTGTCCGGGTGGCCGGAAGAGCTGCTAACAACGCTAAACATCGAAAGGGTGGACGTGTCCGAACCAGCTTCGATCTCAACCGGTATTGCGTCGCGCTACGCGACAGCCGTGTTTGACCTGGCGAAAGAAGAGAAGCAACTTGCGGTCCTCGAGGCCGATGTTGATACGCTTGACGCCGCATTGAATGACAGCACAGATTTCGTGTCTTTCATCAACTCGCCCGTGGTCTCGCGCGAGGAACAGGGCACCGCGATTGCGGCAATTGCCGCAAAAATGGGCCTGAGCACCATCTCGGCAAATACGCTGGCACTGATGGCGCAGAACCGAAGATTATTCGTCCTGCCGGCACTCGTGGCCGGTTTGCGGGCGCTGATCGCCGAGGAAAAGGGCGAAGTCACCGCAGATGTGACTGCCGCCAAGTCCCTGACAAAGGCACAACAGGACAAACTTGCCAAGACGCTCAAAGCGTCTGTCGGCAAGGATGTGAAGATTAATCTGGCCATCGATGAACGCCTCATCGGTGGTCTTATTGTTAAAGTGGGCTCGAAAATGATCGATACCTCGATCAGCTCGAAACTCGCAAACCTCCAGAACGCAATGAAAGAGGTCGGATAATGGGTATCCAAGCAGCAGAAATTTCTGCGATCCTTAAGGACCAGATCAAGAATTTTGGCCAGGAGGCCGAGGTTGCCGAGGTCGGTCGGGTGTTGTCAGTCGGCGACGGTATCGCGCGGGTTTACGGGCTCGACAATTGTCAGGCCGGTGAGATGGTCGAATTCCCCGGTGGTATTCAGGGCATGGCGCTGAACCTCGAGAGTGACAATGTCGGTGTGGTTATCTTTGGCTCTGACCGCGACATCAAGGAAGGCGACACCGTCAAGCGCACGAACTCGATCGTGGACGTGCCCGTCGGTGACGAACTGCTGGGCCGCGTTGTTGATGGTCTGGGCAATCCGGTTGATGGCAAGGGCCCGATCAAGACAAAGAACCGCTCTGTTGCCGACGTCAAGGCACCCGGCATCATCCCGCGCAAGTCGGTGCATGAGCCCATGGCAACCGGCCTGAAATCGGTCGACGCCATGATCCCGATCGGCCGTGGCCAGCGCGAGCTGATCATCGGCGACCGCCAGACCGGCAAGACCGCTGTGGCGCTCGATACGATCCTGAACCAGAAATCCTATAACGACGCCGCCGGTGACGACGAAGCGAAGAAGCTTTACTGCGTCTATGTCGCTGTGGGTCAGAAGCGCTCTACCGTTGCGCAGCTTGTGAAAAAGCTCGAGGAAACCGGCGCAATCGAATATTCGATCGTTGTTGCCGCAACGGCATCCGATCCGGCGCCGATGCAGTTTCTGGCACCTTATGCCGCGACCTCGATGGCCGAGCATTTCCGCGACAATGGCCGTCATGCGCTGATCATCTATGATGACCTGTCCAAACAGGCCGTGGCCTACCGCCAGATGTCGCTCCTGCTGCGCCGCCCACCCGGACGCGAAGCCTATCCCGGTGACGTTTTCTATCTCCATTCCCGCCTGCTCGAACGTTCGTCCAAACTGAACGAAGATAATGGCGCGGGTTCGCTGACGGCCCTGCCGATCATTGAGACCCAAGGTGGTGACGTTTCGGCCTTTATTCCGACCAACGTGATCTCGATCACGGACGGCCAGATCTTTCTGGAAACCGAGCTGTTCTATCAGGGTATCCGCCCGGCGGTGAACACCGGTCTGTCGGTGTCGCGGGTTGGCTCTTCGGCCCAGACCAACGCGATGAAGTCGGTTGCCGGCCCGGTCAAGCTGGAACTGGCGCAGTACCGTGAAATGGCGGCCTTTGCCCAGTTCGGTTCCGATCTGGACGCCGCGACACAGGCGCTTCTGAACCGTGGTGCCCGCCTGACCGAGCTGATGAAACAGCCGCAGTATTCGCCCCTGACCAACGCGGAAATCGTCTGCGTGATCTATGCAGGGACCAAGGGCTATCTTGACGGTATCGAAGTAGGTGATGTGGGCCGCTACGAAAGCGGACTGGTCGCGCATCTGCGCAACAAGCATCAGGACCTTCTGGAATATATCACCACCGAAGACCCCAAGGTCAAAGGTGAAGCCGAGGACAAGATCAAGGCAGCGCTGGACGAGTTCGCGGCAGATTTCGCTTAAGGGACCGACAAGATGCCGAATCTTAAGGATCTCAAAACCCGGATCGAGAGTGTCAAGAACACTCGCAAGATCACCAAGGCGATGCAAATGGTCGCTGCCGCAAAACTGCGCCGGGCGCAGGATGCGGCAGAGGCCGGTCGCCCTTATGCAGAACGGTTCAACGCCGTTCTGGGTGGCCTCGCGGCGTCGGTCGGCAATGCAGAGGGCGCGCCCCGGCTTTTGGCCGGGTCAGGCTCGGACAAGGTGCATCTGCTGGTCGTCATGACGGCGGAGCGTGGCCTGTGCGGCGGTTTCAACTCGTCAATTGCGAAACTGGCACGTCAAAAAGCCGAAGAGCTGACTAATGCGGGCAAGACGGTCAAGGTTCTGACCGTCGGCAAAAAAGGCCGCGAACAGCTCAAGCGGGACTATGCCGACGCGATGGTCGGGCATGTCGACCTCTCTGAGGTCAAGAATGTCGCCTATTCGAACGCGCAGGATATCGCCAGGGATCTGCTCGCGCGGTTCGATGACGGTGAATTCGACGTCGCGACCATCTTCTTTAACCGGTTCGAATCCGTCATCAGCCAGATCCCGACATCGCAGCAGGTGATCCCCGCCGCGTTCGAGACGGATGATGATGGCAGCGAAAGCACCGTCTATGACTACGAACCCAGCGAAGAGGGTATCCTGACCGATCTTCTGCCGCGCGGCGTGGCAACGCAGCTGTTTTCGGCGCTTCTGGAAAACGGGGCCTCTGAACAGGGCGCCCGGATGAGCGCCATGGACAATGCGACCCGCAATGCCGGCGAGATGATCGACAAACTGACGATTGAATTCAACCGTTCGCGTCAGGCGGTCATTACCAACGAACTGATTGAAATTATCTCGGGCGCGGAAGCGCTCTAAGGAACCGGAGAAACGACATGGCAAATGCAGTCGGCAAAGTAACCCAGGTCATCGGCGCCGTCGTGGACGTGCAGTTCGACGATCACCTGCCGGAAATTCTGAACGCTCTGACAACAGACAACAACGGCAAGAAACTGGTTCTTGAAGTTGCGCAGCACCTCGGTGAGAACACCGTCCGCACCATTGCGATGGATGCGACCGAAGGTCTGGTGCGCGGTCAGATCGTGACCGATCAGGATGGCCCGATCACCGTGCCCGTCGGCAATGCGACGCTGGGCCGGATTCTGAACGTCGTGGGCGAGCCCGTGGACGAAGGTGCCGAACTGAAGGTCGAAGAGCGCCGTCCGATCCACCAGCCTGCACCCGATTTCGACGAACAGTCGACGGAATCTGAAATCCTTGTCACAGGTATCAAGGTGGTTGACCTGCTTGCCCCGTACGCCAAGGGCGGTAAGATCGGCCTATTTGGCGGTGCCGGCGTGGGCAAGACGGTTCTGATCATGGAACTGATCAACAACATCGCCAAGGTGCACTCGGGCTATTCGGTGTTTGCCGGTGTGGGTGAGCGTACCCGCGAAGGCAACGACCTTTATCACGAGATGATCGAATCCAACGTCATCAAGCCCGACAATCTGGAAGAATCCCAGGTGGCGCTGGTTTATGGCCAGATGAACGAGCCTCCCGGTGCACGTGCCCGTGTGGCGCTGACCGGCCTGACCCTGGCCGAACAGTTCCGCGACCAGTCCGGGACAGACGTTCTGTTCTTTGTCGACAACATCTTCCGCTTTACGCAAGCGGGCTCCGAGGTGTCGGCTCTGCTGGGTCGTATCCCGTCTGCCGTGGGCTACCAGCCAACACTGGCCACCGATATGGGTGCGATGCAGGAACGCATTACATCGACCAAGTCCGGTTCGATCACATCGATCCAGGCCGTCTATGTGCCTGCGGACGACCTGACCGACCCGGCCCCGGCCACCACCTTTGCCCACCTCGACGCGACAACGGTTCTGAGCCGCGCCATTTCCGAGCTGGGCATCTATCCCGCCGTGGACCCGCTCGACTCGACCTCGCGCCTGATGGACCCCGCAATCGTTGGCGAAGAGCATTACGCTGTTGCCCGCGATGTTCAGGGTATCCTTCAGCGCTACAAGTCGCTTCAGGACATCATTGCCATTCTCGGCATGGATGAACTGAGCGAAGAGGACAAGCTGACCGTGGCGCGTGCCCGGAAAATCCAGCGTTTCCTCAGCCAGCCATTCGACGTGGCCAAGGTCTTTACAGGTTCGGATGGTGTTCAGGTTCCGCTGGAAGAAACGATTTCGTCCTTCAAGGCCGTCGTTGCCGGCGAGTATGACCACCTGCCTGAGGGTGCTTTCTACATGGTAGGCGGCATTGATGAGGTGATCGCCAAAGCAGAGCGGATGGCCGCAGACGCAGCGTAAGGAGCCGTTGAATGGCCGATACAATGCAATATGACGTCGTCTCGCCCGAGCGTAGCCTGGCCTCTGGTCAGGCAAGCGAGGTGCGCATCCCCGGTTCCGAGGGTGACATGACCGCCATGCCCGATCATGCGCCGGTCATCACGACCCTGCGCCCGGGTATCCTGACCGTTGTCGGGGCAGACGGCACCAGCGAATTCGTCGTAACCGGCGGCTTTGCCGAGGTCACCGCCGCCGGCGCGTCGATCCTGGCAGAGATGGCGATGCCCAAATCCGAGGTTACTGCCGAGGTTTTCGGATCGCTGATCGAAGAGGCTGAATCAGCCGTTCAGGCAACGGCCAACGCTGCCAATGATCTCGCGGTTAAATACCTCGCTGATCTTCAGACTTTGCGCGGTGAACTCGGCGTCTGAGCCGACTTTAGCGCAGGATTACCACAGGGCCCCATTGGGGCCCTTTTTTTCAACATTTTTCCCTTTTTTTGCCGATTTTGCACGATATAGAAACAATCGGCAGGATCATGACCATGAAACGTTTGAGTAACCATTTAGTCGGTGTGGATCAGGGATCGGAGATCATGTTTTCCGATTTCGAAGATGATGGCCCGATGTGGTCGGAATCAGGCCCGCGGGAACGCAAGGTTACGGTCCAATTCTCAGAAGAATATCATAATGCACCATCGGTTCAGGTGGCGTTGTCGATGTGGGACATCAATCAGGTCAGCAATCAGCGGGCCGATATTTCGGCCGAGAATGTCACGTCAAAATCGTTTGATCTGGTGTTCCGGACCTGGGGCGATACCAAGGTCGCGCGCGTCCGCGCCTCGTGGATGGCGATCGGCCAGCTGAAGCATGCGGATGAGTGGGATCTTTACTAGGGCCTCGACCCGATCTTCCCGACCTCAGGCGGCGGTGCCGTAAAACCCTTCATAGATCGGATAGAGTGTTTCGCGGTCAAAGAGGCTCGAAACCGATGTACCGCTCCATGTATTCAGCACGGCTTGTGCAAAGATCGGCGCAGTAGGCACGATGCGGATATTCGGGGCGGCCAGCACCTCTTTGGTCGGCTCGATACTGTCGGTGATGACCAGGCTTTTCATGCTGGAATTGGTGACCCGCTCGACAGCGGGGCCTGACAGAACGCCATGGGTGATGTAGGAATGCACCTCTCGCGCGCCATGCTCCATCATCAGATCCGCCGCCTTGCAAAGCGTACCAGCCGTATCGCAAAGGTCATCGACGATGATACAGCACTTGTCCTTCACATCGCCGATAATGGTCATCTCGGCCACTTCGCCCGGCTTTTCCCGTCGTTTATCGACAATCGACAGCGGGCTGCTGATCCGCTTGGCCAGTTCACGCGCCCGTGCCACACCGCCTACATCGGGCGACACGACCATGACATCCTGAATATGGCCGTTGAACATATGCTCGATATCCAGCGCAAAGATGGGCGAGGCATAGAGGTTGTCCACGGGAATATCGAAAAAGCCCTGAATCTGCGTTGCATGCAGGTCCATGGTCAGCACCCGCTCGATCCCCGCTTCAACCAGCAGGTTGGCCACGAGCTTGGCCGAGATCGGCGTGCGCGCCTTGGTCCGGCGATCCTGACGCGCATAACCGAAATAGGGGATGACGGCGGTGATGCGCGCTGCCGATGACCGGCGCAGCGCATCGGCGATGATCAGAAGCTCCATCAGGTTGTCATTGGCCGGGTTCGACGTGGGCTGGATGATGAACATATCCTCGCCACGAACGTTTTCGTAAACCTCTACAAAAATCTCGCCATCATTGAACCGTTCGACCCGCGCATCGACAAGGCGGGTATTCATACCGCGATGCATGGATATTCGGCGGGCAATTGCCTGGGCCAGCGTCTTGTTGGCATTGCCGGACATCAGCTTTGGTTCGCTGCCAGTCTTCATTCGGCGCTGTCCCCCTATTCTGTGAATTGCAACAGAATCGCAACGTTGACTTCGCTTAGCACCAGTCTAGGGTTTCGGCAAACAACTGACACCCGGAGCCATGTGAATGCCCCATATCGACTACTATTTTGCGACACTTTCGCCCTTTACCTACCTCGCCGGAACCCGTCTGGAAGAGGTCGCCGGAAAACATGGTGCCACGGTCACCTACAAACCGCTCGATATCATGGCGCTTTTTGCCCGGACCGGGGGCGTGCCGCCAAAGGACCGGCACCCGAACCGGCAGGTCTATCGCCTGCAGGAGCTAGAGCGTCAGGCGCGCAAGGCGGGATTGCCGATCAACCTCAAGCCCGCGCACTGGCCCACGAACCCGGCTCCGTCATCCTATGCTGTCATAGCGGCGCAGAATGCAGGCGGCGGCGATCTGGGTCGGTTGGTCCAGTTCTACACAACCTGCGTCTGGGCGGATGAACGGGACATCGCCGATGATGCAGTGGTCCGCGAAGGGTTGCAGGTGGCAGGGTTTGACCCCGCGCTTGCCGATAGCGGCCTTCTGACCGGGGCCGAGACCTATGCCGCCAATCTGGAAGAGGCGGTGAACCGGGGCGCATTTGGCGCACCATTTTACATCACCGATCAGGACCAGCGTTTCTGGGGTCAGGACAGGGTCGAGGATCTGGACCTGCATCTCGCCGGCAAGATCTGAATGACGATCCCCCTTATCCCCATGGACCAGATGAACTGGCGCGCATGGGGGCATGGCGGGCCCGAGACGCTGCTTATCCATTGCGCACTGGCCAATTCGGGTTTGTGGCAGGGGCTGGTGTCAGGTCTTGGCCGCCGCGCCGTCGCGCCGGACCTGCCGGGCCATGGTCTGACGCCCGACTGGACAGGCGGTGACAGCTATGACCAGTGCTGCATTGACACGATGGCGCGGTTTCTGCCGAAGGAACCTGTCAACCTGATCGGGCACTCATTCGGGGCGGTTGTTGCGCTGGAACTGGCGCGCCGCGCGCCTGGGCGGGTGCGCAGGCTGGTCCTCTATGAACCCGTGCTCTTTGCCGCCGCGCGGGGCAGGGCCCTGCTGGATGAATATCTTGACTCCCTCCATCCCTTTGCGGCGGCATTAGCACAGGGCGACAGGGCTGAGGCGGCGCGATATTTTTTCTCGATCTGGGGAACAGGGCAGGATTGGGGCCGGATGGCACCCGAGCATCGTGCCTATATCCGCGACCGCATTCATCTGATCGCCGCGCAAGAGCCGTTCTTGTTTGAAGATTCAGCTGGTCTGACGGTCGAGGGCGCGCTTGATCGCGTTTCGATGCCTGTTCTGTTGCTGCGTGGGGACCGTTCTCCGCAGATCACGCACGCCATTCTGGATGCATTATCGGATCGGCTGGCCGACACCCGGCGCAAGGTGATCACGGGCGCTGGCCATATGGGGCCGATCACGAACCCCGAACATATATTGCCGACACTATTGCCGTTTCTGCGCTAGGCGTCGCGCGGCACGCAGGGATACACCCCCAATATGCGCATATCGGTCGTAAAGTGGTCCAGCTCTTCAAAGGCGCGGATCACGTTCGCATCCTCGGGATGGCCCACGATATCAGCGTAAAACTGTGTGGCCGAGAACGAGCCGCCGACCATATAGCTTTCGAGCTTGGTCATGTTTACGCCATTGGTCGCGAAACCACCCATCGCCTTGTAAAGCGCGGCGGGAATATTGCGCACCTGAAAGATGAACGAAGTCATCATCTGCCCGTCGCCACGGCGGCTGTGATCCTGTTCGCGCGACATCAGCAGAAACCGCGTGGTATTGGTGTCTTCGTCCTCGATATTGCGTGCCAGCACGTCAAGGCCATAGATATCGGCAGCAATTTCCGAGGCTAGTGCGCCGACGTTCACCTCTTTGTTGGCGGCAATATCGGCGGCCGCACCGGCGCTGTCGGCACTGACCTCGCCCTCGATCCCGTGACGGTCCAGAAACCGCCTGCACTGCGGCAACAGAACCAGATGCGCACGCACCAGTTTGATCGCGTCCAGCGTGACCCCCGGCATGGCCATCAGACAGATATGGACGCGCACGAATTCTTCGTCCACGATATGCAGTCCGCTATCTGGGAGCAGGCGGTGAATATCGGCAACCCGCCCGTAGGTCGAGTTTTCGACCGGCACCATGGCCAGTTCTGCCCGGCCCGAAACCACGCCGCCGATCACATCTTCGAACGTGCGGCAGGGCACCGCCTCCATCTCAGGGCGCGCGATCTGACAGGCCTGATGCGAGTAAGAGCCGAACTCGCCCTGAAACGTGATTTTGCCACTCATTAATTTTGCTCCACCAAGGGCGTTTGGTCGCGGTAACTACACCTTGAAGAAGGACAGTGGAAGCGGCTAAAGGTGCTGCAAGCTTTTTGATGAACACTGGGACGGCGACATGCTCGACACGATGACAATGACCAAGGCAGGTGCGGGCCTTTTTGGTGCTCTGCTGATCTATCTTCTTACCAACTGGGCAGCAGAGACTATCTTTGAAGGGCCTGGCAGCAAGCACGACAAAAAGAAAGAGGCGCAGGCCTATACAATTGAAACCGAAGGCGAAGAAGTTGCCGAGGCCGAGGTTGAAGAGATCGACCTGGGTGTCCTGCTGGCCGAAGCCGACATCGCGAAAGGCGAAAAGGTATTCAAGAAATGCGCTGCATGCCACAAGATTACGGATGGTGACAACGGCACAGGTCCCCATCTGTTCGGTATTGTGGGACGCGACGTATCTGCGGTTGCGGGTTATGGCTATTCCGGCAAGCTTAAGGCAGTCGCATCTGTCTGGGATGCCGAGACGCTGAACGCGTTCCTCGAAGCACCCAAGAAATACGCCCCCGGCACCAAGATGGCCTTTAACGGCCTGCCCAAGATCGCGGATCGGGTGAACCTGATTGCCTATCTCGATAGTCTGGACAATTGATCGGACGCCAAAGACACCAAGGAGCCGCCCAATCGGGCGGCTTTTTTCGTTCACGATTTCTTCACAATCCTGAACTTCCTGCTTGGCGTTGTTGGCTTTTAGATTAATTTTAAGAAAATTGTGCCCAATACGAAAATACCGGGAGGATCTGCAGATGCACAGAAACCGTTCAAGGACTGAGGCCCGCGCAACAGCCGCTACGCGCCTCCACTCTGCAATCGCCGTGGCCGGTCTGGTCCTGTCGGTACTGATCCTGAGCCTGTTTGCCACAACCGCGCGCGCGCAGGAATTGATCAAGAGCCACGGCATCTCGACATTTGGCAATCTGAAATACCCGGCCGATTTCAAGAATCTGGATTACGTCAATCCCGATGCCCCAAAGGGGGGCGAAATTTCCATGTCCTGGATCGGCACGTTTGACTCGATGCACCCCTACACGATCAAGGGCACCTCGGCGATCCTGTCCTCGATCTTCTTCGAAAGCCTGCTGACAGGCACATCGGATGAAATCGGCAGTTCCTATGGCCTGATCGCGGAATCGCTCGAATATCCCGAAGACCGGTCGATGGTGATTTTCAACATGCGCCCCGAGGCCCGGTTTTCCGATGGCTCACCCCTGACGGCCGAGGACGTGCTGTTTTCCTATGAACTGTTGCTGAACAAGGGGCTGAATTCCTATCGCGCCCAGCTTCAGAAAAAGGTCGAATCGGTTGAAATCCTCTCGCCCTACCGGATCAAATTCACCTTCAAAGAGGGGATTCCCACCCGCGACCTGCCCGAGGAAATGGGCGGCCTGCCGATTTTTTCCAAAGCCTTCTACGAGGCGAATGACCGCGACTTTGAAGAAAGCAGTCTGGAGCCACTGCTGGGTTCGGGCGAGTATGTGCTGGATACCGAACGGCTTCAGCCGGGTCAGCGCGTCGTCTACAAGCGCAACCCGGATTACTGGGGCCGGGACCTGCCGATCAATGTCGGGCGTGGCAATTTCGATTCGATCCGCATCGAGTATTACGGCGACAGCGCGGCAGCGTTCGAGGGGTTCAAGGGCGGAAGCTATACATTCCGCAATGAAAACTCGTCCAAACAATGGGCCACGGGATACGATTTTCCCGCGCTCGAAAAAGGGCAGGTGATCAAGGCCGAGATTGCCCATGGCAACAAGGCGCCCGGGCAATCGTTCGTCTTCAACCTGCGCCGCGAGAAATTTCAGGACCCGCGCGTGCGCGAGGCGATTGGCCTGATGTTCAATTTCACATGGTCGAATGAGACGCTGTTTTACGGCATTTACGATCGTGACACGTCATTCTGGGCCAACAGCAATCTGGCCGCGACCGGCATGCCTTCGGCGGCCGAGCTGGCCATTCTTGAGCCGCTGGCCGACATCCTGCCGCCCGGTGTGCTGGATCAGGAACCGTTTTCCTATCCCGATGGCGGCGAGCGTCAGGTCGACCGCAAGACGTTGCGCCGCGCCGGTGCGTTGCTGGACGAAGCGGGCTGGACGGTTGCAGATGACGGCATGCGCCGCAACGCGGCTGGTGACACGCTAGAGGTAGAGTTTCTGGAGGCCAGCCAGGCCTTTGACCGCGTGATCAACCCCTATGTCGAAAATCTCAAACGGCTGGGCGTCGATGCCCGGCTGAACCGGGTCGATTTCGCACAGGCAGCCGAACGTGAGGGCCCGCCCAACTATGATTTCGACATCATCACAGATCACATGCAGACCGGCTATATTCCCGGCACCGAGCTGAGACAGTATTTCGGGTCCGAGACGGCGGATAATTCGGCATTCAACAAGATGGGCCTGAAATCCGAAGCTGTGGACCGCGTGATCGAAGCTGTTCTGGATGCGGATAACCAAGAGGATCTCAACGTCGCGATATCGGCGCTTGACCGGGTACTCAGGGCCGAGAAATTCGTGGTGCCGCAATGGTTCAAGGGGGCCTATACCGTTGCCTATTTCGATATGTTCGGCCGGCCTGAAAACCTGCCGCCATTTGCCCTCGGAGAGCTGGATTTCTGGTGGTATGACGCGGAAAAGGCGGCAAAGCTAAAGGCCGAAGGCGCGCTCTGAACGCAGGACGAACAGGGGCAGGACCGCTGACATGGGCGCATATATTCTCAGGCGTTTGCTATTGATCATCCCGACGCTGATCGGGATCATGATCATCAACTTCACGCTGACGCAATTCGTTCCCGGCGGGCCGATCGAACAGATTCTTGCCCAGCTTGAAGGGCAGGGTGACGTCTTTGACAACTTTGCCGGAAGTGGCGATGCCGGAGCCGACCAGATCGGCGGTGACGAACGGTATCAGGGTGCGCGCGGCCTGCCTCCGGAATTCATCGACGAGCTGGAAAAGCAGTTCGGTTTCGACAAGCCGCCGGTCGAACGCTTTCTGATCATGATGTGGAACTATCTGCAGTTCGATTTCGGGACCAGCTTTTTCAAATCGAAGACCGTGATCGAATTGGTGATCGAAAAACTGCCGGTCTCGATCACCCTGGGCCTCTGGTCAACGCTGATTGCCTATATCGTCTCGATCCCCTTGGGTATCCGCAAGGCCGTGCGCGACGGATCATCCTTCGACAGCTGGACATCGGGGGTGATTATCGTGGCCTACGCGATCCCGGGTTTCCTGTTCGCGATCCTGCTTCTGGTGCTGTTCGCCGGCGGCTCATACTGGAAGATATTTCCGCTGCGTGGCCTGACATCCGAAGGGTTCAGCGAGATGACCTTTATCCAGCAGGTCGGCGATTACTTCTGGCATATCGCGCTGCCGGTGATCGCGGGCTCGATCTCGGGGTTTGCCACGCTCACGCTCCTGACCAAGAACTCGTTTCTTGATGAGATCAAGAAACAATATGTGACCACTGCCAAGGCCAAGGGCCTGTCCGAACGCCGGGTGCTCTACGGCCATGTCTTCCGCAACGCGATGCTGATCGTCATCGCGGGCTTTCCCAGCCTGTTCATCGGTATATTCTTCGGTGGATCAGTTCTGATCGAAACCATCTTTTCGCTGGATGGTCTTGGCAGGCTTGGGTTCGAGGCCGCGCTGTCGCGGGATTATCCGGTGATTTTCGGCACGCTTTATGCGTTCGGGCTGATGGGGCTGTTGGTCGGGATCGTCTCTGATCTGATGTATGTCTGGGTCGATCCCCGCATCGATTTCGAAAGCAGGGAGACCTGACATGCAGCTCTCTCCGCTCAACCAGCGCCGCTGGCGCAACTTTCGCCGCAACCGGCGCGCCTTTTGGTCGCTGATCGTCTTTACGGTGCTTTTCATCCTGTCATTGGGGGCAGAGCTGATCGCCAATGACCGCCCCATCGTCGTGCGCTATCAGGGCGAGTTCTATTTCCCCATCGCCAAATTCTATCCCGAAACCACCTTTGGTGGCGATTTCAAGACCGAGGCCGTCTATCGCGATATCGAGGTCGAATGCCTGATCGTCTCGGGTGGTGATGTCGATTGCTTCGATGCGCCCGAAGAGGTGATCGCCGATGCGGCGGACGGAGAGATCAACGGAAAGCCCATCCGCCGTGGCTGGACGCTCTGGCCGCTCATCCCCTATTCCTTCAACACCATCGTCGATATCCCGGGGGTCGCCCCGTCACCGCCCGATGGCAATAACTGGCTGGGCACGGATGATACAAAACGGGATGTGCTGGCGCGGGTGATCTACGGGTTCCGCCTGTCTGTCATGTTCACGATCATCGTCACGCTACTGGCCTCGATCATCGGCATCATCGCGGGGGCGATACAGGGGTTTTTCGGCGGCTGGATCGATCTGATCTTTCAGCGCCTTCTGGAAATCTGGTCCTCGACGCCGTCGCTCTTCGTGATCATCATCCTCTTCGCGATATTGGGGCGAAGTTTCTGGCTCTTGGTTTTCGTAGCCGTGCTCTTTGGCTGGCCGGCGCTGGTAGGTGTGGTCAGGGCCGAATTTCTGCGGGCGCGTAATTTCGAATATGTGCGCGCGGCGCGGGCGCTCGGGGTGTCGAACTGGACGATCATGTTCCGCCATATGCTGCCCAATGCGATGGTGGCCACGCTGACTCTGCTGCCCTTCATCATCTCGGGAACGATCGGCATGCTGGCCTCGCTCGACTTTCTGGGCTTTGGCCTGCCGGCGTCACTGCCTTCGCTGGGCGAGATGACGTTGCAGGCCAAACAAAACCTGCAGGCGCCATGGCTGGGCTTTACCGCGTTTTTCACCTTTGCCGTGCTGTTGTCGCTGCTCGTTTTCATATTCGAAGGTGTGCGCGATGCCTTTGATCCCAGAAAGACCTTTCAATGAAGACCGTCCTCAAGGTTCAGAACCTCTCGGTCACTTTTCGCCAGGACGGGGCGGAAACCCATGCCGTGCGCGGTGTATCATTTGACGTGAAAGAGGGCGAAACTGTCGCCATCGTCGGCGAGAGCGGATCCGGCAAATCCGTCACAGCTCTGTCAACCGTCAACCTCTTGCCCGACAGTGCCAGCATCCAAGGTTCGGTCACCTATCTGGGCGACGAGATGATCGGGGCCCCCGAAGAAGAGCTGATGCGCGTGCGTGGCAATGACATCAGCTTTATCTTTCAGGAGCCGATGACATCGCTCAATCCGCTGCACACGCTGGAAAAGCAGCTGACGGAGTCGCTGAAGCTTCACCAGAACCTCAAGGGCAGCGATATTCGCAGCCGCATTCTGGAATTGCTGACCAAGGTCGGTATCCACGATCCCGAATCGCGGCTTTCAGCCTATCCGCATCAGCTCTCGGGGGGGCAGCGCCAGCGGGTAATGATCGCGATGGCCCTTGCCAATGGACCGGAACTCCTGATCGCGGACGAACCGACGACAGCGCTGGATGTGACCATTCAGGCGCAGATCCTCGAACTTCTGGCTGAACTGAAGGCCTCGGAAAAGATGAGCCTTCTGTTCATCACTCATGACCTGGGCGTGGTGCGCAAGATCGCTGACAGGGTCTGCGTGATGCAGGGCGGTGAGATTGTCGAGGCCGGACCGACAGCCGAGATTTTCGCCGCGCCCAAGCACCCCTATACGCAAAAACTCTTGTCGGCAGAGCCGCAGGGGGCGCCAGAACCTGTCCCCGATCAGGCTGAAGAGATTGTCAGGACCGATGCGCTGAAAATATGGTTCCCGATCCAGCGCGGTTTTCTGCGCCGCACGGTCGGCTTCGTCAAAGCGGTCAATGACGCGAATATCGACGTGCGTGCCGGAGAGACATTGGGCATCGTTGGCGAGAGCGGTTCGGGCAAGACAACGCTGGCGCTGGCGATCATGCGGTTGTTATCTTCGGAGGGTGGGATCACCTATCTGGGGCAGAATATCCAGGGCTGGAATTCTCGCCGTCTGCGCCCGTTGCGCAAGGATATGCAGATCGTCTTTCAGGATCCCTACGGCTCGCTGTCGCCCCGGCTGACGATCGAGCAGATCGTATCCGAGGGGCTGACAATCCATAATATCGACCCGCATCGCGACCGCCGCGAACTCGTGGCGGATATTCTGACCGAAGTGGGCATAGATCCGGCGACCATGTCGCGCTATCCGCATGAATTTTCCGGTGGCCAGCGTCAGCGCATCGCCATCGCGCGGGCGATGATCCTGCGGCCAAGGCTTGTGGTGCTGGACGAGCCGACCTCGGCGTTGGATATGACCGTTCAGGTCCAGATCGTGGACCTTTTGCGTTCGCTCCAGCGCAAGAACGGTTTGGCCTATCTCTTTATCAGCCACGATCTGCGCGTCGTGCGTGCGCTAAGCCACAAGGTCATTGTCATGCGTCAGGGCGACGTGGTCGAAGCAGGGACGCGGGATGACATTTTTGACAGCCCGCAAACCGATTACACCCGTGCCCTGATGGCGGCGGCATTCAATCTGTCATCGCATGAGGCGATCAGCGCCTGAAGCCGTTTGCCAGGTTTCAGACGGGGTCAGGGGCCTGATGTCGTGCAACTCTGGCCGCGCGCCTTGAGCCTGTCACAGGCCAGCGCCGCACCCTCTTCTGACAAACCAACGAAATTTGCCTCATAGCCCGAACTTCGGTTGACCACTTTGCGCAGCGCCTGATCCAGCGTTTCGATCTCGGCCAATGCGGTTTTCAGCAATTCGCGTTCGGCCTGAAAGCGCGAGGGGTATTTGCCGATGGATATACTCCAGTTGCGCCCGCCCGAGGTCGAGGCGCGCGTCACCACCACCGGTCCGGGATCATCCTCGATCAATGCAGTTGCGACTTCGGGCCGGGGCTTGGGCGTGATCACAGCAGTATCGGCTTCGGGTGTCTCCTCGGCGGTACTCAGCTTGGCCAGATTGATCGCTTCCTTGACCGCCGCAGCCACACCGGTTTCCATGGCGACCAAAACCTCGCCAACCGGTGCCTGTGCGGGCCTGATCTTGGGCCGCGGGCTTTTCTTGACTGCCCTGACAACGCGCAGGGTCTTGCCGGCCTTCGCCGGTGTGGCCTCGGCATATTTGGGTGGGGTGGGTTTCTTGACGATGGCCCTGCTGGGTGCGCGCCGGAACCCGAGATCCATCAATTCGGCCACTTTGGCATTGCGTGTCGCGGTGGACCGGCCGCCAAAGACCGTCACGATGATCCGTTCCTTTCCGCGCTCGGCGGATGCCACAAGGTTGAACCCCGCCGCGCGGGTATAGCCCGTCTTGATCCCGTCAGCGCCTTTGTAGGCGTTCAGAAATTTGGTGTTGGTGTTCTTGACGGTCCTGATCCCTGCATCCGTCGATTTGCGCGAGAAGAGATTGTAATACTGCGGATAGTCATAGAACAGCCGCCGCCCCAGATTTGTCATGTCGCGCGGGGTCGACAAATGCCCCGCTTCGGTCAGGCCATGGGCGTTTTTGAACGTGGTGCGCGTCATGCCCAGCGCTTTGGCTGTGCGGTTCATGCGTCGCGCGAACTCGGCCTCGGAGCCCGATATCGCCTCGGCAATTGCCGTTGCCGCGTCATTGGCCGATTTGACCGCTGCCGCGCGGATCAGATAGCGAAACGCGATGCGTTGCCCGGCCCGCAGACCCAGCCGCGATGGCGGTTCCGCCGCTGCCTTTTTGGAAATCTTGACCTTGGTATCAAGCGTGATCTCGCCCTTTGCGATGGCTTCAAAGGCGACATAAAGCGTCATCATCTTGGTCAGAGAGGCCGGGTGCAGGCGGGTATCGGCATTGCGCGCATGCAAAACCTCGCCCGTGCGGGCATCCATCACCATCGCGCCATATGTGGCTGACTGCGCGACAAGCGGGAAAAACATCAACAGCAAGATCGCCGCCAATGCCTTTGGACCGGCCAAATACCTGTGGGGACGTTGCTGCACGTCAGGTTCCGTTTCTGCCTCGATGCGCCACGTTGGACGCTTATTCATTATTCGCCTGAGTTATCATGAATTTGATCGTCTGGGAACACCTTCAATCATGACCATTATGTGGCAATGAGTATCCCCGGCAATCGCCCGCCGTACCGGCAACGCGGATCAGAGCTCGCGGATCAGCGCGGGCAGGTCCGACATATCGCCAATCTCGCGAAAACGGGCATGGCCGTCCGGGCGCTCTGCCTTTTCGAAATCCCACACCAGTTCATGCGGCACAAAGGTCGCCCATGATCCGGCCTGCAATGCTGGCAGGATGTCGGATTTCATCGAATTGCCGACCATCATCGCATGGGCCGGACCGTCGCCATGGCGGGTAAAGGCTGTTTCGTAGATGCCCGGTATCTTGTCTGATACAATCTCGACACCATCGAACATGTCACCCAGGCCCGATTGCGCCAGCTTGCGCTCCTGATCCAGCAGATCACCCTTGGTGATCAGCACCAGCGTATAGTCCGGTGCCAGCGCGGCGATCGTGTCCTGAACAGCGGGCAGCAGGTCGATCGGGTGTTGCAGCATCTCCTGCCCGGCATCGAGGATCTGGCGGATGACGCGGGCAGGTACGCGGTCGTCGGTCACCTCGATGGCGGTTTCGATCATCGACAGGACAAATCCCTTGATACCAAAGCCGTAGTGGCCAAGGTTTTTGCGCTCGGCCGCCACTAACCTTTCATTAAGGTGATCGGGATCAGCATGGTCCGACAATAATTCCGCGAATCGTGCTTGCGTGACGCGAAAGAAATGCTCGTTGTGCCAAAGCGTGTCATCGGCATCAAAGCCAATTGTCGTGATAGGGGGTGTCATTGTCTCTCTGGTGTGAACGCCTGGGTCAAAGTTGGACGCTGATCCGGGTTTTGGGTCAATACCCCTCTTTTCACCGATGCGCTGCGTCCTATATTATGTCCCCTGTAGCAAGACAGTGTTTCACCGGACGGAGCTGGCTTTGACCGCATGGGTTCATAAAATGTCGGATGGGGATGACGCGCCGGGTGCCGATATTGATGTCGCGACCAAGACGCGCCCGAAAACCCAGCGCCCACCGCTCTACAAGGTATTGCTTCTGAATGACGACTACACGCCCATGGAATTCGTCGTCCATGTGCTTGAACGGTTTTTCGGCATCACACACTCTCAGGCGGTCGAGATCATGCTGACGGTACACAAAAAGGGTGTCGCCGTCGTGGGTGTGTTCAGCCACGAAGTCGCCGAAACCAAGGTCGCGCAGGTGATGGATTTCGCCCGCCGTAATCAGCACCCCCTGCAATGCACCATGGAGAAAGAGGACTAAGCGTCCCGCCTCCATGGCCTTTGACCGAATATCGATCGCGCTGAGCTCGGGCGCATTCACCCTGCCGTCCGCGGGCGAAATCGTGCTGATGCGTCCGACCGGCCCCTTACCGGAGGTCCTGACTGGCACCGGTCGGCTGTGTGTGGTGCAAAGTTTCCGGCCCGCCCATGACACCTATCTCGGTGCGGGCCTGCGCGTGGTGACCGAACCGCCCGCAAAGGCTGCCGCGACGCTGATCGAGATCGGCCGTTCGCGCGCGCTGAACCGGCAGATGATCAGAACCGCCGCCGCGATGACCGATCCCGGCGGCATCATCGCATTGGACGGCGCCAAAACGGACGGGGTTGAGGGCAATCTGAAATCGCTCAGACTGGCGGGCATTGCCCCGGAAACATTGCCCAAGGCACATGGACGCGCGGTATGGTTTGCCAACCAGCCCGGTCTGGCCGACGATCTGCCCGAAGGTGATATCGATCCGCCCGAAGGATTTCACACCGCGCCGGGTGTTTTTTCGGCTGAAAAGATCGATGCGGGATCGGCTCTCCTTGGGGATCACCTGACCTCGCTCAGGGGGGATGGCGCGGATTTTGGTGCTGGCTGGGGGTATCTGTCGCAGCGGGTGCTTGAGCATGAGAGCGTTCGCTCGCTTGACCTGATCGAGGCCGAAAAACGCAGCCTCGACTGTGCGGCGCGAAATATCCGCGATCCGCGGGCGCATCTGATCTGGGCGGATGCGACGGCCCATCAGGGGGGGCCGTATGATTTCATCGTGATGAACCCACCCTTTCACACCAGTCGCCGCGCCGAGCCTGCCCTGGGACAGGCCTTCATCCGAAATGCGGCGCGCTGCCTAACGCGCAAAGGCGCACTCTGGATGGTATCCAACCGTCAACTCCCCTACGAAGAGACGCTGTCGGAGTGTTTTCAGCGGGTGGAGCGGCTGGCCGAGCAAGGCGGGTTCAAACTGTTTGTGGCGCGCGCGCCGCGTTAGGCTATAGTCGGCCCGATCACGGGCCTCGGGGGTGAAGATGTCGTTTTCAGTTGCGGGCAAGACAGCGATCGTCACCGGCGCTGCCAATGGGATCGGGTTGGCAATCGCGCGGCAATTTGCGGAAAACGAGGCCAATGTCGTCTTTGCCGACATGGACGAGGACGGGTTGGCGCTGGCGGTCGGCAATATCGGAGAGGAGGGCGGCAATATCCGCAGCTTTGCCGGCGATCTCAGGCAAAAGCTGAATATCGCCAACCTTCTGTCGGTAACCATCGACGCGTTTGAACGCGTAGACATTCTGATCAATGCGGCGCGTCAGGTCGCGCCCACCGATCCCTTTGATGCCGATGACACCACTGTCGAAATGCTGATGGAGCAGAATGTGCTGGCCAGCCTCAGGCTCAGCCAGCTGGTTGCGCGCCGGATGATCAAGCAGGATGCCGATGGGGATGCACGTGGCGGTTCGATCATCAACCTGTCATCGACTGCGGGCCAGATCACCCATCCCGATCTGCTGGGATATTCGATTGCTGCGGCTGCAATGAACCAGATGACGCGCTCGCTGGCGCTGACGCTGGCGCAGAAAAAAATTCGCGTGAACGCTATCGCCTTTGGCAGCGTTCTCAGCGCAAGCCTGCAACGGCGGCTCAAGGACGAAGGCCATCTGCGCGACGCGATCGAAGAGGGCACGCCGCTTGGCCGGGTCGCCGAGGCGGCCGAAATCGCGGATGCGGCACAGTTCCTGGCGTCCGAAGGTTCGGGCTTTATCACCGGACAGGTGCTGACGGTCGATGGTGGGCGAACGCTCCTTGATCCCGTCCGCACCGAGGCGCATTAGCAGCCGGCCCCCGGGCCTTTTCTTCTTGCCCAGAGGGGCAAGCTCGGCTAACAGGCACCCCTGAGATTCCCAGAGGCGACGCGCCCCCGGACCAAGCCGCAGCGTTGTCAGTCTCGACCCAGGAGCACGAGATGAAAAAAGACACACACCCAGACTATCACATCATTGATGTGAAAATGACGGACGGAACCATCGTCCAGATGAAATCCACTTATGGTGCCGAAGGTGACACGCTGTCGCTTGATGTGGACCCAACCGTGCATCCTGCCTGGACCGGCGGAAATACCCGCCTGATGGATACAGGCGGTCGTGTGTCCAAGTTCAAAAAGAAATACGAAGGCCTCGGGTTCTGATATCCTGCATCACGCTCTGAACAAGGCCGTCCCTCAGGGGCGGCCTTTTTGGTTCAGTGTGACCTATATCAGGTTTATGTTGCATAAAGCGGACATAAACTTTCGGCTTTCATACCTGTTTCGGCATTTGGCTTGGACATTTCGAACAAAACTTGATCACATCTGCTCGCCACCCGCTCAAGGATGGTAATCCATCTTATCAAATCAGGGGCAGATTCGTGGTGACAGCAACAAACCGGACCTTTTCAACCATTTTGGTCACTGCCGGAATCATATTTGTGGCAGGGATAGCATTGGCCCAGGACAGCGGATCGCCGGTGTTCGAACTCGATCTCGGCCTGTCTGATTTCGGTCGCGACGGCAATGCACTGAACTCCTCAGGGGGTGCCCCGACCGAGCTAGAAAAGCAGAATGCCCGCTCGGTCGGTCTTCTGGCGGCATTCCCGCTTGGCGGTTCGCTGCTCTTTCAGGGTGAGGCAACGGGCGAGTGGACCCGGAACCCCAAGGATGTTCAGGGCAGCACCCCGAGCGATACCTATGACAGCAACGGCCAGTTCGGGCTTCAATTCGGGCAACAGACCGATACTACCTATCTCGGGCTCTTTGCAGGCAAGGGCAAGACGCGCGACGCCAAGGACGATCGCAGTCAGGACACGCGCTATCATTTCGCCGGGCTTTCGGGGGCTTATTACTTTCAGAACTTCTCGCTCGCCGCGCAACTGGCGAAATTTGATGGCTCGGCCCAGGACGAAGAGATGCTCTATGACGCGCGCATGGGCAAGCTGACGGCAAGCTATTACTTTCCGGGTGGTCGCATCGGCGCCTATACCGGCCTGATCGACGGCGTGCAGGATCCCGATGACGCGCCCTTTCAAAACCCGATGCAGGTCAATCTCTTTGGGATCGATATCGAATATGACCTCGGCTCTTTCAGCAGCATGCCACCCACCGCGCTATATGCCTCGTATTCGCGCATCCGCGCCGCCGAGGACAGCACCAGCGGGCGCACCGACAGGGTGAACACCCGTGTTGTTACCGTTGGTCTGCGAATGACGCTTGGGGTCCAGTCCACCCGCGCAAAATCACATGCCACCGCACCAAGGCTTCCCCGGATCGGCCGGATCATCGGGTCGGTTTCTGCGGTCGACTGACACGGTGTATGTGCCTGTGCCAGCACGTTCTTTCCAATTCATTACCACGCGCCTATAGTCCGCCTGAGGTCTGCTCAGACAACGACGAAACGGGGTGACATCGCGTGGCGCATATCATTGTGACGGGGAATGAAAAGGGCGGTTCGGGAAAGTCCACCGTATCGATGCATGTCGCCACGGCGCTGGCGCGCATGGGTTTCCGCGTCGGGGCGATGGATCTGGATCTGCGCCAGCGGACCTTTGCCAGCTATGTCGAGAATCGCATCAAATACAGCGCCCGCCACGACCTTGATCTGAAATCCCCGGAATTCGCGGAACTGCCAGACATCCGCGAGCGTGATCTCGCTCCGGGCGAAAACCTTTATGATCTGCGCCTCTCGACTGCGGTTGCGGAGCTGGAGGATCAGTGCGAATTCATCCTGATCGACTGTCCCGGGTCTCATACCCGCCTGTCGCAGGTGGCCCATTCGCTGGCGGATACGCTGATCACGCCGATGAATGACAGTTTCGTCGATTTTGACCTTCTGGCCAAGATCGACCCCGATACCGGAGAGATTGAAGGCCCTAGCGTCTATTCCGAAATGGTCTGGAATGCCCGGCAGCTGCGGTCTCAGGCGGGGCTGGAACCGATCGACTGGATCGTGCTGCGCAACCGGCTGGGCAGCCAGTACATGCATAACAAGAAAAAGGTCGGCGACGCGTTGGCGCAACTGTCCGAGCGGATCGGATTCCGTGTCGCCCCCGGCTTTAGTGAGCGGGTGATATTTCGCGAGCTATTTCCGCGCGGTCTGACCCTGCTCGACCTCAAGGAGGTGGGCGTGTTGCAGCTGAACATGTCCAATATCGCCGCGCGCCAGGAACTGCGCGATCTGATCGGTGCACTCAACCTGCCGGGCGTCACGGTGGATTTCTGAAATATTCCTGGTCGATTCCGGCGCGATTATTGCAAAGCTGAAATATTCACCCGTGATTGGCCCGTGCGGTGTCACGGGTGATCAACCGCGCGTGAAGACCCTGTTCGTCACCCCGCCAAAAGCGCATTTTCGGCAGAACCAATGACGAAAGGCCAGCACCCGATGACCGATACCAATTCCGTCGCGCCCCGGCGCGGACGACTAAAGAACCTCCCCTTTCTGATTATCATCGCCGTGGCGATTCTGGGTGCCTTCACGCTCAGGGATTATCTGAGTTTCGAGGCGCTGTCGGAAAACCGCGAGATGCTGCTGGCCTTTCGTGATGCCAATTACCTGCTGACGGTCGTGGCCTTTGTGCTGATCTACACGGTGATTGTTGCCTTTGGCCTGCCCGGCGCGACCATCGCCACACTGACAGGCGGATTTCTGTTCGCGACCTTTCCCGGTGCACTGTTCAATGTCACGGCAGCGACGATTGGTGCGACGTTGATCTTTCTGGCGGCGCGCTGGGGATTTGGCGACAGGCTGGGCGCCAAGCTTGAAGGGGCCGAGGGTGCTGTCAAAAAGATCAAGGACGGCATCGATGAGAACCAGTGGTCCATGCTCTTTATCCTGCGCCTCGTACCGGCAGTGCCTTTCTTTCTGGCCAACCTGATCCCCTCGTTCCTCGAGGTGCCGCTGCACCGCTATGTCATTTCCACCTTTTTCGGAATCATACCCGGTGCGGTTGTCTATACATCCGTCGGCGCCGGGCTGGGTGATGTCTTTGCCCGCGGCGAGAGCCCGAACCTAGGCATCATATTCGAACCACAGGTCCTTTTGCCCATTCTGGGGCTGTCAATTCTGGCCCTGTTGCCGGTGATCCTCAAGGCCTTCAAAAAGAAAGCATAATCAGATGAAATCGTTTAAAACGGATATCTGCGTCATTGGCGCAGGGTCGGGTGGCCTGTCGGTGGCCGCAGGTGCGGTCCAGATGGGGGCGGATGTGGTGCTGCTCGAGGGGCACAAGATGGGCGGGGATTGCCTGAATTTCGGCTGTGTTCCGTCCAAGGCGCTGATCGCGGCGGGCAAACAGGCCCACGCGTTGCGCCATGGCGCGGGGTTTGGCGTGGCCAATGTTGTGCCCCAGGTGGATTACGCCGCCGCCAAGGATCACGTTCACAAGGTGATCGACACCATTGCCCCGGTCGACAGCCAGGAACGGTTCGAAGGGCTGGGTGTTCATGTGATCCGCGAATATGGCCATTTCATCTCGCCCCGGGAATTGCAGGCAGGCGATACCGTGATCCGCGCGCGCCGCTTTGTTATCGCCACCGGTTCATCACCCTTTGTGCCGCCTATTCCGGGGCTCGAAAACGTCCCGTACGAGACGAATGAAACCATTTTTGACCTGCGTGAACAGCCCGAACATCTGCTGGTAGTCGGCGGCGGCCCTATCGGCATCGAAATGGCGCAGGCCCATCTGCGTCTGGGCAGCAGGGTCACGGTGATCGAAGGGTTCAAGGCGCTGGGACGCGATGATCCCGAAATGCGCGAGATCGTTCTGGATAAACTCCGCGCCGAGGGTCTGGAGATTGAAGAGGACGCCCTGGCCAAAGAGGTGCGCGGAAGCGCAGGCGCCATCGAGATCGAGGCCGAGGACGGGCGCGTGTTCAAGGGAACACATCTTTTGATGGCAGTGGGGCGCAAGGCCAATATCGACCGGCTGAACCTTGCGGCGGCGGGCATCGACCACGACCGCACCATCACGGTTGATGCGGGTCTTCGCACCAGCAATCGCAGGGTTTATGCAATTGGCGACGTGGCTGGCGGGCTGCAATTCACACACGTGGCGGGCTATCATGCCGGTGTGATCATCCGCTCGCTTCTCTTTGGTTTGCCGGCCAAGGCCCGGAATGCGCATATCCCCTGGGCGACCTATACCGATCCCGAACTGGCGCAGGTTGGCCTGACCGAGGCTCAGGCCCGCGAGCAGCATGGCGACAATCTCGAGGTCGCGCGGTTCGAGATCGCGGAAAATGACCGGGCCATCGCCGAAGGCAAAGCGGCGGGCCTGATCAAGGTCATGGTGATCAAGGGGCGCCCGGTCGGGGCCTCAATTGCCGGCCCCTCCGCCGGAGAGCTTGTGTCGCTCTGGTCGCTGGCAATTGCCAACCGGCTGAAGATGAGCCAGGTCGCGGCCATGATCGCGCCCTATCCCACGCTGTCCGAGGTTAACAAACGTGCAGCCGGTGCCTATTTCTCGCCTAGGCTGTTTGAAAATCCTACCGTAAAACGCGTGGTAAGGTTCGTGCAGAAATGGGTGCCCTGATCCGGCGGTTCGCCTAGCGGAGGACAAGAATGAAACGCGCATTGAATTCGCTTTCGGGCCGTTTCCTGATCCTGACCATCATCTTTGTGATGCTGGCAGAGGTATTCATCTTTGTTCCCTCTATCGCCCGCTTTCGCGAGGATTTCCTGCGCGCGCGGCTGGACCGGGCGCAGATCGCATCGCTTGCGCTTCTTGATGACAACATGGTTGATATGGATGTCGAGGATGAGCTTCTGGCCAATGCCGAGGTCTTCAACGTTGTGCTCAGGCGGGATGAAGCGCGACGGCTGGTTCTGTCGTCTGAAATTCCTTCAGCAATCGTGGCCAGTTTCGATCTGCGCGATCCCCCGGCTTGGGAACTGATCCGTGATGCGATGCGCAGGCTCTTTGATCCCGAACCCCATGTGATCCGGGTGATTGGCGATCCCTCGCGCGAGGCGGGGCTTTTGATCGAGATCACCATGGATACGGCCAAACTCAGATCGGCCATGATCGACTATGGGCTGAACATCCTGTTCCTGTCTGCCTTTATCTCGGTGATCACGGCGCTGTTGCTCTTTCTCGCGGTGCGCCGTTTCCTCGTGCGACCGATCGAACGCGTGGTCCAGCACATGACAGCCTATGCCAACGCACCGCAGGATGCCCGGCTGGTCATTCAGCCCAATGCAGGCCTGACCGAGCTTTATCAGGCTGAACAGGCACTACAGTCGCTCCAGACCCAACTGACCGGCGCGCTCAAGCAAAAGGACCGTCTGGCCCAGCTGGGCGAGGCCGTTGCCAAGATCAGCCATGATCTGCGTAATATCCTGAACACCGCCCAGATATTCGCTGACCGCATGGAAATGAGCGAGGATCCGGGCGTTAAGCGCGCCGCGCCGAAACTGATGAATTCACTCAGCCGGGCGGTCAATCTGTGTGAAAGTTCGCTTGCCTTCGGTAAAGCCGAGGAAGCCCCACCCAAACTGTCGCGACATCCGTTTGCCGAGATCGCCCGGGATGTACTCGAAGGTGAGCGTCTGGCGGTTGGCGATGCGTCCATCACATTCACCGCCGACATCCCCGAGGATATGCTGGTGCGCTGCGATAACGAGCAATTGCACCGTGTCCTGTCCAACCTGACCCGCAACGCGCGCCAGGCCATAACCTCGCGCGGGGCCGAAGGGACGATCAGCATCAGCGCAACCGAAACCGAGGCTGAATGGCTGATCCGGGTGTCTGATACCGGCCCCGGCCTGCCCAAGCGGGCGCTCGACAATATCTTTACCGCTTTTCAGGGCGGCACCACCAAAGAGGGCACCGGGTTGGGGCTGGTGATTTCGGCCGAGCTGGTGCGCGGGCATGGTGGCACACTGGAACTGACGCGCACGGACGAGACCGGAACTGAATTCCTGATCACCCTGCCCAAACAGGCCGTCGATGAGCCGGCATTGACACCCTGAGCCCTGCCGCTAACGTCGCGCGGCGGGCAGGCAAGGAGCATCAGGGTGACGGGCGATTGGGAATTCTGGATTGATCGCGGTGGCACCTTTACCGATATCGTGGCCAAACGGCCCGATGGGACGCTGGCAACCCATAAATTACTAAGCGAAAATCCCGGGCGCTATGGTGACGCAGCGGTCGAAGGTATCCGTGTCATGATGGACGTGCCGGTCGGCAAGCCGCTGCCCGCCGGGCGTATCCGCGCCGTCAAGATGGGCACAACGGTCGCAACCAACGCCCTGCTTGAGCGCAAGGGCGAGGATACGCTGCTGTTGATCACGCAGGGGTTCGGCGATCTTCTCCGGATCGGCTATCAGAACCGGCCCCGGCTCTTTGATCTTGATATCCGCCGTCCTGATCTGCTCTATTCCGATGTCGCCGAAATTCCGGGCCGCCTGGGCGCGGACGGTGTGGAAATCCAGCCGCTGGATCAGGATGCGGTGCGGGCGGCACTGCAAGCGGCTTATAATCAGGGCACACGCTCGGTCGCGATTGCCTTCATGCATTCCTATCTGAATCCGGCCCATGAAACTGTTGCCGCCGCCATCGCCCGCGACATCGGTTTTACCCAGGTTTCCGCCTCGCACGCCGTGTCTCGTCTGATTAAGCTGGTCGGGCGCGGTGATACGAGTGTGGTTGATGCCTATCTCTCGCCAATTCTGCGCCGCTACGTGGATCAGGTGGCGGCAGCGCTTGCCGCAGGGCAGGGCGCGGATGCGGGGCGACTTCTGTTCATGCAGTCAAATGGCGGGCTGACGGATGCAGCACTTTTTCAGGGCAAGGATGCGATCCTGTCCGGTCCGGCGGGCGGGATTGTCGGAATGGTCCGCACCGGTCAGGCAGCAGGTCACGACAGGCTGATCGGTTTTGACATGGGCGGCACCTCGACCGATGTCAGCCATTTCGCGGGCAGCTATGAACGCTCCTTCGAGACCGAAGTTGCGGGCGTGCGGATGCGCGCGCCGATGATGGATATCCACACGGTGGCGGCGGGCGGTGGCTCGATCCTGTCGTTTCGCGACGGGCGCTATCAGGTTGGTCCTGACAGTGCGGGCGCTGATCCCGGGCCTGCCTGCTATCGCCGTGGCGGGCCGCTGACCGTGACCGACTGCAATGTGATGCTGGGCAAGCTTTCGCCGCGGCATTTTCCCGCGGTGTTCGGCCCTGGTGGGGATCAGCCGCTTGATGCTGATATCGTCAGGCGAAAATTCGATGAACTGGCTGCAACAATCGCGGCCCATACCGGCGGTGACCCCGATCCGGCCGAGGTTGTGGCCGCCGGGTTCCTGCGCATCGCGGTCGATAACATGGCCAACGCGATCAAGAAGATCAGCGTTCAGCGTGGTCATGATGTAACGCAATACACGCTCAACTGTTTTGGAGGTGCAGGCGGACAGCATGCCTGCCTCGTGGCTGACGCGCTGGGGATCACGCGCGTTTTTCTGCACCCGTTTGCGGGCGTCCTGTCGGCCTATGGCATGGGGCTGGCTGAAATCCGCGCGCAGCGCGAGCGCCAGATCGACCTGCCCATATCCTCCGAGGCCGAGACGCAGAAGGTTTTTGCCGAACTGTCCGCCGACCTGCGTGCCGAGGTCGCCGCCCAGGGCATCGCACCGGACCGTATCCGCGATGTCTGTCACGCGCATCTGCGCTATGAAGGCTCGCACCAGACACTCGAAGTGGCGCTGGGCAAACCAGCCGAAATGCAAAGCGCATTTGAGGCGGCGCATCTGCAGCGTTTCGGTTTTGTCTCGCCCGAGCGTGGGCTGATCACCGACATGATCAGCGTCGAGGCGATTGGTGAGACCGGCAATAATCCTGATTTGCCGACGCGCGGGGGCGAAGGTGAAGCGCTGGACAGGGTTCGGGCCCATATGGACGGGGCATGGCAGGATGTCTCCATCCACGACCGCGATGAACTAAGCCCCGGCGCAACCCTGACCGGGCCGGTCATCATACGCGAAAATACCGGCACGACCGTGGTCGAACCGGGCTGGAGCGCCCGCCCGGATGCGGCAGGCAACCTCATCCTCGAGCGTCACATCCCCAAGGCGCGTGAACGCGAGATCGGCACGGATGCCGACCCCGTTCTGCTGGAGGTTTTCAACAATCTCTTCATGTCTGTTGCCGATCAGATGGGTGCAACGCTTGCCAACACGTCCTGGTCGGTCAACATTAAGGAAAGGCTGGATTTTTCCTGCGCCATCTTTGATGAGCGTGGCGATCTGGTGGCGAATGCACCGCATGTTCCCGTGCATCTGGGATCGATGTCCGACAGTATCCGCACCATCATGCGCGAGAACGCGGGCGATATTCATCCCGGCGATGCCTTCATGCTGAACTCACCCTATAACGGTGGTACGCATCTGCCTGATGTCACCGTTGTCACGCCGGTCTTTGTCGATGGGCGGGTGGTGTTCTGGCTGGGCGCGCGCGGGCACCATGCCGATATCGGCGGGCGAACCCCGGGCAGCGCACCCCCCGATTCCACACATATCGATCAGGAAGGCGTTCTGATCGACAATTTCCGGCTGGTCAGCAAGGGTTTGTTCAGACAGGCCGAGGCTGAGGCGTTCTTGTCCTCGGGCCGCTATCCCTGCCGAAACATTCCGCACAACATGGCCGATCTCAAGGCACAGGTCGCCGCCAATGAAACCGGGCGCCGGGCATTGCTGGGCGTGGTTGAGCAATTCGGGCTGGGGGCCGTGCTAGCCTATATGGGCCATGTTCAGGACAATGCCGAAGCCTGCGTGAGAGAGGTGATCGACAGGCTGGAGGACGGAGAGTTCACCTATCCCACCGATACCGGCCCCGTGATCCGGGTGCGCGTCTCGGTCGATCACGATGCGCGCGAAGCGGTGATCGATTTCACCGGCACCTCGGATCAAAACCCCGGCAATTTCAATGCCCCCCGCTCTGTCTGTTCTGCTGTTGTGCTCTATGTCTTCCGTACGCTGGTCGAACGGAACATCCCGCTGAACGAAGGTTGTCTGAAACCGCTCAGGATTATCGTGCCCGACGGATCAATGCTCAATCCCCAGCGCCCCGCCGCCGTCATTTCGGGCAATACCGAGGTGTCACAGGCCATGTGCAACGCGCTATATGGGGCGCTTGGAGTCATCGCCGGATCACAGGCCACCATGAATAACTTTGTCTGGGGCAATGACCAATTCCAGAATTACGAAACCATCGCGGGAGGAACCGGCGCAGGACCGGGCTTTGATGGCTGCGACGCGGTGCAAAGCCACATGACAAACACCCTCATGACCGATCCTGAAATTCTGGAAAAACGGTTTCCCGTGCGGCTGGAGCAATTTGCGATCCGGCGCGGTTCGGGCGGCTCGGGGCGCTGGCGGGGCGGCGACGGTGTCACGCGTATCCTGCGTTTTCTGACGGGTGTGACCGTCACCACCCTTTGCGGGCATCGCCGTATCGCACCCTTTGGTGTGGCTGGTGGATCGGCGGGAGCAACAGGCCGCAACGCCGCCATATTGGGGGATGGAACGATCCACGAACTGGAAGGCAATGCCGAAATTGAGTTGAACCCCGGCGCCGCGTTTCTGATGGAAACGCCGGGTGGTGGCGGCTGGGGTCAGTCCAACGACGGATAGCGCCCGCCAATAGCCTCGGTCACGGTATCCGCGGCGGCCCTGACACGTTCGCCGAATTCCGATTGTTTGGGCCCGGGGATGCGAAAGCCGGGGCCGGATACGGAAATACCGGCAATTGCCTCGCCATGGGTGTTGAATATCGCCGCCGCGATACAGCGCATGCCGGTGGCTTTTTCCTCGTTGTCGATGGCGTAACCCCGCCGCCGGACCCTTTCCAGGTCGTTCATCAGATCGTCCAGATTGCTGTTCGTCCGGTCGGTAAAACGTTCCAGCCCCTCGGTCTCGGCAATCTGTTCCACACGCTCGCGCGGATAATGAGCCAAGAGCGCCTTGCCGATTCCCGAGGCATGCATCGGGCTTTTCGTTCCCGGGGGAAAAAAGGCACGGATGGTTTCGTGAGTCTCAACCTGCGAGATGAAGATGACCTGCCCATCCTCGGCCAGACCCAGATTGGCCGTCTCGCCCGTGTCGCGCATCAGCGCATGCATGGCGGCGCGGCTGCGTTCAACCACGTTCGAGCGCCGCAAAAAGGCCGAGCCGGCCCGGAATGCACCGGCACCGACATACCAAAGCTGCGATTCCTCATCGATTTCCAGCATTTTATGCGCCGCCATCGTCGTCAAAACCCGATAGACCGTCGCCGCCGACTGGCCAGTCTCCTCGGCCAGTTCCGACAGGGTGATCCCGTCATGTTCGGACACGGTGCGCATCAGGATCAGCGCCCGGTCAAGCGTCTGAATCGTGTTTTGTTCTGTCTTGTCGTTGAACGCCTTGGGGCGCCCCCGTTGACGTGAACCCGCCATATCAGCCTCAGATCATTTTTCTGCTCGATTTCACCCTAGATCGAATTGAAAAAATGTAAAGTCCTGAAAATTAACAATTTTATTAAGTGCCTATAAAAACGAAATTTATTTTCAAAAAAATTGTGCGGAACGGGTGCAGGCCCTATGACGAAGACAGCAACCGGAGCAAGCCTATGTCTGATCAAAATCCAGTCTTCATTCCCGGCCCCACCAATATTCCCGAGGTGCTGCGCCGGGCCTGCGATCTGCCGACCATCGATCATCGCTCGGCGGCGTTTGCCGATATCTTTGTCCCTGCCCGTCAGGCGGCGCAGGCGGTCATGAAATGCGAAACCGGACAGGTGGTGATCTTTCCGGCCACGGGCACCGGCGCGTGGGAGGCCTCGATCAGCAATACGCTCTCGCCCGGCGACAGGGTGCTTGCCGCGCGTCATGGCATGTTTTCGCATCGATGGATCGATATGTGTCAGCGCTTTGGTCTGGATGTAGAAGTGGTGAACGAGACCTGGGGAAACCCCCTGCCGGTCGCGGAGTTTTCCCGCATCCTGACTGCTGACACGGATCACCGGATCAGGGCGGTGCTGGCCACCCACAACGAAACCGCCACAGGTGTCACCAGCGATATCGCCGCGCTGCGCACCGCGCTGGACGCTGCCGGTCATCCTGCCCTGCTGATGGTCGATGGCGTCAGTTCCATCGGGTCGATGGATTTCCGGATGGAGGAATGGGGTGTCGACCTTGCCGTGACCGGTTCGCAAAAGGGCTTCATGCTGCCGCCCGGCCTTGCCATTGTCGGCATCAGCCAGAAGGCGCTTGGCCATATCGATCAGGCGCGGCTTCCCAGAACGTTTTTCGATTTCAGGGATATGCTCAACTCCCATGCAGCCGGCGGTTATCCCTATACGCCGCCTGTCGGGCTTTTGAACGGGTTGGCCTGCTCTGGCCGGATGTTGCTGGACGAGGGGCTGGAGGCGGTATTTGTCCGCCACCGGCATATCGCCAACGGGGTACGCGCCGCCGTTGATGCATGGGGCCTGTCGCTTTGTGCCCGCGAACCCGCCAGCCGATCCGACACCGTCACCGCCATCATGGCCCCGGCCGGTTTCGATGCCACAGCCGTGGTCAGCCGGGCCGCCGATACCTATGGCATGGCCTTTGGCGCGGGTTTGGGCGATGTCGCCGGCAAGGTATTTCGCATCGGCCACCTTGGTTCGCTGAGCGAACCGATGATGCTGTCGGGGATTGCCACGATTGAAATGGTGATGGCCGATCTGGGCTATCCGATCATGCTTGGATCGGGGGTTGCCGCCGCGCAGCGCGTCTATTCCAGACCTGCCCAGAGAGCGGCAGCGGCATGACCGGCCCGGTGACACCCCCGACATTTGCAGATGTCCAGGAGGCCGCGGCGCGGATCAGGCCGCATATCCACCGAACGCCGGTGCTGACCTCTTCCTTTCTGAATGCCCTGACGGGGGCAGAGCTGTTCTTCAAATGCGAAAATTTTCAGAAGGCAGGGGCCTTCAAGGTCCGGGGTGCCTCCAATGCCGTTTTCGGCCTGCCTGAGGCGCGCACCGGGGCGGGTGTGGCAACGCATTCTTCGGGCAATCATGCGCTGTCGCTGTCTTATGCTGCCGGGCGGCGCGGGATTCCGGTGACCGTGGTGATGCCCCGCACCGCGCCCGAGGCCAAGAAAGCCGCCGTCAGGGGCTATGGCGGCACAATCGTGGAGTGCGAGCCGTCGACATCATCGCGCGAGGCGGTGTTTGCCAAAGTCGTCGCCCAATCCGGTGCGGATTTCGTCCACCCCTACAACGACCCGCGCGTCATCGCCGGGCAGGGGACCTGCGCGCTTGAACTGATGGAACAGGTTGAGGGGCTGGATGCCGTGATTGCGCCTATCGGCGGTGGCGGCATGATTTCAGGCACCTGTCTGACCCTATCCGCGATCGCGCCCGATATCGACATTTTCGCAGCCGAGCCTGCGCGCGCTGATGACGCTTGTCGCAGCTTCCGGGCCGGGCATATCATTGCCGATGACGCACCGGACACCATCGCGGATGGGCTGAAAGTGCCGCTGAAGGACCTGACATGGCATTTCGTGCGCAATCACGTAACCGATATCCTGCTGGCCGACGAGGATGAGATCATTTCGGCCATGCTGCTGACATGGCAGCGGATGAAAATCGTGGTCGAGGCCAGTTCCTCTGTGCCGCTGGCCACCCTGCTGAAACACAAGGACCGGTTCCGGGGGCGCCGCATCGGCGTCATCCTGACCGGTGGAAATGTTGATCTGAACCGTCTGCCATGGACCGGCAGCGAGAAAGGCGAATGATGTCCCACCCACGCGAATTTGACGGCCTTGAGGTCGGCTACGACGTCCCGGCCGCCATCGGCATGGATGCCGCAGAAATCCAGACACCGGCGCTGATCCTCGATCTCGATGCGCTCGAGGCGAACATCATCAAGATGGGCGAAATTGCCAAATCCATGGGCGTGCGCCACCGCGTTCATGGCAAAATGCACAAATCCGTCGATGTCGCCCTGTTGCAGGAACGGCTGGGCGGCTCCTGCGGGGTCTGCTGTCAGAAGGTCAGCGAGGCCGAGGTTTTTGTCCGGGGTGGCGTAAAGGATGTGCTCGTGTCGAACCAGGTGCGCGACCCGCACAAGATCGACCGGCTGGCGCGCCTGCCCAAACTGGGTGCGCGCACGATCTGCTGTGTCGATGATATTGCCAATGTGGCCCAGCTGTCCGGGGCCGCAACCCGGCATGGCACAACCATCGAATGCCTTGTCGAAATTGATTGCGGCGCCGGGCGCTGTGGTGTCAGCGCGGGCCAGCCCGTGGTCGATATTGCGCGCGCAATTGATGCCGCGCCGGGCCTGAAATTCGCGGGTATACAGGCCTATCAGGGCGCGATGCAGCATCTTGATCTTTACGCTGATCGCAGGGCCAAGATCGACATCGCCGTCGATATGGTCCGCCGGTCGGTCGATATGCTCTCGGATGCCGGGCTTGAATGCGATATCATCGGTGGTGGCGGAACGGGATCTTATCATTTCGAAGGAAATTCAGGCGTTTACAACGAATTGCAATGCGGCTCCTATGCTTTCATGGATGCCGATTACGGTCGGATTCTGGATGCTGACGGCAACCGGATCGATCAGACCGAGTTTCAGAATGCCCTGTTCATCCTGACCAGCATCATGAGCCACGCCAAAGCGGATCTTGCCATCTGCGATGCCGGGCTCAAGGCGCAATCCGTCGATAGCGGGTTGCCGGTGATCTTTGGCCGCGATGACGTTGAATATCTGAAATGTTCGGACGAGCACGGGGTGATCGCGGATCCGGAGGGCGTGCTGGCTGTCAATGACCGGCTGCGGCTGGTACCGGGGCACTGCGACCCGACCTGCAATGTCCATGACTGGTATGTGGGCGTGCGAAACGGGCGCGTTGAAACGCTCTGGCCGGTTTCTGCCCGCGGCAAGGCCTTCTGATGATCGTTGTATCCGAGCGTGACGTTCCCGCGCTGATCGACGTGGGTGGTGCCTTTGATGCCGTTTCGGCGGCCTTTGCCGCCATGGCTTCGGGTGAGGCCCGGAATTTCCCCGTGGTGCGCGAGGCGCTGGGCCATGCTGACGCGCTTTATGGTTTCAAGTCAGGCTTTGACCGCAAGGCGCTAGCGCTGGGTGTCAAATCGGGGGGATACTGGCCCGGAAATGCCAAACGGGATCTGACCAATCACCAGTCGACCGTGATCCTGTTCGATGCTGACACGGGCCAGCCATCGGCGCTGGTCGGCGGCAATCACCTGACGGCGCTGCGCACCGCTGCGGCATCGGCCATCTCCATTCATCACCTCGCCCCGCCGGGTGCACGAACGCTTGGCATTCTGGGGGCGGGCCATCAGGCCCGGTTTCAGTTGCAGGCAGCGCTTGCGGTTCATTCATTTGACCGGGTGATCGCCTGGAACCGGTCCCCCGAAAAACTATCATCGCTCGCCAAGGTGGCGGCGGATCATGGCGCGGCTTTCGCACCTGTCGATCTGCCCACGCTGGGGCGGGAGGCTGATGTCATCATCACCATCACCTCCAGCTTTGCACCGATCCTGATGGATGCCCATGTATCCGGGCCGACGCATATCGCCTGCATGGGTACGGATACAATCGGCAAGCAGGAGGTTGAGCCGGCGCTGATTGCCCGCGCCCGCTGTTTTACCGACGAGGTGGCGCAATCGGTCACGCTGGGCGAGTGTCAGCATGCCGTCGCGGCCGGTGCGAAACCGGCTGCAGAGATCACCGAGATTGGCGCGGTCATCAATGCCACCCATCCCGGGCGCGGGCCGGATGATGTGCTGACGGTCTTTGACGGTACGGGCGTCGGGCTGCAGGATATCGCGGTCGCGCGTGCTGTGGCGGCCCATGCGGTGGAAACGGGCGTGGCAACCAAGATCGACCTATGACGGCTGATCAGGTGAGGTTTTGAACTGCCAGCGGGTTTCCTGCCGATAGGGGCTGCCGGGGGCGATGATGATCGACGGGAAATCCGCGTGGTTTGGCGCATCCGGAAAGCCCTGCGCCTCTAGCGCGATACCACAATAGGGCCCGTATGGCCTGCCCGAATGCCCGGCAAACCGTCCCGTTGCGACACCGCCCGCGTCAAATACCTGCAAACCGGGTTCGGTGGTGCGGATCGATAGCGTGACACCCCGTTCCCCCGCCAGCACAAGCGCCGTCCCCTCGCGCCCTGCCCGGGACAGGACATAGCAGTCGTCATATCTGCGCCCTTGCCCGGCGTGAAATCCAGCCAACTCGCGCAGGTCGAAATGGGTATCCTTGACGGGGCTCAGCCGCCCGGTGGGCAGCAGCGTGGTATCGGTTTCAAGGATGTGGTCGGCGGTAACCATCATCCGGTGGCCCGCAATCGATCCCCGCCCGTTCAGGTCCCAATAGCTGTGATTGGCGATGTTTATGGGCGTTTCGGCATCGGTCCCGACCTCGATTTCAAGAATCAGCGCCATGTCCGCGATCCGGTATCGGGCGCGAATGTCGCGTCTGCCCGGCAGGCCGCATTCCCCGTCCTGAAGGGTGATGGCAAAAAGGACATAGTCCGTGCCGTGGTCTGCCAGTTGCCAGACCCGGTTATGCAGACCCTCGGGCCCCGAATGCAGCGAAGCCGCCGGTTCGTTCAGCGCCATCTGATGTGCCCGGCCCGTGATCGTCATGCGCCCGCAGGTGACACGGTTGGCAACCGGTCCGACCAGCGCCCCGAAATAACGCAACTCGTCCAGATACGCCGCCAAATGGTCCGAACCCAGCGTCAGCGGATGCGCCACACCTTTCAGGCGCAGGTCCTGCAATGTGGCGCCATAGGTCAGGAAACGGGCCATAAGGTGATCGCCCGATATCGTCACCCGCTCAACACGCTGCCCGTCGGGCAGGCGGCCAAAGATTTCGGTCACAGATCTTCCCAATGCACGCCGGCGGCAGGTATGCGCACCCCGTCCAGCGTGACTGCCGTGCTGTTGTAGTTAAAGGCAAACCGGTGACGACCGGTTTCGCGGATGCGCACGCCTTCGGGCAGGCGCACCGTTGCGATGCCCTGTGCCTCGCAGGCCGATGCAATCAGCCGCTCCCACCCCTCGCGATCGGGCCAGCCACCGACATAATGCATATTGCCTGATGACATGACTGCCGGGGCACCATCATGGCGGGTCAGCGCGACCTCTGCCTCGCCGGTCAGCCGCTCGGCCCAGTGGCGGAACGCGCCGCCACCCTCCAGCTGATATTTCACGTTTGGCGGCAGGCTTTCGACAAATTCGACCGTACAGTCCAGCCCCGGCAGATCCGGCGGCAATGGTGTCGGGATCGAGAATTCGGTGGTTTTGGAATTGGTTCTGGGTCCAATCAGGCTCGTACCCTCGAACTGGGCCAGCATGTCGCGCAGAATTGCCGGCATCGTCATCAGACCGGGCACCAGCAACAGCTTGTAGGTCGGAATCTGCGGTGACCAGGACTGAACGAAATCGATGCTCAGCCCCAGGCTGCGGGCGGCCCGATATTGTTCATAGACCAGCCTGAAATAGTGAAAATCAGCCCCCTGCGGCTGAACCTCCCATGCCCAGCAGGACGGATAGTCGAAAACGATGGCGACATCGGCCTGATGTGGCGCAACGTCAGGCAAGAGCGCCAGCTCTTCCGACAGATGCTCGACCTCGGCAAAGGCCGGTGCGGGCTTGCCATCGGGCCGAAGCAGACCGGAATGCATCTGTTCCTGAGCAAATGGTGCCTGCCGCCAGCGGAAATAGCACACCGTTTCTGCGCCATGGGCATAGGCCTCCCACGCCCAGAGCCGCGCCATGCCGGTCAGGGGTGCTGGATTATAAGGTGCCCAGTTCACCGGGCCGGGCTGCTGTTCCATCACCCACCAGCGCCCGTCGCCAACCGCCCGATAAAGATCATGGTGAAAGGCCTGAAAATCGGGATCACCCTGACGCAGGAAACGTTTGCGATGCACCTCGGTCGTGTCGATCCGGTCCCAAAGAAATCCCAGCGGATAGCTGTCCCATGATGCGATATCCAGATCCGCCGCAACGTCGAAATGATCGAACTCGGTGATCCGGCCCATGTAGTTATGAATTAGCGGAACGCTGGTATAGCTTTTCAGCACATCGGCCTGTGCGCGGTTGAATGCAGCAACCTGATCGGATGAATACCGCCGAAACGCCATCATGTGGGCGGGATTAGGCTCGGTTACGGTCTGATTGGGCAGGCCGATCCCCTTGAACGTGGCATATTCCATCGACCAGAACACGTTGCCCCAGGCCGCATTCAGCGCGCCCAACGTGCCGTATTTCTCTTTCAGCCAGGCGCGGAAACCGGCCTCGGCATGGGGCGAATAGGACAGGGTCGTGTCGTGGCAGCCATATTCATTGTCCAGTTGCCAGGCTTGAATATGCGGGTTGTTGCCATAGCGTTCACCCAATGCGCGCGCGATCCGCCGACATTCATCGCGGTAGGGCAGATGCGAAAAGCAATAATGCCTGCGTGAACCGAAACGGCGTGGCTGCCCCGCTTCGTCCAGTGCCAGCATGTCAGGGTATTTCTGAACCATCCAGCGGGGCGGGGTGGCCGTGGGCGTGGACATCACCACCTTCAGACCCGCCGCACCCAGCACGTCGATGGCACGGTCCAGCCACTCGAAATTGAACGCCCCGGGTTTGGGTTCGATCCGGCTCCACGCGAACTCACCGATACGTACCCAGCTCAGCCCCAGCGATTTCATGCGGGCGGCATCCTCCTCCCAGACGGCCTCGCCCCAATGTTCCGGATAATAACAGACGCCAAGCTCGCGTTTCACAAGATCACCTGATGTTCTTTCTGGCCCGCGCCCACGCCCCTGTGCACAAAGGTGCGCCCTGCCTGCGGCTCTTGCCGGATATCTTCGGCTGACATGCCCTGCGTTGCCGTGGTCACGACCAGATCGGTCAGTTCGGGGCCGATGAATGCCGGACAAGAGGTTTGTTTTGTCGGCATTTCATGCGCGCCCAGAAACTGGCCGTCCGGGGCATAGACGCCCACACGCCCCGCACCCCATTCCGCAATCCACAGATTGCCCCGCGCATCGAATACCGCGCCATCCGGTCCGCCGGTCTGACCCTCAAGATCGACCATCACCTGCGCCTCGCCCTCAGGCCAGCCGTTCAGCACGTCCAGCGGCTGGCGCATGACCTTGCCGGTGGCGGTATCGGTGTAGCAGGCTGATTTGCGGTCCGGTGAGAACGAGATCGCGTTCGGAATGGTCAATTCCCCGAAAAGCTTTTTCATCTGACCCCGGTAATAGCGATAAATCGACCCGGCACCGGTTTCGGCCTGATGGCCCATCGTGCTGATCCAGAACCCGCCCCACGGATCGGCGCGGCCGTCATTGGACCGCGTCACCGTGTTTTCGCGCTCCAGCATGACCAGATGTTCCTTGGTGCCATCCTCGACGTTGAATACAAAAAGCTGGGTCTCGCTGGCGATCAGCAGATGCTCGAGATCGACCCAGCCCGCCGCCGAAACCATTTCGGAGAAAAACCAGATCTGCAGATCATCACCGCGCCGCGCGAGCATCCTTTTCTGAAGAATATCGAACCAGAACAGTTGTTTGCGGATTGGATGCCATAGCGGACCTTCCCCCAGCGAACATCTTGTGCTGTCGAATACTTCGGCGTTCACCCAATGGCCTCGTCAAAGGCCGCCACCATGTCGCGCGCGCGGGTGCCGACCTCGGCCGCGCTGCGGCCGGGTTTGTAGAGTGACGAGCCGATGCCAAATCCCGAAGCACCGGCAGCCGTCCATTCGCTGAAATTCTCGGGTCCCACGCCGCCGACCATAAAAACATCCGTCCCGGGCGGCAATACCGCGCGGATCGCGCGCAATCCTTCGGTTCCCATCAGAAATGACGGAAACACCTTCAGCCCGTCCGCGCCTGCCGCAAGCGCGGCGAAACATTCCGTCGGTGTCAGCACGCCCGGATAGCTCGCCATGTTCAGCGTTTTGGTTTCCTTGATAACTGCGGCGTCGCAATTGGGCGATACGATCAGCCGCCCACCCGCGTTGTGAACGGCCCTGACCTCGTCGGTTGTCAGCACCGTGCCCGCCCCGATCTCTGCCGCCTGGCCAAAGGCACGCGACAGCCTTGCGATGCTCTCAACCGGTTCGGGAGAGTTCAGCGGCACCTCGATACGGTCAATGCCCGCATCGATCAGCATTTCGGTAATCGCGGGTGCCTCGTCCGGGGTTACACCGCGCAGAATGGCAATCAGTGGTCGGCTCAATGCGTTGTCTCTTTCAGTTCTGACATGACCATGCTCAACCCGGCCAATGTCATTTCGTCACCATCCACGACCCGCGCATCCACACCCTGGGCCGCGAGCGCCTTCTGATAGTTTTCTGACAGGCCGGTCGCGCCGATGATCACGACATCCTGACCCAGCCAATAGGGCCGCGCCGCCGCCAGTTCCGCCCCGATCAGCGTGCCTGACAGGATTGAACCCGACGCGGTAGCATCCTGATCGCAAAGCAGATGCGCCGCGCGCAGCGTGAAAAGATCGCCTGCCAGCATTTCGGGTCGCGACAATACCCGGTCCACCGCCCCGAGAAAAGGTTCGTCCTGAATGGCCGAACTGTCGACCGAGTGGCGCAATACGGTGTGTTCAGAAAGCGCTTCGAACAACTCCCCGGTCATGAAGGTACGAAAACTGACGATTTCCCCGGCGCTGATATGGGCCCATTTGCTATGCGTGCCGGGCAGGCAGATCACCCCGTCAAAGCCGGGCGCGCCGGACAGGAAACCGGCGATCTGTGTTTCTTCGCCGCGCATCACATCGGGTGGCGTGGATTGGCGGATGCCCGGCACGATCCAGACCCGCAGACGCGGATCGCGTGCGGGTGCCTGAACCGGGACATCACCCACAGGGGTGCAGGGCACCGCGCGATAGGGGGCCTCGGCCCATCCCTGACGCGATCCGACCATGCCGCAACAGATCACCGGCAGGCTTTCGCCGTCCAGCCAGTCACCGATCAGGTTTACCAATGCCGCCTCAAATGCGCCCGGCTCCAGCCTGCCCATGCCGTCATCGGACTGGCGCTGCGCCAGCACGCGTCCCCGGTTATCGACCGCTGTGGCCCGCAGATGAGTGGTTCCCCAGTCGACCGCGACCCATCCGATCTTGTGATCGGCTGCCGCCATCAGCCTGTCACCACGACGCCGGCATCGATGGCCATCAACTGACCGGTCATCATCCGCGATGCGTCCGATGCCAGAAACAGCGTCCCGCCGACGATATCGGCAGGCTCGAGCGTCTCTTTCAGGCACTGGCGCGCGACATGGGCGACCAGCGCCTCTTCGGTCACCCACATCTCTTTCTGCTTGTCGGTCAGCACCCATCCCGGTGCCAGCGCATTCACCCGGATCTTTTGCGGGCCGAATTCCCGCGCGAGTGAGCGTGTCATCGCAGTAATCGCGCCATTGGCGGCGGTATAGGCCGGGTAGCCTGCATTGCCCATCATGTAGGAAATGGACGAGAAGTTGATGATCGCACCACCGCCTGCCGCCGCCATGTCATCGACCACCGCCTGCACGGCAAAGAAATAGGCCCTGAGGTTGATCGCCTGCGACCAGTCCCAGAACTCCTCGGTCACCTCGGCGGTGCTGTGACGTTTGTCATTGGCGGCATTGTTGACCAGAACCGTGATCGGCCCCTGTTCGCGGGACGTGGTGCGGATGGCATCGCGCAGCGCGTCAACATCGGTGATATCGCAGGGGCGAAAGGTCGGGCGGCGGCCATGCGCGGCCTCCATCGCATCACAGAATTCGCCCGCGTCCGAGCGCTGAACAAAGGTGACATTTGCGCCCTGGGCAAGAAACCCCTCGGTCAGGGCCGCGCCAATTCCCGACCCGCCGCCGGTGATGAACACAGACCGGTCTTTGAGATCAGGATAATGAGCAAACTGCATTCAGATATTCCGTATCAGGCCGCCGTGGCGGGCATTTATGTTGTATCGCCGGGGCGCGATGCCGGACCGGTATCACTTTACCGCCCCCAGCGTCAGACCGGCGATAAAGTGGCGCTGCATCAGAAAGAACATGGCCACCGGGGGAACCGCCGCCAGCAACGAGGCGGCCGAGACAAGGTGCCAGTTGGCCACGAACTGGCCGTTCAGCGCCCGCACACCCGCCGTGATCGGCTTGGCCGTTTCACCCTGCGTCAGCACCGTCGCCCAGAAGAAATCGTTCCAGACAAAGGTGAAGATCAGCACCGCCAGCGCCGCGATGGCCGGGCGCATCAGCGGTATGACCACATACCAGAATATCTTCAGCTCGCTGACACCTTCGACGCGCGCAGCCTCGATCAGTTCCTGCGGCAGCGCCTTGATGAAATTGCGCATGAAAAGCGTACAGAACCCGGTCTGGAACGCGGCGTGGAACAGTACCTGCCCCTGTATCGTGTCATAAAGCCCGGTGCGCACAGAGAAATCGCGCACCGGCACCATCAGGATCTGGAACGGCACGAAATTGCCCGCCACGAACAGGAAAAAGAGCGGCAGCGCCAGCCGGAAGCGATAGATGGACAGGCCATAGCCCGCCAGACAGGCCAGCGATACCGCCACGATCACGGTGGGAATGGTGATGTAGAAGCTGTTCATCAGATACATCAACGCGGGCGAGGCCTCGAAAACGGCGATGTAGTTTTCGATCAGCTTAAACTCGGTCGGCCAGCCAAAGATATTGCCCGAGTTGATGTCCTTCAGCCCGCGCACCGATGTCATGAAAATCGCGATCAGCGGCAAGAGCCATATGATCATCGCAACCGGCAGAAAGACCTGATAGCCGATGCGCGACGGCGCCGAGGTGCGTTGGATAGGGGTGGGAAACATCGCTCAGCCCCGCCTTTCTTCTTTGTACATCTGCCACAGGAAGAAGCTGATGAAGATCAGCATGATAAAGAACAGCACCGTGGCGATGGCCGAGCCATAGCCATAGCGGAACCCGTATTCCGACAGCGCGGTTTCGAACATGTAATAGCTCAACACATTGGTCGATCCGAATGGTCCGCCCTGTGTCATGATGGCGATCATGTCGAACGAACGCAGCGCGCCGATCACGGTGACAACCACCGCCAGAAAGGTCGCGGGCCAAAGCTGCGGCAACACCACGTGACGCAGCATCCGCCAGCCTTTGGCACCGTCCAGCCGTCCGGCTTCGATCTGTTCGGACGAGACGTTGTTCAGGCCGGTCAGGTACAGGATCATGCAATAGGCCACCTGCGGCCAGAGCCCGGCAAAGATGATGCCATAGGTGGCAAACCGGGGATCGCCCAGGATGTCGGGCGGGGTGCGCGAGCATCTCACGCTCACATTGCCGACGATGTTGATCACCTCTTCGCAATAGATCGACTTCCAGATGGCGCCGACGATGCCGAAATCAGGATTGTAGAACCAGCCAAAGATCAGGCCGACCACGACCTGACTGATGACAAAGGGAAAAAAGAACATCGATTTGTAAAACCGCATGCCCGGAACCGTCTGGTTCAGAAACAGTGCCACCGCGAGGCCCAGGGGCACGGCCAGCATGTAAAGCACAAGCCAGATGACGTTGTTTTTCAGCGAAATCCAGAACTTGGGATCGTCCCACAGATCGACATAATTGCGAAAGCCGACATAGACCGCATCGCTCAGACCGTTCCATTCATAAAGCGAGATCGACAGCGACTGGAAGATCGGGATGACGACGTAAATGGCGAAAAAGATCAGTGCCGGCGACAGAAAGAGCCATGGCGCAATCGACAGACGGTTGCGGGCAATCCAGCTTTTGCGTGATGGGGGATCGGCATAGGCCACGGCACGTCTCCGGTATCGCAGAGAGGGGGCAGGGGTGGGCGCGAACGCCCACCCGCACTAGTCGGTATCGCTTACTTGTAGACTTCCGCCTGTACGCGATCCAGTTCTTCAAGGACTTCCATCATCGTCGAGGTGTCGACCATGAATTTCTGGAACCCTTCCATGCCCGCCTTGGCCATCTCGGCCGGGGCGTCACGGTCATAGAACTGGGCCAGACCCGCAGCGTTCGACACCACGGCAAAGCCTTCCTGGATGAACTTGTCATCGGAAACCGTCGCGCGCGAGTTCGGCGGCAGCTGGCCGATGGTCTCATTCCATTTGGACTGGATTTCAGGCTGGGCGATGAAGGCCAGGAATTTCCGGGCTTCGTCCTTGTTCTTTGCACCCGACGGGATAAAGAACGCGTCCGCAGGTGCCTCTTCGGCCATCGGGATGCCCGGCGTGATTTCAGGGAACTGGAAATAGTCGATCTGGTCGTTTGTCAGACCGGCATTCTTGTACCCGTCAACCGAGAAGTTGCCCATGACATACATCGCCGCGTCGCCATTGGCGAAGGGGGCGATGGCGTCCTGCCAGCTCATCGATGTGTGGTTTTCGACAAAGCCGCACTCGTCGATCATCTGGGCCCAGTTTTCCATCGTTTTCACGATACGCGGGTCCGTGTATTTGATCTTGCCGGCTGTCAGGTCGTTGTGAACCTCATAGCCGTTTGTACGCAGGTTGATGTAGTCGAACACACCGGCGGCAGTCCACAGGAACTTGGTCCCGATGGTGAAGGGCGTCACGCCCGCGTCGCGCAGCGTGCCACAGGCCGACAAGAGACCGTCCCAGGTTGTGGGTTCGTCAAGGCCGAGCTTGTCAAAGATATCTTTGCGGTAATAGATGCCCCACTGGTAATACGAATAAGGCACGCCCCAGATTTTACCGTTGCGGGTCATGGTCGGCTGAATGGCCGCCATGTCCTTGTCCAGGCCTTCTGCCGCCCAAAGATCATCGATCGGCTCAAAGAGGCCGGCATCAACGAACGGCCCCATGCGGTTGCCGGGATACCACGAAGTGACATCAGGGGGATCAGCACTCAGGAAGTTGCGGATCGCGGTCTTGTGCGCTTCGCGGTCGTTGATGTTGACGGTGACGTTGATGTCGGGATTGGCAGCCTTGAACGCCTCTACCGCATCTTCAAACCCCTTTTTGGGACCGGGGTTCAGGTCGTCGAAGTTGATGACGAGTTCACTTGCGAATGCCGACGTCGCCAAAATGGTCGACGCCGCAAAGGCCGCAAGTGCCGCCTTGGATTTATGGAACATGTAGTCCTCCCTAATGGTCCATTATGTGAAACTTAATTTCGCATATTGAAATCATAACCGCGACTCGCCTATGCTTGTCAACACCTGGTTTCGCCAGAGGAGGCGCGCGACCGGGCTGGACGGAGGGAACATGGCGGCAAGGGAACGCGGGGACGGAACGGTCGGCAAGGCGCTCGAGGTTCTTGACCGTGTCGCCGCTTATGACAGGCCGGTGCGGTTCTCTGAACTGCTGCAGGACAGCGCCTACCCCAAGGCCACGCTCTATCGCCTGCTCCAGACCCTCTGCAGCCAGGGTATGGTTGGGTATAATTCCGATACACAGCAATATTCGCTGGGCGTCCGCCTTGTGCGGCTGGCCCATGCCGCGTGGCAGCAATCCTCGCTCGCGCCCATCGCACGGCCCCATATCGATCAACTCTCGGCACAGGTCGCCGAGACGGTGCATCTGGCCCAGCTCGACAATGCCCATGTGCTTTATGTCGACAAGCGCAGCGCCGATACCCCGGTCGAGATGTTCTCGCAGGCCGGCAAGGTCGGGCCGGCCTATTGCACCGGCGTGGGCAAGGCGATGCTCGCCTTTCTGCCCGATACGCGCATCGATACCGTGCTCAAACAGCAATCCTATCATCGCTTCACACCCAAGACGCTGGGCTGCGAGGATGAACTGCGTCAGGATCTTCTGCGTATCCGCGATCGGGGCTATGCCTTTGACGACGAAGAGCATGAACAGAATATCATCTGCGTCGCACACCCGATATTGTCGCCGCGCGGTCGGGTTCTGGGTGCGATCTCGGTCACATCCACCACCGGTCGGTCCTCTTTGGATACACTCAGTGACTTCGTGCCGATGATTCGGTCCACAGCCGAGAAAATCGCCGACGAAGCCTCTGCCTGGGGTTTTCCCGAAACCGCGCCCGGCGCCTAATTCAACAGGAACACTGAAATGTCACAGGTCAAACTCTCAAACGTGGTCAAGAGCTATGGTGATGTTCAGGTCATCCATGGTGTCGATCTGGATATCAGGGATGGAGAGTTCTGTGTCTTTGTCGGCCCGTCCGGCTGTGGCAAATCCACCCTTCTCAGGATGGTTGCCGGGCTGGAAGAGACGACCGGCGGGCGTATCGAGATCGGGACGCGCGACGTCACGGATGTCGATCCGGCCCAGCGTGGCGTGGCGATGGTTTTTCAGACCTACGCGCTCTATCCACATATGACGGTCGAAGAGAATATGGGTTTCGGCCTGCGCATGAACGGCGTCGACAAGGCCGAAATCACGCGCAAGGTATCCGAGGCCTCGGATATCCTGAAACTGGGCGACTATCTCAAACGCAAACCCAAGGCCCTTTCAGGGGGCCAGCGCCAGCGCGTTGCCATTGGACGCGCCATCGTGCGCGGGCCCGAAGTGTTTCTGTTTGACGAGCCACTGTCCAACCTTGACGCGGAACTGCGCGTCGAGATGCGGGTCGAGATCGCGCGCCTGCATCAGGAAATCGGTGCCACGATGATCTATGTCACTCATGATCAGGTCGAGGCGATGACACTGGCCGACAAGATTGTCGTGCTGCGTGCCGGCGTGATCGAACAGGTCGGCGCGCCGATGGACCTCTATCGCAATCCCGACAACAAATTCGTCGCCGGGTTCATCGGCTCTCCTGCGATGAACTTTGTCGCGGGTCGGGTCAGGGACGGCGGCGTGGATATCCCGGGGCTTGGCGTGACCGGTCTTGCACCGGGTGTCGCCAACATGCCGGCAGAGGGCGCCGAGGTCATCGTTGGCCTGCGCCCGGAACATGTCGCGCTTGTCCCGGGGCAAGAGGTGCTGGACGTCACCCTGACCGAGGCATTGGGTGGGGTTTCATATGCCTATCTTCAGGGCCCGACCGGCGAACGCTTTATTGTCGAGGAACGCGGTGAAGAGCGTATCGGGATCGGCGCGAAGGTCGGCGTCAGTTTTCCGCCGGACAAGGCGCTGCTTTTTGATCCGGCATCCGAGATGCGCATCCGCTGAACCACATCACGCCATATCGGCGCGGCCCGGTCCCCGTGCCCGGCAAAATGTCAGTCATTGTCCAGCAAACCGGCGCCTGCGCCGCTGATCCGCGATTGTTCGTTTGACGCGACATAGGACCGGACGGCCAGTCGGTTCAGCGCGGTCCAGATATCATCGGGCAGTTCAAACCGCGTGGCCGGCCTGACGGGGCCTTCTTCACCGGGTGCGAAAGTTACCGCGCCGTCTGCCTCTTTCCTCATCGCAATATGGCCGCGCGCCCGCGCATAGCCCGCGGCCAGCCCGGCAAAATCATCACCCCCCAGCGTCACGCGCTGGCCGGTTGCCTGAACCATGTCCACCGCTGACGGCATCGACAGGATCGCCGGTGCATTGGTTAGCAATCCGCCTGAAATCTGCGGGGCCGGCCGTTCGAGCATTGATACGATGGCGGCCCAGTCCGGCGCATCGGTGCATGCCGCAGCCTCGGCAAAATCGCGCGCCGGCCCGTGTGGCCAGCCCGCGCCTATGGCGGCCTTGGCCAGCGCGCCCATCAATTCGTTCAGCGAGACGTTCATGCGCCCATCACCGGAAACGACCAGTCTATGTCCGAAAGGTCATGGCGCGTCGGTGCCCCCTGAAACAGCGTGATCCGTGTCCATCGGTCCGAGCGCGGATCAAATCGCGTCGCCCCAAAAAAGGCCAGCTTGCAGCGCAGCATATCGATGGGCAGACAATCCCGCCCGATCAGGTTGTCGCGAATTTCCATGTAGGGATGGCTTGGCGCGGCCTGGGCACGCTGCACCATCAGCCGCTGATCCGGGCGCGCCAGCAGAAACTCGGCAACGCTCTGGTCCGGCCCGGCATCGACGATGGCGCGCGACAGGCTTTGCACCTGCCGGGCAATGTCCAGCGGGTGTTCCTTGTCGGCGCCATCCTCTTCATCCCGCAATCCCAGCCGTGGTTCGGCCTTGTCTTCGGAGGTGTACCAGAATTGCGCCTTTGCCCCTTCCTGTTCGAAATCCACCGCCAGCGCCCAGCCGTAGTGCTTCTCCAGCAGGGCTTGCAATTCGGACAGCTTCATTGCGGCATTCAGGCCGGGGACGGGCGGGGCGCTCATGCAATCGGTCAGACCATCGATCAGATCGCCATGAACCTCCAGCATCAGGGCGACCAGAAATTCCTGTGCCTCTTCGGACCAGTCCGCAGCAGTTGCCATCAGCCGGGCCCACGGCTTGGCGTTTCTCAGCGCGCCGGCCCCGATCACGGCGCCCAGTTCCGTCGCCTCGCTGCGCAGCATCACGATCCGTGCCTGCTGGCGTTCGTCGGCCACGTTCCAGTCTTCCAGATGGTTGCGCGCCCGCGCCAGCAGCGTGACAAAGGCGTTTTGCGTGGCGTCATCAGCCCCCGCAACCGCCAGAACCCGCGCCAGCGCGGTTTCGCGCACCAGCATCCAGTTGTTCAGCAGGATCGGATGATTGACCAGAAACGGTGCCATGCCCAGCCCGGTCGAATTGCCAATGCCAAGGTGACGTTTGATCGGATCGGACAGGCCCACCGCCCTCTCCGGTGCCCGGCAGCGGGCGACATGTTCGGCCAGATCGTGGGTGAATTCACGGATCAGCCAGACGGTCAGCATCTCGGCCCGGAAAGGATGCGCCATGCCGGGCCTGTCACGGATATCACCGCGATCCGCGATCCCGAATTTGCCGTTGCCATAGACTGCGGTGGTGCGCATCAGATAGCCGATCTGATCAACCATCGCCACGTCGGGCTGGCGACCTTCGGACAGGCGCTCAACCACATGCTGAAACAGGCGCACGCTCTTGTTGGCGCGGCTCAGCACCAGTTCCCTCTGGCTGCAGCGCCCGGCCTCTTGGCGCGGGACGTTCTGTTGCAAGCGGTCCAGATCGTCCTTCTCGGGCACCCCGTCAAACAGGGCGAACCCGGTATCCCACGCTTCGGCGATGACGCGGTCGGTACGTTGACTGGGATCAAGCGCGTTGGAAAACGCGATCAGCGAATAGGTGTGCCCTGACAGATCCACGGCATAGACCGCGCGGCCATACCCCTGATCATTCATCTCCCAGACAGGGCGGGTGACACTGGCGCCTTCCCGTGCCAACTGGCGGATCAGGCTGCGGGTAAAGCTGAGCCGCGTGGGAAAGGATGCCCCCATCCGCGACAGCCGCATGACGTGATCGGGGCTGCGCAGCGCCGCCTCTGCCGGGCGGGTCGGGGTTTCCGGTTCAGCCATCTGCGGATCCAAAACTCCGGTCGAAAAATCTCAGCCAGTTGTCGCCCATAAGACCGTCAATCTCATCGGGCGAAAACCCGGCATCGATCAGCCCTTCGGCGATATTGGGAAAGTCGCGATTGTCACGGAACCAGCCGGGCTGTGGCGGAAATCCGGGATTGTCGGCGCTGCCTTCGCCAAAATCCATCGCCTTGGTCCAGCGCCCGTTGCGCATCCATGTCACCACGCTGTCGGGCTGATCCTGACAAAGATCGCTGCCGATCCCCAGGTACTCAACCCCGTAGCGCTCAGCAGTATCGGCGATCATGGTACAGAAATCGGCCAGCGTGCAGTCCGTCCCGCCCTTCAGGTGATGCGGATAAAGCGAAAAACCCAGCATCCCGCCCGCATCGGTCAGCGCCTTCAGAACGTCGTGGGATTTGTTGCGCCGGGCCGGGTGCCAGTCGGCGGGGTTGGCATGGGTAATCGCAATCGGCCGGCTCGAATACTCAATCGCCTCCAGCGTCGAGCGGTCGGCGGAATGGCTCATATCGACAACCATGCCGACACGGTTCATCTCGGCCACGACCTGTCTGCCCATCCGGGTCAGGCCGGTATCGTCATCCTCGTAACAGCCGGTCGCCAGCAGCGACTGGTTGTTATAGGTCAGCTGCATGAACCGCGCGCCCAGCTGGTGCCAGATCTCGACGAGGTCGATATCATCCTCGATGGGCGAGGGGTTTTGGAAACCAAAGAATATCGCCGTGCGCCCCGTTTCGCGGGCAAGGCGCACATCATCGCCGGTGCGCCCGTGAAAGATCAGGTCGGGATAGGCCTGAAACCACCGGTTCCACGCCTCGACATTCAGCACCGTCTCGCGGAAAACTTCGTGATAGGCGATGGTGACATGTACCGCGTCGACCCCCCCTTCGCGCATTTGCCGGAAAATCTTTTCAGACCAGTTGGCATATTGCAGGGCGTCGATGCGATGGGCCATCATCTCTTACCGTAATAAAGCCCGACGACATGCTCGGCCTCGGCAAAGAAAAGCCACCGCGCGCCAAGTGTGCCTGCCAGGTGCAGGATTACCGCGATGAGACCCACAATATGCCCCGCGGGCAAGAGCAAAAGTAACAGTACAGGCAGAATGCTCAGCCCGGTCAGGCTCAGGATTCTCAGCTTGCGCGCATGCTTGCGGCCCACAACATGCACCATTTCCCGCAACAGGTAGTTGCCGCCGGAATGGGGTGACTCCAGCAGGCGAACCTTGCCCACGGGTCCCAGCCCGGTGGCGGTCTCCATCGTGTGACCGGCGTCGCGGAACCGTGCGTCACCCGTTGTCCAGGCGATATATTGCAGCCCACCCAAAAGGATCAGCAGGATGATCGCCGCCGTCACCTGACCGGCCATCAATGCGCCGCCGCCGACGGCGAACACCATGAACAGTGCTGGCGTCGTCCAGGCGTTCCATCGGGGAACGGTTTTCAACTGCCCATAAATCATCGACGTGGCATAGACCGTGGCCAGCGACAGGATGCTGCCCAAAATACCAAGCCCCGTCCAGCGCTCACCCAGAAAGACCAGCCCGGCGCCGTAGACGGCCATGACCAGCAGGCTCAGCACCGCCAGCCAGCCTTCGCGGCTCAGCCAGCTTGTGCGCCACTGGGTAAACGCCCTGAGCGCGCGCTGCGGATTGCCCAGGTGAAAGGTTGATGAGATCAGCCCGCCGACCGCCATCAGATAGGCCAGTGCAAAAAAGACGAAGGCCACCCAGCCGGTCACATCCGGCAGGCCCAGACCCAGCCACGCCAAAAGCCCGAAACCAAGGCCCGAAAAGACGGTGAAAAAAATGATCGAGGGTGCGGGATGCATCAGAGTTTCTCCAGCGCTTTGTCGAGCCAGCCAATGAAACCTCTGGCATCCTCGGCCACAGGCTCCAGAAGCGGGGCAAGAATGTCGATTTCTTCCAGCGGCTGATCCTTTGGCCGGGGCGGCAGGTATTTATTGACAGGTTTCGTGCCCTGTTCCGGCATCAGGTCGATCCCGCCCCGCGCCTCGACCAGCTTGCTCACGTCGCTATCGGGATCGCCCAGATCACCGAAATGGCGCGCACCGGCGGGGCAGGTGCGGACACATGACGGCACGCGGTCCACTTCGGGCAGATTGTCGTTATAGATGCGATCAACACACAGCGTGCATTTCTTCATCACGCCTGCCGCCTGATCAAGCTCGCGCGCACCATAGGGGCAGGCCCATGCGCACAGGCCGCAGCCGATGCAGGCGCTCTCGTTGACAAGGACGATACCGTCCTCCTGCCGCTTATAGCTCGCCCCGGTGGGGCAGACCGTGACACAGGGCGCGTCTTCGCAATGCAGGCAGGATTTCGGGAAATGGGTGGTTTGGGCCTGCCCGTCCGGGCGCATGACCTCATAGGCATGAACCCGGTTCAGAAAGGTGCCCGAAGGATCGCCGCCATAGGGGTCCTGATCCGACAAAGGCACGCCATAGCCCTGGGTGTTCCAGCCCTTGCACGACACAACACAGGCATGACAGCCGACGCATGTGTCCAGATCGATGACGAGGCCCAGCTTGGCATCGGTTTTTTCCGGCAACAGGGTCATGCCTCACCTACCTTCAGTTCATCCGGCGCCTTGGGCACCGGGGATTTCAATGCCGGGAATGCCGGTTGCGCCTCGGAGGGGGCATCGGCCTTTTCGATCCTGACCCGCAGATCGAACCATGCCGCCTGCCCGGTGACAGGGTCCGAGTTCGACCAGCGCATGCCGTCGCCGCGTGCGGGCAGCAATTCCGAAATAAGATGATTGAGCAGGAAACCGCGATTGGCCTCGGGCGCGTCTTCGTCCAGCGCCCATGCGCCCTTGCGCTTTCCGATCGCGTTCCATGTCCAGACGGTGTTCGCGTTCAGCCCTTCCATCAGGGCCACCGGCACCGTGATCGATCCGTTGGCCGAACTGACGCGGGCCCAGTCACCCTCTTTGAACCCATGCTTTTTCCAGACCGCACCGGGTACATATAGCGGATTGTGGCCATGAATCTGACGCAGCCAGGCATTTTGCGATCCCCAGGAATGATACATCGCCATGGGCCGCTGGGTCAGCGCGTGCAGATCATATTCGTCGGTATCAACCCGGCTTTCCTCGAACGGGGGATACCAGATCGGCAGCGGGTCCAGCGTTGTCTTGATCTGATCGCGCAGGTGATCGGGCGGCTGGCGTTTGCCGTGACCCTCTGCCGCCAGCTGGAATTTCCGCATCGGCTCGACATAGAGGCTAAAGAGATAGGGCTGAGGCGCGTCATAGATACCGCGCTCGACCGCCCAGTCCTGATAGTCTTTGTTCCAGGGTTTATAATACAGCCCCGCCTCGGGCACGTGATCAATCCAGAACCCGCCGTTTTCGATATAGCGCTCCAGTTGCTCGGGGTTGGGGGCACCACGGCCCTTGCCCTCACCATTGCCGCGGAACCCGGCCAGCGGGCCAACACCCGGCCGACGCTCGTGATTGACCATGTAATCGGCATAGTCCTTGTATTTCTGGCTGCCATCCTCGTTGACAAAGGCCGGCAGTCCCAGCCGCGCACCCAGATCAATCAGCACCGACTGGAACCCGCGCACGTCGCGGTCAGGTTCGATCACCGGCCAGCGGATACTGTCGGCCATCGCTTCGGCCTCGCAGATCGGTCGATCCAAAAGCGAGATACAGTCATGACGCTCCAGATAAGTCGTGTCGGGCAGCACGATATCGGCATAGGCCACCATCTCGGATGCGTAGGCATCGGAATAGATGATATTGGGAATGACGTAGTTCCCGTCATCATCCTTATCGGTCAGCATCTTCATGACCTCGCCCGAATTCATCGATGAATTCCAGCTCATGTTGGCCATGTACATAAACAGCGCCTCGACCGGATAGGGATCACCGGCATGGGCATTCGAGATCACCATATGCATCAGCCCGTGGGCCGACATCGGGTTTTCCCACGTAAAGGCCTTGTCGATCCGGGCCGGGCTGCCATCCTCTTTCAGCGCCAGGTCATCGGGCCCGCGCACGAAACCCAGATGCGGGCCGTTCAGCGGGCCATCACGGGTCACGGTGGAATGCGGTTTTGGATGTGCTTCGACCGGTTTGGGGTAGGGGGGCTTGAAGCGGAAACCGCCCGGCACCTCGACCGAGCCCAGCAGGATCTGCAGCACATGCAGCGCGCGGCATGTCTGGAACCCGTTGGAATGGGCCGAGATACCGCGCATGGCGTGGAAACTGACTGGTCTGCCAATCATCTTGTCGAGCTTGACGCCCCGGAAATCGGTCCACGGCTGATCGACGACGATTTCCTCTTCGAACGCCGTCAGCGCCAGTTCCGCCGCGATCCGGCGGATACGGTCGGCATCGATCCCGCAGCGTTCGGCCACGGCCTCGGGCGCGTATTGGTCATCCAGATAGCGCTCGGCCAGCAGTTGGAAAACCGGGCGATAGGTGGCCCCGGCATGGCGATAGGTGCCCGCCATATCGGCCCGCACACCCGGTGCATCAAACGGCGCCGGTTTGCCCGTGGCCTTGTCCAGCACCATCATCTTGTCGTCGTCATCACGCAGGAACAGCCCGCCCTCGGGCGATTTGTCGTCACAATTGACGAGGATCGGCGCGTTGGTATAGCGCATCAGGTAATCCAGATCGATCTTGCCCGCCTTCAGAAGGCAATGGATCATCGACAGGATAAAGAGCCCGTCAGTACCCGGCGTGATCCCGACCCATTCATCGGCCACGGCGTTATAGCCGCTGCGGATCGGGTTGACGCCGATCACCTTGGCACCACGCTCTTTCAGTCGGCCAAGGCCGATCTTGATCGGGTTGCTGTCATGATCCTCGGCCACGCCGAAGATCATGAAAAGCTTGGTGCGTTCCCAGTCGGGCTGCCCGAACTCCCAGAACGCGCCGCCCATCGTGTAGATGCCCGCCGCCGCCATATTGACCGAGCAAAAGCCGCCATGTGCCGCGTAGTTCGGCGTGCCGAATGACTGCGCAAACAGGCTGGTAAAGCTCTGTGACTGATCGCGCCCGGTGAAAAAGGCGAGCTTGTCGGGGCTGTCCTTGCGTATCGGTGCCAGAATGTCGGTGACGCTTTGCAGCGCCTCTTCCCAGCTGATTTCCTCGAACGCGCCCGATCCGCGCGGCCCCACCCGCCTGAGCGGTGCGCGCAGCCGCGACGGCGCGTTGATCTGCATGATGCCCGCGCTGCCCTTGGCACACAGAACCCCGCGGTTGACCGGATGATCGCGGTTGCCCTCGATATAGCTGACCTTGCCATCCCTGAGATGCACATTGATGCCACAACGGCAGGCGCACATGTAACAGGTGGTCTTGCGGATTTCGTCGGATACTTTGGGAGAGGTATCAAGATCGGGTTGGTGATGGGTCATGCAACTGCCTCTGTGCGTCCGGAACAAATAACCGGCAAAACCGGGAAATGGCGAGACGCTTTTTTGAAATTGCGCATATCTGCGGCCCTTGGTTCCTGTTGAGCTGCCGTCACAGGAACAACCTGACCAGTCCGGCCGCCGCCAGAACGATCAGAAGAACCAGACAAAAGGGTTTGTAATAGGGTTCGTATTTTGGCTGGAACATCAGCGTTCCCACCGCGACGCCCAGCACAACGGCGGGTGCAAAGATCAGCCCGCGTGTCACTGCCAGCAGCGTCATCGTGCCAAACAGGATATGAATGACCATCGATGCCAGCGATGACAGAAACAGAAACAGAACCAGGCTCCCGCGCATGGAACGTGCCACGGCCTCTTGTGCCAGCACGTAAAGCGCGACGATCATGCCACCCACACCCGCCAGCCCCGTCACCACGCCCGCAACCAGTCCGGTGCCGTAAAGGCCGGGTGCGGTAGCCAGAAATTTCATCCGTATTCTGCGCAGCTGGATGGCGGCCAGTACGATGATCACGCTCAGCGCGACCAAGCGCGAGGCGTCCACCGGGATCGAAAGTGTCAGCCACAGGCCCAGCGGCAGACCGACGACAGACCCACCGACCAGCCCAAAGACCACGCTTCGGTCGGCATTCTTCCAGCCGCCCCGGACCATCATCAGCGATGCGGTCATCTCCAGCCACCACATCATGGGGATCAACTCGACAGGCGACAGGTAAACCGCCGCGATGGCCATGATGATTGCCGACAGCGCAAAGCCGGAAAACCCCCGGACAACACCGGCGCCAAAAACCACAAGCAGCGTCAGCCAGAATTGCCCCGGCGTCAGATCGACCGCTGTGATCAGGCTGTCCATGTTGCATCTTTCCGCCGAATCTCAGGCCCGTAAATGCCCCCGGCGCCGCGCGGGCGCCGGGGAAAGGCTTTTGATCACGCGACCTGCTGCGGCTGCATGTCATCCTTGCTGATACCGGCAACGGCGACGGGCTTTTTCATCGCGTCGCGGCGGAACGGTTCACCCAGTTCCTGGTTGATCATGGCCTCGATCAGTGTGGTGACGCCGTTCTCCATCTGGTCCTTGATCGCCTGATCCAGCGCGTCCGTCAGTTCTTCCATCGTGCGGGCAACCACACCTTTCAGACCGCAGGCATTGGCGATCCCGGCATAGGATACGGACGTATCCAGCTCGGTCCCGACGAAATTGTCGTCAAACCACAGGGTCGAGTTCCGTTTTTCCGCACCCCACTGATAGTTGCGAAAGACGATCTGGGTGATCGCGGGCCATTCGCCCCGGCCGATCGCCGTCAGTTCGTTGACCGCAATGCCGAACGCGCCGTCACCGGCGAAACCGACAACCGGTACGTTCGGCTGGCCGATCTTGGCGCCCACAATCGCTGGCAGGCCATAGCCGCAAGGACCGAAGAGGCCGGGTGCCAGATATTTGCGCCCCTCTTCGAACGTGGGATAGGCGTTGCCGATGGCGCAGTTATTGCCGATATCGGACGAGATGATCGCCTCGCGTGGGAGTGCCGACTGAATGGCGCGCCATGCCATGCGGGGGCTCATCCAGTCGGGCTTGTCCGCGCGCGCGCGCGCGTTCCATGTGGTGCCGGGATCGTCATCTTCGTGATCCATCGAGGTCAGCGCCTGCGCCCAGGACGATTTCTTTTGCGCGATGGTGGCCTTGCGCTCGGCGCGTCCCGCATCGCCCGCAGTATCCGCCAGCTGCCCCAGGATGCCCCGGGCAACCTTGGCAGCGTCACCCACGATGCCGACGCTGACCTTCTTGGTCAGGCCGATCCTGTCGGGGTTGATATCCACCTGAATGATCTTTGCGTCGGTGGGCCAGTATTCCATGCCATATCCGGGCAGGGTCGAGAATGGGTTCAGCCGGGTGCCAAGGCACAGCACGACATCGGCTTCCTTGATCAGTTCCATCCCCGCCTTCGAGCCGTTATAGCCCAGCGGCCCGGCAAACAGCGGATGCGAACCCGGAAAGGCGTCATTGTGCTGATACCCGACGCAGACCGGCGCATCCAGACGCTCGGCCAGTTGCATCGATGCGGCAATACCGCCCCGCGACAGGACAACGCCCGCGCCGTTCAGAATGACGGGGTTCTTGGCATCGGACAGCAGTTTTGCCGCTTCCGCGACCGAGTTTTCGCCACCGGGCGAAGCTTCGAATTCGATCGGATCCGGAATCTCGACATCGATCACCTGCGTCCAGAAATCGCGGGGAATGTTCAGCTGTGCCGGACCAGATAGGCGCTTGGCCTGCGAGATGACCCGGGTCAGAACCTCGGCCACACGGGACGGATCGCGCACCTCTTCCTGATAGGCGACCATGTCCTCGAACAGTTTCATCTGCTCGACTTCCTGAAAACCGCCCTGACCGATGGTCTTGTTGGCCGCCTGCGGCGTCACCAGCAGCAGCGGCGTGTGGTTCCAGTAGGCCGTCTTGACCGCCGTGACAAAGTTGGTGATGCCCGGGCCGTTCTGGGCAATCATCATCGAAACCTTGCCTGTGACACGGGTATAGCCATCCGACATCATACCGGCGCTGCCCTCATGCGCGCAGTCCCAGAACTGGATGCCAGCCGCAGGGAACAGATCGGAAATGGGCATCATGGCGGACCCGATGATTCCAAACGCATGTTCGATACCATGCCTTTGCAGCGTTTTTACAAAGGCTTCTTCGGTTGTCATTTTCATTGGGTGCATCCCTTTTTCTGAATATCAACGCGGCGCGCATGGGCGTTCAGACCGCGGAACCTGATGGCAGAGCTCGAGCAGCTATGTACCCAGTTTGCAGGGGTGTTTTTAGGGCCAGTCAGCCAAACCGCTTATGGCCAGATTCCGCGGCAATCTGTCCAAGGACCATCGCCAGTTTTTCCAGACCGGCGGGGATGCGGGCCTTGGGGATCGAGGAATAGGCCAGACGGTAGAACCCGCTGCCATCCACGCGGTCAAAAAACGGTGCACCCGCCTCGACCAGAACGCCTTCGGCCTTCAGAAGGGCCGAAGCCCGGCTCATGTCCACACCGCGCGGCGCCTTCATCCAGAAGGAAGAGCCGCCGAATGCCGGGCTGCCCGCGATCTCGAGATCGCGGCGCTTGATCTCGGCATCCATGAGCGACCGGCGGGTGCGGAACGCCTCTTTGGTGCGGCGCATCTGGGCATCGTAATGCCCGCGCGACAGGTAATAGGCGGCGGTGCGCTGGATATGGCCGGGAATATGGCGCAGCACGGTTGTCCTGAGCGCGCGCGCTTCGCGGATGAACTCGGCCGCGCCGACCAGAAACCCTAGCCGCAACCCCGGAAAGAGCGACTTGGAAAATGAGCCGACATAGATCACGCGCCCGTCTTCATCCAGCGATTTGAGCGCCGGTGAAGGCGCCCCCAGAAACGACATTTCGAATTCGTAATCATCCTCGACAATCAGGAAATCATGCTTGCGCGCCCGCGCCAGCAAGGCACGCCGCCTGTCCAGCGGCAAGGTGGATGTGGTGGGGCACTGGTGGCTGGGCGTGGTAAAGACAATGTCGATATCCGTCGGGATCAGATGCGGCGGAATGCCATTCTTATCAACGGCTACGGGCTCGGGCGTGCAATGAGACTGGCGCAGGATATTGCGCAGATCGGGATAACCGGGGTCCTCGTAGGCGGCCCTGGACCGGCTGGTCAGCAGCACCTGAGCCGTCAGCCAAAGCGCGTTTTGCGCACCCGCCGTGATCAGCACTTCATCGGGATTGGCGATGATGCCGCGCCGGGGCAGCGTGTGGCGAACGATAAAGTCGATCAGAAGCTCGTCGTCACGCTCGGCATAATCCGTGGTCAGGCTGGTAAAGTCGCGCCGCCCCAGCGCCTGCAATGCGCAAAGCCGCCAGTTCTGTTGGTCAAAAAGGATCGGATCGGCCTGCCCATAAACAAACGGATAGCGATAGCTTTGCCAGTCCGCCGGCTTGTCGACCACCGGCCCGCCCGAATAGCGTTGACCGATCAGGCGGTCCCATTTGACCTGATCGGTTTTCTGGGTCGACAGGGGCTTGGGCGGCGGCGGCGGGGCGTTATCGGAAACGAAATATCCCGACCGTCCGGCCGAACGCAGATAGTCATCGGCGATCAGCTCGTTGAAGGCCAGCGTCACGGTGATGCGCGACACGCCCAGATGCCGCGCCAGACGCCGCGACGACGGCAGTTTTTCACCGGCGCGGAACCGGCCTGACAGGATGCCACTGGCAACCATTTGCTGGATCTGCGCCTGAAGCGTTCCTTCGAACCTGCTGTCCAGAAAAAAGCTTTCTTCCGAAATCGCCACCCAAATACCCCGATCTGGTATTAACGCTTGGATAATCTGGATGTATTGGATCGGCGGGGCAAGGTCAATCGCACGGCGGGCGGCCCCGGCCTGCGCCAGCGTCCAACAAAATAACCCCACGCAGGATATGCGCGGGGTTATATACTCAAACGGCAACCGCCGTTGACAGGCGTCCAGTCCCTGTCCGTGTCCTTGTACTTGTCAGCCGCCGAACACTTCGGTCAGGGCGGTATCGACCGCATCGGTAATCGCGTCGATATCATCGTTCGTTGCGATCAGCGCGGGCGAGAAACAGAGCGTGTTGTTGAAACCGGGCACCGAGCGGTTGGTGACGCCGATGATGACGCCCTGCTTCATGCAGCTGGCCACGACGGCCTGCGCAAGCTTTTCGTCAACGGGCTCCTTGCTCGCACGATCCGCGACCAGCTCGGCCCCGCAAAAGAGACCCTTGCCCCGAACATCCCCGATTGCCGCGTGCTTTTCCATCAGCCCGTGCAGGTTAGCCATCATCCGCTCGCCCATGCGGTTGGTGTTGTCCAAGAGGTTCTCGTCTTCGATGATGCGCATGTTCTCCAGGGCCGCTGCCGGTCCGGCCGTACATCCGCCAAAGGTCGAGATGTCGCGGAAATAGTTCATGGGATCGGACGCATCATCCTTGAACATCTCGAATACCTGTTCGGTGGTGACCAGACAGGCAATCGCCGCATAGCCGGATGCAACACCCTTGGCCATCGTCACCATGTCCGGCTGGATGCCATATTGCTGATAGCCGAACCATGTACCGGTCCGCCCGACACCGCAGACAACCTCGTCAATATGCAGCAGGATGTCATATTTGCGGCAAATCTCCTGAACCCGCTGCCAGTAACCCTCGGGCGGGGTAATCACGCCGCCGCCCGCGGTGACCGGCTCAAGGCACAGCCCGCCAACCGTGTCGGGCCCTTCGCGCAGGATCACCTCTTCGATGGCATCCGCCGCGCGCTCACCGTAATTTTCAACATCCCACTGTGCCCGGTATTCCAGACAATGCGGCACGGCGATGAAGCCGGGGGTAAAGGGGCCGTACTGGGCGTTACGTTCCTGCTGGCCGCCTGCCGACAGCGTGGTGATGGTCGTGCCGTGATAGTCACGGTCGCGATAGAGGATCTTGTGTTTCTTGCCGCCGTAGCGTTTCTCGGCGATCTGGCGCACCATCTTGAAGGCTTTCTCATTCGCCTCCGAGCCCGAGTTGGTATAATAGACACGGCTCATCCCCGGCATCTTCCCGATCAGGCGCTCAGCAAAGAGAGACCCCGGCACCGATCCCTTAGCGCCCGCGAAATAGTTCAGCTTGATCAGCTGGTCGCGCACCGCGTTGGCGATGCTTTCACGGCCATAGCCGACATTCACCGTCCAGACACCGCCCGATACCGCATCCAGATGCTCTTTGCCGGTCTGATCCCAGACCCGCATGCCCTTGCCCTCGACGATGATCTGAGGGTCCACCGTCTCAAAGGGTTTGTGCTGCGACAGATGGTGCCAGATATGGGCACGGTCTGCCTCGACTACATGTTCCAGATCATTGGCCTGAAATGACGCATCCATCATAGTGCTCCTTTTTTCACGAAAGCCCGACAGCCGGGAATGGGACAACGCTAACCGAATTGGCGTTTTGCGTAACGGTGCCCAAACATCAATCAGCCGGTTAGGTCCAAATGAACCCATGTTCTAAGTCCAGAATGAGGGTAAAATTCGGCGACCCATCGCCAAATCGCCCGCAAAAACCGCGCATTTACAACATGATGAAGAAATCGCCTCCAGTTTGCGGTTTGGCGAAGTTTCTTTTCGGCTTCGCCAGTTAATGATTGATCGAAATCTCGCTTTGCGTAGCATCATCGTCATGTGTGCTGCGCTCATACTTCATCAACTCGGTCGTTTTTTCGAATCGATGACACGCAATGACGGGTTCGGGGCGGGCAACGCCCTTCCGATCCTTCTGGTGCCGGAACAGCCGGTCAGCCCGCATCGCGGGCGGCTATCCGGGCAAAACGCCGGGTGCCGGGCAAAGTGAGCGATCTTCGGAGTGGATGAGAACCCCCGGAAAACGGGGTGCGAATTTTCCGAGATCGGAGTGTAGAACCTGTGCAGAGGCCGGATAACCCGGTCAAACCACTACTATTTCGGGCGAAAAGCCCACAAAACGGGAGAAAATGAATGATCACAAAACGTAGCTTGATGGGGGCGGTTGCCGGTGTTGCACTCCTCGCCGGATCTGGAACTGCCATCGCAGGCAGCAACGGCGAAATCACCGTGGCCTATTTCCTCGAATGGCCGATGCCGTTCCAGGCCGCCAAGGTTGCCGGCACCTATGACGAAGCGATGGGTGTAAAGGTCAACTGGGTTTCCTTCGACACAGGTACGGCGATGTCGGCTGCCATGGCCGCCGGTGACGTACAGATCGCCGTCAGCCAGGGTGTTCCACCCTTCGTGGTTGCGACATCCGCCGGTCAGGACCTTCAGATCGTCGACGTGGCGGTTTCCTATTCGGAAAATGACAACTGCGTCGTCGCCTCCGCGCTGGAAATCGACAAGGATTCCGCGAAAGAGCTGGAAGGCAAGAAAGTTGCCGTGCCGCTCGGGACCGCAGCCCATTACGGCTTCCTCAGCCAGATGAACCATTTCGGCGTCGACATCTCGACCATGGAAGTGGTTGATATGGCGCCAGCCGAAGGTGCAGCAGCGCTCGCGCAGGGTGCTCTGGACATGGCCTGTGGCTGGGGTGGCGCGCTGCGCCGCATGAAAGAGCACGGCAACGTGCTGCTTTCGGGTGCCGAAAAGGAAGAGCTCGGCATCCTCGTCTTTGACGTGACCTCCGCACCCGCGGATTTCGTTGCTGAAAACGGCGAGATGCTGTCGAAGTTCCTGGCCGTCACCGCCGAGGCTAATGCCCAGTGGAACGCCGGTGGCATGAAGGCGCAGGATATGATCCCGGTCATCGCCAAAGACGCCGGTATGAGCGAGGAAGACACAGCCGCCACCATGGCGACTTTTTCCTTCCCATCGGTTGACGAGCAGCTGTCCGAGAAATGGCTCGGCGGCGGCGCGCAGACATTCATGAAAGGTGTCGCGGACATCTTTGTCGGCGCGGGCTCCATCGATGCGGCGCTCGACAGCTATGACAGCAATGTCGAAGTTGGCCCGCTGAAATCTTCGATGATGGCCAACTAATACTATACCTACCGGCGCAGCCCAGCCGGGCTGCGCCATCAGAATAACGGGGGATGAACCGTGTCCGGACTGTTAATTGACGATGTGTCGATGCGCTTCGAGTTGCCGGATGGCGGCGCAGTGCAGGCACTCAAGAATGTAACCCTTGATATCAAGGCCGGCGAATTGATGAGTGTGCTCGGCCCGTCTGGCTGCGGCAAGACCACGCTGCTCAATATCGTCGCCGGTTTCCTTGCCCCGACCGAGGGGCAGGTGGTGCTCAACAATGCCACAGTTCACGGCCCCGGCCCCGAGCGTGGCATGGTGTTTCAGCAGGGTGCGCTCTTCGAATGGATGAGCGTGCGCGAAAATGTCGGCTTTGGCCCCGCGATGAAGGGCCAGAAACGCGAGGCGGCGGAACGCGTCGATCACCTGCTTGACGTGGTCGGACTGCAGGATTTCAAGGAAAAAGCCGTCTATGAACTCTCCGGCGGCATGCAGCAGCGCGTCGCCCTCGCGCGGTGCCTTGCGAATGATCCCGATGTCATCCTGATGGATGAACCCCTGGGCGCACTTGATGCGCTGACCCGTGAAAAGATGCAATCGCTCGTGCTGGACCTCTGGAAAGAGACGGGCAAGACCATCATCCTGATCACCCACTCTGTCGAAGAGGCGCTGCTTTTGGGCGAACGTCTGCTGGTGATGGCCCCACGTCCGGGCCGGATACACAAGGAATACCGGTTGCCCTTTGCCGATATGGGCGTGGGCAATGACCTGCGCGAGGTCAAAAAACACGGCGACTACAACACCACGAGAGAAGAGATCCTCGCCATGATCTGGGACATGGAAGAAGAGATCATGGGACGGGCCGAAGGAGCGGGCGCATGATTATCGCACTCATCTACGTCGCGATCTTTGTGATCGCGTTTTTCGCGGTTCGCTTCATTGCGACCTTCCTGTCACATCGCACTGATTTCACCTCGCTCAAGACGGTAACCTTCGGCGACGAAAGCGCGGTGCGCGCCGACCGCCGCGCCTCGGTCATATCGGTTGTGGCAATATTCCTGATCTGGGGTGCCTTTACCGGGTCGTCATGGATACCGCGCTTTCTGCATGCGCCGGGGCCTTTCGTGGGCGATGGCAGCTTTGAATATGTGGTCAAGGCACCCGACGGCTCGACCGACACATCCTCGGTCAACTGGCGCGTCGAGGTGGTGCGCGGCGAAGGTGAGCCTATTGCGGCAGATGAGGGCGACGGATTCGCCCTGGGTGATGCGCTCATGATCACCAAATACCGCTCGGGTCAGCTGATCTGGGACAAGAATGACGAGTTTACCCGCAAAGACGGCGCGCTGGTCGTCGAGATCAACGGCACCCCGGTCGATTTCGATCCCAATATGCGTGACGACAACGGCAACCTTGTTCAGTCAAAACCACGCGTCAAGATCGACAACGGCACCGTCACCTTTACCGACAAGGGGGCGCTTTCGATTTCGCCAAACGAAGGCTGGCAGATGGAGCCGATCTGGCTGCCCCCGCCCGAGGCCGTCTGGAAACGTCTGATCGAGATTTCCAGCGAAGGCTATCAGAACTCCACCCTCTGGGAACATCTGGGCCTCTCGCTCTTTCGTGTTGTTGTGGGCTTCGTGCTGGGGGCTCTGGTCGGTATCCCGCTGGGCTATGCGATGGGCCTCTCCAACTGGTTCCGCGGCTGGTTCGACCCAATCGTCGAATTCATGCGCCCGGTCCCGCCACTGGCGCTGATCCCGCTGGTAATCATCTGGGCGGGTATCGGTGAAACCGGCAAGATCATCCTGCTTTTCCTTGCCGCGCTCTGGATCATGACCATCGCGGCGCGTGCGGGTGTCTCCGGCGTGAACATCACCAAGGTACACGCGGCCTATTCGCTGGGCGCATCGAAATATCAGCTGATGCGGCACGTGATCGTGCCCAACTCGCTGCCCGAGATATTCACCGGCGCGCGCGTGGCGATGGGGGTCTGTTGGGGCACGGTGGTTGCCGCCGAACTTGTCGCCGCCGAGGTGGGCGCGGGCATGATGATCATGGTCGCCTCCAAGTTCCAGCTGACCGATATCGTTATCATGGGGATCATCCTGATCGGCATCATCGGTTATGGGATCGATATCCTCATGCGTGAGGCCGAGAAATACCTCGTACCGTGGAAGGGTCGCGGCTAGACCCACAGGGCGATATCGTCCCAAACAATTCCGGGCCGCTCCGATCGGGGCGGCCCTTTTCGTGCAATCGGGCGCAGGCGCGCTGATCATCGTCTTTCCAGCCGCCGCCCGCGTTGCTAGATGGTCGCCAGAGACGGCAAGGCAGGCACCATGAACCCCGCATCCAATCCCATTCACGACATCGTGCTGATCGGCGGGGGCCACACCCATGCGCTGGTGCTGAAATCATGGGCCATGTCCCCGGTCGACGGGGCGCGGCTGACGCTGATCGATCCCCATCCCGTCGCACCTTATACCGGTATGCTGCCGGGTTTTATCGCCGGTCACTACCGGCGGGACGAGTTGGATATCGATCTGGTTCAGCTGGCGCGCGCCGCCGGTGCGCGCTGGGTCCGCGCGCGTGCGACGGGTATCGATCCGGCCGAGGGGCTTGTCAGGGTCACCGGTCGCCCGGATATCGGCTTTGACACCCTGTCGGTTGATATCGGCGTTTCAACCGGCCTGCCCGATATCCCGGGTTTTGCTGAGCATGCCGTAGGGGCGAAACCGATGCAGGACTTTGCCCGCGCATGGGAAGGGTTCTGTGCAGATATCCGGGCGGGCAAGGCCGCCCCCGATGCCGTCGTCATCGGGGGCGGCATTGCCGGGGCTGAGGTTGCGCTCGCGATGGCCCACGCGCTGAACCAACCCGATGCGCCTGCACCGCGCGTCACTATCCTCGAGGCCGCGCGCGCCCTTGCCGCGCTGCCGGGCAAGAGCCGCGCTGCCCTGACCGGTGAACTGAACCGCGCCGGCATCAATGTGATCGAGCACGCTGAAATTGCCAGCGTAACCGCAGATGCGGTGACACTGACCGACGGGCGGCGCATTCCGGCAGGGCTGACCGTCGGGGCCGCCGGGGCAAGGCCATGGGACTGGCTGACAGAAACAACGCTGCCGCTGACCAACGGGTTTCTGACCGTCGGCCCGACACTTCAGGTGGCAGGCCATCCCAACGTTTTCGCCGCCGGGGATTGTGCCCATCTCAGCCATGATCCCCGCCCCAAGGCGGGCGTGTATGCCGTGCGCGCCGCGCCGGTGCTGGCACAGAACCTTGCCGCCCGGATCACCGGTGGCAGGTTGCGCAGTTTCCGGCCCCAGCGCGATTATCTCAAGCTGGTGTCGCTTGGTGCAAAACGCGCGCTTGGCGAAAAAAACGGGCTTTGCCTGAGGGGGCCGCGTATCTGGCGGCTCAAGGACCGGATCGACCGCAAATTCATGCAGGGCTTTGCCACCCTGCCGAAAATGGATGACACGCAGATGCTGTGCGGCGGCTGCGGTGCCAAGGTTGATGCCGGGATCCTCGCCCGTGCCACGGCGCGCCTTGGGCGGACGACGCACCCTGATATCACCGCCGGAATCGGCGATGACGCGGCGATCCTGTCCGTCGGTGATATGCGTCAGGTTATCACCACCGATCACCTCAGGCCCTTTACCGCCGATCCCTATCTGCATGCGCGTATCGCGATGATCCACGCGCTGGGCGATATCTGGGCCATGGGCGCTGAACCGCAGGCGGCGCTGGTCAGTGTCACCCTGCAAGAGGCCGCGCCGCAACTGCAGGGGCGCATGCTGAACGAGGTGATGGCGGGCCTCGGCGATGCGCTTGCCCCTACCGGGGCCGAGATTGCGGGCGGTCATACCAGCCTTGGCCCCGAAACCCAGATCGGCATCACCCTGACCGGGCTGGTGGCGCAGACGCCCGTCACCATGTCCGGTGCCCGCCCGGGCGACGCGCTGATCCTGACGAAACCCATCGGATCGGGCACGATCATGGCCGCCGAAATGCAGCACTGCGCACAAGGTGGCGATGTCGCCGCCGCTTATGATGTGATGTTGCAGCCGTCGATGCAGGCGGCGGCGATCCTTGCGCATGCGCATGCGATGACGGATGTCACCGGTTTCGGGCTGGCCGGGCATCTGGCCAATATCCTGACGGCGTCTTCCTGTGGCGCCCGGTTGAACATGGCGGCGATCCCGGTTCTGCCCGGCGCGCGGGAACTGGCCCGCGCCGGCATCCGCTCAACCCTTTATCCCGCCAACCGGGCGCGCTTTGACGATATCGCCCTGCCAGAGGATGACATTGCGCCCCTTCTCTTTGATCCGCAGACGGCGGGTGGTCTCTTGGCGGCGGTGGATGACGGGCAGGCCCGGACCTGCCGCGATGCATTGATCGGCGCGGGGTATGACACCGCGATCATCGGACGCCTTGTCGCCGGGCCGCCCGAAATCGGTTTCGAGCCTGCACCAGCCTGACGCGCCCCTAACCGGCAAATCCGGCGGATTTGCCTAAAATCGCCTTCACAATCCCGGCCTCGCCGCTGCCATTGCCCGCTATGATCATGCGGGGCGATTGGCCTGTCTGCCGGGGACTTATCCGATGATGCGCCGCGCGCTGATTCTGTCACTTCTTTTGCTGATCCAGCCGGGAACCGCCCGGGCAGACGGATTGGATACGGCGCGCCCCTTTGGTGAAAACACGACCATCCAAACGCTGGGCGAATTGGCGACCCAGTCGGGCCAGCGCGGTGGCATCCCGTATGTTTTCCTTCCCTCGGGTTCGGCGCTGATTGGTCAGCGACAGGAGTGGGTTGTGACCTGCCGGGATCACGGCTGCCGCGCCCGCCAGCGTGGTGTCTGGCTGAACCTCGACGCGGGCGGACTCAGGCTTGGGATTGGTGCGGGTATCGATGCGCGTGTTACGGCGCTGAATTCCAATACCAGCCGCCGCGTGACCACAAACATCGCCCATCCGCTGAACCCTGTCGAACGTGCTGTGCTGGCCGGCGCCGATCAGATCCTGTTCGAGGCCGGGGGCAGCCTGCTCTGGCAGGGTGACGGGCCGACACTGGCGGTCGTGCTCGCCTATCTTGAGTGGGCCACCGGCCATCAAAGGCCGCTGACAAACCCGCTACCCTATTTGGGCGCGCGTGCTTTGGCCGATCAGGCCGAGCGCAGCGCGCGCACCCGCCTCGTGCCGTTTACCAAGCCGCAGGTTCAGTTCGCCATCCGCGCCCAGGGTGGCCTGCCACTCGAACGCTGAAGCGACAAGTTGAACGAAATGCCCCTGAATTCGCAGCAGCGCATTTACCGGCGGGTAAATTCCACGGCCTAGATCAAGGGCGCTGGCAGGGGGTGTTTGGCCATGGGCGTGTTACGATTGAACTGGCGGTTTGGGGCCCTTGCACTGGGTCTGGGACTTGCCGCATGTACCCCTGTCAGTCCCGCGCTTGCGCCATTGGTGGCCGAACCCAACACCGCCGCGGCGCGCAATTTCACCTCGTTCAACGATGCGTTGCGCTGCATGGACAGGCTGCTCGCCACGGCAGGGAAATCGCCGATCCTCGTTTCCTCCACGGGTATCCCCGACCGCACCCGCCGTATCAATGTCAGCGCCGATGATATGCTGGTCAACGCCATCAACCAGATGAACCGCACCAGCAAACGTATCGTCTTTGTCGATCAGCCGCTGGAAAAGAAGGACGGCCAGATCATCTATCTGACCCGCGATGACAAGACGGACGCGACCCCCAGATACCTTTTCCGGGGGGCGATTTCGCAGCTTGATGACGGCGTCAGTTCCAGCCGCTTCAGCCTGACGGCCAATAACGCCGCTGCACCGCTTCGGCCCTTGCAGAACGCCTCGCTCAGGGCGTCATCGCGCCTGTCGGTGGTCAGTGTCGACATGCACCTCGTGCGCTATCCCGAACGCACGGTTGTGGCCGGTGCCTCGGTGGCCAATTCCATGGTCGTACGCCGTACGGGCGGGCTGGTGGCCGCAACCGGGCTGATCGACCTGACGCGCCTTGGCTTTTCGATCCAGATCGACCGGGTTGAAAGCGCGGGCCAGGCGGTGCGCAACCTGATCGAGCTTGGCGCGATCGAGCTTGTGGGCCGCCTGACAGGCCTGCCCTACTGGACCTGCCTTGGATCAGGTTCGGTCGCGTCGAACCGCGCCGAACAGCCCGAACGTCGCGCCGCCATCATGTCCGACAGTCAGCGGGTTGCCGAGGCGCAGCAGGGGTTGCGCGATCTGGGCTATTATGCCGGTGCGGTATCAGGCAAACGCGACAGCTCGACCCGTCAGGCCATCGCAATCTTTCAGGCTGACGAAAACCTGATTGCCTCGGGTGAGGTTGACTGGGACCTCCTGAACCGGATCAGGCGCAAACTCGCCGCGCGCAAGCCACCCGCGGCAGAGCCCGCCCAACAAACCCAAAAGAGTGAGACCAAAGGCAAAGAAGAAGCGGCAGGTGACTGCCCGCTGGGAACAACCACAACCGGAACCGGCTGCAAATCCGATCAGGAAATACTAAGGGCCTTTCTGACGGCGGAATGATCAGGTGGTATGACCCTCTGCCACCGGCACACCCCAAAGGTCATAATCCCCCGCTTCATCCACGCGAACGGTCAGGATGTCACCGGGCTTGAGCCTTTCAAAGTCGCTGTCGATGAACAGGTTGCCGTCGATCTCGGGCGCATCCGCCATGGTGCGGCATGTCGCACATTCCGCATCCACCTCATCGACGATCACCTGCAATTCCTGCCCGACCTTGGCCGCCAGCCGTGCCGCTGAAATCGCCTGCGCCTTTTCCATGAAACGGTGCCAGCGCTCTGCCTTGACCTCTTCGTCGACATGATCGGGCAGCGCGTTCGACCGCGCCCCGGCGACGTTTTCGTATTGAAAGCACCCGACCCGGTCCAGCTGCGCCTCGTCCAGCCAGTCCAGTAGGGTCTGAAACTCCGCCTCCGTCTCTCCGGGATAGCCGACGATGAATGTCGATCTCAACGTGATTTCCGGGCAGATTGTGCGCCAGTCACGAATGGCATCCAGCGTCTTGGCCGCCGCCGCCGGTCGGGCCATACGCTTGAGGACATCCGGATGCGCATGCTGAAACGGGATATCAAGATAGGGCAATATCAGCCCGTCGGCCATTAGCGGGATCAGCTCGCGCACATGCGGATAGGGATAGACGTAGTGCAGCCTGATCCACGGGCCCAGCCCGCCCAGTTCGCGCGCCAGATCGGTGATATGGGTGCGCACATCGCGACCCTGCCAGTCAAAGCTCTCGTGGCGGCGGTCGACACCATAGGCTGAACTGTCCTGTGAAATCACCAGCAGTTCCCGCACACCCGCCTCTGCCAGCCGCTCAGCCTCTCTCAGCACCGCATGCACGGGGCGCGAGGTCAGCCGCCCGCGCATGTCGGGGATGATGCAGAACCGGCATTTGTGGTTACAGCCCTCTGAAATCTTGAGATAGGAATAATGTCGGGGCGTCAGGCTGACAGACGTCCCCGGCAACAGATCGACAAACGGATCGGGCGCGGGCGGCACCGCGGAATGCACCGCATCCAGCACCTGTTCATATTGATGCGGTCCGGTGACCGCCAGAACGCTGGGATGGGCCCCGGTGATATAGTCCGGTTCTGCCCCCAGACAGCCCGTAACGATCACCCGGCCGTTTTCCTTCAGCGCCTCGCCAATGGCCTCAAGGCTCTCGGCCTTGGCGCTGTCCAGAAATCCGCATGTATTGACGATCACCGCCTCGGCCCCGGCATAATCGGGCGAGATCGCATACCCCTCGGCACGCAGCCGCGTCAGAATTCGCTCGCTATCCACCAGCGCTTTGGGACAACCGAGTGAGACCATGCCGATGCGCGGCTGCCCGTCACGGGCCGGGTCACCGCCAAGTCGGGCGGTTGGGGCGATATCGGGCCTCAGATCAGGGGGGTTCGACGACATGACGCGCCCTATAGTCAAAACCGGACCCGTGCGAAAGGGCAAGGCGACGGAATGTGTCCTTGCCGCAGGCAGGTCCAGGGGCTAGTTGATACCCAACAGGAGGTAGGGGTCATGCGCATTCTCTTTCGTCTCATTCTGGTACTCATAACATTGGTGCTCTTGCTGGTCGTGGCGCTGGTCTTTGTCCCGGCTGACAGGATTGCCCGGCTGGCCGAAACCCGGTTCGAGGCGGCAACCGGGCGTGCGCTCAGAATTGACGGGGATGTACGCGCCACGATTTATCCGCGCCTCGGGGTGAAAACCGGCGCGGTGACGCTGGCCAATGCCGACTGGGCCGGGGATCAGCCGATGATCCGGGCCGAGGGGCTGGTCATCGGTGTTAATGCGATGGGTCTGATATCGGGTGATATCCGGGTCGAGGATCTGCGCGTCATCAGCCCCGAAATTCGCCTGCAAACCAATGCCGAGGGGCGCGGAAACTGGGAATTCGAGCCCGCCCCCGCAACCGGTTCCGCCGAGAACGCGGCCAGCGCTTCCACCGAGGCTGACGCCGATGCAGGTGCAACCGCAGCGACGCAGACATCTTCGGGCATCCCGGCATTCTCGATCGACAATGCCCGGCTCAGCGATGGTCGGTTTACGTTTCTCGACGGGGTGTCGGGGGCGGAATATCAGGTGAGTGATGTCAACGGCGCGGTCAGCCTGCCCGAATTTGCGGGCACGGCAGAGGTCGATATCTCCGGACGCATGAACGGACAGGAGATCGACGCGAAGGCCAGCCTCGACGGGCTGGCGGGGTTTCTGGATGGTCAGGTCAGACCGGCAAACCTTGAGCTTCGGGTCGGCGGTACCCAGGTCACGTTCGACGGTGAGGGCGGTCTGACCCCCGCCGCCGAAGGCCGTCTCGTCGGCAATTTCAACGATCTTGCAGCGGTCTTTGCCCTGATCGGTCAGGCCCCGCCGGAACTGCCGGGTGGTATGGGCAAACGCATCGGCGTCGACACGACATTCGTCTTTTCCAGCGAAGGCTCACTGCATCTGCGCGATGCGCGCATTACGGTGGATGACAACACACTGGTCGGTGCGGTTGATCTGTTTCTCGACGATAAACCGAAGCTTAGGGCCAGCTTTGATGCCGATCTCGTGGACCTGTCGGCGCTGGCCGGTGATACCGGCGCGGCGGCTGCAACGGGCAACACGGCAGGCACCAATACCGGCGAGGCTGGCGCAGCAACCAGTGGCTGGCCCACCGATCCGATTGATGTCAGTGCCCTTGCCGCCATCGACGCAGAGGTCGCATTTCGCGCCAAAGGTCTGAAATATGGCGATATCAGTCTTGGCCGGATCGATACGCTGGTCCGGCTCAACCGGTCGCGCATGGTCTTTGATCTCAATGAGGTCAGCGCCTATTCGGGCAATATCACCGGCGAATTTGTCGTCAACGGGCGTGGTGGTCTCTCGGTTGGGGGTGATCTCAATATTGCCGATGTCGCGCTGCAACCGCTGTTGCAGGCGACGGCGGATTACGACCGGCTGATCGGCTCGGTCAACATGTCGACGAAATTTCTTGCCATCGGCAACTCGGTCGATGCGCTGATGAATTCTCTCTCGGGTTCCGGCGATTTCGCCATCGGCAAGGGCGAATTGCTGGGGCTCGATCTGGTGGGCATGCTGCGCAATCTCGATGCCTCGTACCGGGGTGAGGGTCAGAAAACCATCTTTGACGGCATCTCGGCCAGCTATACGATCGCGGACGGGGTTCTGAGCAACGATGATCTGCTCTTTGCCGCACCGCTGGCCAAGGCCGAAGGCGCGGGCAAGGTCGGCATCGGCGCACAGACGCTTGACTACAGGGTGACGCCAACCGCGCTGGGCGGCGGCGACGGCCTGACCGGGATCAGCGTTCCTGTCCTGATCACCGGCACATGGGCCAACCCGAAATTCCGCCCCGATCTCGAGGCACTTTTCGATGCCGATCTGCAAAAACTCGAAGATGAGGTCAAACAGCAGATCAATCAGCAATCCGATCAGCTGGAACAGGACGTCAAGGAAAACATCGCCGACAATCTGGGCCTCCAGCCCGAGGATGCCAACAACCTCGAAGAGGCCGTCAAGGACAAGATCGAGGACGAGATCAAGGATGGTCTGCTGAACCTGCTTGGCAACAACTGATCCATGCTCCCGGTTGCGGCGGCGCTGCCCGAACTGATCCGGGCGCTGGCCCGGCATGGGCGCGCTGTCCTGCAGGCCCCGCCCGGCGCGGGCAAGACCACGCATGTGCCGCTGGCGCTGATCAGCGAGGAGGGGCTGGTTCCGGGCCGGATCGTGATGCTGGAGCCGCGCCGCCTCGCCGCGCGTGCCGCCGCCGAGCGGATGGCCCGGACACTTGGCGAAGAGGTCGGCCAGACGGTGGGCTACCGGATGCGCGGGGACAGCCGCACCGGGCCGGCCACACGCATCGAGGTCGTGACCGAGGGCGTGCTGACCCGACAGATACAGCGCGATCCGGAACTGACCGGCGTGTCGATGGTCATATTTGACGAGTTTCACGAACGCTCGCTCAATGCAGATCTGGGACTGGCGCTCGCATGGGATATCCGGCAAGGCCTGCGCGATGACCTGCAACTCCTCGTCATGTCGGCCACGCTGGACGCCGAGCCGGTGGCGCGGATGCTGGATGACGCGCCGGTGATCACCAGCCGGGGCCAAAGCTTTGCGGTCGAGACCCGCTGGCTGGATCGGCCGCCTGACCGGGAACAGCGGTTCGAGGATGCGGTCAGCGACCTGACTTTGCAGGCGCTTGGTGAATGCGATGGCTCGGCGCTGGTCTTTCTGCCGGGTGCGGGTGAAATTCACCGGGTCAAGGCCCGGCTTGGCCCGCGACTGCCCGCCGATATCCGGCTGATGACCCTTTATGGCGGCCTTGATTTCAGCGCCCAGCGCGCGGCGATCGAACCGGTTGACCGGGGCCGCAAGGTCGTGCTCGCCACCGCAATCGCCGAAACCAGCATCACCATAGACGGCGTGCGGATCGTGGTTGACGGCGGGCGCGCCCGGCGCGCGCGCTATGACCCCGGATCGGGCATGTCGCGCCTTGTGACTGAAACAGTGTCGCGGGCCGAGGCCGATCAGCGCCGCGGTCGGGCAGGGCGAACCGAACCGGGCGTTTGCTATCGCCTCTGGACCCGCGGGCAGGAAGGTGGCCACCCGCCCTTTCCCCCGGCCGAGATCGAGGCCGCCGATCTGGCGGCGCTGGCGCTTGAGCTGGCGAACTGGGGCGCGGCCGATGACAGCTTGTCCTTCCTGACCCCGCCACCGCCGGGTGCGCTGGCCGGGGCGCGGGAACTCCTGACCCGGCTTGATGCGCTGGATGCGCATGGTCGCACCACCGCACATGGTCGCCGTATCTCGCGCCATCCCCTGCATCCCCGGCTGGCGCATATGCTCGAACGCGCGGGCAGCGGTGCCGCGCCGCTGGCCGCGCTCCTGTCTGAACGTGACATCCTGACCGGTGCGCCGGTTGACATGACACTCAGGCTCGAAGCGCTACGCGATCCTGCCGGTTTTGCCACCCGCCGCCCACATGGCCTGAACCAACCCCTCTGCAAGACCATCCGGGCAGAGGTGCGGCGGCTCTCCCCGGGAACCGATGCTGGATCTGACCTGACACCGGGCGAAATGGCCGCGCTCGCGTTTCCTGACCGGATCGGCCTGCGGCGCAGTGGTGACGCGCCGCGCTGGGTGCTCAGCGGGGGCAGGGGCGCGCATATGAACCCCGACGATCCGATGGCCGGTGAGCGCCTGATCGTCGCGCTCGATACCGATGGTCAGGCGCGTGAGGCGCGGATCAGGCTGGCACTGCCCCTGACCGAAACCGCGCTCAGACGACAATATGGCGATCAGATCATCTGGCAGGATGATTGCCACTGGTCGCGCCGGACCCGCACGGTCAGCGCGCGGCAGGTTGAGCGTTTCGGCGCGCTCACCCTGTCAGAGCGGCCCTGGCGCGATGCCCCACCCGAGGCGATTGCCGCCGCCGCTGCCGAAGGTATCCGTGATCTGGGTCTGGCCTGTCTTGCACCTTCCGCCGTCGCACGGGAATTCTGCCGCCGGGTTGAATTCGCCCGCCGCTTTGCCCCGGATCTTCCCGGATTTGACAATGACAGCCTGCTCTCCGAAATCGATGAATGGCTGGGTCCTCACCTTTCGGCCTGCCGGAATGAAAAGGATTTCCAAAATCTTGATATTCTCGGCCCGCTCAGGGCACGGCTTGACTGGGAACAGTTGACAGAGGTGGATCGCCTGGCCCCGGCCAGCTACCTGACACCGCTGGATCGCAGGATACCCCTTCAATATCAGGGTGATGCGCCGGAAATTGAGGTACGGCTTCAGGAAATGTTCGGGCTGACGACCCACCCGATGATCGGGGCAGGGCGCATCCCCCTGCGGGTTACGCTGCTGTCACCGGCAGGCAGGCCTGTGCAAACCACCACCGATCTGCCTAATTTCTGGCGCGAGAGCTATCTGGACGTGCGCAAGGATATGCGCGGACGCTATCCCAAACATCACTGGCCCGACGATCCGTCGACAGCCGCACCCACCCTCAGAGCCAAGCCCCGCAGCCGCTGATCAAAGGCCCAGACACCAGCGCATAATCGCCTTTTGCGCATGCAACCGGTTTTCCGCCTCGTCAAAGACAACGGAATTTGGCCCGTCCATCACCTCGCTGGTGACTTCCTCTTCGCGGTGGGCCGGCAGGCAATGCATGAAAAGCGTATCATCCTTGGCGTCATCCATCAGCGCCTTGTTGACCTGATAGGGGCGCAGCTGATTGTGGCGCCGTTCGCGCGCGGATTGCGGATCATGCATCGACACCCATGCATCCGACACGATCAGATCGGCATTCTGCACCGCGCGCGCCACATCCGGCTGAAAGGTGATCTTGGCCCCCCGGGCGCGTGCCTGATCGACAAATTCCGCCTCGGGCTCCAGCGTTTCGGGGCCTGAAAATGTCAGATCGAAACCGAATGAACCGGCGGCATGCACGAAACTGGCGCAGACATTGTTGCCATCTCCGACCCAGACCACCTTCTTGCCCGCAATCGGACCGCGATGTTCTTCGTAGGTCATGACATCGGCCATGATCTGGCAGGGATGCGTGCGGTCGGTCAGGCCGTTGATCACGGGCACCGTGGCATGTTCAGCCAGTTCCAGCAGCGTCGATTCCTCGAATGTGCGGATCATGATCAGATCGACATAGCGCGACAGAACGCGCGCCGTGTCGGCGATGGATTCGCCATGGCCCAGTTGCATGTCCTGCCCCGACAGCAGCATCGTCTGCCCGCCCATCTGGCGCACGCCCACGTCAAACGAGACGCGCGTGCGCGTCGACGGTTTTTCAAAAATCAGCGCCACCATCTGCCCGGCCAGCGGCTGATCGGGATCCGGCGCACCTTTGCTCAGCCCGGCCCGGGCGGTCTTCATTGCCAGCGCGCCATCGATCATCGACCGCAGATCGGCGGTTTCGGTCTTGTTGATATCCAGAAAATTCATGCCCCGTTACTCCGCGTTCTGGTCCGTTGCGCCCGCGCCCGCTGACAACGCGGCAACCGCTGTCTCAAGCCGCCTCAGCGCTTCGGCAATGTCGTCTTCGGATATGTTCAGCGGTGGCAACAGCCTGACGGCGTTATCCGCCGCCCCCACCGTCAGAAGCCGCGCATCACAACCGGCCCTGACCAGGTCCAGATTGGGCACCTTGCATTTCAGGCCCAGCATCAGCCCGGTGCCGCGCACCTCTTCCAGAACGTCGGGATAGGCCGCGACCAGCCCCTCAAGCCCCTGGCGCAGCAACCCGGCCTTGCGGCTGACGTCCCCCAGAAATTCCGGCGTGTTGACGATTTCCATCACCGTGCCCGCGACGGCACAGCCCAGCGGGTTGCCGCCATAGGTCGATCCATGCGTACCCGCGACCATGCCCGATGCCGCGTTTTCGGTTGCCAGAACCGCACCGATGGGGAACCCTCCGCCGATCCCCTTGGCCACCATCATGATATCGGGGCTGATCCCGGCCCATTCATGCGCAAACAGCTTGCCGGTGCGCCCCATGCCACACTGAACCTCGTCAAGGATCAGCAACAGAGCGTGCCGGTCCGCCAGCGCCCTCAGGCCCTGCAGCGTCGCGTCGTCCATGGGCAGGATCCCGCCCTCACCCTGAATGGGTTCGGCAATAATCGCCGCCGTCTTCTCCGAGATCAGCGCCTCGACCGCCGCCAGATCGCCAAAGGGTACCTGGTGAAATCCCGGCAATAGCGGTCCGAACCCCTTGACCAGCTTTTCGCTGCCCGCAGCGGCAATTCCCGCGGCCGAGCGGCCGTGAAACGCACCCTGAAAGCCGATGATCTCGACCCGCTCCGGCGCATCCCGGTCAAACCAGTATTTCCGTGCCATCTTAACCGACAATTCGCAGGCCTCGGTTCCCGAATTGGTGAAAAAGACGGTATCGGCAAATGTCGCCCCGACCAGCGCGTCGGCCAAGGCCTCTTGCGCCGGGATGTGATAGAGGTTGGACATATGCCAGACCCGAGACGCCTGTTCGGTCAGTGTCTCGACAAGACGCGGATGGGCATGGCCCAGCGCGTTGACGGCAATCCCCGCGCCCAGGTCCAGATATCGCTCGCCATTTTCCTCGATCAGCCAGCTGCCTTCGCCCCGGACAAAGGTCAGCGGCGCGCGCGCATAGGTCGGGAGGATCGAAGATATCATCGTGCCATTCCTTGAATAAGAAGGGATTGATTGCCCTCTGGGCGGGTCCCTGTCAATTGTTTGAGAGTGGTTTTGCCGGGTCAGACCGGCAACAACAGATCAGTCAGGTCAGATGCCGGGGCATCGACGTCGGACGGTTCGCAATGTGCAGAGCGTGATCATGCCGCCGGACCTAAGACAGGATTTGCGCCTTGTCCAGATGCATTTCCCGCGCCCTGCTCTGGTCATGGCCGGGAAAACACGGCAGACGGACAGGGATGCAACAGGTCCTGCCCAATCCACGCCGCGCCATTTCGGCCATTCTGATGGCCTCGGTCCTTGTGGCCGGAACCATGCTGCTGGCCAAGCTGCTGACAACCGACGCGCTGGGCCCGCCCCTGCATCCGCTTCAGGTCAGCCATGCCCGGTTTGTCTTTGCCTTTCTGACCATCGCAGGCTTTGTCGCCGTCACCCGGCCTGCCTTTGACGCGCCGCATCTGCGGCTGCATCTGGGGCGGACATTGCTGGGCTGGCTGGGGGTCAGCTGCATGTTCGCCAGTGTGCGCTTTATCCCGCTGGCGGATGCGACGGCGATCAGCTTTCTGAACCCGGTCTTCGGCATGGTCTATGCCGTGCTGTTCCTGCGCGAGCGTACCGGGCCCGTGCGCTGGATCGCGGCGGGCATTGCATTTCTGGGCGGGCTCATCCTCCTGCGCCCGGGAATGGGCGCGTTTCAGTTCGGCGCGCTCCTTGCGCTGGCGGCGGCCATGGCGACCGGGCTCGAGATCGTGTTCATCAAGCTTTTGTCGGGGCGCCAGCGGCCCACCCAGATCCTCCTGACCAACAACGCGATGGGGCTTGTCATCGCATCGCTGGCGGTGATCCCGTTCTGGGCCGCGCCGACGCCCCGGCAATGGCTGGCGCTGGTGGCCATCGGCGTGGTGATGATCGCGGCCCAATCACTCTATATTCAGGCGCTCAAATATGCCGATGCCGGGCTGGTCCTGCCGTTTTCCTATGCGACGCTGATCTTTGCCACGCTTTATGACGCCCTGCTTTTTGCTGTGGTGCCTGACTGGATCAGCTGGCTGGGTGCCGGTGTGATCGTGACGGGTGCAGCGCTTCTGGCGTGGCGCGAGGGTCTGGCGCGTCGCTCAGCGCCAAAGCCATGACTGGCTGGCAAAGAGCCCCTGCGCCTTGGACAGCATGCGATTGACGCTGCCGGGTGCCGGAATGTCACCCGTTGCCAGACGGGCCAGCGCGACCTCGGGCGGGCAGGGCAGGTTGCTGACCGGATCATAATAGCGCGGATAGGCGATCAGTGCCGCGTGGACCAGCCCGTCCAGCGGCACATCGACGCCCCGCCGTGCGGGCACAGGGCCCAGATCGCGGGTCAGCCCCCAGCCTGCATAAAACGGCGTGCCCAGCACCGTAACCGGCTTGCCGCGCAACAGCGCCTCGAAACCCAGCAGCGATGTCATGGTCCAGACCGCATCCACCTGCCCGATCAGGGCCACCGGATCGGCATGACCGGCAATGATATCGGCATATTCCATAGCGCGGTCGGCTGGCACATATCCTGCCCGCAGGCCCGCCTCGACATCCGGATGGGGCTTATAAATCAGTGTCGCGGCGGGGTTTGCCGCGCGCGCGGCACGAAGCAGGTCCAGATTGGTGCGCACCTCACCCGCCCCCGTCAGGATCGAGGCGTCATCTTCGACCTGACCCGGCACAAGGATACGCTCACCTGAGGGCAGTACCGGTAGGTCACCGCCCAGATTGTATTTTGAAACATGCCGCCGGATAATCTCGTGGCGCAGCGCTTCGGCCCGGCGCAACGCGCCCTCGCTCAGGGTTGCTGAGGCCGCGATCAGCCCTTCCAGACGGCTCGGGGCCGAGGGGTCATAGTAAATGCCCCGATCATCCAGCACCAGCGACAGCGGTGGTATCAGCGTTGCGCCCAGCCCGCGCGACCGCAGGAAACCGTCTTCGATCCGGATCAGCCCCGTGGGCGGCTCGGCACCAAACGCACCGATCAGGCCCGCCCAGACCGCCACCCGTCGTCCGTCCGCGGGCTTTCCGCCCGAAACCTGCCCGGCGCGGCGAAAGCGTATCCTCTGGTGGCGGCCAAGGAATTTCTGCAGGGGTGCCCGTTTCCAAAGACGCATCTCGACCGCGTGATAGCCATGGCGATCCTCACGCCAGCACCGCGCCATCGCCTCAAGCGCGCTCAGCGCATCCTCGAACCGGCCCAGCCTGTCGTCATAGGGGTCGTACCAGATCGGGTATTCGATCATCGCCCCGGCAAAAAGCTGCGCACGCGTCAGTTTGCGCTGGCGCCGGTCTATCGGATTGCGGTCATCGCTCAGCCCCCAGCCTGCGTAAAACGGCTGGCCCAGTACCACGGGCCGGTGCCCGGCCATGATCGCCTCGAACCCCAGTTGCGAGGTGACGGTATAGACGGCAATCGCCCCGTCCATCAGTTGCCATGGCGATACCGGGTCGCTCATAAATGCCGTGTTTGCGTCCAGATCATCGGGGCTGAAATGGCCCGGACGAAAACCTTGCTGGGTCTCGGGATGGGTTTTGATCAATATCCGCGCGCCGGGATTTTCCGTGCGCGCCCAATACAGCATTTCCTTGAAATGCGCATCCGTCGCGCCGCCCAGCCGGATCGAGGCATCGCCCCGCGTCTGATCGATCACCAGAACATAGCCCGGATCGGGCAGGGCAATGTCGGTGTCAAAGGCGCTGTATTTCGAAATATCTGCAGCCTTGAGCCGGTCGATCCCGTCCCGCGCCCGGTTCAGAAGCGCCGTATCATCAAAGGGCGCGGTCTTGAGAAGGTGTTCCAGATCGCTGGGCTGCGACCCGTCGAAATAGACCCCCCTCTGGTCGATGCACAGCCCCATCGGCGCATCGCCCGCGCGTCCGGGTCGGAGCGAGCGCAGAAACGCATCCTCGATCCGGATCAAATGCGCATTTCGCCGGGCGGCCATCGCCTCGCCCCGGTGGGCGGTGGGGCTGTGACCCCAGACCCCGACGGGGATGTCAGGCCCCGGCAGACCCAGCCGCAGATCATAACCGGCAAGGCTCAGAATACGCCGCACCCGGCGATTGGTCAGAAATCCGCCATTATAGACACAAAGCGGGCTGCGCCGGGCAGGGCCAGTTTCCATCGGCCCGCGCTGCCCGGTCAGTTGGTTGACGCCAGGCTCGAAACCGTGTTGGCCGCGCCCAATGTCCCCGTGATCGCATTCAGCGTCTTGGACCATTGCGTGAACGGTGCTTCGGTCACATAGACCGTATCTTCGTCCCGGATGGCGAAATCACGCGCTTCGAACATGCCGTTCGGCTCGGTCAGGTCCAGCACGTAGACAAAGCGCTGCGTACCCTCCAGATCGGTGCGTCCCAGCACGGAATTGGCGATTTCCTCGGGCTCGTTGCGCATAATGAAGACACCGGTCGGATCAGCAAGCGAGGTGTTCAGCCCGCCGACCTGCGCAATGGCCTCAAGCGCCGACAGATTCTGCGAGTTGAACCCGATGCGTGTCTGCGATCCGGTTGCACCCAGCGCGGTATAGGACCGCGTGTCCTGTTCGACGACGATCTTGTCGCCGGGACGCAGCGCGATATCCAGCTCGGGATAGCGATGCAGATCATCAAACCAGATCTTGCCGCGCTTATTGCCCCGTATCACCGTGATCTGGGCGACATTGCCTTCGCCCGCGATCCCGCCGGCCTTGGCCAGCATCGCCGACAATGTTCGCGTCGGACGCTCAATCGGATAGACACCCTGGCCATTGACCGTCCCCACGATGGATACGGTCGCGCCATCACCGGCCACGCGGCGCACGGTTACCTGCGGATCGGGCGTCTGGGTGTCCAGCTTCTTGGTGATCAGGTCACGCACCTGATTGGGCGTGTTGCCCGAGGCCTTGATCCGCCCGGCATAGGGCACAAAGATAAAGCCCGCGCTGTCTACCTGCACCTCGTCCAGTACAGCAGCACCACCACGCGCCAAAAGACCCTCTTCCACGTTTTCATATACCGTCAGGCCCAGCCGGTCGCCGGGCCGGATCGTATCGGAACCGATGATGCCGGAATTCTTGAAGTTTTCGGAAAACCCGAGCGATGGCACCACGCTGGCGGCCTGATTGACCCGTGAATTTACCGTCACGATAAAGGCATCGCCCTTTTTCAGGACAGATCCCGCGAATATCTCACGCTTGTTCGGTCCGCTGCGCGGAAGACCACATGATGCGACAAATGCCGCAATAAACACTACACTCAGTATGCGCGTGCGTCTGGAGGCCATGATTTTCATGGTTCTGCCCCTCGCTAAAACTCTGCCTCGGTTCATTTTTTTAGCAAAACTATGTCTTTTTTATGGAAAAGGCCAGTTTTCTGTGACCGCCTCAGTTGACAAGCTGCAACTGTTGCCGGGGTGCCGCGTTGCCGTGATGCAGCGCGTCATAGGGGTCTTCTTCGGCAAGGATCAGATCAACAACCTGCCGCAGCAATTGCTGACGACCCTTCTTGGAATAGAAACTGCCGGTGATCTGCGAACTTTCCAGCAGATAGTGGCGATAATCCCTGTAGGCGCGGCTGTCGGGGCGCATGGGGCGGGCGAAAAACTCGCTCAGTGGCTGATCCGAGACGAATTCGCGCTTGGAATAGACCGCATCGCCAAAGGCCTTGACCGGCAGCCCGCGCCACAGCGCCTGCTGGGCCGAGGTCGAGTTCACGGTCACGGCGGTACGGGCGTTGTTCATCAGTTTGGCCAGCTTGCCACCGGGCACATAATGCACCCTGTCCGCGACGCCAAAGGATTCTGCGAGGTTTCGGATATTGCGCCTGAGCGGTGTGCGCCCGTCTTCCAGCGGATGGGCCTTGAACACGAGGTGATGATGGCTGGGCGCGCCCTTGGCAAACCCTTCAATGGTCAGCGTCAGGAAATCGGTCATGCTGTCAAACGGGCTGTGATTGACGAACGAACTGTCATGCTCAAGTTGCAGCAGCGCCAGATGATAGGGAAAACCGCCATTGGTGATGCGCCGCGTCGATCGGCGGCGGCGAATGGCGCGGGGGATGATCCCGATCAGTCGGCGCAGGTACAAGAGGAACTCGCGCGACACCGGCAGATCGCGATGCGGGCGAAAACTGCGGTAGCGGCGGTTCATCAGGAAGACCCAGAAATGATAGGCAAGCCCATAGAAAATATGCTGACGCATGTCGCCCCAGCGTGCGGGTGCATCCGGCAGATCCAGATCAAGGCCTTTCAGATCCGCGCGCATCTGGGCGATGGATTTGGACATGATCTTGGAATTGCCGTTCGCACCGTCGCGTTCATAAGTGATCCAGTAGGGGCGCAGATATCCTTCTTCAAAGACATGAATGCCCAGCCCCGCCTCGCGCGCGGCCTTGACCGCCTCGGCATGTACGAAACGGCTGTCACCATACAAAACGATATCGGTAATCGCATGCACGCGCAGCATCCGGCGTATGGTGTCGGGCCATTCCGACTGAACGCCGGTAAAGGGGATATATGTTCTGCGATCTGACCAGAATGCCTGATCGCCGCGGTTGAATCCGATCCGCCAAGTCTACGCGCCCGACGCGATCAGCATTTTGCTCAGCCGATCAAAAAACGGGCCATGCGGACCCTGCAAAAACAGAAAATTCTGTCCGCCCCCGGTTTTGACGCCCATCACCATTACCTGCTCTCCCCGTTCGGGGTTTTCCCAACACCTACTGATGCAAGGCCAATTTGGCAATAATATGACCCTAGCCGGGTCTTCGGCAGCCACAAACGGGGCGAATTGAAGCAACCTGTGCCCGCCGGGCAGGCAGCGCTTGTATCGCTTGGAAAACCCAATATGATTTTAGCTGCAACGCAGCAATCCGGGGCCGGCGACATGAAATTCGAGCTGATCACACCCACGGCCCCGATCTCGTCCGAGGTTCACGGCGCCCGCGCAAAATGCCTGCAACGGCTGATCCGCCTTGGCCTGCCAGTGCCCAAGACAGTCGCGCTCAGCTTTGATACGGTGCGCAGCCTGGCGGCAGGGCGCGATCTTGATCCGACAGCTTTGCTGGCGGAGTTCGGTGAGCTTCCGCTCTTGTCGGCACGTCCCAGCGCCGGGCTGGCCGACTGGGGCGGGCCCGAGACGGTGCTCAATATCGGCATGAACCCCGATACGGTGAAAAAGCTCGCCCGCCGCGTCGGCAAGAAGGCGGCCGAGGAATTGTTCGTGCGCTTCCTGCACGCGTTTGCCGTCGACGTGATGCGGCTTGACCCCGAGGCCTTTCCCGACGGACAGACCGCGCAAGAGGCGCTGCAGGCCTATGAGTTCGAGATGGAAGAGCCTTTCCCCCTTGATCCCGGCACCCAACTGGTCGAGATTTTGCGCTCAATGGCCCGCGGCTGGGAGGGAACGACCGCCCGCCTGCTGCGCCAGGCACAGGGCGCCCCCGAAGATGCGGGGCTTGGCCTCGTGGTTCAGGATATGGCGCTTGGGCTTGGAAAAGGAGAGAGCGGCGCGGGCGTGATCCAGTTCGTCAATGCTGCCACCGGTGCCCCGCAGATCACCGGCCGCTACCTGTCACAGGCCCAGGGCCGCGAGGCGCTCGAAACGGAAAACCGCGCGATTTATCTGACCCGCGATCCCCGCGGCAAGTCGCTCGAGGAGGTGGCACCGGAAATATTCGACAGCCTCGTCAAGGCAGGCGGGACCTGCCGGACGGGCCTGCGCGAGGAAATGCAGATCGAGTTCACGCTTGAAAACGGCACGGTGCACCTGATCGATGCCGTGCGCGTTCCGCGTGCCACCGCAGCCGGGGTCCGCATCGCCGTTGCCCTGGCCGAAGATGGCGTCATCGGGCGGGACGAGGCGCTGATGCGGGTCGAACCGCAGGCGATGACTGATCTGCTGCACAGCCATATCGATCCCGACGCACCCGCCGATATACTGGCCGAGGGCATACCAGCCAGTCCCGGCGCAGCCACCGGCAAGGTCGTGTTTACCGCCTCCGGTGCTCAGGCGCTCGCCGCGCAGGGCGAGGCCTGCATCCTCGTGCGCAACGAAACCACGCCCGAGGATATTCGCGGCATGCACGTGGCCCAGGGCGTTCTGACCGAACGCGGCGGTGCCAACAGCCATGCCGCCGTGATTGCGCGCGGGCTGGGCGTGCCCTGTGTTGTCGGCGCTACCGACCTGTCGGTGCGGATGCGTGAGAAAGAACTGGTCGACCCGTCCGGCCGCACCATCCGCGAAGGCGACGTGATCACCATCGACGGATCGGCGGGCAGGGTGATCGCGGGCAGTGTGCCGCTGGCCGGCGCACAGCTTGATGACAGTTTCGCGACGCTGATGTCCTGGGCCGAGGCGGTGACCGATATCGGGGTGCGCGCCAATGCCGACACTCCGGCCGAGGCCGCGACCGCCGCACGGTTCGGGGCCGACGGTATCGGCCTCAGCCGGACCGAGCATATGTTTTTCGAGGACCAGCGCCTGACGGCACTGCGCGAGATGATCTTTGCCGATGATGATGGCGACCGTCAGGCGGCGCTCACCCGTCTTTTGCCGATGCAGCGCGAGGATTTTCTGGAAATATTCAGCCTGATGCCGGGCAAGCCCGTCTGTATCCGCCTCTTTGATCCGCCGCTCCACGAGTTTCTGCCCAAAAGCAAAAACGGCGTGCGCAAACTGGCCGAGGCGATGGATTTGCCAATCAGCCAGGTTACCGACAGGGTCGATCAGCTTAGCGAGTTCAACCCGATGCTGGGTCTGCGTGGTGTCCGGCTCGGCGTCACGATCCCCGAAATCTACGAGATGCAGGCCCGCGCCATTTTCGAGGCGGCGGCGATCCGGCACCGCGACGGCCAGCCCGTCGTGCCCGAGATCATGATCCCGCTTGTCTCGGCCATGCGCGAGGTTGAACTGGTCCGCGCCCGGATCGAGGCTATGGCCGCCACCGTGCGCGCCGAAACCGGCATCGATATCGACTACCGCCTGGGCGTCATGGTCGAAACACCGCGCGCGGCGCTGCGGGCGGGTGATATCGCCACTCAGGTCACCTTTATCAGCTACGGTACCAACGACCTGACCCAGATGACATATGGCCTGTCGCGTGATGACGCGGGCAAGTTCATGCGCGACTATGTCCAAAAGCAGGTCTTCGTCGAGGATCCGTTTCACCGGCTCGATACCGAGGGCGTGGGCGAGCTTCTGACGCTGGGTTCCGAACGCGCCCGCGCCGCGCATCCCGATATCGTGCTCTCGATCTGTGGTGAGCATGGGGGCAATGCCGAATCGATTGCCTTCTGCAGGGCCACGGGAATCGACTATGTTTCCTGCTCTCCGTACCGCGTTCCGGTCGCCAGACTGGCCGCTGCGCAGCTTGCGCTGTCCGAACAGGTCAGCCCCAAGCGCAGGACGCTATCGCACTGGATTAAAACGCGAATTGCTCGCAAATCAGGTTAGCTGCAAGGCTCAAGACTCTGATCTAATAGGCAATTCCGAATCCACTCACAGCTGTGGATTTTGCCGGGGTCTGGACGAAACCGCAGAAATTTCATAATTGAGGCACGTTTTTCTGACCTTATGGGTCAAAATTAACCTGTCCTAACGGGACAAATTCGAGCAGGATTTGGGCATGTCGCGTCTGACAATGGCATTAATCGCAGCCTTGCTGTGGGTCGTCCCCACGGTAGCGGCACTCGCGCAGAACGCGGTGCCGATCGAGGCGCAGCTGTCCTCGCTCCTTGTGCAGGAAAAGCAGATTCTGAACAGCGTTGGCGTCAAGCGGCTCAGCCTGATCGCCAAACCCTATGCCGGGCCCGAGCGGCTCAAGTGGCGTCGTTCACCCAAAATCGAATACACCACAGCATTCATTAACAGCCAGCCGCGCGCAACCGGTGGCTCTGATCTGCGCTGCCTCGCCGAGGCGCTTTATTTCGAAGCGCGGGGCGAAACGATCAAGGGTCAGTTTGCCGTGGCCGAAGTGATCTTGAACCGGGTCGACAGCGCAGAATATCCCAACACGGTCTGCGCCGTGATCAACCAGGGCACGGGCAGGAAATTCGCCTGCCAGTTTACCTATACATGCGATGGCAGGCCGGACCGGATAACGGACAAATCCGCCTATGAACGTGTGGCCAAGGTGGCACGGATTTCACTTGATGGTGCACCGCGCGAACTGACACGGGGCGCGCTCTTCTATCACACCACCGCCGTCAATCCCAGCTGGGCGCGCAAGTTCAAGCGCACGGCGCGCTATGGTGTCCACCTCTTTTACCGCAAGTCCTGAACCGTCGGAACGGCGTGATTGCGCATCGACTCCGCGTCGCTGCTCGCGTATCTGGCCATGCGGATGCACGGGCATTCCTGAAACCATGACCTGCCGATGACCGACGACACTGACACCACGATTGCCGACCCCCACGCAGACAGTCGGGAAAGGCCGCGTGACCGGATCATGCTTGGCGATCACGTGGTCACGGTCGAGATCGGGGCCTTTCAGGCCGAGCGCGGCACAACCCAGCGCATCCGGTTCAACGTGGTGGTCGAGATATGCGACGCGCCGGGTGCGGCGGATGACGATGTCGATGGCGTGATGTCATATGACACCATTACCGAAGCGATCAACGCAGAGCTTGGCGCGCGGCGTTTTGATCTGCTCGAGACGCTGGCCGAGAATGTTGCTGGCCGGATCCTCGCCGATCCCATGGCTGCCCGCGTCCATATCCGCATCGAAAAGCTGGATCGCGGACCCTTTACCCTGGGAGTGGAGATCGTGCGCGATGCGGCAGAGAGGCGGGCACCGGCAACCCCAATCCCATCGCCGACAGTCGCCTATCTCTCGGATGCGGCGCTGGCGCTGGATGATCTGGATACGCTTTTGGACAGGCTCGCACCACCGGACGCGGCGCTGGTGATCTGTGTCGGTCCCGCTCCGTTGGCTCTAGGCGTCACCCCGGCACCGTCGGTGCGCCAACGAATCGACCTCCTTGCGATCGAACAGCAGGCATGGTTGCTGGCCGGGCGCGATGCGCGCCTTGATGTGGTCACTACCCGGACCGAGGTCGAATGGTCGCTCCACAATGCCCGGACGATCATATGGTCACCTATCAGGCTCGTGCTCGACAATGCCGGTCAGGCCGATCCCCCGCCGGACGATCCGGTGGCGCTGTCGGAATGGTTTGCCCGGCACTACGGCGCGCGCGCATTGTTTCTGATCGGTGCCAGGCTGCCATCGCAGACGGGCGTGCCCACCCACTCGATCTCACCGGATAACTGGCGGCGCGATGTGCTGACCGACCGTCATTCAGACAGAACCGGGGGCTAAGATGCCAGCCTATTACCGCGCCATTCCGCTCAATGATCCTGCCGCAAACGACTATCCGCGTATTGCTGGTGGCTGGGTCCCCTTTCGCGATGTCGAGGTGTTAGAGCGGGACCGCCCTGCAAAAATCGTTCCGTGGCGCGAAATCCCGGCGGATATGCTGGCCCGCATCACGGCCCCCCGCGCCGATATTGCCGGGCTGACCATGTCGGCTCCGCGTCTGATGGGCATCGTCAACACGACGCCCGACAGCTTTTCCGACGGGGGGCGTCATTTCGCGGCGGATGATGCCGTCGCATCGGCGCTCAGCATGGTATCCGCAGGGGCCGATATCCTTGATATCGGCGGAGAGAGCACACGCCCCGGTGCCGATTTCGTTCCCGCCGCCGAGGAAATCCGCCGTACCCGCCCGGTGATTGCCGCCATCCGGGAACGTGATCCCGCCACGCCAATATCCATCGATACGCGCAAGGCCGACGTGGCCCGCGCCGCGCTGGATGCCGGTGCAACCATGCTCAATGACGTCTCGGCGCTGGGCTATGATTCCGCTATGGGCGATCTGGCCGCAAATTCTGCTGCGCCGATCTGCCTGATGCACGCGCTTGCCGATCCCAAGACAATGCAGAACAGACCCGAATATGATGATGTTCTGCTCGATATCTATGACTATCTCTCGGGTCGTATCGACATGGCCCTCGCTGCCGGTATCAGGCGCGATCAGGTGGTCGTTGATCCGGGCATCGGCTTTGGCAAGACGCTGGAACACAACCTCGCGCTTTTGCGGCGGCTCAGCCTGTTTCACAGCCTCGGTTGCCCGGTTCTGCTGGGCACGTCGCGCAAGCGTTTCATCGGCACGCTCAGCGGTGTCGAACAGGCTGAGCGGCGTTTCGCCGGTTCTGTTACAACCGCGCTGCATGGGCTGGCGCACGGGGTTCAGATCATCCGCGTTCATGATATAGCAGAAACGAAACAGGCGCTCTGTGTGTGGAACGCCCTGTCCGGAAACGTGGAATAAATAACCGCAATGACAAAGAAATTTTTTGGGACAGACGGTGTGCGCGGCCGAGCCAATGTCGCACCGATGACGGCAGATATGGCGCTCAGGATCGGGGCGGCTGCCGGGCGGTTTTTCCGCCGCGATCAATCCGCCGCCCACCGCGTCGTGATCGGCAAGGATACGCGTCTGTCGGGCTATATGTTCGAAAACGCCCTGACCGCCGGTCTGACCTCGACAGGCATGAACGTGCTGCTGCTGGGGCCTGTGCCAACGCCAGCGGTGGGGCTATTGACCCATTCGATGCGCGCCGATGTCGGCGTTATGATCTCGGCCTCGCATAATCCGCATCACGACAACGGAATCAAGTTCTTTGGCCCAGACGGCTACAAGCTTTCGGATGAGGCCGAACACCAGATCGAGGCGCTCCTGGAGGATGAGATCGAACCGGCCCAGGCCGAAAATATCGGCCGTGCCAAACGGATCGATGATGGCCGTTTCCGGTATATGGAGCGGGTGAAATCCACCTTTCCGCTGACCCATCGCCTTGACGGGCTCAAGGTTGTGGTCGATTGCGCCAATGGCGCGGCCTACCGCACCGCGCCCGAGGTTCTGTGGGAACTGGGCGCCGAAGTGGTGAATGTCGGCGTCAGCCCCAACGGGTTCAATATCAATGACGGATGCGGGTCGACGGCGCCCCAGCTTGCGGCGGAAATGGTGCGCAAGCACGGGGCCGATATGGGCATCTGTCTGGACGGCGATGCGGACCGGGTGATGATCATCGACGAGGCCGGCAATGTCGCCGATGGCGACCAGATCATGGCGCTGATCGCCAAGCGCTGGGCCGATGAAGGCCGGCTCAAGGGGCATGCGCTGGTGGCGACGGTCATGTCCAATCTGGGGCTCGAACGTCATCTTCAGGAACATTCCATCGCCATGCACCGCACCGATGTCGGCGACCGCTACGTGGTCGAGGCGATGCGCCAGAAAGGTTTCAATCTGGGCGGAGAGCAATCGGGCCATATCGTGATGACCGATTATGCCACCACGGGCGACGGTCTGGTGGCAGGCCTTCAGTTCCTTGCCGAAATGGTCCGCTCGGGCCAGCCCGCCAGCCATCTGGTTCAGCAGTTCGAACCCTGCCCGCAGCTTCTGAAAAACGTCGCTTTTCAAAAGGGCAACGCTCCACTGGACGCGATCACCGTCCGGCAGGCCATTGCCGAGGGCGAGGCGCGTCTTGAGGGTAAAGGGCGGCTCCTGATCCGCAAATCCGGGACAGAACCGCTGATCCGTGTCATGGCCGAATGCGAGGATGAGTTGCTGCTCAACACCGTCGTCGACGACATCGCCAGCGCCGTTCAGGCCGTCGCCTGAGGGCACGACCCTAGCGGGCGCGGCGGCGCCGTCCCCGCAGGTTGCGCAACTGGCTGAAACCAATCCCGCTCAGAATCAGCGCCAGCGCGATCAGCAGATTGGGCGGCAGGTCCTCACCCAATAGCGTGATGCCGAAAATCACCGACCAGACCGGCACCATATAGGATGTCAGGCTCATGAATATCGGCCCCGCCGTCGTGATGACCCGGAACCGGATGATCGCGGCCAGCGCGGTGGGTCCGATGGCCACATACAAAAGCGCCAGAGACGGCTGAACCGGCAAGGTTCCGGGCAGACCTTCGCGCAGCAGGGCGATGGGTACCAGTATCGCCGCCGCCGTGATCAGCGAGGCCGCGGCATAGGTAATCGGTGGCATTGACGGCCCTTTGCGCGTGATGATCGATCCTGTCGCATAGGTCATCGCCGCGCCCAGACAAGCCAGACGCCCCAGCGTTTCCGGCGACTGCCCCGAAGAGCCAAAGGCCGAAGGCCCGATCAGGATGACCAGCCCGACAAAGCCAAGTGCGATCCCGATCAGGCGGCGCGGCCCGATATCCTGATCGGCCGAGGTCAGATACGAAAGCGGCAGCACCAGTAGCGGGATCAGCCCCATCGCCACCCCGGCGAAAGCCGAGACAACATATTGCTGGCCCCAGCTCAGCAGGGAAAAGGGCAGCGCCACCGAGATCACGCCAAAGCTCATGGCCGCCAGTGCCCCGCGCATCCCGCCGATCCGGTTCAGCCCCTGACCCATGATTTGGCCCAGCACGATCAGGATGATGGCGGCGATCAGTGTCCGCCCTGCCGCAACCGTCCATGGGCCGAACCCGTTCAGCGCCAGCCGCACGCTCAGAAATGCCGCGCCCCAGATCACCCCCAATGTCAGGATCAGACACCAGTTCAGCAGCCCCGGTCCTTCTGGTCTGACGGGCGCAGTCATCCGTTCAGACCGCCTGCGCCTGTCGCCGCCGCCTGCTCTGGCTGATCAGCACGCCGACCAGGATCAGCGCAACCGCGACCATGAAATTGGGCGGTAAAGTCTCGGACAGAAAAACCAGGCCAAAGATGATCGACCAGATCGGCACCTGATAATTCACAAGGCTCAGAAAACTCGGCCCCGCCGACTGGATCACGCTGACCAGCAACAGGGTGGCCACGGCGGTCGGCATGATCGCGAGGTATATCAGCGCTGTCAGCGCGGTCGGTCCGACAGGCCCGGGCGCACCTTCCAGCAACAGCGCCGCCGGCAGGGTAAAGATTGATGCGACGATCAGGCCCGCCGCGCTGAATGCCATATGTGGCACGGGCGGCGACAGGCGCGTGATGATAGCGCCGACCGCATAGCTGAGCGTCGCGGCGATGCAGGCAAGCTTGGCCAACAGCGTCCCCCCGGCCAGCGCCGCCCCGATATCACCGATCCCGATCAGAAGGGCGACACCCAGAAACCCGATCAGGAAACCGATGACCTTGCGGCGGTGCAATGTCTCACCCGGCACCATGAGAAAGGCGAGCGGCAGCACAAAAAGCGGGACCACCGCCATCGAGACACCTGCAAATGCCGAGGGCACATATTGCTGCCCCCAGCTAAGCAGCGAAAAGGGTAGCGCGTTCGAAAACACCCCCAGCCCCAGAACATAAAGCCATACCCGCCCCGGACGTGGCAGGCGCTGACCGAATGCATAAGTCAGGGCCGTCAGCAGTATCGCCCCCAGCGTGACACGCGCTGCCGCGATGCTCAGCGGGCCGACATCACGCAATGCCAGTTCGACCGCCATGAACGAGCCGCCCCAGATGATCCCCAGCGCAATCAGCCTGATCCAGTTGCCCATGCCGGGCGATTGCGTGTGCTGGCGCGGGTCCGAATGGGGTGCCACGGTCGGGGTATCAGCCGCCATAGAAATTCCACCCCAGAAAAGAGTCGATACCGAAACGCCATAAAAGATCGAACATCAATTCCCAGACGCCAAAGGCAAACCACATCGCTGTCACGGCAAAAAACAGGATGGGTTCATCCTTGCGATAGATGCGTGACAACAGGAACACCCGCCCGAATGTCAGCGACTGGATGGACCAGAGGATGAACAACAATCCCCAGACCCAGTAAAATGCATAAACGGTTGAAACCGCCAGCAGGATGATGATGGCCCAGTGAAATTTCGCTTCGGTGGTCATGGTTGTCAGTCTCGGTCCGGGCAGAAAAACGCCCATCCCGCCTTATTTACGTTTTTTGCAGGCTGGACAAGCTGGCAGCCGGAAATCATGGGCAAAGCAGGCAGCGAGGCAGATCAATGTCCGGCCCAACACGCGTGGCTGAAATCTCAGGGCTGCCCCTTGTCACCCCAGTTCAGCCACGCGGCATCTTCGGCTGACAAAAGCGCGCTGCATCTCTCTGAATAGCGCGCAAGGCTCTCGTCGCTCAGACGGCCCTGCCATTTGTTGGACGTGCCAGAGGCAAAAAACTTGGCATGATCGACGAAAGGAGAATTCTCGTGATAGCGCCGATCGCTCGTTTCGATGACCTTGCGCATGCTGGCAAATGTATTTGCTTCGGTCAGCGCGTCCAGCGTGTCCTCTGACAGGTCGATTTTCAGAATACCGGCCAGCCGCGATATCTGGCCCCGCAGATCACGACTCAGATCGGCATAGTGCAGAAAATGAACATTGCCGTTATGCGCGCGCTGACGTGCCTGCTGATAGTGGTGAACCATGGAATTCAGCGTCAGATCATCGCTGCCGGAATCGGTCACCGGGTAGTCGACAAACCGCGCAAAGGCTTCCTCGAAATCCTCCGGGAACATCTCTTTCAGAATGCCCGGATCCTTCATGTTCGCCACATGATTGCGCAGCGAAAAATGGGCGTCCACGGGGTGGCGATAGACAACGATATATGTGGGCTCGGCGCCATACGAGATGCCGTCCATGGGCGTGTGGCTCTTCAGACAGCGCCGCCGCGTCAGGCTGGCCTGTTTCTGGGCAATCGCCTTCCGGTCACGAAATCTGCAATCCAGCCAGGGCGCCTCGTCCGAGTTGCCCGCATCCGGCACTACGCGGCCATGGATCAGCATCATCACGATGTTCAGCGTCCATGTCGTACCGCATTTTGGCGGTGTGCAGACGATCACATCATCGGGGCGTAGCTGAAATGCGTCCCAGATATCGGTATTCGTCACCGGCCCGCGATAATCACGCAAACGTTCGGTCGCTACATTCAGCATCGCATTCTCCCCCGTTTCGCGTTTCATCATAGCAATTCGGGCACGATGTCAGAAGTGGCTTATCCCGGCATAGCTATACCAAGTGTATTCTTTCGAGGGATTCGGCGCTTGCAAGAATCGAATCTTCCACCTGCCTGAACTCCATCCCAAGCAATTCTTTTGCTTTGCTGTTGTTATAGTTTCGGACCCTTCCCAGGTTCGGTACAATCAGTTTCAATTCTGGCTTGAACCGGGACATGATCCTGACGAGCCAGTTCGGCAATTCTCCTTTTGGCATTTTTCGGTTTGGGTAGGCCTGTTGAAGGATCGAACCAATCTCCTTGAACCAGAGTGATTGCGCGCAGACGATAATTCTCTCATTTGCAGCTTCCGGTCGGCGCATCGCCTCGATATGTGCCACGGCCAGATCCCGGACATCGACGATGCCTTGGTGCAGTTTGGGATAGGCTGGCATCTCGCGGTTCATTGTAGCGGTGATCATGCCTAGTGAGGCAGAAATCCCCGATCCGATGACAGGACCCAGAACTGCAGTGGGCACAATGACACATAGTTCTGATGTGAATTCTTCTTCTTTCGAAACATCCCAGGCAGCCAATTCGGCAATAGTCTTGGATTGCGCGTAGAATGACGCGTTTTCAGGCCTGCTCAGGTCGGTCCAGTGGCTTTCGTCGAACGCCGGGGGCCTTTGCCCCTGCCAAGCAACATCGACAGCGGCAACCGACGACGTCATGACAATCCGCTTCACGCCAGCCGCGTTTGCCGCTTTGAGTACACGAAGCGCACCGTCGCGCGCCGGGATGATGAGTTCATCTGCAGTCTCTGGCTGATGAGCGGGAAACGGAGATGCAACATGCTGTACGAGGTCGACACCATCCATGGCTTCCAGCCAACCGTGATCCGAGCCGAGGTCAGCTTCGGCCAGTTCGATATCGATTGGTTTGCCCGCATAGTCTGACAACGCTTTCAGCAGGTCTTCGGCCTTCGAGAGGTTCCGGATCGTTCCGCGAACGGCATAGCCTTCTTCCAGTAGGGCAAGAATTATGTGCGATGCGACAAAACCCGTTGCACCAGTGACGAGAACTTTTGGCATTTTGATCTCCATAAATAGAAATAGAATTCTAATTCTTTTTTGACTAAACTTTTTATTTGTGTCAAGAGCCGAATATGAATTCTATTTGTGAATGCAGATGACCCAGGACAGATGGCTCTCAGAATTGCACTGGCGTCGCGAAAGTCAGCAATCGCGGGGTGAGCGCACGCAATCAGCCTTGCTTGACGCTGCTGAAGAACTCATCGTGGAGAACGGGATCGAGGGTGCATCAATTTCCGACATTGCGAAACGCGCCAAAAGCTCGATCGGATCAGTCTACCATCATTTCAAGGACAAAAAAGCCCTGCTTTATGCAGTGTTTAACCGCATGACCCAAGCAATAAGCGACCAGAATGCACAGGCCGCTGACCCCGAACTTTGGAAGAATGCCAGCGTCATTGATTTGCTGGACGGATACATTGCCTTCAGGCTCGAGCAAAGCAATGCCGGAGGTTTGTCCAAACGCGCCATGGCTTTGGTCATGGCGGATGATCCGGAATTGAAAGAGCATCTGGCCGAAATCAAACGTGAAGGAAATCTTTCCCTGAAAAAGCTGATCATGGAGCGCTCATGCGAAATCAATCACCCTGATCCGGATTTTGCGGTTGGCTTTGTGATCGATCAAATCAGCACGATGCTCTATGCCCGATCAGATCCGTATCAGAAGAGATCGGCACTCGTTGAAAGCGATGATGAAACCTTCAGAAGCGAAGTGTTGAGAATTGCTTGCGGGGTCCTGGGCCTCCCGGAGCACCGGTCGGCACGTAAGCAGAACGGTTAGTCAGGTTCGCAGGATGTTGGTTTGTGGCAAGGGCCTGCACAATATCCGCAAGGCGGCCTTCCCTTGATGTACATTACCCGAATTTGACGGTGAGCAACGTTTCCAAATTCCGTTCATAGCCGAACTTTGGATTGCCGGATGGCTAGGATATATTCGCCGGACGCAGTGAATATCGGCTGCAAATCACCTTTGCATGGGGATGCGCGGGCGGTCTGTTGCCGCCCGCGCTCCGGATCAGTTCTTGGCCTGATCGACAAGTTTGCCGGCGGAAATCCAGGGCATCATCGCCCGCAGCTTTTCGCCCACTTCCTCGATCTGGTGCGCGTCGTTCATGCGCCGTGTGCCTTTAAAGAACGGCTGACCGACCTGATTTTCCGCCATGAAATCACGCACGAATTTACCGGTCTGGATGTCGCGCAGGATCGCCTTCATCTCTTTCTTGGTCTTCTCATAGGGCAACACGCGCGGTCCGCTGACATATTCACCGTATTCGGCTGTGTTCGAGATCGAGTAGTTCATGTTGGCGATGCCGCCCTCATAGATCAGATCGACGATCAGCTTGACCTCGTGCAGACACTCGAAATAGGCCATCTCAGGCGCATAACCGGCCTCGACCAGCGTCTCGAAACCCATGCGGATCAGTTCGACCAGACCGCCGCACAGCACTGCCTGCTCGCCAAAAAGGTCGGTTTCGCATTCTTCCTTGAAGTTGGTCTCGATAATGCCCGAGCGGCCGCCGCCGATGGCGGAACAATAGCTCAGCCCGATCTCCAGCGCACGGCCGCTGGCATCGTTATGCACCGCCACGAGGCAGGGCACGCCGCCACCCTTGACGTACTCGCCGCGCACCGTGTGGCCGGGGCCCTTGGGCGCCATCATCACGACATCGACGCCGGGTTTCGGCTCGATCAGGCCGAAATGCACGTTCAGCCCGTGGGCAAAGGCAATCGCAGCACCGTCGCGCAGATTGTCATGGACATATTTCCGGTAGGTCTCGGCCTGCAATTCGTCGGGCATGGTGAACATCATCAGGTCGCACCATGCGGCTGCCTCGGCGATGCCCATGACCTTCAGCCCTTCGCCCTCGGCCTTGGCGGCAGATGGCGAACCGTCGCGCAGCGCAACCACCACGTTCTTGGCCCCCGAATCGCGCAGGTTCAGCGCGTGGGCGTGGCCCTGGCTGCCATAGCCCAGAATGGCCACTTTCATGTCCTTGATCAGATTGATGTCGCAATCGCGGTCGTAATACACGCGCATGTCGCGTCTCCTTGGTTGGGATGAATACTGTCGACGACATTAGTTACCTGCGCGAGAGAGTTTTATCGATTATCTCTCAAAATTATCAAAACACGGATTTCTTATTTGCAATTGCGCTGATAAATGAATGAATCATGCTTGTTGATGATATTGACCGGCGCCTTTTGCGCCACCTTCAGGCCGATCCCGATCTGCCCACGGCGGCCCTCGCGCAGGCGGCGGGCCTGACCACGGCCACCTGCTGGCGGCGGCTGGAAAAGCTGAGTTCAGGCGGCATCATCCGCCGCAAGACCGCCATCATCAACTGGCGCGCGCTGGGGTTCGAGGTCGAGGTGTCGCTCAGGGTTACGCTCGACAAGACGGCGCGCACCGCGTTTGACGAATTCATCGCTGCCGCGCGCGAGGTGCCCGAAGTGCACGAGATCCAGACCTTTCTGGGTGTGGTCGACGTGCGGCTGAACGTGCTGGCGCGCGATGTCGCGCATTATCAGGATATCTACCGCACCCGTATCCTCGCGCTGCCGCATATATCGGATATCGAGGCGCTGATGCTGGTCTCGAACGTGGCACATGCACCGGGGCTGCCGCTGTGAGCGGGGGGGTGGCCGGGCTGGACGAGGTTGACCGCCGCCTCCTCGCGCTGCTGGTCGAGGATGCCGACAGATCGGCCAGCGTACTCGGCCGCATGCTCGGCCTTTCGCAGCCCGCAACATGGCGGCGTATCCGGCGGCTGGAAGAGGTAGGCGTGATTCAGGGACGTCGGCTGGAACTCGATGCCGAACGTCTTGGTTTTGGCGTGACGGTATTTCTGGGCGTCAAACTCGCCACCAAGGGCCGCGTCTCGCTCGAGGATTTTGAACGCGCCGTCACCGCCATCCCCGAGGTGCAGACCGTCCAGCACGTGCTCGGCCTCTATGACTACCGCCTGCGCGTCATCGCCCGCGACCTCGCCGATTTCGAGCGGGTGCTGCGCCGACGCATCATGACGCTGCCCGGCGTCGGCAATGTCGAGGCCAACGTGATGCTCAGCGAAGAACGCCGCCCGGGGCCGCTGGGTTAAGGTGGCGTCTTAGTCAGCGGGCGGATCGCGCAGCCCTTCGGCCTCTTCATGCAGCCACCGACAAACTGCAAGTTTTCTGGGCCACCCTGCACCAATTCCTCCGGTCCCACGAACCGCTCGACCTGCTGACCGCGCGTCAGCAACGCGATGCCGGACTGGACGAGGCCGCGATTGAACGCCGGAAACTGGCAACCGCGCCGCTGATCAGATGAATACCGGTTCCCGGGGGGCGTCTTCGGATCACGCCCATTTCAGGCGCACAGGCGATGCAACATTGGCTGACAGCGTCCCCCGGGTTGAATTGCCTCATGGAATCTCCGATCCTTTGGCCACAGGGTTGCCCGCAAGGCCCCCGGCTCTGGTGAAAGGAAAATCAGATGGCGCTACTCAAATCCGTGGATCCCGACGGGCTTGACGAGTTCTCGGTCGTGTTCACCGACCGCTCGCTGAACCACATGTCAGCCCGCTTCCAGCAGGTCATGCGCGACATTGATACGTGGCTGCAAGAGGTCTATGGCGCCAGCCATGTCGCCATCATCCCCGGCGGCGGCACCTACGCTATGGAGGCCGTGGCCCGTCAGTTCGCGCAGGATGCCCACACGCTTGTCATCCGCAACGGCTGGTTTTCGTTCCGCTGGAGCCAGATTTTCGACACCGGCCGTTTCGGCGGCAAGTCGACCGTGCTCAAGGCCCGCCAGCAGGGTAACGGACCATTGGCCCCCTTTGCGCCGGCCCCAATCGAGGAGGCCGTGACAGCCATCCGCACCGAACGGCCCGATGTCGTCTTTGCACCCCATGTCGAAACCTCCGCCGGCACGATCCTGCCCGATTCCTATATCACCGCGCTGGCCGCCGCCGCGCATGAGGTTGATGCGCTGATGGTGCTGGATTGCATCGCATCGGGCTGTGCATGGGTCGATATGCAGGCAACCGGGGTCGATGTGCTGATCTCTGCCCCGCAAAAGGGCTGGTCAGCCTCTCCCGCCGCCGGGCTGGTGATAATGAACGCGCGTGCGCACGCCCGGCTTGACGAGACGCAATCCGATTCCTTCGCGCTTGATCTGGCCAAGTGGAGCGCGATCATGCAGGCCTATACCGATGGTGGCCACGCCTATCACGCCACCATGCCCACCGATGCGCTGACAACATTCCGCGACACCATGGCCGAAACCCGCGACTATGGCTTTGACCGTCTGCGCCAGGCGCAATGGTCGCTGGGCAACGCGGTGCGCGCCATGCTGCGCGAACGCGGAATACAGTCTGTTGCCGCCGAAGGGTTCGGTGCGCCCGGTGTCGTGGTCAGCTATACCGATGATCCGGGCATTCAGAACGGTTCGAAATTCGCGGCCGAAGGGGTTCAGATTGCTGCCGGTGTGCCGCTCCAATGCGATGAGCCGACAGGTTTTTCCACCTTTCGCATCGGGCTTTTCGGGCTGGACAAGCTCTATGATACCGAGGCGACGCTGACGCGGCTGACACGGGTGCTGGACAAGGTGCTCTGATCAGCGCTCTGCGCTGGTGGTCCCGCGCGTCTGACTGACGCCCAGCCCCATGCGCATCAGCCCGCGACGCACCGGTGGCACATCATGCAGCAATGTCAGACCGGCGGCCCGCGCTGCGGTGGCCATCGGCCCGTCGGCCATCGAGGCCATGTTCAGCGCGCTGATCCCGACGGCGCGCATATGCACCTCGGACCGGCGGTCACGCGCATAGCCCGCCAATACCGCAGGCGCACCCGGATCGGCACCCGGCCCGTCCAGATGCGACAGCAGGGCGGCGATATCGGCGATGCTCTGGTTCAGCCCCTGCGCGCCGATAGGCGGCAGAACATGCGCCGCCTCGGCAATCAGTGCCGAGCGCCGCGCCGTCAGCCGTTCGGCGCATTGCGTGATGATCGGCCATATCCCGCGCGGGCTGATCACGTTCAGCCTGCCATAGATCCCGCCCGACCGCGCGGTCATCGCATCATCGAAATCCGCGTCGCTCAGCCCACCAAGCCGCTGCGCCTCGGGTCCCCTTTCCATCCAGACCACCGCCGAACGGTGTTGCCCGCCCTGATCGGGCAGCGGCACCAGCGTAAATGGCCCGCCCGTGCGGTGTATCTCGGTCGAGATATTTTCATGCGGTTTCGGATGCGTGACGGCAAAGGCCAGCGCCTTTTGTCCGAACCGTTTGGTATGAACGCCAATCCCAAGCGCCTGCCGCACCGCCGAATTCCGCCCATCCGCCCCGATCAGCAGCCGGGCCGTGGCCCGCGTACCATCCGACAGCCGGACCAGCGCGGCGTTATCGCGCGTCAGCACACCTTCAACCCGCCGGCCCCGCAACAGCGTCACATTCGCCATCGCCCCGACCACTTCGGCAAAGACCCGACGCAACAGCCAGTTCGGAAAGTTCCAGCCAAATGGCTGATCGGAAATATCCGAGGCAACAAAGTCGCGGCTGGCCCGAACCTCTCCGGTCTGGATATCCAGATCAACGATGCGCATGGTGCCCAGCGCCGCCGCCTCTGATGCGATTCCGTCCCAGAGACCGGCACGCTCCAGCACCCCGCGCGAGGGCTGAAGAAACGCGGTCGAGCGCCAGTCCGCCCGGTCTGACGCCGCATCCGGCGCGCTCATGTCCGGGTCCACCAGCGCCACGCCAAAGCCCGCCCGCCCCAGCGCCGCCGCCGCGATCAGCCCGGCCAGCCCGGCCCCGGCAATCAGGATATCATGGTCAAAATCCGCCATCTCGGGTTCAATCTAGGCGCCTTCACTCCCCGCCGCCAGCGACAAAGGGTCCTACCGCAGCGCTGTCAGAAACCCCGCCAGATCGGGGGTCGAATGGTGGATATGCGGGGCCTCTTCCGGTTCGGGGCCGACATGGACGGTGCGCATGCCCATCGTCCATGGGGCGTGCAGGTTGCGCACCTCATCCTCGAACATCGCGGCCTCCTCGGCGCGAATGCCATCACGTTCAAACACCTCTTCAAATGCCGCGCGCTCGGGCTTGGGCCGGAACCCCGCATGCTCAACCCCGTAAACCGCGTCAAAGGCCCCCGACAGGCCGCGCGCCGCGATCACGCGGCGGGCATAGGGCGCGGTGCCGTTGGTATAGACCGTCTTGCGCCCCGGCAGCGCGGTGATGGCGTCACGCAGCGCGGCATCGGCCTCCAGGTGGCCAAGATCGATCTCGTGCACCTCCGTCAGATATGGCCCCGGATCGACATCATGCTCACGCATCAGCCCGGCCAGTGTCGTGCCATATTCGCGCCAGTAGTGTTTTCGCAGGTGATTGGCCCGCGCCCGGTCGACACCCAGCGCCGCCATCACGTAATCCGTCATGCGCAGTTCGATCTGGTCGAACAGACGGGCAGCAGGGGGGTAGAGCGTGTTGTCCAGGTCAAAAACCCAGTAACGCACATGCGTAAAATCGGCGCGCGGCATGGGGCGGACCATATTCAGCCGGGGCGGTGGCTTCAACCAGCTTGATCGCGGCCCGATCTGCACCTAGCGTTGCCGCAAAAGCAGGGGGGCGTCATGGCGTCTGAAAAACCGGGGCAGCGCGATGCCTATTCACTGGTGCTCGCGGCCATCGATGACGGGGTCTATCAGCCCGGCGACCGTCTGGTCGAGGCCGAGCTGGCCGAGAAATTCGGCGTCTCGCGCACGCCCATCCGCGAAGCGCTGCAGCGGCTCGAGACACAGAACCTTCTGACGCGCGACGGGCGCAGCCTGATCGTTTCGTCGCTCGATCACAACCAGATGGCCGAGCTTTACGTCGTCCGATCCGAGCTTGAGGGCCTCGCCGCGCGTCTCGCGGCGCAACATGCCACCACCGAAGAGATCCGCGTTTTGCGCGAACTGGTTGAAGGCGACCGCGCCCTGATCGATGATCCCGCGGCCATGTCGCGCAACAACAAGCGGTTTCATCGCCAGCTGCACTGGGCATCGCATAACCGCTATCTGGTCCAGCAGCTTGATCTCGTCTATCGCTCGGTCGCGCTTTTTGCCACGACGTCTCTGGCGATCGAGGGGCGGGGGCAGCGGGCGCTGGACGAACATGACCGGATCGTCGCGGCGATCGAGGCGCGCGACGGCGATGCGGCGCATGCCGCGCTATGCGACCATCTCTCCGTCGCCTATCAGGCCCGCCTCAAGGAAGAGGCGATGACCTGATCAATCGCTCAAATGGCCGTGGCTGGTCTTGTCCCAGTAAAACGGCATTGTCAGCGCCTCGTAGAGTGCCTTGTAGACGGCGGCTGTGGCCAGGTAGAAATACGGATGCAATCCCGGCACCCAGGGCGCCAGCCGGGTCTGACCTGCGCGCGCCACCGCGATCAGACCGGCGGTAATGTTCACCCCCTCGGCCAGCAGGAACAGCACCGTCAGTGCCATACCCGTGCCCTGTGGCAATACCTCGATCACCGGATGGCCGACCGCAAAACTGGCCAGCCAGAAACTCCAGAGCAGCGGCGCCAGCAGGAACCCCGTCAGCGTGCCCAGAAACAGCACCTGCAATCCGCAGAAACCGGTCAGCCCGATCTCTCTGATCAGGCGCAGCGGTTGCTGCATGAATACCCGGTAGGTCAGCATATACCCCTTCAGCCAGCGCGAGCGTTGCCTGACCCATGGCCATGCCCGGCAATTCGCCTCTTCCCAGGTGATGCTCTCGATCATTTCGGTGCGATAGCCATGCCGTGCCAGACGCACCCCCAGATCGGCATCCTCGGTCACGTTATGGGCGTCCCAGCCTCCGACACGCATCAGCACTTCCCGGCGGATAAAGAGCGATGTTCCCCCCAACGGCAGCGGGATGCCCAGCCGCGACAAACCCGGCAACATCACGCGAAACCACGTCGCGTATTCAATGGCAAAACAGCGCGCCATCCAGTTGGAACCGTGGTTGTAGAACCCGAGCGCAGCCTGCACACAGGCCAGCCTGTCACCGCCCGCCGCCAGCGCCGCCACCGCCTTGCTGATCTGGTCGGGTTCGGGTGCGTCCTCGGCGTCGTAGATGCCGATGATGCTGCCCCGGCAGAAATGCAGCGCATAATTCATCGCGCGCGGTTTGGTCTTGATCGGCCCGTCAGGCACGATGATGCAGCGAATATTGGCCGGCAGGTCCAGCCGCGCCAGCGCCTGCCGGGTTTCCGTGTCGCCCGCCTCCAGCACCAGACAGATATCAAGGAGCGGTAAAGGATAGTCGAGCGCGCCGAGCCGCCGTACCAGCGCGGGCAATATCCGACCCTCCCGAAAAAGCGGGACAAGGATGGAAACAACGGGACGTTCGGAAGGAGCCACCGGCGGCGGCAGTTTTTTTTTGTGCCGGAACGACGCCGCAACCGCAACTGCCTTCAGCGCGGTGTTCAGCAGTATCGCCGCCGCCGCCAGAACAAACAGCATGACAAAGATGACAACCGGCGCCGCCGAGAATACCGCGATCAGGGTCAGCCCGCCCACGCTCATCACCCGATGGGGGGAATAGCCGCCAAAGCGGCGGCAGCTTTGATCCGCGCTCAGCTGCGTCAGCGCCGCGCCGGCCAGAAGGTCAGCGGCCTCGGCCTCAATCACCGCTTCGATCACGGCGGGGGCGGCCAGATAGAACTCTGTGCGCTGCACATCCAGCCCGAACTGATCGATCAGTTCCGATATCCGGTTGGCATCCGCCACCGCCCAGGCCGGTTTCCCGCTTTTCCGCGCAAGGGGCAGCGCCTGCAGGTTCAGGCAATTCTGGGCGCCATGAACGGTCAGCGTCTCGCGGCAGGGCGCGCATTCCCCTGCCGACAACCATTTGAGCCCCATCAGGCAGGCGGTGCGCTGCCCGACGATATCTTCGTCAACCTCGCCGTAAAAGCTCAGCAGATCGGCGGCAGACACCCCAAGATCACGCGCTTCGCGTCGGGCATTCGCGATCCGGTGCTCTGAAACGATCCCCTCCTGCCGCAGATCGTCCAGCACCAGCGTATCGATCACCGCGCGCGGGCAAAGCGGGATGGATTGCGATGGGTTCGGGCAATGCAGCATCGCCGCCAGGGCTCCTCTTGTTACCAGAGAAACCCTGCAGATTCGTCGTTAACAACGGATTAATTTCAGGCCGCTGCCCGGGCCTGCATGGCGGCGGCAAAACGTTCGAACAGGTAATAGCTGTCCTGCGGGCCGGGGCTGGCCTCGGGGTGGTACTGCACGCTAAAGACCGGGCGGTCGCGCATGCGGATACCGCAGTTCGATCCATCAAAAAGCGACACATGCGTCTCGGCCACGTGGCCCGGCAGGCTCTGGCTGTCGACGGCAAAACCATGGTTCATCGAGGTGATCTCGACCTTGCCGGTCTCAAGATCCTTGACCGGATGGTTGGCCCCGTGATGGCCATGGTTCATCTTGATGGTTTTCGCGCCCAGCGCCAGCGCCAGCATCTGGTGTCCCAGGCAAATGCCAAAGACGGGCATGTCGCTCTGATCCAGCACTTCGTTGATCATGGGCACCGCATATTCTCCCGTCGCCGCAGGGTCACCCGGCCCGTTCGACAGAAAAAGCCCATCAGGCGCATGCGCCAGCACGTCCGCCGCCGTGGCGCTGGCGGGCAGGACCGTCACGTCGCAGCCGGCAGATGCCAGACAACGCAGGATGTTGCGCTTGGCGCCATAATCGATCGCCACGACCTTGTGTCCGGCACCGCTGCGCCGGACATATCCATCGGGCCAGGCCCAGCGCATTTCATCCCAGCGATAGGATTGCGCGCAGGTCACCTCGCGCGCCAGGTCCAGCCCCTCGAGCCCCGGAAAGGCCCGCGCCCGGCGCACCAGTTCCTCGATGTCAAACTTGCCCGTCGCATCGTGGCTGATGGCCACATGCGGCGCGCCCTGCCGACGGATCGCACGTGTCAGACGCCGCGTGTCGATCCCGCCGACACCAATGCGCCCGCGCGCCTTCAGCCAGAGGCCAAGCGCCTCGGCCGAACGCCAGTTCGACGGCAGGGTCGGGTCCCATTTGACGACCATGCCGTCGGCCACCGGTTCGCCGGTTTCGTCATCCTCGGGGTTCACACCGACATTGCCGATATGGGGAAAGGTAAAGGTCACGACCTGCCCGGCATAAGAGGGATCGGTCATGATTTCCTGATAACCCGTCATTGCCGTGTTGAAACAAAGCTCGGCCGTTTTTGTGCCCTCGGCGCCAAATCCACGACCGTAAAACAAGGTCCCGTCGGCAAGGGCGACGCAGGCGGTCGGCTGTTCGGGAACGGGCTGGCTCATCGCGGTCTCCGGCGGCAAATTGACGGGTTTCTATGGTCTGGGCACTACAGGGTCAAGCCATCTGCGGCCCATTCGCAGGGGGTTCTTTCCACAGCCCTGTGAATAACAAAATATTGCTGCCCGATGACCGGTCTGGTAATTTCAGAGTCCGCAAACCCTGAAGAGGACGGGCAGAACATGGACATGCAGACACGCATCACCGATGCGATGAAATCGGCCATGAAGAGCAAAGAGGCGACGCGGCTTTCGACGCTGAGGCTGATCAATGCCGCGATCAAGGATCAGGCCATCGCCATGCGCGGCGCAGGCAATCCCGACGGCCCGCAAGACTCTGATATTCTGGCGATCCTCGGCAAAATGGTAAAGCAGCGCAATGAAAGCGCGCGCACCTACGAAGAGGGTGGGCGGCTTGAGCTTGCCGAGAAAGAGCGCGAGGAGATTCGCATCATTGAATCCTTTCTCCCGCGCAAGATGTCCGAGGATGAGGTGGCCAAGGCCATCACCGAGGCGGTCACCACATCGGGCGCCGATTCGATTCGCGACATGGGCAAGGTGATGGGCGTGCTCAAGTCCAAATATACCGGCCGGATGGATTTCGGCGTGGTTGGCCCCATGGTCAAGAATCAGCTTAGCGCCAGCGCCTGAAACGAACCCATCTCAACCGGAAACATGCCAAATCCCGGGCCTAGCCGCGCCCGGCCTTCGCGCTGATTTCGGCGTTCAGCGTACGATATAACGCTGCGCGCTCTTCCGGGCTCAGGAACGCACCCAGCTCGATGGTGCGCCCACCGCCTTCCAGCGTCAGGTAGTTCTCGATCGGGCCGCCCTCGGCGCTCAGCTTGATCCTGACCCAATAGGGGTTGGCCTCCCAGTGTTGTTCGTCCTCGCCCGGTGCGCGGCGGGTGACGGCAATCCGGTCATGCGACAGCCATAGCTCTTCATGCAGTTCACCGCCCCGGCCATTGGACCGCAGCGCCAGCCAGACGCCGCCCAGCGATACGGCGGCAAAGGGCAGTATCCCCCACACTGCGGCGGTACCGATCAGGGCCATCATCGGCAGCGCCAGCATCGCGGCGGTCGCGCCGATAAAGATGACAAAGCCCCATGGCGTCAGCGACCGGTGCGGCCACAGAACCAGATGCAGCCCGGCCTCTTCCTGAAATGACGAGGCCCCGGAACTTTCGTCCGGGGCCCTGCCAGTCATGCGACTGATCCGATACGGCATCAGTGGTGTTTTTGCGTGTCCCACTGATCCTGAGTTGGCAGGATCTCGAACGTATGTTCGGGGGGTGGGTTCGGCAGCGTCCATTCCAGCGTTTGCGTGTCACCCCAATAGGCATCATCCGTAACCCGGCGTCCGGCCCGGATCGTGTAGATCACGATTCCGATGAACAAGAGGAAAGATGCAAACGAGATGAAGGCGCCATAAGACGAAACCTTGTTCCAGTAGGCAAAGGCCTCAGGGTAATCGATATAACGCCGTGGCATGCCCTGACGGCCCAGGAAATGCTGCGGGAAAAACGTGACGTTGGCACCGATGAAGAACATCCAGAAATGCAGCTTGCCCGCCCATTCGGGATATTGCCGGCCCGACATTTTGCCGATCCAGTAATAGACCCCGGCAAAGATACCGAATACCGCGCCCAGCGACATCACATAGTGGAAATGCGCAACCACATAATAGGTGTCGTGATAGACCCGGTCGACCCCGGCCTGGCTCAGGACGATGCCCGTGACACCACCGACGGTGAAGATGAAGATAAAGCCAATCGCAAAGAGCATCGGTGTGCGGAACGTGACCGTTCCGCCCCAGATCGTGGCGATCCAGCTAAAGATCTTGATCCCCGTCGGTACCGCGATCACCATCGTAGCCAGCATGAAATAGGATTGCTGACTCAGGCTCATGCCAACCGTGTACATGTGGTGTGCCCAGACGACAAAGCCCAGCGCGCCAATGGCGACCATGGCATAGACCATCGGCAGATAACCAAAGATCGGCTTTTTCGAGAAGGTCGACACCACGTGGCTGATAATGCCGAATGCCGGCACGATCACGATGTAAACCTCGGGGTGGCCAAAGAACCAGAGGATATGCTGGAACAGGATCGGGTCACCACCGCCGGCAGGATCAAAGAATGTCGTGCCGAAGTTACGGTCGGTCAAAAGCATGGTGATCGCACCTGCCAGAACCGGCAGCGCCAGCAGGATCAGCCATGCCGTGACAAAGATCGACCACGCAAAAAGCGGCACCTTGTGCAGCGTCATGCCCGGTGCCCGCATGTTCAGGAAGGTGGTGATCATGTTGATCGCACCCAGAATGGATGACGCGCCCGACAGGTGTACGGCAAAGATGGCGAAATCCATCGACATGCCGCCCTCGTTGACCGATAGCGGCGGGTAAAGCACCCAGCCCACGCCCGAACCCATCTGGTCGTTGCCGCCCGGTGAAAAGACCGAGAGGATCGCCAGCCCCGTGCCTGCTACATACATCCAGTAGGAAAGGTTGTTCAGGCGCGGGAATGCCATATCGGGGGCACCGATATGCAAAGGCATGAAATAGTTGCCGAATCCGCCGAATAGCGCCGGAATGACAACGAAGAACATCATCAGGATGCCGTGCCCCGTTACCAAAACGTTCCAGAGATGGCCGTTTGGTGTGCAGGGCTCGCTGGCATCGACAAAGAACCGCGCGCCCTCCAGGCACATGTACTGAACACCCGGCTCCATCAGTTCCATGCGCATGTAGACGGTGAAAGCGACCGAGATGAACCCGGCAAGTGCCCCTGTCACCAGATAGAGGATACCAATGTCCTTGTGGTTCGTTGACATGAACCAGCGGGTAAAGAACCCGCGATTGTCTTCGTGATCGTGGCTGTGAACGGCTGCGTCCGCCATAGAGAGGCTCCCGATTCCAAATAATACATGGTCCGCATTCGCGCGGACTCGTTCTCGCGTTGTTTTAGAGTGGCTCATGCACTCAGGCAATGGACAAGACAACCCGTCGCAGGGCAAATTCGGTGCGATTTGTCGCAGAAACACCCAGGCAGGCCCGTTCAACCGGTCACTCGGGGGCCCGGCAGGCGGGTTCAGCCGATCCGGCCCCTGTTTTCGCCGATCTGTCCGCGATGCAGCAGCAGGTGATCGAGGATGGTGCAGGCCATCATCGCCTCACCCACCGGGACGGCACGGATGCCGACGCAGGGATCGTGGCGGCCCTTGGTGACAATTTCCGTCGCCTCGCCGGATTTCGTGATCGTCTTGCGCGGTGTCAGGATTGACGAGGTCGGCTTGACCGCGAAGCGTACGACGATGTCCTGACCGGTCGAGATGCCGCCCAGAATGCCACCCGCATGGTTCGAGCTGAACTCGGGCCCGTCCGGCCCCATCGTGATCTCGTCTGCATTGGCCTCGCCCGTCAGGGTCGCTGCGGCCATCCCTTCGCCAATCTCGACGCCCTTGACCGCGTTGATCGACATCATCGCGGCAGCCAGATCCGTGTCGAGCTTGCCATAGACCGGCGCGCCGAGACCGGCGGGCACGCCACGCGCCCGAACCTCGATCACCGCGCCCACGGATGATCCGGATTTGCGCAGATCGTCCAGATAGCCTGCCCAGATATCTGCCGCCGCCGCATCGGGCGACCAGAACGGGTTCTGATCGATCTGATCGGTGTCGAACCGGTCACGGTCGATACTCAGCGGTCCCATTTGCACCATGTAGCCGGTGATCGTGATCGCGGGCGCAAGGGCGCGGATCGCTTCGCGCGCCAGCCCGCCTGCGGCGACCCGCGCCGCGGTTTCACGCGCCGAAGACCGCCCGCCGCCGCGATAGTCGCGAATGCCGTATTTCTGCCAATAGGTGATATCGGCATGGCCCGGGCGAAACTTGTCCATGATCCCGGAATAATCCTTGGAACGCTGATCGGTGTTGCGGATCATCAGCTGGACGGGTGTGCCCGTTGTCTGCCCTTCGAACACGCCTGACAGGATTTCGACCTCATCAGCCTCACGCCGCTGGGTGGTGAACTTGTTCTGGCCCGGTTTGCGCCGGTCCAGCCAGTGCTGCAGCATCGTGGGTTCCAGCGGAACGCCGGGCGGGCAGCCATCCACCGTCGCACCCAGTGCCGGGCCATGGCTTTCGCCCCATGTCGTGACCTGAAACAGCCGTCCGAATGTGTTGATGCTCATGCCTGTGCTCCTTGTCGGGCGGGATTACCTGCCCGGTGAAACTTTGCCAAGGATTATCGGATCAGGCCCCGACGATGGGGCGGGGGCGGCAGGGGGTGCTGTAACGTCAAGGGGCGCCGCCTGATGGCAGCGCCCCCCGGGAATTTCGGTCGGCGTGGGTGATCAGGCCGAATACTTGCCCTTATGCGGCGCCCAGATACGCTTGTTCGTCAGATAGAGCAGGCTGGCGAGAACCGACAGGAAAATGACAGCCAGGAAACCAACGCGCTTGCGCCCGTTCAGATGCGGCTCAGCTGTCCACATCAAAAAGGCGGCTGTATCCTCTGCCAGGTATTTGGCTTCGGTCGGGCTGCCATCGGCATATTCGACAAGATCATCATCCAGTGGTGGTGCCATCGCGATCCAGCCACCCGGAAAGGCGATATTCTCATACAGCGTCGCGCCGGCCTCTTCTTTCTCCTTGCCGGTATAGCCGTTCAGGATCGCGACGACATATTCTGCCCCGCCAATTCCGTTGATGAACTGGTTGATACCCAGCCCATAGGGGCCGCTGAAACCTGCGCGCGCTTTGGCGATCAGGCTCAGATCGGGGGCGTTTTCCAGCTGCGACGCCGGAAAGTTGTCGGTGGGCTTGGCTTCGCGGAAATCGTCCAGGTCGGCATCAAACACCTCGTAGAACTTGGCATACGCACGCACCTGATCTTCGGGCAGCTCAGGACCGCCCTTATCGGCCAGCGTGCGGATGGGCACGTATTTCAGGCCGTGGCAGGCGGCGCAGACTTCGGTATAGACCTGTAGGCCGCGCTGAAGCTGGTTCTTGTCGAAGCTGCCGAATATCCCGTCAAACGGAAAATCGATATTCGTGACAGCACCGGCGGGCACCTTGGCGGCGAAAGCCGCCCCGGAACCCAGTCCCAGGGCGATTGCGGCGGTCAGAGCAATTGTTCTGAGCATGTGAAACATATTCCTTCTGATTATTCCGCAGGTGTGACGACAGTATCGTCCGCGCCTTTGGCACCATAATGTGCGTTGAAGTCCTCTTCGATCGTGTCCGGCGGCGTCAGCGGTTTCTCGATCACACCCAGTATCGGCAGGATGACCAGGAAATAAGCGAACCAGTATGCCGATGCGATCAGGGCGATGGTGGCATAGGGTTCCTCGGCCGGCTGAGCACCCAGCCACATGAGCACCATGAAATCCAGCCCCAAGAGCCAGAACCACCATTTGAACATCGGGCGGTAACGGCCCGAGCGTACGCGGGACGTATCCAGCCACGGTACCAGCGCCATCACAAGGATCGAACCGAACATCGCCACGACGCCAAAGAACTTGGCATCAACGATACCGCCGGTGATCCAGGATGCCCACTGCACGACCCAGACCTCGTTGGTGAAGGCACGCAGGATGGCATAGAAGGGCAGGAAGTACCATTCGGGCACGATCTGCGCCGGCGTGATCAGCGGATCGGCTTCGATATAGTTATCGGGGTGACCCAGATAGTTGGGCATGAAGCCCACGACTGCGAAGAACACTACCATGATCACGGCAAGCGCGAACAGGTCCTTGATCACGAAGTAAGGCCAGAATGGCAGCGTATCCTTCTCGGCATCCGCCTTGGATGCGCGCCGCACCTCGACACCGGTCGGGTTGTTGTTGCCGGTGGTATGGAAGGCCCAGATATGGACGACCACAAGCCCGGCGATGACGAAGGGCAACAGGTAGTGCAGGCTGAAGAAGCGGTTCAGCGTCGCGTTGTCGACCGACGGACCACCCAAGAGCCATGTCTGGATCGATTCCCCGATGAACGGGATCGCCCCAAAGAGGCCGGTGATCACCGTCGCACCCCAGAATGACATCTGACCCCATGGCAGCACGTATCCCATAAAGGCCGTGCCCATCATCAAGAGATAGATCAGCATGCCGATAATCCACGTGATCTCGCGCGGTGCCTTGTACGAACCATAGTAAAGCCCGCGGAAGATATGCGCATACACCGCGATAAAGAACAGCGAAGCGCCGTTCATGTGCAGATAGCGCAGCATGTAACCACCATTGACATTGCGCATGATATGCTCGACCGAAGCAAAGGCCATGTCGACATGCGGCGTGTAATGCATCACCAGCACGACGCCGGTGATGATCTGCAACGCAAGGCAGAAAGTCAGGACAATTCCCCAGATCCACATCCAGTTCAGGTTCTTGGGTGTGGGGATCATCAATGTGTCATAAAGCAGCCCGACGATGGGCAGGCGTTTGGCCAGCCACTTTTCAGAATTCGTCTTGGGCTCGTAATGGTCGTGCGGAATACCGGACATCGCGCTCTTCCTTATCCCAGTTGGATCGTTGTTTCGTCGACGAACGCGGCGACGGGTATATGCAGGTTTTCGGGTGCAGGCCCTTTGCGGATGCGGCCCGCCGTGTCGTAATGCGACCCGTGGCAGGGGCAGAACCAGCCGCCAACACCATCGGCCGTATAGTCACCCGCCTCGTTCAGCGGCACACAGCCCAGATGGGTGCAGACCCCGATCTGAACCAGCCATTCGCCCGCCTCGTCCATCGCGCGGTTCATGTCCGACGCATCGGAATCGGCCGCGATATTGGGATTGCGCGAAAACGTGTCGGGCAGATCTTCCATCGGCACGGAACGGGACTCTTCGATTTCCGCCTCGGTGCGACGGCGGATAAAGACCGGTTTACCCAGGAACTTGACCGTCAGCTGCGTGCCAGGCTCGATCTCCGAGATGTCGACACGGATCGACGACAGGGCCTGAACATCGGCCGAAGGGTTCATCTGATTGATCAATGGCCAAGTGGCGGCACCGGCGGTTACAACACCGGCACCGGCCGTCGCATAATAGAGAAAATCTCTGCGGGTGCCGTGGTGGTCATCTGCGTGGGACACGGAGGTTTCTCCCTTATTTCAACCCAATTTGTTGATTCACAGGAATCAGTGGCCCCGTGAATACGGTGCCGTTCGGGCGGGGTTTACCTTTGTTCCCGATCAAGGTCCAGAAAACATCGCGTGTCGTTTCGAGCGGATTGTCGCAGGAATCCGGCCCCACCGGTTGGAAGGCGAAGACACCTGTGCAATCCCGCCCGGTTTACGGGGTCTGGGATGCCGCCTAGGATTGCACGCAGTGACGAAACCGGAAAGGGGCAGGGAAATGACGGAAACGGAGCGTGTCGTCAGACAATTTCACGAAAGCTGGGACATGCGCGACCCGGATCGCGGCGCCGAGGTCATCGCCGATGACTGCGATTTCGAGGATGTGGCGCGCGGCGAGAAACTGCCGGGCAAGGCCGCCTATAAGCATGATTACGAACGCTGGCGCGAGGCCTTTCCCGATGGCAATTGCCGGGTCGAGAACGTGATCGTCAGCGATTGCGGCAACTGGGCCGTGGTCGAGTTCCGCAACACCGGCACCCATGCCGGCATCCTGCGTTCGAGCCTTGGCGATTTCGCACCCACCGGCAAATGGGCGGACCTGCGCTATTGCTCGGTCATGCGGGTCAAAGACGGCATGGTGGTCGAAGGGCGCGACTATTACGACAGCGCCACCATCGCGCGCCAGCTGGGCCTCGTGACCTGACCCGGGCTGCCGGTCCGGTTGCCACCCTGACCTTACCCATGGATAAGGTTTGGTAAACAAACACTTAAATTTCGCCACTGCACTGCCGCCGATGGCGGGTTATGACACAGAAGGCACGGCCCCCGAAAACAACATCCGGTAGGGGCCGATCCCCACTACCCAATCTGTCGGGTATCGACTATAGAAGATGCGTATAAAGGGGGAGAAACCCCCAGACAGGCAGTAAGAGGGGAAGTTCATGCGTTGCCCGTTTTGTGGGAATGTGGATACGCAGGTCAAGGATTCACGCCCGGCAGAAGATCACGTCGCCATTCGTAGACGCCGGTTCTGTCCCGCCTGCACGGGGCGGTTCACCACCTACGAGCGCGTCCAGCTGCGCGATCTGGTGGTCATCAAGTCAAACGGCAAGCGAGAGGATTTCGACCGCGACAAGCTGGAACGCTCGATCCGCATCTCGCTGCAGAAACGCCCGATCGATCCCGAACGCATCGATCAGATGATCTCGGGCATCGTGCGCCGCCTCGAAAGCCTGGGCGAGACCGATATCCAGTCGTCGATGATCGGCGAGATCGTGATGGAGGCGCTGGCCCGTATCGACACGGTGGCCTATGTCCGCTTTGCCAGCGTCTACAAGAATTTTCAGGCCGCCGATGATTTCGAGGAATTTGTCGCCGAACTGCGCCCGCCCGAACAGCCCGAAGAATAGGCCATGAGCGCCCCTGCCGACGAACGGTGGATGCGCGCGGCGCTGACACTGGGCGCGCGCGGCCTCGGGCAGAGCTGGCCCAACCCGTCCGTCGGGGCACTGATCGTGCGCGACGGTCGTCTCGTCGGGCGCGGCGTGACACAGCCCGGCGGCAGACCCCATGCCGAACGTATGGCGCTTGACATGGCCGGGCCCGCCGCGCGCGGCGCCACCGCTTATGTCACGCTCGAACCCTGCGCGCATCAGGGCCAGACCGCCCCCTGCAGTACGGCGCTGATCACCGCCGGTATCACCCGGGTCGTGACCGCGGCGAGTGATCCCGATCCACGGGTCTCGGGGCGCGGACATGCCGCGCTGCGCGCCGCCGGTATCACGGTCACGGAACATGTCTGCGCCGCCGAGGGCGAAGAGGCGCATCAGGGCTTTTTCACCCGCATCCGGCAGGGGCGGCCCTGGCTCACGCTCAAACTGGCGACAAGCCTTGATGGCCGTATCGCCACCGCCAGCGGTGAAAGCCGCTGGATCACCGGCCCGGACGCCCGGCGCGATGTGCATCTGCTGCGCGCACGCCATGACGCGGTTCTGGTGGGCGGCGGCACGGCGCGCGCCGACGACCCCGACCTCACGGTCCGCGACCTTGGCATCGGGCATCAACCGGTGCGCATCGTTGCCGCGCGAAGGCTGGACCTGCCTGAAACCGGCCGGCTGGCCCAAACTGCGGGCGATCCGCCGCTCTGGCTCTGCCATGCCCCCGGTGCCCCGGCCTCGGCCTGGCAGGAACGCGGTGCACGCACATTCGACATCCCGCTTGACGGGCAGGGCCTGGACGTGCGCGCCATGATGGCCGCGCTGGGCGGGGCCGGGCTGACACGCGTCCTCTGCGAGGGTGGGGGCAGGCTCGCGGCCAGCTTACTTGATGCCGGGCTGGTCGATGAGGTCGTGCTATACACGGCCGGTCTGGCCATCGGCGGCGACGGGCGCGCCGCCATCGCCGGGCTCGCGGGCCATGAACTGTCGCACCTGCCCCGTTTCGAACGGATCGACTGCCGCCCGCTCGGGCAGGATATCCGTCAGCGCTGGCGACCCCTCCGGCCCGCCTGACCGCTGACTTTCATTGTTCCTGAAATACCTTCGGGGTGAGCGCGCGTCAGCGTGCGAGGGGGCAACGCCCCCTGAACCCGTCTCAGGCCTTGATCCGGTAACCGGTGCGAAACCAGTACCAACAAAGCATGAGTACCGCGACGCTGACCCCCAGCGACACGCCAAGCCCCAGCCAGGGCGAACTGTCAGAGGCGCCGATCATGCCGAACCGTACCCCGTCAATCAGGTAGAAAATGGGGTTCCAATGGGTCAGCAGCTGCATTATCGGCGGCAGGTTCGCCACCGAATAGAACGTGCCCGACAGGAATGAGAGCGGCGTGATGACGAAATTGGTGATTGCCGCCATCTGATCAAACTTGCGGGCATAGATGGCCGCGACGATCCCAAGACCGCCCAGCGTGACGCTGCCCAGAACCACAAAAACCGCCATCCAGAGCGGGTGCGCCACGCGGATACCCGTCACCGCCATCATGAAGGCGGTCACAATGGCCGCGATGATCACGCCCCGTCCGACCGCGCCGCCAATGAACCCCGTCACCAGTTCCCAGGGCGAGAGCGGCGGCATCAGCGTGTCGACGATATTGCCCTGAACCTTGGCCACGACGATCGAGGACGAGGTATTGGCGAATGCGTTCTGCATCACCGTCATCATCAGGATGCCGGGGGCCAGAAACTGGATGAAGGGCACGCCCATCACCTCGCCCCGCCGGGCGCCGATGGCGAGGTTGAAGATCAGGAGGAACAGCGCCGCGGTGACCAGCGGCGCCAAGAGCGTCTGTGTCCAGACCCCCAGATAGCGACGTGTCTCTCGCGCGACCAGCGTATAGGTGCCCAGCCAGTTGACCCGGCCAAACCGGCGCATGCCGATACTGTGGTGATTATGCGTGTTCCGCTCTGCTGACATATGCCTGCCTCTAGCGCATGGCGCGGGGGGATTAAACCGGCGGATCGCGCAAATTATCCCCAGATCAGGCTGGTCCTCTGATGCCAAAGGCGATAAAAGACTGAACTTGGAGTATCGGAGCAAGTGAATGTCCTGGACTGACGAGCGTGTTGAAACACTGAAAACCATGTGGGGCGAGGGGAAATCGGCCTCTCAGATCGCCAAGGAACTTGGCGGCGTGACCCGCAATGCGGTGATCGGCAAGGTGCATCGTCTGGGATTGTCGAACCGCACCGGGGGTGCGGGCAAGGCCCCGGCCAAGGATAAGCCCGCCGAAACGGCCAAACCGCGCGCCCGCGCCGAAACCGCCCCGGCGGCGGCCCCGGCGGAACCGGCCAAGCCGATCCCGCCGCGTCGGCTGATCGTGCCGGCGGGACAGCCGCTGCCCCCGCAGCCATCGGCCAATGAGATCTCGCCCGAGGCGCTGGCCAAGGTCAACGAGATCGAAAAGAAGGCCAAGAAAATCTCGTTGATGGAACTGACCGAGCGCACCTGCAAATGGCCGGTGGGCGATCCGGCGACGGCGGATTTCTGGTTTTGCGGCCTGCCGGTGCAGACGGGCAAACCCTATTGCGAGGCCCATGTCGGCGTCGCGTTCCAGCCGATGTCGTCGCGCCGCGACCGTCGCCGGTAGCAGATCAACAACCGCTTGCAACCGGGTGCCCGGCGCTTCAGACTGATCCTGCACTCAACAGGAGGGGTTGTGGATGAATTTGCGCGACCGGGCAGAGCAGGTATCCCGAAACGCCTATGCACCCTATTCGAAATTTCACGTGGGCGCGGCGCTGAAGACGCCTGACGGTACTGTCTTTACCGGCTGTAATGTCGAGAATGTCGCCTATCCCGAAGGCACCTGCGCCGAAGCGGGCGCTATCGCGGCAATGTGCGCCGCCGGTCAGCGCGAGATCGTCGAAATGGCCGTCATCGCCGACAGCCCCGATCCGGTACCGCCCTGCGGCGGCTGCCGTCAGAAAATCGCCGAATTCGCCGCGCCGGATATGCGCGTTACGCTCTATAACCTGCAGGGTGATGCCGTGAGCATGACCGTGGCCGAGCTGCTGCCGGGGGCGTTTTCGCAGGACCATATGGACGGGGCCTGATCCCGATGAACGCGCCTGACATCCTGTCCCGGTTGCGCCATGGCACGGCGCTGAACGCGGCGGAAATCCGGTGGTTTGCCGACGCGCTGGCCAGCGGAGAGGTCACCGATGCTCAGGCCGGAGCGTTTGCCATGGGCGTCTGTCTGTCGGGGCTGGGGCCGGGTGGTGCGGCGCGTCTGACAGAGGCGATGCGCGACAGCGGCCATGTGCATCGCTGGGATTTACCCGGCCCTGTTCTGGACAAGCATTCGACAGGTGGTGTTGGCGACCCGGTATCGCTTGTCCTTGCCCCGGCGCTGGCCGTGGCCGGGGCCTATGTGCCGATGGTTTCGGGCCGTGGCCTCGGGCACACCGGCGGCACGCTGGACAAGCTGGAGGCCATTCCCGGTTTCCGAACGGAGCTGGACCGTGCTGCGCTGGCCCAACAGGTTGCGGCGCTGGGCTGTGTCATCGCGGGCGCGACGGCGGAACTGGCCCCGGCGGACCGGCGGCTTTATGCCATTCGTGACGTCACTGGCACGGTCGACTGTATCACGCTGATCACCGCCTCGATCCTGTCCAAGAAGCTCGCGGCGGGGCTGGAGGGGCTTGTGCTGGATGTCAAATGCGGATCGGGGGCGTTCATGACGACGCAAGAGGACGCGCTGGCGCTGGCGCAGTCGCTGACCGACACCGCCAATGACGCGGGATGCCCCTGCCGGACGCTGATCACGGATATGTCCGCGCCACTGGCCTCGGCGGCGGGCAATGCGCTTGAGGTGATGGCGGCGATGCGCTGCCTGACCCAGCCGGATAGAGAGCCCCGCCTGCGCGACGTGACCGTGGCGCTGGGTGGTGAGCTTTTGCATCTGGGGGGGCTTGCCCCGTCGCCGGTGGCGGGGGCGGAAACGATACGCCATCATCTGGACACAGGCGCAGCGGCAGAGCGTTTTGGCCAGATGGTAGAGGCGCAGGGCGGGCCGCCGGATTTTCTGGAGAATTGGGCCGACCGCCTGCCCGCGGCGCCAGTGGTGATGGAGGTCGGACCCGATCAGCCGGGCCATGTCGAGAGCGTAGACATGCGCGAACTGGGCGAGGCGGTGCTCGATCTGGGTGGCGGACGGCGGGTCGAAACCGACAGGGTGCACCCTGCCGTCGGTCTGAGCGCGCTTGCCGGGCCGGGCGACGCCGTCGGCGCGGAAAGGCCGCTGGCGCTGATCCATGCCCAAAGCCAGGACGCGGCCCATCAGGTCGCCGCGCGCGTCCGGGCGGCATACCGGCTGTCGGGCCATGCACCGGCATCCGCGCCGCTGATCATGGACAGGATCGGCTGAATGGCACGGGCGTTTCTGATCGTTCTGGATTCGGTGGGATGCGGCCATGCCGCCGATGCTGCCGATTTCGGCGATGCCGGGGCCAACACGCTGGGCCATATCGCGCGCGAGGCTGCGGCGGGGCGTGCCGATCATGGGCGCAAAGGCCCGCTGAAGATGCCGCATCTCGATGCGCTGGGTCTGGGGGCGGCCATTGGTCTGAAGGGCGGGCATCCGCCGGGCTTTGTCGCGCGTCCTGCGGGCCTTTGGGGTGTGGCCGAGGAAATCTCGCGCGGCAAGGACACGCCCTCGGGCCACTGGGAACTGGCGGGTGTGCCGGTGCCATGGGACTGGCATTATTTCCCCGACAGCAAACCGGCATTTCCCGATCACGTCGTGGCCGAGGTTTGCCGGATTGCAGGGACGGACGGCATCCATGGCAATGCGCATGCCTCGGGCATTCCGGTGATCGAAGAATTCGGCCCGGCGCATATGCAGGATGGCTGGCCGATTTGCTATACTTCCGCCGACAGCGTCTTTCAGATTGCCGCGCATGAAGAGGTTTTCGGGTTGGAGCGTTTGCTGGACCTCTGCCGGGGCGTTGCGCCGATGCTGCACGATATGAAGGTGGGGCGGGTGATCGCGCGGCCATTTGTGGGTGATGCCAAGGCCGGTTTTCAGCGCACGGGCAACCGGCGCGACTTTGCCATTGCGCCACCGGCGCCGACGCTTTGTGACTGGGTGCAGGATGCCGGTGGCAAGGTGCATGGCGTGGGCAAGATCGGCGACATATTCTCGATGCAGGGGATCAGCACGTTGCGCAAAGGCGGCGGCGATGCGGGCCTTTTCGACCACCTTGTCGATCTGGGGCGCGAGGCCGAGGAGGGCGATCTGGTATTCGCCAATTTCGTGGAGTTCGACACGCTATACGGTCATCAGCGCGATGTTGCGGGTTATGCGCGGGCGCTGGAATGGTTCGACAGCCGGGTGCCCGAATTTCTGGCGACGCTGGGCGCAGGTGATCTGGCGATTTTCACCGCCGATCACGGCAATGACCCCACGTGGCGCGGCACCGATCATACCCGCGAAAACGTGCCGGTTGTGGCCTGGGGCGCGGGGGAAAAACCTGTTGGACCTGTCATGTTTTCCGATGTAGCTGCCAGTATCGCCGATCATCTGAACATTGCCTCCACACCGCCGGGAAAATCCTTTTTATGAGTTTTGCGTCAATACCGAAAACCGAACTGCACCTGCATCTGGAAGGCGCGGCGCCCCCGGCATTCATCGCCGGTCTGGCGCGCGAGAAGGGCGTTGATCTGGGCGGGATATTCAACGCCGACGGGTCGTATAAATACCAAGGCTTCGATCATTTCCTGAAGGTTTACGAGGCCGCCTGCACGGTGCTGACCTCGCCCGAGGATTTCCGCCGTCTGACGCTGGCAGTGCTGGAGGAAAGCGCGGCGAATGGCGTGATCTATGGCGAGACCTTCCTGTCGCCCGATTTCTGCGGCAAGGGCGATCTGGGGGCATGGCGGGAATATCTGGCCGCGATCACCGAGGCCGCCAGCGAGGCCGAGGCGCGCGACGGTGTCACGTTGAAGGGCGTGGTGACCTGCATCCGCCATTTCGGCCCGGAACAGGCCAGGACCGCCGCGCGCTGCGCCGCCGAGACCATGGGTGATTTCATCGTGGGCTTTGGCATCGGCGGTGACGAGATGGCCGGAAAGCTGGGTGATTTTGCCTATAGTTTCGACATGGCGCGCGAGGCCGGTCTGCACCTGACGGCGCATGCGGGCGAATGGGGCGGGCCCGAGTCGGTGCGCGACGCGGTCAATGATCTGGGTGTGGCGCGGGTGGGCCATGGCGTACGCTCGATCGAGGATCCCGCGTGGGTCGAGGAACTGGCCCGGCGGGGTGTGCATCTGGAGATTTGTCCGGGGTCGAATATCAGCCTGGGCGTCTTTCCCGACTGGCCATTGCATCCGATCAACACCTTTTACGAACGTGGCGTTTCGCTGAGCATCTCGACCGATGATCCGCCGTTTTTCCACACGACACTTGCCGGTGAGTATGAACGCCTGGCCGAGACCTTTGACTGGGACGAGGCGGTGTTCCGCGACATCAACATCATGGCGATGAAGGCCGCGTTTTGCGATGATGCGACGCGCGCGGCAAAGCTTGAAACCCTGGGGGAGAAAACATGAGCGAACATCTGACGATTGTCGATCATCCGCTGGTGCAGCACAAACTGACGCTGATGCGCCAGAAAGACACGCCGACCGCGCTGTTTCGCCAGCTGTTGCGCGAGATTTCGCAGTTCCTGGCCTATGAGATCACGCGCGAGTTGCCGATGGATACAAAGACCATCGAAACCCCGCTGGAGCCGATGGAGGCGCCGGTTCTTGCAGGCAAGAAACTGGCGCTGATCTCGATCCTGCGTGCGGGCAACGGGTTGCTGGACGGGGTGCTGGAGCTGATCCCTTCGGCGAGGGTCGGTTTTGTCGGGCTTTATCGCGACGAGGAAACGCTGAAGCCCGTCCAGTATTATTTCAAGGTGCCCGAGGCGATTGATGACCGTCTGGTGATCGCGGTTGACCCGATGCTGGCGACCGGAAATTCATCCGTCGCGGCGATTGATCTGCTGAAAGAGGCCGGTGCGAGGAATATCCGATTCCTGTGCCTGCTGGCCGCGCCTGAGGGCATAAAACGGATGAAAGAAGCCCATCCTGACGTGCCGATTGTCACAGCATCTGTGGATAAATATCTCAATGACCATGGATATATTGTTCCAGGGCTAGGTGATGCGGGTGATCGCATGTTTGGTACTAAATAAGCTAATTACTGCTTTACACACCGCGCCGGTTCACTCAGAATTGCCCCAACATGCGGGGGCAAGACATGATCGATTTTTGGCGAGCAGTGGCCGTGACTGCGGCAGTGGTGGGAACCGTGGCGGGCGCGAATGCGCAAAGCATGCGGGACATGCCGACACCGGCGGAGATTCCACCGGCCAGCTATACGGGCAAGCAATATGTCGACAGCCGGGGCTGCATCTTTATCCGCGCGGGCTTTGGCGGCAACGTACAATGGGTACCGCGCGTCGCGCGTAACCGTACGGTTCTCTGTGGGGCCACGCCAACGCAGGTTGCCGGGGCAGTCCCGCTGAACCCGCCCACCGGCACGCCAAAGGAAACCACAGCCAAGGTGGCATCGACCCGGGTGGTGACGCCCAAGGTGACCCCGAAAAAGACGCCGGTTGTTCTGGCCAACCGCATTCCCGCCGCCAAGGAAGAACCGCGCGCATTGCGGATTGATCCGGTGGTGGTGGCCAATCCGGTGATCCGCCAGCCGCGCGTGGTCAATCCGGTGATCAATCCGGTGCGGGGGGTGGATGTTGCCATGTGCAATACCGGCGGCACCCCGCGCCCGATCGTCAATCAGGGCCGGCCGGTGCGCTGCGGGCCGCAGGCGATCCATCCGTCGGACATGGTGCGTGGCATTCGTAACGGTCGGCTGAATGACGGTACCTATCCGGTGGCCGAAGCCGCACCCGTGATCATCCCCGAGGGCTATCGCCCTGTCTGGGAGGACGGGCGGCTGAACCCGCATCGCGGTATCGGCACGCTGGATGGTGCCATTCAGACCAGCCTTGTCTGGACAAATACCGTGCCACGGCGGCTGGTTGACCGGGCCTCGGGCGAAGATGTGACGCTGAAATATGCCTATCTCAAATACCCGTATGTGAACTATGCCGATCAGGTGGCGGCGCTGAAGGCCGCAGGGGCCGAGTTTGAGACCGTGGTTGTCGGTGGCGTTCAGCAGACGGCCATCCGGGCCAAGGCACCCAAGAAAGAGACGGTCAAGAAGAAGGCGAATGTGGTCACATCGACCAAGACACCGCCCGCAAAGTCGGTGGCCAAGGCGAGCTATGTCCAGGCGGGCATGTTCGGCAACAAGGCCTCGGCCGATGCGGCGATTGCCGCGATCCGCGCCATGGGGTTGCCGGTCAAAGTTGGCGCGACGACCTATAAGGGGCAGCCGGTGCAGATCGTGGTGGCCGGACCCTTTGCTGGCAAGACGGGGCTGAACGCGATTGTCAGCCAGCTGAAATCAGCCGGGTTCCGGACCGCCAAGATCAGGAAATAGAGCAGATATCCTGCAGCTGGACCCAGTCGGAATCGGGCATCAGCGGCTGGGCGAGCTGACCTCTGAGCGGATCTCCCTCGATCAGGGGCAGCGTCGCCTCGCCCGATATATCCAGCGCATAGGCAAAGGGCGTTGAGCGCACCCGCGCCTTGTCAAATGCCGCGATCAGCGTTTCCGAGTTTAGCGGATCGGGAACCTCGGTCAGCAGGATTTCGGCATAGCTGCGCAGGATCTCAGGGTTCATGTTGCCGGTGGTCAGAAGGCGGAACGTGGCCGTCAGCCCGGCAAAATTCAACAAATCGCGCATCGGGTCATTGGCAGTGCTGCGCAGCGTTTCGGCGATAACGTATCCGGCCAGAACCTCGGGCCCTTCGTAATCTTCGATCAGGCCACGGCTGGCCAGAACCAGCCCGCCCGGCAGCGACATCGAGCGTGGCCTGTTCGAGCGCAGAACACGGATGCCGCCGATATCCCCGGCCACGAGCCGCCTGTGGAGGCGCGCAAGAATGGGATCGGTATCGTTGCCTTCGCAGATGACGCCCGAAAGGGTTTCGATATCGCCCAGCAGGCGCTGACCGATTTCGCTGCGTTTGACCTGCGGCAGGATGGCAAGCGTGTGACTGACCACCTGGGCCGGCATGACAAAGACGCCGAACCATGTCGCGGCGAAAACGATGCTGGAAAACGCCAGTATCCTGAGCCGGCCGGGCCGGGGTCGACGGGATTTGATCACCCTGAGAACCCGGTCCAGCGCCTCGATCATCTCGGGCTCTGAGATTTCGAGCGTTTCTGCGGCGGACATGTCGGGGGCGTATTCAGCGGGGCCGGCCCCCTTGGTCAGGCGGACGACCGCAGGCAGTGACCAATGCGAAAGCGGGCCGCCATTGACGTCTGAGATGACCAGCGTGTTGCGGCCAAAGCCCACCACCACATCACGGCGCTGGGCCTCGGGCGATTCCCGCCAGACCCCTGTGCTTTCCAGCCGGTCATATTCTCGAAGGGCCGTCATCGCGGCGTTTTGCCCGGATTATTGTTTATTTGCGCGATTATAGCGGCTGGGCCGCGTTGCGGCAATAACCCAAGGGGCCAGGTGGGCCGGCCCCGAATGCGGGGGCCGACGCTCAGAGCGCTTTGGCCAGCCCGCGCAGTTCGAATTTCTGGATCTTGCCGGTCGAGGTTTTGGGCAATTCCTGAAAGACAACCTTTTTCGGGGTTTTAAACCCGGCCAGCCGTTCGCGGACAAAGGCGATCAGTTCCGCTTCGTCGGCACTGGTGCCATCCTTGAGTTCAACAAAGGCGCAAGGCACCTCGCCCCATTTGTCATCGGGTTTGGCCACAACTGCACAGAGCGAGACGGCAGGATGTGCCATCAGCACGCCCTCAACCTCGACCGAAGAGATATTCTCGCCGCCCGAGATGATGATGTCTTTGGCGCGGTCGGCGATCTGGACATAGCCATCGGGGTGCTGCACCGCGATATCGCCGGAGTGGAAATAACCACCGGCAAAAGCCTCTGCCGTGGCCTCGGGGTTCTTCAGATAGCCTTTCATCACGGTGTTGCCGCGCATCACGATCTCACCCTGGGCAACACCGTCCATAGTGATCTGATTGTTGGCGCTGTCGACGACCTTCACATCCTCGAGGATGGGAAATCCGATGCCCTGCCGCGCCATGATCGCGGCTTTTTCATCCATGGGCAGGTCATCCCATTCGGGTTTCCACATGCATTCGGTGACATGACCGTAGGTTTCAGTCAGCCCATAGGCCTGCATCACGACAAAGCCCATCTTGGACATGCCTTCGAGGATCGCTGGCGCGGGCGGCGCGCCGGCGGTCAGGACACGCACAGTGTGATCGAACGCACGGCGATCCTCGTCGCGGGCATTGACCAGAAGGTTCAGCACGATGGGCGCGCCGCCAAAGCGGTTGACGCCCTCGTCGGCGATAGCATCGAAAATCGCTTTTGCGGAAATATCGCGGCAGGCCACCCATGTGCCACCGAAAATCGGCAGCATCCATGTATGGTTCCAGCCATTGCAGTGAAAAAGCGGCACGATGGCGATATAGCGGATCTCTTCGCCCAGCTGCCACTCCACGGCGGTGCCGATGGTCATCAGATAGGCGCCGCGATGGTGGCACACCACGCCCTTGGGCCGACCGGTGGTGCCGGAGGTATAATTGAGCGAGATACTTTCCCATTCATCCGTGGGCAGAATCCAGTCGAAATCCGGGGAAGCGGCGGCAATAAATGCTTCGTATTCCGTGTGCCGACCGCTGGCGGGATAACCTGAGGCACTGTCTTCAACCTCGATAATCCGGGGGGCCGGGCCCTCCATCGCGGCAATGGCGGCCTCGGCCACCTCGAGGAACTGGGTGTCAACCATGATCAACTTGGCCTCTCCGTGGTCGAGGATATAGGCGATGGTCGAGACATCGAGACGGGTGTTGATGGTATTGAGCACCGCGCCGCAGGCGGGCACGCCGAAATGTGCCTCGGCCTGGGCGATGACATTGGGGATGATCGTGGCGACAACATCGCCCGATCCGATCCCTGCCGAACTGAGCGCCGAGGCCAGCCTGCTTACCCGGTCGTGATACTGGCGATAGGTGTAGCGCCGGTCGCCCTGCACCAGCGCGTCCCTGTCGGCAAAAAGCCCGGCAGCACGTCTGAGATGCGACAGGGGCGTCAGCGCCACATGGTTTGCCGCTGTCTTGTCCAGCCCGGATTCGTCGCGCATCCAACCCATCGTCTCTCTCCCTGTTCAGCGGCGCCAGTCTTGTTGACAGAATTCACTATTGTCCAGCGATTCATTGTTTGCAAATAGCTGATCTGGCGGAGGGTTATCTGATCAAAACGGCAAATCCCATACTGACTGCGGCGGGCTATGTCCTGCTGGCAATGGCCGTGATCGGCTTTAGCGACAATTTCGTCGTGGTCATCGCGCGCCATGGCGGGCTGTGGCAGTTTCACGCCATGCGCGCCGCAATGGGGCTGGGTGTGGTGCTGGCGCTGGCGGCGGTCTGGCGCATGTCTCTGACGCCCCTGAATATGCGCGCGGTGGCGCTGCGCAGCATGCTGGTGGCGGCATCCATGTTCTGCTATTTCGGCGCGCTGGGCTTTCTGCCGGTCAGCCAGGTGGCGGCGGGTCTTTTCACCTCTCCGATATTCGTCGTGCTGATTTCGGTCATGCTTTTTGGTGTCAGGATCGGGCTGTGGCGCATCAGCGCGGTCATTCTGGGCTTTGGCGGATCGCTGATCATGCTGGCGCCGTGGCAATCCGGTTTTGAACTGACGGTGCTGCTGCCGGTGCTGGGTGGCGCGTTATATGCCATGGGCGCGGTGACGACGCATCACCTGTGCGCCAACGAAAGGACGATGACGCTGCAGGCGGGTTTTTTCATCGCGCTTCTGATCGGATCGGGCAGCGTTGCGTTGATCGTGACATTCATCGCGCCCGGCGATGGGTTCCTGAGCCGGCCCTGGGGGCCCGTGAACGCGACCTTCCTGTGGCTGACGGTGTTGCAGGCGGTCACCGCGCTGACGGGTGTGGGGCTGATCACGCTGGCCTATCAGACAGCGGAATCATCCTATGTTGCCGTGTTTGAATATTCGCTTCTGATTTTTGCCGGGCTTTTTTCCTATCTGATCTGGCAGGACCCGATCGAGCCGCGCGAGGTGCTGGGCATGGTGCTGATTGTTGTCGCGGGGGCCATACTGGCGCTGCGATCGGGCGACGTGACGGTCTGAAGGCTGGCGATGGTGCCACCGCGTGGCTAGGGTGCGGGCATGTACGCGTCGCGGGGCCGAAATTTCATCTTTGTGCATATTCCGAAGACCGGAGGCACGTCGCTGGCGCTGGCGCTGGAGCGCCGGGCGATGAAGGATGACATCATGCTGGGCGATACGCCCAAGGCACGGCGGCGGCGCCATCGTGTCAGGGGGATAAAATCCTCGGGCCGGTTGTGGAAGCATTCCCGGCTGATCGACCTCTATGGCCTGCTCGACGAAGAAGAGATCAACGATTTCTTTGTCTTTACCATCGTGCGCAACCCATGGGACCGGATGGTCAGCTATTACCACTGGCTGAAGGATCAGGATTTTGAGCACGTCGCGGTGACACAAGCCAAGGCGCTGAGTTTTCAGGATTTCATTCGCCATCCGGCGGTGTCGATGTCAATGCGTGCCATGCCGTATAGCCACTATGTCACCGACCGCAAGCGGGTGGAAAGATGCGACATGTTCCTGCGGCTGGAAAGCATCGACAGCGATGTGGAGCGGCTGGAAAAGGTGCTGGGCATTCCCATCGGTCCTGTGCCGCACGAAAACCGGTCAGACCGCAGCCTTGACTATCGCGAGGCCTACAGTTTTGACGATCAGCGGTTCGTGGCCGAAATCTGTGCCGAGGATATCCGGCGCTTTGGCTATTCTTTCTGATCCCGGATCAGGTGTGCAACTGCCTGTCGGGCATCGGATCGGCAGCGATACCGCAAATTTGTCTTGAAATGACCTTATTCTTTTCATGCGAGCGCCCCGTGGACTTGCCAGCGTGCCTGTGTCTGCAACCGAATGGCAACGAAAGGAACCATGACCATGTTTGGCCTGAAAACCAAGGTTTTCGGAGCCGCCGAAGCAACATCCTGGGGGGGATCGCAATGGGCGGAAGATCTTGAAAGCGCAAATTGCTTCAACGGAGAAGCAGGCGGCATTGTCGCCACGACAGAGGTCGCCACGTTAACAGGTTGGCGTCCCGTTGAAACGCTGCGTCCCGGCGATTGGGTCATGAATTTTGACGAAGAATGGGTCGAAGTGGCAGGCATTCGCCGCAGCCCGCTCTGGACCGGCAACCGGTCCTGCCCGCCCAGCCTTGTGCCGGTACATGTTCCGGCCGGTCTTTTGGGCAACAATCAGGTGATGACCCTGCTGCCGGAACAGTTCATCCTGTTCGAAAGCGACGATGTGTTTGACCTGTTCGGTTTGCATACGGTCATGGTTCAGGCGGTTGATCTGGTCGGTTTTGCCGGGATTACCCAGGTCGAGCCGTTGCACCCGGTCGAGGTCGTGCAGCTGGATCTGGGATCGGATGAGGCCATCATGGTCGAAGGCGGTGCGACGCTTTTTTGTCCGGGCGATGCGGCGCGCGGCGTCACGTCGATTGCCGATTTGCTGTCGGACCAACCCGAAGAGGCGCCCGGCCTGTTCGAGGATTGCCCCAAGCTGAGCGGTGATGAGACCTTTGTCCTGATGCATGCCATTGCACCTCAGGCCCACTAAATCATTTGCATAAATTTAAGATCGCAGGGTTAATCGCCCTGCGATTTTTGCATGTTGCGGTCGCTATTGCGGTTGTCTGTACCCCCTGCTTCAGGCTGCCTGAGACGCGGCGAAGCGATCATAGAAACCGTTTTCCTGATTGGCCAGTTCGTCAAGCAGGGCAGGCGGGTCAAAACGGGGGCCATATCGATCGGCCAGTTCCCGTGCCCGTTCTGCGGCAGGGCCTGCGCCGATCCGGTCAAGCCAGTTGAACGGTCCGCCTGACCAGGGGGCAAAGCCCCAGCCCAGGATCGCACCGACATCGCCTTCGCGGATATCGGTCAGGACGCCATCCTGCAGCGCGCGCACAGCTTCGAGCGACTGAACATAGAGCAGTCGGTGCTGAACCTCGGTCACGTCGGGCTGAACTTCGGCGGGCGGATAGAAATCGGCGAGGCCCGGCCAGAGCCCGGTGCGCTTATTCTTATCGTCGTAATCGTAAAAACCCGCGCCCGATTTACGGCCCAGGCGACCTGCTTCCTCGAAGCGGAAAAAGACCTCGTCCGGTGCATCATCGGGATAAGCGTCGCCCATGGCTGCCTTGGTCGCGCGCGCGATCCGGGCACCCAGATCAATCGATGTCTCGTCGACCAGTTGGAGCGGACCTAGCGGCATGCCGGCCATCTTGGCGGCGTTTTCGATCAGCGCGGGCGCAACCCCTTCGGCGACCATGCGGATGCCCTCGTTCACATAGGGCAGAATGCAGCGATTGGCATAGAAGAAGCGTGCATCATTCACGACGATGGGGGTTTTTCTGATCTGTCGGACGAAATCCAGCGCCTTGGCCACGGCGCGGTTACCGGTGTCGCGCCCGCGGATGATTTCGACTAGGTTCATCTTGTCGACCGGTGAAAAGAAGTGGATGCCCACGAAATCGACCGGGCGGGGGCTGGCGGCGGCCAGTTCGGTGATGGGCAGGGTCGAGGTGTTGGTGGCGATGATGCACTCATCACCGGTCACGCTGCCGATGCGTTTCGTGACCTCGGCCTTGATCGCGGCGTCCTCGAACACGGCTTCGACGATCAGGTCGGCCCCCGAAAGATCTTCATAAGAGGTCGTCGGCAGGATCCGCGCGAGCACTGCGTCCTTGTGCTCGGCGGTGATTTTCTTGCGGGCGATACCCTTGTCGAGGATCGATTCCGCATGCGCCTTGCCCCGCGCGGCAGCCGCCTGATCGGTGTCCAGGAGCACGACCTCGATACCGGCATTGGCCGCGACATAGGCGATGCCCGCACCCATCATGCCGGCCCCGATCACACCAAGGCGGCGGACGGATTGGTCGGGAATATCGGCAGCGCGCGCCGCGCCTTTCTCGAGCGCCTGCTTGTTGACGAATAGCGATTTGATCATTGCCGATGAGGTCGGGTCCATCAGGACATGCGTGAACCAGCGCGCCTCGATCCTGAGCGCGGTGTCAAAGGGGACAAGCGCGCCTTCGTAGACCGCGGACAAAAGCGCCTGCGCGGCGGGATAGACACCCTGTGTCCGGCCGTTCACCATGGCGGATGCCCCGATGAAGGTGGGAAAACCCGCCGGGTGATAGGGCGCGCCGCCCGGCATTTTGTAACCCTTCTGATCCCAGGGTTTGACGATGTCGGCATCGGTGGCGTTCAGCACCCATTGCCGCGCGGTTTCGACCAGATCATCGGCGGGCACGACCTCATCAATCAGGCTGGCGCCCTTTGCCCTGACCGGGTCCAGCAACCGCCCCTCGAGCAGGACGGGTGCGGCGGCCATTGCACCGACCATGCGGCTGTAGCGGGTTGTGCCGCCACCGCCGGGGAAGAGCCCCAGCAGAATTTCGGGCAGGCCGATCCGTGCGCGGGGATTGTCGGTCATGAAGCGGCGGTGGCAGGCCAGCGCGATTTCGGTTCCGATGCCTGCGCATGTGCCGTTGATGGCGCAGGCCACGGGCTTGCCGCCCTTGTTGGTCTTGGCATCCATCCCGGCGCGTTCCAGTTTTCTGAGTACGCGGTGGCCGTTCATGGTGAAGTCAAAAAGCGCCTGTGCGGGTGCATCGCCCGCCTCGGCCCTCAGTCTGGCCAGAATATTCAGGTCCATGCCGCCGGCAAAATCCTTTTTCGCCGAGGTGATGACGATGCCCCTGACCGCGTCATCGGCCAGTGCCCGGTCGATATAATCATCGACCAGCGCATAGGCTTCGCGCGTCAGAACATTCATGGATTTGTCCCGGGCATCCCAGACAATCATCGCGACGCCGTCGGCATCGACCTTGTAGGAAAAGTCACTCATCCTGCGTATCCTCCGGCATCGGGCTGCCATCGCGGCGTGTAAAAACAAAAGCCCCCTTGTCGACCTTCACCATCATATCAAGGTCGGAATAGTAGCCCGTTTCGGTCGGTGTGCGTGTGCCCACCACCAGAAACGTGCCGGGGGCATCTGATGTGTTGACCAGATGATGGCCATTTGCATCCCCTGCCGGGAAGGCGGCACAATCACCGACACCGAGCGGCGTCTCGCCTTGGTCGTCGACAAGGGTCAGCGCGCCGCTGGTCACCATCAGAAACTCATCCTGTTCCGTGTGCCAGTGGCGCAGACTGGACAGATCACCGGGCTGAAGCGTGACGAGGTTGACCCCGAACTGGCTGAGACCGCCCGCATCACCCAAAGCCTGTTGCGACCGGTTGCCGACGCTTTGGGCGAGCTTGCCGGGATAGCTTGATCCCGTTCTGACCGGCACGTTTGCGATATCGATCCTGGGCATCAGACCCGCTCCAGTATCGTGGCGGCACCCATGCCCGAAGCGATGCAAAGCGTGGCCAAACCGGTTTCGCGGTCACTGCGCTCCATCTCATCAAGGAGCGTCCCGAGGATCATCGCGCCGGTCGCACCAAGGGGGTGACCCATGGCGATGGCGCCGCCATTGACGTTGACGATATCGGGATCAACGTCAAAAGCCTGCATGAAGCGCAGCACGACCGAGGCGAAAGCCTCGTTGACCTCGAAGAGACCGATATCGCCGATCTCCATCCCGCTATCGGCTAGGATCTTTTCCGTCACGGGAACCGGGCCGGTCAGCATGATCGTGGGATCGGTGCCGATCTTGGCCGAGGCGCGGATGCGGGCGCGGGGTTTCAGGCCGTTGGCCTGCCCGAATTCCGCATTGCCGATCAGGACAGCCGCCGCGCCGTCGACGATGCCCGAGGAATTGCCGGCATGGTGGATATGGCGGATTTTCTCGATTTCCGGATAGCGCATCAGCGCCACCTTATCAAAGCCGGGCATCACCTCGCCCATTGTCTGGAACGAGGCGTTGAGCGCGCCCAGCGCCTGCATGTCGGTTTCGGGGCGCATGTATTCGTCGCGGTCAAGGATCGTCAGACCGTTCTGATCGCGCACCGGTATGACCGAGCCGGAAAAACGGTCTTCGGCCCAGGCCGCTGCCGCGCGGCGCTGGCTCTCGACGGCGAAGGCATCGGCGTCATCGCGCGAAATCCCGTATTTCGTGGCGATCAGGTCGGCTGATATGCCCTGGGGCACGAAATACGTGCGCATCGCTAGGCTGGGGTCGACGGCTATGGCCGCCCCGTCCGAGCCCATGGCGACGCGGCCCATCATCTCGACCCCGCCGGCGATATAGCCGTCGCCACCGCCTCCGCGCACCTGATTGGCGGCCATGTTCACCGCTTCGAGCCCCGAGGCGCAGAAGCGGTTGATCGAGACGCCGGGAATGCGTTCATCCAGATCCGAGCCAAGGACGGCGGTGCGGGCAAGGCAGCCCCCCTGTTCGCCCACCTGCGTGACATTGCCCCAGATCACATCCTCGACCGCGTGGCCTGCCAGCCCGTTGCGTTCCTTGAGTGCGTTGAGCGTGAGCGATGACAGTCGCGCCGACGTGACCTCGTGCAGGCTGCCATCGGGGCGGCCCTTGCCGCGGGGGGTACGGATGGCGTCGTAGATGAAGGCCTCAGGCATAGAACAAACCCTCGTAATGTGAAATCGCACCCAAGAGCACGATGATGGCAAAGATCAGGGCCAGAATGGCCAGCGGAAACTTGAACCCGTAAAACCGCACCAGCGTGACCGAGGCGGGCAGATAGCGGGGCAGCGCAACGCTGAGCACGGTCACCAGAAGCGCCGCGATCAGCCCCAGTTGGAAAGTGCCGCCCACCACCAACCCGGCGACAGCCAGCCAGCAGAGGATACCGGCGATGGCGCTGTCAAATGGTGTGGGCAGGGCAAGGGAGCGGCCGGTTTCGCTGTCTTCGAGCCGGATGAGCATCCGGGCCAGAACCACGCAGGCCAGCCCGAGCGACACCCAGATGATGACAAGCGGTTTGTCCATCAGAGCCCGCGATCCGAAGGGTGTCCGGGCATCAGGTCATAGGGGTGTTTCCAGCCTTCGGTTTCGCTGATCCGGGTCAGCCATGCATCGATATTCGGCCATTCGCTCCGGTCGAAACCAAACGGTTCGGGATAGAAGAGATATCCGCAGCACGAGATATCGGCGACGGTGATCGCATCACCCACCAGCCAGTCGCGCCCGTCCAGCGCCTTGTCCAGAACCTCATACGCCGCGCGCAGTCGGCCCTGCAGAAAGCCGATCACCTGTTCGGGGCGTTTATCCGCGGGCAGGAAATTCATCAGAAAACGGGTGACACCGGCCTGCGACGACATCTTGTGATTGTCCCAGAGGACCCAGCGCAGCACGTCATATTTGTCTTCGGCCCGGCCACCAAGCCTGCCGGTCTTGTCGACGATATATTGCTGGATCACACCGGACTGCGTCAGCCGGGTGTCACCATCGACCAGCACCGGCACCTCGCCCATGTCATTGAGATCGGTACGAAAGGGGTCGCGGCGGGTTTCGCCGTTGAAGAAATCGACCCAGACCGGTTCCCAGTCGACGCCCGCCAGTTGCAGCGTCAGCGCAGCCTTGTAGGCATTCCCGCTCTCGCCCATGCAATAGAGTTTCATCATCGCGCGCTCTCCTATCTTTTGCGGTCAGGCAACTCGGCCTGGAAAAGACGCAGCCGGTGCACAAGGGTTTCATTGTCGGTCACGCTGTCGAAATTTTCAAACAGGAAGGAGAGCGCTTCGCCCTCCTGCAGATCGGCCTCGGCGGCAAAGCGGCGGAGGCGGCGAAACCCGTCTTCGGTCATGCCCATATGCAGCCTGCGTGTCAGTCGGAACCGTTTTGCCAATGCCATGCCCCCCGGGGTTTCCATCAGAATGCGTCATCATCGAGCGCCATGACATGATCCGGCCCCGCGGTGATGCGCGCAAGGTGCAATCGTGTCGCCGGGATCTGGCGCGTCATGTAGTGGCGCCCCGTCGTCAGCTTGGTGTCACAAAATGCATCGGTCGCTGTACCGGCGGCGCGGGCCGTACCTGCCGCACGGGCCATGCGCGCCCACATGTATCCAAGGCAGACATGGCCGAAGAGATGCATGAAGTCATAGGAGCCTGCCAGCGCGGCATGCGGATTTTTCACGCCCTCCTGCATGAAATACATCGCCGCCGCCTGCAGGTCTTTGGAGGCGGCTTTGAGTGGTTCGAGGAAATCGGCATTGAGCGCCGCATCGGCCTTGTTTTCGGCGATGAAGGTTTTGATCTCGTCGAAGAACGCCATCATGTGCCTGCCGCCATCCTGCGCCAGTTTCCGGCCAACCAGATCCAGCGCCTGAACCCCGTTGGCACCTTCGTAGATCATGGTGATACGGGCATCGCGGACAAATTGTGACATGCCGGTTTCCGTGACATAGCCATGGCCGCCAAAAACCTGCTGGGCGGCTACGGTGCTGTCAAATCCCCGGTCGGAAAGGACCCCCTTGATCACCGGTGTCAGAAGGCTGACGAGACCATCAGCTTCGCCATCCCCGCTGCGCGCCGAGCGGTCGATCAGATGCGCGGCCCAGAAAACGAGGGCGCGTGCGCCTTCGACAAAGGCCTTCTGATCCATAAGGTTGCGGCGGATATCGGGGTGAACGATCAGCGGATCGGCTGGCAGATCAGGTGCGCGGGCGCCGGTTACGTCGCGCCCCTGCAAGCGTTCGCGCGCATAGTCGCGCGCATTCTGATAGGCCAGTTCGGCCTGGGCATAGCCCTGCAGACCCACGGAAATGCGCGCCTCGTTCATCATGGTGAACATCGCCCGCATGCCCTTGTGCTCACCACCCAGGAGAAAGCCGGTGGCGCCGTCGTAATTCATGACGCAGGTGGCATTGCCGTGGATGCCCATCTTCTCTTCGATCTTGCCCACTGAAACGGCGTTGGCTGCCCCTGGCAGGCCGTCGGCATCGGGCAGGTATTTGGGAACGATGAAAAGCGAGATGCCCTTGATCCCCGCCGGTCCGTCGGGAATGCGGGCCAGCACGAGGTGGATGATGTTTTCGGTAAGGTCGTGATCGCCTGCGGAGATAAAGATTTTCTGCCCGGTGATGACGTAGCTGCCGTCACCTGCTGGTTCGGCGCGGGTGCGCATGAGGCCGAGATCGGTGCCGCAATGTGGTTCGGTCAGGTTCATGGTGCCGGTCCAGCGGGCACTGACCAGATGCGGCAGATAGGTGGCTTTCTGGTCGTCGCTCCCGTGGGTGTGAATGGCAGAATAGGCACCGTGGGTCAGCCCGGCATACATGTTGAAGGCCATGTTGGAGGAGACAAAGACCTCACCCACCGCCGATTGCAGAAGATAGGGCAGGCCCTGACCGCCGAAAGCCGGGTCGCAATCAAGACCTGTCCAGCCGCCATCGCGCAGGGCGTCGAACGCATCAGCAAAGCCCGTGGGCGTCCTGACGGTGCCGTTTTCAAGGCGGCAGCCTTCCCGGTCGCCGACGGCGTTGAGCGGGTGCAGAACCTCACTCCCGAGCTTGCCCGCCTCGCCGATGATCGCGGCGGTGAAGTCGCGGTCAAGATCACCGTAGCCCGGAATGTCCGAGGACGGGGCATCGAGCATGTCGTGCAGGATGAATTGCATGTCATCAATCGGCGCGGCATAGCTGGTCATGTGTTCGACCTCCCGTTCAGGGGGTCAGGCGGGGCCCGACCCCATGCGTCTGTCACTGACACATATAGTTGCGCAGGTTTATGGCGTAAGTCTGACGTTGCGTCACAAATCCGTGCCGGGCGGGTGGAATTGTGCCCCGGTCGGTCAGAGCGAGGCGGCGACTTCGTCCCTGAGGCGCTGAAGCTCGGTGATGGTTTCGGCAAGCTCGCGCTGCTGATCTTTCAGGTTGTCGATCTGCTGGCCGGCGGCGTCGACCCAGATTTCCATCTGCGCGCGCGAGCCGCGCTCATCATACATCAGGAGCCACTGGCGTATGTTTTCAAGCGAAAACCCGAATTTGCGGCCGCGCAGGATCAGCGTCATCCGGGCGATATCGCGGGCTGAGTAGAACCGCCGCCGCCCTTCGCGTTCGGGCGAGAGAAGCTCGATATATTCGTAGTGGCGCAGAGTGCGGGGCGTGACGGAGAACCGTGCGCACATCTCTTTGAACGAAAGCCTTTCCGCCGTCATGGCCATATCCTCCGCGGCCGAATTGCATTGCACCCTTGCTGAAGCTGACTTAGCACTTGGCGGCGGGCGGGCCAACCGGCAGGGCGGCAGGCGCCGGTGCGGAGGGAAGATGGCAGCGGAAAATCTGGAAGAACGGCTGAAGGCGTTTCTGGAGATCCTGCCCTATGCCGGGGCGCTTAAGCTGCGGCTGGCCGGGTTCGAACCCGGGCGTGCCGAGATCGAGATGCCCTATGACGCGCACCTTGTCGGCGATCCGGAAACGGGAGTGCTGCATGGCGGGGCGGTTTCGGCGTTGATGGACACCTGTGGCGGGGCGGCGGTGATGTCGCATCCCGATACCGGTTTCATCACGGCAACGCTGGATCTGCGCATCGATTACATGCGGGCCGCGACGCCAGGCCAGATGCTGGTCGCGGTGGCCGAATGCTATCACGTGACACGCTCGGTCGCCTTCGCGCGCGCCACGGCGTTTGATGATGACCGCGCGCATCCCGTGGCGACGGCGGCGGGTGCCTTTACCGTGTCGCTGCCCGACGGGCAGGTGGCATGAAGCGCCCGGGTGAGCCCGTGCAGACGGTCAAGCTGCGCCGTGACGCGGCGCTGGCGGGTCTGGTTGAACGGGTACCCTTTGCCGGGTTTCTGGGCGTTTGCCTGGACCGGCGCGGCGACGAGGTGACGGCGATTCTGCCATTTCGCGAGATGCTGATCGGCAATCCGATGATCCCGGCACTTCATGGCGGGGTCACCTCGGCCTTTCTGGAGGTGACAGCACAGCTGGATCTGGCATGGACGCTGGTGCGCGACGATGTGGACGCGGCGCTGCAATCGGGGTCAGCGGCCCCTGATCTGTCGGGTTTCCGCATGCCCAAGACCATCGATTTCACGGTGGATTACCTGCGCCCCGGCCTGCCGCGCGATGCCTATGCGCGGGCGCGGATCGCGCGTTCCGGACGCCGCTATGCCAGCGTCATGGTCGAGGCCTGGCAGGACAGGCGCGACCGCCCGTTTGCGCAGGCGACCGGGCATTTCCTGATCCGTCCCGCCGATGGATGAACCGCTTGGGAACCGGCGGGTATTCCGGATTGCGCTGCCGATCGTGATCTCGAACGCGACCGTACCCATTCTGGGGGCGGTCGATACCGGTGTGGTGGGCCAGCTGGGTGAAGCGGCGCCGATTGGCGCAGTGGGCATCGGGGCCATCATCCTGACCGCGATCTACTGGCTTTTCGGGTTTCTGCGCATGGGCACCGTTGGTCTGACGGCGCAGGCGCGCGGTGCAGGGGACGGGCGCGAGGTTGTCGCGCTTTTGACGCGGGGTCTGATGATCGGGGCGGCGGCGGGACTGACGATCCTGATCCTGCAATACCCGTTGTTTGCGCTGAGTTTCGCGATTTCCCCGGCCTCTGCCGAGGTCGAGGGGTTGGCGCGGGAATACATGGCGATACGCATCTGGTCGGCACCGGCGGCGATTTCGATCTATGCCATTACCGGCTGGCTGATCGCGCATGAACGCGCGCGTGCGGTTCTGGTGGTGCAGGTCGCGATGAACGGGATCAACATCCTGCTGGATCTGGTCTTTGTTCTGGGGCTGGGCTGGGGTGTCGAAGGCGTGGCGCTGGCCACGTTCATCGCCGAATGGACCGGGCTGGCGCTGGGGCTTTATCTGACGCGCGCGGCCTTTCGCGGGCCGGGTTGGAAAGATTGGCCGCGTGTGCTGGATCGGGCGCGGCTGATCCGGATGTTCGTGGTTAACCGCGATATCCTTTTACGCTCGGTCTTTCTGGAGGCGGCCTTTGTCAGCTTTCTGTTTCTGGGGGCAAAGTTCGACGACGTGACGCTGGCGGCCAACCAGATTCTGGTGCAGTTCCTGCATATCACCGCCTATGCGCTGGACGGGTTTGCCATTGCTGCCGAGACGCTGGTGGGGCAGGCGCTGGGTGCTCGGAACCGGCCGGGCTTTCGCCGCGCGGCATGGCTGACCTCGCGCTGGGGGGCGGTGATCTGCGTGGCGATGACGCTGGGCTTCGCGATCTTTGGCGGGATGTTGATCGATCTGATGTCGACCGCCGGAGAAGTGCGGCTGGTGGCACGCGATTATCTGCCATGGATGATTATCGCCCCGTTGACGGGCTGGGCGGCGTGGATGCTGGACGGGATTTTCATCGGTGCGACGCGCACCCGCGACATGCGCAACATGATGGCGATATCGCTGGCGATCTATGTGCTCTGCCTCGTGGTATTTCTGCCGATCTACGGCAATCACGGGCTTTGGCTGTCGCTGAATGCGATGTTTCTGGCGCGGGGTGTCACGCTGGGCTGGAAATACCCGGCGCTGGAACGCTCGGCCGGGGCCTAGCGGTTTGCCCATTCGGCGGCCTGGCTGCCGCTAATCGCTGCCACATTCGTGCCGCGCCGTTCAAGCAGCGCATCCAGATCGGTTGTGATCCTGCGCACCAGCGAAATGCCGTGAAAGACCATGGCCGTATAGAGCTGCACTGCCGAGGCGCCTGCGCAAATCTTGTCATAGGCGTCGCGGGCCGAGGATATGCCGCCGACGCCGATCAGGGGCATCGCACCTCCGGTTTCGACATGAAAGCGGGCCAGCGTCCGCGTCGATTTCTGAAAGAGCGGTTTGCCCGAGAGACCACCGGCCTCATCACGCCCGGGCGATATCAGGCCCTGCCGGTCTGTGGTGGTGTTGGTGGCGATGATCGCGTCGAGGCCACGATCCATGGCGACACGCGCAATCGCGGCGATTTCATCATCACCGAGATCGGGCGCGACCTTGAGGAATACGGGCAGGCCGGGGCGGACATCCTGACGGGTTTCAAGGACGCCTGACAAAAGTGCTGCAAGCGCGGTGTCCTGTTGCAGGTCGCGCAGATTGGCGGTGTTTGGCGAAGAGACGTTGACGGTGACAAAATCCAGATAGGGGCCGCATCTGCGCAGGACATGGGCATAGTCGGCAGCACGATCGCTGCTGTCCTTGTTGGCCCCGAGATTGAGACCGATCACCGCGCCTGCCGGGCGAAAGGCCAGACGCCGAGCGATTACGTCCGCCCCGTCATTGTTAAAGCCAAAGCGGTTGATGGCGGCCTGATCCTGCCTCAGGCGAAAGAGACGCGGGCGGGGATTGCCGGGTTGCGCGCGCGGCGTGACGGCCCCCAGTTCGACAAAACCGAAACCGGCATCGGCCAGCGGCCCCATCGCCTGAGCGTTCTTGTCGAAACCGGCGGCCAGTCCGACGGGATTGGGAAGGGTCAGCCCGGCAATTTCAGTTCGCAGCCGCGCCGAGGTATCGGGCGGCGCGGCGGGGACCATGCCCAGTTGCAGCGCCCTGATCGACAGGCCGTGCGCCAGTTCCGGGTCAAGCTGCCGGAGCCCCCAGAGCGCGCTGCGTTCCCAGAGGTTCATGCCGGATCATCCGGGAAAACGTGGTGCCCGTCGGACAGTGGCAGGGGCCGTGACCAGACCACATCGGCCAGCCTCATGTCGCGGTAGAGATGCGGGAAGAGATCGCCGCCGCGCGAGACCTCCCATTTCAGGGCATCACCGGCGGCATCGGCATCAAGTGCAATCAGCATCAGATCCGCGAGACCCGCGAAATATTTCGACGCGGTTTCGGGGGCCTGTGCTGGTGTCGAGAGGTGAATATAACCATCCTGCAGATCGATTGGTGCGCCGGATGTCACCCCGGCGGTGCGAAAAGCCAGCCATTCGGCGGCGCGGAAAATCTTGTAGATCAGCATGCGCGCGACATGCACCCCGGCAGAATGGAGGTCAAGACATGTGCTGCCACGAAACCTTTGCGCAAAGGTGCAATCCCGCGCATACAAACTTTGACTCTCTGGTCAAACGTGGTCATGCTGAGTCGCATATCAATGACAATTAGGGGGTATGTACCATGATGTCTCGTTTGCTGAAAACCGCGACGGCCATGTGCTTTGTCGCGGGCGCGGCGCAGGCGCAATATACGCTGACAATCCTGCACACGAACGACAATCACGCCCGGTTCGAACCGATCTCGAAATATGATTCCGGTTGCGGCGAAGAGGATAATATGGAGGGCAAGTGCTTTGGCAGTTCGGCCCGGATGGCGACCGCCATCGCCGAAGCGCGTGCACGGTCGAACAATTCGATTCTGCTGGATGGCGGCGACCAGTTCCAGGGATCGCTGTATTACACCTATTACAAGGGTGCGGTCGCAGCCGAGATGATGAACATGATGGGCTATGACGGCATGACCGTGGGCAATCACGAGTTCGATGACGGGCCGGAGGTGCTGCGTGGGTTCATGGATAGTCTCGATTTCCCCATCCTGATGTCCAATGCCGATGTCTCGGCTGAGCCCTTGCTGGCCGGTGTTCTGCAGAAATCGACCGTGATCGAACGTGGTGGTGAAAAGATCGGCCTGATCGGTCTGACACCTCAGGACACGGACGAGCTTGCCTCGCCGGGGCCGAATGTGAACTTCATCGATCCGGCTACGGCGGTACAGGGCGAAGTTGACAAGCTGACCGCAGAAGGCGTGAACAAGATCATCGTCCTGTCCCATTAAGGCTATGAAGTGGAAAAGGCGGTCGCGGCCGCGACCACCGGTGTCGATGTGATCGTGGGCGGGCATTCGCACTCGCTCCTGTCGAACACAGACGAGCGCGCCGAAGGCCCCTATCCCACGATGGTTGGCAATACCGCGATTGTTCAGGCGCGTTCTTATGGCAAGTATCTGGGCGAGCTGAACGTCACTTTTGACGATGATGGCAACATCATTGAGGCGGTGGGTGAGCCGATCCTTGTTGACGGTTCAGTAGCTGAAAATCCCGAAGTCAAGGCGCGCGTTGCCGAACTGGGCAAGCCCCTTGATGAGATTCGCAACAACGTCGTTGCCGCCGCTTCGGCCGCTATCGAAGGGGATCGCAATGTCTGCCGTGTCCAGGAATGCGAGATGGGCAACCTTGTGGCCGACGCGATGCTGGATCGGGTCAAAAGTCAGGGCGTGAGCATCGCAATTGCCAATTCCGGCGGGCTTCGCGCATCGATCGATGCGGGCGACGTAACAATGGGCGAAGTGCTGACCGTGCTGCCGTTCCAGAACACTCTGTCGACATTCGAGGTCTCGGGTCAGACGGTGATCGACGCGCTGGAAAACGGTGTGAGCCAGGTTGAAGAGGTCAAGGGCCGGTTCCCGCAGGTGGCAGGCCTGAAATTCGTCTGGGATCCGACCGTGGCGCCGAATGAAGGCCGCATTCAGGAAGTTATGGTCATGGAAGGCGACGCCTTTGTGCCCATCGATCCCGCCAAGACCTATATGCTGGTCTCGAACAACTATGTCCGGGGTGGCGGTGACGGCTACAGGATGTTCAGCGACGCGGCTAACGCCTATGACTATGGTCCTGATCTTGCCGATGTCACGGCGGAATATCTGGCCAAGGTCGGCCCGTATGAACCTTATCTGGACGGGCGCATCTCGTCGAAATGATCTGATCTTTCTGCCCAAGGGCAGCCTGACCCGCCCCTGAACCGGGGGCGGGTTTTTTTGTGCGCAGAGCTGGGTTCTTTTCTTTCCTGCAGGATCGGTGCAAAAGACCGGGGCAAACAGCCCCTTTGAGACGCCGGTCGTTGTGCACCGCGATGTTGCCGCACAATTCTGTCGCCTGAAATGAGAGGGAACGGGACATCTGAGACATATCGTTTCAAATCTGGCCGACAAGGTACTGGCGATCCCCCGCTCGACCAAGCGGGCCATCGTGCTGTCGATGGATGTGATTTTTTGCATTATCGCTGTCTGGGTGGCGTTCTATCTGCGGCTGGGCGAATGGTTTCAGGACTGGACAAGCCCATGGGCCGCGGTTGCGATTTCGGTGGCCATTGCGGTACCGATTTTCATCTCTGCCGGGTTGTACCGTGCGATATTCCGCTATGCCGGGTGGCCGGCGCTGCTGACGATTGCGGGCTCGGTCGGGTTTTACGGTTTCCTCTATATGATCGTGGTCACCTTTATCGGTGTGCCGGGCATTCCGCGCACCGTGGGCATGATCCAGCCGCTGGTGCTGGTGATCATGATCGGCGGTTCGCGCCTTTTCGCCCGCTACTGGCTGGGCGGGCTCTATCGCAACATTCTTAAGGACGCCAATCGTCAGCCGGTGCTGATCTATGGTGCGGGCGAGGCCGGGCGCCATCTTGCCGCGGCGATATCCGACAGCCGGGAAATGAAGGTGGTCGGGTTTCTGGATGATGACCGGAAATTGCACGGGCAGGTCCTGAACGGGGTGCGCATCTACAATCCCGAGCGGCTGGAGCGGATCGCCGAGAAGCGCGCGGTATCCGATGTTTTGCTGGCGCTGCCCCGGGCCGGACGCAGACGGCGCAACGAGATACTGGAGCGTATCCGCCGCGCCCGCGTTGCGGTCAGAACGCTGCCCAGCCTTGTCGATATTGCCCAGGGGCGCATCAACCTGTCTGATCTGCGCGAGTTGTCAGCCGATGACGTTCTGGGGCGCGAGCCGGTCAACCCCGACCCGGAACTGATGGCCGCGACCATCGCGGGCAAAACTGTGGCGGTCACGGGCGCGGGCGGTTCCATCGGCTCCGAGCTTTGCCGACAAATTTTGCGGCAGGGGCCAAACCGGCTGGTGATGATCGAGAATAATGAATTCGCGCTTTACCGGATTGCGCAGGAGCTAGAGGCGCTGGCCACCGATCAGGCGGACAGTCCCGAATTGGTCACGCGGCTGGCATCTGTCACTGACGAGGCGGTGATCGAGCGGATATTCGTGGCCACGGCCTGCGAGACGGTGTTTCACGCGGCCGCCTATAAACATGTGCCGCTGGTCGAAGGAAATGCCGCCGCCGGGGTGCAAAACAATGTCTGGGGCACGATGCAGACCGCCGAGGCCGCGCGGCGTGCCGGGGTAGACACATTCGTTCTGATCTCGACCGACAAGGCCGTGCGTCCGACCAATGTCATGGGGGCATCGAAACGGCTGGCCGAGATGGTTTTGCAGGCGATGGCGGCAGAAGGCGGCGATATCACCTTTGCCATGGTGCGGTTCGGCAATGTGCTCGGCTCATCAGGGTCGGTCGTGCCGCTTTTTCAGCGTCAGATCAGGGCGGGCGGCCCGGTCACGGTGACGCATCGCGATATCACGCGCTATTTCATGTCGATCCCCGAGGCGGCGCAGCTGGTCCTGCAGGCAAGTGCCATGGCGCGAGGTGGTGATGTCTTTGTTCTGGATATGGGCGATCCGGTGCGCATTCACGATCTGGCCGCCCGCATGATCGAGTTGTCGGGCCAGACGGTGCGGTCGAATGCCAATCCGCTGGGTGATATCGAGATCGAGGTTACGGGGCTGCGGCCCGGCGAAAAGCTTTACGAGGAATTGCTGATCGGTGATGATCCGCAAAAGACCCGCCATCCGCGCATCATGCGCGCGCAGGACAGTTTCCTGCCTTGGGATGTGCTGGAACCTGAACTGGCGCAGATCGGACGCGATATCGCCGCGCAGGACGAGGATGCCGTTCTAAGGCGGCTGAGGGCGCTGCCGCTGGATTATAGGCCTCTGGATGACGAAGCGCAGGGTTCGGTCGCGCCATAATGCGCAAGATCCCATGCGTAGCGGGATGCGACCAGCCGTGACAATGCGGGCGTGTACCAGCCCGACAGGTTGACGGGCGGGCGGCTGTTCACCACCGGGAGTGGCCCGGAACCCAGCCCGAGCCGTCGGGCAAGAGGTTGGAAATCCGCGTCGATGTTTTCCAGCCGCAACAGGGTATCGATGGCCATGCGCCCGTTGCTGTCACGGCACCATGTTCTGCCCGACCAGGCGCCGTATCGCCGCCAGCGCTGATACGCGCGCCCACCGCCGCCACGTCCGTCAGGCCGCGACCACCTGAGCCAGCGCGCAAATGACGGGTTGGGCAGCCCCAGCCGCCGCGCCCGGCGCCAGATCCCGTCGACCGCGACGATCATGCGATAAAGCGAGACCAGCCGGGCATATGGATCGCGCAGGCAGGTGATGCGTTCATATTCGTTCCAGTCCCAGCCCCGGCGGCGAAATTCGGCATGCGCCTCTGCCGGGGACATATGCGGATAGAAGGGTGTCGCGGCTGTGCGCGACCGCCAGTTCGGGGCAATATCCACCTCTGCCAGGGGGGCGAGGCAGGCCCTGAGCGTTTCAGACCCGGTTTTCGGGTTCGAGAAAAAGATGAACTTGCGCGAATGACAGATGATCATGCCCGAGCGCTAGCCGAGCGGGGTTAACATTCCTTCACCCGGCTCGAAGATCAGCCGCGCCCGACGGCGGCGTAGGCTTCGAAACCGGCGCGCTTGGCATCGCGGGGCGAGTAGATATTGCGCAGATCGGCCATTCTGGGCGTTTCCATGCGGTTGGCCAGCCGTTTGAGATCGAGCGCGCGAAACTCGTTCCACTCGGTCAGTATCACGACCGCATGGGCGTTTTGCACGGCCTTGTAGGCATCCTCGACCCACTGCACACCGGGCAAGAGCGCCTCACCCTCTTTGCGGCCCTGCGGATCGGCAACGCGCACCTTGGCCCCGCCACCGACCAGCGCCGGGATGATCGTGAGCGAGGGTGCGTCGCGCATGTCATCGGTGTTGGGTTTGAAAGTGCAGCCCAGCACGGCGATGGTCTTGCCGTTTACGCCGCCCTCGCAAAGGTCCATGATCTTGTCGATCATCCGCCGCTTGACCGCGTCATTGACGGCAATCACGGTTTCGGTGATCTGCATCGGAACGGCATGATCCTGACCAATGCGCGCCAGCGCGGTAGTATCCTTGGGAAAACACGATCCGCCATAGCCGGGACCGGCGTGCAGAAACTTGTTGCCGATGCGGTTGTCCATGCCCACGCCTCTGGACACCTCTTTGACGTCGGCGCCGACCTTCTCGCAAAGCTGTGCAATCTCGTTCATGAAGGTGATCTTGGTCGCCAGAAACGCGTTGGCGGCATATTTGATCATCTCGGCACTTTCGAGATCGGTCGTCACGATCGGGAAATCCCTGAGAAAGAGCGGGCGGTAGATTTCCGACATGACATCGCCCGCACGGTCGTTCTGAACACCCAGCACAACCCGGTCGGGGCGCATGAAATCGTCGATGGCAGCCCCTTCGCGCAGGAATTCGGGGTTCGAGGCGACATCGAACTCGGCCTCGGGATTGGCCTTGCGCACCACCTGCTTGACCTGGCGGTTGGTGCCCACGGGGACGGTCGATTTGGTCACGATCACCGCATAATCGGTCAGGGCCGACGCGATTTCCTCGGCTGCGGCGAAGACATAGGTCAGATCGGCGTGGCCGTCGCCCCGGCGCGTCGGCGTGCCCACGGCGATGAAGATCGCTTCGGCGCCGTCCACGGCGGCCTTGAGATCGCCGGTAAAGGACAGGCGACCGGCCTCGACATTCTTGGCCAGAAGCTGATCGAGACCGGGCTCGTAAATCGGTATTTCGCCGCGCTCGAGCATCGCGATCTTGGCCGGGTCCTTGTCGACGCAGACCACGTCATGGCCGAAATCGGAAAAGCAGACCCCCGAGACCAGACCCACATAGCCCGTGCCGATCATTGCAATGCGCATGAGAAAATCCCCTGAAACTGCCCGGGTGCTGGATGGGGGAGACGGCCAGCCAAGTCAACCGTTTAAGGCGTACCCGCAGGCGCTACCGGCGAAATGCTGCAAAACTTTTTCAGAAGATGAAATCATCATTGCCCAGTTCACTGACCAGAAGCGTGTCGCCGGTTTCCTCGATCCGGAACCGATCCGGTCCGTAGGTGATGAGCACGCCGTAAGCCTTTTGTGTGAATGTCAGGCGGTCGATGTCGTAGAGCAGTGGAAATTCCGAGAGATCGAGCTTGTCTACGCCCGGGGTGAAATCGGTTACGATATCCATCCGGCCATCCTCGATAAAAAAGAATACATCCGCCCCGGCACCGCCTGTCATGACATCCGCGCCCGCACCGTCAAGGATCAGGTCGTCGCCACCGCCGCCATTGATCGTGTCGGCGCCGTCAAAGCCGACCAGCAGGTCGTCACTGGCGGTGCCCGTCAGGGTATCTGCCGTATCGGTGCCAGTCAGGCGGCTGCCGATATTGCCGAGATCAAGGTCAAACTGCGTGATGCCACCGCCCGAGCCGCCGGCGAAAACCTGAATTTCCGAACCGAAAACCCGGGTTTCGATGGTTTCGACATTTGTCAGCGTGGTGTCGGGCTGATCGGCGATGCTTGTTTTCAGAAAGAGTCGGCCATCGGGCGAGAGTTCAAAAAGGCTCATCCCGTCATCGGAACCTGCCGCCAGCACGAATTGTCGGCCCTGATAGTCGAAACTGTCGATCGCCGAGACATCAGCAAAGCGCGTGGTCAGATCATCCATAACCTGATCGGCCACAAAGAGACCGCCCCATGTATCGACCCTGAGGACCGAGATCGTGTCCGAGCCCGTGCCTCCCACGAGGACAAAGAGTTTGCCCGCCATTTCCACGGTTTCAAGCACCGTCGGCGCATTGACATACAGCCCGTCAGCCGGGCCGATACTGTCGCGTTCCTTGATGTTCCCCCATTTGCCGATCCAATAGCTGGAGACACCGTCATCCTGGGCCGAGACGGCAAAGAAATAGGTGCGCCCGTCCTTGATTCCCGAGGCAAAGTCGCGAATATCGCCGACATGGGTATCGGGCGTGTCAAGGAATTCACGTTTGTAGCCCAGCGAAAGGTCGTTGCGTATTTCGAACGAGCGAAAGCCGCTGGTCTCAAACTGGCTGGCGACCATGAAGGTGCGCCCGTTGACCTGCATGACCAGCGTTTCATCGATGCCGCCGATATATTCGGTTGAAGCCCCCAGATAGCGCGTCCCGTCAAAGCCACCCGTGGCATCGATCTTGTGGATGGTGAGGCGGTTGTCATAGCGTCCGGCGGGCAGCAGGATTGCCTGGCCGTTGACCTCGGCCAGTGAGATATCGCGCAGGCCCAGTGTTCCGGTGGCCCCGGAATAGGCGACCGAATCGCGTGGGATCGCCGCGCCGCCCGGACTGAGCGCAAAGACATTCAGCCCGCCATCAGCCTCGGACCCTGAAAAGAGATAAGACGTGCCCGCGATGTCAAATACCCTGAGGTCGATTAACCCGGCCATATGGCTGAGCCCGCCCGACAACACGGCGGTGCGCGTGAATAGGGCCATGAAATGCCACCCCTGTTTGCGCCCCCACGCATCGGGCAGCCTCGGTCACCGGGGTAAAGGAAGGTTTACCGGAATGTGGTGATTTCAGGGTATCGGCGCGCCAGCGGGCAGGCTGACGTCAAAAAACTCGGCACCTTTGCCGGGCAGAAATACCCCGGACAGGCGACCGGTGTCATAGGCACCTGTGTCGATCATCAGCCTGTGGTCTGATGCCTTGGCCCGTGGCACCGGCCGGTGACCATGCACCGCCCAGAGGCCGCCGCCCAGGGGAAGGTCCCAGCGCCGGGGATTGCCCCAAAGCAGCGTGGTTTCCGATTGCGCGTCCCATGTGGCGTGGGGGTCCAGATCGGCATGGGCAAAAATGACATCACCGATGCGCAGCACGGCTGGCATGTCGCGCAGCCACGTGATCCGTGCCGCGCCCAGCCGTTCCGCCAGTGCCCGGCGCAGGCGGCGCGGCCTGTCACGGGGATCGAGCCCCAGTGCGGTTAGCGTGGCATCGGCACCATGTTCGCGCCACGTCTCACCGCCCGGGCTGCCATCGAGAAAATCGAGCAGCATCGCCTCGTGATTGCCTTTGAGGCATGTGACAGTGTCGGGCAGGTTGCGTTGCAGATCGGCCAGCACATCCAGCACGATTTCGCTCCGCGGACCCCTGTCGATGTAGTCGCCCATGAAAATGATCGCGAAATCCGAGAGCGCGTCATCCCGGATACGGTCGTGAATAGCGGACAGGATCAGACCCAGAAGGTCGGCCCGGCCGTGCAGATCGCCCACCGCAAAGACCGGGCGGCCCGTGCGGGGCTGTGGCGCATCGTCGGGCGGAACGGGGGTGGCGGCCTTGCCCCCGGACCGGCGCAGCAGGTTCATCATGCGACCGGTTTAGGCCCATCGCCGTAGCAAAGCGTGAAGAGCAGGGCCGGCCGTCCAGATTTCTGGCTAAAATTGACGCGAGATCGGCCTCAGACCTGATAATAGTCGCGATACCACTGAACGAATTTCGCCACGCCTTCGCGGATGTCGGTTTGCGGGCGATAACCGGTCAGGGTGTTCAGCAGATCGGCATTGGCCCATGTGGCGGGCACGTCGCCCATCTGCATGTCCATGTAGTTGCGAATGGCCGGTTTTCCCAGTTCGGCCTCGATCGCGTCGATGTAATCCAGAAGGCGGACCTTGTCGGAATTGCCGATATTGACCACACGGAACGGGGCAACGGGCGAGAGGCTGTCGCCCTCGGGCACGTTGCCGTCATCGGGGCGGTCGGGCACCGCGTCGATCAGCAGGCGGATGCCCCTGACCAGATCCTCGACATAGGTGAAATCGCGATACATCTCGCCGTGGTTATAGATGTCGATGGGCGTGCCTTCGATGATGCCCTTGGTAAATTTGAAAAGCGCCATGTCGGGCCGGCCCCACGGACCGTAGACGGTGAAAAACCGGAACATGGTGATGGGCAGGTTCCAGAGATGGGCATAGGAATGCCCCATCGCTTCGTTTGCCTTTTTGGTGGCGGCGTAGATCGTGAGCTGGGTGTCGGCCTTTTCGGTTTCGACGAATGGCATTTCGGTATTCGCGCCATAAACCGAAGAGGTCGAGGCCATCAGCAGGTGCTGCACCCCCAATGCGCGGGCGCATTCCATCACGTTGAACGTGCCGGTGACATTGGTTTCGATATAGGCGCGCGGGTTTTCGAGCGAATAGCGCACGCCAGCCTGCGCGGCGAGATGTACGATAGCATCGGGTTTTTCGGTCTCGCAAAGCGATTGCAGTGTCTCGAAATCCTCCAGCCGGGCGATCCGGCAGCTGAAATTCGGGTTTTGCAGCAGCATCTGGTGCCGCCGTTCCTTGAGCCGGACATCGTAGTAATCGGTCATCCCGTCAAAGCCCACGACGCGAAACCCTTCGGCCAGCAAAAGCCGCGAAAGGTGAAATCCGATGAAGCCCGCCGTGCCGGTGACCAGAACCGTTTGCATCATTATTTCCCGACTGATTTCTCCGGCGACTACCTAACAACGCGCAGAGGTGAAGGAAACGGGTTTTTCAGATGCGCAGGCAGGCGTGCGTACCGGTCGGGTCAGGTTGCCTTGCCTGCCGCCAGATCGCGCACTGCCTTGCTGGTGACGATGGTTTTCGCGGTCACGAATGCCTCGTGATTGTCTTCGGTCGTCGTTGGGTCATAGAGGTAGTTGACCATCGCGCCGTTCGATTGCTTGAAACCGTTTTCCGAGAGATCGGCATCGGCGTGGATGTCAAACAGCGTGGCGCCGTTGCCCAGATGAAACCGCGCCACCGGGTCATAGGGATCGCCGGATTTCGTTTTGGCCCCGGTCAGGTATTTCGCCACGACCTGGCGCAGATTGCCGGTGGTCAGTTCCACATCATCGCGCCCTGCAAGCCAGCGGTTGAACCCCGGCACGGGCGAGAGGGTGACGAACTGGCGAAGCTGCTCCATCTCGGCGCTGAGTTCGGCCACGACCTGCTTGATCAGCGAATGACCGAAGGAAATGCCGCTCAGCCCGCGCTGACAGTTGGATATGGAGTAAAATACTGCGGTGGTCATCTGATCGGCGGGCAGGTCTGCACGATCCTCGGCCAGAAGCGCCTGGATCGACCCCGGGATTGCCGCCGTCAGCGCCACCTCGACAAAGACCAGCGGCTCATCGGGCATGGCGGGATGGAAAAAGGCAAAGCAGCGCCGGTCGGGCGGATGCAGGCGGCGGCGCAGATCGTCCCAGTCATCGATGGCGTGCACGGCCTCGTAGGCGATGATCTTTTCAAGGATATTGGCCGAGGTGTTCCAGTCGATACGCTTGAGCACAAGAAAACCGCGGTTGAACCAGCTTTTGAGCAGATGCACGAAATCATGATCGGTGCGGGCAAGATCGGGATAGGATTTTTGCGCGCGCCTGAGATCGGTGCGCATGGCCACCAGTCGTGCGGTGGCGCCCGGGGCCTGGTTCAGCCGACGCAGAAGTTCCTGACGTGGCGGTTCGGCAGCCGCGACAAGCCGCTGATAATTGGCCGGGCTGGGGTTGGACATGAACCGCGAAGACAATGCGGTGACATCGGCAGGGTCCAGATCCAGCTCGTCATTCAGAAACCAGAAAAACGCGTTTTTGTCTTCGCGGTCGAGATCACCATAGGCCGACAGGATATCGGCAGCCAGCTGCATGCCCCGCATCTCGCCCTGTTCGGACATCAACGCGTGGCACATGCTGATGATATCGCTTTCGCCCGGTGCCGCGCGGGCGCGGGCGCGCCGCTCGATCAGCGTTGTCAGCAGGTCGCCAAGCAGGCTGGTGCGCGGCATGGCGGCCTAGCTCAGCGAAACGGATTTGCCGGACAGACCGACCGAGATATTCAGCGAACCCTCGTTCACCAGCCAGCGCCGGATACGGAAATTGCGGGCACCGCTCTGGTGCATGGGATCGGCCTTTGTCAGGGCGGTGGCGGCCTCCAGACTTTCGGCGCGATAGATGATCAGGCCGGTGCCCTGCATTTCGCGACCCGTATCATCCGAGAGTGGCCCTGCGAGCACCAGTTTGCCTTCGGCCTCCATCTGACCCTGATAGGCCAGATGCGCCGGGAGGTTTTCACGCACCGCTTCGGGCGATCCGGCGGGGGTTGATTCGACCGCATAAAGTTCAAGCGCAAGCGCGCCGCGGGACTTGGCTTCGGCTTTGTAATCGGACCAGGCTGGCATCATAAACCTCCATTTTCGAGCACAGGATAAAAAAATCGATATTATTTGACAACCCGATAAATAGTCGTCAAAACTGTCAGTGAAGAAATCGGCGATCTTTCGCGTTCCCCGCGCTGATCAGGCATTCGGGTGCGTGTGGTGACGGGGCGTCGGTGTCATGAGGGTGGATGATCTGATATGAATGCATTGACCGGAGAGGCGCTGGAACACGCGCGCGCAGAGGCGCAGGACGGCATACGCGCGCTTAGGTCGCGCAAGCACGAACTGGACCGGGATTCGCTGGATCTGATCCTGACGGGCGCGCGGTCGCACTACGCCTGGAGCGACAGGCCGGTACCCGGTGAACTGCTGGAGCAGATCTACGAGATCACCGCATCGGGACCGACCAGCATGAATTCCTGCCCGGCGCGGTTTGTCTTTGTCACCTCGTCCGAGGCCAAGGAGCGTCTGGCAAAATCGCTCAAGCCCGCGAATGTCGGCAAGATGATGGGCGCACCTGTCACCGCGATCATCGCCCATGATCTGGAATTCTGGCAGGAACTGCCCTTTCTTTTTCCGCATGAAGACCGGCGCAAGCTGTTTGAGGGCAAAGAGAAATTCATCGCCGATACGGCCTTTCGCAACGGGACGCTGCAGGGGGCCTATTTCATGATCGCGGCGCGTGCGCTGGGGCTGGATGTGGGCGCGATGTCGGGCTTTGCTAATCATGTCGTGGACGAAGAGTTTTTCGCGGGCACATCGCTGAGATCGAATTTCCTGTGCAATCTTGGCTATGCCGACGAAAGCGCGCTGTTTCAGAAACTGCCGCGTTTCCCGTTCGACAAGGTCTGCAAGGTGATCTGAGGGCGCCATGGCTATTCGCATGAAAACAACCGTCGTCCTGAAGGCCAGCGCCGACTGCCCGTCGCATTCGCTGGCCAGGGTCGCGGCGCGTGATCTGGAATTCGTGATTGATGAACCCGCCGAGCGGGGGGGCACCAATCTGGGACCGACGCCGACCGAAACCGCCATCGCGGCGCTGATCGGGTGTACCAACGTAATCGGCCATAAATGCGCCGGTGCGCTGGGTGTCGATATTGGCCATCTGACAATCGATGCCGAATGCAGCTTTGACCGGCGGGGTGTCACCCTGGCCGAGGAAATTGAAGTGCCGTTTCAATCGGTTCTGCTGACGGTCAGGTCGAACGGATCGGCGGATCAGGAAGAATTGAACAAAGTCGGAGCAGAAGTGGAAAAATTCTGCCCGCTTTCGAAGCTGTTCCAGAATGCGGGAACGGATGTGCGAGTCGAGTGGATCGCCGGCGGTTAGCGCCGGGTGACCATTCAAACACCGAAAGGGAGGACAACATGAAACACTGGACCAAGGGACTGGCCATGGGTGCCGCGCTTGCAGCGCTGACGGCCTTGCCGGGCTTTGCCGCCGAAAAGATCAGCGCGGTGGTCATTGACGGCTATCCGGCGCGGGCGCTCTGGGTAAAGGAATTTACGAATTTCTTTATCCCCGAGGTCGACAAGCGCCTGGCCGAGACCGGGAATTACGAAATGGACTGGCAGGAAAGCTATGGCGGGTCCATCGTTAAGCCCAAGGGCGTGCTGGAAGGTATCCAGCTGGGCCTTGGTGATATCGGGATCGTGACCACGATCTTCCACAGCTCGAAACTGCCCAGCCAGGCGATTTCCGCCGTTACGCCATTTGTCGCGGCGGATGCCCGCGCGGTGGCCAAGGCAGTCGATGAGATCGCCAAGGAATTCCCGGCGATGCAGAACGAGTTTGCCGCCCAGAACCAGGTTTACCTGGCGACCGGCGTCGTGCTGGATACCTATCAGGTATTTTCCAAGACCCCGATCAGCAGCGTTTCCGATCTGGAAGGCGGCAAGGTTGCCGGTGCGGGCATGAACCTGCGTTATCTGGAAGGTATTGATGGCGCAGCCGGTGTGCGCGGTGGCCTGACCGATTTCTACAACATGCTGCAGACCGGTCTGGTTGATTATGCGATGCTTTGGCCCGAAGCCGCCAAGACCTTCAAGATCGCCGAGGTTGCACCATACATGCTGCGCGCAGATCTGGGGGCCGTGAACTCGAAGACCATCACCGTCAACAAGGACTACTGGGATGGTCTGCCAGAAGAGGTGCAGAACGTGCTGAAAGACGTCGCCGTTGCCTATCGCGACCATGTTGCGGGGCTGGCGATGGACCGCGCGGCGGCAAGCCGTGATGCCTATGTCGCAGCCGGTGGCACAATTGTCGAAATCAATGCCGACGAACGGGCTGCATGGGCGGCTGCAATGCCGAATATCGCGGCGGAATGGGCGGCCAATCTGGATGGTAAGGGCGAACCGGGGACCGAGATGCTGAAGGCATATCTTGGTAAGCTCGAGGCGGCTGGCTATACCGGTGTCCGTGACTGGACCGCCGACATGGCCACCAACTGATAACCAGACTGCCGGAGACAAAATTCGATGTTCATGAAGTTTGTCTTCGGCCTCTCCCGTCTGTTTGATCGCATTGCGATCGTTGCCAACACCATCGGCACACTGGTGGTGTTGGCGCTTGTTTTTATCGTGAATTATGACGCCGCAGCGCGCGGATTGTTCAACAAACCCTTTCTGGGGGCGGTTGAGGTGGTCCAGTTCTCGATGGTGCTAATCGTCTTTCTGCAGTTGCCGGATGTCGTGCGGGTTAACCGGCTAACCCGCTCTGACGGGTTTCTGGTGGTGCTGGGGAAACGGTCGCCGGTAGTGACCGAAGTGATCAGCCGCGCCATCAACCTGGTGTCGGCCGTGTTCATGCTGCTGATCGCGATCACGATCTGGCCCGAATTCACCCATATGTTCGAAACCAAGGACTATTTCGGCGTGCCAGGGGTGTTCACCGCCCCGTGGTGGCCGATCAAGCTGACGATTTTCCTGAGTGCGGGGCTTTGTGTTCTGCTGTTTCTGGCCAAGGCGATCCTGCCGGTGGCGAGGCCCGAACTGATCCGGGCACCCGAGCATGAGGATGCGCCATGACGCCTATTGAAATCGGCCTGATCTCGGTCGTTGCCATCGTCCTGCTGATCTATCTGGGGGTCTATATTCCCGTGGCGCTGGGCGTGGTGTCATTCGTGTCGATCTGGTTCATGCGCGACAACTTCACGCTGGCGATGAACCTTTTGAAAATCGCTGTGGGCGACAGCGTGATGGAATACACCTTTGCCACGATCCCGTTATTTACCTTTATGGGGCTGGTGGTGTCCAAGGCCGGGCTGGGCAGCGATGTCTACGAAGTGATGAGCACCGGATTTCGCAAGGTCACGGGCGGTATTGGTATGGCGACGGTTGGTGCCAATGCGATCTTTGCCGCTGTAACCGGCAGTTCCATCGCCTCGGCCTCGGTATTCGCCAAGGTCTCTGTGCCGCAGATGCTGAAATACGATTACAACCCGCGCTTTGCGGTCGGTGTTGTGGCCGGATCGTCGGTACTGGGCATGATCATCCCGCCATCGGCGATGCTGATCATCTATTCCTTTGTGGCCGAACAGTCGGTCGGCGATATGTTTCTGGCCGGCGTTGTGCCGGGTCTGATGCTGGCGGTGGCCTATGTGGGGGCGATCTTCGTCATGGGGCGTTTAACGCCCAAATTCGTCGGCGGGCGCCCGGCGGATGAGTTTCAGCCGCTGAGCTGGGGTGAGATCGCGATCAAGACGCTGCCGGTCGTTGCGCTGATCGTCATTGTACTGGGGGGCATCTATACCGGCTGGCTGACCCCGGTCGAGGCCGGGGCCGCCGGTTCGCTGGTGGGGCTGCTGATCGCGCTGTTGCGCCGCCGGATGAACCTGCGCACCTTCTGGGAGGCGCTGCTGGAAACCGGCCATATCACGGCGGCGATCCTGTTCCTGATCACGGCGGCGTCGATCTATAGCCGCATGCTGGGGCTGGCGGGCCTGCCGAACGAGTTGGGCGATATACTGGCCAACAGCCAGGTCGGGTTTTTCCAGATCATGGTGATCTATGTCATCCTGATGCTGTTTCTGGGTACGTTGCTGGATACGGCCTCGATCATCCTGATCGTCGTGCCGCTGTTTCTGCCGCTGGTCGAGCCGATGGGCCTGTCGCTGGTCTGGTTCGGTATCATTACCGTGGTCGGCGCCGAAATCGGTTTGCTGACGCCGCCATTGGGCATATCCTGTTTTGTCATCAAGGCGACGCTGAATGATGACCGGATCAGCCTGAAGGACGTGTTTCTGGGCGCGCTGCCTTTCGCCGCCGTCATGCTGGTCGTGCTCATCCTGCTGATCCGGTTTCCCGCGCTCAGCCTTGCCATCTTGAACTAGGAGTTTCGCATGCGCACCGTCACCAAAGATACGATCACCGATGTTTTCGCGGGCTATTTCGGCACGGATACAGACCCGCGTGTGCGCGAGGTGCTGGTGGCGCTGGCCCGGCATCTGCATGCATTCACGCGTGAGGTGAATCTGACCCATGAGGAATGGCAGAAGGCGCTGGAAATCATGGAATGGGCCGGGCGCATTACCACGCCGGAACGCAATGAATTCGTGCTGATGTCCGACGTGATGGGCCTGTCATCGCTGGTGGATATGGTCAACTCGCGTGCCGATGCGACAAGTTCGTCGGTGCTGGGGCCCTTTCACGTCTCGAACGCGCCGCCGCTGGCGATGGGTGGCGACATGAAACGCGATTTCGGTGGTGAGGTGCTGCTGGTTGAGGGGCATGTCCGCGACACGGCTGGAAACCCGATCGCGGGTGCGACGCTGGATATCTGGCAGACCGCACCCAACGGGCTGTATTCCAGTCAGGATCCCGATCAGGATATTCATTCGTTCCACGGGCTGATGACCTGCGATGATGATGGGCGCTACGCGTTCACCACGGTCAAGCCGGTGAGTTACACGGTACCGACCGACGGGCCGGTGGGTGAGATTCTGAACGCGGCGGGGCGCCACCCCTGGCGGCCTTCCCATCTGCATTACATCGCCGCCGCCGAGGGGTTCAGAACGCTCGTGACCGAGGTCTTTCCCGATGATGATCCCTATCTGGATCAGGACACCGTCTTTGGCGTTCGTGACGATCTGGTCATGCACTACGAATCCCGGCCCGCCGACACTTTTCCGGACGGCATGGAATTATCGGGCAAGGTGAAAGAGGATTACCTGCAGGTAACCTTTGACGTGGTGCTCGCTAACGCCTGACCAATCGCGGATCAGGATATCAGTTCAGCCAGAAAGGCACCTGTCTTGGTGTAATGCGCCAGCAATTCAGACGACGCGCGCCCGGCATCACGGTCGAGCGCGGCATCCAGAATGGCCTTATGCTCGGCCTCGACATCTCGCTGGCTGTAACCTTCGGAACGCACGGCAAGAAAGCGATAGCGCACGTTCAGATCATATAGCTGATCGCAGAACTTCAGCAGGATGGGCGACTGACAGGCGCTGAGCAGCATCATGTGAAACGCCTTGTGGCGCTCTTCGAAGGTTTCGACATCGCTGCGATCGGTCCGCACCAGATGGTGATGCGACAGCACAAGCGCCTCTTCCCAGGCCTGATCACCCGAGGCGATACTGTCGCGCAGGGCGATATCCTCGAGGATGCAGCGCAGTTTCAGAATTTCCTCGAACTGGGCTTTGCCAGCCGGGGCCACGCGGAACCCGCGCTGGTCGAGCCGTTCGACAAGCTGATCGGAGGTCAGAAGGCTGAGGGCTTCGCGCACCGGAGACGCCCCGGTATCAAGCTTGGCCTTCAGATTTTCCACCTTGAGCCGTTCGCTGGGCGCGAGATCGCCCGAGATGATGTCGCGGCGCAGGCGCAGATAGGCACGCTGGGTCGCGGATTGCGTGGAATCCGCCTGATCTGATAGTTTGAACATAGGTATAAATTATCGATATTTTGACGGTTCCGCAATGAAAATACGCCAAATTCCTTTGGATCGCGCCAGTCACGACCCTTGGTCAAACCCCGGATTTGACAGGGGATTATCAAAATATCTGAAAAGAACCTGTCAGGACAATTCCTTTGCCCCCGGCGGTCGGGACAGGCCAAATAGCCGGGCAGCAAATTATGCCGACAAAACCAATGACCAAACCTGACTATTTCGCGGCCCAGGGCGGGCTGCCACCCCAGACGGCACTGATGACCGGTCGCGCCGTTTTCACCGAAGCCTATGCCGTTATCCCGCGCGGGACGATGCGCGATATCGTGACCAGCGCGTTGCCCGGATGGCAGGGCACACGGGCGTGGATACTGGCCCGACCACTAAGCGGATTTGCGGAAACATTTGCGCAATACGTGGTCGAACTGAGCCCGGGGGGCGGCTGTACCCGGGCCGAACCCGACAGTGGTGTCGAAGCGGCACTTTTTGTGACCGGCGGCACCGTCAGGCTGACATTGCCGGACGGCCCGGTTGATCTGGGCCCGGGCGGTTTTGCCTTTGTTCCGGCGGGCATCGAATGGTCCGTGACCAATACCGGCGACGAGGCGGCCTGTTTTCACTGGCTGCGCAAACGGTTCGAACCGGTGCCGGGGCTGGAGCCGCCCGATATCGTCATCGCGTCAGACAAAGAGACGTCGCCGGTGGCCATGCCCGATACGGCGGGTGTCTGGGCCACCACCCGGTTCATCGATCCCGATGATTTGCGCTATGACATGCATCTGAACATCGTAACCTTTCAGCCCGGCGGCGTAATCCCGTTCGAGGAAACCCATGTGATGGAGCACGGGATATTCGTGCTGCAGGGCAAGGGCGTCTACAAGCTGAACCGTGACTGGGTCGAGGTTGAAGAAGGCGATTTCATGTGGCTGAGGGCGTTTTGCCCGCAGGCATGCTATGCGGCGGGGCCGGGGCCGTTCCGCTATCTCCTCTATAAGGATGTGAACCGACACCCCCGCCTGCCCTGAGGCGGTGTCAGGGGGCTGCGCGTACGGTAAGCGGAGTGTCGAACCAGTACTCCTCGAGATTGTCGCCCGGCCCGATCCTGTCGATCACGGCAAATAGGCCGGGCGGATGCAAAGGCGTCAAAACGCCGTGCCAGACATTCCGGTGCAGGTTGATACCGGTTCCCGCCGGAACCTCGAAGGCATGAACCCTGCCCGGTTCTGCATCAGCACCTTCGGCCACGATGGCCAGAAAGGGTGCAGCGGTCATCGGGATGAAAGCCTGGCTGCCCCGCGGATGGCGTTCGACCATGTCGAGGCGATAGGGTAACTGACGGGGGCGGGCGTCAAAGAGGCTGATCCCGGCAGTACCGTCCCGAAAATCGAGCGTTGCGAGATCGGTATAGCGTTCGCAATTTCCCTGATTGATCAGTGCGCTGGGCGTGCCGTCGCAGGACAGGACATCGCCGAAAGGGGCAAATTCATCCGCCGATACCGGCCTGATCAGAATCACGTCACTCATCGCGGCAACAGATCTTTCAGGCGCCACCACGCGATGCGTTCGACCTGTCGGCAGGCGGTGTCGAATTCATGCTCGCGGCTGTTCAGCAACCGCCGGTCGAATGCGGCGGAAATGCTGGCCTTGTCGTTGTCGCGCACGGCGATAATGAAGGGGAAGCCGAATTTCGACATATAGGCGGCGTTGCGCCGCTCAAAGGATGCGCGCTCATCGTCGGTCAGGGCATCCAGCCCGGCCGATGCCTGTTCCGAGGTTGATTCCGCGGTCAGACGTTCGGCCTGTGCCAGCTTACCCGCCAGATCGGGATGGGCGTTGAGCACGGCAAGTCGGGCATCCGCCGAGGCCGAGCGAAATACCCGACATAGCGCGTTATGCACCCCGGCGACACAATCATGCGCCGGTCCAAGCTCCAGTTCATATGCGGCCTCGGCGATCCATGCGGAATGCTCGAATATGCCGCCATATGCGGTGACGAATGTGGCCCTGTCCATCGCGGATGGTCGTTCGAATTCGGGCGGCGGATGGCGGGTTTTCCAGTGGCGCGCGATATCGATGCGCCGTGCGAACCACACATCCTGCCGCGCGGCTGCATATTCAGCAAAGCGGCGCAGGGCCTGAACGCGGCCGGGTCGCCCCGCCAGACGGCAATGCAGGCCGATCGACATCATCTTTGGCCGCCCGGCCCGGCCCTCGGCATAAAGCGCGTCAAAGCTGTCCTTGAGGTAGGTGTAGAACTGATCGCCCGCGTTGAAACCCTGCGGCGTGGCAAAGCGCATGTCATTGGCATCCAGCGTGTAGGGCACGATCAGCTGATCGCGATTGGCCACGCGTATCCAGTAGGGCAGATCATCGGCATAGCTGTCGGCGACATAGTCGAACCCGCCCTCGGCGGCGGCAAGCTCGACCGTGTTGAGCGATGTGCGCCCGGTATACCAGCCGCGCGGGCGGCTGCCTGTCACCTCGGTATGCAGGCGGATCGCCTCGGCCATATCGGATTGCTCGGCTGCGGGATCGTGATCCTTGTACTCGATCCATTTCAGCCCGTGGCTGGCGATTTCCCAATCCGCATCCTGCATCGCGGCAACCTGTTCGGGGCTGCGGGCCAGTGCAGTGGCGACACCATAGACCGTGACCGGGATGTTGAGGCCGGTGAAAAGGCGGTGCAGCCGCCAGAACCCCGCCCGTGCGCCGTATTCATAGATCGTTTCCATGTTCCAGTGCCGCTGACCGGGCCAGGGCGCGGCACCGACGATTTCCGACAGAAACGCCTCGGACGCGGGGTCGCCGTGCAGGATGTTGTTTTCGCCGCCTTCCTCGTAGTTCAGCACGAACTGCACCGCGATTTTCGCGCCGCCCGGCCAATTGGCATCGGGCGGGTTCGGGCCATAACCGCCAAGGTCACGTGGATATCGGTTCATGATGCTGTCCTTGCTGCTGGCGCTATCCTAGCGGGTCGGCGGGTCGGCGGCTTTCAAAATTTTCGGTAATCACCCTTGCGCATTTTCCTGTTTTGCAGGTCTGGTGCAAGATGCAGAAAGAGCAAGCGACAGTCTGAATTAGGGGGCGACATGGCCGGATATCTGACAACCCATGTTCTGGATACGGCGCGGGGCTGCCCGGCTGAGGGTATCCGTATCACCCTTTGCCGTGTTGACGGCGGTGCCGCCGAACCGATTACCGAGGCGGTGACCAACGATGATGGCCGCACCGACAGCCCGATCCTTGCGGCGGAGGCATTCCGGACCGGCAGCTATGAGCTGACTTTTCATTGCGGCGACTATCTGCGGGCGACAGGGCAGGCGGGCGCGGGCGGATTGTTTCTGGACGAGGTGCCGATCCGGTTCACAATGAGCGATGACAGCCACTATCACGTGCCGCTGCTGCTCTCACCTTTTGGCTATTCGACATATCGCGGCAGCTGAGGCATTCGCGGGCCGGTCAGACGATCTCGGCCTCTTTGATGGCGCGGCCGATCCGTTCGATCACAAACTCCATGAACAGGCGCGATTTCGGATCCTGGTGGCGGCGATGGGTATAGAGACAGGCCATTTGCACGGGCTGGGGCGGCGTCCGCTCGGCCAAGATGCGCAGCGTTCCCTGCCTGAGATGTTCGGCCACTTCGAATACCGGTTTCATGATGATGCCATGACCGGCCAGCGCCCAGTTGGTCAGCACGTCGCCGTCATCGGATTCGAACCGCCCCTGGACGCTGTATTTGCGCGGGCCTTCATCGGTCAGAAGCTCCCACTGAAACTCGGTCGCGCCGGGAAAGCGCAGGTTCAGGCAGTTATGTCCGTCTGATGTCAGCGCATCGCCATCGGGCGGATTGCCATGCGTTTCGATATAGAGCGGCGAGGCGCAGAGCACCCGTCGGCATTCGGCGATATTGCGAATGCGCAGGTTGGAATCCTCGGGCCGGCCCAGAAAGAAGCGGATATCGATGCCTTCGGCTGTCAGGTCGATCTTGCGGTCGGACAGGCGCAGGCGGATATCGATCAGCGGGTATTCGGCGGCGAATTCGGGAACGATCGGCGCGATGAGACGCCGCCCGACACCCAGCGGCGCGGCCACGTGCAACAACCCCTTGGGATTGAGCGTGATGTCAGAGACCCCGGCCTCGGCCTCTTCGACCGAACTGAGTATCCGGCAGGCGCCTTCGTAAAATACCGCGCCGTGTTCGGTTGCCTTGAGGCTGCGGGTGGTGCGTTGAAAGAGCCTGACGCCAAGATGCGCCTCGAGCTGGCTGATGCGCGACGAAGCGACAGCGGGTGAGATCCGCTGATCGCGTGCGGCGGCTGACATGCTGCCCAGCTCGTAGACCCGGACAAAGGTGCGGACGTTTTCAAAATAGGACATTCGTAGGTTTTATTTGAATGAGCTTGGATTTTTTATCAATACATTAGAAAAAAGCCACGGGCTAGACTGAGCGGGTAACGAAAGGGGACAGGCATGTATGATTTGGCGATCATCTGGGATTGGATCGGGTTCGCCGTGCGCTGGGTGCACGTGATCACGGCAATTGCCTGGATCGGATCTTCTTTCTATTTCATCGCGCTCGATCTGGGACTGCGGCAGGCGCCGGGCCTGCCCGAGGGCGCCCATGGTGAAGAGTGGCAGGTGCATGGCGGGGGTTTTTACCATATCCGAAAATATCTGGTTGCGCCGTCCGAAATGCCTGATCACCTCACATGGTTCAAATGGGAGAGCTATTCGACATGGCTGTCGGGTGCGGCCCTTCTGATGGTGGTCTACTGGTCAGGGGCGGAACTGTATCTGATTGATCCGGAACGCGCCGATCTGAGCGTTGTGCAGGCGATACTGATTTCGGCGGGATCGCTGACCATTGGCTGGATCATCTATGACCGGCTTTGCAAATCCGGTCTGGGCGAGCGGCCCACGGTGCTGATGCTGCTGCTCTTTGTGCTGCTCGTCGCGATGGCATGGGGCTACACGCAGATATTCACGGGCCGCGCCGCGCTTTTGCATCTGGGGGCGTTTACCGCCACGATCATGACGGCGAATGTCTTTTTCATCATCATGCCGAACCAGAGAATTGTCGTGGCCGATCTGAAGGCCGGGCGCAAGCCCGACCCGAAATACGGCAAGATCGCCAAACTTCGGTCGACGCATAACAACTATCTGACATTGCCGGTGATATTCCTCATGCTAAGCAATCACTACCCGCTGGCATTCGCGACCGAAAACAACTGGATCATCGCCAGCCTCGTGTTCCTCATGGGGGTGACGATCCGGCATTATTTCAATTCGGTTCATGCCCGCCAGGGCAATCCGACATGGACATGGCTGGCGACGGCGGTGATCTTTGTCATCATCATGTGGTTGTCATCGGCCCCCGGTCTGCGGCTGGCACAGACCGCGGAGGCGCGCGCCCTGACGCCGACGCAGGCGCGGTTCGTGCAGGATGCGGCATTTGAAGAGGTCAGCGACATCGTGCTGGGCCGGTGTTCGATGTGTCATGCGCGCGAGCCGGTATGGGACGGCATCCGCTGGGCACCCAAGGGCGTATTGCTGGAAACACCGTCGGATATTGCCCGCCATGCGCGCGAAATTTACCTGCAGGCCGGCGCATCCGTGGCCATGCCGCCGGCCAATCTGAGCTTTATGGAACCCGATGAGCGGGCGGTGATTGCGCGGTGGTACAAACGCGTGGCGGCGTCGGGTTTCTGAAAATCCGAACAGTGTTCGGAAATTCCGAAACCGGGATTTGCGCTTATCAAAATCAAAATTTTTCACTTGAATGGCGGGGCTTTCTGGGGCCTCGGTCTGGGAAATCTTTTTTGACCGGACAGAGCCATGACCCAGACCTTTCTGAAGACCGCCCCGAAATCATCGCGCAGCGATTCCGATTCCGTCACCGAGACCGTGCAAAGCATCCTCAGGGCAATCGAGGAGGGCGGCGAGGATGTGGCACGCGCCTATGCCAGCAAGTTCGACGCCTATAACGGCCCTGTCATTCTGGACGACGAGGCGATTGCGGCGGCAGAGGCCAAGGTGCCCGAAAAGCTCAAGGACGATCTTCGCTTTGCCCATGACAATATTCAGCGCTTTGCCGAGGCGCAGAAAGGCACGCTTGGCGATTTCGAGATTGAAATCCAGCCGGGCCTGACCGCGGGTCAGCGGCTGATCCCCGTCAATTCGGTGGGCTGTTACATCCCCGGCGGGCGCTACAGCCACGTCGCCTCGGCGATGATGACGGTGACCACGGCCAAGGTGGCGGGCGTGCGCAACATCGCCGCCTGCTCGCCCCCCGGCGAAGACGGGGTCGCGCCCGCGATCATCTATGCCGCGCATTTGTGCGGTGCCGACAAGATTCTGGCGATGGGCGGGGTGCAGGGCGTGGCGTCGATGGCATTCGGTCTTTTTGGCCTTGTGCCGGCGGATTTTATCGTCGGGCCGGGCAACCAGTTCGTGGCCGAAGCCAAGCGCATCCTGTTCGGCCGCGTCGGCATCGATATGATTGCCGGGCCGACCGACAGCCTGATCCTGGCCGATGCGGGCGCGGATGCCGAGATCGTGGCCGCCGATCTGGTGGGTCAGGCCGAGCATGGCTATAACTCGCCGGTCTGGCTGGTGACCGATCATCAGCCGCTGGCCGAGGCGGTGATGGCGCGGGTGCCCGATCTGATCGCGTCGCTGCCGGAACTGAACCGGATGAATGCCGAGGCGGCATGGCGCGACTATGCCGAGGTCGTCGTCTGCGCCGATCGCGAGGAAATGGCCGCAACATCGGACCGCTATGCGCCCGAGCACCTGACGGTGCAGGCCGATGATCTGGACTGGTGGAAGGCACGGCTGACCAACTATGGCTCTCTCTTTCTGGGGGAGGAAACGACGGTGGCTTTTGGCGACAAGGCATCGGGGCCGAACCACGTTCTGCCGACATCCGGATCGGCCAAATATACCGGCGGGCTGTCGGTGCATAAATACATGAAGGTCGTGACGTGGCAGACGGCGACGCGCGACGGTTCCAAGCGTGTGGCCGAAGCGACGGCGCGCATTTCGCGGCTGGAAGGTATGGAGGGCCATGCCCGTACCGCCGACATCCGGCTGGCCAAGTATTTCCCCGATGAGGAATTTGATCTGACCTGAGGTGTGGGAAGGCCGGGACGCGCGGGGGCGCTGCCCCCTCGGGCCGGTTCCCGGCCTTCACCCCCGAGGTATTGAGAGAACGCTGAAAGGGTTATTCAGCGGCGATCAGGCCGATGCTTTCGAGTTTGAGCAGCACCTGCTGGGCGCAATAGTCGACCTCGAGCCCTTCGGTTTCGAGGCGAAGCTCGGGGTTTTCGGGGACGTCATAGGGATCGGAGATGCCGGTGAATTCCTTGATCTTGCCGTCACGGGCGAGCTTGTAGAGCCCCTTGCGGTCGCGGCGTTCGCATTCCTCGATCGATGTCGCCACATGCACCTCGACAAAAGCGCCAAAGGCCTCGATCTCTTCGCGGACGGCGCGGCGGGTGGTGGCGTAAGGGGCGATGGGTGCGCAGATGGCGATGCCGCCGTTTTTGGTGATTTCCGAGGCGACATAGCCGATCCGGCGGATGTTGAGATCGCGATGTTCCTTGGAAAAGCCAAGCTCGGATGACAGGTTCTTGCGCACGATATCACCATCCAGCAGGGTCACAGGCCTGCCGCCCATTTCCATCAGCTTGACCATGAGCGCGTTGGCGATGGTGGATTTGCCCGAGCCCGAGAAACCGGTGAAGAAGACGGTAAAGCCCTGCCGCGCCCTTGGCGGGCGGGTGCGGCGCAACTCGCGCACGACATCGGGAAAGCTGAACCAGTCGGGGATATCAAGCCCTTCGGAGAGGCGCCGGCGCAGTTCGGTGCCCGAGATATTGAGCACGGTCGCGCCTTCGCCGACCTCGTCTGCCGGTTCGTACTGGGCGCGTTCCTGCACATAGACCATATGTTTGAAATCGACCATCTCGACCCCGATCTCGTCCTGGTATTTCCGGAACAGATCCTGGGCCTCGTAGGGGCCGTAGAAATCATTGCCCTGACTGTCCTTGCCGGGGCCGGCATGATCGCGCCCGACGATGAAATGGGTGCAGCCGTGGTTTTTGCGGATGAGGCCGTGCCACACGGCCTCGCGCGGGCCGGCCATGCGCATGGCGAGGTTCAGCAAACTCATCGTGGTGGTGGCCGAGGGATATTGATCGAGCACCGCTTCGTAGCAGCGCACGCGGGTAAAATGATCGATATCGCCGGGTTTGGTCAGCCCGACCACCGGATGGATCAGGAGGTTGGCCTGTGCTTCCTTGGCGGCGCGGAAGGTCAGTTCCTGATGGGCACGGTGCAGGGGGTTGCGGGTCTGGAAGGCGACGATGCGCCGCCAGCCGAGCTTGCGGAAATAGGCGCGCAGTTCGTTGGGGGTGTTGCGCCGGGCGCGGAAATCGTAATGCACGGGTTGCTGGATGCCGGTGATCCGGCCGCCGAGATAAACCTCGCCCGCAGTGTTAAAGAGGTAATTGACCGCCGGGTGACGGATATCGGTGGTGCCAAAGACCTGTCGTGCCTCGTGTTCTTTGTCGGGGGTCCATTTGTCGGTGACCGAGAGCGTGGCCAGGATGACACCTTCGGCGTCGCGCAGCGCGATATCCTGGCCAACCTCGATGGTCTCGGCAATGGCGGCAGAGACATCGAGCGTGATCGGCATCGGCCAGAGCGCACCGTCAGCCAGTCGCAGGTCGTTGACCACGCTGTCGTAGTCGGCCTGGCTGAGGAAGCCGTTGAGCGGGTGAAAACCACCATTCATCAGAAGCTCGAGGTCGCATATCTGGCGCTGGGTCAGGTCGATGGATGGCAGCGACGCGGCTTCGCCCTTGAGTTTGAGCGCGCTGTCATAGGAGACGAACAATTCGGGGATAGGCGCGAGATTGGGTGCAAACATTGGACTACTCTTTGTGTCGGCCCCGGGGGCCATTATCCTTGGTTCGAGGCTTTAGCGGTCGGTGGGTGACCGTTCAAGCGCCACGCCGCGGAATTCGGCCAAATCGGTAAAAATGCCCAGATTTCGCCGCTTTGGATGAATTTTACCCGCTTTTTGCCCGATTTCGGCTGCCAATTTTCGGCGCGTGGGGCGACGGGTTCAGACCATATCCAGCGCATCACAGAGCTGGCGGGTGATTTCCGGCGGCGAGGTTCGGGCGGCCACGGATTGCATGATTGACTGGGCATAGCGCCATTCCGGACCGCCAAATGCATCCCGCGCATGGGCGAAGGCACGGGAAATGTCGCCGTCGGACCCGTCATCGACAAAGAAGGGATAGCTGTCGGACAGGAAGATCGTCGCGTCGTCGACATCGCGGTTGATCAGGATCGGTGCACCGCAATGGGCGGCGGTCACGCCCTTGGTAAAGGGTTTGTAAGAGCGGATTCGTGCCTCGAGCCCGGCGGTCGGGCGCACACCGTAGTGAAAGGAATAATTGCCCAGCACCTTGAGAGATTTGCGCATGAGGCGGGGATTTGTGGCCTTGAGATAGGCCACGGCACCATCCAGCGCCTCGGGCAGGAGGAAATTTTCCGGAGCGCCGAGATAGGCGGTGGAAAAACTGTCGCTTTGCGCCCGGCCAAGGCCGTAGACCTTGATATCGGCAGCATGCAGAACCAGCGCCATCTTGTCCCGGTGGGCAGCGTCGATCAGCCCGTCATCGACGGCGCGGATCATGGCGCGGTAGCCATCATATGTGGAGGAAACCACCAGATCGGCATGGGCAAAGGGCAGGCGGTCGATCACGCTGTCGACGCAGTCGATCACCACCCGGCATCCGCGCGCGCTGAGCATTTCGCGCAGGTTGCCATCCAGCATCTTGACCGCGTGTTTGGTGAAAAACAGGATGCAGCCTTCGGGCAGATCGCCAACCCAGGCACCAAGGCTGTCCGGGTCACGCTCATGCGGAAATTCCGAGAGGTCGAAATCATAAGCCCCGCGCGCGAACCGGCGCGCGATCTGACAAAGCTGATGGGCGCGCATGACGGTGCTGCCGGTGTTGAGTTTGCGAAAGACAAACCGCACGGGTCTGGTAACTGCCAATCCTGCCTCCGGTGATTGCGCATCTCTAAGGCGCAATTCTGATTTTCCGGCGGCAGAGCTTTCTGACGACCGGTGCCTGTTTCTTATTGATTCAGGATATTAAAGAAATGTGGATGTGACAACAGGGTGGCCGGATCAGGCGAAAAGGCCACCCCGCGGGGTGATCACTCACCCGCCGCTTCGGCCAGAAATTTTTCGGCTTCGAGCGCGGCCATGCAGCCCATGCCGGCGCTGGTGACGGCCTGGCGGTAGATGTGATCTGTCAGGTCACCGGCAGCGAAGACACCGGGGATGGAGGTGGCGGTACTGTCGGGCCGGGTTACGACATAGCCGCCCATATGGGTCTCGAGCTGGTCTTTGACCAATTCGGAAGCCGGCGCATGACCGATGGCGACGAAAACACCGGAACAGGCGATTTCGGTCTCGGCTCCGGTTTTGACGTGCTTGACCACCACGCCTTCGACGCCCAGCGGCGCATCCGTGCCGGTGACACGGTCAAGCTGGTGATCCCAGAGGATCTCGACCTTGTCGTTATTCATCAGGCGGTGCTGAAGAATTTTTTCCGCGCGCAGGCTGTCGCGGCGGTGGATCAGCGTGACCTTTGAGGCGAATTTGGTCAGAAAGAGCGCCTCTTCCACTGCGGTATTGCCACCGCCGATGACCACGACCTCTTGTCCGCGGTAAAAGAAGCCGTCGCAGGTGGCGCAGGCTGACACACCGAAGCCCTTGAATTTTTCCTCGGATGGCAGACCCAGCCATTTGGCCTGCGCACCTGTGGCGAGGATCAGTGCATCGGCAGTGTAGGTGGTGCCGCTGTCACCGGTGGCGGCAAAGGGGCGTTTCGCCAGATCGACGGTGCTGATGTGATCGGCAATGATCTCGGTGCCGACCTCACGCGCGTGGGCCTCCATCCGGGTCATGAGGTCGGGGCCCTGAACCATGGTGTCGCCCGGCCAGTTTTCGACCTCGGTCGTGATGGTCAGCTGGCCGCCGGGCTGAATGCCCTGGATCAGTACCGGGTTGAGCATGGCGCGCGAGGCATAGACGGCGGCGGTATATCCCGCAGGGCCTGATCCGATGATGAGAACCTTGCTGTGGCGCGTGTCAGACATGTTGATGATCCCGTATTCCCAGACTGCCCGGACGATATAGTTGCCGACCCGCCGGACGGAAACCCCGGATCACATCTTTGCGACAATTCGCTGGGGTCTGGCGATCACGAAAAATTATTACCCGTTCTTGAAATATTATTGCGCAAACGGGCCGTTGCGCGTAAGTACCAGACAAACAACCGGGGGCAAGATGGCTGGCTCAAAGCTCGATCCGATCGACAGGATGATTCTGTCTGAACTGCAGGCCAATGGGCGGATGACCAATGTCGATCTAGCCAAGAAGGTGGGCATTTCCGCCCCGCCCTGTCTGCGGCGCGTGCGCACGCTGGAGGAAAGCGGCTATATCAAGGGCTATCACGCCGATATCAACGCGCGCGATCTGGGGTTTGAGGTTCAGGTTTTCGCGATGGTGGGGCTGCACAGCCAGGCCGAAGCGGATTTGTCGAGCTTCGAGGCGAAATGCGCCGGGTGGCCGCTGGTGCGCGAGTGTCACATGCTGAACGGGGAAATCGATTTCATTCTGAAATGCGTGGCGCCGGATCTCTCGACCTTTCAGCGGTTTCTGACCGAGGAACTGACAGCGGCGGATAATGTGGCGAGCGTCAAGACCTCTCTGGTCATTCGCGGTGCCAAGGATGAACCGGGTGTGCCGTTCGAGATTTTGGAAGACCGGGTTTCTCAGCCCGACTGATATCCCGATAGCTGCCGGGTTGCGGCCGGATTATTCGGCGGCGACCTCTTTGCGGGTATAGCCGTGCTGCCATGGCATGATCACATCACATTCCTCGGATGCCTTGATCATTTCCTTCATCCAGCGTGGTGTCTTTTTCATCTGTCTGCTCCTGCTCAATTCTGTCTGCCCCCGCAGACGTGATGAGAGGAAACTGGCGGCTGATTGCGGCCCGAAAATGGAGCGTAATGTTCATTTTGACGGAGTTTTTGTGCGCATTCCAGAGCAGGAATGCGGCGCAAATCAGAGGACTATGGCAGCAATAAGTCGCCCATAGTCGGGTTCGCCCCGATGGACCGACCGGCGGTAGGAATAAAAGAGCGACGGATCGCCATAGGTGCAATGGCCCGTACGCACAGCCTGCCCCACCCCGGCCCGTTCCAGCCGGAAAAGGCCAAGGCCTGTCAGGTCAAACTGGAACCTGCCCGCGTTACCGGGGGCAAAAAATCTGTCATAGGCGGGATCATGTTGGGTGAACTGTGCCGGAAAATCCGGCCCGACCTCGTAGTTTGGCTGACTGAGTGACGGCCCGATCACCGCCGTGATGCTGGCCCGGCTGGCCCCCAGCCCTTCCATCGCGTCAATCGTCGCCTCGAGAACACCGCCAAGCAGGCCCTTCCAGCCGGCATGGGCAGCACCGATCACACCTGCCTTGGGGTCGTGAAACAGAACCGGCTGGCAGTCGGCGGTCAGGACGCCCAGCGCCTGCCCTGGCGTTGCGGTAACCATCGCATCGGCCTTTGGGCGGGGCGGCGTGACGGGGGCGGTGACGTGAATGACATCGGCCGAATGCGTCTGGTGAAGCGACGAAAGAGCGCCCTCATCCACATCAAGCGCCGCCGCGACCCGGGCACGGTTGATGGCCACTGCACCAGACTGGTCGCGCGACCCCGGGCCGCAGTTCAGACCGGCATAAATGCCCGAGGACACGCCGCCCTTGCGGGTAAAGAACCCGTGGCGCAGCGGCGACAGTGCATCATGGGTGATAATGTTCAGCGTCATGGCATCAGTCCTGGCGGGCAGGGTGTGTCGTTGGCGTAAAGGCCCATCACCTTGAATAGGGTACCCATTTCATCGGGGTGGGTCAGGCGCCGGTGGGCCGAGATGTGGGCCGCGCGGGCGGTGCCTGTCAAGCGGTCGGCCAGTGCCTGCGCCCGCTGGGTGATGCCCAGCCGCTCGAGAAAGACACCCTGCGGTGTCAGCCGTGTGTATTTTGCCCGGGTAACCGCGCGCGCCAGAGCTTCGAAATCCACATGGGCGGTCAGATCGGCCGTGCCGGGTGCGGCCAGCGGGTCAGTACGCTGATGCTGGCTAAGCGCCTGAAACGTGTCGCCCTGGCTTTGCCAGTCGCCATAATCGATGATCAGTGCCGCGCCGCCATGGGTGCCGATATGCTGATCGATTGCAGCGATATGGCCGATGGCACCGGGACAGGTTTCGACGATCATCCCCTCGACCGGCCTGATATCGCCTGTAGCCGGAGCAGCGATCGGACCGGCGGAGAGGCCAAAGCAAAGCGCCCCATCCCTGAGTCCGATCAGACGCTCGTGCCACTGGCCCTTGGTAAACTGGAACTGGTGAATGGGCAGGGCGTCAAAAAATTCATTGGCCACAAAGAACGCGGGCAGCGCAGGCAATCCGGTCGCCTGCCCGTGCCATGTGATGCGATGGTCAGCAAGCCGGTCACGCTGAAGCGCGCGCAGATGCGGTGACGCTTCGATCAGGATAATCTCGGCCCCGTTCAGAAACCCCGGCACCCGGGCACCGACGCGCAGGATATCGGCCATCAATGTCCCGCGCCCCGGGCCAAGCTCGACAAGGCAGAAACGTTCGGGCGCCCCCCTGTCCAGCCAGGCCTGGGCCAGACAGGCCCCAATCATCTCGCCAAAGATCTGCGAAATTTCCGGGGCGGTGGTGAAATGGCCCTCGCTGCCCAGCGGGTTTCCGGCGGCATAGACGCCAAGCGACGGGTGAAACAGGCATTCCGCCATGTAATCGGCCACGGTTATTGGCCCTGCGGCATCGATGCGTGCAGCGATCTGTTCGCCAAGTGGCGTCACGATTTGCCGCCATGGCAGCGGGCCGAAACTCTGGTCTGTGGCGCGACGGATTTATTCATCCCGGTCTCAATTCACCGGGCGATGGGCGAAGTCAACCTTGATGCCGCCGGTCATCCCGCCCATATAGACCGGAGATGACGGAGGCTTGATATGCAGACCCGCAACAAGATCATGGAAGATTTCTCGCAGCTGATGACCAATGCGATGGGCGTGGCCCAGGGCGCAAAAGACGAGGCTGAAACCGCCATGAAAGGCTGGATTGACCGTTGGCTGGCCGAGCGCGATTTCGTCACGCGCGAGGAATTCGATGCCGTCAGGGCCATGGCCGAAAAGGCGCGGGAAGAGAATGAGGCGCTGAAAAAACGCCTCGACGCCTTGGAAACACCGAAAAAGAGCCGCGCCAAGAAAAGCTGAGTCCAAATTGCATCGGTTTCGGCCCCGGCGACGGATAAGCTGGGGATAGTTTCACATTTCTCTTTACTCGGACTCGGGTTTCCCCCACCATATATGGTAGGGGACACAGGCAAAAACACGTTCTCTGTACAATTACCCAGTGCTTAGCGGCGGAAGACCGTTTGGCGTGTATCACAAGGGGCAGGCATGGCATTTTCCGAGCAATTCTCACATGCCGAGGATCTCCATCCGATTGATATCGTGGAATCTTTGGCCGAACACCACGACTGGGATTTCGACCGCGTCGGCGATGATCAGATCGCCATGGCGGTTGAGGGTCAGTGGCGGACCTATTCGATCACGCTGGCCTGGTCGGGCTTTGATCAGACGCTGCGTCTGATCTGCACATTCGAGATGGAGCCGCCCGAGGCGCGATTGCCGGTGCTTTACGAGGCGCTGAATCAGGCCAATGACATGTGCTGGACCGGGTCGTTTTCCTATTGGGATGAACAGCGCCTGATGGTCTATCGCTACGGGCTGGTGCTGGGGGGCGATGCCGCGGCGACACCCGAGCAGATCGACCGGCTGATGAGTACGGCGGTCGACAGTGCAGAGCGTTTCTATCCGGCATTTCAGCTGGTGTGCTGGGGTGACAGATCGCCTGACGAGGCACTGCAGGTGGCCATTGCCGAGGCCTATGGCCGGGCCTGAGACCCCTTGGCATTCTGAAGGGGTATGATGGATTATTCGGATATTGCCGCGCGCGGTCTGGTTTTGCTGGGGTGCGGGAAGATGGGATCGGCCATGCTGGAAGGCTGGCTGAAAAACGGGCTGCCCGCGACTTCGGTCTGGGTGGTTGACCCGTATCCATCCGACTGGGTTCAGGCGCGCGCCGAAGAGGGGCTGCATCTGAACGCACCACTGCCCGGGGCGCCCGCGATCTGCCTGATCGCGGTCAAGCCGCAAATGATGGCCGAGGCTTTGCCCACGCTGGCGGCGATGGGAAATGGTGAGACGCTGTTTCTGTCTGTCGCGGCGGGCACGCCGATTTCGTATTATGTAACCGCGCTGGGCGCGGAAACGCCGGTGATCCGGGCCATGCCCAACACACCTGCGGCGATCGGGCAGGGCGTCACGGCGATCACGGGCAACCGGAACGCCAGCGCGGCACATCTGGCACAGGCCGAACTGCTCTTGTCCGCGGTGGGTGAGACGCTGCGGCTGGAGGGTGAGCATCAGATGGATGCGGTGACCGCCGTCTCCGGTTCGGGGCCTGCCTATGTGTTTCACCTGATCGAAACGTTGGCCGCGGCGGGTGTCGCCGAGGGCCTGCCCGCTGATCTGTCGATACGGTTGGCAAAGGCCACGGTTGCCGGGGCGGGGGCGCTGGCCATGCAATCGGATGACGGGCCGGATCAGCTGCGCGTCAATGTCACCAGCCCGGGTGGCACCACGGCGGCGGCGCTTGAGGTGCTGATGGATGAGAAGGGTGGCTTTCCCGATCTGATGACCCGCGCGGTCAGGGCGGCAGCCAATCGCGGAAGGGAGCTGGCGAAACTATGACGGCGGAAATCAGCTTTGATGACTTTCTGAAGGTCGATATTCGGGTTGGCCGTGTGGTTGATGCCCAGCCCTATCCCGAGGCGCGCAAGCCCGCGCTGAAGCTGTGGGTGGATTTCGGCGAGGAGATCGGTATCCGCAAAAGCTCGGCCCAGATCACCCGCCATTACACACCGGATACCGTAACGGGGCTGCTGGTCATGGCGGTGGTCAATTTTCCGCCCCGCCAGATAGGCCGCTTCATGTCCGAAGTGCTGGTGCTGGGTACACCCGACACGGACGGTGAAGTTGTGCTGCTGAGGCCCGACAAGGACGTTCCGATCGGTGGCCGGATGTACTGATGCCCGCGCTTTGGGTGACACGCAGGCTGCCGGATGCGGTGCTAAGGGCGGCAGAGCCGCATTTTGATATCACGGTCCGCGATGAGATTACACCTGTCAGCCGTGATGAGATGCGCGAGGCGCTGATGCGTTATGACGCCATTCTGCCGACACTGGGCGATGCGCTGTCGGGTGATGATCTGGCGGGGCTTGGTGACATACGCTGCCGCATGTTGGCCAATTTCGGCGTGGGCTATAACCATATCGACATCACCGCGGCGCAGGCGCTGGGCATGCAGGTATCGAACACGCCCGGTGCCGTGACGGATGCGACGGCGGATATCGCGATGACGCTGATCCTGATGACGGCCCGCCGTGCCGGTGAGGGCGAGCGCATGGTCAGGGCGGGGCGCTGGCCGGGATGGCATCCGACGCAGCTGTTGGGGATGCACGTGACGGGTAAACGGCTGGGTATTGTCGGCATGGGCCGTATCGGCAAGGCCATCGCCCATCGCTGCCACTACGGGTTCGGTATGGAGGTGGCGTTTTTCAACCGATCCCGCGTTTCTGATCCCGGAATGCCAGCCACGCAGGTCGCTGACCTGAGAGGGCTTGCAGCCAATGTCGACATTCTGGTGGTGGCGCTGCCCGGCGGGGCCGAGACCCGGCACATGATCGATGGATCGGTATTTGCCGCGATGCAGCCGCAGGCGATTTTCGTCAATATCGCGCGCGGGGATATCGTGGATGAGCGCGCGCTGATTACAGCGCTGCAATCGGGTCAGATCGCCGGTGCCGGGCTGGATGTCTATGAATTCGAGCCTGCCGTGCCCGATGCGCTAACGGCGATGGAGAATGTCGTTCTGCTACCGCATCTGGGGACATCGGCGCTGGAGGTGCGGGTTGATATGGGGCTGATGGCGGTCGACAATCTGATCGCCTTTGCCGAGGGCCGCGTTCCCCCGAACCTGATTGGCTGACGGCCTGAACAGGCGGATCAGTTCCCGGTCTTTTCGCGCCAGTGGCGACGGCAGAGCGATACATAGGTATCATTGCCACCGATCTGGATCTGTTCACCGCTGCTGAGGGCATTGCCATCCTTGTCCAGACGGATCACCATCGTGGCCTTTTTGCCGCAATGGCAGATCGTGCGCACCTCGCGCATTTCATCGGCCAGCGCCAGAAGCGCGGCTGAACCGGGAAACAATTCCCCCATGAAATCCACCCTGAGGCCATAGCACATGACCGGTACCGACAGGTCATCGACAGCGCGCGCCAGCTGCCAGACCTGATCGCGCGACAGGAACTGGGCCTCGTCGACAAAAATGCAGGCACAGGGCCCCTCTGCCAGCCGTTTTCGGATCACTTCGAAAAGATCGGTATCGGGAGAAAACAGCGCGGCCTCTTTTCCGATGCCAATGCGCGAGGCAATGCGGCCCACACCGGCACGATCATCCAGCCGCGCGGTCAGAAGGAAGGTCTCCATCCCCATTTCGTGATAGTTATGCGCCGCCTGCAAAAGGATTGTCGATTTGCCGGCATTCATGGTGGAGTAGTGGAAATAGAGCTTGGCCATGACAGGGGCCTAGCCAAGCGGCGGGCCTGCTGCAAGGGGGCAGATACCGAAGGAATTGAACAAGCGTTCATATAATGCTATGGACGGCGGAGATGAGTGATCGGAGAGCGGCATGTTTACTGCAACGATGAATTTCGACCTGGGCGAGGATGTGGCCGCGCTGCGCGAGGTGGTGCACCGCTGGGCACAGGACCGTGTCAAGCCGATCGCGGCGGATATCGATCACGACAACTGCTTTCCCCCGCATCTGTGGAAGGAGATGGGCGAACTTGGCCTGCTGGGGATCACCGTACCCGAAGAGATGGGCGGCGCAGGCATGGGATATCTGGCGCATGTGGTTGCGGTCGAAGAGCTGGCGCGTGTATCGGCCTCGGTCTCGCTCAGCTATGGGGCGCATTCCAACCTCTGCGTTAATCAGATCCGGCTGAACGGCACGGATGAGCAGCGGGCGAAATACCTGCCCGGCCTGATCTCGGGCCAGCGGGTGGGGGCGCTGGCCATGTCCGAAGCCTCGGCCGGATCGGATGTTGTCGGCATGAAGCTGAAAGCGGAAAAGAAGAACGGCTATTACACGCTGAACGGCACGAAATACTGGATTACCAATGGCGGAGAGGCCGATACGCTGGTGGTCTATGCCAAGACCGATGCCGAGGCAGGATCGCGCGGCATCACCGCCTTTGTCATTGAAAAGGATATGGCGGGCTTCACCCAGTCGGGCCATTTCGACAAGCTGGGCATGCGCGGGTCCAACACGGTGGAACTGATCTTTGACGGTGTCGATGTGCCCTTTGAAAACGTGCTGGGCCATGAGGGGCAGGGTGTCAGGGTCCTGATGTCGGGTCTGGATTACGAGCGGGTCGTGCTGGCCGGGATCGGCTGCGGTATCATGGCGGGCTGTCTGGACGAGGTGATGCCCTATATGGTCGAGCGCAAACAGTTCGGCAAAAGCATCGGGGATTTCCAGCTGATGCAGGGCAAGATTGCAGACATGTACACCAAGATGAATTCGGCCCGCGCCTATGTTTATGAGGTGGCCAAGGCCTGTGACCGGGGCGAGGTTACACGCCAGGATGCGGCGGCCTGTGTCCTTTACTCCAGCGAAGAGGCCATGGTGGTGGCGCATCAGGCAGTGCAGGCGATGGGCGGCGCGGGGTTCATGAATGACACAGCCGTCAGTCGCATGTTCCGCGATGCCAAGCTGATGGAGATCGGCGCGGGAACATCGGAAATCCGGCGGATGCTGATCGGGCGCGAACTGATGGGTACCATGCGCTGAAATGGTGGCGATACCGGGCATAACGCGGGATGGCCGCTGGCAATTGCCGGCGGAGCTGAACATGGCCGGGCAATGCCTGAACCATCCGGAGAGGCAGATCGCCATTCGCGACTATTCCGACGGGCATGGCAGGGACGTGACCTATGGTGAATTGCGGGCGCGGGCGGATGCCATCGCCGCGCATCTGCAGGCCCGGGGGGTCGGTCGTGGCGACCGGGTGGGGGTGCTCTTGTCACAAACACCCTGGTGCGCGGCGTCGCATCTGGCCATCTGGATGCTGGGTGCAATATCTGTGCCGCTTTTCAAGCTTTTCCAGCGCGATGCGCTGGCGACGCGGATCAGCGATGCCGATCTGGCTCTGGTGCTGACGGATGCTGAGGGTGCGGTGCAACTGGGCGATCTGGCCGATGCGGTGATCGCTGCCGAATACGACGCCCCGGGCACGGTTGGCATCACCGCGACAGGCCCCGATGATCCGGCGGTACTGATTTATACCAGCGGCACAACCGGACGGCCCAAAGGGGCGTTGCATGGCCACCGGATCCTGACGGGCCACCTGCCGGGCGTGTCCATCAGTCATGATCATCTGGGCCAGCCGGGTGACTGTCTGTGGACGCCTGCCGACTGGGCATGGATCGGAGGATTGTTCGATGTGCTGATGCCGGGCCTGGCGCTGGGCATTCCGGTCGTGGCTGCGCGGATGGAAAAGTTCACTGCCGATGAATGCCTGAGGATCTGTCACGCAGGGCGGGTGCGCAACGTGTTTTTCCCGCCGACGGCACTGCGGATTTTGAAGGCGGCGGATGCAACCATACCCGGTTTGCGATCGGTTGCTTCGGGCGGCGAGCCACTGGGCGCCGAGATGCTGGCATGGGGTCGGCAGGCATTCGGCGTCACGATCAACGAATTTTACGGGCAGACCGAATGCAACATGGTCGCGTCGTCCTGCGGGGCGGATTTCAGCCCGCGCCCGGGTTGCATCGGCAAACCGGTGCCGGGGCATGATCTGGCGGTCATCGATCCGCAAGGCGAGCCGACGGATCAGGAAGGTGACATCGCCGTCAGGCGCGGCTCGGCATCGATGATGCTGGAATACTGGCGCCGGTCCGAGGCCACAACAGAGAAATTTCGCGGCGGCTGGCTGGTGACCGGAGACCGGGGCATCTGGGATGGCGACTATCTGCGCTTTGTCGGGCGCGAGGATGATGTCATCACCTCGGCCGGATACCGGATCGGCCCGGCCGAGATTGAGGATTGCCTGATGACCCACCCGGCGGTGGCGACCGTGGGTGTGGTGGGCAAGCCAGACCGGCTGCGCACAGAGATCGTCAAAGCCTATGTCGTGCTGCGGCCGGGCCATTCGGCAGAGGCAGCGGCATTGCAGGATCATGTTCGTGATCGTCTGGCCCGCTATTCCTATCCGCGCGAGATCGCTTTTGTCGATGCGTTGCCGATGACCGTGACGGGCAAGGTGATCCGCAAAGAGCTGAAGGCGCGCGCCACCGCGGAAGCAGATACAGAAACAGAGGTGAACCTGTGAGGCTGGTATCCAACATATCCCCCGGATCGGACACTTTCCGCCGCAATCAGGCGGCCCATGCCGCGGCGCTGGCCGAGGTGAAAGAGGCCGCAGAGGTGGCGGTGCAGGGCGGGGGCGAAGGCCCGCGCGAACGCCACCTCGCGCGCGGCAAGCTCTTGCCCCGGGACCGCGTCAACCGGTTGTTGGACCCGGGCGCGCCCTTTCTCGAGGTGGGGTTGTTTGCGGCACATGGCCTGTATGACGGGGCCTGTCCGGCGGCTGGCATGATCGCCGGGATCGGCCGGGTCGAAGGCCAGGAGGTCATGATCATCTGCAATGATGCCACGGTCAAAGGCGGCACCTATTTCCCGATGAGCGTCAAGAAACATCTCCGCGCGCAGGAGATCGCGGCGGAAAACCATCTGCCTTGCATCTATCTGGTCGATAGCGGCGGTGCGAACCTGCCCAATCAGGACGAGGTCTTTCCCGATCGCGATCATTTTGGCCGTATCTTCTTTAATCAGGCGAACATGAGCGCGCGCGGCATCGCCCAGATCGCGGTGGTCATGGGGTCGTGCACGGCAGGCGGGGCCTATGTACCGGCCATGTCGGATGTCACGATCATCGTCAAAGAGCAGGGCACGATCTTTCTCGCGGGTCCACCGCTGGTCAGGGCGGCGACCGGAGAGGTGGTGACCGCAGAGGCGCTGGGCGGGGGCGACGTGCACACGCGCCTGTCGGGTGTGGCGGATTATCTGGCCGATGACGACGCCCACGCGCTGACGCTGGCACGTCAGGCGGTGCGGGGTCTGAACAGGACGAAGCCCCCGCAACTCGCCACCTGCGCCGCCGAAGAGCCGCACTATGATCCGGCCGAAATCACGGGTGTTGTACCTGCGGACCTAAAGACACCCTATGACATCCGCGAGGTGATCGCCCGTCTGGTCGATGGCAGCCGGTTCGACGAGTTCAAAGCGCGCTACGGCACCAGCCTTGTATGCGGTTTTGCCCATGTGATGGGTTTGCCGGTCGGCATTATCGCCAATAACGGTGTGCTGTTTTCGGAAAGCGCCGTCAAAGGTGCCCATTTTGTAGAGCTTTGTTCCCAGCGGCGTATCCCGCTGGTATTTCTGCAGAATATCACCGGTTTCATGGTGGGTCAGCAATACGAGGCCGGGGGTATCGCGCGTGACGGGGCCAAGCTGGTGACGGCGGTGGCCACCACAAGCGTACCCAAGATCACCATGATCGTCGGCGGGTCCTTTGGTGCCGGGAATTACGGTATGTGCGGGCGGGCCTATGCGCCGCGGTTCCTGTGGACATGGCCGAACTCGCGCATCTCGGTCATGGGGGGTGAACAGGCGGCAGGTGTTCTGGCGACGGTGAAGCGCGATGCCATCGAACGCAAGGGCGGGAGCTGGAGCGCCGAAGAAGAGGCGGCCTTCAAACAGCCCACCATCGAGATGTTCGCCCGCCAGAGCCATCCGCTTTATGCCGCGTCGCGGCTTTGGGATGACGGGATCATCGATCCGCGCCTCAGCCGGGATGTGCTGGCGCTGAGCCTTTCGGCTGCGCTGAACGCGCCCATCGAAGAGACGCGTTTTGGCGTCTTCAGGATGTGAGGTGGTGATGTTCAGAAAACTGCTGATCGCCAATCGTGGGGAAATTGCCTGTCGCGTGATCGCGACGGCGCGCCGGATGGGGATTGCCACCGTGGCCGTCTGTTCCGAGGCTGACCGGCAGTCAAAGCATGTCGCAATGGCGGACGAGGTGGTGCTGATCGGTCCGGCACCGGTTGCGGAAAGTTATCTGATGGGCGCGCATATCATCGATGCGGCGCTGGAAACCGGGGCCGAGGCCATTCATCCGGGATATGGGTTTTTGTCGGAAAACCCGGAATTTGTCGACGCGGTGGAGGCCGCCGGGCTGACATTCGTCGGACCCACTGCCGATGCGATTCGCGCCATGGGTCTCAAGGATGCGGCCAAGGCGCTGATGGAAAAGGCCGGTGTGCCGGTGGTGCCGGGCTATCACGGGGCCGCGCAGGATGCGGCAACCCTGTCGGATGCGGCGGCGCGCATCGGCTATCCAGTGCTGATCAAGGCGCGGGCAGGGGGCGGCGGCAAGGGTATGCGGCTGGTCGAGGATGCAGACGGCTTTGCCGACGCACTGAGCGGGGCGCAGCGCGAGGCCGAGGCCAGTTTCGGTGATCCCGCCGTGCTGGTCGAGAAATTCATCCAGAACCCGCGCCATATCGAGATACAGGTTTTTGGTGATCAGGCCGGAAATGTCATCCACCTGTTCGAACGCGACTGTTCATTGCAGCGACGCCATCAGAAGGTGATCGAAGAGGCCCCGGCCCCCGGCATGACACAGGAAATGCGTCAGGCGATGGGCAAAGCCGCAGTCGAGGCCGCGAAGGCCATCGGCTATCGCGGTGCCGGAACCGTGGAGTTCATCGTTGATGGCGGCAACGGCCTGCGGCCAGATGCGTTCTGGTTCATGGAGATGAACACGCGGCTACAGGTCGAACACCCGGTATCCGAGGCGATCACGGGGCTGGACTTTGTCGAACTGCAGCTCAGGATTGCGGCGGGGGAACCATTGCCGGTCCGGCAGGAGGATCTCGGCATCGATGGCTGGGCGTTTGAGGCGCGGATATATGCCGAGGACGTGCCCGCCGGGTTTCTGCCCGCGACGGGCCGGATTGGACATCTGGATTTTGGCCGGACGGCAGAGTTCGGGCGTGCCGCTCTGCGTGCCGATAGCGGTGTGCGGGCCGGGGATGAGATCAGCCCCTATTACGACCCTATGATCGCCAAGCTGATTGCGCATGGGCCGGACCGCGCCAGTGCACTGGCCGCGCTTGGCCATGCGCTGGAACGGGTGGAAATCACCGGCATCGTCACCAATACAGAGTTTCTGGGCGCGCTGACGCGGGACAGGGATTTTGCCGCCGGTCAGGTCGATACCGGCATGATCGGGCGTGGCGCAGGGCTGAACGAGGAACGCCCGGACGCGGATAGCGGCGTGACGCTGGCCGGATTGCTGTCCCTCGCCGGTTTTTTGACCCCGCGGGATGAAATCGACCCCTGGGCGCGGCGCGATGGCTGGCGGGCATGGTCTGACGGACGCCATTTTGCCCGGGCGGTGCATGATGGTGCCGAGGCCGGACACTGGATCACGATCATGAGCGGCGGGCGCTATCATATTGATGCGACGAATGGCGCAGCCGAATGGCTGATCAGCAGTGATGGGGGTAACCGATATCTGCTGGAGCGGGATGGCAGGCGGCGGTCAGTCAGCGTGGTGCGGACGGAAGCAGGTGTCAGCGTCTTTGACCGGGGGCGGCGATATGATTTTACCCCCGTCGATCCGCTGGAAAGCCGGGGGGCGGCGGACGCGGCCGATGATCGGCTTATTGCACCGATGCCGGGTCTGGTAAAACGTCTGAACGTATCCGAGGGGGATGAGGTGACACGTGGTCAGCCCCTGCTTATTCTTGAAGCGATGAAGATGGAGCATACGCTGACCGCTGGTTTCGATGGCAGGGTGGTCGATCTGGCGGTCGAAGAGGGCGCGCAGGTGCAATCGGGTGTCAGCCTCATGCGGCTGGAGCCGAACGATGGCTGAGCGGATTGAGCTTTACGAGGTTGGCGCACGCGACGGGCTGCAGAACGAGGCGCGCCACGTGCCGACGGATGAGAAAATACGGCTCATCGACCTGCTCTCGGATTGCGGTTTTGAGCGGATCGAGGTGTCGAGTTTCGTCAGCCCCAGATGGGTGCCGCAAATGGCGGATGCGGCAGATGTCTTTGCTGGCATAAGGCGGCGCTCCGGCGTGCGCTACGGTGCGCTTGCGCCGAATTTGCGGGGGCTCGACGCCGCGCTTGCCGCCAATGCGGGCGAGGTCGCGATATTCGGATCGGCCTCAGAAGGGTTTTCCCGTAAAAATATCGGCTGCTCGGTAGAAGAAAGTTTTGCCCGGTTCGCACCGGTGCTGGAACGCGCCCGCGATGTGGGCATCCCGGTGCGCGGATATGTGTCCTGCGTGGTGGCATGCCCCTTTGACGGCGCGGTTGCGCCCGGCGCTGTCGCCGATATCGCCGAACGGCTGACGCGGATGGGGTGCTACGAGATATCGCTGGGCGACACGATCGGGGCCGGCACAGCCGACACGATCAGCGCCATGCTGGATGCCGTCACTGCGCGCGTGCCCGCCGATCAGTTGGCAGGGCATTATCACGATACAGGCGGTCGCGCCTTGGCAAATATCGATGCCAGCCTCGCCCATGGTTTGCGCGTTTTCGACAGTTCTGTGGGCGGGCTGGGTGGGTGCCCCTATGCGCCGGGCGCACCGGGCAACGTAGCCACCGAGGCGGTTGACGCCCATCTGACCGCGCAGGGCTATGACACCGGGCTGGACCGCGACGCGCTGCAAAGGGCGGCGGATTTTGCCCGGACCATCAGATCGGGGGCGGCATGAGTTATGCGACACTAAAACTGGATGTCGACGGGCGCGGAGTTGCAAAGCTGTGCCTGAACCGGCCGGACAAGCGCAATGCGCTGTCGGGCGAAATGATCGATGAACTGACGGCGGCGGCGGCAATCGGCAGCGATCCGGCCATCCGCGCCGTGGTCCTGAGCGGGAGCGGGCCGGTTTTCTGTGCGGGGGGCGATCTGGAATGGATGCGCGCGCAGTTCGATGCCAGCCGGGAAACGCGCCTGACCGAGGCGCGCAGGCTGGCGGGTATGCTGAACGCGCTGAATACGCTGCCCAAACCACTGATCGGGGCCATTCACGGATCGGCCATGGGCGGCGGGCTCGGGATGGCCTGTGTCTGCGACATCGCCTTTGCCGAGGCCGATACGCGGTTCGGCCTGACCGAGACGCGCCTGGGGCTGATCCCGGCCACGATCGGGCCTTATGTGCTGGCGCGGCTGGGCGAGGGCATGGCGCGGCGCGTTTTCATGTCAGCCCGCATTTTCGATGCGTCAGAGGCCGCGCAGCTGGGCATTATCGCCGAAGCCATGACAGCGGATCAGATGGACGCGCGGATCGAGACCGAGCTGCAGGCTTATCTGACTGCGGCACCCCGTGCCACGGCCCGTGCCAAGGCGCTGGCGCGGCGGTTGGGGCCTGCCATCTCCGATGACGTGATCGAGGCGACCATCGGCGCCCTGGCTGACGCCTGGGAAGACCCGGAGGCCGCCGAGGGGATCGCGGCGTTTTTCGACAGGCGCAAACCGGGCTGGGTGCAGCAATAACGGGTTCAGTCCTCAGCTCGCGCGCTGGCTGGTCCGGGCATCACGCCGCGCCAGCACCCATGCAGCAAGACGGCGCAGGCCGATTCCGGTGCGTATCTCGAACTCTTCGTAGTGATAGCGCTTGGGCGGCAGACCCAGCATCCTGAGGCCAAAGCCAAGCGCTTCGCGCATCGGGCGCGGCCCGCAGAAATAGACCTTGGCGTCAGCCGGATCGATACCGCTGTCCTTGGCCACGCGTTCTGCCGTGAGCCGCGGCGTTTCCTGAGAGACGATCAGGTGCAACGTGACATTGGCGTGTCTTTGGGCGGCCTGCGTGACCTCGTCCAGATGCGGTGCCTGATCCTGACGCGCAACGCAGTAAAACAGGTGGATTTCGGTTTGGTCGTCGTCCAGCGCCGTCAGCCATGCGGCAAAGGGTGTGATGCCGATGCCGCCGGCAATCCATATCTCGGGCCGGGACGAGGGGTTGCGCAGAAAGCGGCCATGCGGGCCCTGAACGCGGGCGGTATCCCCGGCCCTGAGCCTGCGGCGCAGGCGATAGGTGTAGTCGCCCAGTTCCTTGATGGTAAAGCGCAGCTGGTCGCCGACGCGGCTGATCGTGAAAGGATGCGGTTCGCTCAGACCGTCCGTGTCATAGCTGACAAAGGCAAACTGACCGGCCTCTGCCCGCAGGGGGCGGCCAACCGGGTCGAGCGTTACAACCGTTGCACCGCCATCTTCCTCGACCGACCTGACCCGGTAGGGCCGCGCGCGGCGCGACGCCTCGGGCATCAGCGTATAGGCATAGGCCAGTATTCCGACGGCGCTGAAGGCCAGCGTATAAAGGCCAGCCGGATCACCATTGGCAAAGGCCTTGCCGATGAAGGCAAAGTGGAAAACCCCGGCAGCATAAAAAAGCCCCATCAGGCGATGAGTCCACTTCCAGAGGTGGTAGGGGATGAACACCGCAATGGAAATGACCACGAGGATCAGCAGGCTGTAGAGGCTGAGCTCACCCAGTGTTTCGGCAAGATCATTCAGGACGGGTCCGCGCACGCCGCGCAGTTCGGCATCAATCGTATCATGCAGCAGTATCGCCGCCATCGAGACGATACCAAGCCATTTATGCAGAACATAGCTGCGATCCATGCCGCCGAATACGGTCTCGATGCCGGGCAGGCGGGTGGCGATCAGCTGTGTCCAGGCCATGGTGACCAGCGCCGCCGCGCCGATGAACTGGCTGATGACCGCCGAGGTGTCATTCTTGGCGGTGTAGGGCAGATAAAGCACCGCCAGAAAAACGACGGAAGCAACGATCAGTATTAGGCCGAATATGCGCATAAGGTTCCCCGATCCGAAAGATTTGGGCGGGTCTATCGGATTGGCTGGTGATTCCAAAGGTCAACGAACCGGACCGCGCAACTCAGGTCCGGGCCGTGTTGGTTTCGCAACGCTGGAGGATGCGGTCCAGCGGCGCCGATCAGCCCCCTTTGATCCGTTGCAGCAAAAAGACCTCGCTGTCGGGTGCGACGGGTTGGGTGAGGCCCTGCGCATAGATGCGCCCGTCGACCGCGACCGAGACACCAGCCGCGATCACCGGTTCCAATTGGGGATAGGCGCGGACAAGTCCGCGCAGCACCTCACCCACATTGTTGGCCTCGATCTCGACGCTGTCGCGGCCATCGACATGGGACCTGAGCCCGGACCACAGGTTGACCGTGACCATTCAGTCTCCGTCCAGCGCCTTGAGGATGCGGGGCGGTGACATGGGCAGGTGGCGCATGCGTACCCCGGCGGCGTTAGACACGGCATTGGCAATCGCCGCCAGCGGCGGGCAGATCGAGGTCTCGCCCACGCCCCGCACGCCGTAGGGGTGGCCGGGATTGGGCACTTCGACGATGACGGTGTCGATCATGGGCAGGTCCGAGGCCACGGGGATGCGATAGTCAAGGAAGACAGCATTCTGCAGCCGACCATCATCGCCATAGATATATTCCTCGTTCAGCGCCCAGCCGATGCCCTGCGCGGCACCGCCCTGATACTGGCCCTCGACATAGGTCGGGTGGATCGCCTTGCCCGCATCCTGAACCACGGTATAGCGCACGACCTTGGTCGCACCGGTTTCCTTGTCGACCTCGGCATCGACGATATGGGTGGCAAAGCTGACGCCCGCACCCTCGGGCGTGGCTTCGAAATGGCCGACGATCGGGCCGCCGGTGCTGCCCATCTCGGCCGTGATTTCGGCGATCGGCAGGGGATCGAATTCACCGGCATTGGGTCCGGAAGGCTTGGCGCAGCCATCCTCCCAGATCACCGCATCTTCGTCGATGCCCCATTTGGCCGCTGCACGGGCGCAGAGTTTCTGAACCGCATCGCGCGCGGCGCGGATCGTGGCAAGACCGCTGGCATAGGTCACGCGCGAGCCATGGCTGACCTCGTTATAGCCCAGCGTTGCTGTGTCGGCGATGGTGGTGCGCACATTGTCATAGGGAATGCCCAGTTCCTCGGCCGCCATCAGGCACATCGACGCGCGCGAACCGCCGATATCAGGGGTTCCGACCGAAAGGGCGGCGGTGCCGTCTTCGGACAGCGCCAGCGTGACCGAGGTTTCGCCACCATGGTTGAACCAGAAACCGCAGGAGACCCCCCGGCCCTGATCCGAGCCGAGCGGGGCGGAATAATGTGCATGTTCCCTGGCCGCCTCCAGCGTTTCAACTAGGCCGATACGTTCGTAGCGCGGCCCGTATGACGCCTTGGACCCCTCTTTGGCGGCGTTTTTCAGGCGGACGTCCAGTGGATCAAGACCAAGCTGATTGCACAGCATATCCAGCACGGATTCGGTGGCAAAGGCCGCCATGGGCGAGCCCGGTGCACGATAAGCGGCCTGTTTTGGCCGGTTGGTCATCACGTCATAGCCGATCTGGTGGACGTTTTTGACGTCATAGGGCGCAAAGGCGCACATTGCCGTGAACTCCATCGGTGCCCCCGGAAAGGCGCCGCCCTGCAGGCGAAAGACGCCCTGACAGGCGGTGATGGTGCCGTCCTTTTTCATGCCGATCTTGACATCCATCGAGGTGGAAGAGGTCGGACCCGTGGCGCGAAACACCTCGGACCGGCTCATCACTAGCTTGACCGGGCGGCTGGTCTTGCGTGAAAGGGCAAGCGCCACAGGTTCAATGAATACCGTGGTCTTGCCGCCAAAGCCGCCGCCGATTTCCGATGCCGTAACGCGCAGGTTGCTGGCCTCCATGCCCAGCATCTTGGCGCAAAGCTTCTGCACGTGGAAATGCCCCTGCGTGCAGCACCAAAGCTCTCCCTTGCCGTCCGGGCCAAGCTGGGCGAGGCAGGCATGCGGTTCGATATAGCCCTGATGCGCGGCCTCGGTACGGAAACTCTCTTCGATAACCAGATCGGCCTCGCCAAATCCGGCATGGACATCACCATGACCGCTTTCGTGATAGCGCACGACGTTGGGGTGCAGCCCGGCGGGGACCGAACTGTCGGCAGCACCGTCGCGGATGACCGGGGCGCCATCGGCCATGGCGGCATCGACGTCGGTCACATGCGCCAAGACCTCGTATTCAACCTCAATCAGCTTGGCTGCGTCGCGGGCGATCAGGGCGCTGGTGGCGGCCACGGCAGCGACGGCGTGACCATCATAAAGCGCCTTGTCCCCGGCCATGACATTTTCCAGCACGTCCCAGTCATCGCCGGTCAGACCTTCGGCAAAGTCTGCACGTGTAACGACGGCTTTGACACCTTTGAGTGCTTTGGCGCGCGACGTGTCAATCGACAGGATACGCGCATGGGCATGCGGTGAGCGAACGATGGCGGCATGCAGCATGCCGGGTGCATAGGCATCGGCGCCGAATTTTGCGCGGCCTGTCACCTTGTCCACGCCATCGGGGCGGCGGGGCCGTGTGCCGACCTGCTTGAAACCTTCGGTCTTCACTTCGTCAAATGCCATCAGGAAGCCTTTCTCAGGTCAGCGGCGGTATCCATGACCGCGCGGATGATCTTGTCATAGCCGGTGCAGCGGCAGAGATTGCCGGCCAGCCAGTAACGCACTTCGGTCTCGGTCGGGTCAGGGTTCTTGTCCAGAAGCGCCTTGGTCGCCACCAGAATGCCCGGCGTGCAGATTCCGCATTGCAGCGCGGCATGTTCGATAAATTTCTCCTGCAACGGATGCAGGTCCTCACCCTTGGCAAGGCCTTCGACCGTGGCGATGGATTTGCCCTCGGCTTCGGCGCCCAGCATCAGGCAGGAACAGACCAGCCGGTCATCCACCATGACCGAGCAGGCGCCGCAATCGCCGGTACCGCAGCCCTCTTTGGCACCCGTCAGCGCGAGGCGGTCACGCAGAACATCAAGAAGCGTTTCGCGCGGATCGCAGACGAAATCGACCTCGTCTCCGTTCACGGTCGTGGATACATGGATCATGCTCATGACTGCCCCCTTGCGCGTTCATAGGCGATTTTTGCGGCCCGTTTGGTCAATACCCCCGCCACGCGGGTTCTGAATTCGATTGTGCCGCGCTTGTCATCGATCGGGTTGCAGGCAGCCGAGGCCGCAGCCGCCGCCGCGTCGAGCGCTGCATCCCCAAGCGTGCTGCCGATCAGCGCGTCGGCGATGGCGTCGACCAAGAGCACCGTTGGCGCGACAGCGCCCAGCGACGCGCGGGCGTGAGTTATCGTGTCGCCATCCAGCGTCAGGTTTATCCCGCAGCCCACCACGGCGATGTCCATTTCGGTGCGCGGGATAAAGCGCAGATAGGCATCCGCCGACCGGGCCGCGCGGGCGGGCAGGTTGACGGCAGTGATGACTTCCCCTTTTTGCAGGCTGGTTCTGCCCGGGCTGACAGGAATTTCCGCCACCGGGACCGTACGCTCACCGCCCGGACCGGCGATTGTCACCGTTGCATCGGCGGCCACCATGGCCGGCACACTGTCGGCGGCGGGCGAAGCGTTGCAGAGGTTGCCCGTCAGCGTCGCGCGGCCCTGTATCTGGGTCGATCCGACAAGGTCCATCGCCTCGACCACGCCGGGCCATTCGCGTTTCAGATCGGCATTTTCCGACATCTCTGCCCCCGTCACCGCAGCACCGATACGCCAGCCGTCACCGGCCCGCGATATATCGCGCATGCCCGGCAGATGTTTGATATCGATCAGGTCATCGGGGGTCACGAGATCGGCGCGCAACTGCACCAGCACATCCGTTCCGCCGGCCAGAAACCGACAGGTTCCGGATGCATCCTGTGCAATCGCGACCGCGTCACCAATGCTTGTGGGTCTGTGATATCTCATTCTTCCTCCTGCGGGGTCGGTCGGCATGGACCACATGCCCGTCCACGGGCAAACGCGAACCGACCGTTGACGAAAGCAAAGACGTAATGCAGGCGGAATGCAATCCCATTTCATGCGGCAATCGTCGGGATTTCCCTTGCCCGGGCCGAATTGCGTTCCGGTGGTGAGGCAACGCGCACCACGCCCCGCACGCGCTCTGCCTGAAATTATTCCAAAATTGCCTCAGTTCCGAAATTCCGACACGAAAGTTGTAGTCTGTCACGGCGAGGCGCAATAAGAAGCATTTGAAACACCGTATTGCGTTGGGGTGAAACCGCACGTGCCAGTCCTGATCGAAGAAGCCATTCCCGGCCGACCCTATTGGTGGCAGGATGTCGATTTTCGCGAATGCGCAGAAGAGTTGCCCAAATATTGCGACGTTCTGGTCATTGGCGCGGGATATACCGGGCTGTCAGCGGCACTGGTGGCGGCGGATGCGGATGCCTCGGTTGTCGTGCTTGATGCCGGTCAGCCCGGCCATGGTGCATCAACGCGCAATGGCGGCATGTTCGGGGCGCATCCCAAATTGTCCTGGCAGGCGCTGGCCAGGCAATTCGGGCCCGATACGGCGGATGCGCTTTTTGGTGAGGCGAACCCGGCGCTGAGTTTTGTCAAGAATCTGATCAAGCGCGAGAAGATCAAGTGCGACTTTCAGGAGTCCGGACGTATTCAGCTGGCCTGGACCCAGCGTCACATGGATGATCTGCGTCTGTTGGCAAAATCGCTGCGTGAGAAGACGGATGTCAAATTCCGGCTGGTCGAACGAGACGGGCTGGAAGCAGAGATCGCAACAGATCGCTATTTCGGCGGCATGGTCTTTGAAGAACATTGCGGCATCGATCCGCAGAAATTTCATGCCGGGTTGCTGGATGCGGTGATCAGGCGGGACGTGCCGGTGATCGGAAACTGTGCCGTACGCGAGGTCGAGACGGCGCTGACCCGCCACAATGTCAGAACGGATCTGGGTGAGATCAAGCCAAAGAAGATCATCCTGGCGACCAATGGCTATTCCAGCGATATATTCCGCTGGTTTCAGAAACGCGTCTTTCCGCTGCCAAGCTATCTGATCGCGACCGAGAAGCTGCCGGTGGACATGATCAGAAAACTGGCCCCCGGTGGGCGTATGATGGTCGAAACGCGGGCACGGCGGTCGTATTACCGGGCCAGCCCGGACGGCAAGCGCATCCTGTTTGGTGGCCGGGCCTCGATGCGCGACATCCCGCTGGAAAAGGCCGCGGATCGGCTGCACCAGACCATGACAGAGATATGGCCGTCGATGGCGGATGTCAGTGCAACCCATGTCTGGACGGGCAATACCGGCTATGCCTTTGGGGAAATGCCCGCAGTGGGCGAGGCCGAGGGTTTGATTTATGCAATGGGCTACTCGGGATCGGGGACGGTCATGGCACCCTATCTGGGGGCCAAGGCGGGGTATCTGGCACTGGGTGACAAGCGCGCGAAAACCGCGTTTTCAGAGGTGGAGCTGCGCACGAGCATGCTGCATTCCGGCGGCACCCCGCATTTTCTGCGCGCCGCCGATCTGTGGTACCGCCACGTGGTCGACCGGCGTGAAACGCGGCGTGGTCGCAGCGGCGGCTGAGCGGCGGCGGTCGCTGGCTGCCATCGGATGACGGGATCAAATCGGTGTTTGATACATGGCACGATTGCCTGTAGGAGGCGCGACGTCATGCAGACCAGACCCCGACACCGCACCAAATGGCGAGCCTTGCGATGAATGATATCGTCGAGGGGTTGCTGCACGCGCTGAGGCTGATCGTGACACTGGATGGCGATCTGGTTGAAATCACCTTGAGATCGCTGCGCGTGACACTGACGGCGACGGCGATAGCAAGCCTGATCGCCCTGCCGCTGGGCGCGTTGCTGGCGGTGCGGCGTTTTCGGTTTCGACGTGCGACAATTGCCATTCTGAATGCGCTGATGGGCCTGCCGCCTGTCGTTGTCGGGCTGATCGTCTATATCCTGTTTTCGCGGTCCGGGCCTTTTGGCGTCCTTGGTTTGCTTTTCACGCCGACGGCGATGATTATCGCGCAGGTCATCATCATCGTGCCGCTGATCACCTCGATTGCCCATCAGGCGCTGCGCGATATCTGGGCTGAATATCATGATCTGCTGATATCGCTGGGGGCCAGCGGTCGGCAACGTGTGGCGACGCTGATCTGGGACGGACGGCGTTCGCTGATCACTGCCGGGCTGGCCGGGTTCGGGCGCGGCATTGGCGAGGTTGGCGCGATCATGGTGGTGGGCGGAAATATCGACCATGTCACACGGGTGCTGACGACGGCCATCGCGCTGGAGACCGGGCGGGGTGATTTTGCACTGGCGCTGGGTCTGGGTTTCGTCCTGATCGGATTGGCCGTATCGGTCAATCTGATCATCCATAGCTTGTCGGGCACCGAGGTCGGTAGCCGATGGTAGGCTCGGTTTTTCCGATGACCGCATCGGGCGCAGTTGTGCGGCGGGGCGGGCAGCGACTGCTCGGGCCGATAGATCTGCGGCTGGATGGCAGCGGCGTGACGGTGATCATCGGGCCGAACGGATCGGGCAAGACCACGCTTTTGCGGCTGTTGCACGGGTTGGAACGTTGCCGCGAAGGCCGCGTCGACTGGGCGGTTGATCGAGACAGCGCACTCTCGCGGCAGGCATTCGTTTTTCAGACACCGATCATGATGCGTCGGACGGTGCGCGAGAACCTTGTCTATCCTTTGCGGCTTCGGGGTGCGTCGCGGGCTGATATTGCCGAAAAGGGCGATGCTTGGCTGAAAAGTGTCGATCTGGCCGCAGCCGGGTTACAGCGGGCATCGACCCTGTCGGCAGGCGAACGCCAGAAGCTTTCGATCGCGCGGGCGCTGATCGCCGCGCCTGAACTGCTGATACTGGACGAGCCGTCTGCAAACCTCGACAGCCGTTCAACCCGCGAGATCGAACGCATTCTGACCGAGCAGAACAAGGCGGGCACGCGGATCATCATGGCCACCCATGATATGGGGCAGGCGCGTCGGCTGGGAGATCATGTGATTTTCATGCTGAACGGTCTTGTTCATGAAGAAGGCCCGGCAGAGCGGTTTTTCAAAGGTGCGCAAACAGATGCAGGGCGCGCCTTTCTGGCGGGGGATATCGTGGAATGAGACGGCTTTTTTCTGTGCTGATCCTTGTGTGGGTGACCGGCGGGGCAGCGGCATGGGCCGAAGAAATGCGGCTTGCCGTCACGACGTCCTTTCAGAATTCGGGCCTGTCGGCGGTGCTTCTGCCCGCGATCAAGGCTGATACCGGCATCGATGTGCGGCTGATCGTGGTCGGCACCGGTCAGGCGCTCAGGCTGGGCCGGGCGGGTGATGTTGATGCGGTGCTGGTCCATTCGCGGAAGGCCGAAGAGGATTTTGTCGCCGGGGGCTTTGCGCCCTATCGGCGCGAGATCATGTATAACGATTTTGTCATTGTCGGGCCAAAGGCGGACCCGGCGGGTATCGGTGATGCGGACACGATCGGGACGGCGCTGGCGCGGCTGGCAGAGGCGGCTGCAAGCTTTGTCAGCCGGGGCGATGACAGCGGCACGCATAAGCGCGAACTGACGCTCTGGACCGGGGCAGGTATCGATCCGGAAGCCGTGGCAATGCGTTACTTGTCGGTCGGGGCCGGGATGGGTACGGCGCTGAACATCGCCGCCGGGGCCGGTGCCTATATTCTGACCGACAGGGGGAGTTGGCTGAACTTTGCCAACAAGGCTGATCTGCGCGTCCTGTTCGCGGGGGCGCCTGAACTGGTCAATCAATATGCCTATCTGCCCGTATCTGCCGAGCGTTTCACGAACCTGAATGCCGGGGCCGCGATGCGGCTGGAGGAATGGTTGACCAGCCCGCAGGCAAAGATGCTGATCAATGGCTATAGCATTGATGGTGAGCAGTTGTTTCGCTGGGGTAGCGCGGCGGCTGACGATCCTTCCTGATCCATTGATCGGGGCGGTTTTCGGGCCGATTTGGCTGCCATGCTGGTCACGTATCCGTTACGCACTTGTTGGGCGAAACAGCCAGCCGATGCCATGCCTGCAATCATTGGTGGTGCTTGGGCGAGTTTGCTCGCGGTTGAAACGGGCACGTGTTGCCGGTATCGGCCCGGGATGCACGCACGATCCGGGCCAGTATTCTGATAAACTCGCGCGCCCGCAGGGGAAGAGTGCCGGGCCGCCGACGGTGGGAAGATCAGTTCAGGCCCTGATGCTCAGACGGTGCTAAGTATCTGGAAACAAACACGCGGCCCTCTCTCCGGCGTATCGGCGTATCGGCTATCAGCCTATCCAGTCGCAAGCCTGATCGCAGCCAGGCGCGATCAGGCTTTGGATACCTAAACTAACGAAACAAAACTCGGACTAACGACTTTCACACACAGCTAACAATACCACCCCAACACGCCAGAGATCGGCCCGCGAGTACTTGCTGGTTCGTGCAAGTGAGTCGAAAATATTGCAATTCTTGGTTGCGTCAATTATTCCGGAGAGGCGGTCACTTATTCATGGAACGCCTATGCATGACATTGCCGAATTCGTTCGCCGAAGGGTCAAGGAACTGGGCTGGACCTACAAGGCTGCGTCACTGGCCGGGGGGCTGCACGCGAAATTCATCGCCAATCTGAACGGCGATCCCGGGTCATCCAAGATTCTGGCCATCTGCCAGGGTATGAATGTCACGCCGAACCAGTTCTTTGGCATCGACGAAGGCTTTAGCCTCGCCGCTGCGGGCAGCAACCCGGATGCGATGGATGATCGGCTGGCAAGCTGGATGAACAACCGGCTGGAGCAGCTGCGCAACGACATCATCGCCGAAGGCAAAGGCATTACCGAGCGTGACGTTCTGCGCTGGTGGAAGGCGACGGGTGGCCAGCTTTCCGAGCATAATCCGCTGCTGGAGCATTGCGATCTGTACCGGCTGGCGGGGGTCGAGGACCGGCGGATCGATCCCGAAAAACTTGGCGCGCGCAGTCTTGCCGCCCGCTATCTGTTCCGCAATGACGTCAACCTGTTGCGGCGGGCGCTGGAAAAGTTCACGCCCGAGATGAACACCGATATCCTTTATGCACATAAGGATGCGCGCGACCGTGGCATGTCCATCTCTGTCGAAACGCTGCAGATCGATATGCCCAGCATCACCGGCAAGGTCGACCTGACCTACAGCCGGCTCATCCTGCCGGTCACCTCGCCCGACGGACGCAAGTTCACTTTGACATTTGCCGGTCTTCTTTGACGGCTTCTGACTGAAAGAAATGGTCCATGTCGTCATGGCTTGAGGCCAGCAGCCATTCGCTGTTGGCGCGGCCATCGGGAACGGGTTCGGCCCAAGTCTGTGCATTGCGCGTCCAGCGGCTGAACCCGTAGTCCAGATTGCGCGCCACCTTGGCGGCGCGGCGGCCCGTGAAACAGAATACGTAATCGTAATCCCACTCCAGCGCGAGAATCGACTGGCAAAGCACGGCGACATCGCGCAGCTGTGCAGGTGATCCGCGATGATCGGGGTGGAAATACATGTCGCCGAAATAGGCGAGCTTACCGGCGCACATATCCTGCGCAGGCGGGGCGATTTCAGCCAGCGCGCGGCCATCCTTGACCCCGTAGTGCCGGGAATTGGTTTCCTGCAGATACTGTCCGAAATTCATTCGCCCGATATCGTGAAACCGTGCGCCGACCGAACCATAGGGACGCCCTTCGGATTTCAGGATCACCCACATGGCGTCCTTTTCGGTGAAATCATTGATTTCAGAGGACAGGCGCGGCGTCAGATAGGGTTTGTCGATCTCTTTGAGCAGCCGGTCGACATTGGCAAAATCCCGGCGCACCTCGAATGATACGCCGGATTTCAGCAATCTCCACTTGCAGGCGGCCATAACCGTGGCCACGGCGGTCTTGTCCATCTGGCATCCTCTGCCGGTCTGCGTGACCGAGCCTACACAATCGTGAATCTGCCAAGAACAGACAATTTGAATTTTCACAAGATTTAGTTGCCGGGATGACCAAAATCCCACGATCCTGCAGCCGTTGGGGGTGGCTGGTCAGTCACGGCTGAGCCATCTGGCAAATCTGTCGACGGCGAAATGCAGACATACCGTCATCACCGCCAGGACAAGGATCGCCGCAAAGAGGAGATCGGTTTTCACACGTCCGTTGGCCAACAGCATCAGGTAGCCCAGCCCGCGCGAGGCGCCGACCCATTCGCCGATCACCGCGCCGATCGGCGCATAGACAGCCGCCAGCCTGAGCCCGGTACCCAGCGACGGGAGCGCGGCCGGAAAGCGGACGCGAAAAAGCGTGCTCCAGGGCGAAGCGCCCATGGTGCGGGCCAGATCGAGAAAGCCCGGCGGCGTCCGTGTCAGGCCATCGAAAAACGCGGACGCGACGGGGAAATAGATAATCAGGACGGTCATGACGATTTTCGAGCCGATGCCATAGCCCAGCCAGAACGTCAGGAGCGGCGCGAGGGCAAAGACCGGCACCGCCTGCGAAAACACAAGTATGGGGCGCAGCACGATGCGGGCTGGGCGGGATGCGGTAAGGCAGACCGCCGTGGCCATGCCCATCAGCGAACCAAGGAGCATGCCCAGCAGGATTTCGGCCAGCGTGACCGCGGCATTGTCAAGGATCAGCACCCGGCTGGTCCAGAGCGTTGCTGCAACGCGCGAGGGGGATGGCAGAATGAAGGGTGCGATGTCGGTCAGCGAAACGACAATCTGCCAGACGACCAGCAGCACCGCGCCCGAAATCAGACCGTGACGCCACGTCATGCCGGCACCTGCCGCAGGACGCCCAGCATCTGTGATTGGGCGCGGATTGTGGCCGGGTCATCGATGGCGCGGGCGATCGGTGTGTCCGGCAAATCGATCGGGTGCAGGCGTTCGGGCATCAGCACGTGGGCGCCATGCGCCAGACGCGCCGCTTCGGCCGGGTCATGGGTGACCAAAAGAACGGTGCGCCCGGCCAGAAGTTCGACGGTCAGTTCCTGCATTTCGGCGCGGGTGCGCGCATCGAGCGCAGAAAACGGTTCGTCCAGCAGGATGATCGGGCGGTCCTCCATCAGCGTGCGGGCCAGTGCGGTACGCTGGCGCTGTCCGCCGGATAATTCAGAGGGGCGTTTCCGCAGATGATCGGCCAGACCGGTGCGCGCGATTACATCCCGCATGTGGGCCTGATCCGGGCGCTCCCCACGCAGACGCGCGCCCAGCCCGATATTTCCGTGCACATCGAGCCACGGGAAAAGCAGATCGCTTTGCGCCATATAGGCGACGCGGCCCATGCTGGGATGGCCGTCGCTGGTGGTGATCTGTCCGGTGAAATCCACCGCGCAGGACAACCCGGCAATCAGGCGCAGGATGGTTGTCTTGCCCACACCGGAAGGCCCGAGGAGGCAGGTCCATTTCGCAGCCGCGATGGGCAGATCGATATCGGGAAAGAGTGGCTGACCATCGATCCGTGCGCGACCGCGAAAGCGCAGAGAGGGTGCGGCGGTCATGTTCGTGCAACCGGTTGCCGCCGGTGCCACGGCCATGCCCCGGACAAGGGGGCATGGCCTGACGTTTGGATTACTCGGATCACTCGGCGCTCAGATCGACGGCAAGCGCTGATACCGGGTTGACCGCAGGGATCAGACCGGCGCCGGCCATGAACGCCTCGAACCTTGCATAGCGGCCCTGATCCAGCGCCAGCGGGCGGAGCGCAAAACGCGGCAGCGTGTCGATCCATGCCTTCTCGTTCAGCTCGTCCTGAAGCTCTGGCGCGGTGGCCGAAAAGATTTCCCAGCTTTTCTGCGGGTGATTGACCATGTACTGGGTCGCCTTTTCCGTTGCGGCCATGAAGCGCCGGATCAGATCGGCGTTCATCAGGTCGGGGTTGGCCACATAGATCAGCTCATCATAGCTGGGCAGGCCCTCTTCTTCGATAAAGAAACAGCGGCCCTCAACGCCTTCGATTTCCATCTGGTTCAGCTCAAAATTCCTGTAGGCGCCGATCACCGCGTCAACCTGCCCTGTCATCAGCGAAGGCGACAACGACCAGTTGACGTTGACCATTTCAATATCGTCGAGCGTCAGGTCATAGGTGCCCAGCACCGCCGTCAGGATCGCCTCTTCCACTCCGGCGACAGAGAAGCCGATCTTGCCACCCTTGAGATCAGCGATGGATTTGATCGGCCCGTCCTTGAGTACCAGCAGACAGTTCAGCGGTGTCGCGATCAGCGTGCCGACCCGTTTGAGCGGCAACCCCTCGGCGACCTGAAGATGCAGCGAAGGCTGATAGGAAATCGCGAGGTCCGCCTTGCCCGCGGCGGCGAGTTTGGGGGGATCGGACGGATCGGCGGGGGCAATGATTTCCACGTCGAGGCCCTGATCCGCAAAATAGCCCAACTCGTCCGCGACGATGATCGGCCCGTGATCGGGATTGACGAACCAATCCAGTATCACCGTCATTTTTTCCTGGGCCAGTGCCGGGGCGGCCATCAGGCCGAGGGCAAGGGAGAGTATCAGACGCATTTGGCGTGTCCTTTCATGCTGTCAACAGATGCAGGCCGGCCGGGTTCAGCCCCTGCCGGTGGGAAACGTTCAAGATCGGGCAAGGCAGATTCGCGTCGGAATGGCGCATCGATGTCACGTCCAGCCTTGTCTTTTGCAGCGGTGTCGGGGGACTGCATGAATGCGCCAGAGGCATTCGCAACCGTTCCCTACGCCGCTTGATCGGATCAGGTTCGATGGGTTTAAGCCTTGGCTCGTCTCAGCCCGGCATGCGGGCTCCCCAACGGTTTCGGCCGTTTTAGGGGTAAAACGCATCCGGTTGCAAGCGCTCAGATGGCGGTATTCTGATCGGGCAGTACGGATTGGAGACGCATGAGCCAGTCACGCATCAGCGCGCCAAGCATATCGGGCCGCTCGAGGGCCAGCGCATGGCCTGCCGCATCCAGCACGGCGAGCGTGGCGCGGGGGAATTCAGCCAGCAGGTCCATGGCATCCAGATAGCCGGAAATACTGTCCTGTCTGCCTGCAACGATAAGCGATGGTCCCTCAAAGGGCGGCAGATCGGCGCGGCGTTCAAAGCCCAGTTCAAATGCTGCCGAAACACGCGCCTCCTGCCCGGCGTCGAAAGCGGCCTGTGCCGGTGCAATGATGCGGCGTCTGGCCTCGATAATGTCGCGCCGCTGAACCACCATGATATTGTCAAAGGCCCAGTGCTCATCCGGCGTCAGATGCCTTCGCAACGCGGGTTCGGGCGCGACCGTGCAATGGGAGGGCAGGCGGGCGGGGTCACTTCCGGGATTGCCGCCCGGCAGCAGGAGCGCGGCACCGCTGATCCGGCCCGGGCGTTCGTGCAGCGTGCCCCGCGCCAGATAGCTGCCACGCGACAGGCCGATCACACCGAAACGCCTGTCACCAAATGTTGCATCGGCAAATTCCAGAATTGCACCCAACAGATCATCCTGCGATGCGATGCTGTCGCGCGGCGGGCTCAGACCGTGGCCCGGCAAATCGACATAGACGCGCTGCCAGCCGGTGAGCGTTTCGAAGACCGGTTCAAGCACAGCCTCCATATATCGATGATCCAGCGTGATCCCGTGCAGGATCAGCAGAGGATGGCCCTGGCCATGAATGATGTGATGCAGCATGCGACCTCTGTGGGTTTGGCGGCCTGACATTGTTGCACATATTGTTTGCCCGCCAGCGCATTTTAATTGCAGAGGCATGTTGGCGCAGATGGCCGGGTCAGCCGATGTCGGGATCGGTCTCATTCAGGCTGCACATCCTGATGCGCCAGTCGCCATTTTCCTGTCGTTCAAGAACATTCAGCGACATGCCATCCTCGGCGGTACCTTCTTCGCTGAAACGCAAGAGGCACCAGGCCAGATCCCCGGCACCGCCAAATTCAACGATCCTGATCTCTTTGTTTGCGCCACCCTCGGCAACCCAATCCTTGTGCACATCCCTGATCGCCTCGCGCCCCTTGGCCATAGGCGCGTAGGGCGACATCAGCACCGCATCCGGCAGAAAGAGCGCTGCACAGCCGCTGGCATCAGCGGATCGGTATGCAGCGATATAGGCGGCCCAGACCTCTTCAAGTTCGTTGCGAAGCGTCATTTGCCTGGTTCCCTGAAACTGGCCTGATCATCCGATCAGGCCGTGAACCCGGCTGGCTGTCAACCCGGCTGCCCGAACGTCAGACCCTTGCCGCGGGATCGGCCTGCCTCGCGGTCCGTGGCCGCAAGATGGGTGAGGTCAACCATTGTCGTGCGCACGCAACGCAGCGCAACAGGTCCAGTTTCGGTCCTTGACCGAATCTGCTGGTGTCGCGTCCCAATTCGGGCACGGGGCAGGCGGCGTGGTTTCGAACGCGCTGAACCAGTTTCGCAAATGAATATTTTAGTCGGAGATAAAACAATGAAAATCAGGGGTATACGCATAATCATAGGCGGCGCGCTGCTGGGCGCTGCCGGGATTGTGTTGGCTGGCGCCAGCATGGCACAGGAGATGCGCGAAGAAAGTCAGGCGATGGTCCTGATGCGCGGGCTGCCGACGCTGGGCACATCGAACAGCCTCGGCATTATCGAGCTTGATCCCGAAAGCGACAAATTTGGCGAGCTTCTGAACGAGGTCGAACAACCCGATCTTGAACACCCATTTCATCATCTTTACTACAGCCCGTCGGGCAGGCTCTACTCAACCGGGCTGGACCCGGCGTGCAGCCTTGCCGAAGTCGGTCTCGCGCGTGATGCAGCCGGCATGGCGGCGGTCACGGGATTTGATTGCCTTGATACCGCTGGTCAGATGGTCGGTGAGGATATCATGTGGGCCGAGTCAAATGGCACGGAATATATGTTCGTGACATTCATGGCCGGCACCGGCGGTGACGATGGCGGTTCGCTGGGCGTGTTCGATACCGAAACCAACGCGGTGGTCAAAGTGATTGAGGCCCGCAAGAGCGCGGTTGGCGAAGGTGAGCCCTTTATCATGTATCCGCATGGCATTTCTGCCTTTGAGGACCGCATGGTCATCACGTCGACCATTCATCCGGATCTGGCGACCGGTGTCGGAAATTCGGTTACCATCATCGACCTGAATACCCTTGAACCCATTCAGACCATCACGGTGGAAAACGAAAAACCGGTTGGATTTCCATCTTCGCCTGTCGAGGTTCTGTTTGCCCGTCCGTCCATCCACCCCGATATCAAGCCCGCGGTTCTTGTGAACACCATGTTCGGCTTTGAGACATGGACGATACCCTATGATCAAAAGACCAAGGTCTTTGGCGAACCTGCGGTTGCCTATAGCGGCGCACAGAACCAGACTGCGGTGCCCTTGGAGTTTTACACCAACGAAACAGAGCTGTTCATCAGTCACGCCCTGCCCGGTGTGGTCAAGCGCTATGACGTATCGCGCCTGCCCGAACTGGTATCGACGGGGCCGGATATTGTTGCCGATCCCGGCGCGCATCACCTGATCTTTTTCACGACGAAATCGGGGCGGGAAGTGGTTGCCGTTCAGAACAATCTGCTGAACCTCGGCGACGCATCCAAAAATGATCCGACGGATGTCGATTTCATGGTCGGGCTCAATGCCCATACGATCACGGTCCACGATCTCGCCACCGGCGAGCGTCTGGGCAGCATCAATTTCCGGGAGAAGTTCAACAAGGGTGTCGACAATGTCGAAGCCCTGTTCGGTTCGGGTTTCGTCGCCCACCACTAGGGGAAAATATTCCGAATGCCATCAGGGGCCGCCATGCATTTGCGGGTGGCCTCTGATACGTGCTGACAGACTGCGCCCATGGCCGGTCAGGCGAAGATTTGGGTATGCCGCAAGATAGGTTGTTCTGGGTAGATTGATGGGCCAGCTGCTGATCAAACGGTCGAAGGTCTGGATCATAGACGTAAATCTGCAGGGGTCAGAGCGATATATAAGCGTGAGGCGGATACCCCGCGAATGTCCTTCATCCCTGCGCATTCGAAACCTTTGGGACGGTGTTGTCGGCAGCTAGTGAATTTTGCGGCCGCAAATTTTGAATTTCGTGATAGGCTTGCGATAACAGATGATGAAGGGGCGGCTATGATGACGATGTCTTTGATCAAATCGCTGGCGGTGGTTGTCGCGATGACTTTCTTCCCACTGTCGGCATCCGCTCAGCCCACTGATCCCAAAGACGCGGTCAAGGAAATCGCGGCGCTGACGGCAGACATGGCGCATTTCGATGCGATCAGGCGCGTCGCGGAAGATCTCGTGTTCTGGCAGAGTGTCGCGATAATGGGCGGCGAATTCGGATGGACCTTTGCTTACAACAGTCAGGCAACTGAAATCGAAGAATGGACGTATCGACTTTACAATTCTCTCGACGAGACGTTGCCGGAGGGAATTCAAAGTCGTCAGGCAATCAAGCGCAGCAGAGTGTTGACTGACGAAGAAAAGCAGCGGGGAGAAGAGCTTTTCCTGATGTACGAGGAAATGCATTCCGTGGCTCAGGAAGTTTACGTTCTGCTCAAGGATGACGACGTGGCATCCGCCGCTGCGCTGTTCGAGGAGCGCACCCTGAACCTCAGACGCGAAATATCCCGCGCGGCTGCGTCAAGCCAGATCACACTGAGGGACAGGATCAGGCGAAAGGCCTTGGACGTCAGACTTGGAAAGTAGCCCGGGCGGGTTCATTTTCTGTTTGCGAAACCCAAAGCCAGCTAAATCATTGATTTTATTGGAGGCGAGTACCGGAATCGAACCGGTGTACACGGATTTGCAATCCCGCTTCTTTCCACGCCAAAACAACCCCTTAGCCGCTAAAGGGTATCAGGACAAAGCGCAAACCAATAGCGAACCTGATACCCGGCCAATTCGCCCCTTGCGCAGTCTGGCGGCGCTATGAAGGGCCATACACTTAACCGCTTCGAATGGCTGAAAGCTGTGAACCGCTCCGACCTTTTGCCCCGTGCAAAGGTGGTCGCATCGGCCTTGGCAATCGAATTCTGCAACGATGAAACCGGACGGCTGGACCCCGGTGTGAAGACGCTGGCGGACGCCACATGCCAGACCGTGGACACGGTGAAGCGCGCTATCCGCGACCTGACAGACGGCGGGTGGCTGGCGCGCACCGAAGGGCGCGGGCGCGGCAATAAGACCGAATATACCCTGCTGTCACCGGGCAAGGTCATCGCCATTTCCAACACCAAAAAGGGGGCACCGATGCACCAGACAAAAGGGGGCACACGTGCACCTTTAACGAAAGAAAAGGGGGCACCGGTGCACGGAAAAGGGGGCACACGTGCACCTTCCTATTATAAGGATAAACAAACTCTTGAACAAAAGGGGCGCACGTGTCCGGTTCGGGCGCTTCGAATTGTCCATGCAGCCGATGCGGAAAAGGTCGCAAGCTGGAACGCTTGGCTTTCCGAAAACGACTTTCCATCGCTGCAACAGATTCCAGCTTTGAAGGGTGGCGACGATCAAGGCCCCGGATACCTGATGCCCCGGCTTTGGGTGCCGTCATGCGATGAAGATCAGGACATGGTTCGGCGCTACGTGCTTTGGGCAGTCGAGTGCAACGAGGTTCGCTATGCAGCGCAGTGATTTTGCATTGAAGACGCGCGCTTTCATCAGCCCTTCCAAGCCGTTTGGGTCCTTCCCCCGTTTCCCCCTTGCGGGTGCGATGCGGCCCGAGGGTTCAGCCGCTGCAAAAATTGCTAAGGGGTGAAAAACATGAACATTTTGAAAGAGTTACCACTTGGCGGGGAACCCGAATACACTATCGGCGGCAAAGACCTTTGCGAACTTTTCGACATTTCACCCGCAGCCCTTACCGATTTGAAGAAACGCGGTATCGCTGTTCATCTGGCGCACGATGCTTACGACATGACCGCCACAACCCGCGCCTATGTCCAGCACCTTCGCGGCATGGCCGCAGGCTGGGGCACCGGGGATCAGGCGGCGAACCTCACCAGCGAACGGGCGCGACTTGCCAAGGAACAGGCGGACGCGCAGGCCATCAAGAACGCGAAGCTGCGCGGCGAACTGGTGGAGGCGTCCGAAGTCGAACGCACATGGGCAGACGCCCTTCGCCAGCTTCGCGCCCGCGTCATGGCCGTGCCGTCGCGCCTGCGATCCGAACTGCCCGACATTGACCCGCAGGCCATCGACGCGATGGACCGGGCCTTGCGCGCAACGCTGACGGAGGCTGGCAATGGAAATGAACAGGTGCTTTCCAACGCCCTGCGCGCCCTTATCCCGCCGCCGCGCCTTCGGCTGTCGGAATGGGTCGAGTCCGAAGTGGTTCTGCCGGAAGGCGTCAGTGCGCAGCCGGGGCCGGTCCAGCTTTGGCCCTTCCAGCGGGAAATCGCGGACGCCATCGGGGATCCGGCCATTGAACGGGTGACGCTGGTCAAGCCGGTGCGGGTGGGCTTCACCACCCTTCTGACTTCGGCGGTGGCGTCCTTTGTCGCCAACGAACCGGCGGCAATTCTCTGTGTCCTTCCCGCCGAAGCTGACTGCCGCCGCTACATGGTGTCGGACGTGGAGCCGATTTTCGCCGCTTCGCCCATGGTCGCCAAGGCGCTGACCTATGACCGCGACCGGGACGAACGGAATACCCTTCTGGCGCGGCGCTTTCCCGGTGGTTCGCTGACACTGGTCGCAGCGAAAGCCCCCCGCAACCTGCGAAGCCACAACGTCCGAGTTTTGTTCATGGACGAAGTAGACGCGATGGACCCAACGTCCGAAGGTTCACCGATCCAGCTTGCCGAAAAGCGAACGCTGTCCTTCCCTGACCGCAAGATTGTCATGGGCAGCACCCCGGTTCACGAGGAAACCAGCAACGTCTTGCGCGCCTTCGCGGATTCGGACGCCCGGATTTATGAGGTGCCTTGCCCGGAATGCGGGGCCTTTGCCGAAATCCTGTGGGATGCCATCCGGTGGGATGAAGGCAAGCCTGAAACCGCCCGCTGGCAGTGTCCCCATTGTGCCGCCGAGATCGCGGAACGCCACAAGCCGAAGATGGTGGCGCAGGGGCAATGGCGCGCGACCCGGCCCGAAGTGCAGGGCCATGCGGGCTTCCAACTTAACGCCCTGGTATCGCTCCACGCCAACGCCTCTTGGCCGCAGTTAGTGCGGGAATTCCTGTCTGCCAAGAAAGACCCGACCACATTGCAGACTTTCGTGAACACCATCCTTGGGCAAGGCTGGACCGGCGCGGGCGATGAACTGGACGATAGCGAACTGGCGGGCCGCAATGAACCCTTCGGGCTGGACGCCTTGCCCGAAGACGTTCTGACCATCGCTGCCGGGATCGACACCCAACATGACCGGCTTGAATGCACCCTGATTGGCTACGCCAAGGACGAAACCGCCTTTATCCTTGGGCATAGGGTCATCTGGGGGCAATGGGACCACCACGAGACATGGGCCGAACTGGATGACCTGCTAAAGACGAAGTGGAAGCACCCGCTTGGCGGCTCTCTGGGCGTGGAAGCCGCCGCAATCGACGCGGGCGACGGTGCGACCATGGAAGCCGTCAAAGCCTTCTGCGCCCCCCGCCAGCGCCGCCGCATCATGGCTATCAAGGGGGTGTCGGGAACCCGGCCCTTCATCGAGCCGTCACGGGGGCGGAATACGAAGGGCGCGCGCCTTTGGCTGGTAGGGGTGGACGGGATCAAAACCGCTATAATGGCGCGGCTGTCGCGGGCAGGGTCCATCCGGTTTTCCGGTGACCTGCCCCCGGTCTGGTATGAACAACTTGCCAGTGAAAGGGCAGTGACGCGGTATGTGCGGGGCCAGCCGCAGCGCCGGTTTGAGCGGGTGCCGGGACGGCGGGCGGAAGCACTGGACTGTGTGGTCTATGCCATCGCCGCGCGGCAAGTGGTGCATGTCAACTTCGACGAGCGAGAAGCGCAGTTGCGCGCCGGGGGTATTCAGGACCGGCCCAAGCCGAAAAATGTCTATCGGTCGAAATTTCTGACGGGTTAGTCATCCCGCCGCAATGGCTGCTGGAAGGCGTTTAAGGTAGGGTCACGCTTCTGGTGGCTGGTGCCGGTGCCGATCATCATTTCCACCACGCCCCAAAGAAGGGCGAAGACGAAGAATGCACCGGCGGCGCATATGATCCAGAACAAGGCTTCAATCATTGTGACTATTGGGCTGCGAAAGGCGAACGCCAGCGCCTCCGCCGTTCTCTTCGATGAAGACCACACCAGCAGATTCAAGCGCAGACCGCATCGCACTCTTGTTCGCTTGGGTCGCGCTGACGAAGCCCGTCTCCGCTTCGCAACGCCTAACCGTTGCCACCCCGATACCTGCCTTGTCCGCCAAATCCTGCGCGGACCATCGAACCAGTGCGCGTCCAGCCCTTAGCTGCTCTGCGGTGATATTTTTTTTATCAAGTGATAGCATATTGATCTGATCCAGATGACATGATAGGAAAGCTATCACATGACCTGAAATTAGACAACGGAGTTTCCCATGACCATCACTCGCCGCGCCACCTTGGCCGCTTTGGCCGCAAGCCCGTTCACAATTGCTTTGGTTGCCACGCAAGCCGCACCCGGCGGCGAAGGGCAGACCACGCTTGAAAAAACCTATGCCGAATGGCTGTCCGCGCAGAACGATATTGAAGAAACGCTGACACTGCATCCGGCGGACAAGCTGACAAAAGCCGATGAAAGCCGGATACTTGGGCCGCTCTATGACCGCGCCGCCGCGCTTCAAGAGGCGATGATCGCCGCGCCTGTCAATGGCCCCCGCGACCTTGCGGTGAAGGTTCTGGTGGTTCTCGCCACGCCGGAGGCGCTGGACGATGACGCCGTTGACCGGATCAAGGTCGATGCCACGCGGCTGGTCAATCTCTCCGACACGAAAACCGCTTAGTTGACATAAGAGGTAAAAACCTTTTATACGAAATAAAAGGTTTAGGAGGATGCGATGCGCTTGTCTGCAATCTGTAAGGAACTGGACCTGCCCAAAGGGCGGGTAGAACAGTGGGGGCACCGGGGCCTTCTGGTGTTTGACAACGAGACCAAACCCGGAGCCGCGCGGGAATGCACAAAAGCAGACGCTGCGCGCATTGCGATGCTGGGATACCTCTCCAATTCAGGTGTTTCGGTCGAAGCTGCTGCGAAGCAAATTGCGCAAGCGATGAAGCACCTATTCTTGTTCACGGGTGAGAAGTCTTTTCTGGTCATTTCCTCGTCGCGGACTGGTGAAATCATCCCGCCAACCCCGCGGGGCGGGCCGGGCACCAAGAAAGGCGAAGGCATTCAAATTGTGACCGATCCGCACTTCCTTGCGAATGCGGTTCGCGAGCGAGACTTGGCTTCGCACCTTGGCAATCCTGAATTCGATTATTCACTGGTTTTCGACCTTACGGAAATCGAAGCCCGTATTGACGAATTTTGGATGGAAGAGTGATCCGGTGGTGAGGTTGGGTGCCATAACCATCGGTAAGGCGGGGGCGCGGTCCACCAAGCGCGCCTCCGCCAATATCGCCCGTGCTTCCGCAGCACAAAAAGGAATCCGGTGATGCTTGGTCCGAAAGGTTTCTCCCTATCCCGCATCATCGGCACCGCCGCCCGTGCCTTCCACTTCCCTGCCGCGTCCCACATGGCGCAGGGTGGCACGGGCGGCAATCATCGCCGCAGCCTAGACGCCGCGACTGGCGGGCGGCGCGGCGGTGGTTTGGGCACCTTCGGCCCGATCAATTCCGAAGTTTCGGCTGGCCTGTCGCTTGTCGGCAGTCGGGCGGCATACCAAGCCGTCAACAACCCCTACATCGCCAACGCGGTTGCAAACCTTGTCACCGCCCTTGTGGGCACCGGGCAGCGCCCGAATGTGCGTGGTGTCGAACGGGAACTGCGCCGCCAGCTACATTTTGCGTTCGACCGCTTTTGCGAGACCGCAGACCATGCGGGGCGAACCGACTTTGGTGGGCTGCTGGCGCAGATCGCGCGTGACATGGTGGTGTACGGCGAAGGGCTGGCCGTGATGCACGACACGGCGGACGGGCTGCAAATCCAAGTCATCCCGCCGGATCATCTAGACCCGGCGAAGACTGAAATCCTGCGCGATGGTCGCCAGATTGTGCAGGGGGTGGAATTCGACGCCAGCGGGCGGCGGGTGGCCTACTGGATATTCCCCGAACGGCCCCATTCTGTCTTCGCTGACCATTCCCCTGCCGTCCGGGTGAACGCGGCGCATGTTCTGCACGTCTTTCATCCGATCGCACCGGGACAGGTGCGCGGCCTGTCTTGGGTGGCACCGGCGGTTGTGACGGCGAATGAGTTGAACCAGTGGAAAGACGCCACGCTTGTCGGTGCGAAAATGGCCGCAATGCAGGCGGGTTTCATCACTGATACATCCGACACCGGCGGCGAAGACGAACTGTTCGCAGAACCCACATGGGAACCGGGGGCGCTGACGCGCTTGCCTTTGGGAACTGACGTGAAATTCAGCGCTCCGGACCAGATCAAGGATGCCCCCGCCTTGCTGCGCATGACGTTGCAGGAACTGGCCGCTGCGCTTGGGGTGCCGGAATTCCTGCTTTCGGGTGACCTGACCAACGCGAACTATTCGAGCCTTCGGGCAGGATTGATTCCCTTCCGGGCGCGCATTGATCAAGTACAGCATAACACGCTTGTGCCTCAATTTCTGCGCCCTGTCTGGCGGCGCTGGCTGGCGCTGGAAATTCTGGCGGGCCGCATCGACGCCCCCGCAGATACCCCGTGCGATTGGATCATGCCGCGCCCGCAACAGGTGGACCCGGCGAAGGACTTGGAAGCGACCGAAAAGGCGCTGGCCCTTGGCCTGACTAGCCGCACGAACGCCATCAACGAACTGGGATGGAATGCTGACGATATTGACGAAGAAATCCAAGCGGATCGCGCCCGCGAAGCCGAATTGGGCCTGACCTTCGCCACCCCGACAACGCAACCAACGAACCCGAAGGAGGGCACCGATGCCGCTTGACGCCACCATGGCCCCGGCCAGCTTCGACCCCGAAGCCCGCACGGTGGAGGCGGTTATCGCCACCACAACCCCCGTCACCCGGCGCGATGCGCGGGGCACCTTTGCCGAAGTGCTGGACTTCACAACGCTGGACCTGACCAACGCCGCGAACCTTCGCGTTCTGGACAGTCACCGCACCGCCAGCATCCGCGACACCATGGGCACCGTGGAAGCGGTGCGGGTGGAAGGCGAAAAGCTGATTGCGAAGCTGAAATTAAGCGCCGCCGATGACGTGACTCCGGTTCTGCAAAGGATTGCGGACGGCACCATTCGCGGCGTGTCCATCGGATATCGCGTCACGCGCTGGACCGAAAACCAAAGCGGGGGAACCCGCACCCGACGCCCCGCAGAATGGGCACTGACGGAAGTCACCCTGACTTCGAACCCCGCCGATCCGGCGGCAACCCTGCGACACAAAAAGGAGGCCGGTATGGCTGATGATGTGATTGAAACCACCCCGGCGGATGACGCCGAAAAGACCCGCCGCACCGAAATCCGGTCGCTGGTCCGCTCTGCTGGCCTTGAGCCGCAGATTGCCGATGACCTGATTGACGCCGGGGCGGACCTGACCCGCGCGAAGGCTGAAATCTTTGACGCGCAGCAGAACCGCCAGCGTAGCGCGCCGATCATCCGCAGCCACGCCCCGGCCAATGATGACCCGGCGGTCATCACGCGCCGCCAGACGGACGCGGTGGCCTACCGCATGGCCGGTGGCGAACTTCCCGACGATGCGCGGCAATATGTGAACATGAGCCTGCGCGACATGGCGGCTGAAAGCCTCGCCCGCGAAGGTGTTTCGACGCGGGGCATGTCCGCCGATGAAGTGTTCACGCGGGCGGCGCACACATCTTCGGACTTCCCGCTGGTGGTTTCGAACGCCGCGAACAAGGTGGCGCTGGATACCTACAAGGCGGCGGAAAGTCCCCTGAAAACCCTCTGCCGCCAGCGGACGCTTCCGAACTTCAAGGAAAGCCACGCCATCCGCTTGGGCGACATGGGGCGATTGGAACCGCTGTCCGAAGACGGGGAAATCAAGGCCACCAGCCGCGCCGAAAACGGCGAGTCCATGCGCCTGAAAACCTTCGCCCGTGGCCTGACCGTCACCCGCGAACTGCTTATCAACGATGACCTTGGGATGTTGGGCGACATGACCGCCGCCCTTGGCGAAGCCGCCGCGCAGACCGAGGCGGACGAACTGGTGAAGCTGCTGACCGGCAACCCGGCAATGTCGGACGGAACGCCTGTCTTCGACGCCAGCCGGGGCAATGTCGGCACCGCCGGTGCTCCTTCGGTGACCGCCCTGACCGAGACCCGCAAGACGATGCGGACCCGCAAGGGGATGGACGGGAAAACCATCATCGCCGTGGCCCCGCGTTACCTTCTGGTATCGGCGGCGCTGGAAACCGAAGCCGAAAAGGTTCTGGCGTCCATCCAGCCGAACAAGTCGGATGACGTGAACCCCTTCGGCGGCAAGCTGTCGCTTCTGGTGGAACCCCGCCTGCCGGATGACTTCTGGTACGTCTTCGCGGACCCGGCCCGACTGGCGGCGATGCAATATGCCTACCTGTCCGCCGCGCAAGGCGTCCAGATCCAGCGGACGGAGGCATGGGATACGCTTGGGATGAAATTCCGGGCCTTCCTCGACTTCGGCGCGGGGTGGCTGGACTGGCGTCCCACCCAACAAATTCCGGCCGCGTGATGACGCTGGAAGAACTCACCGCGTGCCGGGATAGACTCCGGCGCGCGCGCTTCAAGGGGATCATGACCGTCACCATTGACGGCGAAACGGTCACCTACAAGACGGACGCCCAAATGGCCGCAGCCTTGGCGTCCATCGAGGCGGAAATCTCGAAACTGACACGCGGGCCGCGCCCGCGCACCATCTATCCGCAGACCATGAAAGGACTGACCTGATGCGCAATTTTGTCCAAACCGGTGACACGCTCACCTTCATAAGCCCCGACCCGGTTACCCCCGGACAGGGTGTTGTCATGAATGCACTGTTTGGGGTGGCCACAAGCGCCGGAGGTGCCAATGACCCCTTTGAAGCCGCCGTGGTGGGGGTGTTCGAACTGCCGAAGGCGGCAGGTGCCATCGAAGCCGGGGCGAAGGTCTACTGGAAGGCCGACACCGCCAACGTGACCACCACTGCTAGCGGCAACAAGCTGATTGGCGCGGCGACCCAAGACGCAGCGGATGCCGCGACCACGGTTCGCGTCCGCCTGAACGGAACGGCAGCGTAGGGCGGGTGTGACGATGCGGGCCATTCGCAGCGAAGACATGGAATATCCGATTCCGGTGGACACCCGTCCGGCGGTCAATCGGGCCATGGTCTGGCGCTGCGAATGGTGGCTTTCGTCAGAATTCAGGCTGCTGGCTGACAAGGATGTTCGCGCGATTGCCTTCGATTTGTTCTGTATCGCGCAGCATCAAAACCCGCTTGGCACATTGCCAACGGATGAAAGAATTCTGGCCCGTCTGGTCGGTGAGCCAATGGAAGAATGGCACCGGCTTATGGGGAAGCCAGTCAATCCATTGAGCGGGTGGCGGCGCTGCATTTTGAGCAACGGGGATCGCAGATTGTATCACCCCGTAAGCCTTGAAATCGCCCGCGCAGCCTTTCGGAAGAAATGACGGCGGTTACCCCCATACTGGCCAACGAGCGCACCGCTGCGCGGCTTCTTGACGTGGGTGTGACGGAGTTTCGGGCGCTGGTGGAGGCAGGACACTTGCCGAAAGGCCGGGAAATTGCTCCGGGCCTTGTCCGCTGGCCTGTCGATGATTTGCGCCGCATTGCGAAGGGTGACGCGGTGGAGGGTATGGGAGATGTGCAATGGTGAAAAAGAAGTACCTTTGGCGTCATCCCGCCGGACGGATTTATGTCCGCCTCAAAGGCCGACTCTATCGCATCCATGCGCAGGAAGGCACGGAAGACTTCGACCGGGAGTATTGGGAAATCCTGACCGGCAAGCGGATGCAGGCCAAAACGTCTTGGAATGCGCTGATTGAGGACTACCGGACTTCTGACCGGTGGCTGGGCCTGAAACCCCGAACGCGCCAAGACTATGACAAGGTGATGTTATACCTGCGCGAGAAGATTGGCCCCCGCGATGTGAAGTCGCTCACCCGCTCGGATGTGATCGCGGCCCAAAAGGCAAATTCCCATCGAACCCGGTTTGCAAACTACATCCCGCAGATGTTGGTGATTCTGTGTGAACACGCCATTGATTTGGGATGGATTGCCAACAACCCGGCAAAGGGTGTTCGGGCACTGAAAACCCCGCAGCACCGCAAGAAAGAGCATTTGCCGTGGCCTGATTGGGCGGTGGATAAATTCCGCGCCGAAGCAAGTGACCTGCCACGCCTGATTTTCGAAATTGGCGTGGGAAGCGTCCAGCGCCCCGGTGATTGGGTCGGGTTTCGGTGGGGCGACTATGACGGCGACTCCCTGACCCTTCGGCAGAACAAGACGGACAAGCCGCTGGTGCTTCCATGCACGGCAGAACTGAAATCCACACTGGACACCGCCAAGGAGGCTTTGGGCGTCATCCCCATTGCCGGGAAGCCGATCCTGAGCAAGCTGGACGGCAACCCGATGAGCTATCGCTACATGTCGCAAGTCATGTTGAGGGAGCGCCGCCGCCTTGGGCTGGAAGCCTATGACCTTCACGCGCTTCGGTATCGTGGAGTGCAGGAATTGGCGTGGCAGGGCTGCACAGATGATGAGATCGCCGCCTATAGCGGACACGCCACAAAAGCGATGATTGAGAAGTACGCGGGCGAAGCAAGACAAGTCATGCGCGCCCGCCAAGCGCGGGAGAAGCGCAAGTGAACAGAACAAGAGCAGAACGCGAACGTGATACCCTGTTTGATACCCCAAGGGGGGCGAGTGACGCTAAGTATTTGAAAAGATTGGAGGCGAGTACCGGAATCGAACCGGTGTACACGGATTTGCAATCCGGAAATTTTTGTTGATTTCAAAGGGAAAAATTGTAAACGGACTTGTTTCGTTCATTGTCACTTTTCAATAGGTTACGAGGCCCAAGTAAACGGCTTTTCACAGTCTCCCGCACTGGCGAAAGGGCAAAGAAAAACCGCTGAGGGGGCGGCCACCCACCTCAACGGCATAGAAGAATATTTCCGTCCCAATACCTACGGCATTTCCGGTCTGACCTCAACCCAATTGGCGGTGAGATCATGAGCTGGCGCATCGCAAATGAATGCGCCGAGCGCCGCTTTGGCAGCGCCGCGCGCAAGCAGATCATCATGTTCCTGGCCGACAAAGCGAGCGATGACGGTTCAGGCATCTGGTGTTCTAAAGGGACGATCCAGCGCCACACAGAGCTCAGCGAGAGCACTGTGAAGCGCACCATCATCGATTTCCTGCGCGAAGGCATTTTGATCGAGACAGGGCGGCGGCATTGCAAGAACGGCTACACTGTCATTTACCGCATCGTTCTGGAGCGTGTGGCCGCGCTCGAACCCACGGCTGAGCCCGAGATTGAGACGGGGGTCACTGTGAACCCCGTCCAGCCTGAACCCGGTACGGGGTCCACGGTGAACGGGGTACGGGGTTCACGGTGGACCCCAAACCATCCTAAAACCATCCATAAACCACCTACGCGCAGGCGCGAGGCGGCGGAGGA
>JASBTX010000013.1 GCA_030148225.1 Paracoccaceae bacterium
CGCTGTGATGCACGATCGTCCCTTTGGGCAGGACGACCCGCAAGGCGCTGACCACAGCGCGCTGCAGGTCCGCCTCCGGTGTTCCGCGCGTCTTCATCGCCGGTCCTCCGGATCAGCCCAGGCGGGGCGGCCGCGGCCATGGGCTTTGCCCCCCAGAACGACGAGCAGGATGCGGGCATCCTCGCGCTCCTCGGGCGTCTGGCCATGCTGGACCAGGACATTGCAGGCCAGCCGGACCATGTGGTCGGAATGGTGCACCACATCGGCCACCACGATGCGGGCCTCACGCAGGCGCTCGTCGATCCAGTCCTGACGGCTGTCATCGCGCGCGCCGCGCCGGCGGCGGCTTTGTGCACGAAAGGGCAGGGGAAGGCTCATCGGCGTGCCCTCCGCGCATGAGAGGGCGATGCTTCCTGCTGTAAGAGCCACTCCTGCACAGCGTCGCGGCGATAATAGATTTTCCGGCCGGCCCGGACACAAGGCGGTCCAAACCGCAGCTTTTCCCAGCGATGCAGGGTCTCCACGGTTACATCAAGTTCCAGCGCGAGGTCGAGACGGCTTATCCAGCCGCTCAGCACGCGCAGTTTACTGGGTCCGGGGGACGTCATGGTTTCTGTCATCTGATTTCTCCTGTTCGGCGCCCAACACGGGCGCAGGTCAGGACGTCAGAAACGCAGACAGAAAGGGGTGGCAGGAAGGCAACGACCGGCAGCGAAACGCCAAACCCTTGCCGGTCATTGATATCATTGAGTTTTTCGGATTTCGGTTCAGGCGCATATCCTTGTTCAACACGACTTTGTGTCTCGGAAAATCGCTCTGCCCCGATCGTGAAACTCTGATCCACCGCTGATTTACAAGAATTCAGCGTGTTTTCAGGTGATTGACTGACATTGAAACGGATTGGCCAAACCGGCAAGGGGTGAGACCCCTTGCCGGTCATTGATTTTAAACAGAATTTACAGATTTCGAGCTTCCAAATGGATGAACTGGCCGTTTGAGCGGTTCAATCATCGCTCTTTGGCGCCGATCGTCGGCCCCGATTTTGTCCGCTTGAGCGCAGTCCAAGCATCAAAGAACGTATTTTGTTCAACAATTTCAATGACCGGCAAGCTTTTGGCGTTTCGCCGCCGGTCGCTGCCTAGACGCCGGTCTGTCGCGCATGATCCGCTTGATACCTCTGGATATCTACGCCTGTGTCCCAGGCGGAAGGAGCTGTGAACATGGTGAACCGACTGCGCTTGACCGAAAAATTGGTACGTGACCTGATGCCCGACGTGGATCGCGCGTATCAAATCTTTGACACGGATGTACGGGGGCTCTCCATTCGGGTGATGCCCTCTGGCGAGCGATCTTTCGTGTTGGACTACCGTTTTGCGGGGCGGCAACGCAGGATGACGATTGGGCGTTGGCCGGAATGGAGCGTGACCACGGTTCGAGACCGTGCCCGCGAATTGCGCCGACTGATCGACGCAGGGACTGATCCGCTTGACGAACGAGGTGCACTGCGCGAGGCACCAAGGTTCAAGGATTTGATCGATCGGTATCTCGCCGAGCATGCGTCGACCCTGACGCCACTGAGCGCATCGGATCACAAATCTTTCCTATCCAAACTGGTGGCGCCACATTGGGGCAACAAGCTTGTGGCAGAGATCTCCCCACAGGATGTGGCCTCGCTGCTCAATTTGATTGCCGAGGGCAGGGCCCGACCTTCCAAGGCAAAGCCCAATAACCGGGCGCGCAAATTGCAGGGGAGAAAGCCCACCCCGGTTCGGGCCAATCGGATCGGGGAAGTCCTGCGAAAAATGTTCAATCTCGCCATCCAATGGGGCTGGCGTACAGACAATCCCGCACAAGGGTTCAAGAAACGCGTTGAAACCGCCCGCGAACGTTTCTTGTCGCACGAGGAGATTGCGAGGCTTGCGGATGTCTTGGACGCGGCCAAAGATCAGCGGGCTGCCAGCATTATCCGGTTGTGCATGCTGACGGGTGCGCGCGTTGGTGAGGTGCGGCAAGCCCGGTTTGAGCAATTCAATCTTGAACTCGGTATCTGGTCAAAACCTGCAGCCACCACGAAACAGCGTAAAGTCCACAGGGTGCCGATTTCGGCGGATGTGGCAGCCATCGTGCGGCAGCGGTCAGGCAGTGTGCCCAGAGGCAATCCGTGGTTGTTTCCCGGCGATGTGCCGGGCCAACCTGTCAAAGAAATCCGTCGCTTCTGGATCATGGTCCAGCGAGAGGCAGACCTACCGGGAGTTCGGATTCATGATTTGCGTCATACATTCGCATCGCTTCTGGTCAGCGGTGGAGCCTCGCTGGAAATGATCGGCAAGCTGCTCGGACACAGTCAGATGCAAACCACGCTGCGCTATGCGCATCTGATGGACTCGCCGTTGCGTGCCGGCGTCGATGCTGTGGCGGGCATGGTCAGACCACGCCCCAAGCTCGTCCATAACGCGGACGCAGAGCCGAAAGCCAAGCGTGCCTGAAAGACACTCAGGTCTTGCCTCGCAAAGCGCGCCAGAACGGGCGCAAGCGACGACGGATGGTGCTCTCATCGGGGATATCCCCATTCTCCGCGACTTCAACGAACCAGTCCTGCAATTCTGCGATGAGTTCCGCCTGGGTCTCAGGCAGGCCGTTTTCATGCACGCGTTTGAGCAAAGTGACATACATCCCCTCCCAGTCATAAGGGGAAAAACCACCAGTGCCGCCACTGATCCGCCGAAACAGATCGTAATCGTCTTCAAACTGCCGGACGTCTTTGCCACTGATCATCAGATCGGCAATCGACACTTCGACGCCGTCACTGGGAACCGTGACATAGCACCATTCGCCCAAATCCTCCGGCTTGATCCGCTGGAGCTTGATCACAGTAGGGCCGGTACCGTTGCGGCGAAAGAAGGGCAGCATGTCCATGGGGGAAATGGTGATCTTGCCGGACACCATTTCGGTGCCGCAGATTGCCAGGGGAATGCCGGTGACGATCTCCAGCTTGCCTTCGTTGGCCCAACCGCCAATATCGGCAATGGTGCAGCCCCATCGCGACGCGGTTTCGTGCAGGGTGAAGAACGCTCGTGGTGGTAGTGCCATATACGCCCAGTCTCCTTGTGCGTTTACGTGGTCACGCACGAGACGCCTGATGCGCGCCGTGCGGGCAGCTTTGAGGGACCAAACGGCAAGACCTGATCGGGTGTCCGGTAAAGGCTCACCTGCGTCACGGCATTGATCGAACTCTGTGTTCGGCGAATCGCCCTCATATCGACTATACCGGAGCCACTACGTCAAAAACTGTCGGGGTTTTGCGCTTATGTCGTTTCAGAAAGCAAAGGACTTGCTGAAGCTCGCCAACATGTCCGCCAGCCGACACCGA
>JASBTX010000042.1 GCA_030148225.1 Paracoccaceae bacterium
ACCCGTGCCCGCGGCATCCCCCGAAGAATATGGGGCCCAGTCCATTCAGGTCCTCAAGGGGCTGGACGCCGTGCGCAAACGCCCGGGCATGTATATCGGCGACACCGACGATGGGTCGGGCCTGCATCACATGGTCTATGAGGTGGTGGACAACGCCATCGACGAGGCCCTGGCCGGCCACGCCAAGGAAGTGACCGTCACCATCAATGCGGACGGCTCCGTCACCGTCACCGATGATGGTCGCGGCATTCCCACCGGCATCCATGAAGAAGAGGGCATCTCGGCGGCCGAGGTCATCATGACCCAGCTGCATGCGGGCGGCAAGTTTGACTCGAATTCCTACAAGGTGTCGGGCGGGCTGCATGGCGTGGGTGTGTCGGTGGTCAATGCGCTTAGCGATTGGCTGGAGCTGAAGATCTGGCGTGAGGGCAAGATCCATGTCGCGCGGTTTGAACACGGGGAAACGGTCAAACATCTGGAAGTCATTGGCGACGCAGGCGGTGAGACCGGCACCGAGGTCAGGTTCATGGCGTCGAAGGGGACGTTTTCAGACCGCGACTATGTGTTCAAGACACTGGAAAACCGGCTGCGCGAGCTGGCCTTTCTGAATTCGGGCGTCCGGATCATCCTGCAGGACGAACGACATGCAGAGCAGTTGGAGACCGAGCTGTTTTACGAAGGCGGCGTGCGGGAATTCGTCAAATATCTGGACAGGTCCAAAACGCCGATGCTGCCCGAGCCGATTTTTGTTCAGGGCGAGCGGGATGATATCGGAGTCGAGGTCGCGATGTGGTGGAATGACAGCTATCACGAGAATGTCCTGCCCTTTACCAACAACATCCCGCAGCGCGATGGCGGCACGCATATGGCGGGTTTCCGTGGTGCGCTGACCCGCACCATCAACGCCTATGCCCAATCCAGCGGCATCGCCAAGAAGGAAAAGGTCAGCTTTACCGGCGATGATGCGCGCGAGGGGCTGACCTGTGTTCTGTCGGTCAAAGTGCCGGATCCGAAATTCAGCTCTCAGACCAAAGACAAGCTGGTCTCATCCGAGGTGCGCCCGGCGGTCGAGGGGTTGATGAACGAAAAACTGTCGGAATGGTTCGAGGAAAACCCGAACGAGGCCAAGCTGATCGTCGGCAAGATCATCGAGGCAGCGCTGGCGCGCGAGGCGGCGCGCAAGGCACGCGAGCTGACGCGGCGCAAGACGGCGATGGATGTGAATTACCTTGCCGGCAAGCTTAAGGATTGTTCCGAGAAGGACCCGTCCAAGACCGAGGTTTTTCTGGTCGAGGGGGATAGTGCCGGGGGATCGGCCCAGACCGGCCGCGACCGGCGCACACAGGCGGTTCTGCCACTGAGGGGCAAGATCCTGAACGTGGAACGCGCGCGTTTTGACCGGATGCTTTCGAGTCAGGAGATCGGCAATCTGGTGATGGCGCTGGGCACGGGGATCGGTCGAGATGAGTTCGACATATCCAAGCTGCGTTACCACAAGATCGTTATCATGACCGATGCCGACGTGGATGGCGCGCATATCCGGACGCTTCTGCTGACCTTCTTTTTCCGCCAGATGCCCGAACTGATTGAAGGCGGGTATCTTTATATCGCGCAGCCCCCGCTTTTTAAGGTTTCGCGGGGCAGGTCCGAGGTTTATCTCAAGGATCAGCCGGCGCTGGATGACTATCTGATCGAACAGGGGATCGAAGGGGCGGTGCTGCGGCTCTCGACGGGAGAAGAGATCGCAGGTGCCGATCTGTCGCGCGTGGTGGAAGAGGCGCGACAGGTGCGGCGTATCCTGCGGGCATTTCCAACGCATTATCCGCAGCACATTCTGGAACAGGCGGCCATTGCTGCGGCCTTTGTACCGGGTGCGGTGGATGGCGATTTGCAGGGTGTTGCAAATGCGATTGCCGCACGGCTGGACCAGATCGCGCTGGAATATGAGCGTGGCTGGCAGGGGCGGCCAACCCAGGACAAGGGTATCCGGCTGGCGCGCATTCTGCGCGGTGTCGAAGAGGTGCGTACGCTGGACGGCCGTGTGCTGCGGTCGGCCGAATCCCGACGACTGGGCGTATTCACCGAAACGCTGCGCGAAGTGTACGAAAACCCGTCGGACCTGGTGCGCAAGGACAAGTCAACCCTGATACAGGGGCCATCGGACCTGTTGGCGGCAATTCTGGCCGAAGGGGAAAAGGGCCTGTCGCTGCAGCGCTACAAGGGTCTGGGCGAGATGAACCCCGATCAGCTGTGGGAAACGACGCTGGACCCGGACGCGCGGACGCTCTTGCAGGTCAAGATCGATGATGTCGCCGAGGCTGACGACATCTTTACCAAGCTGATGGGCGATGTGGTCGAACCCAGACGCGAGTTCATCCAGACAAACGCGCTGAGCGTGGAGAATCTGGATTTCTGACGATTGGGACAGGTAGGTTCGCCGGAATGGACAGACCGCAGGAAACGGATGTTCTGATCGTTGGCGGCGGGCCGGCGGGGTTGTCGGTGGCATCGCATCTGGGCGATGGCATTTCGTCGGTTGTCGTGCATCAGGACCGGGAGATCGGCAAACCCATCCGCACCAGCGGCGGCAGCTGGCTGACGGATGCCAAGGCGCTGGGTCTGCCGTCAAACCTTTATACTATCATCGGCAAGGGGCGGATATTTTCAGGCAATGAGGTGGCCGAGATCGATTTGGCGGGCAACCCGGTCATCGCCTTTGATGTCACTGCGCTTTATCGGTATCTGGCGACTTTGTCGGATGACAAACCCTGCCAAAAGCTGACGGGAACCAAGTTTCTGTCGACCACGCGGCAGGCAGACGGGTGGTTCCTGTCAAAGCTCCGATCAGCGGGTCAGGGCGAGTGGCAGATCAGGTCGCGCTATATCGTCGATGCCTCCGGATGGCACATGGCGGTTTTGTCGTCGCTTTCGCTGGGTCAGGCACCGGCGCGTACCGGTGTCGGCTACGAGATTGAATACCCCATCGGGAACATGGACCCTGATACGGCAATCATCTTTTTTGGTGCCGATGCACGTGCGGGCTATGGCTGGGGCCTGCCGGCACCGGGGGGCATGTTCCGGCTGGGCATCGGCGTTCTGCAGCCCGACACGGCAGACAATCCCCGCGACCGGATGAACGCGCTGCTCTCGTCGGACCGGCTGGCGCGTTATGGGATCGAGATGCCCACACCCGATCATGTCAACGCGGGTATCATCCCCTCGGTCCCCTATGACCGGCGGCTGGTCTATGGCGGGGTGATCCGAGTGGGCGATTCGGCGAATATGGCGACACCGACACTGGGTGAAGGTATCCGCCTCTGTATCGAAAGCGGGCGTCATCTGGGGGCCTGCCTGACCCGCGTGCTGGAGACTGGTGCGGCGCATCATCTGAAAACCTATGAACGGATGGCCAACCGGAAATACGCCCGCAACTATCGGTTTGGTTTCCTGACCAACACACGCGCCGCCGGTTATGACGAGCACGACTGGGACCGTACCGTCAGGCGCATCGGGCGGCTGGACAGCGATCTGCTGGTGCAGGCCTTCAAGAGCGAGTTCACCCCGGCCATGATGGCCCGAACGGTAGGCAAATCCCTGATCCGGAAAATCTGGCCGCGTCAGGCCTGAGCGTCGCTGCCCATATGGATATCGCCCCGGGCGCGGGCCAGCGATATCTGCTTCTGACGTTCTTTGAACCGCGCGCGGTCAGCGGCGCTGTATTCGTCGACGCATTGGTGGCACGATACACCACGGATATATTCAGGCCGCGATTTGTCAGCCTCGGTGATGGGCCGGCGGCAGGCAAAGCACTGATCATAGCTGCCCTCGACAAGGCCATGGCCTACGGAAACACGCTGATCAAAGACAAAGCATTCTCCCTGCCATTTGCTTTCGGCCTCGGGCACCTCTTCGAGATATTTCAGAATGCCGCCTTTCAGGTGATAGACGTCGTTCACGCCCTGACCCAGCAGGTAGTTGGTGGATTTTTCGCAGCGGATGCCACCGGTACAGAACATCGCGACGCGCTTGCCGCGAAATTCGTCCCGGTGATCCTGCCACCATTTGGGAAAATCCCGAAAACTTTGGGTTTCGGGGTCGATGGCGCCCTGAAACGTTCCGATCCCGACCTCGTAATCGTTTCGTGTGTCGATGACGACCACGTCATCCCGGCTGATCAAATCATTCCAGTCGCGGGGTTCCACATAGCTGCCTACTGCGGATGTCGGATCAACATCGGGCTGACCCATGGTCACGATCTCTTTCTTCAGCCGTACCCGCATTCTGAGAAACGGCATGTCCTTGGCATGGCTTTCCTTGTGCTCCAGATCAGCGCAACCCGGCAAATCGCGGATATGTGCCAGTATGGCGTCGATACCGTCCCGCGTTCCGGCGATGGTGCCGTTGATCCCTTCGCGCGCCAGCAAGAGCGTGCCTTTGATCCCAAGCCGCTCGCATGCCGACAGCAGTGGCGTGCGCAAGGCAGCGGGATCATCAATCGGTGTGAATTTATAGAACGCGGCGACGGTAAACATGGCCGTGTCTTTAAACCCAAGCCCTGTGGCGGGGCAAGGGGCGCACCCGGTGACCCGGAACGCAACCATTGACGGTGCCCCGGCCCGGAATTAGGCAGGTTTGTTGAAGGAGTATGCCATGCCCGATGCTACCGAAGCGCTGATCGTGATCGATGTTCAGAATGATTTCTGCCCGGGCGGTGCACTTGCCGTGGCGGGCGGGGATGAGATCGTCGCACCGATCAATGCGCTGATGGCAGATTATCCACTAACGGTGCTGACACAGGACTGGCACCCGGCCGGTCACTCTTCCTTTGCCACCAGCCATGGCGGCAAGGCCCCGTTCGACGTGATCGATATGCCTTATGGCGCGCAGGTCCTGTGGCCGGATCATTGTGTTCAGAACAGTCCGGGGGCCGAGTTTCACACCGGGCTGAATACCGATGCGGCCAAGATGATCATTCGCAAGGGCTATCGCCCGGAAATCGACAGCTATTCGGCGTTTTTCGAGAATGACCACACTACGCCGACCGGGCTGGAGGGGTATCTGCGGACGCTGGGGGTCCAGCGCCTGACCATGGTGGGTCTGGCCACCGATTTCTGTGTTGCCTATTCCGCGATTGATGGTGCGCGGCTGGGGTTTGATGTCACAGTGCGCCAGGATCTCTGTCGGGCCATCGATCTGGACGGATCGCTGGCAGCGGCGCAGACGGATATGGCCGCAGCCGGTGTAAAACTGGACGGCTGACATGGTTGATATCGCCACCCGCGTTTATAATCACAAGTGGAAGATCGATCCGATTGTCCGGTCGCTGATCGACACGGATTTCTACAAGCTGCTGATGTGCCAGTCGATTTTCCGCAACAAGCGGGGCACGAATGTTGAATTCAGCCTGATCAACCGCACCAGAGCGATACGGCTGGCCGATATCGTCGATGAGGGCGAATTGCGCGAGCAGCTGGATCACATCCGGACCCTCAGGCTGAGCCGGGGCGAAAGTACGTGGCTGCGCGGCAACACGTTTTACGGCAAGCGCCAGATGTTCCGTCCGGATTTCATGGAATGGTTCGAGGGGTTTCGCCTACCGGATTATCATCTGGAGAAACGCGACGGCCAGTACGAGCTGACATTCGAGGGCGAGTGGCACGAGGTGATGCTGTGGGAAATTCCTGCGCTGGCCGTGCTGATGGAGCTGAGATCGCGCGCCGTGCTCAAGGGTATGGGGCGGTTCGAGTTGCAGGTTCTCTACGCCCGCGCCATGACCAAGCTTTGGGGCAAGGTCGAAGCGCTGCGCGATGTTCAGGACCTGCGGATCGCAGATTTCGGTACCCGGCGACGCCATTCATTCATGTGGCAGGACTGGTGTGTGCAGGCGATGCTCGAGGGGTTGGGCGCGTCCTTTGTCGGGACGTCGAACTGCCTGATCGCCATGCGCCGAGAGGTTGAGGCGATCGGGACGAATGCCCACGAATTGCCGATGGTCTATTCGGCGCTTGCCGATGGCGACGCCGCGCTGAGACAGGCGCCGTTCGACGTATTGGCCGACTGGCAGGAAGAGCATGACGGCAATCTGCGCATCATCCTGCCCGATACCTATGGCAGTCAGGAGTTTTTCAACCGTGCGCCGGACTGGCTTGCGGGCTGGACGGGGGTCAGGATCGATTCCGGCGATCCGGCCACAGGTGCCGAGATCGCCATCAAATGGTGGGAAGAGATGGGCGAGGACCCGCGCGAGAAGCTGGTGATCTTTTCCGACGGGCTGGACGTGGACAAGATCATTTCCCTGCATGAACAGTTCCGGGGCCGCGTGCGCGCCTCGTTCGGGTGGGGTACGCTGATGACAAATGATTTCCGTGGTCTGGTCCCGAATGAAGGGCTGAATCCCTTTTCACTTGTCTGCAAGGCAGTGGCCGCAAATGGCCGCCCGACCGTGAAGCTGAGTGATAATCCCCGCAAGGCGATGGGTCCAGCCGATGAGGTCGCGCGCTACAAGCATGTCTTTGCCATGGGCGACATGGCCGAGCTGGAGGTCGAAGTCTGACGCTATCGACCGGCGCTAATCCTCGCCGGTGATCCTTCGCCGCGATTCCTTGATCGCGCCACGCCGTGTCTTGCTGTCCATGCGCCGCCGCTGAGATGCCTTGGTCGGTTTGGTGGCGATGCGTTTTCGGGGGCGTTCGGTTGCCTTCAGGATCATCTCGGTCAGGCGTTCACGGGCGATTTCGCGGTTGCGTGCCTGACTGCGGGTGGCGTCCACCTGAATGATGACCGCACCGTCACGCGTCCATTTCCGTCCGGCGATCCGGCGCAGGTTCGATTTGACAAAAGGCAGCAAATTCGGGCTGTTCTGCGCCTCGAACCGCAATTCAACGGCGGTCGAGACCTTGTTGACGTTCTGCCCGCCGGGGCCCGAGGCCCGCATGAAGGTTTCGGTCAGTTCCCAGTCTTCGATCCGTATCTGATCCGAGACAAACAGCATGGCCCGGTTATAGACCTGCCTTGGCCGGGCTTCCAGCGCGGCAGAAACGGACTTGTTTTTGGATTTCCGGCATACTATCGTCCACAATGTCTTGACGGGAGAACCGGCGTTGCCGGTGCCGAAGGAGCAACCGCCCCGGAAACTCTCAGGCCTCAGGGACCGACAAGGCAACAAAACTCTGGAGAGAGGCGCGTATGCGTCCGCCGAAGGGATAGCGATCTCAGGCAAAAAGACAGAGGGGGCATCGCAGCGTGTGGTCAACATGCGCAGGACTGTGGTGCCGGAAGATTTCCCAGATCGACCCGGCAAAGATACGGGGTACGTGATGTCAGAGCTAAAGCAAACGCCGCTTTTCGCGCTGCACGAGGAGCTGGGCGCAAAAATGGTGCCCTTCGCGGGCTATGCGATGCCGGTACAATATCCGCTGGGTGTTCTGGGTGAACACAACCACACCCGCGCCGGTGCCGGGCTGTTTGATGTCAGCCATATGGGGCAGGTCCTCTTGCGCGGCGATACGCCCCGGGGCGTGGCATCGGCGCTTGAGGCATTGATCCCGGTCAGCGTGCTGGGCCTGACAGAAGGCCGTCAGCGGTATGGTTTCTTTACCACCGATGACGGTGGCATTTCCGACGATCTGATGTTCGCCAATCGCGGCGATCACATCTACATGGTCATCAATGCCGCCTGCAAAGAGGCCGATATCGCCCATATGCGGGCCAACCTTCCGGAAACCGTTTCGCTTGAAGTGGTGGATGACCGGGCGCTTGTGGCGCTTCAGGGCCCGTCGTCCGAGGCTGTGTTGTCCCGCCTTAATTCCGATGCCGCAGACATGCGTTTCATGGATGTCCGGACGCTGACACTTGCCGGGGCCGAATGCTGGGTGTCACGCTCAGGCTATACGGGTGAGGACGGCTATGAAATTTCGGTTCCTGCCGATCATGCCGAGGCACTGACGCGGTTGCTGTTGGCCGAGGCCGAGGTTGAACCGATCGGCCTGGGTGCGCGCGACAGCCTGCGGTTGGAGGCGGGGCTCTGCCTTTATGGCAATGATATCGACACGACAACGTCGCCGGTTGAGGCCGGGCTGACATGGGCCATCCAGAAAGTTCGCCGCACCGGTGGTGAACGCGCCGGCGGATTTCCGGGCGCAGACCGGATATTGCGCGAACTGGACGAAGGCCCCGTGCGCCGGCGCGTTGGTCTTTCGCCCGAAGGACGGGCGCCAATGCGGCAGGGGACACCGCTTTTTGCCAGCGAAGAGGGTGGCGAGCCGATCGGCGAGGTGACGTCCGGCGGTTTCGGGCCCACGGTGGGTGCCCCCGTCGCCATGGGATATGTCACCAGCGGGCATGCCGCCCCCGAAACCCGGATTTTTGGCGAGGTGCGTGGCAAACGCCTGCCCGCAACCATCGTTTCCCTGCCGTTCACCCCGGCCAATTTCAAACGCTAAAACAGGAAGGATAACCCCATGAAATACACCGAAGAACACGAATGGCTGCGCGCCGAAGGCGATGTTGTCGTCGTCGGAATCACCGAACATGCCTCGACCCAGTTGGGTGATGTCGTATTCGTCGAACTGCCCGAGGTCGGCACAACTTGCGACAAGGATGATGAACTGGCCGTGATTGAGTCGGTCAAGGCGGCCTCGGATATTCTGGCCCCCATTGATGGAGAAGTTGTCGAGATCAACGAGATGCTGGTCGACAACCCCGGCAAGGTCAACGAAGACCCGACAGGCGACAGCTGGTTCTTCAAAATCAGGCCATCCGACCCGTCGCAGATGGACGATTACATGGACGAAGCCGCCTACAAAGACCTGATCGGCTAGTGACCTATGCGCGTCTCACGAATTGCCACAGATCTTCAATCCGACGACCCACAGGCACTGGCCGGGTTCTATCAAGGGCTTCTGGGTCTGGATATCGTCATGGATCAGGGCTTTGTCGTTACGCTTCAGGGTGCAGAAACCGGCCCGGTACAGCTGACCGTTCTTTCCGGGGGCGGCAGCGGTGCACCGGCGCCCGCCCTGTCGGTAGAAGTTGACGATCTGGACGCGGTGATCGCGCGCATGGCTGATATGGGTGTCGAGGCCGAATATGGCCCGGTCACCGAGCCCTGGGGCGTGCGCCGGCTGTTTGTGCGCGACCCCGAAGGAACGCTTGTGAATATCCTGACCCATTCCCGCGACGGTGCGGGACGCAATACTGAGAGAGCCTGATGTCATTCAAACCAACCGACTATCTGCCATATGATTTTGCAAACCGGCGCCATATCGGCCCCTCTCCGGCCGAAATGGCGGATATGCTGAACGTGGTTAATGCCGCGTCGCTGGACGAGCTGATCGACCAGACCATCCCGGAAAAGATCCGCCAGAAAGATCCGCTTGATTTCGGCAAGCCAAAGTCCGAGCGTGAGCTTCTTTATCACATGCGGCGGACGGCATCGAAAAACAGGGTGCTGACCTCGCTGATCGGCCAGGGCTATCACGGCACGGTCACCCCGCCCGTCATTCTGCGCAACATCCTTGAAAATCCGGCATGGTACACGGCCTATACCCCCTATCAGCCGGAAATCTCGCAAGGGCGGCTCGAGGCGCTTCTGAATTATCAGACCATGATCAGCGACCTCACCGGGCTTGAGATTGCCAATGCCTCGCTGCTGGACGAGGCGACGGCCTGCGCCGAAGCGATGACCATGGCTCAGCGAGTAGCGAAATCCAAGGCGAGCACCTTTTTCATCGATGAAAACTGCCATCCCCAGAATATCGAGGTGATGAAAACCCGCGCCGCGCCGCTTGATATCGACATCATCGTCGGCGCGCCGATGGATCTGGATGCCTCTGCGGTATTCGGGGCGATTTTCCAGTATCCCGGCACCCATGGCACGATCACCGATTTTACCGATCAGATCAGCGCACTGCATGAAAACAAGGCCATTAGCATCGTGACTGCCGATCCGCTGGCGCTGACCCTGCTCAAGGAACCGGGCGCGATGGGGGCCGATATCGCCGTTGGCTCGACCCAGCGCTTTGGCGTGCCTGTGGGCTATGGCGGGCCGCATGCTGCCTATATGGCCACCAAAGAGGCACATAAACGCGCGATGCCCGGCCGGATTGTCGGGGTCTCGATCGATGCGCATGGCAACCGGGCCTATCGTCTGGCGCTGCAGACCCGCGAACAGCATATCCGCCGCGAAAAGGCGACATCGAATGTCTGTACCGCACAGGCGCTGCTGGCGGTAATGGCGAGTTTTTACGCGGTCTTTCACGGGCCCGAGGGCCTCAAGGCCATCGCCCAGCGTATCCACCGCAAGACCGGCCGTCTGGCCGAGGGGCTGAAACAGGCAGGTTTTGTCGTGCAACCCGCCGCGTTCTTCGACACGATCACGGTCGAGGTCGGCCCGCTCCAGTCGGCGGTGATGAAATCGGCCGTGGATGAGGGCGTGAACCTGCGCGCCGTCGGCGACACCAAGATCGGGATCACGCTGGATGAACGCACGCGCCCCGCCACGGTCGAGGCGGTGTGGCGGGCCTTTGGCATCACCCGCGAAGATAAGGACTATACCCCGCATTACCACATGCCCGAAAAGCTGATCCGCACCAGCGATTACCTGACCCATCCCGTGTTTCACATGAACCGGGCCGAGACCGAGATGATGCGCTACATGCGGCGTCTGGCTGATCGCGATCTCGCGTTGGACCGGGCGATGATCCCGCTCGGTTCCTGCACGATGAAGCTGAACGCCGCCGCTGAAATGATGCCTGTCAGCTGGCGCGAGTTTTCACTGATCCACCCGTTTGTGCCCGACGATCAGGCCGAGGGGTACGGGGAACTGATCGGCGATCTCTCGGACAAGCTGTGCGATATCACGGGATATGACGCGATTTCGATGCAGCCAAATTCGGGCGCACAGGGTGAATATGCCGGCCTCCTGAGCATCGCGAGCTATCACCGGGCCAATGATCAGGGGCATCGCAATATCTGCCTGATCCCGATGTCGGCGCACGGTACAAACCCGGCTTCGGCCCAGATGGTCGGCTGGAAGGTTGTTCCGGTCAAATCTGCCGAAAACGGGGATATCGATCTTGACGATTTCCGCGCCCGCGCCGTGCAGCATGCCGATAATCTGGCTGCCTGCATGATCACCTACCCCTCGACACATGGCGTGTTCGAGGAAACCGTGACCGAGGTTTGCGCCATCACCCATGAACATGGCGGACAGGTCTATATCGATGGGGCCAATATGAACGCGATGGTCGGGCTTTCCCGTCCCGGCGATCTTGGCGGGGATGTCAGCCACCTGAACTTGCACAAGACATTCTGCATCCCGCATGGCGGTGGTGGCCCGGGCATGGGACCGATTGGCGTAAAGGCGCATCTGATCCCGCATCTGCCGGGCCATCCCCATACCGGGCAGGACAATGCCGGGCCTGTATCTGCCGCACCGTTCGGTTCACCCTCGCTCCTGCCGATCAGCTGGGCCTATTGCCTGATGATGGGCGGTGAGGGCCTGACGCAGGCGACCCGCGTTGCCATTCTGAACGCCAACTATATCGCCGAACGTCTCAAAGGCGCTTACGAGGTGCTCTACAAAGGGCCCGCAGGCCGCGTGGCGCATGAATGCATCATCGATACCCGCCCCTATGCCGACAGCGCCGGCGTGACGGTCGATGACATTGCCAAGCGCCTGATCGACTGCGGTTTTCACGCCCCCACGATGAGCTGGCCCGTTGCCGGCACACTGATGATCGAACCCACCGAAAGTGAAACCAAGGCCGAGCTTGACCGGTTCTGCGACGCCATGCTCGCCATCCGCGAGGAAATTCGCGACATCGAAGAGGGGCGCATCGACGCCGCCAACAACCCGCTCAAGAACGCGCCGCACACGGTCGAGGATCTGGTGGGTGACTGGGACAGGCCCTATTCCCGCGAACAGGGTTGCTTCCCGCCGGGCGCATTCCGTGTCGATAAATACTGGCCGCCCGTCAACCGGGTCGATAATGCCTGGGGCGACCGGCATCTGGTCTGCATCTGCCCGCCGATGGAAGAGTATCAGGACGCCGCCGAATAACCGGCTTCATTGTTCGGCAAATACCTTGGGGGTGAGCGCGCATCTGCGCGCGAGGGGGCAACGCCCCCTGTCACCCGCGCTGATTGCCGGCAATCAGCGCAACCATTTCGAACATGACCGCCGCAGCGACGCGGGCGGTGATCATGTTGGCGTGGTCGCGGGTCGGCATCAGGCAAACGACGTCGCCCCCGACAATGTTCATGCCCCGCACCGCGTTGATCAGCGCCATGGCCTCGTCGATCTGAAACCCCTGTTCGCCGGGTTCCAGATTTGACACGCCCGGTGCCACCACCGGGTCAAGGCAATCCAGATCAAAGGTGATATAGACCGGTCGTCCCGCCAGAACCTCACGGATCCGCTCGATCGCCGCTTTCAGACCCATCTGGCGGTATTCCCGCATGGTGATGACATTATATCCGTAATCATAAGAGGGTTGCAGCCAGTCCAGCGTCCGCGGGTTTCCACGGATGCCGATCTGGACGGATGTCGCAGGATCAACCTGGCCCTGGTCGGCCAGATAGGCCCCCCAATGCGCCGCGGATTTCCGCGCGCCCAGAAAATGCGGAACCTTGGCGAAAACATCCGTATGCGCATCCAGATGCAGAAATGACACCGGTTCGCCACCGGTCAGGCTGCCGCATCCCAGCGCCTGCACGATCCCGCCGGTCACCGAATGATCCCCGCCGATCGATACCGGGCGCGCTCCGGCAGCATCGACCTTACGGTAAAAGTCTGTAATGCGCACGATCGAGGCCTCGTTATCATTGGCCTCGGGCAGGGCGACATCGCCCAGATCATGCACGCGCGCCACTTCCCACGGGTCGAACCCCATGCCCATATGCACCCGCCGCGCCGTGGCCGAGACATTGCGCACCGCGCGCGGGCCCAGATGCTGGTCCTTTTCCGTGGTCCCGTTGCCGGCGGAATGCGGCACACCGACCAGCGCGATATCGCAGTTGGACGGGTCCGGATCATGCGGACAACGAAAAAGCGTCGGAACCCCCCACCAATAGAGGTTTTCCATCATGCGTTCTTCGGGGGTGGCCATGTCATTCGCCCTTGAGCTGGTTCAGCGGCACAACAGTGTCATCACCATCGCCCGCGATTTCCTCGAAATCGAAATTATCAAGCCGCCGCGCCCGTTTACCGGCCTTGTCGGCGCTGATCCGGATTTCGGCGATATCCTTGGCGGCCTGACCGAAATGCCGGTCGAGGTTGTCGACACGCTGGCCCAGCCGGTCGACATCCTTGTAAAGCTCTCCCAGTTCCCTGCGGATGGCCCCGGCCTGTTCGCGCATGCGTGCATCTTTCAGCACGGCGCGCATTGTGTTCAGCGTTGCCATGCAGGTGGTGGGCGACACGATCCAGACCCGCGCAGCAAAGCCTTCGCGCACAATCTCGGGATAACTGGCGTGCAGTTCGGCATAGATCGCCTCTGACGGCAGGAACATCAGCGCGCCATCGGCGGTTTCGCCCTCGATGATGTATTTCTCGGCAATCGCCTTGATATGTGTCCGGACCGAGGATTTGAGGAGCCGCTCGGCCTCGATCACCTGCGCCTGATTTTCCGCCCGCCGCAACGCCTCATAGGCCTCGAGCGGGAACTTGCTGTCGATCACGATGGGGCCGGGCGGATTGGGCAGGTGGATAAGACAATCCGCCCGCCGCCCGTTCGACAGCGTGGCCTGAAGCCGGTAGCTGTCTGACGGCAGCGCTTTTTGCACGATGTCGTTCAGCTGAATTTCACCAAAGGCACCGCGCGTCTGCTTGTTGGACAGGATATCCTGCAGCGACAGCACATCGCCCGACAGTTTGGTGATATTTTCCTGGGCCTTGTCGATGGTTTTCAGCCGCTGCTGCAACTCACCCAACGACTGCGCCGTGTTGCGGGCCGTATCCGTCAGCTTGGTATTCATCGCCTCGGTCACCGTCGACAGACGCTGTTCCATCAACTGCATCATCTGTTTCTGTGTCATCGACTGGGCCTCGGCCACATGCGTCAGGCCGCCGGTCAGACGTTCTTGCCCTTCCCCCAGCTGCTGAACCCGCTGTCCCAATGCGTTCATGTGATGCGCAATCGGCGCAACCGCATTGGCCGACCGGGCGGCGGCACGAATAGAGAGGATCATCAAGACGATCAGCAACAGCGCCACCACCCCGCCGATGATAAGGCCCAGCGTCAGCGGATCGCCCGGATCGATCACGATATCGCCGATAGTGATCATGTGCGGCCGAACAGCCGTTCGATATCGGTGAGTTTCAGTTCGACATAGGTGGGGCGGCCATGGTTGCACTGGCCCGAATGGGGCGTTGCCTCCATCTCGCGCAAGAGCGCGTTCATCTCTTCGGCCTGCATGCGCCGTCCTGATCGCACCGAGCCGTGACAGGCGATCCGGCTCAGCACTGCCTCGATCCCCGCCATGACGGTAGTAGTGGTGTTCTGATCCTTCAGCTCGTCCAGCACGTCGCGCACCATGTGTTCGGCGTTGACCTCACCCAATATGGCAGGGGTGGCGCGCACGGCCACGGCATCGCCGCCAAAGGGTTCGATCTCCAGCCCGCAACGCGCCAGTGTTTCCGCCGCTTCCAGGATCATGGCCGCGTCCGTCCCGGACAGGCTGACGATCTCGGGGATCAGAAGCGCCTGCGCCGCAACGCCTTTATCGGCCTGCTGGGCCTTGAGCCGTTCATAAACCAGCCGCTCATGCGCGGCGTGCTGATCGACGATGACCAGCCCATCACGTGTCTGGGCGATGATATAGTTTTCATGCAGTTGCGCCCGGGCCGCACCAAGCGGTGCGTCCTGCGCCGGTGTTTGTGCGTCGGTTTCATCCGGCTCTACCCGGGCTGAAATATCGCCGAAATCCGTACCAAAACCTGCCGGAGTTTCCGAAAACCCGTTGCGGGCGGGGGGGCGGTCCATCTGATAGACACGCGTGGTGTCCATGGGCCTGATGGCCCCAAGTGCTGCGCGCGATACCGTGGATGATGACCGGTGGCCCGCCCCGGCAAGGGTATGACGGATGGCACTGACGATCATGCCGCGCACCGAGGCCGGATCGCGAAACCTGACCTCGGATTTGGCCGGGTGCACATTCACATCCACAAGCTCAGGCGGGCAGTCGATATTGAGCATCACCGCCGGATGCCGGTCACGGCTGAGAAAATCGGCATAGGCACCCCGGACCGCCCCGATCAGCAGCTTGTCCCGCACCGGGCGCCCGTTGACAAAGAGGTATTGCGCCACCGCCGAACCGCGCGAATAGGTGGGCAGCGCGACAAGGCCGGTAACACCGAAATCGTCACGCCGGGCATCAATCGGCACCGCATTTTCGGTAAACTCGGCACCCAGTATGCGCCGCAGCCGCCCGGTAAGTGCATCGAAAAAATCACCGGTTTCACGTGACAGTTTCAGGATGGTCCGTCCGGCCCCGCCATCGGTGATATCACGCAGGCTGAACCCGACAGCGGGTTCCGCCATGGCCAGACGCCTGACAACATCGCCGATGGCCTGCGCTTCGGCCCGGTCGCTGCGCAGAAACCTGAGGCGTGCGGGCGTCGTGTGGAAAAGATCCGTCAGTTCGACAATCGTACCGGCCGAGAGGGCGGCAGGCTCGACCCCGGACATGACCCCGTCATGGACCCGAATGCGAAAGGCGCCGTCGCGGCCCGCCCCGCGCGATGTAAGCGACAGGCGGCCAACCGCACCGAGCGAGGCCAGCGCCTCACCACGGAAACCGAATGTGGTGATATTCAGAAGATCGCTGCCGTCGATCTTGGATGTAGCGTGACGCGAAAGCGCGAGCGGCAATTCTTCCGCCGGGATGCCTGCCCCGTTATCGGCGACGCGAATGACGGATTTTCCCCCGGCGGCATAGGCGATATCGATCTGACTGGCCCCGGCATCGATGGCGTTTTCAATTAGTTCCTTGATCGCGGATGCCGGACGCTCGACCACCTCACCGGCGGCGATGCGATTGATCGCGGCGTCGTCAAGCTGACGGATTTCGCGCCTTGGCAGGTCTATCTTGGGGGAGGCATCGGGCATACCACACGATCTAGCATACCCGACGCCGATTCGACCAGCGGGATCAGTTGGTGTCAGTCAGGCCCTCGGGCTGGCCAACAACCACGAAACGCAGGTTTTCGGGCTGCAGCAACCGTTTGGCGACGCGCCGGATATCGGCATTTGTCACGGCCTCGATCTGCGCGTTGCGGGTGTTGATGTATTCTACACCAAGCCCGATCATCTGCATCCCGGCAAGGATGCCTGCGATACGGCTGTTGCCGTCAAACCGCAACGGATAGGCCCCCGTCAGATAGGTCTTGGCGCGGGTGAGTTCCTCTTCGCTGACGCCTTCCTCGGCGGCCTTTTTCCATTCCTGCCGTGTGACCTCGATCGCCTCGGCAATACGGTCATTCGCGGAGGCGACCTGACCCAGATACAATTCGCCCAGGTCCTTGGGTACCAGATAGGTGCCGATACCATAGGTCAGGCCGCGCTTTTCCCGGACCTCGTTCATCAGCCGCGATTCGAAACCGGCACCGCCCAGGATGTGGTTGAGGATATAGGCCGGAAAGAAATCGGGATCCTGACGGGTAATGCCGGCCTGGCCGAACACGGCGACAGATTGAGGGGTTTCGAAGGGGACGATGGTCACACCACCCTCAAGCGCATATTCGGCGCGCTCGGGGAATGCTGCCCCCGTTTCCGGAAGATCGCCCAAAAGCTGATCCATCAACAGCCCGAAATCCTCGGCTGAAATATCGCCGCTGGCCCCGACAAACAGCCGGTCACGTGCCAGCGTGGCGCGGTGGGCGGCAAAAATATCCTCTTGCGTCAGTGCAGTTACGGTTTCGACTGTGCCATCGCGGGCGGAACCATAAGGGTGATCGCCAAAGGCGAGGCTGCTGAACCTGCGCGATGCGATGGTTTCGGGGTCTTTCAGATCAGACTGAATACCCGAGATGACCTGCCCGCGCACCCGGTCAATCGCATCCTGCGGAAATGATGGCTCGGTGATGGCGCGGCGCAGCAGATCGACGGCCTGATCCCTGTTTTCGGTCAGCATGCGCGCGGTGATGGTGACACTGTCATCACCAACCTCAAACCCGTAATGCGCGGCCAGCCCCTCGGCGGCTTCGGCAAAGCCGCGCGCATCCAGATCGCCCGTCCCTTCCTCGAGAAGCGCACTCATCAGATTGATGGCGCCACGTTTGCCCGGAGCATCGAGCGAGGCACCGCCCTGAAACCGGATATCAAGCGCAACAAAGGGGATCGAGCGGTCTTCGACCAGCCAGCCCTTGATGCCGCCGGGCGATGTCACCTCTTGGATTTCCACCGCCCAAAGCGGTGACGCAAAGAGGCAGGCAATCAGGGAAATTACAAAATGTCTCATTGTGTTTCCTCGTCTGATACGGGCTGCATCAGCCAGCCGGTTACCGCACGTTTCCTGTCAAAAATCTCGCGCCCGGCGGCGACGACATCCTCGGCCGTGACGGCCGACAGGATATCGGGCCATGCCTGAACATCCTCTACGGTCAGTCCCTGGGTCAAAGCCGCGCCATAGGTGCGGGCCAGGCTTTGGACGCTGTCCCGCTGATAAATCTCGGATGCCTTGATCTGTTGTTTGATCCGGGCAAGCTGCGCGGGGTCAGGGCCTTCGTCCAGGAAATCCTGAACAGCGCCGTCCAGCGCCGCCTCGGCCTCGGCCAGCGACACGCCCGGTACGGGAACAATCACCAGCCCGAAGGTCGTGTCATCCAGCGAAGAGCCCGAATAGAAGGCCGATGTATGCACGGCCAGCTGTTCGTCGAATTGCAACTTGCGGCCCAGATATGACGTGTTGCTGCTGCCGCCCAGCACTTCGGCCAGAATAACCAGCGCCGCCGCCTTTTCCTGAGCGCCGCTGTCGCGCTCCGGGGCGAGGTAGCTGCGAATGACATAGGGTTGTGCGACGCGCGGATCGGCATAGGTCAGCCTGCGTTCGGCCAGTTGCGGCGGTTCGCTGGGGCGCAGACGTTCGGGCAGGTCTGGATTGGCCGGGATGGCGCCGTAGATCTCATTTGCCATGCGCTCGACCTCGGCGGGGTCGACATCGCCGGCCACGACAAGCACCGCGTTATTGGGTGCGTAATAGGTATCGTAAAATGACAGGGCATCCGAAAGGCCAAGCGCGGCGATTTCATGCTTCCACCCGACGATCGGACCGCCATAAGGATGGTTGAGATAAAGCGCCGCGTTGCGTTGTTCACTGAAAAGAGCGCCGGGCGAATTCTCGGTCCGCTGATTGCGCTCTTCGATCACCACGTCACGCTCGGTTACGACATCGGCCTCGGTCAGGCGCAGGTTGCGCATGCGGTCGGCCTCCATCTGCATCATCAGGCCCAGCCGATCTGACGCGACACGCTGGACGTAACCGGTATAATCCTGAGCGGTGAAGCCGTTGTCACTGCCGCCATTGGCGGCCACGATCTTGGAAAACTCTCCGGCCTCCAGGTTATCCGTCGCCTTGAACATCAGGTGTTCCAGCAGATGCGCGATCCCGGATTTCCCCGGGGGTTCGTCGGCTGCGCCCGTCTTGTACCAGACCATCTGAACCGCCACCGGCGCGCGGTGATCTTCGATCACGACGCCCTGCATACCGTTATCAAGTGTGAAGGTCGTCACGTTTTCGGCGGCATGGGCCGCGGTCGCGAACAGGACGGAAAAAAAGGATAGAAAAAACCTGCGCATCGGGCACCTCTGAATGGGTTGATACGGGATGAGATACACCCGCCACACATGGGATCAAGAGTGCTTACGCCCTCGTGATGAAATGTCAGTTTCCGGCGGTTTCCGGCGGTGCCGACACGGTTTTCACACCCGCCTGACGAAAGCGGCGCAATTCGGCGTGCTGATCCAGCGATTGCTTGCGGTAAGCCTTGAAATAGGTGTTCACGTTGAACGCCCGTTCCAGCACACGGCCATTGTTGCGGCGGCGGAATTCAAGATCCTCGGCAGCCAGCTGCCCGCGGATATTTTCAGCGACACCATAGCGCGATGCATAGGTGTAGACATTCGGATCGGCCTTCGCGACCGTCGACGCGTTCAGCCGGTTGGGATTTCCGCCCAGCGCCGCGACGGCGTCTTTCTTGGGTGTCGGATCAACCCGGTTGCTTGCCCCCGGTGTTGGTTCGGGCAGGGCGGCGTAATCCTTGGGCTGTTCAATCGGCTTGTTGGGCAGGATGGCAAACTCGTCCGGCGTGGTCGAAGAGGTCTGGGCATTCATCAGGATCGGCTGCCTGTTACTGGCGCATGCGGAAACAAAGACTGCAGCGCCAAGCAATAGCAGGAGTGTAACCGGTGTTCTGATCATTCCGACCCTTTCCCTTGTGCCAGACATATCCCTATTCCCACGCTTTGTCCGGCGAAAACACAACCAGACCGATGGCCCCTGCAAAGATAAATATATCAGCAACGTTGAAGGTGAAAGGGTTGTTGATCCCGCAGCAGGACATATTGAGGTAATCGGCGACGGCACCGTATAGCAGACGGTCCAGCGCATTGCCCAGCGCGCCGCCGATCAGGATACCGGCGGATATGTATTCGCTCGGCCAGCGAAACGAGCGAAAGGCCCATATCGCAATGGCAACCGAAATGATCACCGACAGTACGATCAGAAACCAGCGCGCCGCGTCGGGCTGACCGCTGAACAGGCCGAAGTTGATTCCGGTATTCCACCCCATCCGAAAGGTCAGGAATGGCGGCCAGACATCGATGCGCCCGCTTTCGATCAGGCCAAGCCCGAAAACGACATAGTATTTGACCCCCTGCGAAAGGGCGAAAGCCAGCACCGCGGATAGGCCCAGAATCCACATATCAGTGCCTGAAATGCCGCATGCCGGTAAATACCATGGCAAGGCCGGTCTCGTCGGCGGCGGCGATCACCTCGTCGTCGCGCATCGACCCGCCGGGCTGGATCACGGCGCTGGCACCGGCTGATGAAGCCTCCAGCAGACCGTCGGCAAAGGGGAAAAACGCATCCGAAGCAACGGCCGAACCTTTGGTCAGTGGGTTCGGCAGACCCAGCGTTTCGGCCATGCGTTCGGCCTTTTTCGCGGCGATCAGCGCCGAGTCTACCCGGCTCATTTGGCCGGCCCCGACCCCGACAGTGGCCAGATCCCTGACATAGACGATGGCATTTGATTTGACATGTTTGGCAACCTTCCACGCAAAAAGGAGATCGGCAAGCTCTCGCGCATCAGGGGCGCGTTTTGTCACGATTTTCAGATCATCGGCAACGATACGGCCCACATCCTTGTCCTGAAACAGATAGCCACCCGACACCTGACGAATCGTTGCTGCGGGTTTTGTCGGATCGGCCAGATCCTCGGTCAGCAGCAGGCGCAGGTTCTTTTTCGCGGCAAAGATGTCGCGCGCGGCCTGATCCGCGCCCGGCGCGATCACGACCTCGGTGAATATCCCGGCGATTTCGGCCGCGGTATCACCGTCCAGAGGCTGGTTCAGCGCGACGATACCGCCAAAGGCGCTTGTCCGGTCGCAATCGAAGGCATTGGCATAGGCCTCTTTCAGCGTTGCGCCGCGCGCCACGCCCGATGGGTTGGCATGTTTGATGATGGCGCAGGCCGGACCTTCGGCAGGGTCGAACTCGCTGATCAGTTCAAAGGCTGCATCGGTATCGTTGATATTGTTGTAAGACAGCGCCTTGCCCTGTATCTGGCGGGCCGTTGCCACGCCGGGGCGGTCAGAACCGTCGCTGTAAAAAGCCGCATTCTGGTGCGGGTTTTCACCGTAGCGCAGCGTTTCGACATGCCTGGCGGCGATGGTTTTGCGCCGCGGCGCTGCGTCACCCGCCTGATCGGCCATCCAGCCCGAGACCGCCGCGTCATAGGCCGCCGTGCGGGCATAGGCCGTCATGGCCATCTGGCGGCGAAATTCCAGCGAGGTTGTTCCGTCGTTTGTCCGTAGCTCGGAAAGAAGGGCAGGATAGTCGCTGGCATCGACCACGACATTGACAAAACCGTGGTTCTTGGCCGCCGCACGGATCATGGCGGGGCCGCCGATATCGATATTTTCGATGCAGGTGGCCGGGTCGGCGCCGCTCTGGACGGTCGCTTCGAAAGGGTAAAGGTTGACGATCAGCAGATCGATGGCGCTGATATCATGCGCGGCCATTGCCCGAAGGTGATCGGGATCGTCGCGCAGCGCCAGCAGACCGCCATGCACGCCGGGATGCAGCGTCTTGACCCGGCCATCCATCATTTCCGGAAACCCCGTCAGCTCGGACACGTCGCGCACCGGCAAACCGGCATCCCGGATCGCACGGGCCGTACCGCCTGTCGAGATCAGATCGACGTTCATGGCAGCAAGTTCCGTTGCCAGTTCGATAAGGCCGGTTTTATCGGAAACGGACAGAAGCGCGCGTTTGACGGGCACGAGATCAGTCATTTTCTGGGGTCCTGATTTGTGGATTTGCGCATCCAATACGGGTGGGCGGGAACAGGCGCAACCGGACAGCCTGACGCGATACGGTCAGGGGGTGGGGACCTCATCGTCTTCGGGAATGAAATTCGATGGTGCATCCTGCGCCTTGGAGATGCTCCAGTTGGTCTGAAACGCATAGTCCCGCACCATTGCGCTGAGCACGACCTGTTGCGATCCCCGTGGTTTGAGCCGGGATTTTTCCAGATAGGCGCTCTGGTCCAGCGCCATACTGGCCGAACTGTGGTGGCGAAACACCCAGACTTCGCCACTTTTGAGAGCCAGCGATATGGCGGCACCGCCCATGTCGAGGCCGACCTCGACATCGGGATGGATGTGAAAGCGGATGTGAAAGGGCACACCGTCGATGGAGACGCGGTTGAGATACATTTCGAACCGCTTCTTTTCGTCATCCGACAGCGCGCCCAGCGTATCCTCGCCCGACAGTTCCCGACCGTCCGAACTGAGGTCAAGCCGCCGCACATGGGTCAGACCATGTGTGCCGACATAGCCATTATGACCCAAAAGCAGCGTCGTGCCATCAACACCCGATGATTGCTGCACCCTGACATCCGAGGGTGCATCCAGCAGCAACTCGCGCTCGACCCCCTTGATCAGCCGCTTGGGCCCGAGGCGGGACGAGGAAAACCCCTCGATCGACAGAGTGGAGTGAGAGGGCGTGGCGCGCCCGGCCTGTCGCCAGCTTTCGCCGAACGTGGTGCCCGCCCCGCAATTCACGATGACAGGGTGGCGGCCCGACGTCATTTCAAAGGCCAGCGTGCTGGCATGCGCGTTATACGAGATTTCCGTTGCCGGTGGCGGGCTGGCATCGACGATCACGGTTGTGCGCCCCACCGCAAGGCGCGCATATCCCATCGCCAGCCCGACATTGGCCAGCGTGCGAACGCCTGACGAGGCCAGCGCATGGTCAAGCCGCCCCTCGACCCCGCGCCCGCCGCCATGAAACCGCGCCAGTGATCCGTCGGCATGGCGCAGCGCGCGCAAAGTGGGCGCGATACGCTCGATGGCCAGCAGCAGTTGTTTCGGTGGCAGCCGACCCGATTCGCTCAATCCGGCTGCGGCCCAGCTTAGAAGGGTGAACACCTCCAGCAGCTCTTCGGGGTTGCGGGTGGGAATGCCGCCTTCGCCGTCGATCAACTCGTGGCATTCTCGGGCCAGCGCGTTGGTGGCCGGTGTCAGATGCCGGTCCATGCCGTGCAGCGACAGCCCCGCATAAACCAGCCCCGTTAACGCTTCGAACCGGGGCAGTCCGGGCGAGGCTGTCTGCCAGCGACGGCTGAGAAACACCGTCTGACGCCCGAGCGAACTGAAGAACTGTTTTGACTGGCGGCTTTGTTGTCCGTTCAGAACGAATATCGCGTGATTTACCCAGCGGATCAGGCGCCGCCCGGTCAGGTCGGCCGTCCAGCCCGGCCCGCCGCCACGGCCGAATTTCGCAATCCACTCCCAGATCCATTTCTGCGCCGTCTGACGCGCGGGCAGGTCACCCACCGCCGCGAGATCGTCCAGCCATGCAAAGCCATGCGCCTCTTGCTCGAATGCGCGCGACGGCATCCTGATCTGCCAAAGTCGGCAATCCGGGCTTTCGATCAGATCGCCCGCAAACTGGATATTTCCCGCCGATAATTGCCGCCCCCGGGCAAAGCTGCCGATGGTCCGGGGTTGGGGCTGAGAAACGAAGGCAGATGCCGAATGCCCGAACGAACTGAGCCGCGCATGCAGGCGGTTCAGAACGCGAGTGCGTCGACTGGGCCAGCCATCGCTCGCCACATAAACAGGGGTCGAATTCGACATGAGTTAAGTATTGCTTCTGCTCTTGAACGGCAGTCTAGCCAAGGTCGGATTGCCTGTCACCAAGGAATCGTGAGTGCGGCGATATAGAACCCGTCCATTCCGCCAATATCCGCCCAATAGTCGGGTCTGAGACGCAGGCCACCCTCTTTGGTCAGCCACTTACGATCCAGCCCCAGTGCTTGGGTGTCGATCTCTTGCACGCTGATTTTACCCTGTCGTGCCAGCAGGCGGCGAACCTGCTTTTCCCCCTCTTCCGGGAAGAGCGAGCAGGTGCAATAGACCAGCCGCCCACCCGGTTTCACGAGGGTCACGGCATGCTCGAGCAGTTTGGCCTGCAGCCGTGTGATGCGCGAAAGGTCGTGATTGGCCTTGGCGTGGGGCATATCGGGGTGGCGGCGGATCGTTCCGCTGGCAGAACACGGCGCATCAAGCAGCACGGCGTCATATTTCCGGCCCCGCACCCTGAGCGCATCCGAAGCCACCAATTCAGCATTCAGCCCGCAGCGGTCCAGATTTTCACGCACGGTTTTCAGCCGCTCTTCCGAAATATCGACGGCCGTCACACGCGCACCGGCCGCGGCAAGCTGAAGTGTCTTTCCCCCCGGTGCGGCGCAAAGATCAAGAATATCTTGGCCCGGCTGTGCGCCCAACAGGCGGGCAGGCACCGCCGCGGAAAAATCCTGAACCCACCAGTTCCCCCCTGAAAATCCGGGCAGCGCCGTGATCTGGCCCGGGTCGTTCAGCCTGAGCCCACCGCCCGGCAGATCATGGCCCGGCATGTCCGGCCCCTGATCGGGTTTGAATGTCAGGTCTGTGGGCGGGGTCGCGGCGTGTACCTCTTCGATCCGCCGTACGTCGTCCACGCCATAGGTGGACAACAGCCGTGTGCGAATCCACTCGGGCAATTGCCCCGGCGGCATCGCGGCCCATTTCTTATCGGGAACGTCGGCAACCTTGCGCAGGACCGCGTTGACCAGCCCCGCAAGATGTTTGGAATGGGGGATCGATTTGACCAGCCTGACGGCGCTGTCAACAACACCATGGGCGGCCTGACCGTCCAGCCGCAATTCCACAGTTGCAAGGCGCAGAATGTTCAGGACACGCCCCTGTGGCGGACGTCTGAGAAAGGGTTTGAGCGTCGCATCCGCCCGGCCAAGATGGCGCAGCGTCGTCACGGCCAGGCGGTTGGCGCGGGCCCTGTCCTGCGGGCTGAGCCCCGAGAGCTGTCCGGACAGTTCGGGCAGAGCCGCGCCATCGGCCAGCACACCGTCTAGCAGGTTCAGCGCAGCCGACCGCGCCCTGAGATCATCATCAGGCATTTCTGCCTATCCTTGCCTTGTTCCGTGGCGCAGGTATATCAGTGAAGGGTTCACCGCAAGGATGTGAAATGACCGAAGAGAGCCTGCCCGAAGCGGCCAAGCGCGCCCTCGCCGAAGCCGAAGAGCGGCGCAGGAAGGCGAACTCCGAAGCCCTGCCGAAGGAGCTGGGCGGGCGCGACGGACCTGACCCCGTGCGCTATGGGGATTGGGAGAAAAAGGGTATCGCCATCGATTTCTGAGCCGCTTCAGTCGGCCATCCCCAGCACATCGAGCATGTTGAAATGGCCCGGCCCCCGATCCTGCCCCCAGATCGCGGCCTTGAGGGCACCACGCACAAATATCGTGCGGTCCGTAGCGAGGTGACGCAGCACGATACGTTCACCGTCGGCGGCAAAGATGACGTCATGCTCGCCCACAACGTCGCCGCCACGAATGGCGGAAAATCCGATATCGCCGCGTTTACGCGCCCCGGTGATGCCGTCGCGCCCACGATCAGCCACCTGATCGAGCGTGACGCCGCGCCCCTTGGCCGCGGCTTCGCCCAGCATCAGCGCGGTGCCTGACGGCGCGTCGACCTTGTAGCGGTGATGCGCCTCGATGATCTCGACGTCAAAGTCATCGTCGAGCGCGCGCGCGATCTTTTCCGTCAGCACGGTCAGCAGGTTGACACCAAGGCTCATGTTTCCGGCGCGGATGATGGTGGCGTGACGGGCGGCGGCATCGATGCGGGTGATATCATCGGCGCTCAGGCCGGTTGTGCCGATCACGTGTACAGCGCGTGCCTGTGCGGCCAGCGCGGCAAAGCCCACCGTCGCAGCAGGGCTGGTGAAATCGATCACGGCATGGGCGGTGGCAAACGCCTCCAGCGGTTCATCGGTAACCCTTACCCCGGTTTCGCCGAGACCCATCAGCGGGCCCGCATCCTGACCGATCCAGTCATGGCCCTCACGCTCGACCACCCCCGTTAGGGTCAGCGCGTCATGCGCCAGTACCGAGCGGATCAGCATCTGGCCCATGCGGCCCGATCCCCCGGTGATCACGACATTGATCTGGTCTGTCATCTTGCCAATTCCTGTGCGGTTTCGCGCGGTTTATCCTGTCGGCCCAGTCTTGGCAAAGGGGTTCACCCGGCTTAAGTCAACCCAATGGGAAAAAACCGATTCACATCCGGCACCGGCCCCTCGCAACGGCAATTGCGCGTGGGCGAACTGATCCGCCGCACCCTGTCCGAGGTGCTGGCGCGGGGTGACGTGCATGACCCGGACCTGAACAGGATGTCGATCACGGTGGGCGAGGTGCGGACATCGCCCGATCTCAAGGTGGCGACGGCCTATGTTCTGCCGCTTGGTGGGCATGGTACCGAAGAGGCATTGCAGGCGCTGCGCGACAACCGGCATGAACTGCGTCGGCAGGTCTCCAAGAAACTGACACTCAAGTTTTCGCCCGAGATCCGATTCGTCATCGATGAGAGCTTTGACCGGATGGACGATACCAACCGCCTGTTATCGCAGGATCACGTCAGGCAGGATCTGGACTGAATGCGCTGGCTTGCGGTTCTGTTTGTTCTGATCGGCGCGCCTGCCATGGCGCTGGAATGCCGGGTCGAGACATTCGAAGGCGTGGATTACTCGATCTGCGAGGTTGACCTGACGCAGGATGATCTGCGGCTCTTTCACGCCAATGCGGCGGGGGAAGTTTTTGGCGGGTTCACGGCGCTTGGCGATGATCTGGCTGCGCAGGGTCTGAAGCTGACATTTGCCACCAATGGCGGGATGTACCACCCGGATCGCAGCCCGGTCGGGTATTATCTGGAAAACGGGGTCGAAAAGCGGCGGCTGATCACATCGGCGGGGCCGGGTAATTTCGGCCTGCTGCCGAATGGCGTGTTCTGTTTCGGCAATGGCCGGGCGGCGGTGATCGAGACGCTGGCCTTTCGCGATCTGGCCCCGGAATGCACCTATGCCACCCAATCCGGCCCGATGCTGGTGATCGACGGCGCGCTTCACCCGAAATTCAGCGCCGAGAGCACGTCGCGATTTGTGCGCAATGGTGTCGGTGTCCGGCCCGATGGCACGACGGCGGTATTTGCAATATCCGAACGCGGTGTGACGTTTCACGCCTTTGCCCGCCTTTTTCGCGATGTGCTGGGCACGCCGAACGCGCTGTTCATCGACGGGAATGTTTCGCGGCTCTTTGCCGAGCCGTTGAGCAGGAATGACGGTGGTTTCGCCATCGGCCCGATCATCGGAACCGTCAGCGCGGCGGATTGACCTTGCCGGGGCGGCTGCGTTAACCGGGGTTTTCGAAATCAGAGGGCAGTGCAATGGCGCGCAGGCGCAAGGGCCGCAACATATCAGGCTGGGTCGTGGTGGACAAACCGGCGGGGATCGGCTCAACCGCTATCGTCAACAAGCTGCGCTGGGCTTTTGAGGCGCAAAAGGCCGGGCATGCCGGTACGCTGGACCCCGAAGCGACCGGTGTACTGGCCGTGGCGCTGGGCGAAGCGACCAAGACCATTCCTTTTGTCACAGACGCACTCAAGGCCTATGCCTTTGCGGTGCGACTGGGCCAGCAGACAAATACCGACGATGCCGAGGGAGAGGTAATCGCCACCAGCGATCATCGTCCGGCAGATCACGAGATCGATGATGCCCTGGCGCAGTTCCGCGGTGAAATTCAGCAGGTTCCCCCGGCCTATTCCGCCGTCAAGATCGACGGGGAACGCGCCTATAAGCGCGCCCGCGATGGCGAGGCATTTGAACTGACATCCCGGCCATTATGGGTTGAGGCGTTGCGCATGACGGGCCGGCCTGACGCGGATCATGTCACGCTGGAAATGGTTTGCGGCAAGGGCGGCTATGTGCGGTCGATTGCCCGTGACCTTGGCCAAAGCCTGGGCTGTCATGGCCATGTTTCGTGGCTGAGGCGACTGTGGTCGGGGCCGTTCGACCTGGATCAGGCGGTCACGCTGGAACAGATCGAGGCACTGGCGCGGACCCCGGAAGTCGATGCGCTATTGATGCCGGTTGCACAGGGACTGTCGGATCTGCCCGAATTGCCCTGCAATGAAATCGCGGCGGCACGGCTGAAAAACGGCAATCCCGGGCAGGTGCTGACCAGTAACGCGGAATATGGCGATCTGGCCTGGGCCTCGCATCGCGGTGTGCCTGTTGCCATCGGCACCTACCGTGCGGGCGAGTTGCACCCCAAGAAGGTGCTGAATCTGCCGTGATCACGCGACGGCATATCAAAGGCGACGCGCCTTCGGTTGCCGTCTACTCGGATTGCGAACGCTATCGCTACGCGCTGACCCGCATCTGGGAACCCGATGGCAAAACCGCGCTTTTCGTGATGCTCAACCCGTCCACCGCGACCGAAGTGCAGAATGATCCAACTGTAGAGCGCTGCGAGCGGCGGGCGCGGGCGCTGGGGTTTGGCGGGTTCCGGGTCTGCAATATCTTTGCATGGCGCGACACCGACCCCCGGCAGATGCGTCGCGCTGCCGATCCGGTTGGCCCCGGCAATGATGCCGCAATCCGCGAAGCCTGTGCCTGGGCCGACACCATCATCTGTGCGTGGGGAACGCATGGCGCCCATCTGGACCGGGGCGTGGCGGTGCTGGCGCTGATGCGGGATACGGGGCGCGATCTTTATCATCTGGGTCTGTCCAAGGAAGGTCACCCGCGCCATCCGCTCTATATCGCCTATGCCGAGCAACCCCGGCTCTGGACGTGATCGGCGTGCCTTGGCATCCTTGATCGAAACGAGGTGCTGATCATGATCGCCGGATTCACCCAATCGCGCATTGCCACAAATGGTATCGAATTGTCGGTGCATCAGGCGGGGCAGGGACACCCCCTGATCCTGTTGCACGGCTATCCGCAAAATCATCGTTGCTGGGAACGGGTGGCCCCGGCATTTGCACGGGATTTTCACGTAATTGTTCCCGATTTGCGGGGATATGGCGACAGTGACGCACCCACCGACCGGTCGGATGCTCCGCAAACCTACGCGAAGCGGGAAATGGCGGCGGATATTGTCGGTATTCTGGATGCACTGGGCATCGAACGGGCGCATATTCTGGGCCATGACCGGGGCGCGCGCGTGGCCTATCGCCTTGCCCTTGATCATCCGGAGCGGTTGCGAAAACTCGGGATTATCGAGATCGTGCCAACGGGCGATTTCTGGGCCTCCTGGAACGCAGAGCTGGCGATGAAGGCCTATCACTGGACCTTTCTGGCCCAGCCGCATCCGATGCCGGAAACGCTGATTGCGGCGGATCCTGCAGGCTATATCGACCATACGCTGCGATCATGGACACTGGCGCGGGACCTCGGGGCGTTTTCACCCGATGCCCTGCAAAGCTATCGTGATCAGGCGGGTGATCCTGCGCATCTGCATGCGATGTGCGCCGATTATCGGGCGGGTGCCAGCATTGACCGGGCATTGGATGAGGCTGATCGCGCATCTGGTCGCAGGATTACGGCACCGCTGCATTTCCTCTATGGCGATCATGGCTTCCCGGCCCAGACGGGTGACCCCGCAGCGCTCTGGTCGGCATGGGCGGCGACGGTTACGACGTCTTCGGTCAATTCCGGCCATTTCGCGATGGAAGAGGCCCCCGAAGAGGTGATCGCGGCATACCAGCCCTTTTTCAGAGAATGAGCCATGGACCAAGAGACCAACAAAGCGCTGGACGCGCTGAAAAATGAACTGGCCACTCTGAACCGTCACCGGTTCATCACGATCCAGAATTCGCCATGGCGGATGATCGGGTTTCAGTTTTTGCGCGGGCTGGCCTTTGGCCTTGGGTCGGTGGTTGGCGCGACGCTGTTGGTCTCGGCGTTGGTCTATGCGCTGTCGACCATCGATTTCATTCCGATCATCGGTGACTGGGCCAGCCAGATCATCAACCTCATCCAAGAGGATCCGGCCTGAGGTGGTAGGGGCATGAATGGAAAAAGGGCCGGCGTTACCGGCCCTTTTCCTGAATTACGGTCCCGGTGGCACCGGAGGGGGCGGAAGAATGATCGGTGGGATCGAGACCGCAGTAAACTGAACATCCAGCGAACCGGCAGGATGGTTGCCATCGAGGATGACAATCGCCGTTCCGTCCATCCGCACGGTGGTTTCATCGGCGGTGGAATCATAGCTGGTGGTGATGGTTGGTGGTGGCCCGGCAAAGGCCCCGAGATCGATGCGCAGTGCCTCTGTCGCGCTGTTGAAATCGGTAATCCGGGGAATATCGGTCGGTGCCAGATCAAGGATCTGGAACTGATCGGTGCCGACACCGCCTGCGGCCACGTCGCCTTCGCCCACATAGATTTCATCCTGACCGACACCGCCGGCAAGGCTGTCATCGCCGCTTCCGCCATATATGTCGTCATCGCCCGCGCCGCCGATGACCGTATCGTCACCCGCATCACCAAAGAGCCGGTCGTCGCCCGAGTTGCCGTCAATCACGTCATTGGCAAAGCCGCCCGAGATCGAGTCGTTGCCAGCCCCACCTTCGAGGGCGTCGTTGCCGTTGCCGCCGATCATACGGTCGACACCATCACCGCCAAAGAGCGTATCATCACCCGATGCGCCGATCAGGCTGTCATCGCCACTTTCGCCAAACAGGCGGTCATTCCCGGTACCGCCGCCCAGCGTGTCGTTGCCCTCACCCCCGTAAAGGAGGTCGTTGAACTGACCGCCGCTCAGGCTGTCATCGCCCGACTCACCGCTGAGCGTATCTGTGCCGGCCTCGCCCAGCAGCAGGTCGTTGCCCGCACCGCCCGCGATATCGTCGTTGCCAAAGTCACCCTCGAGCCGGTCATCGCCACCTTCGCCGTCAATCGTGTCGCCACCGACGCCACCATAGATGAGGTCGTCGCCACCCTGACCGGAAAGGATATCATTGCCGCCGCCGCCGAAGATCAGATCATCGCCCGAAATCGGATTGCCGGGGATGTCACCATTGATGGTGTCATCACCCGAATTACCAAACAGCCGGTCATCGCCCGACCCACCTGACATCCGGTCATTGCCCCGGTTGCCAAAGAGATCCTGATCATCATGCGCACCGCCAAAAATATAGTCATTGCCTGGCCCGCCAAATAGGTCATCGTCACCGCTGCCGCCATAGAGCGAATCCGTGCTGCCCTCGCCAAAGGCGCGGTCGTCACCCCATCTGCCGTACAGGATATCGGTGCCGTCATCGCCTTCCATCGTGTCATCGCCGGAACCGCCATCCAGCCTGTCACTGCCGATGCCGCCATAAAGGAGGTCGGCCTGCGGGCCACCATCGATGCTGTCATTGCCCTGGCCACCCTCGGCCCGGTCCATGCCTTCGCCGCCATAAAGATCGTCATTGGACCAACCGCCAAAGAGCGTGTCATCACCACTCTCGCCAAAGATCTAATCGCGGTCCGCATGGCCAAACAGGCGATCCGCACCCGCGCCGCCAAATACGGTGTCTTTGCCAAGCCAGGCATTCGCGACGTCATCGCCGGAATCGCCATAGATCAGATCGTCGCCCTTGCCGCCAAAGATCGTGTCGTCATCCTCGAGCGCTTCGATGGTTTCATCCAGCGGACCGCCGCTGAGGTCATCCTGATTGGGCGTGCCGATGATATGGGTGATCGGCGCAACCGGGCCCGTCGGGGTGGTTGGTGTTGTGCCGGACGTATCCGCGGATGTATCTTCGTCCTCATCATCATCGACAAGCGCGTCGATCAGAAATCCGAATCCGAGGACGCCAAGAAAAAGAAACAGATCGAACACGGAATATCCCCCACTTGAACCTTCGGAATTTTGTCAAAAATGTGGCGGCGTATGTCAAATAATATCAAAAATTCAATGGTTTATGTATCTTATTGTCGAGTTTGCCGGGACAGTTTTGACAGGAATTAAAACATTGTTAACGAATTGGAACCGGCCCGTCGGGGAATCAGATGGTGGCCGGTTCTGCCCTGCAATTCAGAACTTATCTGTCCGGCAGAGCGTGGTGCTGTATGCGCAAAATAAGGCTTTCCCTTTGGACTGAATCCCCCTATACGCCCTCATCCGCGAATTGGCGGAGCCTCCATGGGCCTTGCTGGACGACATCCCGGCCTGCGCCATAACCCCTAACCGTAAAGGAGCCCCCGATGTCGATTACTGCAGAAGAAAAAACCCGCCTGATGAAGGAATATGCCACCAAGGACGGCGACACCGGCTCGCCCGAGGTTCAGGTGGCCATCCTGTCAAGCCGCATCGCCACGCTGACCGAGCATTTCAAGATCCACAAAAAGGACAATCACGGTCGTCGCGGACTGCTGAAGATGGTCGCGCAGCGCCGCAAGCTGTTGGACTATGTCAAAGGCAAGGATGAAGCGCGCTATCAGGATCTGATCAAACGTCTGGGTCTGCGCCGCTAAGACCGGCACCATTGAGAATAGAGAAAGCCGCGCCCACCGGGTGCGGCTTTTGCCGTTTCGGGGCATCCGGCAAATCTTTGGTTTTCAAATGTGGATAAACCATATAGGGACGCGCCATCTGAGACGTGGCGCTTTGATCCCGGTGCCGTGCAATAGGACAAGGGATCGGTGGCAATGGGGCCACCATTGAAACGGGAGACCCGGAGGGCCGGGAGTGCTCCCTTAAGGATACACAGATGTTTAACGAAACGAAGAAGTCTATGGAGTGGGGGGACGAGACCCTTACGCTCGAAACAGGTAAAGTGGCCCGTCAGGCGGATGGGTCCGTGATTGCGACGCTGGGCGAAACCAGCGTCATGGCGAATGTCACATTCGCCAAGAGCCAGAAAGAGGGACAGGATTTCTTTCCCCTGACGGTTCACTATAACGAGAAATACTATGCCGCCGGCAAAATCCCGGGCGGTTTTTTCAAGCGCGAGGCGCGTCCGACCGAAAAGGAAACGCTGACCAGCCGTCTGATCGACCGGCCAATCCGCCCCTTGTTCGTCGAAGGGTTCAAGAACGAAGTTCTGGTGATCTGCACCGTGCTGTCGCATGACCTGGTCAATGATCCCGATGTTGTGGCGATGATCGCGGCTTCGGCGGCACTGACGCTGTCGGGTGCACCTTTCATGGGGCCGATTGCCGGTGCGCGGGTTGGTTTCGTGGATGGCGAATATGTCCTGAACCCGTCCATCGACGACATGCACAAGCTGCGTGACAATCCTGAACAGCGTCTGGACCTTGTGGTTGCCGGGACAAAGGACGCGGTGATGATGGTGGAATCCGAGGCCTATGAACTCTCTGAAGCCGAGATGCTGGGCGCGGTCAAATTCGCCCATGAATCGATCCAGCCGGTTATCGATCTGATTATCGATCTGGCAGAGGAATGCGCCAACGAGCCGTTCGATTTTCAGCCTGCCGACTATTCCGGCCTGTACGAAGCGGTCAAGAAGGCGGGCGAGGCAGACATGCGCGCCGCATTTGCCATCACCGACAAACAGGAGCGCACCGCAGCGGTTGCCGCGGCACGCACGAAGATCGTCGAATCCCTGAGCGAAGACGAGCAGGCCGATGCCAATCTGGGTTCTGCCCTGAAAAAGCTCGAGGCGGGCATCCTGCGCGGCGATGTTGTCAAAACCGGCAAGCGTATTGATGGCCGTGACACAACCACGGTGCGCCCAATCGTCTGCGAAACCGGCCTTTTGCCACGCACCCATGGTTCGGCGCTCTTCACGCGCGGCGAAACGCAGGGCCTTGTCGTGACAACGCTGGGTACCGGCGACGATGAACAGATGATCGACGCGCTGCACGGCACGTATAAGTCGAACTTCATGCTGCACTATAACTTTCCGCCCTATTCGGTGGGTGAAGTCGGCCGCTTTGGTTTCACCGGACGCCGCGAAATCGGCCATGGCAAACTGGCATGGCGCGCGCTGCAGGCGGTTCTGCCTTCGGCGACGGATTTCCCCTATACGCTGCGCGTCGTGTCCGAGATCACGGAATCAAACGGTTCGTCATCCATGGCATCCGTTTGCGGTGGCTCGCTCAGCATGATGGATGCGGGTGTTCCGCTGAAGGCACCGGTGGCCGGTGTGGCCATGGGTCTTATCCTGGAAGACAGCGGTGAATATGCGATCCTGACCGACATCCTGGGTGACGAGGATCATCTGGGTGACATGGATTTCAAGGTTGCCGGCACGGAAAACGGCATCACCTCGTTGCAGATGGACATCAAGGTCGCCGGTATTACGCCCGAGATCATGGAAAAAGCGCTGGCACAGGCGCGTGACGGGCGGATGCATATCCTTGGCGAGATGGCCAACGCACTGACCGAGGCGGGTGATTTCTCGATCCACGCGCCGCGCATCGAGACCATGAACATCCCAACCGACAAGATCCGTGAAGTCATTGGTTCGGGCGGCAAGGTCATCCGTGAAATTGTCGAGGTTTCGGGCGCCAAGGTGGATATCAACGATGACGGCGTCATCAAGATTGCCAGCCCCAATGGCGAGGCTATCCAGAAAGCCTATGACATGATCCACGCCATCGTGGCCGAGCCTGAAGAGGGAGAGATCTATCGTGGTAAGGTCGTAAAGATCGTCGATTTCGGCGCCTTCGTGAACTTCTTTGGCAAACGTGACGGTCTGGTGCATGTGTCCCAGATCGAAAACCGCCGCCTGAACCATCCTTCGGATGTGCTGAAGGAAGGACAGGAAGTCTGGGTCAAGCTTTTGGGCTTTGATGACCGTGGCAAGGTACGCCTTGCGATGAAGATGGTCGATCAGGAAACCGGACAGGAAGTTCAGAAAGAAAAGGAAGAGGCAGAGGGCTGACAAGACCCAAACGCCGATATGATCAGAAAGGTCCCGCCCCCGGCGGGACCTTTTTCGTTTCGCACGGGGCGGACTGAAAGGCGGCTTCCATAAAATCGACTATTGTGCTACTATTGTGTAATTATCGACAAAATTTTGGAGGACCACATGGAACGCAAGAAGGCATCCGACTTTCACCCCAAGATACTGGAGCTTTATGACGGCTATGTGCATGGCAAGATGACCAAGCGCGATTTCCTGAGCGGGGCCACCAAATATGCGGCGGCGGGTGTAACTGCGGCTGCGTTGCTGGAGAGCCTGCAGCCGAATTATGCACTCGCCCAGCAGGTTGCGCCCGATGACCCGTCCATCGAGACCATGACCGCCATTTTCGACAGCCCCGAAGGCCACGGAACAGTGTCGGGTCTGATGGCAAAGCCGGCCGGTGCGACGGGCAAATTGCCGGCGGTGCTGGTCATCCATGAAAACCGGGGGCTGAACCCCTATATCGAGGATGTGGTGCGCAGAACAGCGAAGGCGGGTTATCTGGCATTTGGTCCCGACGGGTTGTCACCGATCGGGGGGTATCCCGGCAATGATGACGACGGACGGGCAATGCAGAAATCCATGGATCGGGTTAAACTGATGGAGGATTTCTTTGCTGCATTCGACTTCCTGAGCAACCATGATGGCGCAACCGATAAGGTGGGTGCGGTCGGGTTCTGCTATGGCGGCGGGGTCTGCAATGCGCTTGCCGTCAACTTCCCTGAAATGGCGGCCTCGGTGCCGTTCTATGGCCGTCAGGCGGCGGCAGAGGATGTGCCGCGTATACAGGCACCGCTATTGTTGCACTACGGGGAACTGGATCAGCGGATCAACGCAGGATGGCCCGATTACGAGGCTGCGCTGAATGAAAACGACAAGGCGTTTGCTGCCCATTTCTATGCCGGTGCCAATCATGGTTTCCACAACGACACGACGCCGCGCTACGATCCCGAGGCGGCGGAACTGGCCTGGGCAAGGACCCTGGACTGGTTCGCGACGCATCTTTCCTGATCGTACGATCCCGGGCCGTGCCGGTAATGGCGCGGCCCGAAAGCACGATTTTCAACAAATATCGCCCAAAAAAACTCCATATTTTTCCGTTCTAGTGAGTCCAAGATGCAACGGCCGGAGCTTCAATATCTTGTGAAGCAGAAAGTCTTGTATTTTGATTCGGTCGGCCTTTAGACTCTTGCAAACAAAAAATTTAGGGGAAGGGATAGAAGTTATGTTGACACGACGGCATTTCATCGCCACCGGCGCAGCGGCGACTGCGGCAACTCCCGCGTTGGCACATTACAGCTATGAAATACCAGAGGATTACCTGCCAAAGTTCGTGACCCTGCCCTTTGATTTGCCCTTGGGGTCGATCCATGTCGAGCCGGATTTGTTCAAACTGTATCTCACGACCTCGCCTGCCCGAAAAAAGGGCGATCAGATGGTTACGCGGGCGATCCAGTATACGGTGGGTGTCGGACGCGGATCGCTCTACCACACGGGCATGTACACCGTTGGCGAGAAACGCGAATGGCCGGATTGGCGTCCGACCAAGGAAATGATGCGTCGCAATCCGAACTATCTCCAATACGCCAATGGCGTGCCGGGGGGGCCGGGCAATCCACTGGGGATCATGGCGCTTTATCTTTTCAATGCCGAAGGCAAAGATACGGCGTTGCGCATTCACGGAACACCCCAGCCCTGGACAATCGGTCAGGCAGTTTCAAATGGGTGCGCGCGCCTTGTCAATGATCACGCGATCCGCCTGTTCAACCAGGTTCAGGTCGGCGCCTCGGTCACGCTTCATCGCAAGGGCCGGGTCGTTGCGGGTGTTCAATCCGATCTGACCGAGACCCCGGATTACAGCGTTCACTACTGATCTGGCCCAAGGGCTGATTCAGACAGGAATACGAAAGGGCCCGGAGTGATCCGGGCCCTTGGCGTTTGAACGATGCGTGTCTCAGCCCGGGAGGCTGGTCATCCGCAGATAGGGCAACTTGGTTTCGAATTCGCCGAACTTGGCCTTTGCATCTGCATCGGACAGGGCGACGGGAATGACAACATCCTGCCCGTGGGTCCAGTTGGCGGGCGTGGCAATGCCATGTTCAACGGTTGCCTGCAGCGCATCGAGGGCGCGCAGAATCTCGGCAAAATTCCGTCCTACGGTCATCGGATAGGTCATCGACAGCTTCAGCTGCTTGTCCGGGCCGATGATAAAGACAGAGCGAACGGTCTGGCTGTCGGCGGGGGTGCGGCCCTCGGGCAGGTAGGCCTCGGCGGGCAGCATGTCGAACGCCTTGGACACTTCCAGACCTTCGTCGGCCACGATGGGAAATCCGACATCGGCACCGCCGACCTTTTCAATATCCTTGATCCAGCCTTCATGCTCTTTGACACCGTCGACCGATACGCCCATCACCTTGGTGTTGCGTTTGGCCCATTCATCGGCCAGCTGCGCGACGGCACCAAACTCGGTCGTGCAGACCGGTGTAAAATCCTTGGGGTGGGAAAACAGGATGGCCCAGCTGTCACCGATCCAGTCGTGAAACGAGATCTTTCCCTGGCTTGTTTCGGCAGTGAAATCGGGCACGGTGTCATTGATGCGCAGTCCCATCGGGTATCCTTTCGGCTTGAGTGCTGATGCGCCGGTGGTCCCGCCACCGGTGATGGTGTCTAGATGGGGTATCGCGACGCGGGAAACAAGCCTGTGCTCAGGCTGGCGGGTGGTGGCTTAACCCGCCTCGGCGATCATGTTCTGCGCACCGTCTTCGTTTTCCACCCAGAGCTTCAGCCCCTGATTCGAGGACTTTGCGCAAAGCCGCGCGCGCTGAAATTGAAAAAGCGGCGCAGTGGCGCGGAAAGAAAATGACGTGAGGCCGCCAAGGGACTCTGCCGCCATATCCATCAAAAGATGCGCCAACAGCGGCCCATGCACGACAAGACCGGGATATCCTTCGACCGATTTGCAGTAATCGATATCATAGTGGATGCGATGCCCGTTAAATGTCAGAGCCGAGTAGCGAAAAAGCAGGGTCGTATCAAAATTGTATTCCCGACTGATTTCTGCGCCGTCAGGGGCCGGGCGGGCCGGGGGCAGCGGATCGTCGGGGCTGCGGTCATTCAGAAAGACGAGGTCCTGTTCCTCGGTCCGGCGCAGCGTGCCGGACTGGCGGATGGCGTGTTCGAGCGTGACAATCGCCATGGGGCCGGAACGCCCGTCCTTGCGGGTATGGTTGATAACACTCAGTTTACGTTCGGCAGGGATACCGGTCACCACGGGCGCATGAAATTTCAGCCGCCCCCCAGCCCACATCCGCCGCGGCAGACCGGTTGCGGGTATGAAACTGCCCAGCGCGGGATGGCCGTCGCGCCCCAGTTTTGCCGGTGGTTCCGGCCGCCAGAAATACAGGTGATGGGCAAATGGCGGAAGCGTTGAGGGCGTGTCACCCCGACCAAGCGCCGCAGACAGTGCGGCCAGCCTCGCGGGATCCATCACATCCGTTACCCGTTGCACCCGGTCGCGATTGTCGTCCATCATTCTGCAGGCCTCATTATCCGGAGCATGTTTGAAATGATCCCACATATCAATGCGCTGGACCACCTGGTTCTGACCGTCGTCGATATTGGCCGAACTGTTGCGTTTTACGAGGCGCTGGGCATGGTGGCCGAAGAGTTTACACCCGCCGATGGCAGTACGCGAACAGCGCTGAAATTCGGGCCACACAAGATTAATCTGCATCAGAAGGGCCACGAATACCTGCCCCATGCCCAAAGCGCCGTTCCGGGTTCGGCCGATATCTGTTTTCTGTCCGACAGCCCGCCCGAGGCCTGGGTCGCGCGTTTGCAGGCGCTGGGCATCGCGATCGAAGAGGGTCCGGTGCGCCGGACAGGGGCCACGGGGCCATTATTGTCAGTCTATATCCGCGACCCCGATCTGAACCTGATCGAAATTGCGCATCCCTTGTCTGGATGACAGTCAACATGTGACAATATCTTGGGGATAACTTGCCGGCGGAAACCATATCCAGCGTTTCAGCTTGACTCAGTGAAAGCGGCGTCAGAAAAATTGCCGGTAACAAGAAACATGACAGGCACGCGCCCTTGCGCTTTTCCAGGCTCACACTGAACGGCTTCAAGAGTTTTGTCGATCCGACCGATCTGATCATCGCGGATGGTCTGACCGGTGTTGTAGGGCCAAATGGCTGTGGCAAATCCAATCTGCTGGAGGCGCTGCGCTGGGTCATGGGGGAGAACCGGCCGACGGCAATGCGCGGCGGCGGCATGGAGGACGTGATCTTTGCGGGTGCGTCAACGCGGCCTGCCCGAAACTTTGCCGAAGTGTCGCTGATCCTTGAAAATGACGAACGCACAGCGCCCGCCGGTTTCAACGATGCCGATCGTATCGATGTGATCCGGCGGATCACGCGCGATGTCGGTTCGGCCTACAAGGCCAATGGCAGGGATGTGCGGGCGCGCGATGTGCAGATGCTGTTTGCGGATGCGTCAACCGGTGCCCATTCCCCGGCACTGGTACGCCAGGGCCAGATTGCAGAACTGATCAACGCCAAGCCCAAGGCGCGCCGACGTATTCTGGAAGAGGCGGCCGGTATTTCGGGCCTTTATCAGCGCCGGCACGAAGCGGAACTGAAACTCAGGGGGGCAGAGACGAACCTGCTGCGGGTCGAGGATGTGATCGAGCAACTGGCCACGCAGCTGGTGCAGCTTGCCCGTCAGGCGCGACAGGCGGCGCGCTATCGCGAGATCGGCGATCAGCTGCGCCGGTCCGAGGGTGTGTTGCTGTTTCGCCGCTGGAAAGAGGCCAGCGATGCCGCCCTTGCCACCGAGAACGGCCTGAAAGAGGCCACGCTTGCCGCCGCACAGGCCGAGGGTGCAGCGCGGCAGGCCGCCAAAGCGCGCGTCGAGAGCGACGGCGCATTGCCGCCCCTGCGCGAAGAAGAGGCCATCGCCGCCGCCGTTTTGCAGCGCCTGCATGTCGAACGCGATACGCTGGACGCCGAAGAGAAACAGGCCAACGACACGATCCGCAGGCTGGAGGCGCTGATCGCGCAGCTCAGCTCGGACCGCGCGCGCGAGGCCAGTCTGAACGCCGATGCAGGGCGAACCATCGAACGGCTGGAGATCGAGGCAAATGAGCTTACAGCCGCGTCGGAGGGCCACGAGGCCCGGGTCGAAGTGGCCAGCGCTGTCGCGCATGATGCGGCTGCCGATCTTCAGAAGCATGAGACAGCCTTTGCAGAGGTGACCGAGGATGTCGCGCGGCTGGCGGCACGCCATCAATCCGCGTCCCGCCTGATCGAAGATACGCAAAAGACGCTGGCGCGCAGCGAACGCGCAGCCGAAGAGGCGCAGGCCGCGACCGACCGGGCCAAGGACGTTGTCGAACGGTCGCGCCACGAGGCCCGTGCGGCAGCGCAGGAGCAGGGAACCGCCGCCCATCAGGCCGAGATGGCCGAGGCCAGCCTGATCGAGACCGAAGCCCGCCGCGCTGATGTTCAGGGCCGCGAGGCCGATGCGCGGGCCATCCTGTCCGAGGCGGATGGCCACGCCAAGGCGCTGAAGGCCGAAGTGTCGGCGCTGGCCCGCCTGGTTGAGCGCGATGCATCCGAACGGGCGACAATCGTTGATCAGGTCCGGGTTCAGGACGGGTTTGAACGGGCGCTGGGGGCGGCACTGGCAGATGATCTGCGCATGCCCGAGGCAGATGATGAAACACCGTCGGGCTGGGTCAATCTGGGGGGTTACAGCCCGGTGCAGCCTTTGCCCGAGGGGGTGCCCGCGCTGACCAATTTCGTGACGATCCCAGAGGTACTGGAGCGGCGCATGGCGCAGGTGGGGCTGGTCGCGCCCGAGGACGGCCCGCGCCTACAGGCCGGGTTGCGGCCCGGTCAGCGCCTTGTCAGCCAGAACGGCGATCTCTGGCGGTGGGACGGATATCGCGCGAGTGCCGAGGACGCGCCATCGGCTGCGGCGCTGAAGCTGCAGCAACTGAACCGGCTGGAGGCGCTCAAGCAGGATCTTGTCGCCGCGACCGCCAAGGCCGACGGCGCGCGGCAGGCGTTCGAGCTGTTGTCGCGGGAACTGGCAGAGCTGACAGCCGCTGACAGGGCCGAGCGCGACAAAAGACGCGCCGCAGACAAAGCGGTCGCCGATGCCAACAGGCGCCTGTCACGGGCCGAGGCGGATGAAAATATCGCCGCTGGCAAGCTCGAGAGCCTGAATTTGGCCGTCATTCGCCACCGCGAAGAAGCCGATGCCGTGCGCCTTGCCCTGACCGATGCCGAAGCGGCTCAGCGTGAATTGCCGGACCTTGAAAAGGCCCGTGCCGCCATCGAGGGCAAGCAGGAGGCCGTCGAGACCGCCCGCGCGGCGATGCTCTCGCGGCGGTCGGAACTGGACGCGCTGCAGCGCGAGGGCGATGACCGCACCCGCCGCCTGCGGGAAATCACGCAGGAAATGACAAACTGGCGCAACCGTCTGGAAACTGCCGAGGAACGCATACGCGAGATGGACGCGCGGCGCAGCACGTCCGAGGCAGAGTTGACCACAGCCAGCGCACAGCCCGCGGAAATCGGTACGCGCCGCGACAAGATTGCCGCGTCCATCACCGATGCGGAGAAACGCAAGGCCGCGGCAAGTGACGCGCTGAGCACGGCGGAAAGTGCACTAAGGCGCGCCGAACAGGCCGAACGCGATGCCGAGCGCGCCGCTTCAGACGCCCGCGAAGCCCGCGCTGGCGCACTGGCCCGGGCCGAGGCCGCGCAGGCCACGCTGGGCGCCGCAGCGGACCGGATCTCAGAAGTGCTGGATCTGTCGCCTACGCAACTTTTGGACTCGCTGGATATCGATCCCGCGGCCATGCCCTCAGCCGACAGTGCCGAGGCGGATGTCAATCGCCTGCGTCGACAGCGTGATGCGCTGGGCGCGGTCAATCTGCGCGCGGAAGAGGACGCCGCCGAGGTTCAGGGCGAGCATGATACGCTGGCCGCCGAGAAGGCCGATCTGGAAGAAGCGATTTCGCGGCTGCGTTCGGGGATCAACAGCCTGAATCGCGAGGGGCGCGAACGCCTGCTGACGGCCTTTGACGAAGTCAACAAGAACTTTGGCCGGTTGTTTCCGCATCTCTTTGGTGGTGGCGATGCCAAGCTGGTCATGGTCGAAAGCGATGATCCGCTGGAGGCAGGTCTGGAGATCATGTGCCAGCCGCCGGGCAAGAAACTCTCGACTTTGTCGCTCTTGTCCGGGGGGGAGCAGACGCTGACGGCGCTGGCGCTGATCTTTGCCGTGTTTCTGGCCAACCCCGCGCCGATCTGTGTGCTGGACGAAGTTGACGCACCGCTGGATGACGCCAACGTCACCCGTTTCTGCGATCTGCTGGACGAGATGACCCGCCAGACCGAGACGCGGTTCCTGATCATCACCCATCACGCGGTCACCATGTCGCGCATGGACAGGCTCTTTGGTGTGACCATGGCCGAACAGGGCGTCAGCCAGCTGGTCTCGGTCGATCTCAAACGCGCCGAGGCGCTGGTGGCATAAAGAAACCGGCCAAATGAACTGGCCGGTTCCTGTATTCAATTGGATGATCCTGTCCCGATCATCCCCCTGGGCAGAGATCAGTTGGATTCGGCGGCTTCGCCTTCTTCCATCATTTCACCATCCATCATCTCACCGTCTTCCATCATGTGCATTTTTTCAGGACCGACGCTGATCAGATAGGCCAGAACATCCTCGGCACCTTTTTTCAGCTTGAAGGACATTTTCGACTTGGCCTTGGAATCGTCGAGATACGTTCTCAGATATCCCTTGGGATCCTGCACAAATGCCGTGAACGTCTCGGCGTCCCATTTCAGGCCCGCCTCGCCCGCCGCGACGATTGATTTGCCGTATTTATAGCCTTCATAGGTCCCGGCGACGCTGCCGATAACTCCATAGAGGTTGGGGCCGGTTTTGCCGCCTTTGTAGATGACCTCGTCTGTTTCGGTATTGATAATGGCGTGGCAGGCTTTACAGCCTTTGAACAAGCGCTCACCGGCCTCGGGGTCGCCCATCATATCACTGTCAGCGAATGCCGGGGTACCCAGGGCGAGGGCGGCTGATAAGATCAGGATTCTCATTTCCGATTTCTCCATGCGATTTCAATTTGCCGTGGTCATGATGATTCGACCGTTTGTATTCATATGATTATGGCATTTTGTGCATTTGGCCACACTGCGCGTTTTCATCACAGGTACACAACCTTGTTATACCGGTCGCGTACGCGGCTTGTGCTGGCAAGGTATTCCGCTTAGACGCGCCATGCGTTTCAGGAATATCGTGTGTCGTGGACAGATCCGTATGACAGCAATTTCAGCCGATCACACAGAGATACCCGCATGGGTTTCCGGGCAACTTATGCCGGTCGACAAGCTGCGGGTGCATCTGGATGGCCTGCGCCATCAGGCGGTTTCGGTATTTGTCATGCGTGGGGACGATGTTCTGCTGCAACGGCGCGCGATGGGCAAATATCATTCGCCGGGTCTGTGGGCCAATACCTGCTGTACCCATCCGCATTGGGGTGAAGACCCGCGCGATTGTGCCATTCGCCGCCTGCAGGAAGAATTGGGGATCACGGGCCTGAACCCCGTATATCGCGACAGGGTCGAATATCGCGCCGATGTTGGCGGCGGCATGACCGAGCATGAGGTGGTTGATATTTTCATCGCCGACGCCCCGGCTGACATGCCGCTTGTACCCAATCCTGCCGAGGTCATGGATACCTCGTGGCTTCCTATCCGCGATCTGCCGGGGCGCGTGGCGGCAACGTCAGGTGATTATACCAAGTGGCTGCAGATCTACCTGGATCAGCATCTGCGCCGGATATTTCCCGACCTCTAGAGCCGGTTTAAAAGCGCGGGCGTTGGCCATGCATCGGCTGGCAGACCCAGCCGCGCCTGTTCCTTTTGTACGGCGGCCCGGGTTCGGGCACCCAATATGCCGTCGATCTTGCCCACGTCATAACCCATATTTTGCAGCTTTTGTTGCAGCGCCTTCATCTGACCATCGTTCAGGCCGGTATCCGGATTGCCGGGGTTGTAGACCGGTGCGCCTGACAGGCGAGTGGCGAAATAGGCGGCTGTGGTGACGTAGATAAAGCTCTGGTTCCATTCGAAATAGACATCGAAATTGGGATAGGTGATGAATGCCGGTCCCTTATGGCCCTGCGGAATGACGATGGATGCCGGCAGGTTGCGCGCAATCTTGCCGTTGACAGCCCTCACGCCCATCCGCTCCCATTCTGACGCGCGCAGTTTGGTGCTGATGCCGGTTTTCGACCAGTCGAGATCGCGCGGCAGCGTCACCTCCTGCATCCATGGCTGTCCGGCCGTCCAGCCCAGCGACTTCAACATTTTCGCACCAGAAAGCAGCGCGTCGGCCTGCGAACGCTTGAGGTCGACGCGGCCATCGCCATCGCCGTCAACACCGTTGGTCAGGATATCTTCGGGCAGCATCTGGACCATGCCGATCTCGCCCGCCCATGCGCCGGTTGTGTTCACGGGGTCGAAATCCCCTTTTTCAAAGAGCTCAAGCGCGGCAAATATCTGGGGCCGGAACAATCCGGGCCGACGACAATCATGGCTGAGCGTCAACAGGGAGTTCAGCGTATTGTAGTCGCCCTGAAAGCCGCCGAAATCAGTCTCGAGCGCCCAGAAGGCCAGGATGACGCCGGGCGGTATGCCAAAGCGACGCTCGGCCTCGGCAAAGATCGAAGCATATTTTTTGGCGTTGCGCTGGCCGTTGACCATCCGGTTCTGGCTGATGATCCGGCGGGAGAAATCGATGAATTCGGATTTGAAGATGCCCTGCGCGCGATCCGCCTTGAGCGTGCGCTGGTCGATTTGTGCGCTTTGCAGGAATCTGTTGATCGTGTTTGCCGAATGGCCACGTGCACGGGCCTCATCACGCACCCCATCCAGCCAGGTGGCAAAGCTGCCGCCGCAAGGGGCGGTTTGGGCATGGGCAGGCAGGGCCATGGACAGGGCCGCCGCGACCGACAGAACGAAACGCTTCATGAAATCACCTCTCTAGTTTTCAAAAACATTAGCATTGCAGGGTGTTGAAGCAAGCCGCACGGTTCAAATCATGATGAGAAACACAATCGCAAGCATGATGGCCCAGACCCGCCAAAGCACAGCAACGGCGCGGTCGATTTCGGGCGGGCCGATTTCGCGCCTTCCGTCTTCGTGGATATAGGGGTCGTCGGTCATGCGTCCGTCATAGGCGCGGGGCCCTGATAGCGCGACATCAAGGACATGCGCCATTGCGGCCTCGGGCCAGCCGGCGTTGACGGAACGATGCAGCGTAGCATCGTCAGATATGGCGGTGATCTGCATCGGTCTGAGCCCGGCCAGCAGGATCAGAAATGCGGCCAGCCGTGCGGGCACCCAGTTCAGCACATCATCAAGCCGTGCGGCAAAACGGCCGAATTCCTCGTAACGCGGCGTGCGGTGGCCGATCATGCTGTCTGCGGTGTTGACCACCTTGTAAAGAAACAACCCGGGCAGGCCGAGGATCAGATAGAAGAGCGCCGGTGCGATCACGCCATCCGACAGGTTTTCGGCGCTGCTTTCGATGGCGGCACGCGAAATCGCAGGCCCGTCCATCGCGGCAGTATCACGCCCCACGATACGGGCGACGGCCTGACGACCACTGGCAAGGCTGAGCCGCAGCCCGTCAGCCACGGCGATGACATGCTGAACAAGGCTTTTCTGCGCCAGAAGAACCGCAACAATCAGCATTTCCAGAAACCACGGAAGCGCTGACAGGATCACACCGGCGATCCAGGCCGAAACCGCCAGCCCGATCACCACCAGCATGCCAGAGCGCGCTGGCTCGGGCTCTGAGTTGAAGCGTTTTTCAAGCCGCTCGATCAGGCGTCCGAGCAGGACCGCCGGATGCGGAAAACGACGCCATAGCGCATCGGGTTCCCCCAAGAGCGCGTCGATGATCATACCCAGAAAAAGGATGGCGGCGTTCATGAAACCTGATCTAGCGCCTTTTCCAGACGATCCCAAGCCTCTTGATCGCCGGGCAGGCCCAGCCTGATCCAATCGGGCGCATAGGGAAAGATGCGGGTCCAGATGTGGTGCTCAGCCAGAGTGGTATGGATCTGGGCCGCACCATTACCCTGATAAAGGTGAAAGAGGTCGGTGCCCCCGATCCGCGCGAGTGGCAAAGTGCGCATCATGTCCGTCAGCCTTGCGCCATCCCGCCGCAATCTTTGACGGGTCTCGCCGGCCCAAGGGGTATCCTCAAGCGCCACCCTGCCAATCTCGAGTGCGGGTCCGGATACCTGCCATGGGCCAAGACGCCCGCTGAGTTTCCGGCACAGCGCGGGATCACCAATGGCGAAACCCAGCCGCAGCCCTGCGAGGCCCCAGAATTTCCCGAAACTCTTGAGGATCAGATGCCCGTGCCGCGAGGCGAGATCAATCAGGCCCCTGTCGGGGTCGAGATCCAGAAAGCTCTCATCGATGACCACTTGCCGCAGCCCGGCAAGTGCGGCGCGGGCCCAATACCGGCCATCAGGATTGTTGGGATGCACCGCAATCATGGTGTCGGCATCGGCGCTTTGTTTCCAACCTGCCCGGTCAAACGCTGCAGCGTATTCATTATAGGTCGGGCCGGGGATGTGGATACGGTCACCCGCCAGAATGTCTGGCAGGCAGGCGATGACCGATGACAGGCCGGGCGAGATGACCACCCCGGCACCCGCTGGCACATCCCAGAATTTCCGTGCCGCCGCGATCAGCCGCGCGAATGCCGCCTGATCGGGCAGGCTGGTCCAGAGATCGTCGGACAGGCGTGGCAGCGGGTAAGGGACCGGGTTTATCCCGGTCGAAAGGTCCAGCCATTCAGAGCGCGCACCGCCAAAGCGCTGGCAGGCGGCATCGATTCCGCCGCCATGGTCACGTCCTTCCCGGTTCATTCCGCGTCGTCGGGCAATGGCGGGTGACGTGTGACGAAATGGCCTTTGATCGCCTCGGGCCACTGGCGATAGGGTACCTGGCCGCTATCGCTCTGGACATGTTGGCGGGCATATTCGACGATCCCTTGAGCGGCCTCTTCGCTCGGGTCGAACCGGCCAAGAGTATAGTTCAGCTTGCCCTTTGCCTGGATAGACACGTTGCAGGCGCCGGAACAGCCCATCAGACAAGAGTGACGGCGCGTGCCAAGGCCCGCAATCCCGGCGGCGGCCTTTTCAACAAGCCCGGCGAGGACTTCGCCATCTGTCATGGACATCCCGCGCTCGGGCCAGTCATCCTGTTTGCAGGTATCGCAGATAGTAATCCAGGTCGTCATAACCGCTCCGGCTTCGCTGTCGGGTTTGAAACGGAAATCGCAACGCGATGCAATCGTTTCACCTCAAATCTTAATCATTCGTTAAGAAATTCTTCGCTACCAGAGTCCACGGGATGTTGCCGCGCTGGCGGATACGAAAACTGGGATCTACATGTCTGTGCTGATCGTCGAGAGCAATGCCGAGCTGGGCGGCCTCTGGATGCGCTGTCTTCAACGGCTGGGCTGCGAGGTCGCGCTTTGCCAGAGTCAGGCGCAGGCGATTGAACATCTGTGCACCCGTTCCGTCAGGGTCATCGTCTTGAACCTTTTGCTGGAAAACGGCAGCGCGCTGGCGATTTCAGACTATGCCAGCTTTCGCCATCCGGATGCGCGGATCGTCTTCGTGACCCGATCCGGCTTTTTCTCGGACGGATCAATCTTTCAGCACGCGGCAAATGCCTGCGCCATCCTGCCTGCCGATACGATGCCCGAGGATCTGGCCGCCGTAGTCGATTATCACCGCGGCATCATCCGCGACCATGCAGTTCATCCCAGCCGATGACCGGATTGATCGGCACGATGCGGTGGGGGTTAATACTTTCGTGGCTATAGTGGTAGTGGCGCACGATATGATCGAAATTTACCGTCTCGGCGACGCCGGGCCACTGATATAGCTCGCGCGTGTAAGCCCATAAATTGGGATAGTCGATCACGCGCTTGCGGTTGCATTTGAAATGCAGGTGGTAGACCAGATCGAACCTGAACAGCGTCACGACCAGCCGCCAGTCAGCCTCGGTCACGCGGTCGCCCATCAGGTAGCGGCGCGTTGACAGCCTCTCTTCCAGCCAGTCCATCGTATCGAACAGGGGATGGACAGCGGCGTCATAGGCCTCTTGCGTCGTGGCGAACCCGGATTTGTAGACGCCGTTGTTGAGCGTGTCGTAGATGCGCTGGTTCACCTCTTCGATTTCGTCACGCATCCCCTCGGGCCAGTAATCATCGGTATTGCCGGTAATCGAATCGAAGGCAGAGTTGAACATGCGGATTATTTCGGACGATTCGTTGGACACGATGGTTTCGCGTTCCTTGTCCCAGAGGATGGGAACGGTGACGCGCCCGGACATGTCCGGCAGGGCCTTGAGGTAGATATCGCGCGCGAATGCAAGACCATAGAGACGGTCACCTGTTGCGCCGGATTGGTCGGTTTCGAACGTCCAGCCATCGCTCAGCATATCCGGATGCACGACCGAGATGTCGATATGTGGTTCCAGCCCCTTGAGCTTACGGAATATCAGCGTACGGCTCGCCCAAGGGCAGGCATAGGAGACATAGAGGTGATAGCGGCCGGATTGCGCGGGAAACCCGCCCTCACCTGATGGGCCCGCATCGCCGTTCGGCGTGATCCAGTTGCGAAAACTGGCTTCGGTCCGGACGAATTTACCGCCCGATTTTCGTGTATCGTACCCTGTGTCGTGCCACGTGCCGTCTATCAGTTGACCCATCACAGCCTCCTTGCGTTTTCAGCCTTTTAGCCTGAGGAGCGCCGCGCAGAAATACCCGTATCTGCGCGCATTATCTGCAAATACGCACAAATCCATATCTGAAGCACACGATTGTCACAAAAATTTCGATATTTTTTGCATAGTCTTTTGCAGATCAGTCGAATCATGTCAGACATTCAGCAACCAAAGGGTGCTGCCAATGTCCTTTTTCTTACCCAAAGAAGTCCGCGAAGGCCTTGAGGCCGCGCGAAAACGCGATCTGAAGCGGAAATCGCGCCTGCGCGTTCATGTTGATGACGATATCTTTACCATTTTGCGGTTCTGGGAAAACGGGTTCGCAATGGAAGAGGATGCGCCCAAGCTGCGCGGTCTTGTCGATATCTATGACGGGAGCCGCCATCTGTATCAGTGTCTGATCATCGCATCATCCGAGGAAGACGGCGAAATGGTCTATGAATTCAAGCGTAACACACAGGCCCATGACAAGGCGCCGCTTGATTTCTATCGCGATCCGCAGACGCCGATTGCGCTTTTGCCCCGCTGATCGATTACACTTGGCTTGAATCCGGGAACTGACTAGCCTTTTCCCAACAGGAGAGGTGTCTGATGGAAGCAGAATTTTCCCGCCGCAAGCTGTTGGACCGTGACGAAATGCGGCGCCTTACCACGCGTTCTGACCTGATGGGTGCAGCCCAAATGGCAAGCCATCTGGGTACCATCGTGATTGCCGGTTATCTGCATTGGCTCGCGATGGGCACATGGTGGGTTCTTGGCACCGGCTTTGTTCTGGGTGTGCTGATCAATTTCCTCTATGCCGCGCAGCACGAGCTTTCGCATGCAACGGTATTTCGCACCCGCAAGCTGAACACGCTATTCGGACGGCTGATCGGCTTTGTGATGATCTTTCCGCGCGACTTTGATCAGGTCATGCATTTTGCCCACCACCAATACACTCAGAACTGGGAGAGGGACGGAGAACTGGTGCGTGAACCCTATACGCTTGGTACCTATCTGCTCTGGTTTTTCGGCCTGACCTATTGGCGCAACCGGATACTGGGTGTGATCCGCCGTGCGCGTGGTGTGATTGTCGAGCCCTTTATCAAGGTCAACGAAGAGGCCAAGATCATCCGTGAAAGCCGCCTGCATCTGGCCGGTTACGGCATCATCGCGCTGATATCGATCTATTTCCAAAGCTGGTTCGCAGTCACGTTCTGGCTGTTGCCGATGATACTGACGAAACCCGTGCATCAGTTGCAGAACACCATCGAACATCTGGGGCTGAGCCACGAAGATGACATTCTGGAAAACACCCGTTCGACGCGAACGAATGCACTGATGCGGTGGCTGTGCTGGCAGATGCCGTATCATACCGCGCATCATACATTTCCGGCGGTACCGTTCTGGAAGCTGAAAGAACTGAATGACCGCATCGAAGCGCAGGCGGGCACGCTGCACCGCATGGGCTGGATCGAATTTCAAATCGAGGTGATCCGCAAGCTGAGTCAGAAAGACGAGAGCCAGTATCCGATGGATGAGGTCTGGATCGTTCCCGTCAGCGGCGGGCGTGTCGCCCGCATACCGGCCGAGTAACCGCGCGAAGCCCGCTACTGCAAATCCGAAAACGCCGACTGAAGCCGGTCAATGGCTTCGGTGATGCGTGCGCGGGGCGCGGCGAGGTTGAAGCGCATGAAGGTCTCGCCGCCTGCGCCGAAATCCGGGCCGACGCTGGGTGCGATCATGGCGCGTTCGCGGATGCGTTTATCAAATTCCTCAAAAGGCATGCCCGTGCCCGAGAAATCGACCCATGCCAGAAAGGTCGAGGCCAGCGGCAGGGAATGTACCCCGGGGATGGCGTTGATACCGGCGTCGAACTCCGCACGGTTGCCTTCAAGATGGACGATCTGCGCATCCGCCCATTCGGCCCCTTCCGGGGAATAGGCGGCCTCGGTCATGTGATAGCCCAGAATATTGGCTTTGTAGTCCAACTGATAGAGCCTGCCCGCAACGCGTTCATAAAGATCTTTGTCGGGGATGATCAGATTGCCGGTTCGCATACCCGCGATGTTGAATGTTTTCGAGGCCGATGTGCCGATGATCAGCCGATCGCGATGTTCCGGTGCGGCGATGTCCATCGGCACAAATTCATTGTCGCCATAGACGATGTCATGGTGAATCTCGTCCGACACTATGATCAGGTCATGCCGGGCGGCGAATTCGGCAACCGACCTCAGCTCTTCCGTCGTCCAGATCCGCCCCGACGGGTTCTGGGGCGAGCACCAGATCAAGAGCTTTTCCTTGCCGGTCATCCGTGCCTCGGCATCATCGAAATCGATGTAATAGGCATCGCCGACCCGTTTCAGCGGGCTTTCCGTGACAATTCGGTTGGCCTTTTCAATCTTGAACCGGAACTCCAGATAGACAGGTGAGAAAATCAGGACGTGATCACCGGGTTCGCTGAAAATGTCGATACATGTGGCAATCGCGTGCCCCAACCCCTGCGTTGTCACGATCCGGTCGGTGTCGACCTCCCAGTTATGGCGCGTGCGCATCCACCATTGAATGGCGTTCTTGTAGGATTCCGGTTTGGCATAGTAACCGAAAATCCCGTGATCCAGCGCCTTTTTGACAGCCGCCAGTACACAGGGCGCTGTTTTGTAGTCGGAATCGGCAGTCCACATGGACAGCCCCTTGTCCATCGGAATCCCGAACTTGCTCTCGAGCGTATCCCAGCGGGACGAATGGGTGCCGCGCCTGTCGATGATCTGGTTAAAGTCCATGAGGAATCTCCGATGATGCGGCGCGCAAGCTAGCAAAATAAGGAGGGGGTGCAAGGTCGTTGCAAGCAGGCAGTACATATCCTACATGCGGGCCATGACCATTCGACCCATCCTGATACATCCCGACCCGCGCCTGAAAAAGGTCGCGGCGGCGCTGGACGACGTGAACGACGCGGTGCGGGCACTGGCGGGCGACATGTTCGAGACGATGTATGACGCGCCGGGGATCGGCCTTGCTGCGCCGCAGGTTGGCGTGCTGGAACGGCTGATCGTTCTGGACTGCGTCAAGGAGGAAGACGCCGAGCCACAGCCCATCGCCATGATCAATCCCGAGATCATCGCCACGTCGGACGAGACATCGGTCTACGAGGAGGGGTGCCTGTCGATCCCGGATCAGTTTGCCGATGTCGAACGCCCGGCAGAAGTGACCGCGCGGTGGCTCGATCTGGACGGAAATCTGCAGGAGCGTGATTTTGACGGGCTATGGGCGACCTGTGTTCAGCACGAGATTGATCATCTGAACGGCAAGCTCTTCATCGATTACCTGAAACCTCTGCGGCGTCAGATGATCACGCGCAAGATGCAGAAACTCAAGAAAGAGCGGACGCGCGAATGATCCGGCGGATTATACCGTGGCCCGATCAGCGGCTGAGGCAACGTGCCCCCGCGATTGGTTCGATCACCGACGAGATTCGCGAAATCTGGCAGGACATGGTGGACACGATGGAGGCCATGCCGGGCGTCGGTCTGGCCGCGCCCCAGATCGGCATCGCGATGCGGCTGGCGGTTGTCGATGCCTCGGACGAGCGGGGGCAGGCGGTGCTGATGGCCAATCCCGAGATTATCGAAGCGTCAAAAGAGATGCGCGCCGGCACGGAGGCCAGCCCGAACCTGCCCGGCGTCTCGGCCACATTGAAGCGGCCAAATTCCGTGGTTATCACCTATCTTGATCCTGCCGGGATGAGGGTCAGAAAGACGTTTACGGGCCTTTGGTCGGCGTCGGTTCTGCACCAGATCGATCATCTGAACGGGCGCATGTTCTTTGACAACCTGTCGCGTACAAAACGCGATATGCTGCTGCGCAAGGCACGAAAGGCGACCCGGTGAAGATCGTCTTCATGGGGACGCCGGAATTTTCTGTTCCGGCGTTAATGGCCCTGTGCGATGCAGGCCACGACGTGATCTGCGCCTATACCCAGCCGCCCCGCCCGGCAGGACGCGGCAAGGCACTGAGGCCATCGGCGGTGCATCAGGCCGCCGATGCGCTGGGCATTCCGGTCCGCCATCCGGAAACGCTGCGCGGTTCAGACGAACAGGCGGAATTCGCCGCGCTGGGCGCGGATATCGCCGTGGTGGTGGCCTATGGTCAGATCCTGCCGCAAGAGATTCTGGATGCCCCGGCACGTGGATGCCTGAACATCCATGCCAGCCTGCTGCCGCGCTGGCGGGGCGCGGCACCGATACACCGCGCCATCATGTCGGGCGACGGTGAAACCGGGGTCTGCATCATGCGGATGGAGGCCGGGCTGGATACCGGCCCGGTTCTGGTGCGGGATCGACTGCCGATCCGGCCGGATCACACCACCGGCGCGCTTGAGCCGGAACTGGCTGCAATGGGTGCGCGGCTGATTGTCGAGGTGCTTGGCCGCGATCCCCTGCCCGATGCCGTGCCACAGCCAGAGGCTGGGGTGACATATGCCCACAAAATCGACAAGGCCGAGGCCCGGATCGACTGGTCGCAACCGGCGAGCGAGATTGACCGCCTGATCCGGGGGCTCTCCCCCTTTCCGGGGGCCTGGAGCGAGATTGACGGGACGCGGATCAAATTCCTGAAATCCGAACTGGTCGATGCCACCGGCGGCCCGGGTCAGGTTCTGCCGGGTTTCGTGATTTGCTGCGGTGAACAGGCCGTGCGCATCCTGACAGCGCAAAGGCCGGGCAAACGCCCGATGGAGGCCAGCGAGTTCCTGCGCGGTTTTGCGTTGCCGGATGTGATCTGACGGGCTGAGGGGTTCGCCCGGGGCTTACGCCCCGCCACCTGCACCGCGTGATAGCGTATCGATCAGTCTTTGGCGGGCATCGGGCAGGGTGCGGTTGCCCAGATCGCCCGCGACCATGTGTTTCAGGAAATACCCGGTTACGCTGAGGCCTGTCAGAATATCGTCGGTTGGTGCCGGATCATCACTGATCAGGCTGGACGGCAGCGGCAAGAGGCGCGCGGCCCACTCCCCCGCAGCGGAACGGCTGACGGCGCGTCCGGTCCTGGGCGAGATAAAGGCCAGGTCATCCGACATGCCGGTTACGGCACATCGATCAAGCTGAAGTCCGAAGCCGAGGTCCTCCAGCAGGAAGAGTTCCCAATGCAGATAATCCAGCGCCCAGTCGGGGCCGGATTGCATCTGATCAAGCATCGCGTCGGTCAGTTTGAACACCTTCGGATGAGTCTCGCGTTCGGCCAGCGAGAATGACAAGAGTGCGGTCACCGCATTCAGCCCCTCCAGCGACAACCGGTCCGTCATCAGGGCCGAACGTGCGCGCAATGGCTCAACCGAGAAGCTGCCCAGATGCGATTCCAGCCGCGCGCGCCATGTCAGATCGACCAATGTGCCGGGCTGCAGGGTGGCCGCGTTGCGTTTGCTGCGCCCACCGCGCACGATGCCGCTGTGACGACCGTGGCTTGCGGTCAGCGCATCAAGAATGACGGATGTCTCTCCGTGCGGCTTGGCCGACAGAACGATGCCCTGATCCCGCCAATCCATGATCAGTCGTCCAGACCCGGCTGATCCAGCAGGTGCCGGCCCTCCCGATCCTCGACCTCGAGAACCCAGAGATCGGGGTCAAATCCGCGCTGGCGCGACAATGCGGCGTCAACCTCGCGGTCTTCGCCCTGCACAAGTGCGACCCAGCGCCGCCGATCCTCGAGCAGATCATAGCTGCGGTGATAGGCGGCGGCATTCCCGTCCAGCGTGTTTACCTTGACAAAGACCGCCCCGGCGGTCGGATCGCCCCGCGCGGTGACAAAGACGGGGATATCGGCCTGCCGCAGACGCGCCAGATAGGCCGCAATCCAGAATTCTGTCGTCAGGCGAACCACCGTCACCCCGTCCTCATGCATTCCCGTCGTTGAAATCGAGGCCCATCTCGGAATACCTCTCGCGCTCTTCCAGCCAGTTGGGTCTGAGCTTGACCTGAAGGAAAAGATGCACGGGCCTGCCCAGGAACTCCGCCAGTTCATGGCGCGATGCCTGGCTGACAGCCTTGATCGTCTCGCCTCTCTTGCCCAGCACGATGCCCTTGTGGCCATCCCGCGAGACATAGATCATCTGATCGACACGCACGCTTCCGTCGGGGCGCTCTTCCCAGTTCTCGGTCTCGACGGTCAGTTGATAGGGCAGTTCCTGATGCAGGCGTAGCGTCAATTTCTCACGGGTCATTTCGGCGGCAATCATCCGCATGGGCAGATCGGCAATCTGATCTTCGGGATAAAGCCATGGGCCTTCGGGCATCTGTTCGGCCAGCCATGATTTGAGATCCTGAACGCCGTGGCCCTTTTCCGCCGAGATCATGAAGGTCTGCTCGAACGGAAAGGCCGCGTTCAGTTCTTCGGACAGTCTCAGCAGTACCTTGGCTTCGACCCTGTCGATCTTATTGATCGCGAGGGCCAGCCGCCCGCTGACGGGCCGGTCCCTGAGCGCGTCAAGAATGGCCCGGACGCCTTCGGTAATACCGCGATGCGCCTCGATCAGAAGAACGACGATATCGGCGTCGGCGGCACCGGTCCATGCCGCCGCCACCATTGCCCGGTCAAGCCTGCGCCGCGGACGAAACAGGCCGGGCGTGTCGACAAATACAATCTGGCTGTCGTCTTGCATGGCCACGCCGCGAATGCGCGCGCGCGTGGTCTGAACCTTGTGCGTCACGATCGAGACCTTGGCCCCGACCATGCGGTTCAACAGGGTCGATTTCCCCGCATTGGGTTCGCCGATCAGGGCAACAAAGCCCGCGCGTGTTGTCATGGTGATATGCTCCGCCTGCGGTTCGGCCCTTGTACCGGAATGTTCCGCCCGCTGCCAGTTTGTTGATATTCTGATCGGCCGGGTTCTATCCGCCCGTCAGGCTGGTCAGCAACGCCTTGGCAGCCGCCTGTTCAGCCCCCCGCTTGGACGATGCCTCGGCAACCGCTGTCTGGCCGGATGACAGCCGCGCCTCGATCCGGAATACCGGTGCATGATCGGGCCCCGACCGCGCGACAACCACATAGTCAGGCGGCGGTTGTTTGCGGGCCTGCGCCCATTCCTGCAGGGTCGTCTTGGGATCGCGCGCATCCGATTTGACAGAGGTGATCCGTTCCCCCCAAAGCCCGAGCACGACCTGTTTTGCCGCCACGAAACCACCATCCAGATAGACAGCGGCGATCACCGCCTCCATCGCGTCGGCCAGTAACGCATCCTTGCGCCGACCCCCGGACTGCATTTCCGACCGCCCGAGTTTGAGGACGGCACCAAGATCGGCCTGACGGGCCACATCGGCCAAAGTCTCTTTGCGGACCAGCGCATTGAAGCGGGGGGCAAGCGTGCCTTCGTCAGCATCCGGGTCGGCACCCAGCAGTGCCTCGGCCATGACAAGGCCCAGCACACGGTCGCCCAGAAACTCCAGCCGCTGGTTATCCCGGCGCGTCGGCGAGGCGAGCGAGGAATGAGTCAGCGCCTCGACCAGCAGACCGGGATTGCCGAAACGGTGACCGATGCGGTCACCAAAATCCTTTAGCTCGGCTGCGAGTTTCACTCGATCGCCTTGAAGAACCTGTCGGGCCGCCATGTCCAGAAGAACAGGAGCGACCGGCCTGCCGAGGAAAAGAGAACCCTGTCGGCACGACCGATCAGGTTTTCCTTCGGTACAAATCCGACGCCGCCAACAGCCTGAGCAAAACGGCTGTCCTGAGAGTTGTCGCGGTTGTCACCAACAAAGAAATATTCATCCTCGGGAACGACAAAGACAGGTGTATTGTCACCAAACCGTCCATCAGCCACGTTCAGAATGGAATGCGCGACGCCGTTTGGCAGGGTTTCGACAAACTTATCCTTGGCACAGTCAGCGCCTATACCGACGACAGTGCCGCTCTTGCAGGACGGGAGCGAACGCATCGGCCCCTGCTGATCGTAGGCCTCGACAAATGTACCATCCTCTTCGACCGGGACTTCCTCTCCGTTCAGAAAGAGCCGCCCATTCTTGAACTGGACCTTGTCACCGGGCAGACCAATCAGGCGCTTGATGAAATCCGAGTTGTTGACGGGGTGGCGAAACACGACCACATCGCCACGCTCGGGTTCACTGGCAAGGATGCGGCCCTTGAACGGACAGGCCGAGAACGGGCAGGAGTGACGCGAATAGCCATAGGCCATCTTGTTGACGAACAGGAAATCCCCGATCAGCAGCGTGTCCTTCATCGAGCCCGAAGGTATCCAGAAGGGCTGAAAGAAAATCGTGCGGAACGCGCCGGCGATCACCAGTGCCCAGACCACGGTTTTGATTGTTTCAATCAACCAACCATCGCTATTTTCATTCGTCGACATGAATCCGGCCTTTTTGAGTTTGCAGGTACATGAGAGGTCGCATGCGGCAAGTCAAGCGAGAGGTCGCGCGTGGATGACCACAAAGGCTTGAGCCCAGGGGAAGTCATCTGTCAGCGAGACATGAATTTCCGCGATATGCCCCTCGGGTGTCAGTTCCTGCAGGCGTTTTTCTGCCCAACCGGTTACCGTCATCTGGGGCTGGCCCGTGCGCAGGTTGGTCACGGACATATCCTTCCACGCGATTCCCATCCGAAGACCCGTGCCTAGCGCCTTGGAACAGGCTTCTTTGGCCGCCCAGCGCTTGGCATAAGTGCCTGCCGTATCGGCGCGCCGCTCGGCCTTGCGTTGTTCAATTTCGGTAAAGACCCTGTTGCGGAACCGGTCACCAAACCGGTCGAGCGTCGCCTGAATACGCTCGATATTGGCCAGATCAGTACCGACGCCGAGGATCATCGTGCAGCCGTATCAAAGGCAGCATTCATGCGCGCGCCTCGTCCATCAACGCCCGCATTCGCCGGATGGCACCGTCAAGCCCGTCAAAAATCGAGGCGGAAATCAGGAAATGGCCGATATTCAGTTCTCTGACCTCGGGGATGGCGGCGATGGGCCGGACCGTTTCAAAGGTCAGTCCGTGGCCCGCATGAACCTCGAGGCCCAGCCCGTGGCCAAAGCGCGCCATGTCGGTCAGGTGGCCAAGCTCGCGGTCACGTGACGGGATGTCGCCTTCGTAGTGGAAATCGCAATAGGCGCCTGTATGCAGCTCGATCACTTCGGCGCCGACGCGGTGCGCGGCCTCGACCTGGCGCTCATCGGCCCCGATGAACAGGGAAACCCGGCAGCCCACATCGCGCAGCGGTGCGATGAACTGGGTCAGGCGGTTGGCATCACCCGCCACCTCCAGCCCGCCTTCTGTCGTGCGCTCTTCGCGCTTTTCGGGAACGATACAAACGGCATGGGGTTTGTGACGCAGCGCGATCTGCTGCATTTCATCCGTTGCGGCCATCTCGAAATTCAGCGGCCTTTCAAGCGCGGCCATCAACCGGTCGATATCGTCGTCGCTGATATGGCGGCGATCCTCTCTCAGATGCGCTGTTATGCCGTCTGCGCCGGCCTCTTCCGCCACTTTTGCCGCCTCGACCGGATCGGGATAGGCCGAACCGCGCGCATTGCGCAGCGTGGCGACGTGATCGATATTCACGCCAAGGCGAAGCCGGTCAGATTGGGCTGACATCTGCTGATCCTTTCAGTTTGGGATAAGGCTATCCTGAATGTTTCTTGCCGTCAGCCGGAGCGGCGCGCATTTTCTTCATCTTTTCGAATTTTTCGCGCATCTTCTTGCGCCGACGGCTCTTGAACGCGGCAATCGCCGGCAGGCTGAGGCGATAGGCAATCACCCCGGCAACGATTCCGGGCGCAAGCCCTCCGATCAGATATGGCCAGAAGACATTCCAGAAGAACAGGGACAGATCACCCCATTCCGCCGTTTGTCCGGTGAAGGGCGAGATGAGGTTCAGCCATGTCTCGACCGAAGCATTTGTAAACGCGCTGAAGACCTGATTGAGCGGCATATCCAGTTCTGTACCCAGCATCAGCGTGCCCAGTTCCAGCGATAGCGAGGCGATCAGCGGAAAGGTCAGGGGATTGCCGAAAAAGGTCGACAGGACTGCAGCCAGAACATTGGCCCTGAGCAGATAGGCCACCATCATCGACAACAGGAAGTGGAAACCGAACAATGGTGTGAAACAGACAAAGACACCAACACCAATGCCGCGCGCGATCTTGTGCGGCGTATCCGGCAGGCGTTGCAGACGCAGCCGGATATAGGAAACGGCCCGCGCCCAGCCGGTGCGGGGCCACAGAAAATCCGCGACTATCCGGAAATATGTTCTGGGCGTCCTGCGTTTGAACACGAGTTTCTGCCTTGTCTTCTGTACCGATCTAGGGTGCGCGGCTCAGATTGCGATAGCGGGTGATGGAGGCGACATCCGTATCGGCTTCTATCGCTGTCATGATGGAATGCAAATGCTCGGCGTCCCGCACATCGACGTCAATCAGCAACCGGTAATAATCGGGTTTCTTGTCGACGAACTGAAGATCGCTGATATTGGCCTTCAATTCGCCGATCAGGGTGCAGACCCGGCCCAAAACCCCGTGATCATTGCCAATCGTCAGGTTCAGCGTCACGTTGTGATCAGCGGCATGTCGACCGGAATGCCAGTGCAGATCGACCCAGCGGTCGGATTTATCCTCGAATTCCTCAAGTGCCTCGCAGTCGATCGCGTGAACCACGACGCCGCGACCACGATAAGTGATGCCGACGATTCGTTCGCCCGGTACCGCCTGACAGCAGCTTGCCCGCTGAAAGGACTGATCGGCGGAAAGTCCCACCACCGAACGCGTGCTCTCGATCTCGTCCGGCGCGGCGGCGACAAGCTCGGGATAGACCGTCGCCACGATATCGCGCGCGGTGATCTCGGCGCTGCCCAATTGGGCCAGCAACTCGTCCACGTCGTCGATCCCATGGGATTTGGCGGCGATTTTCAGCGCCTTTCGGGTAGCGGATTTGCCGACATGCTCAAAAGCGACGCGCGCCAGTTCTTCACCCAGTTTGACAAAGCGTTCCCTATCGGCGGCTCTGAGTGACCGGCGGATGGCCGATTTGGCGCGGCCCGTCTTGACGATGTCTATCCAGCTTGCCTGCGGGCTTTGGCCCTCGGCCGTGATGATCTCGACCGATTGCCCGTTCTTGAGCCGCGTCCAGAGCGGCACACGGATGCCGTCCACCTTGGCGCCGACGCAGCTGCCGCCGATGCGGGTGTGAATGGCATAGGCAAAATCCAGCGGTGTCGCCCCGCGCGGCAGTTTGATCACCTCGCCCTTGGGCGTAAAGCAGAACACCTGGTCGAGATACATCTCGAGTTTGACATGCTCGAGGAACTCGTCATGTGAGTCCGATGTCTCGATCCGTTCGGTAAGGCCCGAGACCCATTTGGCCGGATCGACTGCAAATGGGTTTTCCACTCTGTGGCCGTCGCGATAGGACCAGTGGGCGGCAACCCCGGTTTCAGCGACCTGATGCATCTGGCGCGTTCTGATCTGTACTTCCACCCGTTTGCCGTCGCGCCCGGAAACCGTGGTGTGCAGCGACCGGTAGCCGTTGGATTTCGGCTGGCTGATATAATCTTTGAACCGTCCGGGAACCGCGCGCCAGCGCTTATGGATCACGCCGAGAATCTGATAGCATTCCGCGTCTGTGCCGGTGATGACGCGAAACCCGTAAATATCCGACAGGCGCGAAAAGCTGAGCTGTTTCTGTTCCATCTTGCGCCAGACCGAAAACGGCTTTTTTGCGCGGCCAAACACATCGGCGATGATGTTGTGATTGTCCAGTTCGCGGCGGATATCGTTGCTGATCTTGTGGACGACGTCGCCGGTTTCCTTTTGCAGGCTGATAAAGCGGCGGATGATGGAATTCCGGCCTTCGGGATTGAGGACGCGAAAGGCCAGATCCTCAAGCTCTTCGCGCATCCACTGCATACCCATGCGCCCGGCCAGCGGCGCATAGATATCCATGGTTTCACGCGCCTTCTTCTGTTGTTTTTCCGCGTCCATCGACCGGATCGTGCGCATGTTGTGCAGACGGTCGGCGAGCTTGACCAAAATGACACGCAGGTCCTTGGACATCGCCATGAAGAGCTTGCGAAAATTCTCGGCCTGTTTGGTCTCGGTTGATGAGAGTTCGAGATTGGTCAGCTTGGTCACGCCGTTGACCAGCTCTGCGATGATCTCGCCAAACTGGTCGGCAATCTCGTTATAGGTTGATCCGGTATCCTCGATCGTGTCGTGCAGCAGTGCCGTGATTATGGTGGCATCATCCAGCTGCATTTCCGTCAGGATCGCGGCGACGGCGATGGGATGCGAAAAATACGGCTCACCCGACTGGCGTAACTGGCCCTCATGCATATTACGGCCATATTCGTAGGCCCGGGCAATCAGTTCTGCGTTGGTATTCGGGTTATAGTTGCGGACAAGACTGATCAGGTCTTCGACATCGATCATCAAATCCGCATGCGTTTTCAGAATGGCTTAACCCTGCCCTTGCGCTTCCATCAGAGCACGGAGAAGCTTTTCTTCGGACATGTCATCCTCGACCGGCTTATCGGATTCGACCCCCATCAGGAGCGCCATCGCGTCCTCTTCCGGCTCATCGACCTCGATCTGGGTCTGGTTCGATTCGATCATCCGCTCGCGCAGTTCTTCTGCCGATTGGGTTTCCTCGGCAATTTCCCTGAGCGATACGACGGGATTCTTGTCGTTGTCGCGATCCACGGTAATCGGTGCACCAGCGGAAATTTCACGCGCGCGATGAGATGCCAGCATGACGAGGTCAAAGCGGTTCGGGACCTTGTCAACACAATCTTCTACGGTTACGCGCGCCATGGGATGCTCCGGATTCTGAGAGTTCTGCGATCAGAGGGCGTATCTAGGACCAGTTTGCCGGAATGGCAAGCAAAACTTGGGCAGAACGCGCTGTCAAAGGCGGCGGATTTCAGCCACCGCGCCGGGATCAAGGGCAGCCAGCATTTCGGAAACACTCAGCCCTGTAACCGGGTGCACCCACCCCGGTGCGATATCATTCAGCGGCACCAGCACAAAGGCGCGCTCGTGCATCCGCGGATGGGGAAGGATCATCTGATCAGGGGTTTGCACCTTCTGTTCTTCCAGCGGCAGTTCCATCCATTTTCGCAATCCGTCAGTGTTGGGGGCGATCTGGTCATCATATGCGATCAGGTCAAGGTCGATCACCCGTGGGCCCCAACGGGCGTGACGCTCGCGGCCCAGCGTCGCTTCGATCCCGTGTAGATTGTCCATGATCTCTGTTGCCCGCATCCGGGTTGCAAAGGATATGGCCGCATTCACGTAATCTGGGCCGGAACCTGCCGGAAATGCCGGTGTCCGATAGAGCGGGCTGACAACCGGGATGTCAGCAGCTAGTGTTTCCAGCGCCTTGATTGCGAGGTCCAGCATCCCTTGGGGGGCAACCGATTCCGATGACATATTGCTGCCGAGTGCGACCAAAACGCGTGAAACATGATTATGAATAACTTTGGCTTGCAGCACCTGAATATTTACCTATCTTGCGTCCGTTCCGCGTGATCAGAGGATTCACTCCCCTCGGGTAAAGACGGTCACAGTCGGGACGTGTTTGAAAGGACTATCTATGTTTTATCGTGACGAACGGCTAGCGCTGTTCATCGATGGTTCGAACCTTTATGCGGCAGCCAAGGCGCTTGGGTTTGACATCGATTACAAGCTGCTGCGGCAGGAATTCGTGCGCCGGGGCAAGATGCTGCGCGCATTTTATTACACCGCGTTGCTGGAAAATGACGAATATTCGCCGATCAGGCCGCTGGTTGACTGGCTGAATTACAACGGTTTCAACATGGTGACCAAACCCGCCAAGGAATATACCGACAGCCAGGGCCGGCGTAAGGTCAAGGGCAATATGGATATCGAGCTGACGGTGGATGCGCTGGAGCTTGCGCCACATGTCGATCATATTGTTCTGTTCTCCGGCGATGGTGATTTTCGTCCGATGATCGCGGCGATCCAGCGCAAGGGTGTTCGGGTATCGGTGGTGTCGACCATCCGGTCGCAGCCGCCAATGATTTCGGATGAACTGCGCCGCCAGGCAGACAATTTCATTGAACTTGATGAATTGCGTGATGTGATCGGACGCCCGCCCCGCCCGGATCAGGGTGACGGTGGCGACTGGGAATCGGGTGACTGACGCTCGGTCACCTGATCGCGTCATGGCGAACAGGTCGTCATGACGCGCGACGAGTTTAATGCGTTCTGCGCCGCCCTTCCGCAAACGACCCATGTGGTGCAATGGGGGAATGCCGATGTCTGGAAGGTTGGCGGCAAGGTCTTTGCCGTGGGTGGCTGGGCCGATGGGCATGATGCCTTTACCTTCAAGGTATCAGAGATTGCCTTCGAGGTGCTGCAGGAATTGCCCGGCATCCGCCCCGCCCCTTATCTGGCGTCTCGTGGCATGAAATGGCTGCAGAATTATCGCGACGACGGCCTGTCAGAGGAAGAGCTGCGCAATCACATCCGCTATTCCTACCAGATGATTGTTGACGGTCTGACCCGCAAGAAACGCGCGGAGTTGGGGCTGTGACGGCGTGTTCCCGGCTGGTAGACCTGCCGGGCAAAACCGGATAACCAGCGCTGACGCAATCGCGGATATGAGCAGGCCGATGAACAAACCACCCCTGACGCTTTTTCTGGCGGCACCGCGCGGTTTTTGTGCCGGCGTGGATCGAGCGATCAAGATCGTTGAAATGGCGCTGGAGAAATGGGGTGCCCCCGTGTTCGTGCGCCACGAAATCGTGCACAATAAATTCGTGGTCGACAGCCTGCGGGCCAAGGGGGCTGTCTTTGTCGAAGAGCTGGACGAATGCCCAAACGACAGGCCGGTGATCTTTTCCGCCCATGGTGTGCCGAAATCCGTCCCTGCCGAGGCCGCGCGGCGCGACATGGTTTTTGTCGATGCGACCTGCCCGCTGGTCAGCAAAGTGCATATCGAGGCCGAGCGTCATCATGCACAGGGCATGCAGATGGTGATGATCGGCCATGACGGCCATCCCGAAACCATCGGTACGATGGGGCAATTGCCACCGGGTGAAGTGTTGCTTGTCGAATCCGTGGCTGATGTCGCCACGCTGGTGCCCCGCGACCCGGACAAGCTGGCCTATATCACGCAGACGACGCTGTCGGTTGATGACACGGCCGATATCGTCGCGGCGCTGGAGACGCGGTTTCCCGGTATTGTTGGGCCGCACAAGGAAGATATCTGTTACGCCACAACCAACCGTCAGAAAGCGGTCAAGCAGGTGGCACCCGAGATCGACGCGCTCCTGGTGATCGGTGCCCCGAATTCATCGAATTCACGCCGCCTGGTCGAGGTGGGCTCGCGTGCGGGTTGTGCCTATTCCCAATTGGTCCAGCGGGCAGCCGATATCGATTGGCGCGCGCTGGACGGTGTGCGCAGGATCGGGATTACCGCTGGCGCATCGGCACCCGAAGTTCTGATCGAAGAGGTGATCGCCGCGTTTCAGGCCCGTTTTGATACGCAGATCGAGATCGTTGAAGCCGCCCTTGAAAATGTCGAATTCAAGGTGCCGCGCATCCTGCGGGAGGCGTCATGATTGTCGCGTATTGCACGCGATGGCAGATATCGGGACGCTACCCGAGATGACTGCCGATACCAAAACGCTGTCTGTCTATGACGCCGAGATTGATCGCTATGCCCGGATGGTGACCCGGTCAAAGCCTGATCAGGATCTGCTGAATTTCATGGGGCGGGTGGCACCGGGTGGACATATTCTGGATCTGGGATGCGGCCCGGGGAATTCCGCAGCTGCCATGGCCAAATCAGGTTTCCAGGTTTCTGCCACTGACGGTTCGGGTGAAATGGTGGCGCTGGCGCGGTCCCGATACAGGGTGGATGCACGCCAGGCGATGTTTGCCGATCTGATTGAGGTCGGTGAATATGATGGTGTCTGGGCCAATTTCAGCCTGCTGCACGCGCCGAAATCTGATTTTCCGGGGCATCTTGCACAGGTGCACAGGGCGCTGAAACCCGGTGGAATATTGCATATCGGCATGAAGACCGGCACCGGAGAGCATCGCGACCGGATCGGTCGGTTCTATGCATTTTATACCATAGATGAGTTGAAAGGCCTGCTGGATCAGGCGGGTTTCACCCCGGTATCCGAACGCATCGGCGAGGCGCTGGGCCTTGCCGGTGATGTCGAACCTTTTGTGGTGATCAACGCCCATGCCTGACATCGTGGCCTATACGGACGGGGCCTGCAGCGGCAATCCGGGCCCCGGTGGCTGGGGTGTTTTGTTGCGGGCCATGGATGGGGCCAGCATCGTCCGGGAAAAAACCCTGCAGGGCGGCGAAGCCGAGACCACCAACAACCGCATGGAATTGCTGGCCGCGATTAACGCGCTTGAGACGCTGAGCCGCCCGACCGACGTGACTGTGATCACCGATAGCGCCTATGTCAAAAACGGGGTGACCCAGTGGATACATGGCTGGAAGGCCAATGGCTGGCGCACATCGACCCGCAAACCGGTCAAGAATGCCGAGCTATGGCAGCGGCTGGATGAAGCGCAGGCCCGCCACCGCGTGACGTGGGAATGGATCAAGGGCCATGCCGGGCACGAAGGCAACGAGCGTGCGGATGAACTGGCACGGGCCGGGATGGCACCCTACAAGCCATAGTGGGGGCGGACGGAATTTGGGGGTGACAATCGCGAATACACGGTCATCATCCGGTCAACCGCAGGAGTATACCATGACCGCCTATCCGCATCTCTTCCAACCACTGGATCTTGGATTCACGGTTTTGAAAAACCGCGTTCTGATGGGCTCGATGCATACCGGTCTGGAAGAGACGGGCGACTGGAACCGTGTTGCCGAGTTTTATGCGACGCGGGCGCGCGGCGAAGTGGCGCTGATGGTCACGGGCGGCATGGCACCAAATGCCGAGGGTGGCGTGTTTCCGGGGGCGGCGGGCCTCTTTTCGCGCGATGACATCGCCAATCACCGGATCGTCACGGACCGGGTACATGATGCCGATGGCAGGATCGCCATGCAGATCCTTCATGCAGGGCGCTATGCCTATGTGCCCGACTGCGTGGCCCCGTCACCCGTCAAATCCCCGATCTCACCCTTTGCGCCGAAAGAGCTGGACGAAGCAGGTATCGAAAAGCAGATCACCGACATCGTGGCCGCCGCCGGGCGCGCCCGCGAAGCCGGCTATGACGGTGTCGAGATCATGGGATCAGAAGGGTATTTCCTGAACCAGTTTCTGGTGACACATACGAACAAACGCCATGATCGCTGGGGCGGGTCCTATGAAAACCGGATGCGACTGCCGGTCGAGGTCGTGCGCCGGGTACGCGCCGAAGTCGGGGCGGATTTCATCGTTATCTACCGGTTGTCGATGATTGATCTGATACCCGACGGTTCCACCTGGGACGAGGTGGTGTTGCTGGCGCGGGCGGTGGAAAAGGCGGGAGCCTCGATCATCAACACGGGTATCGGCTGGCACGAGGCACGCATCCCCACAATTGCCACCAGCGTGCCCCGCCGGGCATTCAGCTGGGTAACGGCCAAACTGATGGGAGAGGTGGGCATCCCCGTGATCACCTCGAACCGGATCAACACGCCCGAGATTGCCGAAGCCGTGCTGGCCGAGGGTTGCGCCGACATGGTGTCGATGGCGCGGCCCTTTCTCGCGGATGCGGATTTCGTGGCCAAGGCGCATCGCGGGCAGGCTGAACGGATTGCCCCGTGCATCGCCTGTAATCAGGCCTGTCTTGACCACACATTCAGCGGCAAGCTGTCGACATGTCTGGTCAATCCGCGCGCCTGCCATGAGACCGAGCTTGCGGTCGATCCCACCCCTTCGCCGCGAAGGATCGCGGTGGTGGGTGCAGGCCCGGCGGGGCTGGCGGCGGCACTGACGGCGGATGCGCGCGGGCATGACGTCACGCTATTTGAACAGGCGGATGAGATCGGCGGCCAGCTGAACATGGCCAAAAAGGTGCCGGGAAAAGAGGAATTTCACGGGCTGATTTCCTATTATCAAACCATGCTGGACCATTCGGGTATCGATCTGCGGCTGAACCACCGCGTCGATGCGGATGATCTGACAGGGTTCGACGAGGTTGTCGTCGCCACCGGGGTCCTGCCCCGCGACCCGGAGATCGACGGGCAGGACGGTGCCAACGTGCTGAACTATATTGATGTTCTGAAGGGCGGCGCCGAGGTGGGTCAGCACGTGGCCATCGTGGGTGCGGGCGGTATCGGGTTCGATGTGGCCGAATTTCTGGTGCATCAGGGCAAGAGCACCACGCTCGACCCGGCGGCATGGCGGCGGGAATGGGGTATTGCGGACCCTGCGGCCGAACGCGGCGGCCTGGCCGGTGACGGCCCCCGCCCATCGCCCCCGGCGCGGGCGGTGACGCTGTTGCAGCGCAAGGCGGAAAAACCCGGGCGGCGGCTGGGCAAGACGACGGGCTGGATTCATCGGGCGGCACTGGCGATGCGCGATGTCAGGATGAAGGCCGGCGTGAATTACGAGGCGATCAGTGAAAAAGGGCTGCATATCAGCACAGGGCCCGCGCGCGAGAACCCGATGGTGATCGAGGCGGACACGATCGTCCTTTGTGCAGGTCAGATATCCCAGCGTGATCTGGCCGATGCATTGTTGGAATCCGGGCAGAGCGTGCATGTGATCGGGGGCGCCGATCTGGCGACCGAACTTGATGCGAAACGGGCCATTGATCAGGGTACAAGACTGGCTGCGCGCCTCTGATCCGACAACGGACCCACCCATTTCGTGAACGGTTGTTGAACTGTTCGCCCGCCCTAAACGATCCGCCGAATTACCCCGGTATTGTCCGAACGCCACCGCATTCGTGCCAGATTTGAGCGCGATAAAACGCCTGTCCGACGGGTGGGATGGACCTTGTGAGTATGAATAAGAGTAACGGTGAGAACGTGTAATGGATAGACTCAAGGAAATGGAGGCCTTCGCAACGGTTGTCGATCAGGGAGGCTTTACCGATGCTGCCAAGAAAATGGGCATCTCGAAGTCTGCCGTATCAAAATATCTGTCATCGCTTGAGGCCCGTCTGGGTGCGCGTCTGCTGAACCGCACAACACGCCGCGTCAGCCCCACGGAAATCGGTCTGGTTTATTATGATCGCGCCCGGCGCGTGCTGAACGATGCGGGCGAGGCCGATAATCTTGTGGCGTCGATGCAATCAGCCCCAAGCGGTCCGCTAAGGGTCTCGGTTGCAACGGATTTCGGGGTGAACCACCTTTCGCCGATTATCGGTGATTTTCTGGCCGAATATCCCGATATCACTGTGAACATGGTGCTGAACAACCGCTTTGTCGAACTGATTTCCGAAGGGTTCGACATGGCCATCCGCATCGGAGAGCTGGAAGACAGCACCCTGCGCAGCCGCAAGATCGCCGAAACAACCAAACGCATGGTCGCATCGCCCAAGTATTTCAAGGAATACGGCATGCCCGAAAAGATCGACGATCTGAACGAGCATATGCTGCTGCACTATTCAAACCAGTCCAATGGCAATGTATGGAAACTGACCGCGCCGTCGGGGGAAAAGCGTCATGTGCGCAGCGCCGGCTGGCTGACGGTCAATGATGGCCAGTCCCTGCTGAACGCGGCAATTTCGGGGCTGGGTATCGCCTATCTTCCATCATTTCTGTATCGCGAATCCCTCGAGGAAGGCCTGGTCGCCGAAGCGATGACCGATCAGCCCGCCGAACGTCTGGGGATTTATGCCGTTTATCCGCCGGGCCGGTTTACCCAGCCCAAGGTGCGGTCATTCATCGATTTTCTTGTCGCGCATTTCGCAGATCAGGATCAGCCGATCTGATATCAATACCGCTTGGAGTGGTTACTGGGTCGAGGTCAGAATGGCCTCGACCCGTCTGTTTTCCGTGCGGCCTTCGGGCGTCAGGTTGGATGCGCGCGGGGCAAGGAACCCGACACCGTCCGATGAGACCTGAGATTTATCGACGCCGTAGGTTTCGATCAGGCGCCGGGCAACGGATTTTGCGCGTTTTTTCGACAAGGAAACATTACCGCTCAGCGAACCTTCGGAATCGGTGTGGCCCACCAGCATGATTTTTCGCTCGGGATTGGCATTCAGGTATTCTGCAAGCTCTTTGAGCACGGCATATCCCTGATCGGCAAGCCTGGACGATCCGGTGGGAAAGGCAAGCCCGCGCAGCACGATCGAACCACTAAGCTCAAGCTCGGCTGCCAGATCGCCGGTGATCTGGTCCGGCGGCGCCTTGGACGACAGGACCGAGATCGGGCTAACCTGCTGGTTCCCACCGATTTCGGCAATCTGCACATAGGCGGTTTCGATGCTGCGGCTGATCAGCAGGCTGATATATTCCGGGCGTGTTTCACCGGCGCGCTGGGCCGAGATATAGCGGTAATCGCCAAGGTCCACATGCATGTCGGGCTCGGGCAGGACGCGGGTCTGAAACCGGAAATCGAACCCGCCGCATTCCACATCGCGGCATTCAAACAGGATATCGAACCCTTCGTCGACCAGCTGGTTCCTGAGCTGACCTGATAGTTCAGATGTCGTGGTGTCATAGGCATCGATCCGGATGGCACGGCGCGTCAGGGCACCTTCGGCCCAGATCGTGAGCAGATCATCATCCTTCCACGGACCAATAGCCAGTTGCATGCTGGTGAAATCAGCGGTTTCCGTGGCCGTCACGGTAGCGGCCTCGGGCAATTTCAGCTCGACCGCCAGGGCGGCGTGGCCGTTGACAACCAGCAGACCGGCGATGATCGCACAGCCTGCCCTCATCTGGCCTGCCCGTGATATTCGTCATTGGGGCGCATATCGACCGCCGATGCCATGCGGTTGGTCATGTTGAAAAATCCGGCAACCGCTGCGATGTCCCAGATGTCGCGGTCGGAAAAACCCACATCGCGCAGCGCCTGGCGGTCCGGCTCTTCGATGCGGGCACTTCCCTCGGTCATCATGACGGCGAAATCCAGCATGGCGCGCTGTCGCGGTTCCAGACTGGCAGTGCGGTAATTCATAACCAGCTGTTCACCCAGAATAGGATCGCCCGACAGTTGACGCACCGCGGCACCATGGGCGACAAGGCAATAAAAACAACGATTTACCGAAGAAACGGCCACTGCGATCATCTCGCGCTCCAGCTTGGTCAGGCCGCTGTCGCCCAGCATGAGATCGTTGTACAGCGCCGTGAAACTATTCAGCTTGTCGATATCAAACGCATAGGAACGCAGCACATTGGGCACCATGCCCAGCTTGTCGATACAGATATCGAAATATTTCTGCGTTTCGGCAGGCAGGGGATCAATCTGATCCAGCGCAAGCGCGGTTGGTCTGTCGTTCATGCGGTTCTGTCTAGCGGTCGTTGCTGCGTGAGTCCGGAGCGATCCTATAGTGGTATTGGCCGATCTCCAACATCCCCAAGGACCGGTAAAGGGCATTGGAAGGCAGGTTTTCGCCGGTTGTCAGAAGGCTGAGCCATGTTCCGCCCTGTTCAATCGTCCAGTTCGCGGCATGGCAGAGCAGGTTTCGCGCCACGCCCTGCCGCCGGAACCGCGCCAGCGTCTCGATGGCATGTATCATGGCGACATCACCATCCAGTGCGACAAAGGCGGTGCCGGCGGGGCGGTCCCTCACCCGACCAAGCAGACATGTCCGGGGGGCCACTGCCCGCTCCATCACGGCGATCCGGGCCGGTCCGATACCACCCTCGGCCCAGATCTCGCGGCATATTTCCAGCGCGGGCCAGTTACGAATACCGCTGAGCGGCGGTAATGCACCACCGAGCGCCTTTGCTTGGATGACATAAATGAGGGTGCGGTCGATCACCTCGTATCCGCGCGCGGCAAGAGCGCTGTCCAGATCATCATTGCCATCGCGAATCATGAAAAGGGGGCGCTGGCCACGCTGCTGCATCTCGTGCTCGGCCAGATCGATATCGGCCCCGGTGACCGGCACGGGCGTGGTTGCCGCGCTCACGCGCTTGCCTCCGCCCAGTCCTGTTCTGATCGCCCACGGGCCGGCCACGTCGGTCAGCGCGGCAGGCCATGTCGCCTCGGTAACGGCAAGAAGACGTGCTGCATCAGGCCGGTTCATGACATCTTTGCGATTTGTTCTTCCAGACGGGCAGCGGCGCGTTCGATCTGATCGGGATCGGTACCGCGAATGACAATGTTGGTTCCGTGAACACCGTCGTTCTGAAACGGGTATGAGCCCATCGAAAGATCGTCGAAATCTGATGCCAGTGCGCCCAGTATTGCGGCGATATCGCCCTCTCCGCGCTCGATCCTGAGCGTCCGCGAAATCAGTGGCTGACCACCCGTCAGGCCCGGTAAAACCGAGGCAACCATCGCGGCGAATATCGCGGGCACGCCAGCCATGACATGCACGTTGCCAAGGCTAAAGCCGGGCGCGGCGGATATCGGATTGTCGATCAGCAACGCACCCTCGGGTATCCGCGCCATGCGCAGCCGCGCCGCGTTCAGTTCGCGCCCGGATGCCGCGTAGTGTTGCGCCAGAATCTCGCGGGCATCGGCGCGGATATCAATTGGGGTGTCAAAGGCAAGGGCCACGGCATCCGCTGTCATGTCGTCATGGGTGGGGCCGATCCCGCCCGATGTAAAGACGTGATCATATTGCGACGAGAGCGTCCTGACCGTTTCGGCGATCCGTTCCGGCGCATCGCCGATCACCCGTACTTCGCACAGGTCAATCCCGTGCTCGGTCAGCCTGCCGGCCAGATGATACATGTTGGCATCGCGGGTACGGCCCGACAATATTTCATCGCCGATCACCAGCATGGCGGCTGAGGGGTTGGGCATTGATGGCTCTCCTGCCTTTTGAGTGGATATATGGCCTTGGGGCCGGGCTGGCCAGATGCCCCGAGTTCCGCATGCGATTTATGAAATCTTTAATGAGATCGATGTGCCTGTCCCCGTGAACTGGCGGCTTTGTTAAGTCTATGTTCAGGGTCGGCGGCCACTAGTCAGACGGAAATTCGTCTATGGGGGGCGACGTGACCGCACGATATGTGATCATCATACCGGCGCTGAATGAGCGCTGGTCAATTCCGGGGGTGCTGGCCGATATCCGCCGCGATGCGCCTGATGCCCCCGTCTGGGTCGTCGATGGTGGCAGCACCGATGGCACGCCCGAATATGTTGAGACCCTGATACAGGATGATCCGGCGCTGGCGCTGCTTCGAAACCCCGAGGGCCATCAGTCATTTGCCGTGAACATGGCCGCGCGTCTGGCAGACAGCCGGGGGATCGGGTTGCTATTCAGGCTCGACGCCCATGCCCGCTATCCCGAGGGGTATATTCAGGGGCTGTTGCGATGCATGGCCGATCAGGATGCCGACAGTGTCGTGGTTCCGCTGATTGCCACCGGGTCGGGCGGTTGGCGCGGCGCAAACGCGGCTCTGCAGAAGAGCTGGCTTGGACATGGCGGTGCCGCCCACCGTCGGGCATCGTGTCGCGGCTGGGTCGCGCACGGGCATCATGCCCTGTTCCGCACAAGTCGATTTCTGGAACTTGGCGGCTATGACACCCGGCTTGCGGCCAACGAAGACGCCGAATTTGACACGCGCCTTTTGCGGGCAGGCGGACGCATATTTCTGGAAAACCGCTGGCCCGTTCAATATGCACCCCGCGCCGGTCTGTGGGCGGTTGCACGCCAGATGTTTCGTAACGGTGTCGGTCGGGCGCAGAATATGCGCAAACACCGGAGCCTGCCGAAACTGCGCCAGTTGCTGCCTGTCCTGACAATGCTGACAACGGTCTCTTCGTTGATTTTGGCTCCGGTTTTACCTGCGATGGCGCTGCCGGGCCTGACCTATGCCGGGCTGGTGGCGCTGATATCGGTGATTGCGGCAGTCAGGCACGGGGCCAACCCGATCCGGATATTCCTGCTGGCGCTCACAACGCACTTTGCTTTTGGGGCCGGGCTGCTTTGGGAAATGCGGCCCGGATCGGTTCCGGTCTTTCCGACCCGGCGGGCAGAGATCTGATGGCGGGACCGAACCTCTTTCTGCTGGCGGCCCCCCGAACGGGATCCACGCAGCTTGCCCGTTGGCTGGACAGTCATCCGGCCATTGCGATGCCCCCGGTCAAAGAGCCCAATCATTTCGCTGCGCATGATTTTCCGGAAGATTACGTCAGGCGCGCGCATCTGAACGATGTCGATCCGGCGCGCTATGTCGCCCGGGTGCACCGCAGGCCAGCGCAATTTGCCGTTTTCCGTACCCGGCAGGATTACGAGGCGCTCTATCAACCGCTTGGCACCGCATGGCGGCTGGATGCCTCGACCAGCTATCTGCCCTGCAAATTGGCACCAGAACTGATCCGTGACTATTGCGCGACGTCGCGCATCATCACGCTGACGCGCGACCCGTTTGCGCGGGCGCTGTCGCATTATCGGCTGGCCCGCCGGACCGGGCGTGCAACCGGTTCGCTGCGGCGCGAACTGGATACGGAACTGCATGACCGGATGCCCGAAGGGGCGAAGTATCTGATCCGTCCCTCGGCGCAGGCAGAGGCTTGTGCCCGAGTTGATGCGGTATTTCCATCGGGACAGGTCCTGCATCTGACCTTTGAGGAACTGTCTGTCGATGCGGGCAGGGTGCTGGAACGGATCGCCGGGTTTCTGCGTATCGACCCCGGGGGGTTCGACATGGCGATCACCGCCCGGAACGAGAGTCTGACGCCCCGCCTGCCCGCGCTGAACCGTTTCCTCTATTCAACCGGGCTCAAGACGATGTTGCGCCGCTGGTGTCCCATGCGCCTGAAATCAACCATCCGCGACTGGTACTTTACCCCCTGCCCGCCCGGCGATGTCAGCCCGGCCGAAATCCGGGCGCTGCAGAGGGCGCTGGGCACAGAATGAATATCCTGATCGTACACGGCGATATGTCGGCGGGAGGCGGTGCCGAAGCCTTTGCCGCCGCCATCCGGGATCAGTTACGTGATACGGGCGCAACCGTCGACCTCTTGGACATTCGCGGGCTGAGTACGCAGGATGGCAGGCGTCGGTTTGATCTGCGGCTGCTGCCCGGTCATCTGCCAATGCTGCGCCAACTGCATCTGTTTAAATATGCGCTGGTCTGCCGGTATGCGCGGCGGATCGCGAAACCGTATGACAAGATTATCTACAGCTACGGCGAAGGGCCGGAACTGCCTAATCTGGCGGCAACGCTTTACCATGCGCCGGCGATTTTTTCGACCGATCGCCGGGCGATTGACGTTCTGGGCTATGCGGATCGACCGGCGATGCTCAGGGTGCTGAAATCGCTCTATATCCGCATGTGTCGCAGGATCGCGGGTTACAGGGGGTCATCCGGTGTTGGCCGGGGGCTGGTGCTGACCAACAGCAAATGGTCTGCCGGCATGATCAGGTCTCTGACCGGCCGTCGCACCGACGCGGTGATCTATCCCCGGTTGCGACCCATTCCGAATAAACCTGCTCGACGCGACAGGTTCGGGATCGTGGCGCTGGGCCGTCTGGTGCGCAACAAGAACCTCGGATTTGCCATCCGGCTGTGCAATGCCCTGCGCCAAGAGGGCCTGCCCGTGCATCTGACGATCATAGGCCGCGCAAACACCATCTATGGCCGCTGGCTGGTCTGGCGATACCGTCATCACCCCGCCATCCGCTTTGTCCCCGATGCCAGCCGCGAAGAGATCGCGGAAATTCTTTGCCGTGCGCGGACAGGGCTGCATTGCTATCGCCACGAACATTTCGGGATTGCCGTCGGCGAGATGATTACCGCGGGTGTCGTGCCGCTGGTATTTGACGGCGGTGGCGTGCGCGAACTGGTCCGGCCCAGTGCGCTCAGGTTCAGGGATTTCGCCGATGCCAAAGCCCGTCTTTGCCACATCATCACCGCGACCGAGGCAGAGATTGCGGCGCTTAGGGCGCGTCTGCTGGCGTCGCCTGCCCTGCATCAGGCCGTGAATTTCGAGGCTCAGATCGCTGCCGAACTCTTGCCGCGGCTCGAGGTGGCATAGTGGATACATCCCCCAAAAAGCTGCTGACGGTATGGGGGTTTCTGGCCGGGTTCACCCTCTGGCTCCCGGCCTACAGCCTGCCTGTTCGGGGCCTGCCGCCGCTACAACCGTTGGATCTGGTTGTGCTGGCCTTCTTCCCGTTGGGTTTGCTGATGCTGCGGCAACTCAATACGCCCGTGTTCTGGATTGTCGCCACGGGATACGCGTCGCTCATGTTGTCTTGGGTAACGAATGGCGCCAATCTGTTGATGCTGGGGTGGACGGTATTTTTGGGGCTGCCCTTTGTGGTGATGATCTTCCTCGTGGCGCATCGGCCGGGTGGACGCAGGGGAATTGTCAACGGTTTCCTGCTGGCAGCGCTGCTGTCATCGCTGCTTTTTCTGGCGCAGATCACCTTTGGTGCAGCGCTGCTTGATTTTCGCAACAACCCGGCCTTCAGCCTGCCGCCGCAATACGGGCGCGGTTTCGCGCTCTTGCCCGAGGTGTCGACATTCGCCACCCATATCGTGATGGCATTCGGGGTGGCGCTTGCCCTCTTGCTGCATAGGGGCAGTTCGAACCGTACCCGCCGCCGCATGGTGTTTTTGCTGGCGCTGTTTGGACTGGTCCTGCTGCTCAGCCGTTCGACAAGTGTTCTGGTCCTGTTGCCCCTGCTTATTGCCATGGCCCTGGCCAAGGTCTGCCGGGCCAATCTGAAATCGGTTGTACTGGCTGCTTGTATGGCCGGAGCAGTTGCGCTGTTTCTGGGCCTCTTCCTGAACAGTTTCTATGCAGAGCGGCTGGAAAGCGCGGCGGCGGAACGCTCGGCTGCCATGCGGCTTTCCTCGATCATCGCCGGGCTGTCGCCGCTGGTCTCGGGTGAGGTTTTCGGCGTGGGCGTCGGCGATAACGCGGAAATCCGCACCCGCGCCTATCAGGTTGTCCGGCAGTTCGACCTGAAATTCGGCTCTCTGCCCAGCGGGGTGAATTCCCAGATTGTCGGGCGCATATTCGAAGAGGGCTGGATGGCGGTCCTGCATTTCTCGATCGCCGGTCTTGCCATGATACGCGCCTATTTCATGCGTCACGATCCGGTTCAGGCCGGGCTGTTCCTGCTGGCCTTTGGCAGTTTTGCCTCGGCCCTTCTGGTTTCGGGATATCGGGGCATCTACGCAAGCTGGCTCTGGCTGTCTTTGCCGGCCGCGATTGCCACGGCAGGGCCTCTGCTGCGCGCAAGCACACCCGGATCACAGCATGGGCCGAGGGTGCAATATGCAGACTAGGATCGCCACCAGTATCGCCCTCAAGGCCGGCGGTGCCGCGATTGGCCTGCTCTACGTCTGGGTACTGAGTACCCGGCTGCCGCCCGCGGCATTCGGTCAGCTTATGGCGGGGCTGGCGCTGTCTCATTTCGGCGGCGGACTGATGGCGGCAGGCTGGGTTCAGCTGATAATACGCGACGGCGCCCGCGCACGATCACAGCGCGCCATTGCCCGGCTGGTGTACCGCTCACTCTGCCGCGCGCTGCCCTTGGGCCTTGGCTGGGTTCTTGTGCTCTTGGTGATTTCAGAGGTGAGGTTGCTTCCGTCTTTGGGCAGTCCGGTGCAAGTGATGGTCATTGCTTTTTCGGGTTTTGCTTGGACCACGGTTCTGATCTGTGCGGCAGGGTTGCGCGCGGGGGGGCGGATTGCGCTTGCGCTGGGGTTTCAGAGTGTCGTTTCATCGGCCCTGCCCCTGCTATTTGTCACGACGCTCCTCGGGGCCGGTTCCGGCCCCTTCAGCTATCTGATCATCCATGGTTTGGCCATTGGTGCCGTCGCGCTGGTTCTGATGGCGGGGCTTGGTGTGCTGGTCTGGCGGCGCTGGCCACGGATCACGCCTGATCCACCCGTTCTTGGCCTTTGGCGCGGACAGTTTGCCGGTTTCGTGTTTCCGCAGCTCGATATCGTCGCGGCGGCGCTGGTGTTGGCACCTGCCGAGGCCGGGCTCTACCTGACGCTCCGCCGGATTGCGGGTATCGTGGATCTGGGGTTCGACGGGTTGCGTACAGTATTCGGCCCGGATGTATCGCGGGGTTTCGGGCGGGGGGATCCGCAGGGGGCGGCCCTGGGCGTGAACCGATGGTTCCTGCGCCTGGGTGCCGTTTCGGGCATCCTTGCCGTGGGGCTGTCGCTGATCATGATCCCGCACCTTGGGTTCGATCCGGGCCGGGCGCTGGCGGTACAGGTTGGCCTTATCGTCAGCCACGCCATACCCGCACTATTTGGTGCGACCGGGTTGATCATGATGATGGGCGGGCGGGAGGAGTTGCGTTTTCGCCTGACCCTCGCCCTAGGGTTGCCCACGCTGCCCCTACTGATCCTGGCAGCGCAATCTGGTGCGTTATGGCTGAGCCTCGCGGTGATGGGCACGACGGCCACGCTGAGTGCAGCCTCTGCACTGATGCTTTGGTGGCGCGCGGGTGTGGTTCCCCCGATAGGCAGGTGGCGGCGTGGCGCGATATGACCGCCGCTATCGGCCAGTACGGGCGATGATCACACCAAGGGTGCGCAGCAGGATACGCATATCCAGCCAGACAGACATGCGAAAGAGATATGACGCATCCATCCGGATACGCTGATCATAGGTGACATCATTGCGCCCCGATACCTGCCAGAGGCCGGTGATACCGGGACGACAGGACAGGTAGGCCCAATCATACCCCTGATATTGCATGAGTTCCCGCTTGGTGACAGGGCGGGGGCCAACCAGACTCATCTCTCCGCGAAGGACATTCCAAAGCTGCGGCAGTTCGTCCAGCGATGTTGCCCGCAACAAACGTCCCAGATGGGTTATGCGCGGATCGCGCGAAAGCTTGAAGCTCTGCGCCCATTCGCGGGCGGCGTTGGGGTCATCCCTGAGGTGATCGCGCAGTCGCTGATCCGCATCGGAACACATTGTTCTGAGTTTCCAGCAACTAAACAGCCTGCCATCCTGCCCCACACGGGCATGGCCAAAAAAACCGGGCCCGCCATCACGCCGAACCCAAAGCCAAAGTATGCCGACCACCGGTGCGATCACCGGAACAAGGGCCAGCGCGAGGCCGATATCCAGCACCCGTTTGGCGCCATCGCGATACCGGATTGCGCGGCCCTTCCGATCTGGGTTGCCAACCTGCGGCCGATAAAGGCAAATATCCTGATCTGTCATGTCTCTCGATCCTTATCGCCCGGCAGAAAAGCCTGACCGTATTAAGAATTCATCCATTCGCCGCCGCTAATCTCCCTCAAAATCGAGTTAAGTCCGGGGGATTCATGAACGCACCTATGACCGGTTTGCGGTTGCCCGTGCGGCTGTCGGGCGCACCGGACAGCGCCACTGACACGGACGATTCCCTCGATCTGCGGCAGGCGCTGTCGACGCTCTGGCGTGGAAAAATCATCATCGGTCTTTTGGGATTTCTGGGGGCCTTTGCCGGCTGGGGCTGGGCCGTCAATATCGCTGTGCCTGCATTTGAGGCGACAGCGGTTCTCGTGCTCGAAGCCGAGTCAAAACCCGTCATTCAGCTTGACGCGCTGCTGCAGGGGTCAACCGGGGACAATACGCTGGTCAATACCGAGGTTGAGGTGCTGAAATCCCGCTCTCTCTTGTCGGCGGTGGTGGCGGCAGAGGGGCTGACCGACGATCCGGAATTCAACAGCCAGCTGCGCCCTGACGGGATCCCGGAAATAATCCGGTCAGTGGCGTCCGAATGGATGCCTTTCCTGACAGAATTCGCGCCGAAGGCAGAACCATCCGAACGGCGCGCGCGTACGCTGACCATTGACCAGCTGTCCGAGCAGATCACCGTGCGCAATGTGCCCGACAGCATGGTATTCGAGCTGGTGATGGAAAGCGCCTCACCCGAAAAGGCGGCCCGGATCATCAACACGCTGGCCGATATCTATATCGAGCGCCAGATCGAAACCAAGTTTCTGGCCACGGAACAGGCGGCGTCGTGGCTGACGGACAGGGTGGCGACGCTGAAACAGGAATTGCAACGGGCCGAGTCGGCGGCGGCTTCGTTTTCAGCTGAGATGGAGCTGATCAACGAAGATACGCTGGAGGCACTTTCGCAGCAGCTCAAGGATGTGCGGATCAGAATTCGTGCGCGCCAGGGCGACCCGACCCGCCCCGCCGTGCAGACACCGCGCCAGATCCAGCAGATCGCGGCGCTGACCAATCTGGAAAAGGACCTCGAACAACGGATCAGCCGTCAATCCCAGGACCTCGTCACGCTCGAGGAACTCGCCCGAGAGGCCGATGCCAGCCGCCAGATCTATGAATATTTCCTCTCGCGGCTCAAGGAAACGAGCGTGCAGCAGGGCATTCAGCAGGCTGACAGCCGCATCCTGACGCGCGCCGAACAGCCCGAGCTGCCATCGCGTCCGCGGGTGGGGCTGGCGACCCTGATGGCCGGGGTGTTGTCGATGATTTTTGCCGCAATGGTCGTGCTGGCGCGTGAGGCCGGATTGGTCGTATTCCGCAATGAGGCACAACTGGAAGAAGCGACCGGCCTGCCGGTGCTGGGTGTCATCCCGCGCTTTCCGCCCCGGCGGCGGAAATCCGTCCTGAAATACCTCATCCGCAAGCCGAATTCGGCTGCTGTCGAGGCCATTCGTAACCTCAGAACCTCGATCATGATCGGCGGCAAACAAGAGCCCAAGGTGATCATGATCACCTCTTCGGTTCCCAAAGAAGGCAAGACGACACTGTCGCTGGGCCTCGCGCAGAGCATGGCAGGACTGGACAAGAAGGTGCTGCTGATCGAGGGCGATCTCAGACGACAGACTTTTCACAGCTATTTCGCCATGCCAACGGTGGGGGGCGTTGCCGATGTGGTGCGCGGCCGCGTGGCGCTGAGCGCGGCGGTGATGAGCGATGACAAGCTGGGTATCGACTATCTTGCGGGCATGGCCGACACCTCTAATGCCGCTGACATTCTGTCCGGGCGCGGCTATGCCCGGCTGATCCGCGACGCGCGCAAATTCTATGACGTCGTGATCATCGATACGCCGCCCATACTGGTGGTGCCCGATGCACGGGTGGCGGCACCGCATGCGGATGCGATCCTTTATTGCGTGCGCTGGGATCACACGCACGAGTCGCTCGTGCGCACGGGGATCGGCTCTCTCGGCAAGATCGGGGTTCAGGTAGGCGGGCTTGTCCTTACGCGCTTCGACACGAAAATGCAGCGCCGATACGGGGTTGGCGGGGCCTTTGATGCACGGGGATATTATCAATCCTGACGGTGTGGCGTTGCGTGGTCTGGCCCTGCAAATCAACTTTGCCTATATAGCAGGTCAACTCAGCCTGGGGGATCCTGCGCGTGGACGACAGACATAACGGCCCGGTGACAAAAGACGGCATTCGCATTCACCAGCCCGCCGATTTTGAAGGCATGGCCAGGGCTGGCCGGTTGGCTGCCGAGATACTGGACGCCATGGCGCCTTTGGTGTTTCCCGGCCAGACCACGGCGGAGATTGACCGGGTCATCACGCAGATGGTTACCGACGCCGGTGCCGTTTCGGCCACGATCGGCTACAAGGGCTATCAGCATGCCAGCTGCATCAGCGTTAACCATGTCGTCTGTCATGGTATCCCGGGACCCAAAGTGCTCAAGGATGGCGATATTCTGAATATCGATGTGACCGTCATTCTGGACGGCTGGTACGGTGATACCAGCCGCATGTTTCTGGCAGGCCGTCTGAACCGCAAGAGCGAGCGGTTGATGCAGGTCACGCATGACGCGCTTTTCAAAGGGATCGAGATGGTTCGGCCCGGCAACACATTTGGCGATATTGGTGCGGCGATACAGTCATTCGTCGAATCCCACCGCATGTCCGTGGTGCGCGATTTCTGTGGTCACGGGCTGGGCCGGGTATTTCATGCACCGCCAAATGTCCTGCATTACGGCAGACCGGGCACCGGCCCGGTGCTGGAAGAGGGGATGTTTTTCACCATTGAGCCGATGGTCAATCTGGGCCGCCCGGAAACCAAGATTCTCGCCGATGACTGGACGGCGGTGACGCGCGACAAATCGCTTTCGGCACAGTTTGAACACTCGATTGGCGTGACCGCCGACGGGTACGAAATCTTTACGCTCAGTCCTGCAGACAATTTTCACCCGACCTGGGGCAGCTGACCGGGTCAAGGCCCGCCCGCGTTAGCCAAGCGTTTCCAGACAATGACGGCGAAAGGCGCGCTTGAGCATGTCCAGCTCTTCGCGCAACAGCGTAACCTCGGCACGGATATCATCTTCGAGCGGCTCGCCGGCAACAATTGCAAATTTGTTCAAAGTTTCGCTGCTTTGTTTGTCGCGAATCAAAAATGTCTGAACACCGTCCGACAGACATTCAACCGGAACCGGAACACGGATCGACCAAGCGCCCTCGCGATCAATCACCTTCTTGATATCCAGATTTTTGAGCACTTCCTGATGGTGGATGACTTCGATATCAGGTTCTTTCGCGATGTCGTCACCTGAATATTGAAGCAGACCTTCCCAGGTGCCTTCGATCAGCCGGACCTTGGTCAATGTTACCTCTGTCATCCCTCGATCCTCAAAGCTCGGCCCGTGGCCGACGGGTGATCGTCAGATCGCGGATCATGACCTGATTCATCTCGGGCCCTTCAAAAATGACATCCACCCACATTTTCTCGATCCGTTTTTCGTTGATCTTGGTATAGGCGAGGTCGAATTCGACCATCACCTCCTCTTGTCCCAGGGGCAGTTCGCGCACGATCTGCTCGGTATTCGGCCCGTGCTTGACGTTCAGACGGATGAATATCTCCAGCGGTTTTTCCGTCTGGATGACGGTATCAACGCGAATGACATGGGTCAGCTTGAGACCCTCTGTCGCGGAAGGCGGCAGTTCAACCACCAGCGACATGAATGAGCCGTCAAATCGAAAGATATCCAGACGCAGCCCATAAGGTGAAAGATCTGCCTCTCGGGTGTTGCGCAACTGCCTGAGCGTCAGTTCGCTGATGCGGCAATCGTGAAATATCGTCGCTTCATTGCCGAAACCCGTCTGGGTTTCCACCGCGGATAAGCCCGGCGGCGCCAATGGTCCCCGCCAGATCTCGGGGCGATAGGCCCAGTCGCAATACATGGGTTTCTTGATGGCATGTGCGTTTCTGAGTGACCGTGACAGGCGGCTGTCAGCAACGAACAAGAGCCTGTCGATCCGGCTGCGCTGCCGCTTGGCAAGCTCGCGCAATACGCGCAGGTGATGCAGGTCGATGGTTTCGGCCGCATCGATACGCTGAGCGAGCGCCCGCATGGTGCGACCGTGGCGCGAATGCGAAACAAGCTCTTTAATTCGTCCAATCATCCGATGAACTTACAGGATTGTTTCCAATTCAGATACAATCATTTTGTCGAATCGAAAACGATTCAGTTCACAATTCGTCTTAAAATTCCGATACCGTTCAGCACCGCCCCCAGCGTGGGTTGGGCACGCGCGGGTTTGACGCGTTCGGGTGGCGGATCATAGCGTTCGGCGGTGGCAACCTCGGTTTCTTCCACGTCTTCAACACCGTTATTGGCATTGCGTACGGAATTGACGAATTCCGTCATGGTCTGCAGGCCTGCCTTGGGGCCAATCGGTTCATCCGTCAGGCCCTGCACGGTCAGGGAAACAAGGCGGGAATTCACGTCCATCACGGCGCGCCAGTATGCAGGTTGAAATCCGTTTGGGCCGGGTGTTTCCGTGGAATAAACGAAATAGGTCTGATCGCTGAAAAAGGAATCCGTGACCTCGACACCGTCGGCATTCCCATTGCGGCTCAGGACATTGCGCCCGGGCTCGGACCGAAAGAAACCATCAAGCGTCGCGGCGTTCAGCTCGCTTTCCTGCGAAGAGCCCGGCCCGCCAACGGTCGCGGTCAGTACGGCCTTGACATCGGGTAGCGAAACATCGCGGCTGCGGGACAGGCTGCTACAGGTTCCCAAAAGAACGAATGACGTCGTGTCCGAGTCGCGGGTGGCCGACTTGTCGACGCAAAATCCGGCAGGTCCGGCGATCACAACCGATTTGCTGCTGACCGCGACCGAGGTCGGGGCCTTGCGGGCAAATGGCAGGTTGGTGCGCGTGGTTCCGCCTTCGGTTGACCGAAAGCCGCCTGAACACGCCGCCAGAGTAACAAGGAACCCCAGCGCCAAATACCGCCTGTGTCGCCCGATCTCAGAGGTCCATATAGACATGCCGTTCTGCTTTGCCGCCCGGATGGGTTACCGCCCCTTTATATGTTTCGCCAACCAGCTGCGCATATTTGTAAAGCGCACCGCTGGCATAGATCGTCTCGCGCGGGCCCGCCCAGTCGGCGCGCCGTCTGGCTAGTTCCGCGTCATCAAGATCGACGCTGATTTCACCCTTGGGTGCGTCGATGGTGATCATGTCGCCGTCCTTGATCAGCGCAATCGGGCCACCATGGGCGGATTCCGGGCCAACGTGGCCCACGCAGAAACCGCGCGTCGCACCCGAAAAACGCCCGTCAGTAATCAGCGCGACCTTCTTGCCCATGCCCTGACCGCTGAGTGCGGCGGTGGTCGACAGCATTTCGCGCATGCCCGGGCCGCCTGCGGGCCCTTCGTTGCGGATAACGATCACTTCACCCTCTTTGTAGGTGCGTTTCTGCACCGCCTCGAAGGCATCCTCTTCGCATTCGAATACACGTGCCGGGCCGGTAAAGACGATATCCTCATCCGCCATGCCGGCGATTTTGACGATGGCCCCATCCGGCGCGAGATTGCCTTTGAGCCCGACAACGCCGCCGGTGGTCGAAATGGGTGTTTCGACCGGATAAATCACGCGGCCATCGGCCTCGCGTTCAACCAAGTCCAGTTCTTCGCCCATGGTGCGTCCGGTTGCAGTCATGCAATCCTCGTGGATCAGGCCTGCCTTGCGCAATTCCTTCATCACGACGGGTACGCCGCCGGCCTCGTAAAGATCCTTGGCGACATAAGCGCCGCCGGGCTTGAGATCGACGAAATAGGGTGTGTCGCGGAAAATCTCGCAGACATCATCAAGGAAGAAATCCAGCCCCGCTTCGTGGGCGATGGCGGGCAGATGCAGCCCGGCATTGGTCGACCCGCCGGTGCAGGCCACGACCCGCGCAGCGTTTTCCAGCGACTTGAGTGTCACGACATCGCGCGCACGAATATTCTTTTCCAAAAGGTTCATGACCGCGCGGCCAGAGGCTTCGCCGTATTGATCGCGGCTTTCGTAAGGTGCCGGCGCGCCAGAGGAATTGGGCAAAGCCAGCCCGATCGCCTCGGATACACAGGCCATCGTGTTGGCGGTAAACTGCCCGCCGCAGGCACCGGCAGAGGGGCAGGCCACGGCTTCGAGTTTTTCCAGCTCGCAGGACGAAAGATTGCCGGCCTGATGTTGGCCAACCGCTTCGAACACGTCCTGGACGGTGACATCGCGCCCTTCATAGCGGCCGGGCAGGATCGACCCGCCATAGATAAAGACCGACGGCGTGTTCAGCCGGACCATGGCCATCATCATGCCCGGCAGGGATTTGTCGCAGCCTGCCAGACCGACAATCGCGTCATAGCAATGACCGCGCATCGTCAGTTCGACCGTGTCGGCAATGGCTTCGCGCGAGGCCAGCGATGACCGCATGCCCTCATGCCCCATTGCGATCCCGTCAGTCACGGTGATGGTGGTGAATTCGCGCGGGGTGCCAAAGGCCTGCTTGACCCCCATCTTGACCGATTGCGCCTGACGGTTCAGTGCGATGTTGCAGGGTGCTGCTTCGTTCCAGCAGGTGGCGACACCGACCAGAGGCTGGTGAATCTCTTCTTCGCTGACCCCCATTGCGTACATGTAGGAACGATGCGGCGCGCGTGCCGGTCCCTCGGTCACATAGCGGCTGGGCAACTTGTTCTTGTCGAAAGGCGGCTTGAGCATGAGATCCTCCGAAATCGCGGTTGCCCACTGCAATACGAAAGCCGTCCGCACTGTACAAGCAACATTGCCGAATTGAGGTGGACTGGGTAGGAATATGAAACCGTTTCGACAGGAAATCCGGATATGAACGCTGCATTTGACGCCTATGTCGCCCCGGCACGGAACTATCCCCAGCTCTGGCGGCTGATCGCCGGTCTGGCCGTGGCTGTCGGTGTTTATGTCGGCTGGCTGGGTATCGTTTTCGGCAGCGCCTGGGGCGTTGCGGGGATGGAATGGATCCAGACCAAATTCGGTGGCGGCGCCATGGGTGCCAATCCGATCAGTACCATTTTGCTGTTGTTCACCTTTCTGGGTATGGCGCTGGGTGCCTGGGCAGCGGCGCGCGCGATGCATATGCGCAATATCTGGACACTGCTTGGCCCTGTCCGCATCCTGATCGGGGATTTCATCATCGCTGCCGTGGTCGTCATTGTCATTTTTGGCGCATTCGAACTGGTATACCCGCCGGATTTCGAACCGGTTGCGAACCTGTCATTCGACATCTGGATCGCCGTTCTGCCCTTTACCCTTATCGGCATTCTTATTCAGACCGGTGCGGAAGAGATACTGTTTCGCGGATATGTCCAGCAACAGTTGGCTGCCCTAAACAAGTCGCCGCTTGTCTGGATGATCCTGCCCAGCCTGACATTCGGCCTATTGCATTATGATGAGGCGGCCGGTCAGACAGCGTGGCTGATCATCGCGGCGACAACGCTTTTTGCGCTACTGGCGGCTGATCTGGTCCGAGTGACAGGCAGCCTGGGTGCAGCCTGGGGCTTTCACTTTGCCAATAACCTCTTTGCGCTGACCTATATCGCGCTGGACGAGACGATCACGGGTGTTGCGCTTTATACTACCCCTTTCGGGCCGGGCGCGTTCGATATTCTGTCGGTACTCATCCTGCGGGATATGGCCATCGTCCTCGCGGCGTGGCTGCCACTGCGTTTCCTTGTCAGTCGGCGATTGCAATAAATCCGCCAACGCCATATTTGACACCAAACCCTATTCGGAAAGATCCCGGCACTCATGAACTGGATTTCGAACTACGTCCGGCCCACCATCAATTCGCTGTTCTCGCGCCGCGAAATGCCCGAGAATCTGTGGACCAAATGCCCGGAATGCGGAACGATGCTGTTTCACCGGGAATTGGCCGATAACCTGATGGTCTGCCCGTCCTGCGATCATCACATGGCATTCCGCCCGCGCGAACGTTTTGCTGCGCTGTTTGATGGCGGAATATTTGTGGAGGTCAAAGTTCCTGAACCGGTGGCTGATCCGCTGGCCTTCAAGGATCAGAAAAAGTACCCCGACCGCATGAAAGCGGCGCAAAAGAACACCGGCGAAGCCGAGGCGATGCTGGTGGCCGAGGGTGAGATCGGACGCACCCCCATTGTCGCGGCGGCGCAGGACTTTTCCTTCATGGGCGGCTCCATGGGCATGTATGTCGGCAATGCGATTATCGCAGCGGCCGAGCGTGCGGTCGAACTCAAGCGTCCGCTGATCATCTTTTCCGCCGCTGGCGGTGCCCGGATGCAGGAAGGCATCCTGAGCCTGATGCAGATGCCCCGCACGACAGTTGCGGTGCAAATGCTGAAAGAGGCCGGGTTGCCCTATATCGTCGTGCTGACCCATCCCACCACCGGCGGGGTGACTGCATCCTACGCCATGCTGGGCGACGTGCATATTTCCGAGCCGAACGCGCTGATCTGCTTTGCAGGGCCCCGCGTTATCGAACAGACCATCCGGGAAAAGCTGCCCGAGGGGTTTCAACGGGCAGAATACCTCTTGGATCACGGCATGCTTGACCGGGTCACGCATCGCCGTGATTTGCGCGATGAGCTGATTTCGATAACCCGGATGCTGTGCGGCATGGGCCCGCCGGTCAAAGGTGATCTGCCCGCCCCGGTCGGGACGACCGAGGGCGATGATACCAAGGATGCGGCAGCAAAGCCGGACGGAGACGACGCCGGGTGAGCGCCCGTCATTCCGACATCATCCTGCAGCGGATGATGCGCTTTCATCCCAAGATCATCGATCTGACGCTGGATCGCATGTGGCGCATTCTGGCCGCACTTGATCATCCCGAACGCCGCCTGCCGCCTGTCATTCATATCGCGGGCACGAACGGCAAGGGATCGACACAGGCCATGATCCGCGCCGGGCTTGAAGCGGCGGGCAAACAGGTTCACGCCTATACATCGCCCCATCTGGCCCGGTTTCACGAGCGAATACGGCTGGCGGGCGAACTGATTTCGGAACCCTCGCTCAGCGCCGTTCTGGATGAGTGCCTCGCCGCGAATGGCGAGACCGAGATCACTTATTTCGAAATCACGACCGCGGCAGCATTGCTCGCGTTTTCGCGGGAAGCGGCGGATTACACGCTGCTTGAGGTCGGGCTTGGCGGGCGGCTGGATGCCACCAATGTTATTGCACAACCCGCACTGACGGTGATCACGCCGGTCTCGATTGATCATCAACAGTTTCTGGGCGAGACGCTGGGCGAGATCGCGTTTGAAAAGGCGGGAATCCTGAAACGCGGCGTTCCCGCCGTAATCGGCCCGCAGCATGAAGATGCGATGGACGTAATCGAGGCGCAGGCAGAGAAACTTGGTGCACCGATCTTTGCCCACGGCCAGCACTGGCACGTCTGGGAAGAGCGTGACCGGCTGATCTATCAGGATGAAACCGGGTTGCTGGATCTGCCGATGCCCGCCCTGATCGGCGCGCATCAGGTTCAGAATGCAGGCGCGGCGATTGCGGCGCTGCGCCAGCTGTCTCTGGGCGAAGATGTCTGCATTGCGGCAATGACAGATGCCCGCTGGCCCGCCCGGTTGCAACGCCTGAGGCATGGCCCGCTTGTCGAGGTGGCGCAGACGGCGGAACTGTGGCTGGATGGTGGGCATAATGCCGCTGCCGGTCAGGCCCTTGCCGAGGCGCTGGGCCGTCTGTCCCCGAAACCGACTTTTCTGATCTGCGGGATGCTGAACACCAAGGATGTCGGCGGATATCTGCGCCCGCTCGGGTCGGTTGCCAGGGAACTGGTTGCCGTATCCATCCCGGACGAGGCCGCAACGCTGAGCGCAGAAGAGACGGCGGCGGCGGCGCGATCCGCAGGATTGCGGGCCTCGACGGCACTATCGGTTGCAGATGCCGTTCAGCACATCATTCATACCGAACCGCGCGCACGCATCCTGATATGCGGATCGCTATACCTTGCCGGGGCGGTGCTGCGCGAAAACGGTTAGCCCGCGTCGCTGCCCCAGTCGGCGTCCTGCATTTCCTCCAGACGCGATGCAGTGCGCTCGAACTCGAACGCGCCCTCACCCTCGAGATAGAGACGGTTTGGCGGCGCTTCGGCCGAGGCGATAAGCCGGACCCGGGCCTCGTAAAGTGCATCAATCAGAATGACAAAGCGCTTGGCCTCGTTGAAATTGCTGCGGCTGAGATGCGGTATGTCATCGAGCAACAACACCCGTACCGCCCCCGCGATGGCGAGGTAATCTGCCGGGCCCAGCGGGCGGGCGCAGAGATCAAAGAACCGGGCCCGGGCAACACCGTTTCGATACGCAGGCAGGGTCACTTCTCGCTTGTTCACGGTCAGGATCAGGGGCGCGCCTTCTCCGCCGGTCAGATCGTCCCACATCGCCTGCATGGCGGCCTTCGCCTTAGCATTGATCGGGGTAAAGTAGCGCTTTTCACGCGACAGGCGGTCCTGCCGATAATCCGTGTCACTATCGAGTTGCAGCACGTCCAGCCGATCCGTGATCAGGTCGATGAAGGGCAGGAACAGGTTCCGGTTCAGCCCATCCTTGTAGAGGTCCCCCGGCACACGGTTCGATGTCGTCACCACCACAACCCCGGCGGCAAAGAGCTGCTCAAAGAGGCGGCCCACGATCATCGCATCCGTGATGTCGCTGATCTGCATTTCATCAAAACACAGCAATCTGGCCGAGGCGATGATCTGTTCGGCCACCGGCAGGATTGCATCATCAACGCCGGTTTTGCGCGCCGCGTGCAGCGCTTGGTGAACCTCTTGCATGAAGGCATGAAAGTGCACCCGCCGGCGCGGCTCGATCCGGGCATGTTCAAAGAAGAGATCCATCAGCATGGATTTGCCCCTGCCGACACCCCCCCAGATATAAAGCCCCCTTGGTGGGGTTTCGGCACGGCGAAACAGGGTAAAACCGCGCCTTGGTGCCAGATCGGACAATTCCTGCGCCAGCGCATCCAGCCGCGCGATCACGCGGGCCTGCGCCGGATCGGGCCTGAGCGAACCTTCGGCCACGGCACCGGCATAGATATCAGACAGGTCTTTCATCAGCGTTTCATTACTCATCCGCCACGCAGAAGGAAAGCGGATGCACCCCATCACGGAAATTCATTTGACCTTTGAACCCGACCGCATGAACCTGTCGCGATGAAACAAAATGCGCTTCTGACTCCGGTGCTGATCGGCGGCTGTGTGGTGATGCTGATCAGCTTTGCCATCCGCGCCTCTTTCGGTGTTTTCCAGATCCCCATCGCCGATGAATTCGGCTGGCTCAGGACGGATTTCTCGATGGCCATCGCCATTCAGAACCTGGCATGGGGCATCGGTCAGCCGATTTTCGGCGCGATTGCGGAAAAGATCGGTGACCGCAAGGCGATTGCCATCGGTGCTGTCACCTATGCGGCGGGTCTGGTGATGTCGAGCTATGCCGTGACACCGGGCGGGCATCAGATGCTCGAGGTTCTGGTAGGCTTTGGCATCGCGGGCACCGGTTTTGGCGTGGTGCTGGCGATGGTCGGGCGCGCCACCTCGGATGAACATCGCTCGATGGCGCTGGCAATCGCTGCTGCAGCGGGATCGGGTGGTCAGGTTGTCGGTCCGCCGGTTGCCGAGTTTCTGCTGGGCGTCATGCCATGGCAGGGCGTGTTCATGGTGTTCGCCGGTACGATCCTTCTGGCGCTATTCATGCTGCCGATGATGAAGGCCCCCACCGCGAGCCGCGCCGATCTTGAGGAAAGCCTGAGCGCCATCCTCGCCAAAGCCTTTCGCGATCCCTCATACACGCTGATCTTTCTTGGTTTCTTTTCCTGCGGCTATCAGCTCTCGTTCGTGACGGCCCATTTCCCGGCCTTCGTGACCGAGGCCAGCAGCAGCATTGCCGAAGGTGGCTGGCTCTATTCCGCGGGGGTGCGCAGCACCTCGGCGCTGGGCGCGATGGCGATATCACTCATCGGCATCGCCAACATATTCGGCACGCTCATGGCCGGTTATCTCGGCAAACGATATTCCAAGAAATATCTGCTGGCTGCGGTGTATACAGGCCGCACGGTTATCGCGGCTGTATTCATCCTTTTGCCAATGACACCCCTGACCGTCATCCTGTTTTCCATTGCGATGGGATCTCTCTGGCTGGCGACTGTGCCGTTAACCTCGGGGCTTGTCGCGCATATTTACGGGCTGCGCTACATGGGAACACTCTATGGCATCGTCTTTTTCTCGCACCAGCTCGGATCGTTTCTGGGTGTCTGGCTGGGTGGGCGGATGTACGATATCTACGGCAGCTATGATGCTGTCTGGTGGGTTGGCGTCGGTGTCGGTGCGTTTTCAGCCATCGTGCATTTGCCGATAAACGAGCGGCCACTCGCCACCCGATCCGCTTAACCCGTCCGCCCCAATGCCCTGAGGTCCGAAAGGGAATCTACATCACGCAGATGCTCGGTCAGCGCGACGCGGTATCCGGGCAGCGTGGCGATAGTGTCGTTAAGTGCATGTTGGCTCGACCAGCGGACATTTTCCAGAAATCCCATCGGGGGCGGGGACAGGCGCCGCAATCCGATCAGCCAATAACCCCCATCAGGCGCAGGCCCGAACACGGCGTCGTTTGGTCCGAGTTGGGCGAATGCCCGCGCGATATGCGCGCGGGTGATACCCGGAATATCCGAGCCGATGACGATGGCCGGCCCGGGCGGTAAATGCCGGAACAGCCTGCCCATCCGGTCTGCCAGCGAACCGTTGCCCTGGGGCCACCTTGGCAGATCCGCGGGCCAGACCCGGCTTTGCACCCCCGCGTGATCCGGGGAGACCGCCAATACAAGTTGCCATCGCGGATCGCGCAGCCGCCGGATCAGACGTGCGGTCTGGTGGCGGAACCACCACGCGGCGCTGATCATGCCGATGTCACGCCCAAGGCGCGTTTTGACCCGCCCTGGCTGCGGCTCTTTCAGCATCAGGACCAGTGTTTTCATGCGAAATAGCGGTTCAGAATCTCACCATAGATTCGGGTGAGTTCGCGAATTTGCCCGACCTCGACGCATTCATCGACCTGATGCATGGTTTTGCCGACCAGTCCGAACTCGACCACCGGACAAATCGATTTGATGAACCGGGCATCCGATGTTCCGCCCGTGGTCGACATTTCGGGTGTCAGCCCGGTTACCGATGTTACCGCGTCGGCCACCAGCCCGGACAGTTCGCCCGGCGGTGTCACGAAACTTTCGCCCGAAACCTGAAACCGGATATCGATATCGACACCGAATTCAGCCGCGACCTGATCAGCTTCGGATCTCAGCCATTCAGACAGGTCCGCGCTGCTGTGTTGATCGTTGAAGCGGATATTGGCGGTGAAACGTGCCACGGCGGGTATGACGTTATTGGCGGGATTGCCGGTGTCGATGGTTGTCAGTGCCAGCGTCGAGGGATCGAAATGATCGTTCCCGTCATCCAGCCTGTGCCGCGCAAGACGATCAGCAAGGCGCGCCAGTGCGGGCAGCGGATTGCGCGCCCGGTGGGGATAGGCCGAATGCCCCTGAACACCGGTGATGGTGAAAAATCCGGTCATGGAACCGCGCCGGCCGATCTTGATCATGTCGCCCAGCCTTTCGGGGCAGGTCGGCTCTCCGACAAGGCAAACCGACATCACCTCGCCCTCATCTGCCATCCAGTCCAGAATGGCCGTTGTCCCGTCAGTGGCGTCACCCTCTTCGTCGCCCGTAATGGTCAGGACGACCGCACCATCCGGCGGGGTCTCGGTGACGTATCCGACCGCCGCCGCGACAAAGGCCGCCACCCCGGATTTCATATCTGTCGCACCCCGGCCAAAAAGCAGATCACCACGGATGTCGCCGCCAAATGGCGGCAAGGTCCAGTCGTCGGGGTTTCCGACCGGCACGACATCCGTGTGCCCGTTAAAGCCGAAGCTGCGCGTATGACCACGCACACCCCAGCGCGCATGCAGGTTTGAAACGCCGTTGCGGTCAATCCGCGTGCAGACAAACCCGGCGCTTTGCAAAACGTCCTGCAACAGGACCAGCGCACCACCTTCCGCCGGGGTTACGCTTTCGCAGCGGATCAGTTCTGCTGTCAGGTCTACGGGGTCGATTGTCATGGATTGCCTCGGTCAGCTTTCCGGTTGCGATACCCGCTTCGCGGCCAAAGAACAAACCCCAAGCGTTTTTTGTCGGCGGTCCTGATGGCCAAATAGGCTTTCAGCGCGGACAAGCAATCGGTAACGCCCGCAATTCTTCGGCCTCATTTCATGTACGACCTGAACCGGGTCGAAGCTTCAGTCATATAGTGGCTCAAACCGCGCCACGATCACCGCATTCTCGGCCAGTGCCCGCGCCGCCAGTTCTCGCTCTTCGGCATCGATCTCGTGACCCATCGCGTCGCGATCTTCCAATGTGCCATAGCCAGTGACATCCAGCGGCGCCAGATCGGCCCGTTTCAACACGGCAACCGTTTCCCTGACCGCCTCGGCCTCGTCAATCCCGGCGGCAAAGCAGATCAGCGCGCCGCCCGTCGCCTTTTCGGGCAGCCCGTCGCCGGGCGCACGCCCGACCTGCACCAGCAGCGTGAACACCTTTTGCCGGCTTTCAGCCTTGGGGGACATCACGCGCCTTTCTCGCCGGATACTCGATCATCATTGTTACTGAAATACCTTGGGGGTGAGCGCGCATCTGCGCGCGAGGGGGCAACGCCCCCTCGGGATCAATCCCGCAACAATTCGTTGATCGACGTCTTGGCGCGGGTCCGTGCATCGACCCGTTTGACGATCACCGCACAGTAAAGGCTGACACCATTTTTGGACGGCATGGAGCCCGCCACCACGACCGAACCCGCGGGAACCTCGCCATACATCACCTCGCCGGTGTCGCGATCCACGATCTTGGTCGACTGGCCAATAAAGACACCCATGCCCAGCACCGACCCCTCGCGCACGATGCAGCCTTCGACCACTTCCGAACGCGCGCCGATAAAGCAATCATCCTCAATGATGGTCGGTCCCGCCTGCATCGGCTCCAGCACGCCGCCGATCCCGACGCCACCCGACAGGTGCACATTGCGCCCGATCTGGGCGCAGGACCCGACCGTGGCCCATGTATCCACCATTGTTCCTTCGCCCACATAGGCGCCAAGATTGACAAACGAGGGCATCAGCACGACACCCGGCGCAATATAGGCCGACCGGCGCACGACCGAGCTGGGCACGGCGCGGAAACCGGCATCACGCCACGCCGCGTCATCCCAGCCCCGGAACTTGCTGTCGACCTTGTCCCACCAGCCGCCGCCCTGCGGGCCGCCCGATTGCTGTTCCATATCCTGCAGGCGGAACCCCAGCAGAACGGCCTTCTTGGCCCATTGATTGACATGCCAGGAACCGTCTTCCTGCCGCTCGGCCACCCGCAGCGACCCGCTGTCGAGCGCGTTCAGCGTCGCCTCGATGGCGTCGCGCGTTTCGCCCGTCGTGGCGGGTGTGATGGTATCGCGTGCATCCCACGCGGCCTCGATGGCGGTCTCAAGTTGAGCGTTTGACATGGTCGTCCCCGGATTGTGTCTGGCCAGTGAAATTCCCAGCCTGTAAGGCTGGGTCCTGTTAAGGCAATTTCAGGGGAGAGACCAGATGAAAGACGATACCAGACACCATCCGTTCCGCACGTCTGATCTGGATATGAAAGCGGCGGGCGCGGTACCGGACACGCCCCAGACGCGGGCGCCGGCCTATCGTCTGGCCTTTGCCGATCCCGAATTCATGTGCCGCGAAGAGCTGCGGCCCGTCCGGCTCCAGCTTGAATTGCTCAAGCCCGAGATGATCATGGAGGAACGCGGCATCGAATCTACCATCGTTCTTTTCGGCGGCGCGCGCATTCCCGAGCCGTCGAAAAAGGACAAAGCCCGCACCGAAACCCTGGCCGACCTGTCGCGATATTACACCGAAGCGCGCACTTTTGCCCGGCTGATGACCGAAAAGTCGATGCTGAGCTACGGGCGCGAGGACGTGGTTGTCACCGGCGGTGGACCGGGCGTGATGGAGGCCGGAAATCGCGGTGCCGCCGAGGCGGGTGGCGCCTCGATCGGGTTGAACATCGTGCTGCCGCATGAACAGGCGCCGAACGAATACGTCACCCCCGAACTGTGTTTCAATTTCCACTATTTCGCCATTCGCAAGATGCATTTCCTGATGCGGGCCAAGGCGATCTGCGTATTCCCCGGCGGTTTCGGCACCTTTGATGAATTGTTCGAAGCGCTGACGCTGATCCAGACGGGCCGGATGAAACGCGTACCATTCCTGCTCTTCGGTCAGGAATTCTGGCGCCGGATCATCAACTGGGAGGCCCTGTCGGACGCCGGAACCATCAGCGCCGATGATCTGAATCTCTTTCGTTTCGTCGAAACGGCAGAAGAGGCGATTGAGATGATCGAAACGTGGAACAGTACCGAATAGACCGGCGGCGACACTTCTGATCTTGCAGCGGTGCCGCCAATTCGCTAGCGGGCGTTATGCTGCCCATATTTTTGCAGACCCTGCCGTTTTTCGCCCTGATCGCCGTCGGTTATGTGGCCACGCGCACCGGATTTTTCAGCGAAGAGGCCACCGCATATCTGACTCGGTTCGTCTTCTACTTTGCGCTGTCTGCCATGCTCTTCCGGTTTTCGGCGAACCTGTCCCTGTCCGAGGTTTTTGATGGAAGGTTCGTGGTGGCCTATCTCTGGGGATCGGCGGTTGCCTATCTGATTGCCACCACGGTCGCGTTTTATCGTGGCCTGTCGGTTGCCGAGGCCGCGGTTGAGGCGCAATCCTCGGTGATCGGCAATGTCGGGTTTCTGGGTATTCCGATGTTCGTCCTGCTGATTGGTGAGCATGCGATCGGCCCGGTCATGCTGGTTCTGGCGGTCGACCTCCTTGTATTCGGATCGCTGATTGTTGTGCTGATCACCGGCTCGCGCGATGGCCGCCTGTCGCCCGCCATTCTGCTCACGGTCGGGCGTGGGTTGCTGGCAAATCCAATGCTCGTCTCGATTGCGCTCGGATTTGGCTGGAGCGCGACGGGGATGGAAATCCCCGGCCCGGCCAATGCGTTTCTGTCGCTTCTGGGTGGGGCGGCGACGCCTGTCGCGCTCTTTGTCATCGGCGCGTCGCTGGCCAGCAAGTCGGCAGAACGGCTGGTGATCGCGGGCTGGATTTCGGTGATGAAGCTGTTTGTGCATCCGGCGCTCGTGGCGCTGTCGGCGATAATGGTATTCAAGGTCAACCCGACCTCGGCAGGCATCATGATTGCCTGCGCATCCCTGCCCGTTGCGGGCAATGTTTTTATTCTTGCCCAGCATTATGGGGTTGCGCCAGCGCGTGTTTCCGCCGCAATCCTTGTGTCGACAGTGATCAGCGTGGTGACGGTATCGGTCGTGATCGCGTGGATTGCCACGATCTGAACATCAGGGGGCTGACATGAAAACGCTTAGCGAAAACCGCTGTTTCGAGGGGAAGCAGGGGGTGTATTCCCACGCTTCCGAGGTTTGCGGCTGCGACATGACCTTTGGCCTCTTTCTGCCCGAAGAGGCGCGCGACGGGCCGGTTCCGGTTCTGTGGTACCTGTCGGGGCTGACCTGCACGCATGAAAACGCGATGACCAAGGCCGGTGCACAGGCATGGGCAGCCGAGGCCGGTATCGCGTTGGTTTTCCCTGACACGTCACCGCGCGGCGATGATATCGCCGATGACGAGGCCTATGATCTGGGCCAGGGTGCGGGGTTCTATGTCAACGCGACCAGTTCGCCATGGGCACCGCATTTCTCGATGTGGGACTACGTGGCCAGCGAATTGCCCGCGCTCCTCTTTCAGGAATTCCCGCTTGATCCCGACGCGCAGGGGATCACGGGCCATTCGATGGGCGGGCACGGCGCGCTGACGCTGGCGATGGCGCATCCCGACCGCTATCGCGCGGTCAGCGCCTTTGCCCCGATCGCCAACCCGACGCAATCTGACTGGGGCCGGAAACAGCTTTCGGCATATCTGGGCGATGCGGACTGGTCGACGCATGATGCGACACTGCAGATGCAGGCGGTCGGATTCGACGGTCCCGTGCTGATCGATCAGGGCGCAGATGATCAGTTCCTTGATCTGCTGAAACCCGAGGCGCTGGCCCAGGCCATGGCCGCGCGCCGGCAGGACGGCATCTTTCGCATGCAAAAGGGCTATGATCATTCGTATTTCTTTGTCTCGACCTTCATGGAAGATCATGTAGCCTTTCACGCGGATGCGTTTTTTTCCTAGAGAGGTCGGATGGCCCATTATGATCTGATCGTTATCGGCAGCGGCCCGGCAGGGCGCAGCGCGGCCATTCAGGCGGCCAAGCTAAAGCGCACGGTTCTGGTTGTCGAACGGGGGCGCAAGGTTGGCGGTGTGTCGGTGCATACCGGCACCATCCCGTCAAAGACGTTGCGCGAAACCGTGCTGAACCTGTCGGGCTGGCGCGAGCGCAGCTTTTATGGCCGATCTTATCGCGTGAAGGACGAGATCAAGGCGCAGGACCTCAAGCAGAGCCTGCACAAGACGCTGGATCACGAGGTTGATGTGCTTGAGCATCAATTCGCGCGCAACCGGGTCGATACGATGTTCGGTGAGGCGAGTTTCATCTCGAAAAACGAGATCGAGGTGCTGGGCGCGCATGACGAGATGACGACATTTTCCGCCGATAAATTCGTTATCACCACAGGGACGCGACCGTTTCGCCCGGACTATATTCCGTTCGACGACAAGACGGTGCTGGACAGCGATGAGATCATTGATCTGCCGCGCGTCCCGCGTTCGCTGATCGTCGTTGGCGCCGGGGTGATCGGTGTCGAATATGCCACGATCATGCAGGCGCTTGACGTTCAGGTCACCCTGATCGAACCGCGCGAGACGTTTCTGGATTTTATCGACAAGACACTGATTCAGGAATTCATGCACGAGATGCGCGATTGCGGGCTGGATCTGCGGCTGGGCTCCGAGGTGACCAAGGTCGGTTCCGACGGCGAAACGGTCTCGGTCAAACTGGCCAACGGACGGCAGGTGCAGGCCGAAATGCTTTTGTTCGCCGCCGGGCGCATGGGCGCGACACAGCGGCTGGGGCTAGAGCATTGCGGGCTGAAAACAGACCACCGGGGCCGGATCGAAGTGGACAAGGAAACCTATCAGACCTCGGTGCCGCATATCTATGCCGCCGGGGACGTGATCGGCTTTCCAAGTCTGGCCTCGACCTCGCTTCAACAGGGCCGGGTGGCGGCCTGTCATGCTTTGGGCGAACCCACGCTCAGGCAATCGCCGTGGTTTCCCTATGGCATCTATTCGGTTCCCGAAATCTCGACCTGCGGCATGTCCGAGGAAGAGGTTCAACAGCGTGAAATCCCCTATGAGGTTGGCATCGCGCGGTTTCGCGAAACCTCACGCGGGCATATCATGGGGCTTGAGCACGGGATGCTGAAGATGTTGGTATCGCTTAAAACGCGGCGTCTGCTGGGGGTTCAGATCATGGGTGAAGGCGCGACCGAGCTGATCCATATCGCCCAGGCCGTGCTGAACCTGAAAGGGACAGTCGACTATTTCATCGAAAACACGTTCAACTATCCAACGCTGGCCGAAGCCTACAAGATCGCCGGACTGAACGCATGGAACAAGATGCCGATGCCCGATCTGGATGCCCCGCAACCGGAGCGCAAGGCGTGATCTATGTCGATGCCGACGCCTGTCCGGTCAAATCCGAGGTCGAGACGGTTGCAACGCGCAATCGCGTCCCCGTCCGGTTCGTATCCAATGGTGGCTTGCGACCATCGGAAAATCCGCTGATCGAAATGGTGTTTGTCGATCAGGGACCGGATGTCGCGGATATGTGGATCGCCGCGCGGGCGGGATCGGGTGATGTGGTTGTGACGGGTGATATTCCCCTTGCCGCAAAATGCGTAGAGGCCGGGGCGGCAGTGCTCAGGCCCGACGGGCAGGCACTAACCTCGGCCAATATCGGACAGGTACTGGCCACGCGCGATCTGATGGCGGATCTCAGGGCGGCAGATCCGTTCCGACAGGGTGGCGGCAGGCCGTTCGGGCGCGCGGACCGGAGCCGTTTTTCAAACGCGCTGGAAAACACGCTGCGCAAGGCAAAGGGGCAGGCGGTATGAAACAGGTTGACGCGGTCGTATTCGATATCGGCAATGTGCTTTTGCCCTGGGCACCCGAGGCGATGTATGACCGCGTCGTCGGCCCGGCACGGCGCGAGGCGTTCTTTGCCTCGGTGCCGATCATGGAGATGAACGAAAAGGTCGATCTGGGGCTGGATATCCACGAGATGTCCCGGGGGCTGGCGGCGGACTATCCGGACTGGGCCGCGGAAATCCACATGTGGGCCGACAGGTGGATCGAAACGATCTGCCCGCCCATCACCCAGACGGTTAACCATCTGCGCCGCCTGAAAGCCGACGGTGTGCCAGTGCTGGCGCTGTCGAATTTCGGCGACAGCACCTTTGATCTGGTCGAGGCGCAGCATGATTTCCTCACGCTCTTTGATCTGCGCTTTATTTCGGCACGGGTTGGCATGATCAAACCCGACCCTGCCTTTTACGCACTGCTGGAAGAGCAGAGCGGCTTTGACCCGGCAACGCTCTTTTTCATTGATGACCGGGCCGAGAATATCGTGGCGGCATCGGCGCGTGGCTGGCAGACGCATCACTTTGCCGACCCGGATGCGTTGGGCCCGCATCTGCGGGAACTGGGCCTGTCAGGCGATGGGGGGTAAGAGGATGAATTTCGCGTTTATCGGACAGGAGGCGGATCCATATCTCGACTGGAATGACCTCGCGGCGGCAATCGAGGCCGAGCATTCCCGACCCCGGGCCAAGATTGGCGATACGTTCCTCTATCAGGATCCCAACACGCTCTTGTCCCGCTCTGCCCTGATCGAGGGGCTGGGGATCGCGGTCAAATCCGCCACGGTCTTTCCCGGCAACCCGGCCGACGGCAAACCGATGATTGGCGGCGCGGTTAGCCTGTTTTCGGCCCAGGATGGTCATCTGGAGGCGATCCTTGATTTCCATCTGGTGACAAAATGGAAAACGGCCGCCGACAGTTTGCTGGCGGCGAAAAAACTGGCGCCGCCGGATACGTCGTCGATCCTGATTGTCGGTGCGGGGACAGTAGGGCGCAATTTGGTGTCCGCCTATCGCGCCGGTTTCCCGGATGCGGCGATATCCATCTGGAACCGAAGCCAAGACAAGGCATCCGCCATGGCGGATGAACTGGGCCTGACTGCTGTTCGTGATCTGGCCGATGCGGTCAACGCGGCGGATGTAATCTCCATGGCAACAATGTCGACCGAACCTTTGTTGCAGGGGGCATGGCTGCGCCCCGGCCAGCATGTCGATTGTATCGGCGCCTATCGCCCCGACATGCGCGAAGTTGACGATGGCGCGTTGTTGCGGTCACGGGTCTTTGTTGACAGCTTTGACACGACGCTCGATCACATCGGAGAGTTGAAGATACCACTTGCCGCCGGGACAATCGACCGGTCGCATGTACTGGCGGATTATTATGATATCGGGGCGTTCAGTCGCCAGTCGCCGGATGATATCACGCTGTTCAAGAATGGCGGTGGCGCGCATCTGGACCTGATGACAAGCAAATACATTCTGGATTGCTGGAACGCGCGATGATCACGGAAAAACAGATCGAGGATTTTCAGCGCGATGGTGCGGTTTTGGTCCCCGGTGCGCTGGCCGATTGGGTGGATGTGATGCGCGCTGGCGTGGCCCGCAACATGGGGGCACCTGGCCCCTACGCATCCGAGAATGCGGTGACAGAGGGCCGGTTTTTTGATGATTACTGCAACTGGGACCGGATTGCCGAGTTCGAGGATGTGGTGCGCAACAGTCCCGCTGCCGAGATCGCGGCACGCGCCATGCGATCATCAACGGCGCAGCTTTTTCACGACCATGTGCTGGTCAAGGAAAGCGGTACGCCCAAACCCACGCCGTGGCATCAGGATGGACCCTATTATTTTGTCGAGGGTGAGCAGACCGTCAGCCTCTGGATACCACTTGATCCGGTGACCACGGCCTCATTGCGCCTGATCGCCGGGTCACATCGCTGGGACAAACCGGTGCGTCCGGTCAGCTGGGCCGATGACAGTGATTTCTATGACAGCAAACAGGATTGGATCGAGGTTCCCGATCCCGATCAGGATCCGGACGGATTCAATGTGCTGGAGTGGGAAATGGCGCCGGGTGATGCGGTTCTGTTCGATTTCCGTACGGTCCACGGCGCGCGCGGAAATCCCGGGGGCGCGCGGCGGCGGGCGCTGTCGCTCAGATGGGTGGGGGATGATGCGCGCTATGTTGAGCGGCCCGGCAGAACCTCACCGCCCTATCCGGGCCATGACATGCAGACGGGCCAGCGCCTGCGCGAGGATTGGTTCCCGATCCTCTGGCGCGATGCCTGAACCCGTATGAACCCCCTGCGCGGCATTCTCCTCAAGATTTTGGCGGTTGCGATCTTTACGGTCATGGCCTCGCTCATCAAGGTGACATCGGGTGAGGTGCCGCCGGGCGAGGCCATGTTCTTTCGTTCGGTCTTTGCGATTCCGGTGTTGCTGGCGTGGCTGGCATGGCGGGGTGATCTGCCTGCGGGTTTGAAAACCAGCGTGCCTTTTGGCCATTTTCTGCGCGGCATCGCCGGTAGTCTGGCCATGCTGCTGCGCTTCTTTTCACTTGGCGTGCTTGCCCTGCCCGAGGTGACGGCACTGGGCTTTACCTCGCCGCTGATCCTCGTGCTTTTGGCCGTGCTGATGCTGGGTGAGCGTGTGGGGCCGTTCCGGATCATGACCGTGGCGCTTGGGTTTCTGGGCGTGCTGGTGATCCTCGCACCCAATCTTGATCTCGGGGCCGGGCGCAGCGGATTGGAATTGCTGGCGGCGGGCGCGGTACTGGGCAGCGCGTTGCTGGCGGCATTTGCACAGGTATTCGTGCGCCGCCTTGTCGCGACCGAGGGCACGGCGGCCATCGTTTTCTACTTTTCGATGACGACGGCCACGCTGTCGCTTCTGACACTGCCCTTTGGCTGGTCGATGCCGTCGGGTTGGGCGCTGTCACTGCTGATCCTGTCAGGTGTGCTGGGTGGGTTCGGGCAGATCATGCTGACAGCAAGCTACCGCTTTGCCGAGGCATCGGTGCTGGCACCGTTTGACTATGTGGCGATGATCCTCGCGATCCTGATCGGGCTTTTCATTTTTGGCGAGGTGCCTACGGCATGGACGCTGACGGGTTCAGCCATCGTGATCCTTGCCGGGATCGTGATCATCCTGCGCGAGCGCCATCTGGGCCTGGTGCGGGGCAAGGCGCGGTCACAAATGCCGAGATAGGCAAGACACCCCCGCAGTGGCCGCGGGGATGCCGGTTATCCGGTGTTGTTATGCCCTGACGAGCTTTTCATAGGCTTCGGCGACGTCGCGCGTCAGTGCGCCCACTTCGAAATTGTAGTCGCCGATCTGGCCAACCGGCGTGACTTCGGCCGCGGTGCCCGTTAGCCAGCATTGCTCGAACCCTTCCAGTTCAGCGGGTTCGATATGGCGGACATTCACCTTGATCTGGCGGTCTTTCAGCATGCCGATAACCGTCTGACGGGTGATGCCGTTCAGAAAACAGTCGGGCTCGGGCGTGTGGACCTCGCCATCCTTGACGAAAAAGATATTGGCGCCTGTCGCCTCGGCGACATAGCCGCGATAGTCGAACATCATGCTGTCCGAGCATCCTTTGGCCTCGGCGGCGTGTTTGGCCATCGTGCAGATCATGTAAAGCCCGGCGGCCTTGGCAAAGCAGGGGATCGTTTCGGGCGACGGGCGTTTCCATTTGGAGATGTCCAGCTTTGCGCCCTTGAATTTCGCATCGCCGTAATAGGCGCCCCATTCCCACACCGCGACCGCCATCCTGACCGGGTTGCGCGCCGAGGCGACACCCATATCCTCGCCCGATCCGCGCCAGCAGACTGCGCGGACATAGGCATCTGACAGTCCTGATGCGGCCAGAACCTCTTGTTTGGCTGCCTCGATCTCGTCGACCGTATAGGGGATGGGGATATCCATGTATTCGCCGGATTTCAGCAAACGCTCGGAATGTTCGCGCGACTTGAAGATCTTGCCGCCATAGGCGCGCTCACCCTCGAACACCGACGATGCATAGTGCAGCCCGTGGGTCAGGATATGCACATTGGCATCCCGCCAGTTCACGAGTTTGCCGTCCATCCAGATCAGTCCGTCGCGATCATCATATGCACCAGCCATGGTCGTCCCTTTCCTGCTAGGCCGCGCCTGTTTTCAATAATTACGCAAATAGGTCCGTATCGGACACAATATTGCGCAAAATCGACCAGCTTCTAATAATTGATTCTTGGAAAGTCAACAAGGCTGACATAAAATCAGAAAAGATGTGATGGCCAATCAGGGGACAGGGTCAGCTATGCCAGATCGTGCTGTGACCGAAATCACCGGGGATTCCCGGCTGTTCCTGACCGATGAACAATTGCGCAAAGGCATCGAGGCGATGTTTTTTGCCTATCGCGGTTTCACGGCCGATCCCGACCGCATTCTTGACAAATACGGATATGGCCGGGCCCACCACCGGGCCATTCATTTCATCCAGCGCTCGCCCGGGACAACCGTCAACAACCTGCTGGATATTCTGGGGGTCACAAAGCAATCGCTGAACCGTGTCTTGCGCACGCTGATCGAAGATGGTCTGGTCGAAAGCCTGATCGGAACCAAGGACAAGAGAGAGCGGAACCTGTTCCTGACCGACCGCGGGGCCGCGCTGGAGAGCGAATTGTCGAATGCGCAAAGGCAGCGAATGCGGGCGGCGTTTCGCCATGCGGGGCCAGAGGCCGTCGTCGGCTTCAAGCAGGTGCTCGAGGCGATGATGGACCCCGAGCAAAGACGGCATTTCAGTCATCTGAAGGATCACGGATAATGAGTGACGGAACCGAGGTTCATCTGCTGATCGTGGATGATGACGAACGCATTCGCGGCCTGCTGCAGAAATTTCTGATGCGCAACGGTTTCTGGGTATCGGCGGCGCGCGATGCGGCCCATGCCCGGCGGCTGTTGGGCGGGCTGGAATTCGACATGATCATACTGGATGTGATGATGCCCGGAGAGGATGGCGTCACGCTCACCCGGTCCCTGCGTCAGGAAATCGCCACGCCCATCCTGCTCTTGACCGCCAAAAGCGAAACAGAAGAGCGGATTGCCGGGCTCGAGGCGGGGGCCGATGACTATCTGCCCAAACCGTTCGAGCCCAAGGAACTGTTGCTCAGGATCAACGCCATTCTGCGCCGCATGCCGGCCTCGGCAGATGCCGAAGCGGCCAAGAAAATGCTGAACCTGGGGCTGGTGCGCTATGATATCGAGCGCGGAGAGCTGTGGCAGGGTGAAGATCTCGTGCGCCTGACCGCCACCGAAAGCCAGTTGATGAAGATATTTTCCGCCCGACCGGGCGAAGCGGTCAGCAGAAGTAAACTGGTCGAGGATCTGGGCCGCGACAAGGGACAGGCACAGGAACGCGCGGTCGACGTTCAGATCACGCGCCTGCGCCGCAAGTTGGAGGCCGATCCGAAACAGCCCCGATATCTGCAAACCGTGCGCGGTGCGGGCTATATGCTCGCGCCGGACTAAGACGGACCGGGGCGGCCCAGGGCAAGCCGGAAATATTCAAGGGATTAGACAGATTGACCACCGCACTGATTACGCATGACGATTGCCTGCGCCACGTCACACCGCCCGGCCATCCCGAGCAGGTGGCAAGGCTGGAACATATTCTTGCCGTTCTGGGGCGGGATGAATTTGACGGGCTGATGCGTGTCAAGGCACCGCTGGTCGCCGATGATGATCTGCTCAGGGTGCATCCTGCACGCCATGTCGATGCAGTGCGCGCCGCTGCGCCGGCGCAGGGCTTTCGCTCGCTGGACGCCGACACGCATATGTCACCCGGATCGCTGGATGCGGCGCTTAGGGGTGCAGGTGCGGCTGTCAGGGCGGTTGATCTGGTGATGGCCGGTGAGGCGAATAACGCCTTTTGCGCCGTACGTCCGCCCGGTCACCATGCCGAACGTGAAACACCGATGGGGTTCTGCCTGTTCGGCAATGTCGCCATTGCCGCGCGGTATGCGCTTGATTTTCACGGCCTGAGCCGGGTGGCGATCGTCGATTTCGACGTGCATCACGGCAACGGGACCCAGGACCTTGTCGAAGAAGACCCGCGAATCCTGTTCATCTCGTCCCACCAGATGCCGTTATATCCCGGCACCGGCGCTGCGCATGAAACGGGCGGGTCCAACAATGTGGTCAATCTGCCGCTGCGCGCAGGTTCGGGATCGGATGCCTTTCGCGAGGCATGGCGCGCGCATGCCTTTGACCGGTTGAACGCCTTTGCGCCCGAGTTTCTGTTCATATCGGCAGGATTTGATGCCCACCGGGCCGATCCGCTGGCAAACCTGAATCTGGTCGAAGATGATTTTACCTGGATCACCCGCGAACTGATTTCCATCGCCAGAGCACATGCAGGGGGGCGGGTGGTCTCGACTCTCGAAGGCGGGTATGATCTTGAGGCCTTGGCGGCAAGCACTGCCGCGCATATCCGGGTTTTGATGGAGCAGGGTGAATGAGCGACAAGCCAGTCAGCGAAATGAGTTTCGAAGAGGCCCTTGCCGAACTGGAGCGCGTTGTCGGCGATCTGGAACGCGGGGATGTGGCACTTGAGGCATCGATCAAGCTTTATGAACGCGGTGCGGAACTCAAGAAGCGCTGCGAGGAGAAGCTGAAAGAGGCCGAGGAGAAGGTCGCGCTGATCACGCTGGATGAGAACGGCGCACCAACCGGAACGCAGCCTGCCGAAGGTCTCTGAATGTTTCAGACGGCGCTGGCGGAGGCGGCGAAGCAGGCCGAGGCATGCCTGATCGGTGCAATTGACGCGCTGCCACCGGGCAACGTGCGCGACGGTATGCGCTGGGCGGCCACAGGAGGCAAACGGCTGAGGGCGTTTCTGGTGCTGGAATCGGCGCGGCTGCATGGTGTTCAGCCCGATCAGGCCCTGCCCGCTGCTGCGGCGATCGAGGCGATGCATGCCTATTCGCTGGTGCATGATGATCTGCCCTGCATGGATGATGATGATCTGCGGCGCGGGCGGCCCACGGTGCATGTCAGATGGGATGAAGCCACTGGCGTTCTGGTGGGGGATGCCTTGCAGTCACTGTCATTCGACCTTGTGTCGCAGGCCGGTGATGCGGATCACCCGGCGCGCAGGGTGCGGTTGATTTCGGAACTGGCAGTGGCCGCCGGGGCGGGTGGCATGGTTTTAGGGCAGGCGCAGGATATCGCCGCCGAGACGGCACCGGCCCCGCTGAACCTGACGGAAATTACCACACTGCAGTCGAACAAGACCGGTGCGCTGATCCGCTGGTCAGCCATGGCAGGCCCCGTGATGGCCGGGGCCGATCCCAATCCGATGCAGAGTTACGCCACGGCGCTGGGGCTGGCATTCCAGATTGCCGACGACATCCTGGATGTCACGGGCGACAGCGCCAAGATGGGAAAGAAACTGGGCAAGGACAGCGGCGCGGGCAAGGCGACATTCGTATCCCTTCTGGGGCTGGATGGAGCACGCAAGCGCGCTGATGATCTGATTGACGAGGCCGAGGCCGCGCTGGCGCCATACGGCGACGAAGGAGAGCGGCTGCGACAGGCCGCCCGGTTTGTTGTCAGCCGCGAGACATAGTAAGGTAGCGCATCATGAGTAGCCGACCCGAAACCCCGCTGCTGGACACCGTGCGCACGCCCGAGGACCTGAAAGGGCTGAGTGACGCGTCGCTTTGCCAACTGGCACGCGAGCTGCGGCTGGAAACCATCTCGGCGGTCTCGGAAACCGGTGGACATCTGGGTGCCGGGCTGGGTGTCGTCGAGCTGACGGTGGCATTGCACGCGGTTTTCGACACGCCGCGCGACCGGCTCATCTGGGACGTCAGCCATCAATGTTATCCGCACAAGATCCTGACCGGTCGGCGCGACCGGATTCGCACATTGCGCCAAAAGGATGGCCTCAGCGGGTTCACCAAGCGCAGCGAGAGTGCCTTTGATCCCTTTGGTGCGGCGCATAGCTCGACCTCGATCTCGGCGGCGCTGGGCTTTGCGGTAGCGCGCGATCTGGGTGGTGCGCCCGAGCACGGGATAGGCGATTGCATCGCGGTGATCGGTGATGGATCGATGTCTGCGGGAATGGCCTATGAGGCGATGAACAATGCCGGACATCTGAAAAAGCGGCTGATCGTTGTTCTGAACGACAATGAGATGAGTATCGCGCCCCCGGTCGGGGCGATGTCGAACTATTTGTCGCGCCTTTATGCTGGTGATCCGTTTCAGGAATTCAAGGCCGCGGCCAAGGGCATGGTCAGCCTGCTGCCGCCCCCATTGCAGGACGGTGCGCGCCGGGCAAAGGAAATGCTCAAGGGCATGACGGTCGGCGGTACGCTGTTCGAAGAGCTGGGATTTTCCTATCTGGGGCCAATCGACGGACATGATCTGGACCTGTTGCTGCCGGTATTCCGAACCGTGCGTGACCGGCTGGAAGGGCCCATTCTGATCCACGTGATCACCAAGAAGGGCAAAGGCTATGCCCCCGCCGAGGGCGCGCCGGACAAGGGCCATGGTGTGGCCAAGTTCGACATGGTGACCGGCAAGCAGAAGAAGGCACCGTCCAACGCACCCACCTATACAAAGGTGTTTGCGCAAAGCCTGATCCGGCAGGCTGAAAAGGATAACAAGATCACCGCCGTCACGGCGGCCATGCCGGATGGTACCGGGCTGGATCTCTTTGCCGAACGGTTTCCGGCGCGCTGTTTCGATGTGGGTATCGCTGAACAGCATGGCGTGACCTTCTGCGCCGGGCAGGCCGCAGGGGGGATGAAACCCTTTTGCGCGATCTATTCGACATTTCTGCAGCGCGGTTACGATCAGGTCGTGCATGATGTTGCATTGCAGAACCTGCCGGTACGTTTTGCCATCGACCGCGCCGGGTTGGTGGGTGCGGATGGGGCAACCCATGCAGGGGCCTTCGATACCGCCTTTCTGGCCAACCTGCCCAATTTCATTGTCATGGCCGCCGCTGACGAGGCAGAGCTTGTGCATATGGTGGCCACGGCTGCCGCGCATGATACCGGGCCCATCGCGTTTCGTTTTCCGCGTGGCGAAGGCGTGGGCGTTGAACTGCCGGAAGAGGGTAAGCCGCTTGAGATCGGCAAAGGGCGCGTCATCCGCGAAGGATCGGGCGTCGCCATCCTGTCATTTGGCACGAGGCTCGCCGAGGCGGAAACCGCGTGCGAGGCGCTGGCCGCGCGCGGGATCACACCCACACTGGCCGATGCCCGGTTTGCCAAGCCGCTGGACCGCGACCTGATCCTGTCACTGGCGCGTGACCATGACGCGCTGATCACCATCGAAGAGGGCGCAGTTGGCGGTTTCGGCTCTCATGTGGCGCAGCTGCTTGCGGGTGAAGGCGTCTTTGATACCGGTCTGGTCTTTCGCTCTATGGTGTTGCCGGATACCTTTATCGATCAGGCCTCGCCCACGGAAATGTACCAAGAAGCCGGCCTGACCGCGCAGGATATCGAGGCGCAGGTCCTGCAGGCCATGGGCGTCCGGACATTGAAGGCCAGACGGGCCGGAACCAATGATGTCTGACCAGGGCGTGCCTGCTCGAACGCTGCGTTGGGCCGGTTTCCTCTCTGCGCTCTTTTACTCTGGCTATATGTTCATTCATTCCGACCAGACATTGTTTGGAATTCAGTACCGGTTCCTGACCATCTGGGCGCTTACGGGATATATGCTGGCGTTTCTCTTGCTTCTCCGCCGCTCTTACGATCCCACAGCGGGGCGGTATGACGCGGTTGTCGCAGGCAGTGCCTCGGTTGCGGCGGTTGTGGTGCTGCTTTACTGGCGGCTCTATTTTCAGGACCCGTCGCTGGTGAACGGTTCGCGCGAACCCACCTGGTTTGTCGAATACTACCTTCACCTTGTCGGCCCGTCCATGATCTGGGCGGATGCGATCCTGTATTCGCGGCCCTTTCGCCATGTGCTGCGGACGGCGGCGCTGTTGGTGGGGGTGGTGCTGGCCTATACGCTATGGATCGAGCTTGCGGTTCAGCCCATGAATGATAGCCCCACGGGCAGCGTAACGACCGGATTGCCCTATCCGTTCCTCAACAGCATGCCGCTTGATCAGCGCCTCGGTTTCTATGCATCCGCGGCGGCGTCATCCTTTGTATTTTTGGGAATTGGGTGGATAACTCAGTGGATAACAGGGGCATTTTTTCCCGGAATGGTCCGAAAACCCCAGTAAATGTTGCGTTTGTGCAACATTCGTCCACTGGACATGTTCGATTTGTACAGTGTACGTTCCCCATGGGCAGGATTAGAAAATAATGGGGAGCCTGATGAAACATTTTACACTCGCGATGGCCCTTGCGGCACTCACAACACCGGCGTTTGCAGGCGCAGTGAGTGACCCTGTGGTCGAACCAAAAGTATCGCCTGCGATGGTCGAGTCATCGGCAACGGGTAACGACAGCTGGGTCGTGCCGCTGATGACGATCATCCTGTTTGCGACGGCTCTGGGTTAAGTTCCGCCTTTAGCAATTCCTCCAATCCGACCTCGTAATCCGGATAGAGCAGTTTTACGCCGAGTTCAGACTTGATGCGATCGTTCCGCACACGTTTGGACTCGGCGTAGAAGCTTTTGGCCATCGGCGACATGTCGGCCTGATCAAAGGGTATTGCCGGGGGCAGTGGCATCCCCAACAGACGCGCGGCATGTGCAATGACATCCTGTGGAGGCGCCGCCAGATCATCGCAGACATTGTAGATCGCACCGGGATCGGGGCGCCGGATCGAGGCCAGCAACACCCGCGCGATATCTTCGACATGGATACGTGAGAAGACCTGATTTTCCTTGATGATGCGCCGCGCCGTATTGTTCCTGACCTTCGCAAACGGCCCCCTGCCGGGCCCATAGATACCGGCCAGCCTGAAGATATGCAGCGGCAGGCCGCACCGGCCGGCCAATGACTGCCAATCGGCTTCGGCCCTGACGCGGTGGCGACCACGCCGAGTCGTCGGGGCGAGCGGCGTCGTTTCGTCGACCCATCCGCCGCCGCGATCACCATAAACCCCCGTAGTCGATAGATACCCAACCCATCGCAACCCGGGCGCGAGATCGGCAATTGCTGATGCCATCCCGGCCAGAACCGGGTCGCCATCCGCGTCTGGCGCGGCAGAAATCAAAAGATGGTCGGCGTGGCCCATAGGCGTGGCAATATCGCCGCCCGGCCAGATCAGCGGCTCAGCGCCAGCTGCCCTGATACGGTCAACACCAGCCTCTGATCGGGTGGTGCCCGTGACCGTCCAGCCATTCCGGATCAGATGCGGCGTCAGATATTGCGCGCAATAGCCAAAGCCGAAACAAAAAAGCGTGTGGGGCATGGTCATTCCGGTTTGATCCGTTGCCCCAGATATAGCCCTGCCCGCAGCCACGTCCATTGCCAAATCCGGGCGATGCTGGGAAACTCGCGGCAAGGGGGCCGCAGATGAAAAAGAAGACCGGGCTTGAGACAGCCTATGCGCTGTCATCGCCAGACGACAATATCGCGCTCTATCGTGACTGGGCGGAAACCTATGACCAGGATTTCGCCGAGGCCAATCAGTATACCTTCCCCGCCACCGTTGCCGCGGCCTTTGCTGATGCCGGGGGCCACGGGCCGGTGCTGGATGTAGGTGCCGGGACGGGGCTGGCAGGGGCGCATCTGGCCAGTGCAGGGATCGGGCCCATTGATGCCATGGATATCTCGCAAGAGATGCTGGATGTCGCCGCGACCAAGGGGGTCTATGCCCGGCTCTTCACATCGGACCTGTTGGCGCGGATCGACGCGCCCGACCGGCACTATGCCGGCATTATCAGTTCAGGCACATTCACGCATGGGCATGTCGGGCCCGAAGGGCTCAATGATCTGATGCGGGTGGCGGCGCCCGGATGCCTCTTTGCGCTGACGGTCAATGCCGAACACTACAATGCCGCCGGATTTGCCGCCAAGTTCGAGGCGATGTCAGCCATGATCACGACACCCGAACTCAAGGACGTTCCGATCTACGGGCCGGACTCGCAAAGCGATCACAAACATGACCGCGGCATTGTCGCGCTGTTCAGGCGGCGCTGAACCCGCCCGTCACAGACCGCAGAGTTGACATTTGTGATGGATCGGGCAAGGGCACGGCATGTATTCTGACAATCATCTGGGGGCGGTTCTGCGCGCTGCCTCGACCGGTCGCGACGATGCGGTGTTCGCCTGGCTTCCCGACCGTACAGGCCAAAGCTATGGTACTTTTTTTCAGCAGGCCGAACGCATGGCGGCGCGCCTTTTGGCGCTGGGCCTTCAGCCGGGTGACCGGGTGGCGGTACAGGTTCCAAAATCCATAGAGGCGCTGCAGCTTTTCGTCGGGACGATACTGGCCGGGGGCGTGTTCCTGCCGCTCAACACCGATTACACACCTGCCGAGCTGTCGTATTTCATATCCAATAGCGAACCGCGTATTCTGGTGGTCCATTCTGCGGCCGAACCTGCGCTGGCACAGCTGGCGCGCGAGGCCGGGGTTTCGCAACTGTTGACGCTGGATGCCGATGGCGGTGGCAGCCTTGTCGCCGGACTGGCGCCCGCGTCAGATTTTCGGGCCGTATCGCGTGGTGCCGGGGATCTGGCGGCCATCCTCTATACCTCGGGGACGACGGGCCGCTCCAAGGGCGCGATGCTAAGCCATGAAAACCTGTCGTCCAATGCGCTCACACTGCGCGATCACTGGGGGTTTGCGGCACAGGATACGCTGATCCATGCCTTGCCGATCTTTCACACGCATGGGCTGTTTGTTGCGACGAATATCGTGCTGACAGCCGGATGCGCGATGCGGTTCTTCCCCCGGTTTGATGCCGCGGCGATCGTGCAGGCCATGCCTGTCTCTACCGCGCTGATGGGCGTACCGACCTTTTACGTACGCCTGCTGAAAGAAGAGGGGCTGAGTGCTGCGGCGGCGGGAATGCGGCTTTTCGTGTCTGGCTCTGCGCCGCTCTTGGATGAAACTCATGCCCGCTGGCAGGCAGCGACCGGCCACGCGATTCTTGAGCGCTACGGCATGACGGAAACCAATATGAACACGTCAAACCCCTATGACGGCGAGAGGCGTGCAGGTACTGTCGGCTTGCCGTTGCCCGGCGTCGATCTGCGGATCGTCGATGCCGCTGGCAGCGCCGTTCCGGCGGGTGAGCCCGGTGTAATCGAGGTGCGGGGGCCGAACGTGTTCATGGGCTATTGGCAAATGCCGGAAAAGACGGCGGAAGAGTTTCGGGATGACGGGTATTTCATCACCGGCGACATCGCCCGGCAGGCAGCGGACGGCTATGTCAGTATCATCGGCCGGGCAAAGGATCTGATCATCTCGGGCGGGTATAACGTCTATCCCAAAGAGATAGAGTTGTTGATCGATGCGCTGGACGGGGTCAATGAATGCGCGGTGATCGGTGTCCCGCATCCCGACTTTGGCGAAGGGGTCGTCGCGGTTGTAGACCGCTCGGGCGATATTGGCGCAGAGGATATTCAATCCGCGATCGCACCCGATCTGGCGCGATACAAGCAACCCAAAATGATCGTTTTCGTCGATGCGCTGCCCAGAAACACGATGGGCAAGGTGCAAAAGAACCTGCTGCGTAATGATTACGCGGCGGTCTTTGACGCATAACGGCGGCGCCGGGACGCGCGCGCTCAGATCCGCAGAAACGGCTGAACAAGGCGGGGTATCAGGCCCGAAAACCTGAGCGGCGCATCGGTGGCCGCAAGGCAGATGCAATCCGCCCCCGGTTCGGCAATGGGCGTATGCTCCAGCGCTTCATCTGCAACCTCGATATCACCTTTGCAGAATGTATCGACCTCATCGCGAAACGCCCCGCTCAGCACCAGTGTCAGCTCGATCCCGCGATGGCCATGATCGGGCACCGCCGCGCCGCCCGGAATTTTCAAAAGCCGCGCAGTGGCCTGGCGCGAGGTCGGCAGAATGGCCTGCCTGACACCCATGCCGACATCGCGCCAGCGCACGTCATCCAGATCGCCGCCCACATAGTCGTAAAGCGGTGCGGGAAAGACGCCGGGCCTGCGCGTTGATGGAACCTTGGGCTGCGGGTCGGCCGCATCGATGCGCGCCAGTGTCCGGGCAAGCGCATCCGGCGCAATATCCGCGACCCCCTCACACTCGAGAAGCGCGCCGCCGACGCAATCCAGCGCCGCCTGACGCGACCGGCAGTCGTCACACATCGAGATATGGGTCGCCACAACAAGGTTGAATGCCTCGGGCAGGGTGCCTGCCGAATATCCCATCAGAAGGTCGTCATTCAGATGATGCTTGATGTTCATGCTATCGCTCATGTCATCGCCCGCCTCAGACGCTCCAGCGCCAGTCGGATACGGGATTTGATTGTACCAAGCGGCAGTCCGGTAACCGCCGCGATTTCCGCATGGCTGAGATCGCCATAATAGGCCCGCTCGATCAGTTGCCGCTGTTTTTCGGGCAGAGCGGCGATCGCGCTGGTCAGGTTTTCGGTTTCCTGCTGCAAACCCACGACCTCTGCCGGATCGGGTTCGGGTTCAGGGCCCCAGGGCAGGTCTTCGGGTTCGGGGCGCCGCTGTTTGCGAAAAACGTCAATCTGACGGTTCCGCGCGATGGTGAAAATCCAGGTCGAGGCACTGGCGCGGGCAGGGTTGAACAGATGAGCCTTGGTCCAGACAGTGGCCATCACATCCTGCGCGCAATCTTCGGCCTGTGCAGGTGAGGCACCGGATTTGATCAGAAAGGCCTTCACACGCGGAGCGAAATGCGCAAACAGCTCGGCAAAGGCCTCTTTGTCCTGCGCGTCCCGGATACGGATGATCCGTGAATTCCAGCGCGGTTCTGGGGGGGACTGGGCAGTCAAGTTTCCTGATCTTCCGTTGATGCGGGCACGGGTATCCGCAGGGCGAGCATAGACACGCTCTCCCGTCTTTTCATCACGTAAATCATTGATGGCTGCATCCAAAAGCATGTCGGGGATACGCGCGTTCGATGCCGTCGGATCAAAAAAACATTTTTTTCATCCGAACCGGCCCGTGATGCGTAGCAACGGCACAATCATGCAAAGGAAGCCCGATGCCATTTGAACGACACAGACACCCGCTCCGGCGCATTGCCGTTATCGGAGGTGGTATATCCGGGCTGGGTGCGGCGCATCTTCTGGCACATGATCACCGGGTGGTGCTTTACGAGGCCGAAGACAGGCCGGGCGGTCACGCGCGCACCATACTGGCGGGAAAAAACGGGGATCAGCCTGTTGATACGGGCTTCATTGTATTCAATCAGGCCAACTATCCCCGTTTACTGCGGCTCTTTCGGCGCCTTGGTGTGCCGATGACCAAAAGCAACATGAGCTTTTCGGCGTCGATAAACGGAGGAGAGCTTGAATACGCCCTGACCAGTATCGATACGATCTTTGCCCAGCGGCGTAATCTGCTGCGGCCGCGATACCTGCGCATGTTGCGCGACATCCTGAAATTCAACGCCCGTGCCGTCGATGCCGCAAAGGATCCCGACCTGACGATCGGCGAACTGATGCAGAAACTGGGGCTGAGCGAGTGGTTTCGCAGATACTATCTGGCACCCCTGTCCGGTGCGATCTGGTCAACACCGGTTGAAACCATCCTCGAATTTCCGGCACGGGCGCTGGTTCAGTTCTTCAACAATCACGCGCTGATGGGATTTACGGGTCAGCATCAATGGTACACGGTGCATGGCGGCTCGGTCGAATATGTGACGCGTCTTTGTGATGCGCTGGCCGGTCAGGCCGTTGATATCCGCCTTAACACGCCGGTTCATCAGGTGCGCCGCCGGGCAGGCGGGGTCGATATCAGCGCACGCGATGGCAGCATCGACAGTTTCGACGAAGTCGTCTTTGCCACGCATTCCGACGACACGCTGCGGCTGCTTGCCGATCCAAGCCCGATGGAAACGGCGCATCTGGATGCCATCCGGTATCAGCCGAACGAGGCGATTTTGCATGCTGACCCGTCCGTGATGCCACAGATGCGCAAATGCTGGTCAAGCTGGAACTACACCGAAGAGCGTGGCCGCAGCGCGGGCCGGATCGATCTGACCTACTGGATGAACTCGCTTCAGCCCATTCCGCATGATGATCCAATGTTCGTCACCCTGAATGCGCAACGCACGATCCGGGAGGATTTGATCTATGACGTGACGACATTCCGCCACCCGCTGTTTGATCTGGCAGCCTTGCGCGCGCAGCAGGAACTGGGCCGCATCAATGGCCGGAACCACACATGGTTCTGCGGTGCGTGGATGAAGAATGGATTTCACGAGGACGGCTATGTCAGCGCCTGCGATGTCGCGGCCCGGCTGGGCGCGGTGCCCGAATGGGCATAGGTGCGGAATTCATACGCGGGCGCACCCGGCACACCCGGCCCGGTCGTGCGGCCAACACGTTTTCCTACGGTGTCGACTATGTTCTGGTCGACGCGTCGGACGCCGGACCGTTGCCGCGTCTGTTTTCGCGCAACAGCAGTAATGTCATGGCGCTCCATGATCGTGATCATGGCGGTGCGCCGGGTCGGGGTCGGGGTGTAAACTGGGTTCGGGATGTGCTCGACGACCGTGGCCCGTGGAACTTTGCACCCGGCCCCATCATGCTCCTCGCGCAGCCCCGGGTATTGGGCCATGTCTTTAATCCGGTGTCGTTCTGGCTGATCCATGATGCCGTCGGGCAGCTGCGCATCGTCATTGCCGAGGTGACCAACACCTATGGCGACAGGCATTCCTATCTGTGTTGCAAGCCCGATCAGGCACCCATTACGGCGCGCGATACGATCACGGCGCAAAAGATCTTTCACGTGTCGCCCTTTCAGCCGGTGGAAGGACAGTATGAGTTCCGTTTCGATATCACGCGGCGCGCGGTGAATATCCGCATCACTTACCGGTCCGAAGGGCATGGCGGCGTGACCGCGACGCTGACCGGGCCGCGTCAGCCGCTGACAAATCTGGCGATCCTCAGGTCACTCATCTCGCGCCCCCTCGGGTCGCGCCGGGTCCTTGGGTTGATCCACTGGCAGGCGCTGCGCCTCTGGTGGAAGGGCGCAAGTTTTCGTGCCCGTCCCGAACCACCGGCAAGCGAGGTGTCGGAATGAATTCGCTTCGCCCTCTTCCTGATCCTTTAGAACGGTTTCTGCCATGCAAACACTGATCCCACTCGCCGCCGGTCTCGGGCTGGGGCTTATCTGCGTCTGGGTCTGGGCGCGCTTTTTTGGTTTTCGGGGGCAATCCCCCGTTGACTATGTCGGGGACGGTCCGGATTTCGACCTGCGCACGCATCTGAATGGTACGTTGATCTGCGAAGGGGTCATCTATGGCCCGCTGGGCAAGGTCTCGTCACGTTTCGTTGCCGAGATGCGCGCCCGCTGGAACGGTGACAGCGGCGAGATGACCGAAGATTTCCGGTATTCTTCGGGCGCGCGCCAGCAGCGCAAGTGGAACCTTTCGGTGGATCAGGACGGGCGGGTTGTGGCGCGTGCGCCTGACGTGATCGGCACCGGCAACGGCTGGCAAAAGGGCGATGCCGTTTGTCTGAACTATCAGATCCGCCTGCCCGAAAGCGCCGGTGGTCACGTGCTGAACACGACAGACTGGATGTACCTGTTGCAAAACGGCGCGATCATCAACCGTTCGCAGTTTCGGAAATTCGGATTCAAGGTCGGGGAACTGGTCGCGACGATGCGCAAGGTCTGATGCGCAGTTTCGCGGACAAGACCTATTGGATCGTCGGCGCGAGCGAGGGGTTGGGCCGTGCGCTGGCCCATGAGATGGCCGCAGCAGGTGCGCGCCTGATCCTGAGCGCCCGAAACCGGGAGAGGCTGTCAGAACTTGCCGCCGAACTGGGCGGGGCCGCACGGGTGCTGCCGATGGATATCGGCGATAGCGCATCGGTTGATCAGGCCATCGCCGGGCTGCCTGAACTGGATGGTCTGGTCTTTCTGTCCGGGGTTTACTGGCCGGTAAGCGCCACGGAATGGGACGCCGAGAAGGTCGAGCAGATGCTCGATACCAACGCCATCGGCGCGGCGCGCGTGATCGGGCGTGTGCTGCCTGCCATGATCGCAGCAGGGCGCGGCCATATCGTTCTGACGGGCAGCCTCGCGGCCTATGGTGGTTTGCCGGGTGCCATCGGCTATGCGCCGTCAAAGGCGGCGCTGATGTCACTGGCCGAGTGCATGCGCGCCGATCTGCGGCACACCGGCATTGAGGTTCAGCTTGTCAATCCGGGCTTCATCCGGACCCGCCTGACGAACAAGAATGACTTTGCGATGCCACAAATTCAAACCCCACAAAAAGCGGCGCGGCTGATGTTTCGCCACATGTCAACTTCGCGCTTCTCGACGGCATTCCCGGCACCCTTTGCCTGGCTGTTCCGGCTTGGGCGATTTTTGCCCCCTGCGGCCTATTTCAGGCTGTTTTCCCGCGGCGGTTAAACCGTCGCCAAATGCGCCTCGAAGATGCGCCCTGCCCGCTGCCAGATGTCATCCTGCGATGTGCCGAGCGTCAGAAGATGTGGCAAAAGCTGGGCCGCGAAATCCTCTGAACTTTCCTTCGGCAAGAGCGACGGCAGATTGTCAATCGCGGTGACATCCAGCACCGGATCGTCATGGACACGCAGCGCAGGGCGGTCCCAGCCTGTGATCCGGTCATAGACCTTGATCGGGGAATAGGGGCTGTCAGGGTCGCAGGCGATGTCGCCGATTACCGACAACCGGCGCGGTAGCGTTTTTGCCTCGGACGGGACAAAGACAGGACATCCCGGCATGGCCAGAATGCTGTTCAGAAAAATGTCATGCTGCAGGATCTCGGGAAAGGGGCCGCCATCTGCGGTTTCGGCCATATCCCATTTCGTGACGACGATACCAAGCGACTCGCATAGATCGCTCGCCCCGGTGCCGACCCGGCCCTTGGCCCCGATCACCAGCACCGAGGGATAGGGATCAAAGCCGTCCAGATGCCCCGCAAGCTCGTCCTGCAGATCCAGCGCGGTGTCGAATGCTGTGACGGGCGGACAAATTCCACCGTTCTGCGCAGCGATCCAGCACTCGAGCGCAACATAGGCACCGGCATATCCGGCCCAATAGCCAAAGGCGGCGATGCGTCGGCCATCAACATCGGTCAGGTACTCCAGATCCAGAAGGGTGCCGCCCCCGGCACGAAACCGCGCCAGCAGCGCGGGGCCGGATGGCTGTCCTTTGAATGCATGGCCGAACATGATGTGGCGATGGATCAGCGGGGTGCCGTCATCGGGCAACTCCTTGAGGCCAAGGATGATCGTATCTGCCGGTGCTCCGGTCCAGCTGCCCGGGGCGGCGATGACGCAACCCGCGGCCCGGTATTGATCGGTGGGAATGATCCGATCGATGCTGTCCTCGACCGTCACGGTCATCCCGGCAGCGATCAGCGCACGCGCCCCATCGGGCGTCAGGCCGACCCGGCGTTCATTTTGTCGTTGTTCGGCACGTACCCAAAGATGCGTCATGGCCTGTCCTCAGATGAATGTACGCGCATGGGCACGGTCGGGATGCTCCAGATGCGGCACCGCGTTGAATTGTGACAGATGCAACCGGCCCTCGCGCATGACAAAGCGATGGACCGAACTGTTGAACGTCGCCAGCATAATGCGCGCATAGCCCGGAATATCCAGCCCCAGTGCGGCACGCACGGCCATGCCGATCACCCCGCCCGAAGTCACGATCAGGGTACGGCCGCCCAGTGCCAGCGCCTCGCGCAGCGCGGCGGCAATCCGGGCCTCGAAATCGCGAAATGCCTCGGGCGCATGGGCGATATCATCGGCCTCCCACGCGGCCATGGCAATGGGCAGATGCGTAGCAAAATCGCTGGGTCCGGCGGGTGGTGGAACGCCGTGTGATCGCTGCAACCCGTCGGCAAGCGCAAAGTAATCCAGCTCGTTCAGTCGCGGATCGGATTGTGGTTCCGCCCCCATCTCCATCGACCGGAGCGTCTGATGGTGGCGGTTCAGCGTGCCGGTCATGCAATGATCAAAAATCACATCGTGATCCCGGAAATAGGCCCCCAGCCAGCTGCTTTGGTCCGCGCCCAGCGCGCTGAGCTGATCATAGCTTTCTTCGGTCTGCGCCGTCGAATTGGCCTGCCCGTGCCGCACCAGTATGATTTCCGCCACGATTTCCCCCGGTTTCGTCTGTCGCCATGGCCACTTAGCCTGAGCGGCAATGATTGCCAATGCGGGACAGAATCCACCGATCAGAAACCTGACGCCGCAATTGTGATGCGCGGCGTCGCGCTTTGGCGTTCTCAATCATCGGGAAAACGGGTTAGGGTGCGCGAAACCTGCGGAGTTCCGATTGATGGCCGAGAAAATTACATTTGAACTGGATGGCGTCAGCGTCACGGCAGAGGCTGGCGAAACCATCTGGGAAGTGGCCAAGCGCAATGGCACGACGATACCCCATCTTTGCCACAAGGATCAGACGGGATACCGCGCCGACGGCAATTGCCGGGCCTGCATGGTCGAGATCGAGGGTGAGCGCACGCTCGCGGCATCCTGCATCCGGACCCCGAGCGAGGGAATGGTTGTCAACTCGGCTAATGACAGGGCGCGAACGGCCCGCAGGATGGTCATGGAAATGCTGGTGGCAGACCAGCCCGCGCCGGAACAGGCGCATGACCGATCCAGCCACCTCTGGGACATGGCAGATGCGCAGGGTGTATCGGCATCACGGTTTCCGAAACTGGAAGAGGCCCGCGTGCCGCTTTTGGATTCCAGCCATGTCGCGATGAGCGTCAATCTGGATGCCTGCATCCAGTGCGGTCTTTGCGTGCGCGCCTGTCGTGAGGTTCAGGTCAATGACGTGATCGGCATGTCGGGGCGCGGGCATGACGCCTATCCCACCTTCGACTTTGACGATCCGATGGGTGCGTCAACCTGTGTCGCCTGCGGCGAGTGTGTTCAGGCCTGCCCCACCGGGGCGCTGATGCCTGCAACCGTGGTTGACGAAAACCAGATCGGCGACAGTGGGGATTATGACAAAGAGGTCGAGAGCGTCTGCCCGTTTTGCGGTGTCGGCTGTCAGGTCAGCCTCAAGGTCAAGGACGGGCGCGTCAAATTCGTCGAGGGGATCAACGGCCCGGCAAACGAGGGGCGTCTTTGCGTCAAGGGACGGTTCGGGTTTGATTATATTCACCACGAGCACCGGCTGACAAAACCGCTGATCCGGCGTGACGACGCACCGGCCAAGGGGCTGAACGTCGATCCGGCCAACTGGCAGACCCATTTCCGCGAGGCCAGCTGGGACGAGGCGCTGGATGCCGCTGCCGGAGGTCTGGCCCGTCTGCGCACGGAAAAGGGCGGCGCATCGGTGGCCGGTTTCGGCAGCGCCAAATGCACCAACGAAGAGGCGTATCTGTTTCAGAAGCTGATCCGTCAGGGCTTTGGTCACAACAATGTCGATCACTGCACGCGGCTTTGCCACGCGTCATCGGTTGCCGCATTGCTGGAGAATGTCGGCTCGGGAGCGGTCACCGCGACATTCAACGAGATTGAAAACGCCGATGTGGCCATCGTCATCGGCGCAAACCCGATCGAGAACCACCCCGTTGCCGCCACCTATTTCAAGCAGTTCACCAAACGCGGCGGCAAGCTGATCGTGATGGACCCGCGCGGCGTGGGACTGCGCCGGTTTGCATCGCATATGCTGCAATTCCGCCCGGGTTCGGATGTGTCGATGCTCAATGCCATCATGCATGTGATCGTCGAGGAAGAGCTGTACGACAAGCAATATATCGAGGCCTTCACTGAAAACTGGGAGGCCGAGAAAGCGCATCTGAAAAACTTCGCGCCGGAAAAGATGCAGGATATCTGCGGGATTCCAGCGGAAACACTGCGCGATGTGGCACGGACCTTTGCCGGTGCAAAGGCGGCGATGATTTTTTGGGGCATGGGCGTGTCGCAGCATATTCACGGCACCGACAATTCCCGCTGTCTGATTTCGCTGGCACTGATGACCGGTCAGGTCGGGCGGCCCGGTTCCGGCCTGCATCCGCTGCGCGGTCAGAACAATGTTCAGGGTGCATCGGATGCCGGGCTGATCCCGATGTTCCTGCCCGACTATCAGACCGTCACGGATGACGGGGTACGCAGCGCCTTTACCGATGTGTGGAAATCGGGCGATTTCAGTAGTGAAAAGGGCCTGACCGTGACCGAGATCATGGATGCGGTTCACGATGATCGCATTCAAGGCATGTATATCCTGGGTGAAAACCCGGCCATGTCCGACCCTGATGTCGAACATGCGCGCGACGCGCTGGCCAAGCTTTCGCATCTGGTGGTGCAGGATATCTTCCTGACCGAAACCGCGAACTATGCCGATGTGATCCTGCCGGCCTCTGCCTTTGCCGAGAAATCGGGAACCGTGACCAACACCAACAGGCAGGTTCAGATGGGCCGTCCGGCCGTGCCGCCGCCCGGCGAGGCGAAAGAGGATTGGTGGATCGAGGTCGAGCTGGCAAAGCGGCTTGGCCTGAACTGGGATTATTCGGACGTCTCGCAGGTATTTGACGAGATGAAGCTGAACATGAACTCGCTCGACAATATTACCTGGGCCCGTCTGATCGATGAAAACGCGGTGACATACCCGTCACTCTCGCCCGAGGATCCGGGGCAGGCCATCGTGTTCGGCGACGGGTTTCCGCGCCCGGATGGCCGTGCAAAGTTTACGCCTGCCGATGTCATCGCCCCCGACGAGGCACCGGATGCCGAATATCCGATGATCCTGACCACCGGTCGCCAGCTGGAGCATTGGCATACCGGTTCGATGACGCGGCGGTCCAAGGTGCTGGACGCGGTAGAGCCAGAGGCAAACTGTTCGTTGCATCCCAAGACCCTTCGCAGGCTAGGGATGGAGCCGGGTGGCATGATCCGCCTGACGACACGACGGGGCACGGTCACACTGATGGCGCGCGCCGACCGGGCGGTGGCCGAGGATATGGTTTTCCTGCCCTTTGCCTTTGTGGAAGCGGCGGCGAATATTCTGACCAACCCGGCGCTGGACCCCTATGGCAAGATACCGGAGTTCAAGTTTGCCGCCGTCCGCGCCGAGGCCGCCGAGGATCAGATCGCAGCCGAGTGAGCCTGCTCAGACACCAATCTGCGACCGGATGATCGGCAGGAGCGCAGCGGCAACGATGCCGACGGCGCCACCGACGATCAGCCGCGTTGCCAGACTGCCCAGGCCGGGTGCGATGACGCCAAGTGCCCCGCAGACGATGGCGTAAAATGTCAGCGTTACCGGGTCCATGACAGTCAGCCTAGCATGACATGGCGCCAGCGCCAAATGTCTCTCATCCGTCGTGCCAGGTGACCTGGCCAACAAAGATATAGCCCGCACCATATATCGTCTTGATCAGGCGCGGGTTTCTGGGGTCTTCGCCCAGCTTCTGGCGCAGGCGCGACACGCGCACATCCATCGCCCGGTCAAAGCTGTCACCTGCCGCGCCCCCAAAGCTTTGCTGCATTTGATCGCGGGTGATCAGGCGGTTGGGCGCGCTCAGAAAGAGCCGCAGCAAATCGCTTTCAGCGCGCGAGAATTTTGATTGCGTACCGTCCTCGTGGCGCAATGAAAAAGTGTTGAAATCGGCACGCCATCCCTGAAACTCCGCGACCGGCAGATGTTCGGCATTCTCGGGTCTGCCGCGCCGCAAGAGCGCCCGGACACGCGCGACCACCTCGCCCGGGTCAAAGGGTTTCGAGATATAGTCATCGGCGCCCAGATCTAGCCCGGTAATCCGGTCCTGCACCTGATTGCGGCCCGATATGATGATGACGGATGCGCCCTGCTCCAGCGCCAGCTTGTGCACCACCGCCAGCCCGTTCTTGTCCGGCAGGCCCAGATCGACAAGACAAATATCGGGTTGCAGGCGCTTGATCGCATGTTCGAAATCCTTGGCGCGCCCAAAGCTTTCGGTCTCGAACCCCGCCGTTCCCAGTGCCGCAGTCAGAAGGCGCCTGATCTCGGGCTCATCATCCAGTATCGCGATCATGGCGCTCATGTCGTCATCATCCCCAGCGCGCCGCGCAGATGCGCCTCGTCAAAAGGCTTTGTCAGGACATGGCAACCCTCTGGCACCGCCTGACGGCGCGGGTCCTGCGCAGGCAGACCGGTCATAATCAATGTTGCGAGGTCGCGGTTCTGTGCGCTGACCGATTGCACGAGGTCCACCCCCGATTTCTGTCCCGACAGTTCGACATCGGTCAGCAGATGCGTCAGCCCGGGGATATCCAGCAGGGTTTCGGCCTCTTCTGCGCTGTCGGCCTCGAGAACGGACATGCCCATGCGGATCAGCATGTCGCGGATGCTGCCGCGCAGTTCCTCGGTATCTTCCACCAGCAGCACCATGCCCGAGCCGAGATCGCCGCTGGCGGGGCGCCACGGGATCTGGACGGTGACGACGGCACCACCGTCCGGCCCGTTCGATAGCCTTAGCCGCCCGCCGCTAAGCTGGGCGAAATCATAGGCCATCGTCAGGCCAAGGCCGGAACCATGGCCGCGCTTGGTGGTAAAGAACGGGTCCAGTGCCCGCTCAAGCGCCTCGGGTGAAAACCCGCTGCCGGTATCGTGCACGCGAAATTCCAGCCATGTATCGTGCGCGCGGCCCAGCAAAACGTCGATTATGCCGGGGCCTGTGATGGCGTCGCGCGCGTTCAGCACCAGATTGATCAGCGCATCCTGCATGAAGCCGCGATCAAACAGCACCGGCGTATCAATGCAGGCATCGATTTTCCATCTCAGGTCTATCTGATCGGGCAGGGTCGCCCGGGCAAGCGCTGCCGTTTCCTGCATGAATTCCTGCACATCCACTTCGGAAACCCGGATCTGGCGGGATTGCGAAATATCGGCCAGCCGATCCAGCAGCGCCCCACCCCTGAGCGCCGCCGCCTTGGTCGTGGCGATGGTCTGGCGGGCGCTGTCGGGTAGCGCCTCCATCGTTTCAAGCTCGCTCTGCAGCCCCAATATGATGGTCAAGAGATTGGAAAAATCATGTGCCAGACCGCTGGTCAGTTGCGATGCAAGCTCTCGTTTGCGGGTTTGCATCAGGACTGCGCGGGCCTGCGCCTCGGCAGTGACATCCATCGACAGGACAAAGGCCCCGCTGACCCGGCCATCACTGTCAGTATCGGGTGTAAACGCCGTTCGGACGCGCCGCTGATCCTGCGCGATCTCGAACTCGGTCACCGAAGGTTCGCCGGCAAGCGCCCTGTGCAGGGCGGGGGCGATCCGGCCATAAACCTCGGGGCCCAGAACATCGCGGGCATTGCGGCCCACGATGTCACCACGTTCAAAGGGCAGTATTTCCCGGAGTCGGCGGTTGGAATAGGTATAGATTTCGTCGCGGTCCATGCGGGCGATATGGGCCGGCGTTGTCTCGGTGGCCAGCCTGACACGGGCTTCGGCTTCGGTCAGTTCGCGCTTGGTTTCCTCCAGCGCCGTGACGGTGGCCCCCAGTTCCCGGTTGGCCTGAGACAGCGCGTCTGACCTGTCCAGTAGTTCCGAGTGCAGATGCTCGGACCGCGCCCTGAGCAGTGCTTCCTGCCGCTTGATGTCGGATATGTCTGTATAAACAGTCACCCATCCGCCCTGATGCAATGGGCTGCCTTCGACCGAGATCCAGTTGCCATTGGCGCGCTGTCGCTCCATGTAATGCGGTCTGAATGCCAGTGCCTGATCGACACGGGCCTGAACAAAAGCCTCGACATCGCCGACCTCGCCATATTCCCCCTGATCGGCAAGGTATCTGAGCGTGTCGGAAAAGGCGGCGCCGGGGCTGACCAGTTCGCGGGGCAGGCCGAACATTTCCCTGAAGCGCCGGTTGCAGACCGTCAGGCGCAAATCCGCGCTGTATATGGAAATTGCCTGCTGAATCAGGTTCAGCCCGGATTGCATCAGGTCCAGCGTCTGATCAGAGTTTGCCCCCATGATCCATCGCTAGCATTTGCGGGCAGCCGCAGGCCAGCCCGGGCGTGATCCGGTTACAATTCGTAACAATTTGGAAAAAGTTCAGAAAAATTTTGACGCTATCTGTTGGCGCGAGGATGATGCCACAGAAGAATCGCAGCAGGAGGAGCTGCGCTCTTTTGTGACAGATTGGGAGGATGAGTTGGCAACAGGGACGCAAGCCCCGGGTGGTGCACCTGACACTATTCCCGGCCTTCTGGCGCGAAATGCGGATAAATATGGCGCTAGCCCGGCCTATCGCGAAAAGGAATTCGGCATCTGGCAAAGCTGGACCTGGGCCGAGGCCGCCGAAGAAATCGAGGCACTGGCGTTGGGGTTTCTGACGCTGGGCGTCGAAAAGGGCGATCATATCGCTGTGATCGGGCGCAACCGGCCCTATCTCTATTGGACGATGGTCGCAGCCCAGATGACCGGCGCGGTTCCGGTGCCCATCTATCAAGAGGCTGTCGGCGACGAAATCGCCTATGTGCTGGATCATTGTGACGCCCGTTTTATTGTCGCCGGTGATCAGGAACAGGTCGACAAGGTGCTCGAGGTTCAGGACCAGCTTGGGAACCTGACGCATATGGTCTATCTCGATCCGCGGGGCATGCGGAAATACGATCACGCCAAGCTGACGCGGTTCTCCACCCTACAGGAAGCGGGCCGTGCGGCACGGACTGATCTGATCGGTGAACTGGAGGCGCGGCGCAGCGCGCTGACAGGCGACGACACCTGCGTGATGCTCTATACCTCGGGAACGACCGGTCGGCCCAAGGGTGTTGTCCTGTCCTATCACAATATCGTCGAGACCTCGCGCAATTCGTCGGATTTCGACAAGCTGCGGGCAGGTGACGAAATTCTGGCCTATCTACCCATGGCCTGGGTCGGCGATTTCATCTTTTCCATCGGACAGGCCTACTGGACCGGGTTTTGTGTCAATTGTCCTGAAAACGCTGACACGATGATGAGCGATCTGCGCGAGATCGGCCCGACCTATTATTTTGCACCGCCGCGCGTATTCGAAACCCTTCTGACGAATGTCATGATCCGGATGGAGGATGCGGGCCGGTTCAAGAAATGGCTGTTTCGCGTGTTCATGGATCACGCGCGCAAGGTCGGCCCCAAATTGCTGGACGGGCAGGATGTGGGGCTTGGCGACCGGCTGAAATACATGCTGGGCGAATTGTTTGTCTATGCGCCGCTCAAAAATACGCTGGGCTTCACGCGGGTACGCGTGGGCTATACGGCGGGCGAGGCGATCGGGCCGGAAATCTTTGATTTCTATCGCTCGCTCGGGATCAATCTCAAGCAACTGTACGGCCAGACCGAGGCTTCGGTTTTTATCACTCAGCAGGCCGATGGCGAGGTGCGCTCGGATACGGTGGGGACACCGACACCCGGCGTGGAACTGAGGATCGACGATAATGGCGAGGTGTTCTATCGTTCGCCGGGCGTGTTCGTGGAATATTATCAGAATGCCGAAAGCACGCGCGACACAAAGGATGCCGAGGGCTGGGTTGCAACCGGTGATGCCGGGTTCATCGAGGAAAGCTCGGGGCAGCTGAGGATTATCGACCGGGCCAAGGATGTGGGCAAGATGGCCGATGGGTCGATGTTCGCGCCCAAATATGTCGAGAACAAGCTCAAGTTCTATCCCAATGTTCTGGAGGCGGTAGTGCTGGGTGCAGGGCGCGATTATTGCACCGCCTTCATCAATATCGACCTGACCGCCGTCGGCAACTGGGCCGAACGCAACAATATCGCCTATGCGTCCTATCAGGAACTGGCCGGGCATCAGCAGGTGCTGGACACGATCCAGTCGCATGTCGAAGAGGTCAACGCATCGGTTGCCGAAGATGAGATGCTGTCGGGATGCCAGATCCGCCGCTTTCTGGTTCTGCACAAGGAACTGGATGCGGATGACGGTGAACTGACCCGGACGCGCAAGGTCAGGCGCCGGATCATCGAGGAGAAATATGCTGATCTGATCGCCGCGCTTTACGACGGATCGCCCGAAGTCTCGACCGTGACCGAGGTGACCTATGAGGACGGGCGCAAGGGATCGATCGCGGCCACACTGCAGATCAGGGATGCCGCGATACGCGAGGTCGCTGTGCGGATGGCTGCGGAATGACGCCTCCGGCGGGAGTATTTGGACAAAGAAGAAGGGATGGCCGTGAAGGATAGTGCCGAAAGCTATGTCACCGACGACGGCCGGACCATTGGCGGTGTGCTGATGGATATCCGCAGCATCACGCTGCGGTTTGGCGGGGTGACGGCGATCAATGATATCTCGTTTGATATTCGCGAGGGTGAGATCCGGGCGATCATCGGGCCGAACGGTGCTGGCAAATCGTCGATGCTGAACGTGATTTCCGGGTTCTATGTGCCGCAGGAAGGCGAGGTCTGGTTTCGCGGGGCGTTGCGCCCGCCAATGAAGCCCTATCAGGTGGCGCGGCAGGGCATTGCGCGGACTTTTCAGAATATCGCGCTTTTCGAGGGGATGAGTGTTCTGGACAATGTGATGACGGGGCGGCTCAATCACATGAATTCCTCGATGTGGTCACAGGCCCTGTGGCTGGGCCGGGCCGAGGCGGAAGAACATGAAAACCGGGAGCGGGTCGAGCGGGTGATCGATTTTCTGGAGATCCAGCATATCCGCAAGACGCCGGTGGGCCGCCTGCCCTATGGATTGAAGAAGCGGGTCGAACTGGCGCGCGCGCTTTCGGCGGAGCCTGAGCTTTTGCTGCTGGATGAGCCGATGGCGGGAATGAATGTCGAGGAAAAGGAGGATATGAGCCGCTTTATCCTGGAAGTGAATGACGAGTTCGGCACCACGATTGCGCTGATCGAGCATGATATGGGGGTTGTCATGGATCTGAGCGACCGGGTTGTCGTGATGGATTATGGCCGCAAGATCGGCGATGGCACCCCGCATGATGTGCGCAACAACCAAGAGGTAATCGATGCCTATCTGGGGGTCAGCCATGACTAGTTGCGGCACGCTGGGGGCAATATGAGGGCCGTGATGGCGATCATGGCGCTGGCGGTCATGCCGGCATTGGCTGCGGGCCCGGTTCAGGCCCAGCCCGGCATTGGCGAACGGCTGTTTGCGTATGTCGCGGCCTGCCGGACGGCCATCCTGACGGGTGAAATCGCGGCATTTGCCGATCTGGAGGTCGAAACCGAGGCCGTGACCGATGCGATGGAAATACGTGGCTGGCGCGGCCGTCAGGAGCAGGGACTGGTCGTCAGCCTGATGCGGCGCGCTGTCGGTCACGGCGTGTGCGATGTCAGCTATCGGCCCGTGGACATGAATGCAGAACTGATGACGGAACTGGCCGCGATACGGTCACGCTGGGAAGAAGCAGAAGCTGACAATGGATTGGCCGTCGAAAACTCGCCCTCTGGCCCGGTTTATATGGCCTGCGCGGACGGTCGCGGGCTGGCATTGTTTTTCGATCCGGCGGCACGAGGCGCGGGATTTGCGGCCCAGATGGCGTCTGTACCATCATCGAGACTGAAATGCGACGGGTAGGGGAGATGGCGCATGCCTGATCAGGTATTGTTTGCGATGGAGGCGGCGATCAACGGTCTGATGGCCGGGGTGCTCTATGCGCTGGTCGCGCTGGGTTTCGTTCTGATTTTCAAATCCTCGGGCATATTCAACTATGCCCAGGGGGTATTCGCCCTGTTTGCCGCGCTGACACTGGTGGGGATCATGGAAGGTCAGGTGCCGTTTCAGCATCTGATCAACGCGATATTCGGGACAGAACTGCACGGGTTTGGATGGGAGACGCCGGCCATACTCGCGGTTGTTCTCACGGTGGGGGTTATGGTTGTGCTGGCCATCGCGGTCGAGCGGCTGATCCTGCGCCATCTGGTCAATCAGCCCGATATCATCCTGTTCATGGCAACGATCGGCCTTGCCTATTTCATGGAAGGTTTCGGCGACCTGATGTGGGGGGCGGATATCAAGAAGCTGGATGTCGGCCTGCCACAGGGCGGCAGTTTCTGGATCGAGGAAAACACGGCGTGGCTGGGCGGTGACGGGTTCTACGGCTTTTTCATCGACCGGCTGGATATCGTGGCCACCATCGCCGCCGCCATTCTGGTGATCGGGCTGACGGCGTTCAGCCAGTTCACCAAGCAGGGCCGCGCGCTCAGGGCGGTTGCCGATGACCATCAGGCCGCGCTGAGCGTCGGGATTTCGCTGCGCTTTATCTGGGTGCTGGTCTGGTCCATCGCCGGGATCGTGGCGCTGGTCGCCGGGATCATGTGGGGGTCGAAATCCGGGGTTCAGTTCTCGCTCTCGCTGATTGCGCTCAAGGCGCTGCCAGTCCTGATGCTGGGCGGGTTCACGTCGATCCCGGGTGCCATTGTCGGCGGGCTGATCATCGGCATGGGCGAAAAGCTTTTCGAATTCCTGATCGGGGCGCCATTTCTGGGCGGGGCGACCGAGAACTGGTTTGCCTATGTGCTGGCGCTTCTGTTTCTGGTGTTCCGGCCGCAGGGGCTGTTCGGCGACAAGATTATCGAGAGGGTATAGGCCATGTTTTACCGTGAAGCCGGCGATTTCAGCACCTCCTACAAAGAGGACAGCCAGACCTTTCCGATCAGGTTCGACCGTTACCGGTATTACGTGGTGCTGGTGGTGGCCTTTCTGGTCGTTCCCTTTGTCATCACCGATTACTGGGCCAATGCGGTCTTTGTGCCGTTTCTCATTTATGCGATCGCCGCCATCGGCCTGAATATCCTGACCGGCTATTGCGGGCAGGTCAGTCTGGGCACGGGCGGGTTCATGGCGGTGGGCGCCTATGCCGTCTACAAGCTGATGACCGGTTTTCCCGATGTCAGCATCGTCATTCACATCATCGGGGCGGGTTTTATCACGGCGGGGGTCTGTATCCTGTTCGGATTGCCAAGCCTCAGGATCAAGGGGTTTTACCTTGCCGTGGCCACGTTGGCGGCGCAGTTCTTTCTGGTCTGGCTCTTTAACCGGGTGGCGTGGTTTTACAATTATTCCGCCTCGGGCCAGATCAACGCACCCGAACGCGAGGTTCTGGGCATTGTCGTTACCGGCCCGAATACCGAGGCCTGGGCGCAATACATGATCAGTCTTGTTTTTGTTACGGCCTGTGCCCTCCTGGCCCGTAACCTGACACGTGGCAAACTGGGCCGTCAGTGGATGAGCATTCGTGACATGGATATTGCCGCCGAAATCATCGGGGTGAACCCGCTGAGCGCGAAGCTTTCGGCGTTCGCGATCAGCGGCTTCTTCATCGGAATTTCCGGCGCGCTTTTTTTCGCGGTTTATCTGGGTGCGGTCGAGGTTGGCGAGGCCTTCGGTATCAACAAGTCGTTTCTGGTGCTTTTCATGATCATCATCGGTGGTCTGGGATCCATTTTCGGCAGTTTCGCGGGCGCGGCGTTCCTGGTGCTGATGCCGGTGCTTCTGAAAAACATCCTTGTCGGCCAATTCGGATGGGCGACTGACCTGGCCGTGCATATCGAGTTTATCATCGTGGGGGCGCTGATCGTGATCTTTCTGATCATCGAGCCTCACGGCCTTGCGCAGCTTTGGCGGCTGGCCAAGGAAAAACTAAGATTGTGGCCGTTCCCGCATTAGGGTGCGGTCAAACAAAAAGTCCGGGCCTCAGCCCGGCATGACAATGGGTTTAACCAAGGGAGGAATAAATCCGATGAAACTGAAACTTGTGACAATGGCACTTGCCACGGCGCTGACTGCCGGTTCGGCGGTGGCGCAAGAGCTTGTTCTGCCATGGATGAGCTATCGCACCGGTCCGTATGCAGTAGGTGGTATTCCGCTCGCGGATGGCTACACGGACTACTTTACACTGCTGAACGAACGTGACGGGGGCATCAACGGTGTTCCTGTCCGGCTGGTCAATTGTGAAACCGGTTATAACACTGAAAAGGGTGTTGAATGTTACGAGTCGACCAAAGGTGAAGGCGCGCTGGTCTATCAGCCGCTCTCGACCGGGATTACCTATCAGCTGATCCCCAAAGCCACAGCAGATGGAATCCCGATCCACTCGATGGGCTACGGTCGGACATCCGCCGCGAACGGCAAAGTGTTCAAGAACGTCTTCAACTATCCGACCAACTACTGGCAGGCCGCGTCGGTTGCGGTGAACTATCTGCTGGATGAGAACGGTGGCGATCTGTCGGGCAAGACCATTGCGCTGGTTTATCACAACTCTGCATATGGCAAAGAACCGATCCGTACGCTGGAAGAGCTGTCCAAGAAGCATGGCTTTAACCTGAGCCTGCTCGCAGTGGATCATCCCGGTCAGGAGCAGAAGTCACAGTGGCTTCAGATCCGGCGCGAGCGTCCTGACTATGTCTTGATGTGGGGCTGGGGCGTGATGAACCAGGTCGCCATTCAAGAGGCCGCGAACATCCGCTTTCCGATGGAAAACTTCATCGGTGTCTGGTGGTCCGGGGCCGAGGCTGACGTGATCCCGGCGGGTGATGCCGCCAACGGGTACAAGGCATTGGCGATGAACGGGGTCGGCACGAACTTTCCGATCTTTGACGATATCCAGAAATATGTCGTAGATCGCGGTCTGGCTGCAGGCGCAGGTGATCAGATCGGTACGGTTCTCTATAACCGGACGATCTATGCGGCCTTCCTTGCTGCCGAGGCGATCAAGACAGCGATGGAAATTCACGGCACCAAGGATATCACGCCGGAAATGATGCGCGACGGTATGGAAGCGCTGAATATCACCGAGGCGAAGATGGCCGCGGCCGGCATGCCCGGCTTTGGCCCCGAGTTCCAGGTGAGCTGTGAAAACCATGGTGGCCCGGGTTTGGGTGCGGTTCAGCAATGGGATGCTTCGACCGGCACCTGGAGCCTGATCACCGACTTCATGGAGCCTGACAGCGAAGTGATCAACGCGCTGATCGAAGAAGATTCGATGGCATATGCGGCCGAAAACAACATCGAGCTGCGCTGCAACTGATCTGAGATTTCCGGCGGCGGCCCCGTGTCGCCGCCGGATCACAAACGAATTTTGAAAGTGTTTGCGTGATGCTGGACGCCGGACAAACCCAAGAATCGCTGTTGGAAGTCAACAATATCGAGGTGATCTACAATCACGTCATCCTCGTTCTCAAAGGCGTAAGCCTGTCGGTTCCCAAGGGGGGGATCACGGCGCTTTTGGGGGGTAATGGCGCGGGCAAGACCACGACGCTCAAGGCAATATCCAACCTGCTGCATTCCGAGCGTGGCGAGGTCACCAAGGGCACAATTCACTATCACGGAGATTCCGTCGCCGATCTGAGCCCTGCGGCACTGGTCAAGCGTGGTGTCATCCAGGTGATGGAAGGGCGCCACTGTTTCGAACATCTGACGGTCGAGGAAAACCTGCTGACGGGTGCCTATACGCGCAAGGGTTCGGTGCAGCAGGATCTTGATCTGGTCTATTCATACTTTCCCCGGCTGGCCGAACGGCGCAAGAGCCAGGCCGGTTATACATCCGGCGGCGAACAGCAGATGTGCGCGATTGGCCGCGCGCTGATGTCGCGCCCAGAAACGATCCTGCTTGACGAACCATCAATGGGGCTGGCCCCGCAACTGGTCGAAGAGATTTTCGGCATCGTCAAGGATCTGAATGAACGCGAAGGCGTCAGCTTTCTGTTGGCCGAGCAGAACACGAATGTCGCCCTTCGGTTCGCGCATTATGGCTACATTCTGGAAAACGGTCGCGTCGTCATGGACGGGCCAGCCGATGAGCTGAGAGAAAACCCGGACGTGAAAGAGTTTTACCTGGGCGTCAGCGAAGAAGGGCGCAAATCATTTCGCGATGTCAGGTCATACCGTCGTCGCAAGCGCTGGTTGTCGTGACGGATTACGAACAGGCACACGAAGAACCCCATTTCGTCAATCGCACCGGCTGGCTGCGGGCGGCGGTGCTGGGGGCCAATGACGGGATAGTTTCGGTCTCAGCGCTGATCGTTGGGGTCGCTGCGGCCTCACCGTCGACCTATGCCGTGTTTCTGTCGGGCGCGGCGGGTCTGGCCGCCGGGGCCATGTCGATGGCCGCAGGCGAATATGTCTCGGTCTCGTCCCAGTCTGATCTGGAAAGCGCCGATATCCGGCGCGAAGAACGCGCGCTGCGCAACAATCCCAAAGGTGAAGAAACAGAGCTGGCCCAGATTTACCGCGCGCGTGGCCTGTCCGAAGATACAGCGCGGCTGGTGGCACGCGAACTGACCGAAGCCGATGCGCTGGGGGCGCATATCCGCGACGAACTGGGCCTGACCGACGAACAGGCGGCGCGCCCGATCCTTGCTGCGCTCGTCTCGGGTATCACCTTTTCGGTTAGTGCGGCAGTGCCGCTGATCGCGGCCATACTGGCGCCAGCAGGCGCGTTGATACCTGTCGTCGTCATTGTCACGCTGATCGCGCTCACGGGATTGGGCGCGCTCGGTGCCTATGCGGGCGGCGCGCCGGTGGGCCGGGCGTCGCTGCGCGTCGTCCTGTGGGGCGGGCTGGCCATGGCCGTCACCGCGGGGGTCGGACGGCTCTTTGGCGTTGCGGTCTAGAGGGCGGAATATGTCAGCCCGCAGCCTCTTTCTTCATCTCCGCGATCCGCTCGGCCGCTTCGGCGCGTGTATTGCGGATATTCGGCCGAAAGCCCTGGCTCTCGGCGCGAAGGCGAATATCGGTTTCGGTTTCCGACCCCGGCGCATAGCGCACCGAACCCAGCGACCATTCTTCGTTCAGCCGCTTACCGCGCGCGGCATATTGCACCCAGGCACCAGACTGGATGCGGGTATCGGTGTAGTTGATCAGGAAATACCATTTGCGGCCCGTCGGTCCGATCAGTTCATCGATGATGTCGTAAACCAGATCGACATCGGCAGAGTTTTCAAAGCTGACACCGGAAAAATCCACCTCCATCACGGTATCGGCGTCGTCAAACCGGATGCGGGGGCGGATGTCGTCCGCCGTCAGCGTCGCGGTCGCGTGGCTGCGGTCCACGCGCTGCGACGGCAGCGTTCCAAGGCGCGCAATCGCGCTCTCGCGGTCGGCAAAGAGGTTGGGATCGAAATTCGCCGTTCCGGCATCACGGCTGATTTGCTTGCGCGTGATGTCGCTCGCGTCATAGCGGACCGACCCCTGGCTATGCGCCATGTTCAGCGCCTTGCCGCGCCGCGCATAGGAAAACCACGCATCAACGTCGATATGGGAATTGCGGTAATTGATCAGGAAGAACCACTTGTCCTGACCTGTCCCGGCGATCCGTTCCTCGATCCGGTCATAGAAGGCATTGACGGCAGCGGAATCTTCGAGCCGTACACCATCGAAATCGATCTCCATGATTTCGCGTGCGTCGTCGAAGGTGATGCGCTTATCGATATCGGCAATGTCGATCGTGGCGGTGTCGGCTGCTGTGGTCATACACTGGCTCCTTTGGGTGCATTCGATTCGCCCATGGGCAAAGTCATGCCGCGCATAGCACCACGCCGGCGCTGCATACAATTGTACACAATGGCGCAGGCAATCACCGTGCCCCAGCAATACCGGAGGACATGATGACAGCATTCTTCGACGATTTGGAAACCCGCTCAGCGGATGAGCGTACCGACAGTCAGGTCAGCGCGCTGCGGGCGCTGATCAGCCGGGCTGCTGAATTGCCGGGCTACGCCGATAGTCTGAGCGGTGCCGATCCGGAGGATATCAACAGCCTGTCGGACCTGACCAAGTTGCCGGTGCTGCGCAAGTCCGAGCTGGGACGGGCACAGGCGGCGCATCCACCGTTTGGCGGTTTTTCAGGCGGCGCGTTCGACTATGTGTTTCAGTCTCCGGGCCCTTTGTACGAACCTGGCCGTCTTGCACATGACTGGTGGCGCTTTGGCCGGTTCATCCATGCGGCGGGCATCGGACGAGGCGATATCGTTCAGAATTGCTTTGCCTATCATCTCACGCCCGCCGGCGCCATGTTTGAAAGCGGCGCCCGGGCGGTGGGCGCAGCGGTACTGCCCGCCGGTACCGGGCAAACGGATCTGCAGGTCGCGGCGGCAGCACAGGTAGGCACGACGGCCTATGCCGGTACGCCTGACTACCTCAAGGTGCTGCTGGACCGCGCCGATGAGCAGGGAATCAGCCTGTCGTTTTCACGCGCGGCCGTTGGTGGTGGGGCGCTCTTTCCGGCGATGCGGCAGGAATATGCAGATCGCGGCATTAGCTGCCTGCAATGCTATGGCACGGCCGATCTGGGCAATATCGCCTATGAAAGCCCGGCAATGGAGGGCATGATCGCGGACGAGGGTGTCATCATCGAAATCGTGACACCCGGCACAGGCGATCCCGTGCCCGAGGGCCAGGTTGGCGAGGTCGTGGTTACGGCACTGAACCCAGATTATCCGTTGATCAGGTTCGCCACCGGTGATCTGAGCGCTGTCATGCCCGGCATCAGCCCTTGTGGGCGCACGAATATGCGCATTCGCGGATGGATGGGGCGTGCCGATCAAACCACCAAGATCAAGGGCATGTTTGTCCGGCCCGAGCAGGTGGCGCAGCTGGTTGCCAGCCATGCAGATATCCGACGTGCGCGGGTAATTGCGGATCGCGCCGAAAGTACGGACACGATGGAAGTCCTGATCGAAAGTGCGCAGTCGGCATCAGATTACAGTGACCATGTACAGGCGCTTTTGAAACTTCGCGGCAAAGTGCGGGTGGTCAAACCGGGCAGCCTGCCCAATGATGGTTTGGTGATCGAGGACCGTCGCAGCTACGATTAGGATGATTCGCAACAGGGAACATCCGATGATCAAAAAGCTGAGTTTCATTCTGGCGGCCCTATGGCTGTCTGCGACGCCCATCATGGCCGAGAGCATTGCCGTGATCATCGGCAACCGGGACTATGACAATGGCAGCCGCATCCGGGGTGCCGATGCTGGTTTCGCCACTATCTTTCCGCTGCGCGACGCGGGATTTACCGTTTTTTCCGCCCGTGATGCCACGATTGAACGAACCGACCGCCTGATGCGGCTGGTTCTGGACCGCGCACCCGAGGCTGACCGGATCGTCATCATGGCGGTGGGCCATATCCTGAACGCGCGGGGGGAAACCTACGTTTTGCCCGTCGATGTTGACCCCAGATCATCGCTGACCCTGCGGCGCGAAGCGCTGGCGGTGAGTGAGCTGCTTGAAATCGCCGGTTCACGCCCGGGCGGTGCCATTGTGGTGTTGGGCATGGACCCGCGCGCGTCGATCACCATGGGGCAGGGGATCGAACCCGGGCTCGGCGATCTTGACATCCCGCAGGGTGTGACACTGGTCAGCGGCGTCGCGCGTGATGTCATCGGCTTTGTCAACGACGTCGTGCTGGACGATGAACGCTCAATGGCGGACGCCGCGGCAGCCTATGACGGTGTTGTCGACATTCAGGGCTACCTCTCGGGCTTTCATCCCTTCCTTGGCCCGGTAGCGACAGGCGTCGACCGCGAGGCGACGTGGTGGGAGGCCGTACAGGCCATTGGCACGGAAGAGGCTATCGACGTGTTCGAGGACGAATTTCCCGACACGCGGTTCGCAGAAGAGATCGCGGCCCTGCGCGACGATCTGCGCATGGCACCCCTTCGCGACGCCGAAGCCGCCGAGGCCGACATGAACCTGACACGCAATGACCGCCGGTCGATACAGCGCGCGCTGGTTCTGTTGGGCTACGATACCCGCGGGATAGACGGTATTTTCGGCAATGGCACCCGTGGTGCGATACGCCAGTGGCAAGAAAAAGAGGGGCTTTTCGTCAGCGGATATCTGGATCACGAGATGGTGCTGGCCCTGTCGGCGGATGCACAGCGCCGCAGTGATGAGCTTGAGGCAGAAGCAGACGCAAAGGCCGCCGAAGAGGCGCGAAAGGAACGCGCGTTCTGGCGCCGGACCAAGCGAACCGATACTGCCGAGGCCTATCGCGAATATCTTGACCGCTATCCGCACGGCGCTTATCGCAGCGAAGCCCGAACGGAACTGAGGCGGATCAACCGCTCCCAGCAAGAGGCCGCGCTGGCCGAAGAACGGGATCTTTGGGACGATGTGCTGGCTGACGACACGCTTGGGTCCTATGAATTCTACCTCGAGAAATATCCCGAGGGTGCCTTTGCCGATGAGGCCCGCCTCAAGATCGAGGAACTGACCCCGCCGCCGCCTGAACCGGTGCTGGATATCGCCGCGCTGCAACAGGAAGAAGCCAAGACGGTCGGCAACCCGATCCTGCGCCTCTTGGCGGAACGTCGGCTTGCCGAGTTGGGTTTCGGCCCGGGCAAGGTGGATGGCCGCTTTACCGATCAGACTCGCGAGGCGATCAAGAAATACCAGGAATCGCGCGGGATCGACGTGACCGCCTATATCACGCAGCCGACGGCGGTGCGCATGCTGCAGGGAAAATAAGACCGGGATAACCAGTACCCGAAGAACCAAAACAAAAGGGCGCGGTCGGTATGCCGCGCCCTTTTCCCATTGGGGAACCGACAGGTGCCCTAGAATTCAATCCGATAGGCAACCGAAGCCCCGACCGAATTGAAAACATCGGTTCCCAGACCCCCGGCATTGATATCGAAATTCAGTACACCCGCATCCGCCTGATGAACAAACCCGAATTTCGCGCGCAGCGACAGGTTGTCGTCGAAATTGGGCGCGCCCGTGACCACTGTCGAATTGCTGGTCCAGCCATATTCCGCGTCGACCGCCACCCATGGCATCATATCCGGGTTTTCGGATTTCAGATAAACCTTGGGGCCCAGCGACAAGCGCCCGTTCGACACCGATTTCGCCGCAACAGCGGTGGCGGTGCTGTCCGTATAGCCGTCCTGTTTTTCGTGGGCAAAGATCAGCGTGGCCTTGGGCTCGACCACATAGCCGGCAATCTCTGTCGATTTGTAGACGCCCATCGAGAGGCCGTATCGCCTTGCGTCGAATGCGCCGGTCGTCGTGCCGCTGGAAACGGCATAATCCAATTCGGAAACCGCCAGCAAACCATCGATGATCAGACCGCCGCCAGTGCGTTTGCCGAAATAGGCACCAAGCGTCAGGCCATCATTGTCCATTGCCCCGGCAGTGCCGCCAAAGCTGGTGTCATAGCTGGCCTTGCCCAGGCTCAGAAGGCCGCCGATCACCGTATCCGGGTCAAGCCGGTAATCCATGCCCAGCACGATGCCCGCCTGATAGCCGTTGAACGACGCGCCGTTCATCGCGTCATAGCTCCCCTTGGCCCAGACATTCCAGTCAGGGCGGGATGACTGCGTGCTTTGTGTCAGGCCAAGGCTTTGCAGGAAAAAGCTGTTGCGCGTCGCGCTGGGCCCGGTGCCGTTGTTCAGCGCCCCAAAGAGGTTGCCCGACACGTCCTGATACAGGTTCGCCACCCCGTTGAGGCCAAGAGACTGAAGCGCATCCTGCGCATCTTCGGGGCTGTTTGGAAAAGTACAACTGAATGAAAGCGAACGTCCGATTATGGAATAAGTACCGCCTGCACCTGCCGGGACCATGTAGGTGCCCGTAGTTCCGGCAGCAATTTGCAGGACAGCCCCGCCACCATATAGCAGCGGGCGCTGATTCGTTCCCTGGTTGTTAATTGTCAGACTCTCGCCTGCAGAAAGGTCAAAATTGTAGCGATGCGGAATTGCCTCGGCAACGATCGTGGAGGCAGTTGCGCAAGTGGCAGCGAATGGTCCGGGCGCACCAAATGCCGGTTTGGCTGTCAGCCCGGAAACAGACAGACCAAGAGATATTGTCAGAGCTGCACAAAGCCCCCCCCGGAACGATGCAGATTTAACACCAATTCCTCCTGTGCTATTGCGAGTCTGCCCCCAGAATTACCCTAACATGTTCGATACGTTCAATAAATCGACGGCAGTCAGGCGTTCGCGATAGCATATTGTTGCAATTGTGCATCCATCCAACGAGGCGGTTTTTGCAAACCGATCCGGCCAGTGGTCACAACAGAATAGGGGCGCGGCCTGTAAGCCGCGCCCCGTAGTATTCGCAAGCGATGTGTGGTCAGAATTCCAGCCGGTACACCAGTGACGCCCCGACCGAGGAATACTGACCCGTCCCCAGACCCCCCGCATCGATATCGAAATTCAGCGCCCCCGCATCAGTCTGATGAACGAAACCGAACCGGGCGCGCAGCGACAGGTTGTCGTCAAGGGCGGGCGCGCCGGTGACAACGGTGACATTTGTCGTCCAGTCATATTCCGCGTCCACCGAAATCCACGGCAATATGTCCGGATTTTGCGACTTAAGATAAACCTTGGGCCCGAATGTCAGGCGGCCGTTGGTCACGGACTTGGCCGCAATCGCGGTTGCGGTGCTGTCGGTATAGCCGTCCTGCTTTTCCCGGGCGACGATCAGCTTGGCCTTGGGTTCAACCATGAAGTCGCCGATCATGGTCGATTTATAGACCCCCATCGACAGGCCATAGCGGGTTGCGTCGAACGAACCGGTCGCGGCACCGTTCGAGACATCATAGTTCAGGTCAGACACGGCAAAGAGCCCGTCCACGATCAGGCCGCTGCCCAGGCGTTTGCCGAAATAGGCGCCCACGGTATAGCCGTTGTTGTCCAGCGCCCCGGTCGTACCGCCAAAGCTGGTATCATAGCTTGCCTTGCCCAGGCTGAAGAGGCCGCCAACCACCGTGTCCGGGTCCAGCATGTAGTCAGCCCCCAGCACGATATCGGCCTGATACCCGTTGAACGCAGACCCGTTCATCGCGTCATAATCACCGCTGACCCACATGTTCCAGTCAGGGCGCGACGACTGCGTGCTTTGCGTCAGGCCAAGGCTTTGCAGGAAGAAGCCATTATTCGTGACAACAGGACCCGCGCCATTGTTCAGCGCACCCTAGACGTTGCGCGACATGTCCTGATAGAGGTCGGCAAATTCCGTCAAACCCAGAGTCATCAGGGCATCCTGTGGGTCCTCTACTGTACCCATTGTGCAACTGAGAACAGCGGCGTCCACGCGGGATACATGATAGGTTCCACCTGCTCCGGCAGGAATGGTATAGCTTCCGACATTCCCAGCGGTAACCTCCAATACCTTCGCGCCGGCTCCGTTTCCGATACGCAGTTCGATATCAAACGCGCCCGTATTGTTGATGGTGATTGTGTCCCCCTCTGCGAGGGTCACGAAATACTCGGTTTGGTTTACCGCGTTGAAACTTGCACCTATTGCCGTACAGCTTGTTGTATCGGTATTCGTTGCAAATGCAGCCTGTGGTGCCACGACTGCTCCCGATAGGCCAAGCACGAGAGCCAATGCGGCACGGATGGAGCTGCTAAAAAGAGAAGTCTTCAAGATACTGTTCCTAAGATATTCTTATAGGTTCATATTCAGATGGGTTTGGCGACCAGCCTATCCAAACATGTTCGTTATGTACAACTTTGACACATAAAATCGGTTCGTTCATGTCTTGGCATGTTGCAAAAATGGCGTATTTTCCAGTGGATATGAGATCGGAGGCAGGGATGACAGGGCGCAGAAGGGTACTCGGGATGGGGCTGGCAGCGCTCGCCTCTCCACTTGTTGCAACCAGCGGCAGAGCCCAACAATTGCCCCGGACGGCCAATCTGGACTGGGTTTTCAGGTCTGATGCCGGGGCGCAGGAATTCGTCCCGGGATATAACAAACAATTCTGGCGTGTGCCCGAGCGTCGTGCGCTTTGTGGTGACGCCGACGCCGTGTCTGCCGCCATCGTCTGGGCGCGCGACAGTGATACAAATTTCGCGCTGCGCAGTGGTGGCCACTGTTTCATGGGATTTTCCCAGCACGACAATCTGGTGATCGACACAAGGCGCATCGATTCGATACGCTATGATCCCGCATCTGGTGACGTGCATGTTGGCGCGGGTGTGCGGATAGGGCCGCTCTACCGTGCGCTTGCCGAGCATGGCCGGGTTCTGACCGGCGGAACCTTTGGCAATGTGGGCATTGCAGGGCTGACGCTGGGTGGCGGGTTTGGCTATCGTACGCGCCGCGACGGGCTGACGATTGATCAGTTGCGGTCGGTTGACCTTGTTCTGGCCGATGGGCGACAGGTGCGCGCGGATACCCGGAACCATCCCGATCTGTTCTGGGCCTGCCGTGGTGGTGGCGGCGGGCAGTTCGCCATCGCCACCGGCTTTACCTTTCGAACGGCGCCTGCAGGTCCCGAACACTGGATCAGGATTGTCGAGGTGATGGATATCCGGCGCGCCGCCGAGACGCTGTTCTTGTGGCAGCGCTGGACCAATCAAAGCCCCCGCCATATCACGACGCAGATGCAGATCGCGCGGCGTGGGGCATCCGGTTTTCTGGTGGCGCTGTCGGGCCTTTCAGGCGGGGATCGCGGCGGATTGATGCAGGAACTGACGGCGCTCCTGCGCCGGTCCGAGGTTCTGAACGATGCCTATGTGGTGTCAGGGGATTCGGCAGCACTTGCCCGGCAGATGAATCCCGGCGAGTCGGTGCCCAAAACCGATTTGCTGACCCATTCGCACATGTTCAACCGACCGATGGAAGGCGACGAGGTCAAAGAACTGATCCGGGTGATCCTGGCCCATCCGTCATCCGCCGCCGATATCAATATCGAAGCGATGGGCGGCGCCATGGCAGATGTGGCCCCGGGCGCCACCGCGTTTCCCCACCGCGATGCGATTTTCACGATCCACTTGCAGGCGGCCATCGCCGAACCGGGTGAATTGGTACCGAAATCGGCCGCGATTGAGGCGCTGAATGCTGTGCTGACACCCATGGCAACCGGCGGGGTATACGTGAACTATCCCGACCTGTCGCTGGCCGATTACGGTCGCGCATACTGGGGTGACAACCTTGGCCGGTTGCAGGCGATCAAGCGCAAATGGGACCCCGGTAACATGTTCGATCACGCGCAGTCGGTGGCACGCGCCTGAACCCGAACCGGATTGTTTCCTGATGTTCCGGAAATCGTTTCGGAAAGGTTAACAGAACAAAAACAAAGTTTTAAGCTGAAGAGATCACGGGAATGTGTTATGCTGAGCCACCACTCAGGAGATGCAACATGAAACCCCTCACACTCATTCTGCCCGTTCTTGCCGCCATGGGCACAGCCCCCGCATTGGCGCAGGGCACCGGTTCGGAAGGCTATTTCGAGCTTTACAACAACACCGAAGGCAACGTGGTGATCAGCTTTTATACCAGCGACGGCGAAACCTGGAGCGAGAACTGGCTGGGCGACGAGGCCCAGATCATGCCGGGCCAGTCAGGCACGGCCGAGTTCTTTGCCGATACCGGTGCATGTGATCAGTTCTTTCAGGTCGGCTGGCTGGGGCAGGATGGCACCGAAGTGCTGGATGAGGTGATCTCGATCGACATTTGCGAGGCATCGAATGTCTATCTGGACGATAACGAGATCTACTACGACTGACCGGCGCACAGCCGAAAAATTTTCCGGTACGTCGCATTTGGCATTGAACCCGCCCGGCAACGGGTTTACATCATCGGCTCTAGCGAATTGGCGCGGGATGGAGCAGCCCGGTAGCTCGTCAGGCTCATAACCTGAAGGTCGTAGGTTCAAATCCTACTCCCGCAACCAATCCAGTCAAAAACCCCGGCGCCGATTTGCCGGGGTTTTGTTTTTGGGAACACCGACAGCGAAGATCATTTGGCACGCAAAGCACCGGGAATTTGCTGATTGATTTCTGAACCATGCGCTTAGGTTGTTGGGCAGATAAAATACCGGACCGGCCCTGCCGTGCAAATATTCCCATCGCAAACCGGCAGATGGGTGTGTAGAGTTCCCCGACGAGCCCGGAGAGATGTCCATGAAACCCATCGTCAGAGAGGACCGCAAGGTTGCCAATATCCGCGATGATGCAGCCTTTACGCCTTATGAAAATCCAGCGGCGCGGGGCACGTCCTATATCAAGCTCAACCCTGAAACCAGACGCGATGTCGGGTTCTACATCTACCGGATGGAACCCGGATCACGCTCGACCCCGCATCGCCATGGCGGGGCCGAGGAATTCGTGATGATCGAAGGTGAACTGATCGACAATGACGGCACTGTCTATCGGCCCGGTGATGTTGTCTGGCTGGCCGGCGGTACCGAACACACATCGCACACCGAAACCGGCTGCCTGATCGCGGTCTATGCCGAGCGGGGGGAGGAACCGCTGGCGGATGAAGGACCGGACCATGGATGATCGCGCAATCGCCGGGCATAATCAGGACCATCACGCTCTGATTGCGGCGGACCGTCACCATCACCTGCACCCCTGGGAGCATATGGGCAGCTGGCGCGAGGGGGAACGGTTTCTGGTCACACGCGGCGAGGGCATATATGTCTTTGACGAAAGCGGCCGCCGCCTGATCGACGGGCCCGCGGGCATGTGGGCGGTTCAGATCGGCTATGGCCGCCGGGAAATGGCGGATGCGATTGCCGATCAGGTGATGCAGCTGCCCTATGCCTCGCCCTGGTTCACGACGACCTCTCCGGCTGCGGAACTGGCGGAAAAGGTTGCCGCGCTCGCGCCGGGCGATCTGAACACGGTCATGTTCACCACCGGGGGATCAACCGCGGTCGATACCGCCATCCGGACGATGCATTTTCTGAACAACCGCCTGGGGCGGCCCGAAAAGAAGATCGTGCTGGCGCGTGAAAAGGGCTATCACGGTTCGACCTATCTTGCCGCCAGCGTAACGGGCAAGGAACGCGACAAGAGCTGTTTCGACTTTGCCGATGATCTGGTCCGGTTCCTGCCGGACGTGAACCCCTATCTCCGCCCCGATACCATGTCCGAGGCCGAGTGGTGCGACGCCAAGGTCGCCGATCTGGAGCGCGCCATCGACGAACTGGGCGCAAGGCGAATCGGCGCCTTTATCGCCGAGCCGATCCTGTGTTCGGGCGGCGTGATCATACCGCCCGAAGGCTATCACAAGCGCACGCTCGATCTCTGCCGTAGGCATGATATCCTATATATCTCGGACGAGGTCGTGACCGGGTTTGGCCGACTGGGCCACTGGTTCGCCTCAAAGGATGTTTTCGGGATCGAGCCGGATATCATCACATGTGCCAAGGGGATCACGTCGGGTTACCTGCCACTGGGGGCCTGCATCATTTCGGACAGGGTGATTGACAGGATGACGGGTGCGGATCACGATGTGCTGTTTCCCAATGGCTATACCTATTCGGCCCATCCCGTCAGTTCGGCGGCGGCGCTGAAAAACATCGAGATCATCGAGCGTGAGGGCCTGCTGGCGCATGTCCGCTCTGTGACCCCTCGGTTTCAGGCGCGGCTGGTGGCGCTTGGCCGTTCACCCATCATTGGCGATACGCGCGGCATGGGGTTGATCGGCTGTCTGGAAGGGTTGATGGATGCGGGCCGCGATACGCCGCTGGAGGTGCAGCGCAATCTGGGTGCCCGGCTGGATGCCGCCTGTGAAAAGCGCGGTCTGATCGTGAGGCCGATCATCAACATGTGCGTCTTTTCCCCGCCGCTGACGATCACGCCGGAACAGATTGATGAGCTGTTCGATATCATCGAGGATGCGGTTACCGAGGTTGAGGTCGAATTCGGCGTGGCCTGAGCCGCAGGCCGGATTGATCAGCCGTCTTGGAAAAACACCCGGTCGTATTTCAGGGGGTTGTCGCGATCAATCTCTTCCTCAAGCTCGCGCGCGTAACGATGGCCGGCAAAAACCGCGGCGGCGATGATGGCGGGCGCATTGCAATCGCCGATCCGCGTCACCGAGAGTGGCGGTGGCTGACCTTTGTGCTGCGTCGCCTTCATCAGCTCATGGTAGAGCGCATCATTGGGTTGTCTTGCGGTCACCAGAACCAGGGCGTCGGCGGCAGTTTCCGCCTCGCGGTCTGAATAGGTACAGGCGGTGCGGACGGTACGGCCATCAAACGACCGAAGACGCTGCGATACGCAAATGCCGACACCCATCTCCATCAGGCGGCTCTGCGCACGCCAGCGGTCATACGTGTGCGCTCCCCAGCTTGAAATCACATCAGCGGGCGTGATCAGCGTCACGTCACGATCCTTCGCGCGCAGCACTTCGGCGATTACACTGCCCATGTAGTAGTGATCGTCATCATAGATGATGACCCGCCCCTCAGGCAGGTGGCCCGCTATGATATCATCGGGTGTACAGAGGGCGTCCGGTGGCGCCAGCGCAGCGCTGCACGAGAGGTCTTCGGCCCCGAAGCCATCCCGTCGCCATGCGGCGCCGGTGGCAATCGCGACGTGATCCGCACCGGTTTCCAGAACATCGGCAGCGGTCATCGCGCTCTCGCGGAATATCTCAACATTATCCATCTTGTCGATCTGCCCGACGCGATAGTCGCGGACGCGCGCCCACTGGTTTAGCCCCGGCAGACCGGCCTCGGCACTGACCCGACCGCCCAGCGTCCGTTTTGCCTCGGCCAGCATCACCCGGTAGCCGCGTTTGCCCAGCGCATGCGCCGCCTCCAGCCCCGCTGGCCCGGCACCTATGACAAGCACGCTGGCGTCAGAACGTCTTGGGCGGATCCGTTCAGGATGCCAGCCACGCGACCACTCTTCGGATACGGTGGGATTTTGCGTGCAGCGTATCGGCACGCCCTTGGCATCGCCGGTGTAGCAGATGTTGCAGCCGATGCATTCGCGGATGTCCTCGAACCGGCGCTCGCTGATCTTTTGTGGCAGGAACGGATCGGCGATGGACGGGCGCGCGGCGCCGATGAAATCCAGAATGCCGCGCCGGATCTGGCTGGCCATCGTATCGGGCGAGGTAAATCGCCCGACCGATACAACGGGCTTGGATGTCAGCGCCTTGATCCCGGCGACATAAGGCTCGAGCGATCCCTCGGGCACGAAACGCGACAGACCCATCTCAAGCGAATAATCGTTGATATTGATATCCCAAAGATCGGGCAATTCGCCCAGCATGCCAAAAATCTCTTCGGTTTCGCCCGTCAGCGGATTGCCGTCGCCGCCGCCCCCGCCATTGACCTCGGCCGACATGCGCACCGCGACGGCCATGGTGTCGCCCACTGCATCGCGCGTATCCTCGATGATCTCGCGCACCAGCCGCACCCGGTTTTTGAGCTCGCCGCCATAATCGTCATCACGCCGGTTGATGGATTTGGACATGAATTGCGACAGCAGATAGCCATGTGTCGCGTAGACATAGACCAGATCAAAACCGGCGGTTCGGGCCCTGAGCGCGGCGTCGCGATGCCAGCGGCGCGCGTCACGGATATCCTGCAGGTCCATCTGGCGCGTCTGAAAGGGATTTCCGGCCAGATTGGGCAGGTTGCCCACCGACAGCGCAACCTCTCGTGTGCTCAGATTGGCCATGCGTGCGCCGCCAAGGCACAGTTCGACACCCGCGAGTGCCCCATGTGCATGTACCTTGTCCGTCATCAGGGCATGCGCCCGGATATCGCGATCATCCCAGAGCGACGCACTTGGATAGGGCAGATCATCGGATGAGGGGTGAACCGAACAATATTCGGTATTGATCACGGCCCAGCCGCCCTCGGCCTTGGTGGCGCGCAGATCGGCAAGGATGCGCGGCCTCAGCCAGCCGCTGCCGGTGCAGTGCGGTACCTGATAGAACCGGTTTTTCGCCGTTACCGGCCCAATATTTACCGGTTCGAACAGGATGGCATAGGGATCAGCGGCCATGTGAAGGGGCTGCATCCATATCGTCGTCGAACCGCCCCGGGAACATCCGCGAAATGGCCTGCATGCAATCACGGTGACAGCCCGCAGCGGTCGTTCCTGCTGGATAAAGCAGCATACTTAGCCACAGCCCGTCGATCATGGCCTCGATGGCGTGGGCCGTGGCCTCTGCGCCTTTGCCGTCTGCGTCGCCCGGCCCGGCCAGCGCAGTGCATATACGGATAATTTCCCGGCTGCGCTCTTCGTCATAGATGTTGTGAATCTTCAGATAGTTGGGCCGGTATTTGGCCTGACCCCAAAAGGCAAACCAGACGGCCATTTTCTTGGGCGTACAAATCTTGCGGTCGAAATCCGCCTTCACGATTGCGGTCAGCCTTGCTGCGGGATCATCCCCTGCAGCGTCCAGATTGCGCCGCCAGAGCTGGTAATGTTCTTTGGCGATGTATTCGAGGATGGCGTCATAAAGCGCCTCTTTGCTGTCAAAGTGGTAGTTGACCACACCATGCGACAGCTTGGCGTTTTCGGTGACATGCCTGAGCGTTGTGTCTGAAAACCCGCGTTGCGCAATCGAATCCATGGCCGCCATGATCAACTGCCTGCGCCGGACCTCGCGCGTGGCCGTACGGGGAACCGGGCGCGGTGTGGGCGCCGTGGCCTCTTTCTGTTGCGGGCTCATCCGTTTTCCCGCTGGGCAAGCTGATGATCAATTTCCTCGCGCCGTTGCTGGCGGAACAGGATAATGGCGGCAATGGCCACGCAGATGGCCACGAACAGGATGATGATGGTCGCCAGCGCGTTGATATCTGGCCTGAGGCCCAGACGTATGCGTGAAAAAATCAGGATCGGCAGGGTGTTGGCCCCCGGTCCGGTGACAAAACTGGCGATGACCAGATCATCCAGAGACAGGCTGAAGGCCAGCAGCCAGCCGGATATCAGTGCAGGTGTCAGGCGCGGGATTGTAATCGCGGTCAGCACCTTGAACGGCTTGGCGCCCAGATCCGATGCCGCCTCTTCCAGCGATTGGCCCATCCCGGTCAGGCGGGCCTGAACCGTGACAGCGACATAGGCCAGCGAAAAGGTGATATGCGCGATGGTGATGGTGACAAACCCGCGTTCGGCCGGCCAGCCGATCCATTGCTTGAGCGTGATGAACAGCACCAGCAAAGACAGGCCCGTGATCACCTCGGGCATGACCAAGGGTGCCACCAGCATGCCACCAAAGAGTGTTCGCCCCCTGAAACGGCCAAATCGGACCATCGCCAACCCGGCAAAAGCGCCCAGAATCGTGGCGAAGGTCGCGTTGACAAAGGCGATACGCAGGCTCAGCCCGACGGCGCTCCAGACCTCCTCGGACTGAAACAGAACCTCGTACCAGCGCAGCGACCAGCCACCCCAGACCGGCACCAGTTTGGAGTAGTTGAAGGAATAGATCACCAAGAGCAGCATAGGGATATAGAAAAACGCCAGACCCAGGGTCAGCATGATCGTCAGGAAACGGGAGCGCTTGCCATACATGGGGTTATCCGGCCTCCGACGCTTTGCCCTGATAGTACTGGAATATGATGATGGGCAGCACCAGCAGGAACAACAGGACGATCGCAACAGCTGCCGCAACCGGCCAGTCGGTGTTGCGCGAAAACTCGTTGAAAAGAACGCGCCCGATCATCTGAACATTGCCGCCACCCAAGAGATCGGGGATCACATATTCACCCGTCGCCGGAATAAAGACCAGGAGCGATCCGGCGATGATACCCGGGATTGTCAGCGGCAGCGTGACCCGGAAAAACGTGTTTGTTGGGCGCGAACCCAGATCGGCGGCGGCCTCGTTCAGGCTGAGATCAAGCTTTTCCATATTCGCATAAAGCGGCAGGATCATGAACGGCATATAGGTGTATACGATACCGACATAGACCGCGAATTCCGTATAGAGCATGCGGATCGGCTCATCGATCAGCCCTAGCGATATCAACAGGTTGTTGATCGTTCCCTGATCCGCCAAAAGGCCCATCCACGCATAGACCCTCAGGAGGAATGACGTCCAGAAAGGCAGGATGATCGTGAAAAGCAGGATGGGTTTGGCCACCGGGCCGGAACGCACGATGCCATAGGCGATGGGATAACCGAACAAGAGACAGATGATGGTCGATGTGACCGAAATCTTGAGCGAATTGACATAGGTATTGAAATACAGGTTGTCGGTCAGAATGTAGGTGAAATTGTCAAAGACCAGGCGGATCGTCATGATGCCGCCATCGGTCCATTCGATCATCCGGCTAAACGGTGGGCTGGCGATAATTACTTCGGCAAGGCTGATCTTGGCCACGATGAAGAACGGGAAGAGAAAGAACAGAAACAGCCATGCAAAAGGGATAATCGTGATGATTACGCGCCAGTTGGCCTGCATGCGCCGGGCCAGACGCGACCAGAGCGGCGCGTCGCTGTCTGCGGCGGTGTGATCGGTGATATCGGTCATGAGTTCAGCAACATGGCACTGGCTGGTTCCCAGCTCAGATAGACCTTGTCTTCCCATGTGATGGCGTGGGTCCGGCTCATCGGGCGGATCTGGTTTGGGGCGGTGACATCGAGGATAAGACCGTTATCCATGCGGATCTTGTAGATTGAGGTGTCGCCCAGATAGCCAATATCGTCGACCATGCCTGTAGCCTGGTTCGGCCCCGGTTTTTCCGGCGCGTTCTTGCTGAGGTAAATCTTTTCAGGCCGCAGAGCGACCCAGATCTGGCTGCCCTTTGCGACCGACTGGCCGTGGTTGATGTAAATCTCGCACAGATCGGTTTCGACACGCACGTGATCGGCACTGTCCTCGACGACCCTGCCTTCGAATATGTTGGCCGAACCGATGAAATCGGCGACAAAGCGGGATTGCGGGAATTCATAGATTTCGGTCGACGTACCGATCTGTTCGAACCGGCCTGCATTCATCACCGCCATGCGGGTCGACAGGGTCATCGCTTCTTCCTGGTCATGGGTGACGACGATAAATGTCACGCCGACCTGTTCCTGAATATTGGCAAGCTCGAACTGGGTCTGTTTGCGCAGCTTCTTGTCTAGCGCCGCAAGCGGTTCGTCCAGTAACAAGAGCTTGGGTTCCTTGACCAGTGCGCGTGCAAGGGCAACGCGCTGACGCTGACCGCCAGAGAGCTGCTGCGGCTTGCGTTTCTTGTAGTCCTGCAATTCGACGAGTTTCAGGATGTCATGAACCCTGTCGGCGATCTCGCTGCGGGGGATCCTGTCCTGTTGCAGGCCAAAGGCGATGTTCTTTTCCACCGACATATGTGGAAACAGCGCGTAGCTCTGGAACATCATGTTTGTGGGGCGCTCATAGGCGGGCACCTCGGACATGTCGATGCCGTCGATGCTTATAGTGCCCGCTTGCGGGAATTCGAAACCTGCCAGCATTCTGAGCAGGGTGGTTTTGCCGCATCCCGATCCGCCAAGCAGGCAAAACAATTCACCGCGCTGGATATCGAGGTCGACATTGTCGACCGCAGTCACATCACCGAATTTCTTGGTTACACCCTTGATCTGAACAAAAGGCTCGTCTGTTCCGGTATTTCGCGCGGGCTCCGCCCGGGCTTCCTCTTCGCCACCCAAATTGGACCTCTTCTTTTTTGCAGATCAATCCGCGTGCAGCGGCACCTGACGGGCGCCGCTGCAGGATTTCACGGGCCTAGTTTCCGGCCTTGAAATTGGTCCAGGTCCGGGTTTGCAGGCGCAGGATCCGCTGGGGAAGAACCTTTTCCAGATACATCTGTGCAACCTGATCCGACGTCGGGAAGGCTGCCGGGCTGGAAGTGACCTCTTCGTCAATCATGTCCTTCGCGGTGATGTTCGCGGTAGCATACCATGTATAGTTGCTGTCTGCGGCCGCGACTTCGGGGCGCATCATGTAGTTCAGGAACAGATGCGCATCTTCCTTGTTGGCCGCATCGGCCGGGATCACCCAGCCATCTATCCAAAGTTGCGCTGCGCCCTGACCTTCAGGAAGGTAGAAATCCAGAACGACGCCGGTGTTGGCCTCAGCCGCACCGGACATAGCCAAAAGCCCGTCTGGCCCCCAGGTGGTGGAGATGCAGAATTCTTTCTGCGGCATCCGCTGGTAGGCATAATTGTCGAAGGTCTTGATGTAAGGGCGAATCTTGGCCAGCAACTCACCGACCTTGGCGTAGTCTTCGGGGTTGGTCGACATCGCGTCCGCCCCGATATAGGCCAGTGCCATCGGGATGACGTCACCCGGCGAATCCAGGAAGGACACACCGCACGAAGCGACCTTGGACAGATGCTCGGGGTCAAAGATCAGGTCCATCGACCCGATCGGTGCATCCGGGTAGGTTTCCAAAACCAGATCTCGGTTATAGGTAACCCCATGTGTACCCCACATGTATGGCACGATGAACTGGTTTCCCGGGTCCATCTCGCGGTTGAGCTGATCAAGAATGCCCGGATCGATATTGCTCATATTGTCGAGCTTGGATTTGTCCAGCGGCGACAGAATTCCGGCAGGGATCAGGCGGGCAATGTCGCTGCCTGCATGGCTGACGACGTCATAGCCGCTGTTGCCGGCCAATAGTTTGGCGTCAATGGATTCAGCCGAGTCATAGGTATCGTAGATGACCTTGATACCGTATTCGGCTTCGAAATTGGCGATGGTTTCCTCGCCGATATACTCGGCCCAGTTGGTGACCTTGAGCACCCGTTCCTGGGCCAGCGCCGCGCCGGTCAGCATCATCGCCGCGATTGCGGCTCCGCTGATCAGCTTAAGCCCTTTGCGTGTTGTCATGGTTTGGTTTCCTCTCCGGTTGGTTTTTTATTTGTCCTGTTTTGCTGCATCTCATGCCCGGTGCCGGGCAGTTGCTGACGGAGCTTGTTTTTTGTCTGAAGGGCCGACACACTCCGATTCTGGCAGCTGACTATCTGAATGATCAGTCAGAAGCGTATTCTGGCCCAATCGGCGAAGTCAAGCTGTTGCGCATTTCATGCAAGGCTGGCGCGAGGGCCTGCAGCAGGGTGGAAATGGCAGGGCAAATGGAGTGTTCAGCATGACAGTTTCAGCGATCACAAGGCTGACCGCACAAGGGTCAGAGCGGCCGGCATGGGACGCAATGGAACTTGACCCTTCTGACTTTGCCTCGGAACTGCCCCGGCAATTCTGGCGGCTGGACCATAGTGAAGACGCGCGCGGTCTTTATATCGGCGAATGGACAACGACCCCGATGCAAGAGGCATTCGGCCCTTACCCCTGTGACGAGTTCATGATCCTGCTGGAGGGGCATGTGAGGTTGATCGATGCGGCGGAAAATGTGACCGAAGTGGCGCCGGGTCAGGCCTTTGCCATCGGTCGTGATACCGAAGTGTCATGGAAACAGGATGATTTCTGCCGAAAGTTTTTCGTGATCCACCAACCGCCGGTTACCGCGCCAACCGGTTCTGGTGGGTTGACGCGGGATATCTGCGTTCTGAACGCAAAAGAAGCGGATGAAAATCAGGGCTATGCGTTTCAGAGCGATGATGGTCGCATGACCGTCGGATATCATGCCCTCGCGCCGTCTTCCGTTGAATTCACTGCTGACACCGGCAATCGTTTGATCCGGGTAGAGGACGGCCGGGGCAGCCTGATCCAACCGGACGGCGTTGAGATGGCATTTGCCGCCGGAGACGTTTTCCTGGTGCCGGCGGGCCTTGCCTGCACATGGCAGAACGACGATCCGGTCAGACTGTTGGTGTGTCGGGTCGGGACCGGGGCGGAGTGACGATGATGGGTGCCGAATGTCAGACAATCCATATGCTCAGCCGGTTTCGACTGGCCCCCGGTACAGGGATCAGGGCTTTTTGTGAAAGCTATGAAAAGCTCGTGGAACTGATGGCGCGGCGCGGCCTCGTGTTGGCAACAGGCCCGGTTGGCAAACGGGTCGCCGATACGCCCATGGACACCGATAGCGGTAATGCCGAAGAACTTTTCGCGGTCATGACTTTTCGCGACCGAGAGCAGCTGGATGCGGCCTATGCCTATCTGAACCAACCCGGCCACATTCCCGAACCCGAATTGCGCGCCGCGCATGAACAGTTGAAAAGCATCGTCGCCATGCCGGTATTCACCTGCTGGCAGGATTTGGAATAACCGGAAATAGACGGGGATTTCGGACATCGTGGGAGGCCGGTATTGACACCTAATCTGACTGACTGGTCAGTCAGATATTTTTGATCTAGGCTGTATCTGTGCATCATGTGCCCGTCCATTGCCGGGCGTTGAATGCACTGATCAACCGCACGAATGGGGACATGCATTGGCAACCGATCCAAGTCACAGGATTCTTTTCGAACCGCTCAGGATTGGGCCCAAAACCACAAAGAACCGGTTTTATCAGGTCCCTCACTGCAACGGCATGGGACATCGCTGGCCGCGGACGATGGCCGAAATGCGGGGGATCAAGGCCGAGGGCGGATGGGGTGTCGTCTGCACCGAGGAATGTTCGGTCCATCCTACCAGCGATCTGACACCGGCAACGCTGATGCGGCTCTGGGATGACAGCGACCTGCCGGTGCACGAATTGATGGTGAACAAGGTGCACGAACATGGGGCACTGGCGGGAATCCAACTGGTGCATAACGGGCAATCGGTCAGCAATTACTTCAGCCGCATACCCTCTCTGGCACCGTCACCCGCGCCGACCGAAACCGGTAATTCGACCCAGGCGCGGGGAATGGACAAACAGGATATCCGCGAACTGCGCCGATGGTTTCGCGAAGCGGCGCTCAGGTCACGCAGGGCAGGCTATGACATCATCTATGTCTATGCTGCGCACGGGATCATGACGCTGCTTTACCAGTTTCTGCTGCAACGCTTTAACCAGCGCACCGACGAATATGGCGGTTCGCTTGAAAACCGCTTGCGTCTGGTGCGCGAGGTGCTTGAGGATACCCGCGATGCGGTGGGCCATGACTGCGCCGTCGCCTTTCGCTTTGCGGTTGACGAGTTGATGGGCCCCGAGGGGATGCACAAAGCCGAGGCCGAAGACATTGTCGGCACGCTGGCCGAACTGCCTGATCTTTGGGATGTGAACGTGGCCGATTGGGGCAACGATTCCCTGCCGTCGCGCTTTGGAGCCGAGGGGGCGCAGGAAAAATATGTTCAATTCGTCAAATCACTGACCACAAAGCCCGTGGTTGGTGTTGGCCGATTTACCTCGCCCGATACGATGGCAGGTCAGATCACGCGGGGTGTGCTTGATCTGATCGGCGCGGCGCGCCCGTCGATTGCCGATCCGTTCCTGCCGCAGAAGATCAAAGAAGGGCGATCGGACGAAATCCGCGAATGTATCGGCTGCAACATGTGCACTTCGGGTGATTATGTGGCCTATCCGATGCGCTGTACCCAGAACCCGACAATGGGCGAGGAATGGCGACGGGGCTGGCACCCTGAACGTATTGCCCGGGCCGCGACGAGTGACAGCGTGCTGGTGGTTGGCGGCGGCCCTTCAGGGCTCGAGGCGGCGCTTGCCGCCGCGAACCGGGGATATGACGTCACACTCGCCGAGGCATCGCATGCACTGGGTGGCCGGGTGCTGGGTGAAACGGCGTTGGCGCCGCTAAGGCAATGGAAACGCCTGAGCGACCATCGCGAATACATGTTGTCCAAACAGACAAATGCCCGGCTTTTCACGCAAAGCCGTCTTGACGCCGATCAGATTCTGGAAATGGGTGCCGCGCATGTCGCCATCGCCACCGGCGCGGTCTGGCGCACAGATTTCACCGGTATCCACCACCGGTTTCCGGTACCTGTCAGCGCACCCGAGTTGATAATTTCACCCGAGGATATCATGTCCGGCACCATGCCCGGCGGGCGGGTGATGATCTTTGACGATGATCATTACTATCTGGCCAGCAGCCTGGCTGAACATCTTGCAGCCGCCGGAATCGACGTCCTGCTTGTCACGCCGGCAGCCGAGGTCGCGGGGTGGACCCATTTCACACTTGAATACGAGCATATTCAAACCCGGTTGCGTGAGCTTGATGTCGACATGGTCTGTCACCACGGTATCGGCGGGATCAGCAACGGGCATGTCCGGCTGGAATGCGTGTATACCGGTGCGTCCACCCCGGTTGAGGTTGATGCCGTGATCCCGGTCACAGCGCGCAACAGCCGGGCGCCACTCTTTGACGAACTCATGACACGTCAGGCGGAATGGGCCGATCACGGGATCAGGACGGTGACGCGCATCGGTGATTGCCTTGTCCCCGGAACGCTCGCCATGGCCATCCATTCCGGCCACGAATATGCCCGCAATCTGGACGCGCCCGATCCGGGCGACATCCCGTTCAGGCGCGAAAACGATTTTGACACCAGCCGGATCTGGCCGGAGTTTACATCATGAACAACCCCGCGCCCGATGCATGGTACAAATCCTCGTGCGATATCCTATCGTCGCTCTGGGGGGCAACGGCCACCGAAATGTCGGAACTGCCGTCGCTGGCAGGGGAGGTGACAGCCGATGTCGCGGTTATCGGCGGCGGGTTCTGCGGCCTTTCGGCAGCGCTGCATCTGGCCGAGCAGGGCGTCAATGTTGTGCTGGCCGATGCGCACGAGCCCGGGTGGGGTGCGTCAGGGCGCAATGGCGGGCAGGTTATTCCGGGGCTCAAGATCATGCCCGACGACATGGTTCAGCGCTACGGGGCAGAGCGGGGTGAAAGCATTGCTGCAACAGCGGGTGCAGCACCCGCGTTGGTCTATGATCTGATCGCCAGATACGGCATCGACTGCGACCTCCGCCGGACCGGCTGGATACAGCTTGCCAAGGGGCCATCGGGGCAGCGTACGACCGATGCCCATGTTGATCAGTGGGGTCGGCGTGGGGCACCCGTGCGGCCCCTGAACCGGGACGATGTCGTGGAAAAGGTCGGAACAGCGGCCTATGTCGCGGGCCTGATCGACGACCGGGGCGGCAATCTGCACCCGCTTAGCTATGCGCGAGGCCTTGCGCGGGCCTGTTTGGGCCATGGTGTCAGGATATTTGCCAATACGCCGGCCCTGGGGGTCGGGCGGGCAGGTACCGACTGGTTGGTAGGCACCCAAGACGGATCGATCAGGGCCGACAAGGTGATCGTCTGCACGAATGGCTATACCGGTGCCATGCTGCCCGGGCTGGCGCAATCCGTTGTGCCCGTGCTGACCGGTGTTGTGGCGACCCCGCCGCTGGGCGACAATCTGCGTTCGCGCATTTTGCCGGGGCGGCAGGCCGCTGCCGACACGCGCCGCCTGTTGTCATGGTTCGGCTTTGACCGCGATCACCGGCTCTTGTTCGGTAGCCGCATCAACGTTCAGCGTGAAATCATTGATGCGCGGAATTTCGGTTTTGGATTGCGTCGCCTGAATGCAGTTTTCCCCGAGGTGGATACCAGCAGGCTGGCCTATATGTGGACGGGTCGCGTTGCGCTGACATTGGATCACGTCCCCCATATCCACGAACTGGCCGAAGGGCTGTTCAGCGGGCTTGGGTTCAATGGCCGGGGGGTGGCCATGGCCACGATGTTCGGCAAAGTGCTGGCCGGTCATGCCATGGGTAAGGCCAAGGCAGACGCATTTCTGCCCGTGACACCGATGCCGCGTGTACCGTTGGGCCGGTTGCGCGATCAGGGCATCGCGGTTGCGCTGACATGGAAGCGGGTGATGGACAGTCTGAGGCCATAGAACACCAGGAACCGACCGGAAAACAGACAAAGCGAAAGAATGAACATGTCACAGCAGGAAAGAGATATCTCGATACCCGCCAACTGGGACCGGCGCGGCCTGCCCGGCTGGTGCTATCACAGCCCCGCGCTGCTGGAGCTTGAGATTGAAGAGGTCTTCAAAACCCATTGGCAGATTGCCTGCCACGTGTCCGATATACCCGATCCCGGCAATTTTCTGACATTCGACCTGTGCGGCGAGCGGGCAGTCATTCTGCGTGCGGATGACGGGACGGTCAGGGCGTTTCACAATATCTGCAGGCATCGCGGATCGCGTCTCGTGGCGCGTGACCGGGGCACCTGCCCCAATGCACTGGTCTGTCCGTTCCATGGCTGGGTCTACAACCTTGATGGTTCGTTGCGCGGCGCGGCGCGGCCCGAAAGCTTTCCGGGCATGGACAAGTCGAAATTCGGTCTGCAAACGGTCGAGCATGAGGTCTGGAACGGCTTTGTCTTTGTCCGGTTTCAGCCGGGCCCGCAACCCGACGTTCACACGTTGCTTGCGCCCGTTGCCGAAGAGGCTGCCGCCTATCGGATGGAGGGGCATGTCCCCGTCGCCGATATCTGGACGGGCACGTCGCCGGTGAACTGGAAGTCGGTGCGCGATGTCGACAACGAGGGGTATCACGTGGCCATGGCGCACCCGGCCCTGCAGGATCTTTATGGATCGACCTATATCGACGAACCTTATGTCAATGGTGTTTCGCGATCCGAAGGTCGCTATACGCCGTCGCCCGGGCGGCGCTGGGCGGTGCGCAATTACAAGAAATTCTCCAAGCCCGCACCGCATCTGCCCGAACATCTGCACCGGTCATGGAACTATTACGGTATTTTCCCCAATGCCGTAATTGCCACGACGCCCGAAACGATCCTGTTCTATCAGGAATTCCCGTCATCGGTCGGTTCTTCCCTTTTGCGCAGCGGCATCTACAGAAATCCCGACGAAGACAGGCAACAGCGGGCGGCCCGGTATCTGGCCAGCAGGATCGACAGGGAAACGGTGGACGAAGACATTCAACTGACGATCTGGTCGAACGAGGCGATGGCATCGAACATGTTCGAAGGGTTTTACCTGTCCGATCTGGAATATGGCGTGCGCAGCCATCATGACCATCTGCGTCGGCTGTTGCCGGTCTATTCGCTGGACGAGGCCCCGCCAGAGGCCGAGCTTGCCGCCGTCAACACCGCCCTGCGCGATACAGCGGGATCATGAGCGCTGCGCCATCCGGCAGCGGCTTTGCTGAATGCGCGCTCTTTGCCGCCATCGGGCAGCCGGGTTCGGGGGCGGTCAGATATGCCGCCGCGATGCATTTCTACAATCAGAACCGGATCAGCGCCGAAATGCTCGAAATCTATCGTCGCTGTTGCAAGTTCGATGAGGAAGATCCGATTGACCTCGCACGGTTCGAAGGCCTGACCGACATTCCCACACCCGGATCGGCGGCATGACCGTTCCACCGGCCAGCGTTGATGTTGTCGTGGTCGGTGCGGGCGTGGCTGGCCTCTCGGCGGCGCGTGCTCTCCTTGACGCGGGGCTCAGCATCGCGGTTGTCGAGGCCGCAGACCGGACTGGCGGGCGCTGTGTTACTGACGCAACCATATTTGACCAGCCCTTCGATCTGGGTGGATCATGGCTGCACTCGGCGGCGATCAATCCCCTTGCCCGCTTGGCCGAACGCCCCTTGGATGGGGGTGGTGCAATCTTGCACAAGGCCCCTTGGGACTGGGCCAGCGTTTTTACCGACGGGCGGCGGCTGAGCGGGGCTGAAACTGCGGATTACCGCCAGTATCAACAGGAAATGGAGGCCGCTTTACAGCGTGCAGGTGCGGACAAGGCCGATTGCCCGGTTGACGCTGTGCTGCCCCCTTCGCAATGGCAGCGGACGGCACGGCACTGGGTGGCGCAGATGCAAGGGGGCGACGCCGATGTCGTTTCGGTCCGCGACGTAGCCCGATATGCAGAGGCGCCCGGGGACTGGCTGGTGCAAGGCGGGCTTGGCGCATGGATCGGGAATTTATTTTTCGATATCCCGGTCTGCCTGAACTGTCCCGTCACCCGCATAGATCATACTGACGAACAAACCCGGGTAGTGACAGCCCGTGGCGATATTCAATGTCGTCAAACGGTGCTGACAGTGTCGACGGGCGTTCTGGCGGCAGAGCATATCATGTTTGATCCACCGCTGTCTGACGCGAAGATTGCAGCGATCAGACAATTGCCCATGGGGCTTTTGAACAAGGTCGGATTAGCATTCGATCCCGACTGGTCCGATGCCGGTCAGGGCCACCGGGCAGATTATGCTGTGGGCGATGATCAGTATTGTACCATCGAATTCGGGGCGTTCGGCGGAAATATCGCCACGGGCTTTGTCGCCGGGCGCTTTGCCGATCAGCTCGAGGCCGCGGGCCCCAGCGCGGCGACGGATTTCTGTCTGCAGGCTGTGGAACAGCTTTTTGGCAGCGCGGCGCGGCAACGGATTATCCGGACCTTTGAAACCGCGTGGCGATCGAACCACCATACGCGCGGCTCGTACAGCTATGCCCGACCGGGTGGCGCCGATGCCCGAAGCGAACTGGCACAGCCAATCGGTGACAGGATCTTTTTCGCGGGCGAGGCGACGATGACCGATGCCTATGCCACCGTGCACGGTGCCTATCAAAGCGGCCGCATCGCCGCGGGTCGGATCATGGCACTGCGCGGCATGGCACCCCGGGTTCAGCCGCCCGGTGTCTGAAGAAAACGCTGGCCCGGCCCGGGTGGTGGCTCGGCCGGTCCGGCAAAACACTGGGCAATCGACATCCAGCGCGTCGCATCCGGGCCGGAAACCCGCAGCGCTGTATCGGCGATGTTCCGTGTCTGGGTGACAACCTCGGCAAACTCGACCGCAGAACCTGCAATGCTGTCGGGGCCGCTGCCGAATTCCCAGATCTTTCCCGATGGCGCGGTCAGGCGCAGCCGCGGCAGATCGGCGGGGACCGGCAGATCATTGACCTGAAAGGACCAGCCAAATGTATTGACGCCCATGAAAACGATATTGCCGATCCGGTCGCTTTCCCGGCGGGGCTGGCCAAAGAGGTCAAAAACCTCGTGCCCATGCGCCCATGTTTCCATCTGCCGGGCGGTCACGGCAGACCGAAGCGACATCTCGGGCCCAATCCAGGCCACGCGGCGTTTCGGGTCCATCCCCGCCCAGGATTCGGCATAGCGCCGGTAGGATGCCTGCCATAGATCAAAGAGCGCCGGTCCGCGTTCACCGATCCGGGCGTTTTCAAGCACTCTCAACCGATGGGTCCGGATCGCGTCTTTCATGCTGTGTTTCAGCGCGTCAAAGGCCGGATCGCCCCGGATCGCCAGATCAGCGGCCTCGGACCAGAAACTGAGATGGACCAGCACGTCATTGACCGTCCAGCTTTTGAATTGCGTCGGTCTGTCCCAACCATCGCCGACATGTTCCGCGATCACGGCGGCCAATGCGTCACTCTCTTCCAGAAATGCCTGTGCCTGTTCCATCATGCCCCCGTTTGCAAAAGGTTCGGGGAAATTCGCAGCGATGACAAGTCGGGCATTGCGCCCCGGGCCCGGCTTTGGGATGGTTCAGCCCAGCAGAAAACCGGCGGAGACACGACATGAGCACCTATGTGATGGCCATCGATCAGGGCACGACCTCGACACGGGCCATTCTGTTTGACGCCGATCTGGCCATTGCCCATGTCGCGCAAGAGGAATTTGCTCAGCACTACCCGGCGTCGGGCTGGGTCGAGCATGCCCCGGATGACCTGTGGCAGACCACGCTGCGTGTTTGCCGTCAGGTGGTCAACAAGGCTGATGGCAATATCGCGGCCATCGGCATCACCAATCAGCGCGAAACCACGATTGTCTGGGACCGGAACACCGGCGAACCGGTGTTCAACGCCATCGTCTGGCAGGACAGGCGCACCGCGGATATCTGTGCCCAGCTCAAGGCAAACGGTCACGAGGTCGAGGTGACGCACAAGACCGGTCTGCTGCTCGACCCGTATTTTTCGGGCACCAAAGTCAAGTGGATACTGGACAATGTCGATGGCGCGCGCGCCCGGGCCGAGGCGGGTGAGCTGTTGTTCGGCACCGTCGACTGTTTCCTGATCTGGAAGCTGACGAATGGCCGCGTTCATGCAACCGACGCCACCAATGCCGCACGCACGCTGCTTTACAATATCCGCGACGGCGGCTGGGACGCGGGCATCTGCGATATGCTGGGCATCCCGATGTCGATGCTGCCCGATGTGCGCGATTGCGACGGTGATTTCGGCGTGACCGATCTTTTCGGGCCGGAACTGCCCATACGCGGTGTAGCGGGGGATCAGCAGGCCGCGACCATCGGTCAGGCCTGTTTCGAGCCGGGGATGCTCAAATCAACCTACGGAACCGGATGTTTCGCACTGATCAACACGGGCGACAAGCTGATCGAGAGCCGGAACCGGCTGCTCGGCACCATCGCCTATCAGTTCGGCGGCAAGGTGACCTATGCGCTTGAGGGGTCGATCTTTATCGCGGGGGCAGCGGTACAGTGGCTGCGTGACGGACTGCGCAGTATCAGCGCCGCGCCCGAAACGCAGGCCATGGCGGATGCCGCCGATCCGGCACAGGACGTGGTTCTGGTGCCGGCCTTTACCGGATTGGGGGCACCCTACTGGAATGCGGATTGCCGGGGCGCGATATTCGGGCTGACGCGAAATTCAGGCCCGAACGAACTGGCGCGTGCCGCGCTCGAAAGCGTGGGCTACCAGACGCTCGATCTCATTCAGGCGATGCGGGCCGACGGATCAGCCGATCTGGGCCGGGTGCTCAGGGTTGATGGCGGCATGACCGCGTCAGACTGGACGATGCAGTTCCTGTCCGACATTCTGGATGCGCGTGTCGATCGTCCGACCATACTGGAAACAACCGCGCTTGGCGTGGCATGGGTCGCCGGGCACCGGGCGGGCGTCTATCCCGATCAGGCCGGATTTGCCGCCAATTGGGCGCTGGACCGGTCGTTTCACCCGCAGATGGATGCCGCGACGCGCGCGCGAAAACGCGAAGGCTGGGCGCGTGCGGTTAAAGGCACGCTGGGATACTGAGGTCGGGCGCGGCCAGACACGCCGCACCCTGCCTCAGGTAAATTTGTTGTCGCGGGGAAATCCGCGCGGGGCCATCCGGCCCGCACTGGCGCGTTTGCCTTTCCACTCATCCAGATCGGTCTCGGTGCGGGTGCGCCCTGCCGGATCGCGCCAGCTGAGCCCGTCATCGATGGCAAAGGTCGTCACGTCACTCAGACCGCCATCCTTGTATTTCTGAAGCCTGACGCCCTTGCCCCGCGCCATCTCCGGCAATTCGCTCAGCGCAAAGACCAGCACCTTGCGGTTTTCGCCCACGCAAGCCACATGATCGCCCCTGACCGTGACCGAGGTCAGCGCGGTGACATCGCCCCGCACATTCAGCACCTGTTTGCCTGTACGGGTCTGGGCAAGCACATCATCCGCACCCACCAGAAATCCGTCGCCCGCCGTGCTCGCCACCAGAAGCGTCTCACCTGTCCGGTGCAGGAACAGGCTCACGATTGCGGCTTCGTTCGGCAGATCGACCATCAGGCGCACAGGCTCGCCCATGCCGCGCCCGCCGGGCAGGCTGGATGCGGCGATAGTGTAGAACCGGCCATTCTGGCCCAGCAGCAATATCCGGTCGGTGGTCTCGGCGTGAAAGACATACTGGCCCTCGTCGCCATCCTTGAATTTCAGCGTACCGCCCAGATCGATATGGCCCTTCATCGCGCGTATCCATCCCATCCGGGAACAGACGACCGTGATCGGCTCTTTCTCGATCATCGCCTCAAGGGGCACCTCTTCGATCTCGGTGGCTTCGGCAAACTGGGTTCGTCTTGCGCCACCGGCATGATCCTTTCCGAAGGTCTTGCGTGTTTCGCGCAGTTCTCCGGCAATGCGCCCCCATTGCAGGCTTTCATCCTCGAGCAGGTCCTCGATCCCGGCGCGTTCTTCCATCAGCGCATCGCGTTCCCGGATCAGTTCGATCTCTTCGAGTTTGCGCAGAGACCTGAGCCGCATGTTCAGGATCGCCTCGACCTGAACTTCGGACAATTCGCCCTCGTCGGCGGGCACCGGTGGCACGTAATCCTCCTCGGACAGCGCGCGGGCATGTTCCCGGCTCCAATCCTCGGCCATCAGCGCGGCCTTGGGATCAATGTCATAGCGGATGATGTCGATCACGCGATCAAGGTTCAGAAAGGCGACGATGAAGCCTTCCAGAACCTCCAGCCGGTGGTCGATCTTGTCCAGCCGGTGACGCGACCGGCGTAACAGCACATCGCGGCGATGATCAAGAAAGGCGCGCAGAACATCCTTGAGCGAACAGACACGCGGGGTGCGCCCGTCGATCAGGACATTCATGTTCAGGCTGAACCGTATCTCGAGATCCGAGGCGCGAAACAGCGAACCCATCAGGACATCGGGTGCTATATTGCGCGATTTCGGCTCGAGCACGATGCGCACATCATCGGCGCTCTCGTCGCGCACATCCGCCAGTATCGGCAGCTTCTTGGCGAGGATCAGCTCGGCCAGTTTCTCGATCAGTTTGGATTTCTGAACCTGATAGGGAATCTCGGTGACGATGATCTGCCACTGGCCTCGGCCCAGTTCCTCGACCTGCCATTTCGCCCTCAGCCGGAATGAACCGCGACCGGTTCGATAGGCCTCGAGTATGTTTTCGCGCGGCTCCACCAAAACGCCGCCGGTCGGGAAATCCGGTCCGGGCACATATTCCAGCAATGTCTCGTCACGCGCATTCGGCGCCTTGATCAGATGCAGGCAGGCATCGCACAGCTCGGCGATGTTATGTGGCGGGATATTGGTGGCCATGCCCACGGCGATCCCGCTGGCGCCATTGGCCAGAAGATTGGGAAATGACGCAGGCAGAACCACCGGCTCGGTCAGGGTGCCGTCATAATTTTCCCTGAAATCAACGGCATTTTCGGCCAACCCCTCCAGCAGGGCCTCAGCCGCGGCGGTCATCCGCGCCTCGGTATAGCGGGATGCAGCGGCGTTATCGCCATCGATATTGCCGAAATTCCCCTGACCGTCGACCAGCGGATAACGCACGCTGAAATCCTGCGCCAGACGCACCATCGCGTCATAGATCGCCCCGTCGCCATGTGGATGATAGTCACCCATGACCTGACCGCTGATCTTGGCGGATTTGCGGAAACCACCCGTCGAGCTTAGCCGCAATTCGCGCATGCCATAGAGGATGCGCCGGTGCACGGGTTTCAGCCCGTCACGCGCATCAGGCAGCGCACGGTGCATGATCGTCGACAGGGCATAGGTCAGGTACCTGTCGCCTATCGCGCGTCTCAGCGGTTCGGAAATCTCGCTTTCCGGTCCATCGGAACCGGTGGGTTTGTCGCTCATGCGGCGTTGTCTAAATCGAACATCCAGAACGGTCCAGCGGCATTTCCGAATTGACAGGCTGAAAGCCCGGCGAAAGCTGTTAATAAGCGTCAGAGGACACGGGAACGCGGCATGATTCGCCTGACACTTGTACTGGGTGTGCTGATACTGATCGGGATGATCGTGCTGGGGCAAGATTATACCGCGCCCGAGCGTGCGGCGTCCGTTCAGAAAAAGAAAACCAAGCTCAGGCTCAATCGCGAAATTGATCCTGTTTTTGCGGAAATTCTGAACCCGCCCACGCCCGCGCCGGTGGCATACGGGAAGCCCCCGGAAAAGACGGTCAATTTTCCGCAGATTTCCACCGACCAGCCGGTTGAAGTGGTCGAGGAACCGCCTATTGAGGGGCTGATACCGGGCAGAGAAGGTGAGTTTGGCCTCGCCGCGGGATTGGCCATCGGGCTGACGCCCGGGCAGACGCTGGAGATTGCGACAACTGCTGACGCGCGGACGATTATCAGTGCGCGCATCAATATCCGGCGCGGCCCGTCCGAGATTGATCCGATCATGGGATCGCTCAGGCAGGGCGATCCGGTCCGTTTGATGTCGGTCGTGCGCGGCGACTGGGCGCTGATCCGTTTTGGCGACGATCAGCAGATGGGATATCTGCCGATTTCAGCGCTCTCAGCGCCTCAGGTCCCATAGATTTCAGGTATTGGAAAAGGTTTGGTTCAGAAATCCATTCTCATTACCGGCTGTTCGACGGGCATCGGATATGACGCCGCCCATGGGCTGCACGCGCGCGGCTGGCGCGTATTCGCCACCTGCCGAAAGCTCGAGGATTGCGCGCGCCTAAACGACGAAGGCCTCGAAAGCTTTGTTCTGGATTATGAGGACGAGGAAAGCATTCAGACAGCCGTTGCGGAATGCCTTGCCCGCACGGGTGGTACGCTTGATGCGCTTTACAATAACGGGGCCTATGCTGTGCCCGGCCTTGTGCAGGATGTGCCGCGCGCGGCATTCAGGGCGATATTCGAGGCCAATCTTTTCGGCTATTTCGATCTGATCAACCGGGTTCTGCCGGTAATGCAGGTGCAGGGCCATGGCCGTATCATCAATTGCTCTTCCGTTCTGGGGCTGGTCGGGCTTCGGGTGCGGGGTTCATATGTCGCCACGAAATTCGCGCTGGAGGGGCTGACAGATGTTCTGCGCCTTGAACTCGCCGGTCAGCCGATCCATGTCATCCTGCTCGAACCCGGGCCGGTCACCTCGAAAATCCGGCAGAATTCCGTGCCGCAATTTGAAAAATGGATCGACTGGGAGGCTTCGGCAGGCCGGGCGGTCTATGAAAAGCGGGTGCTCAAGCGGCTCTACGAGGATGGAGGGCCGGACGCATTCGAACTTCCGGCCTCTGCCGTGACGCAAAAGCTGATTCATGCGCTCGAATCGCCGCGCCCGCGACCGCGTTACTACGTCACCAAGCCCACCTATTTCATGGGGATCTGCAGGCGGCTCTTGCCGACGCGCTGGCTCGATGCGATTTTGCGCCGCGCCTAAATATCGCGGCAATTGCGGTTCGCTTTTTGCGGTGTGGGCGTTACATGAAGGGTGTCCGCTACGGAGGAACAGATGTTTCAGGACCCCCTTTTTCTGATTGTCGTGATCGCCGTCCTGGCCGTGGCCGTGATCCTGATGCTGGGTATCGGCTCTTTTGCCAAGGGCGGAGAGTTTAACAGGCGTAACGCCAACCGGCTGATGCGGTATCGCATCTATGCCCAGTTCATCGCCATCATTCTGATCATGGGCTTTATCGCCATTCGCAGCACCGGAGGCTAGACCATGGTCGTCCTGAGCAAGATTTACACCCGCACCGGAGATCGTGGTGAAACAGCACTGGGCGACGGGACGCGCGTGGCCAAGGATGCGCCGCGCGTTGCCGCCTATGGCACGGTGGACGAGGCCAACGCAACATTCGGTCTGGCGCGGCTTTATGCCGGTGAGGCGATGGGCGAACAGATCGAACGCATTCAGAACGATCTTTTTGATCTGGGCGCCGATCTCTGCCGCCCCGACATGGAGGCCGACGCCGATGCCGAATATCCGCCCCTGCGCATGACCGACGGTCAGGTCGACCGGCTCGAGGCGGAGATCGACAAGATGAACGAGGCGCTCGAACCCCTCAGATCATTTATCTTGCCCGGCGGATCGAAACTGGCCGCGCATCTGCATCTTTGCCGGACGGTAACCCGCCGGGCCGAACGTCTGGCCATCGCCCTCTCGTCAGGCGAATCGGTGAACTCGGCGGCGATCCGGTATCTGAACAGATTGTCCGACTGGTGCTTTTGCGCGTCGCGAATTGCCAATGATGATGGTGCTTCTGACGTGCTTTGGAAACCTGGCGCCAACCGTTAGCGCCCAACACGCCGCAACTCGCCCCCCGCGCGTCGATTTATCGCTGTATTCTGTTTCGCGATACGTCTATCAGCACCCCTAGAATTTTCCCCGGCGGCCCCGGGGCGATGAACAGGAGTTACGCATATGAAGGTCCTCGTGCCGGTCAAGCGCGTGATCGACTATAACGTGAAAGTGCGCGTCAAAGCGGACGGAAGCGGTGTCGATCTCGCCAATGTCAAGATGTCCATGAACCCTTTCGACGAGATCGCGGTCGAAGAGGCGATCCGCCTGAAAGAGGCTGGCAAGGCCGAAGAGATCATCGCGGTATCCATCGGCGTTCAGCAGAATCAGGAAACCCTGCGCACAGCGCTGGCCATGGGCGCCGACCGTGCTATCCTGATCGTGGCTGCGGATGACGTGCACACCGATATCGAGCCTCTGGCGGTTGCCAAGCTGCTGAAGGCGGTGATCGACGAAGAACAGCCGGGCCTTGTCTTGTGTGGCAAGCAGGCGATTGACAACGACATGAATGCCACCGGCCAGATGCTCGCTGCCCTGACGGGCTGGAGCCAGGGCACCTTTGCTTCGGGCGTCGAGATCGACGGCGACAGCGCCGTGGTCACACGCGAGGTTGATGGCGGTCTGCAAACGGTCAAGATTTCTATGCCTGCCGTTATCAGCGTTGATCTGCGGCTGAACGAACCGCGCTATGCGTCGCTGCCCAATATCATGAAGGCCAAGAAAAAGCCGATGGATCAGAAAACACCGGGCGATTACGGCGTCGATGTCACGCCGCGTCTGGAAATCGTCTCTACCGGAGAGCCGGAAGCGCGCGCCGCCGGCATCGTGGTCGGATCGGTCGACGAACTGGTCGAGAAACTCAAAGAAGCGGGGGCGGTATAATGGCTGTTCTTCTACTGGCCGAGGTCAATGACGGCGAACTGGCGCTGGACGCCACTGCCAAGGCGGTAACCGCCGCGCGTGCGCTGGGTGATGTCACGGCGCTTTGCTGCGGGGCGAACGCCGCCGCAGCAGGCGAAGCCGCCGCCGGGATCGATGGCATTTCCAAAGTGCTGGTGGCCGAAGACCCATCGCTGGGTCATCGCCTGGCCGAACCGACCGCGGCGCTGATCGTGTCGCTGGCCGATGGGTACGAGCATATCGTGGCCCCCGCGACCACGGATGCCAAAAACGTGCTGCCGCGCGTTGCGGCGATGTTGGACGCGATGGTGATTTCGGATGTTTCCGCCGTGGTAGACGCCAATACGTTCGAGCGTCCGATCTATGCGGGCAACGCGATCCAGACCGTCCGCTCGTCCGATGCCAAAAAGGTCGTATCGTTCCGCACCTCCACCTTTGATGCCGCGGGCGATGGTGGTTCGGCCACGGTCGAGACCATTTCCGCCGTCGACAATCCGGGCCTGTCGGCATGGGTTGAGGACAAGGTCGCAGCGAGCGACCGGCCCGAGCTGACCTCGGCAGGTGTCGTAGTTTCCGGCGGTCGCGGCGTTGGCTCGCAAGAGGATTTTGCCCTGATCGAATCCCTGGCGGACAAGTTGGGGGCGGCTGTGGGCGCCTCGCGTGCGGCGGTCGATTCCGGTTATGCCCCAAATGACTGGCAGGTCGGCCAGACGGGCAAGGTTGTTGCGCCGGATCTCTATGTCGCTGTCGGCATCTCGGGTGCGATTCAGCACCTTGCGGGGATGAAGGACTCCAAGGTCATCGTCGCCATCAACAAAGACGAAGAAGCGCCGATTTTTCAGGTGGCTGATTTCGGACTGGTCGCCGACCTCTTTACCGCTGTGCCAGAGCTGATCGAAAAGCTCTGACAAACGGTTTCACGACTACCCGTCAAAGGCCCGCGATACTGCGGGCCTTTTTCATTCCACCGCAAGCCGTGCCGCCAGTTTATCCAGCGCTTGCATCCAGCCGCCCTCACCCGGAGAGCCCGCCGGCACACCCCTATGCACCAGTGTCATCTGCGTCGCGCCCCCCTCGGCGCGCAGTTCGACGATCACCTCTGTAACCTCGGGCGTTCCTTCGGGCATGCCCATGGCCGATGGCGGGATGATCGTGCCATTCTCGTCGCACATGCTTTCTGTATAGACGAGGCGCGAGGTGGGGGTGATCTCCTTATAGACCCCGGTAAACCACATGCGCATTGTCTTGTCCGGGCGCTGCATTTCCATACAGATTTTGCGCGTTCCCCCGACCCGTAAATCCATCTCGGCCACCGGAATGGTCATGCCCATCGGCCCGTACCATTCGCTGAATGCCGCCGGATCGGTCCACATGTTCCAGACCTGATCAACAGGGGCGTCCAGACGGCGCGTGATCTTTACCCATTCAGGCGTCGTTGTCATTTTCAGGTTCCTTTCTTTGCGCCAGTACCGACTCCATCCGGTCGAAACGCAGCTCCCAGATGTGGCGGTATTGATCTGTCCAGTCTGACACGGCGGCCAGTGCCGCAGGGTTCAGCCGGCAGGGTCTGTACTGTGCCGTGCGGCTGCGCGTGATCAGCCCCGCGGCCTCAAGCACGCGGATATGTTTGGAAATGGCGGGCAGAGTCATGTCAAACGGCTCGGCCAACTGGTTCACTGTTGCCTCACCTTCGGCCAGCCGCGCCAGCATCGCGCGCCGCGTCGCGCTTGACAGTGCGGCAAAGGTGGCATCCAGGGGGTGGCTGCTTGTCATGCCTTCATATTAAACCAAGTAGTTAATAAATCAATTGGTATAGTACTATTTGCACTTACCTCATAGTCTTTTTTAGCCTGCAAACACGAGGCGATCATGGACAGGGGCCGTCAGTCAGAAAACGATGTCATTCAGCTGTTTGACGATCTGTTCGGCGACTTCTTCATGCCCCTTTGGTGACAATTCCCGCCGGGCAACCGGGGCTTCGAGCATGGGAAAAATCATGCTGGTGACGTCCGGACGGCGCGCGGCATCCGACAGATCCGGTGCGATCAGGCCTTTCGTCGCGTCCCGGACATCATCCAGCACCGCCTGCGAGATGAAATAGGGCGGCTGGCCCAGAACGCTCAGCTCCTCGGGCTCGGGGCGGGAAAGCCACAACAACACCACCGGCCCACCGATCCGGTCAATCAGGCTCTTCATCCTTGCAGTCCACGCGGTCTGGATTTCCTGAACCACGATTTCGAACCGCTCGGGACTGACCAGTTTCAGCGTGCCCAGCATGTGCTGGGTGAAATGAAAATCGGTAAAATCGACATCCTTGTAGATGGTCTCGAGCAGCGGCGAGGGTTTGAGAAACCGGTCATTGCGGCGCGGATGCACGGTATAGAGCCGGTTGGAAAGGTTCTGCGCCCCCAGCACCTGAATAACCGTCAGCCGCGACGCGCAACAGCGCGACAGCACATCAGGTTCGTTCAGAAAAACGTCGGGCCCGGCATTCATGCAGCCCAGATTGGTCACGGGTATGTCCAGCGCCTCGCCGACCCGCGTGACAAAGGGATGTGGGACATACCGGCCAAAGGTTTCGGACCCGCCGACAAAGCAAATCGTCTTTTCCGGGCCGTCATATCGTGGCCCCCGGAATTTCGTTTTTGACGCACCATATGTGCAAAACTGATAATCAAGTGACGTCGCGCCACTGCGTTCAAAAGACATCTTTACCCACCTTGAATCGGTAACCCCGGCGCCAAGCTGACGGCAAAGACTTGCCAATTACCTAATGCTAAAATCCCGTTAAAATCGCGCAGGTCGGCGGGACTTGCTGCCCTGCAGCGTCACCTCTATGGTCGCGCCAGCACAAAAGGGGCCACGCCATGGAAATCAGGGATATCGGCATTGTCGGGGCAGGGCAGATGGGCAACGGTATTGCCCATGTCTGCGCGCTGGCCGGTTACAGGGTCAAGCTGAACGACGTGTCCCAGGATGCCATCAATGCCGCCTTGGCGACGATCGAGGCGAATCTCAACCGGCAGATCGCGCGCGGCAAGATCACCGAGGCCGATCGCGATGGTGCGATGGGCAATATTCAGACCACGCTCAGGCTGGCCGATCTGGGGGATACCGATCTGGTAATCGAGGCCGCGACCGAGCGCGAAACGATCAAGACGGCCATTTTCGAGGATCTGGTGCCGCATCTGCGCGAGAACACTATCCTGACCTCGAATACCTCCTCGATCTCGATCACACGGCTGGCGTCGCGCACAGACAGGCCGGAACGGTTCATGGGCTTTCACTTCATGAACCCCGTGCCGCTGATGCAGCTTGTGGAACTGATCCGCGGCATCGCAACCGACGAGCCCACATATAACAGCTGTCTTGCGGTGGTGAACCGCCTGGGCAAGACCGCCGCATCGGCCGAGGATTTTCCGGCATTCATCGTTAACCGTATCCTGATGCCCATGATCAACGAGGCCGTCTATACGCTTTACGAAGGGGTGGGATCGGTATCCTCGATCGACAGTTCTTTGCGGCTGGGGGCGAACCATCCGATGGGGCCGCTCGAACTGGCGGACTTCATCGGGCTGGATACCTGTCTGGCGATCATGAATGTCCTTCACGAAGGGCTGGCCGACACCAAGTACCGTCCTTGTCCGCTCCTGACCAAATATGTCGAGGCCGGATGGCTGGGCCGTAAAGCGGGGCGCGGGTTTTACGACTATCGCGGCGAAACACCCGTTCCGACCCGCTGAGCGGCCAGCACGCCGTGCCGGGGACAGCCGGTCAGGTGATCATTTACGAGGCCTGCCGCCTGCATGAACGCATATACCGTGGTCGGCCCGCAAAACCGGAACCCACGCGATTTCAGATCCTTTGACATCGCCTGCGACACCTTGGTCTGGCCCGGTATGTCGGCCATGCTGGTATGGGCGTTCTGGACCGGCTCCCCCCCGACAAAAGACCAGATATATCGCGAAAATCCGGTCTCATCCTCGATCACCGTCCATGCACGTGCATTTCCCAGCGTGGCATCAATCTTGCCCCGGTGGCGAATGATACCGGCGTCTTGAAGAAGCTCTTCCACCTTTTCCGGCCCCCAGCCCGCCAAAACCTGCGGATCAAAACCGGCGAATGCCTTGCGGAAATTCTCGCGTTTGCGCAGGATCGTGATCCAGCTCAGCCCGGCCTGAAACCCTTCCAGACAAAGCATTTCAAACAACCGTCGGCCATCGGTTTCGGGCACGCCCCATTCGGTGTCGTGATAGGCCTGATACAGCGGGTCATCGCCGGGCCAGGAACAGGGTTCGCTCATTTTGGGCTCCATTTCCGTCTTTTATGAAATTTGGAACAAAAGTGGAATATTCATTCTTTGTTAACGCGCCGGGCGCAGGTTTTCCCCGACAATGCGGAGGGACAGATGACGGCACTACCCATGGGCCTCGACATGGCGGCGATGGACAACCCGCTGAACGCGGCGGTGGTCATGCGCGACCGCAAGGTGATCGATATGGTGGAACAGGCGATTGCGCGGCGCCACATGTTTCTGGCCTATCAGCCGGTGTTCAACGCCGCCAACCATGATCAGGCCGTGTTTTACGAGGGGCTGATGCGGCTCAGGGATGGCTCGGGCCGTGTCATCCCCGCCGCACAATTCATCGCCATCACCGAAACCAGCGAGATCGGACGCAAGATCGATTGCCTCGCGCTGGAAGAGGGGCTGCGCGCGCTTGCGCAAAATGAACGGCTGCAGCTTTCGGTCAACATGTCTGCCCGGTCGATCGGATACAGCCCCTGGACAGATACGCTCGAGGCGGGGCTGGCCCTGTCCCCCACCATCGCCGAACGGCTGATCCTCGAGGTGACCGAGGCATCGGCCATGATCATGCCCGATATCGTGTCGGCATTCATGTCACGGTTGCAGTCAGTGGGTATCAGGTTTGCGCTGGACGACTTTGGCGCGGGCTATACCTCGTTTCGCTATCTCAGGGATCTGCTGTTTGACATGGTCAAGATCGATGGCCAGTTCATCCGCGATATTTCCGAGTCGCCGGACAATCAGGTGCTGACCTCTGCTCTGGTGGAAATATCGCGTCATTTCGATATGTTAACCATCGCCGAAGGGGTCGAACAGGCCGAGGATGCAGCCTTTGTCAGATCGATGGGGGTGGACTGTGTTCAGGGTTACCTGTTCGGGGCGCCGACCGAAAACCAGCCCTGGAACCGTCAAAACAGCATGGCAACCGCCTGATGACCTGAGACACCTTGCCCGTTGCACGGCCCGGGGATTCCCCCTACAGAACGCCCATCATCACAACGGGCATCTGCAAAACCCTCCCCGATTGACAGGCCCGTGACCAACGGAGACTTATCAATGACGAACGTGGTAATAGCGTCCGCTGCCCGTACACCGGTGGGCAGCTTTAACGGCTCATTTGCAAATACCCCTGCCCATGATCTGGGCGCGGCGGTGCTCGAGGCGGTGGTCGAACGCGCCGGTATCGACAAGGGCGAAGTCAGCGAAACCATTCTGGGCCAGGTGCTGCAGGCCGGTCAGGGCCAGAACCCCGCGCGCCAGGCGCATATCAACGCGGGCCTGCCCAAGGAAAGCGCCGCCTGGGGCATCAACCAGGTTTGTGGTTCGGGCCTGCGCACCGTCGCCCTCGCCGCGCAGCACATTCAGCTGGGTGACGCCGATATCGTCGCCGCCGGCGGTCAGGAAAGCATGTCCCTCTCGCCACATGTCGCGCATCTGCGCGCGGGTAAGAAAATGGGTGACATGAACTTCATCGATTGCATGATCCGCGATGGTCTCTGGGATGCGTTCAACGGCTATCACATGGGCCAGACCGCGGAAAACGTTGCCGAGCAGTGGCAGATCAGCCGCGAGGCGCAGGATGAGTTCGCGCTCGCGTCGCAGAACAAGGCCGAAGCCGCGCAAAAGGCAGGCCGTTTCGACGACGAGGTCGTGGCCTTTACCGTCAAGACCCGCAAAGGCGATATCGTTGTCGACAAGGACGAGTATATCCGCCACGGTGCCACGCTGGAGGCGATGCAGAAAATGCGTCCTGCCTTCACCAAGGATGGTTCGGTCACCGCAGCCAATGCCTCGGGCATCAATGATGGTGCAGCCGCAGCCCTGATGATGACTGCGGCAGAGGCCGAGAAGCGCGGTATTGAACCGCTGGCGCGCATCGCATCCTATGCTACCGCCGGACTGGACCCGTCGATCATGGGTGTCGGTCCGATCTATGCCTCGCGCAAGGCGCTGGAAAAGGCCGGCTGGAAAGCCAGCGATCTGGACCTTGTTGAAGCCAACGAAGCCTTTGCCGCCCAGGCCTGCGCCGTAAACAAGGATATGGGCTGGGACCCAGAGATCGTGAACGTCAATGGCGGCGCGATTGCCATCGGCCATCCCATCGGTGCATCGGGTGCGCGTATCCTGAACACGCTTCTCTTCGAAATGAAGCGCCGTGACGCGAAAAAGGGCCTTGCCACGCTTTGCATCGGCGGCGGCATGGGTGTCGCCATGTGCCTCGAGCGCGACTAACAAAACTGCAAAAACAATTTACGTTGCGTAATATTATTGCGCAACGTAAAGAGATTTGGAATTTAAAGTTCAAGGAGAATCAAACATGGGCAGAATTGCTCTTGTCACCGGGGGGTCCCGGGGGATTGGCGCCGCCATATCCAAGGCGTTGAAGGCCGAAGGGTATGCGGTTGCAGCCACCTATGGCGGAAATGACGAAGCCGCCGCCGCCTTTACCGAAGAAACCGGCATCAAGACCTATAAATGGTCGGTCGGCGACTATGATGCTTGCGTTGCCGGTGTCGCCCAGGTCGAAGCTGATCTTGGCCCTGTCGAAGTGCTGGTCAACAATGCGGGCATCACGCGCGATGCGCCATTTCACAAGATCACGCCCGAACAATGGAGCCAGGTCATCGACACCAATCTGACCGGCGTATTCAACATGACCCATCCGATCTGGCCCGGCATGCGCGAACGCAAGTTCGGCCGTGTCATCACGATCTCGTCGATCAACGGCCAGAAAGGTCAGTTTGCTCAGGCCAACTATGCCGCCGCCAAGGCGGGCGATATCGGCTTTACCAAGGCGCTTTCGCAAGAGGGCGCGCGCGCGGGCATCACCGTCAACGCGATCTGCCCGGGCTATATCAATACCGAGATGATGAGCACCATTCCCGAAAAGGTGATGAACGAAGTCATCCTGCCACAGATCCCAGTCGGTCGTCTGGGCGAAGCGGATGAGATTGCCCGCTGCGTCGTGTTCCTGGCCTCCGATCAGGCCGGTTTCATCACCGGTTCCACGATCTCGGCAAATGGCGGTCAGTACCTGGCCTGATCCGCTGACGGATCATATCTTTCTGCCGGATACGGCATCATGCCGGCTGCCCTTGGGTGGCCGGCTTTTCTGTCTGGTGGCTTGCCCCCGCAGGACAAAGCGGTCAGAGGCTTTGAAATATCAAACACCGGAACGATCCGGATTTCAGCCAATTCCGGCAAACTTTTGCAACCAAATCACCCAAACCGGGCGGGAGCTATACCGCCGGTAGTGATGATCCGGTGGCGTCTGTCTGTTGTCTGGGCGACGGTGAGTTGCGTCGCCCGGGCCCGCGTTATCGGGTCAGACGCGCGATTTCTTCTTTGATATGCAGCTTTTTCTTTTTCAGATCAGAAAGCTCCAAAGCATCAACTGCCGGATTTTTCTGAGCCATTTCAACTTCTTCAGCGAGTGATTGGTGTTTTTTCTTCAGCTCGATAATACGCCCGCTTAGCGCCATATGCACTGTCCTCCGTCGTTAGATGGTGCCCAATAGCAGCACAGAATTGAACTCAAGTCACGCTGCACCGCAGCCGGGCCGGGTGGCAGGCCGAGTTTTGCCGAATTCCCTTAAGGGGATGTTAAGCGATCCAGGTCCAGTGCGCCGCCACCCCGCAGAATTTTGTCGGCCTCAGGTGTATGATCGGGCCGGTCGTCCCTGTGGGCGACATGCCGATGCAGGACCATCGGCGCGAGCAATTGCAGCGGGGCGCGCGCACCTTTTGTGGCCCTCAGGAGGATCCGCCCGGCAGGCTGACCCACCCGGCCTGCGATGGGCAGGATGCGTATCCCTCCCAGCCGGTCATCGATACAGGACAAAAGATCACCCAGCCGATCCGCCGACAAAATGATGGTCAGTGTCCCTCGGGGGGTAAGCCTGCGGGTGGCCGCGCTGACCCACTCGGCAAGCGGCGTGACCTCGTGATTGGCCCGGCTCCGGGCGCTGTCGGGCGGGCGCGTTCCCGCGTCCCGGCGAAAATAGGGGGGATTGGCGATGACATGGTCGAAATTCCGGGCGCGAATCTCGGCGGGCATCTCTGCCAGATCACCGCAGGCTACCGTGACATCCAGACGGTTTTCCCCGGCATTGCGCCGGGCAAGCGCTGCGGTATCGGCATCAATCTCCAGCGCGGTGATGCCGGCGCCTGTCCGGTGCGCGAGGCAAAGCGCGGCAACGCCTACGCCGCAGCCAAGTTCCAGCACCTGATCGCCGGGGCCTGCGGGGCAGGCAGCGGCCAGCATTACCGCATCCGTACCCGCCCGATAGCCCGCGCGCGGCTGATGCGCGCGGATCGCACCGCCCAGAAACCCGTCACAGGTCAGATCGCCACCGGTCATTCCTCGTAGTGAATGTCATTGTCGCGCAGGACGGCGCGCGCCATGAACAGATCCTTGTCCCTGACCATCAGCCTGCGGGGCAATACACCGATCGATCCTTCGAGGATGCTCATATGGACGTCCATCTGAAACGTCTCTATATCCTCACCCCGAAGCAACGCCGTGGCAAATGCGATGATGGTGGGATCACTGCTGCGGATAAGTTCCTTCATGAACATGACATAAGACCACCCGGCATCGGTTGTCGAGTGATCTGACGGGGCTGTGATGAACAAGGTCGAACAAACGCTCAAGCCGCATGACGCGCTTGCCCGGATGCTCGGGGATGAAATGGGCGCCGTGACCGCGCTGATCGCCGAACGGATGGCATCCCGGCACGCACCGCGCATCCCGGAAATCACGGCGCATCTTGTCGATGCAGGCGGCAAGCGGATCAGGCCGCTGCTCACCCTCGCCGTGGCGCGCATGTGCGGTTACTCGGGCACCGATCACATCCGTTTGGCTGCAACGGTGGAGTTCATTCATACCGCGACGCTCTTGCATGACGATGTGGTCGACGAAAGCGGTAAGCGGCGCGGACGGCCCACGGCAAACCTGCTTTGGGACAACAAATCCAGTATCCTTGTGGGTGACTATCTGTTTTCACGGGCATTCCAGCTGATGGTCGAGGTCGGATCGCTGCGGATTCTCGATATCCTTGCCAATGCATCCGCCACCATCGCCGAGGGTGAGGTGCTGCAACTGACGGCGGCGCAGGACCTGTCCACGACCGAAGAGATTTATCTGCAGATCGTGCGCGGCAAAACCGCCGCGCTCTTTTCCGCCGCAACCGAAGTCGGCGGCGTACTGGCCGGGCTCGGCGATGATGCGGTCCGTGCACTGCATACCTATGGTGATGCGCTGGGCGTGAGTTTTCAGATCGTCGATGATTACCTCGACTATGGCGGGACCGAGGCGCTGGGCAAGAACACCGGTGATGATTTCCGCGAGCGTAAGCTGACACTACCCGTGATCAAGGCGGTTGCGCGCGGTGATGCGCAAGAGCGTGAATTCTGGGCGCGAACCATCGGTAAGGGCGATCAGCGCGACGGCGATCTGAAACAGGCGATGGACCTGCTGGAAAGGCACCGGGCCCTAAGCGATACGCGGCAGGAAGCGCTGGACTGGGCCGGGAAGGCGAAAACCGCGTTGGAGGATCTGCCGGATCACCCGATCCGAAACATGCTCGCCGACCTCGCTGATTACGTGGTTCAGCGCATCAACTGAGCGGCCTCAACCCACCAGTCAGGGTGTTGGCCCGCGATGATGCGAGCACCGTTTTGTGCCGCTGATTCCGACGGATAGAGGCCGAAGCACGTCGCGCCCGAACCCGACATTCGCGCCAGCATCGCCCCTGTTGCCCGGATCGCATCCAGAACATGCGCAATTCCGGGCGCCAGTGATATTGCCGGGGCCTCAAGATCATTGCGCATCGTGGCCAGCCATGCCGCGCAATCCGTGGCATCCGACATTTCGGGCAGTATCCCGGGCATCGGTGCGTTCGCTTTGTTGCCCAGCCGGGCAAATACATCCGGGGTCGCCAGCGGCGTGCCGTCATTGACCATGACCACCCAGATGTCGGGCAGCGGCGGCAGCGTGGAAATCACCTCGCCCACCCCGGACATGCGCAACGTCTGCCCGTGAACGCAGGCCGGGACATCGGCACCCAGCGACAATTGCCGTTCAATTCCCGGAATGTCGCATTGCCAGATACGTGAAAGCGCCTGCAGCGTCGCCGCCGCGTCAGACGAGCCTCCGCCGATACCCGCCGCCGACGGCAACCGTTTTTCCAGTGTGATGTCGGCACCCGTCGTTGGATTGTGGAACAGGCGCGCCGCCCGCATGACCAGATTGCTGTCATCCACCGGCACCCCGTCCGACATCGGACCGGTCACCGTCAGCCTCAATTCGTCAGACGGCTGAACGGTGACGGTATCGCCAAATCGTGCAAACACGACAAGACTGTCCAAAAGGTGATAGCCGTCCGGGCGCTGGCCGGTGACGTGAAGTGTCAGATTGAGCTTGGCCGGGGCAAGGACCTCAGCCGTCATTGGCGATGGAGATCGGGTCTGCGCCCTCTTCCTCGAGCACGGCATCAAGCCCAACCTCCAGCTTGCGCCGGATGCGGATAAGTTCCTCTTCCTCGGGGTCGAAAGACATGGCGCGCCGCCACTGAAACTCGGCCTCGCGATAGCGTCCAACGGCCCAGTATACATCGCCCAGATGGTCATTGATGATCGGATCGACCGGCATCAGTTCGACGGCCCTTTCCATCGGTTCCACCGCCTCGGCAAAGCGGCCAAGCCGATACAGAACCCAGCCCAGGCTGTCGGTGATATAGCCGTCATTCGGGCGCTCCGAGACGGCGGTTTCGATCATCTCCAGCGCTTCTTCCAGGTTCTCGCGCTTTTCGACAAAGGAATATCCCAGATAATTCAACACCAGCGGCTGATTGGGCCTGAGCGCAAGTGCAAACCGGAAATCGGCCTCGGCCTGATCCCAGTTGTCGATACGTTCATTGGCAATCCCGCGCGAGTAATACACCCCCCAATGGCGGGGCATGTTTTCGTCGATCATCGCAATGGCGCGGTCATATGCCTTGGCGGCCTCTTCATAGCGTTCAAGGCGGCGCAGTGTATCACCCAGTGCGATGTGCACGCGCATGATGTCGCCATGGGTCTTGCCCAGCTGGGTCAGAACTTCGATCGCGGCGTCGGGCTTGTCACTGGCATAAAGCGCCTCTGCGCGGCCCATCTCGGCGCTGAAAAAGGCCGGGTCTTCGCGCGGAACGCGATCATAGGCCTCGGTCGCCAACTCGTACTGACCAAGCGATTCCAGCAGGCCGGCGCTTAGCAGGATGGCATCGATATTGCCCGGGTCCAGATATTCGGCCACCCGGGAATAGATCAGCGCCAGCGTGTCATCCGCCTCTCCGCTTAGTGCTGAGGCCAGCATGTAAAACACCTGCGCCTGACCCTCGCGGGCCGATCCGACAACGTCAAAGGCGACAGGGGCACCGGCAGACAGCATGCGGCGCAGCTCTGCCAGTTCCGGATCGGAACTGCCGGGGAATGTAGCATCCAGAAGTTCGACAGCGTCTGCGCCACGCTCTAGCTGGCTGAGTACCTGTGCATAGGCAATCACACCCGTGCGCGTCATCTGCAGCGGGCCGCTTGCATCGCCCGAGAGTATCTCGGCGGCACTTTCGTAGTCACCAACAAGGGCAAGCGCGAGCGATTTGTGAAACAGGCCAAATTCCCTGAGGCCCGACTGGGTGGCGACTTTGTCGAATGCCGCCATGGCCTTGCCCACACTGCCTTTGGCCAGATAATCCCAACCACCGACCAGCCCATCGACCAGACCCAGCGAACTGGACACGGTTTGCTCGGGATCGTAGCTGCCATCTTTCAGCCGCCCGGCAGTCATGACCAGTTCAGCAATCTGGCTTTCGACATCTTCGGCAGCGGTCAGGCGCGTGGCGACGGTGACCGCGTTGTCGACCCGACCCAGCGCAACCTGATTAACGATCAGGCTCTCCATGATCTGGTAATTCGACGGGTCGCGCACCAGCGTCTGAGTGTAGTAATTGACTGCTTCACGGAAATCGCTGGCGGTGCTGGCCTGCCGTGCGGCGAGGTAGGAACCGGATATATCGTTATGCGCCTGCACTGGCAAAGCGAGGGCCATCACCGTGGCAATGGCCGTCAGGCAGGTGGAAAAACGAGTCATGCGCGGGCCTCCGTTCGTCTTTCCACGGACCCTAGGGCGCGATACCGGCCAAGGCAACAAAACCGGCGCGAAATGACCGCATTGTTACATATTCGGATAATTGGGCCCATCGCCGCCCTGCGGCGTAACCCAGGTGATATTCTGGCTCGGGTCTTTAATATCGCATGTCTTGCAATGCACGCAATTCTGGAAATTGATCACAAAGGCCGGTTCCTTGCCCTCTTCCTCGACCACCTCATAGACACCGGCAGGGCAATAGCGCTGTGCCGGTTCGGCGAATTTGGGCAGGTTGGTCCCGATGGGGATGCCGGGATCGCCCAGGCGCAGATGCACCGGCTGGCCTTCTTCGTGATTGGTCATCGAAAAACTGACATTTGTCAGCCGGTCGAATGACAGGACGCCATCCGGTTTCGGATAATTTATGGGCTGATGGCGGTCTGCCGGTTCCGTCGATTGCGCATCCGTCTTGCCGTGTTTCTGCGTGCCAAACAGGCTGAACCCGCCAAAGAGCGTCTGAAACCACATGTCGAAGCCACCAAGGAACAGGCCACCCAGCGGTCCCCATTTGGCATTCAGCGGCGCGACATTGCGGACCTTTTTCAAATCCTTGCCGACAACGCCGCGACGCAGTTCGGTATCATAATCGCTCAGCGTATCGGCCGAACGGCCCGCGGCCATCGCGGCATGCGCGGCCTCGGCGGCGGCAATGCCGGAATGCATCGCGTTGTGATTACCCTTGATCCGGGGCAGGTTCACCAGACCCGCCGAACACCCCAAAAGGGCACCGCCCGGAAACGCCACCTCGGGGATCGACTGAAAGCCGCCCTTGGTCACGGCACGGGCGCCATAGGCGACACGCTTGCCGCCTTCCAGCACCTCGGCAATGCGCGGATGATGCTTGAACCGCTGAAACTCCATGTAAGGGTAGAGATGCGGGTTCTTGTAGTTCAGATCGATGATATAGCCGACATAGACCTGATTGTTCTCAAGATGATACATGAACGAACCGCCGGATTGCTTGAACCCGAGCGGCCAGCCCATCGTGTGTGTCACCTCGCCCTGATTGTGGTTTTCAGGGCGGATTTCCCAGATTTCCTTCATCCCGATGCCGAATTTCGGGACGTCGCAATCAGCATCCAGATTGTATTTGGCGATCACTTCCTTGGACAGTGAACCACGCGCGCCCTCGCTCAGGAACACGTACTTGCCGTGCAGTTCCATTCCGGGTTCATACGCATCGCCCGGCGTTCCATCGGCGTTTTTGCCGAACTCGCCCGCGACCACACCTTTGAGCGCGCCATTGTCGTGATAGACCAGTTCCGAACAGGCCATGCCCGGAAAAATCTCGACGCCCATCGCTTCGGCCTGTTCAGCCAGCCAGCGACAGACATTACCCATGGAGACAATGTAATTGCCATGATTGTTCATCAGGGGCGGCATGATGAAATTGGGCAGACGGATATGCCCGCCTTCGCCCATCACGTAGAAATTGTCTTTCTTGACCTTGGTATGGATCGGTGCGCCCTTGTCACGCCAGTCGGGGATCAGCCGGTCAAGGCCCGATGGATCAAGAACCGCGCCCGACAGGATATGCGCGCCCACTTCAGAGCCTTTTTCCAGCACCACGACGTTCAGATCAGCATCCAGCTGTTTCAGACGGATGGCAGCCGACAGACCGGCAGGGCCTGCGCCCACGATCACGACATCGACCTCCATCGATTCCCGTTCAAATTCGGACATCACGACACTCCCTCTATTGTCGCAGATTCGCGTTGAGCCCGGTTAGCGCAGAGCGGTGATCAAGGTCAACTTTTGTGCTGATCTGTTGCGTATTGTGCGACGAATTGTTGTGCGATCCGCCGAATTCCGGCCACCGGGGGTTTCATGCTTGCAACCCGCGCCTTAAATCGCGCATCGTGTTGCCAAGCTAAGAAAAACCGGAGCGGGGCGGGGCATCGGGCCCCTGCAGAATATCATGGAAAAATTCCCAATCACCGGGGCCGGGTTCGCCGCCCTGGAGGAAGAGCTGAAAGCGCTGAAAAGCGTGGAGCGGCCCGCCATTATCAAAGCCATCGCCGAAGCGCGCGAGCATGGCGATTTGTCGGAAAATGCCGAATATCACTCTGCCCGCGAAAAGCAGAGCTTTATCGAAGGCCGCATCAAGGAACTGGAAGGTCTGATTTCGCTGTCAGAAGTGATCGATCCGTCAACGCTGAGCGGTGCCATCAAGTTCGGTGCGACGGTCACGATTGTCGATGAAGACACGGACGAGGAAAAAACCTATCAGATCGTGGGCGAGGCCGAGGCCGATATCGAGGCGGGCAAGCTGAATATCAAATCGCCGCTGGCACGTGCGCTGATCGGCAAGGACGAAGAAGACAGTGTCGAGGTGCGAACACCCGGCGGGACGCGCAGCTATGAAATCCTGAAAGTTGCGTATATCTGAGCAGGGAACCAGGCGGTAAGAGGCCGGTATGGCTGATCGGAAACAGGAACAACCATTCAATCTGGGCGTTTTCAATGCGCCGGCCAAATCACGGATTTCGTCAACCGAAATCGTGGCGCTGATCCTGTCGCTCTTGTGGATCGGGCTGGTGGTGCTGTTTTATTTCGTATTGCGCCACGATGTGGCCGGGGCGGGGGATGATCCGCTGATATCGCTGATGACGATTATCGCGGTGTTCCTGCCCCTCGCGGTGATCTGGGTTGCCGCTGTCACCGCCCGCACCTCGCGCGAGATGCGCTCGGAAACCTCGAGGCTGCAAACCAGCGTCGAGGCGATGCGCAACGCCTATGTGCTGCAACAGCAGAATTCGGGCCTGTCGGTGCGCCCGTCGATGGAGCAAAAGCTGGACCAGATCGCCGAAAGCACGCGCCAGACCGAGAGCGCAATCGCGACATTCACCTCGACCCGGGACAAGACGCGCCCCTCCGCGGAAAAACCGGCGGTGGACAAACCCGCCGACATGTCCGGACAGGATCAGGCGCAGGCCAGCCTTGCCTTGGGCACCCCTGCGGAAGAACTGCAAAGCCCGGTGACCGTGACGGATTTCATCAAGGCATTGAATTTCCCCGAGGATGAGAATGACCGCGACGGGTTCCGCGCGCTGCGCATGGCGCTGCAGGACAGGGCCATCGCCAAGCTGGTGCGGGCGTCAGAGGATATTCTGACGCTTCTGTCGCATGACGGGATCTACATGGATGATCTGTCGCCCGACCGCGCCAAACCCGAGATCTGGCGACAATTCGCACGCGGTGAACGCGGACGTTCGGTGGCGGCGCTTGCCGGTATCCGTGATCGCTCTTGTCTGGCGCTGACAGCGGGGCGCATGAAATCGGACATGATCTTTCGCGATGCGGCGCATCATTTTCTGCGGCAGTTCGACCGGATTTTCGTGGATTTCGAGGCGAACGCGACCGATCAGGAATTGTCCGAACTCGCCGAGACGCGCACGGCGCGGGCTTTCATGTTGCTGGGCCGGGTCGCGGGAACCTTTGATTAGACCGGCCTGACGACCCTGCCCGACGGCCGGCCCGACGACCGGCTGGCGCAAAGGGGGCGCTGCCCCCTCTTTTGCGGGGCAAAATTCACCCCCGAGGTTGATTTGGAACAATGAAGATTGTCCGGGTTGTTCAGCCGGGCTGAACCATCCGTCCCAGCGGGCGGCCTGCCAGAATATGCAGGTGGTAGTGCGGGACATCCTGAACGCCGTTCCGGCCGCTATTGGCGATCAGGCGGTAGCCATCGCCATCGGATGGAGCAACGCCCAGAAGGCGGCAGATTTCGCCGGCGGTACGGGTGAAATCGACGATTTCGGCATCCGTCGCATCGCTGGCGAAGTGATCAAAGCAGACATAGGCGCCCTTGGGGATGACCAGCACATGATCCGGGGCCTGCGGGCTGATATCGCGAAAGGCCAGCGTGTGATCGGTTTCCAGAACAGTGGTGTTCGGAATCTCTCCCCGCAGGATGCGGGCGAATATGTTGTCGGTATCGTAGACGTAGCTCATTTCCGTCCTCAGTCGCTAAAGAGATGCTCGAGGGACATCACCTCGGCCGCCTTATCCTCATTGATCGAGAAAAAGGCGGATATCGCGGCGACATTGTCCGTGCGGGTGCCGGTTTCAGTCAGCTTGAAATTATGGGCAAAACCGGCATCCCGGATCTGGTCGTTTTCGAACGACACGTCGTAGCGCAGCGTCGGCAGCAGACGATCCAGCGTTTCCGGCGTGGTATGATCGCTGGCCAGACCGACACGCCGGGCATGACCGATCAGGAATTCATCAGAGAATTCGCATTCGATATTCAGCATTTTGCTGGTGCAGCGGTCTGCGTAGAAATCATGGATCATCGCCAGGTTCTTGGGATCGAGGCAGATCATCAGGTGATCGGTCTCGTAATAGTCAAACAGCATGCGGATCAGGGCCCTGCGGTGGCGCGCACGTTTCTCGAGCGAGTTCTGGATGCCGCCCAGATCGGGCAGATGGGTACTGCCCTCGTCAAAGAGATATTCGACACCGGGCATATTGGTGGCTTTTTGCACCTGCGCCAGCAGGCGCTTGGCGACATGCCATTTCTTGCAGGTCAGGATGTAAAGAATCTTCTCGCGGCTCATCGTTGCTTCGGTCTCCCAGAAGCGGGGGGCGAAACGTCTTCCGACCCGACCCCGGTCCATGATGAACCCGTAAAGGCGGCGCCCTTCGTTCGAGAGGGCAAAATCGGTTCGCCCGCTATTATAGAGATCGCCAAGCCGGGCCTTCAGTTCGGTCGCGTCGGGCGAGACCTTGCGCGCAAACAGGAAATCCTGACTGAGCAGCAGATCATAGTGATCGCTGAAAAAGGTGACAGGAATACCGTAATCGGAAAACATCAGGAATGTCAGCGTCCTGTTCTCGATCTCTTTTTCGGGAACGAGGTGTCGGACAAGCGTCTGGAAGAAGGTTTCGTCAGGAATCCATGACGTCGTGAAGAAACGTACCACATCCGGCCGTTCACGGCAGAAACGCAGCACCCATTCAATCGTGCGCCGTCTGAGACACCACCACTGGCTGCCGATCATCATCTCGAGGTCATGCGGGATTTTGCGGTGCAGTTTGGCCCAGCGCTGAAACCTGACCGAGGCATAGAACAGCGACTTGTGCTTTCTTTCGTTGACAAAGTGGCGCAGGGTCAGGCGCTCTTCCTTCATACCGGTCTTGATCCAGCCGGAGTCGAAAAAATCGACGGATTCGATGTAATCGACATCGCGGCTGTCAAGAAACCGGTGGATGAACTCGGCCGATTTGATCGAGATGCAGTCGCCCGAGAGCATGTAGAAATGGGTGGCGCGGGGGAATGCCTCGACCGCGGCCCTGATCGCGTTCAGCGATGCCTGCACAAGCGACCACTCCCCCCAGCCGCATTTCACACGCCGGGCGGCAAAGGTGACATTGGGATTGTCGCTGAGCGCGGTTCTGATTTTCTGGTAATGTTCCTTGCGCGCGCGGGCGTCGAAATGGATCGAGATATAGTCACCCGCCGTCGTCAGACGATTTGCCTGTTCGATGATTGCGTCCGGATCTTTGTGACACAGCAGGATATAGGCAATACGCGCCATAAGGCCCCTGGATACCGCTCGATATTTATTGTTGTTCAGGTCTTTGGGCGAAGATACGGATTTTGGCCCGGCCAGTGCAACTGTTCTTTTCCCGGAAATCGGTGAAGACAGTTAAGAAATAATCAATTAAACATTGCAAAGAGGCAGCAAGCTGGCAGAGACCAGCCACCGGCAAGAGGGTAGGCAGATGGGATTTCCCGGAACCTGGATGACCGAAAGCGAAAGCGTGGTCTATCGCGTTGTGCCGAAATGCGCGTGCTCGACCATTGGTCAGATCATGTATTTTTCGGATAATGGCGAATTTTTCGAAGGCGACATTCACGATGCCCGCGAGGGGCTTCACAAATGGGCAATCGAAGAGAGCCAGCCCATCATTGAACGCAATGTGAGGGCACAACAGACCTATGCCTTTACCTGCGTCAGGAACCCGTACACCCGCATCCTGTCGTCCTTTTTCGACAAGATCTGCGGCATCCAGCGCAACGGGAAACGCTATCGCGGCAATCTGGTGCCGCTCCTGACGCAGAAATACGGTGTCGCGGTCGAGGGTGAGTTTGACCAGATCGCGTCCTTCCGGCGGTTCCTTCTTTTTGCGCGGGATACGATCCGTTGGCGGCGGCCGATGGATCCGGATATCCACTGGTCGGCCATGGCCGGCCATATCTCGACCTTCATCGCCAATGGCGGGCGCTACAGCCGCATTTTTCACACCGAGGCCTTTAACGAGGGGATGCAGTCGGTTCTGGACGCGATCGAGGTCAGAAACCCCGTCGTGTTGTCCGAAATCCCACGGTTCAATGAATCCGAGGGCCACGGTCCCAAGCGCGCCCACCCCGTCGAGGATTATTTCGACGATCTGTCACGCCATCTGGTCTATGAAATCTACAAACGCGATTTCGATCTGTTCAAATATGATTTCCACGACCCGTCGAACAAGATGCCGACGGGCGAGATCGATCTGGACGAAGTGCACAAGAAACTAGGCAATTAGGCCGATCAGGCGGCAACAAATCGCGCCGCAACGTGGGCGATGCCAGCGAAATCCGCTGCAGCGCTGTCACCGGGCGCGACGGGGGTCACGCCGGTGCAGGTGCCCGTCAGGATGATGTCTCCGGCGCAAAGCGACCGCGCCCCCAGCCCCTGCCGGTTGGCCAGCCACGCAACGCCATCAAAGATATGCGACCAGAGCAATCCGGCCGAGGTGCCCCGCGCCCGTTCATCGCCATTGACGCTGATCGCGACGTCGATCCCGCCGGGCTCATCCCAGTAATCCGGGGGCACCTCTGTGCTCAGCACGGCCCCGCCATTGACGCCATGATCGGCGATCACGTGACATCCGGCCCCGGCAAGCCCTGCCGCCAGACGGCAAGACACGATTTCAAACGAGGCCCGGACCGAGGCAATGGCCGACCGTAGTTCGCTTGCGTCATAAGGCACCTCGCGCGGTGGGATATCCTTGCCCAGTGTGATGGCAAACTCGGTCTCCAGCATGGGTGAATGCGACGGATGGATCGCGATGCTGGCGTCGTTTTGGTAAATCGTCTCGGCAGAGACCGGCCCTACAAAGGGTTCATCCAGCGCGAGAAGTTTCAGCGCAGGGGCGCTGGTGCCGCCCAGTTTCCAGCCGCCGATCCGCTCTTGGCTGAGGTCGATCTGTGCACGCTGTATCCGATAGGCGGTGTCGGCATCGGCGATGCCCCGCAGGTCATCAGCGGCGACGCAGGTCCCGCCAAACCGGCTTTCGAGCAACATCTTGGCGGGATTATTCGGCATGTTTTTCTAGATCCTTTCACTGGTCGCGGGCAGCCCGTTGCCCAACCCTAGCGGAAAGAGAAGAAAACGAACAAGTGCCAGATCGCGCGGGCCAAGATTACCGGTAACCGGCGGCAACCTATCGGCTTTCCGGAAAGGATCATCGGCGCGGATCATCCGGTGAAACGCCTGAGAACGCGCCTTGCGGCCAGCCTGCAGCGCCTCTGACATGTTGATGCTGCCGTCCGCGTTCAGAAATGGTGATCTGTCGTTTGGCATTGTGGGCCTCCTGATGGTCTGATGACGTTGTGCCACCGGTTTAGCGGTGCCCGGGCGACGCCGCTTAACGGCGGTCTTCAGATTGCCTTTTGTTTTTCTTTATTCCGTCTTTTCGACATATCCGAGTTTCCGGTTGCCAAGATTGCCGGGTTTCCTCTTACTGATCCCATGACGGCATTTCAGAGATCGGTTGCGTTCGAGGATTACCGGCTGGACGCCGACATGGCAGAGCTGTGGAAAGGTGAACGCCAGATCCCGCTTGAGCCGCAGGTATTTGATTTGATGTGGTATCTCGTCAACAATGGCGATCATATCGTGTCGCGGGATGAACTGATCGAGCATGTCTGGGGCGGGCGTATCGTATCAGATGCCGCGATCTCGACCCGGCTGAACGCTGTACGTACAGCGCTGGATGACGATGGCAAAACACAGCGATTGATCCGGACAATCCCCCGCCGCGGCTTCCGATTTGTCGGTCAGCTCATTGCGGATGAGGGCAAGGAGGGAGCTGCGGACGAGGCCCCTGGCATACAAATCGCGCCGCCAGGCCCCGGCGCCGGTATACGCTATCTCAGGTCGTTTGACGGGGTGCATATCGCCTACGAGGCCTTGGGAAACGGCCCGCCGTTGATGAAGGCACCGAATTTCCTCAGCCATCTCGAGCTTGAACGAACCAGCCCGCTCTGGGGTCACTGGGTTCGGGAGTTGTCACGAATGCGAACGCTGGTCCGGATGGATCAGCGTGGAAACGGCCTGTCAGACTGGGACGTAGAAAACATATCATTCGAGGCATTCGTCAAAGACCTGCTTCATGTCATGGACGCCATGTCGATCGAACGCGCACCCATTCTGGGCCTGTCGCAGGGTGGCGCCATTGCCGCGCGCTTTGCCTATGAGCACCCTGATCGTGTCTCGGGTCTGATAATCGTCGGCGGCTATGTCGCAGGGTGGCGGCGCTTGGGCGATCAGGATCAGCGTAAACGCCGCGAGGCCATGCTGGAATTGATGGGTGTCGGATGGGGTGAAAACAATCCCGCGTTCCGGCAGGTCTATTCCGGCCTTTTTATTCCCGGAGGCACCACCGAACAGCTTGATTGGCTGAATGAAATGCAGCGCGCCTCAACCACGCCGGAAAATGCCTACCGCATCCTCAATTCATTCGGCGATATCGACGTGCGCCCGGAATTGCCGGATATCGACGTGCCAGCGCTGATCGTCCATTGCCGTCAGGATGCGATGGTTCCTTTTGAAGCGGGCCGCCAGTTTGCGCTGAACCTGCCCGATGCACGTCTCGTCACGCTCGAAGGTCAGAACCATGTCCTGCTCGAAGAGGATCCCGGCTGGCCGATATTTCTGTCCGAAGTGACGGCGTTCCTGAACCGTATCGGCTAAGGCAGGCAACGCCGCCAAACAATCTCAGAGCAACCCGTGCTGTGCGAACAGTTCCTTCAGATCCGCCTCGGGCCGGGCACCGATATGGCTGATGATTTCACCAGCGGCAACGCATCCCATCCGGCCGCAGCGCTCCAGATCATAGCCCGATGTCAGCGCCCACAGGAACCCGCCGGCAAACATGTCGCCTGCACCGGTGGCATCCACGATCTGAACCTCGGTCGCCGGGGCATGCCAGCGCGCGTCACCGGCCAGAATATGGGCCCCGTTTTCACTGTCGGTACAGGCAACGATAGGCACCTCGCTGCGTGCAACGGCCAGTGCCGCCTCGAAATCGTCGGTTTCATACATCGACAGCATCTCGGCCCGGTTGCAGAACAAGAGGTCGACATCGTTCTGGATCATTTCGCGAAACGCATCCCGGTGGCGGCTTACGCAAAACGGATCGGACAGCGTGATCGACACCTTGCCGCCCGCGCCCTTGCAGGCCTCGATCGCTTTGGCAAAGGCCTGATGGCTTTCAGGCCCGTCGAACCGATAGCCCTCAAGATAAATCCACTCGGCCTCGGCCATCTGTTCCGGCAGGATATCCTCTGGCGACAGAAACTCGGTTACGCCCAGATAGGTGTTCATCGACCGCTCGCCGTCGGGGGTGACCACGACGATGCACCGCCCCGTTTCCTGGGCTGCATCCGCACCTGCAAAGACGGTATCGTAATCCGCGCCCTGCGCGCGCAGATCATGGGCAAAGATTGCGCCCAGCTGATCATCCTTGACCTTGCCCACATAGGCGGTCCGGCCCCCCAGATGCGCAATTCCGGCGATCGTGTTGGCCGCCGACCCGCCGCTGATTTCCTTGGCCGGGCCGATCGCGTCATAAAGCTCGACCGCGCGGGTCATGTCGATCAGCTGCATGATCCCTTTCTCGACATTGTTCTCGGTCAGAAACGTCTCGTCCTCGGTGGCCAGGATATCGACCATGGCGTTGCCGATCCCGACAACCTGATATTTCTTCATATGTTTTTCTCCTCGAACGGGCAGAGATCCCGGATGATGCATGCACCACAGGCGGGCTTGCGCGCCTTACAGACATAGCGGCCATGCAGGATCAACCAGTGATGCGCGTGTAGCTGAAATTCCACCGGAATGTTGTCCTCGATGGCACGTTCCACGGCAACGACATCCTTGCCCGGGCAGATGCCCGTGCGATTGCCGACGCGAAAGATATGCGTATCGACCGCCTGCGCGGGATGGCGCCACCACATGTTCAGCACAACATTGGCCGTCTTGCGCCCGACACCCGGCAGGCCCTCAAGCGCTGCGCGCGATGATGGCACCTGCCCGTCATAGTCATCCACCAGTATCCGGCTCAGCCGGATGACGTTTTTGGCCTTGTTGCGGTAAAGTCCGATGGATTTGATATGCGCGATCAGCCCTTCTTCACCCAATGCCAGCATTTTCTCGGGCGTATCGGCAATCCGGAAAAGCGTCTCGGTCGCGCGGTTGACACCTTTGTCCGTCGCCTGCGCCGACAGCGCCACAGCGACCACCAGCGTATAGACATTCACATGGTTCAGCTCGCCCTTTGGCTCGGCCTCAGCATTTCGGAACCGCGTGAAAATCTCTCGGATGATCGGATAGGACAGCTGTTTTGTCATGAGGCGGGTTATGGGCCGAACAGGATGCCGGGTTCAAGCATCCGGCAATGCCCCCGCGCCGAAAGCGCAAGATTCGGTTCGCGAACACAACCTGTCTGACCTACATTCGATCCAGACCACGGAGACCTGCCATGAATGCCATCGACACACCCGAAACCGGCTATCACTACCAGATCATGCGCCGCGCCATTGACCTGATCGACAGTGATGGCGGGCGCGAGATGTCGCTGGAGGATCTTGCCGCCAAAATGCAGATGAGCCCGGCACATTTTCAGCGCCTCTTCAGCCAGTGGGTCGGCGTCTCGCCAAAACGCTATCAACAATATCTGACGCTCGGCCACGCCCGGACCCTCTTGCGCGAACGCCACACCATGATCGAGACCGCAGCCGAAACCGGCCTTTCGGGCGGCGGCAGGCTGCATGATCTTTTCCTGCGCTGGGAGGCGATGAGCCCCGGTGAATACGCCCGGCAGGGCGCCGGGCTCACCATTCGCCACGGTTGGTTCGACAGCCCCTTTGGCGAGGTTCTGGCCATGGGCACCGACAAGGGCCTCTGCGGACTGGCCTTCACCGGCGAATGCGGGCGCGATGCCGCGATGGCCGATCTCACCTCGCGCTGGCCGCGTGCGGCGCATGCCCATGACCCGGCGGCCATCTCCGGCTGGGTCGACGCGGCCTTCGGCGCGGGTGATGAGGCCCGGCTATTCCTGATCGGCGCCCCGTTCCAGATCAAGGTCTGGGAGGCACTGCTTTCCGTGCCGTCAGGCCATGTGACAACCTATTCGGAAATCGCTTCCGGTATCGGCAATCCCCGTGCGGTCCGCGCGGTGGGCACAGCCGTCGGGCGCAACCCGATCAGCTGGCTCATCCCCTGTCACCGCGCGCTCAGGAAATCAGGCGGGCTGGGGGGATATCACTGGGGCCTGCCGGTCAAACGCGCCATGCTCGCCTACGAGGCTGCGCGGCTGGACGCCTGATCGGGCCCAACGCGCGCCCGGCGCTTGTCATGCGGATAAAGCCCGCACATATTGAACAGAGGCCCGGAGCAACCGGGCGTGACAATCCGTTGAGGTCGATCATGAAGTTTCCCACGCGTCTGAGTACAGTCGTCATCCTGCCCCTTGTGCTGGTGGCCTGTACACCGCCCTATCTTGCCGACGAGGAAGGCAGCAACCAGCGCACGATCAACGGTGCGATGATCGGGGGCGCCATTGGCGGTCTTCTGGGACTGACCAGCGACAAGAACAAGACCAAGCGCACCATCGCCGGTGCTGCCGCCGGCGCGGCCATCGGTGCCGCGATCGGTCAGGGCCTTGATCGGCAGGCGGCGCAGCTCCGCGAAGAGATCGGCGATGACCGTGTCCAGATCGAAAACACCGGCACCGAACTCGTGGTCACCCTGCCCGATGACATCCTTTTTGACGTCGACAGCGACACGGTCAGTACCGCGCTGCGCACCGACCTTCTGGCGGTCGCGGCCAATCTGAACGCCAATCCCGACAGCAATATCGATGTGATCGGCCATACTGACAATACCGGTTCTGCCGCCTATAACCGCGATCTGGCCTCGCGCCGTGCCGGTTCTGTGGCCAGCGTGCTGATCGATGGTGGCGTTGCCGCCGGGCGGATCACGTCATTTGGCAAGGGCGAGGATGAACCGGTGGCCAGCAACCTGACGGAAGAGGGCCGCGCCCGTAACCGGCGCGTCGAAATCATTATCCGTCCGATCACAGGTTGATAGCCCGCCAGCTTTGGTCATATCATCTGACCAATTCAGGAGGTGGCCTTGCCCTTTCAGAAAATCCAGGCAGAGAAACTGTCATCGGCGGTCGTGCGCCAGATCGAAAAGCTCATCCTGCGCGGTATCCTGCGCGCCGGTGAACGCCTCCCGCCCGAGCGCGAGCTTGCTGAAACCCTTGGCGTCTCGCGGCCCAGCCTGCGCGAGGCGGTTGCCGATCTGCATGACAAGGGCCTCCTGACCAGCCGCGCCGGCTCGGGCATCTATGTTGCCGATGTGCTCGGCTCGGCCTTTTCCGATGGTCTGGTCCGGCTCTTTGCCTCCGACGAAGAGGCCGTCTTCGACTATCTCTCGTTTCGCCGCGATATGGAGGGTATGGCCGCCCAGCGTGCCGCGATCTCGGCCACGGATACCGATCTCAGGGTGATCGACGCGATCTTTGCCCGCATGCAGGGCGCCCATGCAGATGATGACCCCGATTCCGAGGCCGCGCTCGACGCCGATTTCCACATGTCGATTTTCGAAGCCAGCCATAATGTCGTGCTCCTGCACATGATGCGCTCGATGTTCGAACTGCTGCGCAAGGGCGTCTTCTACAACCGGCAGGTCATTTTCCGCCAGCGAACCTCGCGCGATACGCTTCTTGATCAGCATGCCCGTATCAACGCGGCGCTTCAGTCCCGTGAACCCGCCCGTGCCCGCGCGGCCGCCGAGGCGCATATCGATTTCGTGCGCGACTGTCTGCGCCACGAGCAGGCCCAGAATGCGCATGAAAAAATCGCGCTCCAGCGTTTCGAACACACGCAGGCGCAGGGCTGATCCCCGCAACTCATTGTTCTTCAAATACCTTTGGGGTGAATTTGACGCGCGGCTCGCGCGGCAAAGAGGGGGCAACGCCCCCTTGATCAGCCGTGTTCAAACAATCCGTCGGGCGGGTCCACAACCAGCCGTCCCCGACCCGTATCCACCACCGGCACAAAATCATGCGTGAAGGGCAATAGCACCGCCGCCCCGCCCGGCACCTGAACCTCCAACAGATCGGACGCCCCGTGGTTCAGCACCGCCTTGACCCTGCCCAGCTTTGCACCGCCCGTATCCATCACCTCCATCCCGATCAGGTCGGTATGGTAATACTCATCATCCGGCAGGTCGGGCAGGCGTTCCCGCCCGACATAAAGCCGCGTACCGCGCAACCGGTCGGCTGCTTCCTTGGTCGTCACACCGCTCAGCCGCGCGGCAAAGCCGCCCTTGACGGGCCGGGTGAGGTCAAGTTCATAGCGCACTCTGCCATCTTCGGTCTCGACTGGGCCGTAATCGCCCGCCGCCGAAGGTTCGACGCAAAACGACTTGATCCGCACCTCACCGCGCACGCCAAACGCGCCCATGATCGCGGCAACACATATGCGTTCACTCTTCATGCCCAAGCCCCCGGCACAGGCTGGATATCACCGACCATGCGCCGCCGGCCGACGCACAACGCTCGGCGGCAAGATACCGCTCGACCTTGAGACCGGCCCAAAGGCCCGTCCCGAAAATGATCAGTGCCAATATCCGCATGTGTCGTCATGCCTGTTTTCCCGGGCCCGCGCCCTGAGCGATTGCTAGCATCCCGGGGGATGCCCGCGCAAAGGCGGATTGAACCAATCCGCCATCTGCACGCAGATCCCGTCATGACCCACGAAAAAATGGCGCGAAAGCCGCGCCATTTTCCGTGATCACCATCCAGGGCGCGAATGTGCCGCATTATTCCTCGGCAGCAGCTTCCTCGGCTGGGGCTTCCTCTGCGGGTGCGGCTGCCTTGGCGGCCTTCTCCTCGGCACGCTCGACAGCCTTGGCGCCCGGTGTGCCTTTTTTCGGATTGTTGCGCTCTTTCTTCTCGACGACACCCGCCGCCTCAAGAAAGCGCGACACGCGATCGGTCGGCTGCGCGCCCTGTCCCATCCAGTACTGAACGCGCTCAACATTCATTTTCACGCGCTCTTCGCTGTCTTTCGGCAAAAGCGGGTTATAGGTGCCCAGCTTTTCGATGAACCGGCCGTCGCGCGGCATGCGGCTGTCGGCGGCAACGATGCTGTAGAACGGACGTTTCTTGGAACCGCCGCGTGCGAGACGAATTTTCATAGCCATGGTGTTTTCTCCTGATTGTGGCTGAAGCGGACCCGCCGCTTATCTCTTGAATTGCTTGTGATGTTGTATGACTTCCTGAATGATGAAGTTCAGGAATTTCCTTGCGAAATCGGGGTCGAGATCGGCCCGCCCGGCCAGATCCTCCAGCCGCGCAATCTGCTTCGCTTCCCGGTCGGGATCGGATGGCGGCAGGTCGTGATCGGCCTTGAGCCGGCCAACCGCCTGCGTGTGCTTGAACCGCTCACCCAGCGTATAGACAAGGATCGCATCCAGCCTGTCGATACTGTCGCGGTGCTCTTTCAGCAAATCCGCCGCGCGGACGATATCGTCACTCATGTGATCCTCCGTAACCGCCGGGTTTCCCGCCGATGCAACCTGTGATGCGCGTGGTCATCAGTTCACCCCATCCATCAGCGCATCCGGCGCGGGGTGCCGGAAAATACGGTCCTCCCCCATATGCGGGTTGGCATAGGTGGCCTCATAGACGGCACCGAGACGTGCGGCCAGCGCCTCGGATTTGGCGTTACCGGGCACGATATGCGACGACAGTGTCGTAAATCCCAGATCGTCATAGGCCCATTTCCGCGCCCGCACCGACGCCTCGAAGGCAATGCCCTTGCCTTCGAATGCCGGGAACAGCGCATAGCCCAGCTCGGGCTCGGGCCAGCCTTCGGGGTTCCAGATGCCGCTCAGCCCTGCAGGTGCGCCGTCATCCTTCATCTCGATGGTGAAATATCCGTATCCATGGATGTGCCAATGGCCGATATTGACGGCAAACCAGCGCCATGCCTCGTCCCGGCTCAGCGGTCCGCCAAAACCTGCGCAGTGCGGATCGGCGTAAAACGCCGACAGCGGCTCAAAATCGCGCGGCTCGGGCCCGCGCAGGATCAGCCGTCCGGTGTCAAGCCGGGGCGCGTTGGTCAGGCTCATGATGCCACCCCTTCCGGTGTATGGCGATACACATATGCCGGCTCATCACCGCCCACCATGTCGGCATCGCGCACCGCGCCCATCCGTTCGGCAAGCCGGATCGAGGCGTCGTTGGCCGGATCGATATAGCTGACCATCTGGGGCAGGCCGAGCGTTTTAAACCCATGCGCATGCGCCGCTGCCACGGCCTCACCAGCATATCCCAGGCCTTCTGCCCCTTTGCGCAGAAAATAGCCAAGCTCGGGCTCAAGATCGCCAAACTCGTAACAGATCAGCACAAACCCTAGAACCTCGCCGCCTTCACGCGCCGTGACTGTCCACAGCCCGTGACCCCTCAGCACCCAGTTCGACACGCATTGGGTGAAATCCAGCCAGGCGTCATGGCGGCTCATCGGGCCGCCCATATAGACAGCCCGCTCTGACATCATGATTTCGGCATAATATTCAAAATCGCCAACAACCGGTGCACGCAGTACCGTGCGCGCCGTTTCCAGATGGGGCAGCAGCGCACGGATATCTGCCGCCAGCACGGCGGATGCGCCTGCCGGGGGCTGTTCCCAGGGATATGTGGCTGTGACGGTCACTTCTTCTTGCCAAAACCGCTAAGGCCGGGGGGCAGAGATGCGCCGCCAAGGCCCGGCAATCCGCCGGGCAGTCCGCCACCCGGCATCCCGTCTGCCCCCAGTTGTTTGGCCGCCTTTTCCAACGCCTTCGGGTCCATGCCGGCGGGGTCCATGCCCGCTGGCAGGCCGCCGCCCTTGCCGAACATGCCGCGCATGGCCTGTTTCAGCATACCGCCCTTGCCCATCTTCTTCATCATGTCGCCCATCTGGCGCTGCATCTTCAAAAGCTTGTTCAGTTCGGACACTTCCAGCCCGGCACCCCGGGCGATGCGTTTCTTGCGGCTGGCCTGAAGGATCTTGGGATTGGCCCGCTCGAGCCGCGTCATCGAATTGATCAGCGCGACCTGACGTTTCAGTACCTTGTCATCCAGACCGGCCGTTTCCATCTGCTTGGCCATCTTGCCCATGCCGGGCATCATGCCCATCACGCCTTCCATCCCGCCCATCTTCATCATCTGTTCCAGCTGGGACTTGAGGTCGTTCATGTTGAACTGACCCTTCTGAAAGCGCTTCATCATGCGCTCGGCCTGTTCGGCCTCGATGGTTTCCTGCGCCTTTTCGACAAGGCTGACAATGTCGCCCATGCCCAGGATACGGCCCGCGATCCGCTCGGGGTGGAACTCCTCGAGCGCGTCCATCTTCTCGCCAAGGCCCACGAACTTGATCGGTTTGCCCGTCACCGCCCGCATGCTGAGCGCTGCGCCGCCGCGCCCGTCACCATCCATCCGCGTCAGCACGACGCCGGAGATGCCGATACGTTCGTCAAAATTTTCGGCCGTGTTGACCGCGTCCTGACCGGTCAGACCGTCAACTACCAGCAGGGTTTCGCGGGGGCTGGTGACATCGCGCACCGCCTCGACCTCGGCCATCAGCGCATCATCGATCGAGAGCCGCCCGGCGGTATCGAGCATATAGACGTCATAGCCGCCCAGCGTTGCCTGCTGCTTGGCGCGTTTGGCAATATCAACCGGCGTCTGCCCCTTGACGATGGGCAGGGTATCCACACCGATCTGCGTGCCCAGAATGGCCAGCTGTTCCATCGCCGCCGGGCGGTTCACATCGAGCGAGGCCATCAGCACCCGCTTGTTGCTCTTCTCGGTCAGACGCTTGGCAAGCTTCGCCGTCGTCGTCGTCTTGCCCGAGCCCTGAAGGCCCACCATCAGAAGGGGGGCAGGCGGATTGTCGATCTTCAGCTCGCCCGGATCGTCATTGTCACCGGCCAGAAAATGCACAAGCTCATCATGCACGATCTTGACGACCTGCTGGCCGGGTGTGACCGAACGGGTCACCGCCTGACCGGTTGCCTTGTCCTGCACGGCCTTGACGAATTCGCGGGCAATCGGCAGCGAGACATCCGCCTCGAGCAGGGCCACGCGCACTTCGCGCAGCGCGGTGCGGACGTCATCTTCGCTGAGCGCGCCCTGTTTGGTCAGGCGGTCGAAGACTCCGGAAAGGCGTTCCGAGAGATTTTCAAACATCTTTGGCCCCTTTGCCGTTACCTTTTGCCCGTAGATAGGAACGGGCCGCTCAAACCACAAACGCCCCCACGGGCGTGACACGCTGGTGGGGGGCGATCCCGGCCTGACCGGGACCGGAAGACCTGAAGCTTCCGGATTGTCAGGGGCGTTTAGTGCGCCCCGCTGTCAGAGTCAACATCGCTGCCCCGCAGCCGGTGCCGCGGGGCAATCAGTGTCAGAGGTAGGACTGTGCCTGATCCCGGTGGTAATACACCACCACCGCCGCCAGTATGCCCAGCACTGCCGCCGGAAAGACGGGCGGGCCCAGCACCGCGAGATGGGCAAACACCGCACCGATCATCGTACAAAGCAGCAGCCCCGCACCCACCAGCTGACGGCCCGGCACAAACAACAACGCAGCGCCGCCGATCTCGATCAAGGCCGTGACATAGCGAAACCACTGGCCGACACCGACCCGTTCAAACGTGTCGACCATCATCTCGACCCCGGTCAGCTTGGCCAGCCCGGCGGCGACAAAGGCCAGCGCCAGCAAGACCTTGACCACAAGCATTCCGTATCTGGGTATTGCATCCATTCTTGATCCTCCTCACGCGGCCAGTTGGCCGATGCTCTCACGCGCGGCGGCGATCCGCGCCTCGGCATCGGTTGCAAGCGAATCTGCACGCACGAACGTCACGTCGTCAATCCCGACAAAGCCAAGTACATGGCGGATATAGCGCCCGGCATAGTCGTAATCGCTGTCCAGCGGAGTCCCGCCCGAGGTCAGCGCGACGATGGCCCGTTTGCCGTTCAGCAGGCCCTCGGGCCCGTTCGCCGTGTACTGAAACGTCAGCCCGGCCCGGCAGATCAGGTCAATCCAGGCCTTCACGGCAGCAGGAACAGAGAAATTATAGACCGGCAGGCCAATCACGATCAAATCGGCGTCGTTCACCTCGGCGACCATCTGATCTGACAGGGCAAGGATTTCGCGTTGCGCATCGCTGCGGTCCTCGGCAGGCGTAAAATTGGCGCCGACCCACGTTTCGTCGATCTGCGGCAGGGCGAACTTCAAATCCCGGCGAGCAACCTTGGCATCGGGAAACCGGCTGACTATCTCGTCCGTCAGGCTGCGCGAAACAGAACCTTCGATGCGCGCGGAACCATCGACACGCAGAATGTTGAGTGGCTGGGTCATGTGAACAATCCTTGGTGATTTTGATTTCCCCACCAAAATGGATATTGCGAATTTGAACACAATGCAGAGTTAAGAACAATTGATGTGCATTTTTGCAATTGCCGTTTCCCGGGTTTTATGACCTATTCCGACCGACAAGAGAGGCAGAGACACATGGCATTTGACGATTGGGATGAGGTGCGCACCGCCTATCACGTGGCCCGGCTGGGCACGGTTTCGGCGGCGGCCGATGTTCTGGGGGTGCACCACGCCACCGTCATCCGCCATATCGATGCGCTCGAGGGGCGGCTGGGGGCCAAGCTCTTTCAGCGCCACGCACGGGGCTACACGGCAACCGAAGCCGGGCAGGACCTGTTGCTGGTGGCGCAGGCAACCCAGGACCAGCTGAGCCAGCTTGCCGGGCGCATCAAGGGGCGCGGGAACGAGGTGACGGGGGAACTGGTCGTTACCAGCGTCACCTCGATGTCAGAACTCCTGACACCTGTCCTTGCCGATTTCCGGCTGGCACATCCGGAACTGACCGTGAGGTTCCTGACCGGATCGCGTCTCTTTCGTCTGGAATATGGCGAGGCGCATGTCGCCATCCGCGCAGGGGCAAAGCCGAATGAGCCCGACAATGTCGCCCAGCGCTTTGTTGATCTTTGTGTCGGTCTTTATGCCAGCCGGGATTACGTGGAGCGTATGGGAATGCCCAAGGGGCCTGATGATTTCGCGGGGCACAGTTTCGTGGGTCTGGACGACGAGAAATCCCGCGCGCCATTCCAGCGCTGGATGCACGAAAATATCCCCGCCGAGCAGATCGTCTTCAAGACCAACGCCGACATTTCACGGGCCCATGCGGTGCGCGCCGGCGTCGGAATAGGATTCCTGGCAGGATACAGCGCCCATCACGATGATGATCTGGTTCAGATCATGCCGCCCCGCGCTGAATGGGGGGCGAGCACGTGGCTGGTCACCCATGTCGATCTGCACCGCACCGCCAAGGTTCAGACATTCCTCAGGTTTCTGAAACAGGCGGCCAAAGACTGGCCCGTGCACGGCTGACCGCCACGTCTGTCACATTGTGCTGTCATTCACCCGGTGAATGCGGGACAAGGGCGCCATGACACGCATCCATCAGGGCCATCTGGCCATGCTGCTTTTCTCGGCCCTGATCGCGGGGTCGTTCAGCCTGGGCTCGATGTCGGCGAATGCGCTGGAGCCAACGGCGCTGAACGCGGCACGTTTCATGCTGGCGGGGGTCCTGATCGGGGCGCTGGTGATCTGGCGCGGTGCGCTCAGGCTGGCCTATTTCCGGGCGACATGGCGCTACGCGCTCTTGGGTGGCCTCTTCGCCGTCTATTTCGTGTTGATGTTCGAAGGTCTGAAAACGGCTGACCCCGTCTCGATGGCGGCTGTCTTTACCCTGACCCCAATTTTGAGTGCAGGATTTGGCTGGCTTTTGCTGCGGCAGATCACGACGTGGCGCATCGCGTCGGCGCTGCTGATCGGCGGCAGCGGGGCAATCTGGGTAATTTTTCGCGCCGAAATCTCGGATCTCATCGCCTTTCGCGTCGGTTTTGGCGAAATGATCTATTTCATCGGCTGCGTTGCCCACGCCATCTATACCCCGCTGGTCAAGAAACTGAACCGCGGCGAGCCGGTCGTCGCCTTTACATTCGGCATGCTGGTCGCCGGTCTGATCATCCTGATTGCCTGGAGCGCGGACGAAATGCTGGCGACCGATTGGGCTGCCTTGCCGCCCATCGTCTGGATCACCATCGTCTATACCGCCGTTTTTGCCAGCGCGGCGACATTCCTGTTGTTGCAATTCGCGGCGCTGCGTCTCCCGGCCTCCAAGGTGATGGCCTATACGTATCTGACGCCGTCCTGGGTGATCCTGTGGGAAATGGCGCTGGGCAATCCCGCGCCGCGCGTTCTGGTGCTGGTGGGTGTCGCGATGACGGTGCTGGCGCTTCTGATGCTGCTGCGTCAGGAGCCGTCGGAAAGCTCCTGATCCAGAAAGGCCTCGAACGCATCCAGATTCACGGCCTCGAACTGGCCAAAGCTTTCCATCCAGATCGATGCGTCGCGCATGGCCGTCGCTTCGAGCTTGCACCACGTCACCCGGCCCCGCCGATCCTGGCTGATCAGACCGGCGCGCGTCAGGATACCCAGATGTTTCGAGATCGCGGCCAATGAAATCTCAAACGGCTCGGCCACATCCGTCACCGCCATGTCATCCTCCAGAAGCATGGTCAGAATCTGCCGCCGCGTCGGATCGGCAAGCGCCGCGAATACCTTGTCCAGATCACCCTTCATCGCCCCGACCTATCCCGGTGCCGCGGAAATCGTCAACCAATCGGTTGAATTTGCGTTTTCCGGCGATTTCCCCCGGTTTTCAACCGCGCGCTGTTGCCGCAGCCCGCGGTAGAAATAATTACCTATATATATCAATGATTTGCGCCCGTGCAATTCTGACTTCGTGCAATTGACTCCCCAACAAGGGTTCGCCTAGACACGGCGCAACCATCGGGAAGGCTGGAAATGGTATCCGACACCGATCGCGAAAAGCTGAAAGAGCTGGAAGCGAAGATTGCCGCGGCAAAGGGTGAGAAACCGGAAAAGCACTTTAACGATGAGCATCATGCGCAGGTCCAGCATGGCTGGCGGATGGTGACAGAACTGGTGGCGGGTCTTTTGATCGGCTTTGGCATTGGCTACGGGCTTGATACCCTTTTGGGAACGCTCCCGATCATGCTGGTGCTGTTTACATTGCTGGGTTTCGTGGCGGGCATTCGCGTGATGATGCGTACCGCTGCCGAAATGCAGAGAGACGACGCGGCCCGGGCCGCACAGGATGAAAGGGACTGAACGTGGCGGTAGACACGAAAGCGGCAGAGCCAGGCGGCCTTCAGATCAAACCGATGGACCAGTTTCTGGTCAAACCACTTTTTGGTGGTGACGAGATCTATTGGTACACGCCCACCAACGTGACCCTGTGGCTGGGTCTGGCGGTGATCTGCGTGATCCTTCTGCTGGTGATCGGAACGCGCGGCCGCGCCATCGTCCCAAGCCGGGGCCAATCGGTTGCCGAACTGGCCTATGTCTTTGTCTACAAGATGGTCGAGGATGTCGCGGGCAAGGACGGTCTGAAATATTTCCCCTACATCATGACGCTCTTTATCTTCATCGTCTTCGCCAATTCCCTTGGCCTTCTACCGATGAGCTTTACCACAACCGCGCAAATCGCCGTCACGGCCGTCATGGCCATCGCGGTATTCGTATTCGTGACAATTCTGGGCGTGGTCAAAAACGGGTTCGGATTTCTGCACCTGTTCTGGATAACCTCGGCACCACTGGTGCTGCGCCCGGTCCTGGCACTGATCGAGATCATCTCGTATTTCGTGCGTCCTGTCAGCCACTCCATCCGACTTGCCGGCAACATGATGGCCGGTCATGCGGTCATCAAGGTTTTCGCGGGTTTCGCCGGTGTTCTGGGGGTCGGGGCTGTCGCACCGATTGCCGCCATCACCGCGGTACTTGCGCTCGAGACGCTCGTCTCGTTCATCCAGGCATATGTGTTTGCAATCCTGACCTGCGTTTATCTGCGCGACGCGCTGCATCCACATCACTGATCAGACAATTCCAGCCAATTCCAACGTAAGGAGAACTCTCATGGAAGGCGATATCGTAGAAATGGGCAAATACATCGGTGCAGGTCTTGCATGTACCGGTATGGGCGGTGCCGCCGTCGGTGTGGGCCATGTTGTCGGCAACTACATCTCGGGCGCGCTGCGCAACCCGTCGGCGGCTGCCTCGCAGACCGCGACCATGTTTATCGGTATTGCATTCGCAGAAGCACTGGGGATCTTCTCGTTCCTCGTCGCGCTTCTGCTGATGTTTGCCGTCTAATCTTCTGAACGGTCCTTACGGCCGGGTGAGGGACGCCCTCACCCGGTAATCCAAGAAGGTTTCAGGAGGAAGACATGGCCGAAACGTCCGACAAGGTGGAAGGCGCCGCCAAGATCGCCGAAAAGGGCGATTCCGTCGGCATGCCCCAGCTCGATTTCACGACATTTCCCAACCAGATATTCTGGCTGGTGGTGACGCTGATCGTGATCTATTTCATTCTGACACGGATCGCGCTGCCGCGCATCGGTGCCGTTCTGGCAGAGCGCCGGGGAACGATCACCAATGATATCGCCCGCGCGGAAGAGCTGAAACAGGCCGCTGTCGACGCGGAAGAGGCCTATAACAAGGCGCTCGCCGATGCCCGCGCCGAAGCACAGGCCATCATCGCCGAAGCCCGCGCCGAAATTCAGAAAGAACTGGACGCGGCAACAGCCAAGGCAGATGCCGAGATCGCCGCCAAGGCTGCGGAATCGGAAAAGGCTATCGCCGCCATCCGCGCGAGTGCCATGGACAGCGTGACCGAGGTCGCCAAAGAGACTGCTGCCGCGTTGGCAGACGCCGTCTCACCGGCCAAGATCGACGCCAAAACCATCAATGCGGCAGTGACCGCGCGTCTGAAAGGGTAGGATCATGCTGCTGAGACCCGCAATCGCCCTGCTGCTGCTGAGCACCCCGGCATTGGCCGCGCCCGGCAAACCCTTTTTCAGCCTTTACAACACTGATTTCGTCGTCACGCTGGCATTCATCCTGTTTGTGGGCATCCTGCTCTATCTCAAGGTGCCGAGCCTCGTGGCCGGCCAGCTGGACAAGCGGTCCGATGACATCCGTGCCGAACTGGATGAGGCCAAGGCGCTGAGAGAAGAAGCGCAGAGCCTGCTGGCATCGTATGAACGCAAGCAGAAAGATGTCGAAGCGCAATCGGCGCGCATCATCGAAACCGCCAAGACCGAAGCCGGTGTCGCCGCCGAGAAAGCCAAGGAAGATCTGAAAGTGTCCATCGCCCGTCGCCTGCAGGCGGCAGAGGACCAGATCGCCTCTGCCGAAGCCTCGGCGCTGAAAGAGGTGCGGGACCGCGCCGTGACCGTGGCCGTGGCCGCGGCAGGTGAGGCGATTGCCAAAAAGATGAGCGCCGCAGACGGCAACAGCCTGATCGATGACGCCATCGCCCAGGTCGAGGCCAAGCTGCACTAGCCATTGCGCCTTTGCGAGACCGAACCCGGCCGGATGGCCGGGTTTTTTTGTGCCGGGTGTTCAAGGTGTTGATCAGGGGGCGTTGCCCCCTCTTTGCCGCGCAGCCGCGCGCCAAATTCACCCCGAAGGTATTTGGCGAACAATGAAGTCAGCCACGCGCGTGACGTGTGAGCAGCAATACCCCTTTGAGGCGGCGCTGGTGGAGCGGGTTGCGGTCAACGCGCTGTTTGGGCAGCGCGCACCAGTCTGTCAGGATCTGGATCGGGAAGAGATAGGTTAGCGCCGGATCGTGCTGAAATTCCGGACCGTAGCCGGCGAAGAATGCCGTGGCATCGGCCCCGTCGAGAAAACCGCCCTGAGACTCTGGGGCGGGGTCGTGGAAGAAATTGCCGAGATTGACAAGAAATCGCGCCAGATCATGCCCGACGGGGGCATTGTGGACCGATCCGAAATCAAGGCCGGTGACACGCTGGCCATGGATCATGATGTTGCGCAAGTGCAGATCGCCATGCGTGGCCGAGATGTGGATTTCCCGGTTGCGTACCGCCTCTGCCAGAGGATGGATGCAGTCGGCGAATTTGAGAAATTCGCGGCGGCGCGGGACCAGATGGCTGCCAGAGCGGACATTGCCGATCATCCTGTCGGCATGTTCAAGCATGCGCGTCGGATTCAGTTGGCGGGTGCCGGCATGCGTGGCGTCATGATAGGCGCGTATCCACCGCCCGGCCTGGCCAAGCACCTGATGCCGGTCTTCGAGGCCCAGCTCGGCCAGATCGAGTAGGTCATGCACGGTACGCCCCGGGACATGATCCATCAGGATTGTGCAGGTCTCCTCATCGACATGGCGCAGCGCGGGCACGTCGAGATCCGGGTGGTCACGCAAGAGGCTGGCAGCGCGCTGATGGGCCTGCACCCCGTTGCGGAAGTGATTGATATGCTCGGGCGGGTAACTTTGTTTGAGCACGAGATCGGGATATTCCAGGCTTTGAAACAGCATCACGATTCTGGAGATGCTGTCTTTGATCCGCACCTTCAGCACATGGGGCGTATAGGCATCGGGCGGGGTGCCGATGGCCAAAGCGGCCCGCCGCCAGCTGCGCATGGCCTCTTCCTTCAGGCGTTCGCGGGTGATGGTTTCCTGTCCGATGGTCCGGGCCTTTGCGCGGTGATCTGGCCCGAGCGTACCGATCCGTGGTTGCAATTGAAACCGATCACCGTAAACACGCGGTTCATGACAGCGCCAAATAAATCGCATGGGCGGCTTTCGATCCGGGCGTCAACCGAGCCGCGTGAACTGCTTTCGCCAAATCCCCGTCAGGCCAGCGCCTGGCAGGCGAGGGTGATCACGCTTTTCCCGGATGCCTTTCCGGGCCTTTTGGGCGAGAGCCTGACGGGCAAGGCCCTGAAAGAGGGGCTCTGGGCGCTGGAGACGATTGACCTGAGAAACTTTGGCGAAGGACGCCACCGCAATGTCGATGACACGCCCGCAGGCGGGGGTGCAGGGATGGTCATGCGCCCCGATGTCGTGGGCCGCGCGATCCGCGCCGCCGCACCGTCCGAAGGGCGCGACAAATGGCCCATCATCTATCTGTCGCCCCGGGGGGCGCCCCTGACACAGGCCATGGCCAGACGGTTTTCCCACTGCGACGGTGTCACGCTTCTTTGTGGTCGTTTCGAAGGTGTGGATGAGCGGGTGATCAATCATTTCGGCATCGAGGAAGTGTCGATCGGAGACTTTGTCCTGACCAATGGCGAGATGGCCGCGCAGGTCTTGATTGATGCCACGGTCCGGCTTATACCCCGCGTGCTTGGGAATCAGGCCTCGGTCGAGGATGAAAGTTTTTCGGACGGGTTGCTTGAGCATCCTCAGTATACACGGCCCGCCATCTGGGAGGGGCATGAGATACCCGGTGTTCTTCTGTCGGGTCACCATGCCAAAATCACCGCCTGGCGGAGGGCCGAGGCCGAAAGGCTGACCAAGGAACGACGACCTGACCTCTGGCGGGCTTATTGTGCGAAACACGGTAGGGACCCGGGCGAAGACCAAGAGCTCTGAGGACGCGCAAACATCTGCGGAGAAACCGCGTCTATTAAGGAGTTGATCAGATGGATCTGATTGCAGAACTGGAAGCCGAGCAGATCGCGACGCTGGGCAAGGACATTCCGGATTTCAAGGCCGGCGACACGATCCGTGTCGGGTACAAGATCATCGAAGGCACGCGTTCGCGTGTTCAGAATTACGAAGGCGTCTGCATCGCCCGCAAGGGGGGCGACGGCATCGCGGCCTCGTTCACGGTGCGCAAGATTTCCTTTGGCGAAGGGGTTGAGCGTGTGTTCCCCCTGCATTCCACCAATATCGACAGCATCACCGTTGTGCGCCGGGGCAAGGTCCGTCGGGCCAAGCTCTATTATCTGCGCAGCCGCCGCGGCAAGTCCGCGCGGATAGCGGAAAAAACCAACTATCGTCCTATGCGGGGCGCGGACGCATAAGCGCGGGCAATCGCGAATTCAGAACCCCGGTCACCTGGCCGGGGTTTTTTTGTGGAACGCTGGTGATCCGAACAGTCTAGCCGCCGACGGGCGGTTTGCGACCCGCAGATACGGCAGCCGGTGCGGGGATGACATACTGATCCCCCCGTTTCATGCCGCTGACCTCGTTCGTGATACGCTGCCTGATCTTGTCCAGGGCGCTGACAGGCTGTGATCTCAGAAACGCGCTCGCGCGGACCGCGCCATCATGAAATACCGAGAAAAGCTGATCGGGCGTCGAATGGCGCCAGTGCTGATCGATGACAACGGTGGATATCTCGTCAAACCCGGCACCGGCGAGAAGGGTCTGAACCTGCATCGGGTCGGCAAATTTGAAATAAGGTGGTGCGGTGGGCAGATCGGGGTCGGCAATGCCCTCGGCCTCGATGGCGCCCAGCACGATGTCAAAGGCGGTACCGGGTTGTGGAACCGCCCATACAGAAAAAGAAAGACGACCGCCGGGCTTCAGCACCCGGCAGGCCTCGGTTGCGGCGCGCTCGGGGCGGGGCAGATGGTTCATGCCGAACCCCATCACCACCGCATCGAAACTCTCGGATTCAAAGGGCAGATCCTCGGCATCGCCCTGAATGAACTCCACATCGGGATATACACTGCGCGCCAGCGCCACCTGCTCGGCGCTGAAGTCGAGGCCTGTCGCGCTGGCACCGGAGTCATGCGCCGCTGCCGCCAGATATCCGGCGCCAGTTGCAACGTCCAGCACCCGGTGACCGGACTGAACCCCGGCCATCCTTAGCAGGGCGGGTGCGGATTGGGCTGACACGGTGCCCCACTGGTTGTGATATGCGTCTGCCACACGCGACCATCCCTCTTTTTCGAAGGCGGTGAAGTTGGCGATTTCCTCGGGGGTAAAATTGTCGGTCATGGGTAGAGTTCCCGATGCTGTATTCTGGCCTGGGATTTCAGGGAAACGGCGCGTCTATGGGGGAGATATCTGATGGTCATGCTCACGAACATACGTGGCCGGATCAGCCCTGCACGCCGTAGCGCGCCAGAAATACATCAACCGCACCGCCGACAACACGTTCGATCTCGGCCGGGCTGAAGGTTTTGGAAATGCCAAAGACCATGCGCGGGAAAAGGTCCGATTTACAAAGTTCAAGGAACTGATCGGCGGCAAGGTCCAGATCATCGATGGCCAGTTCACCCTTGCCGATAGCGATGCGAAAGTAATCCTTGAGGATTTCGCGGCCCCGTCCCGGACCCTGGGCATAGAATTCCTGACCCAGTTCGGGGAAACGCTCCCCTTCGGCGACGCAGATGCGAAACACCCGCTGACCCAGATCAGAGACGAGGAAACTGACCATGCGCCGTGCCGCTCCGCGCAGCACCACCGATGGCGGATCAGAAAAATCGATCTCTTCGACGGCCTGATCCGTCTGCCGGGCGCATTCCGATTTCGCGACTTCCATGAACAGGATGCGCTTGTCGGGGAAATAGCTGTAGAGCGTCGCCTTCGAGACCTGCGCCATCTGGGCAATGTCATCAACGGTGGCGCCTTCGAAGCCTTCGCGCATGAACACATCCCGGGCACCTTTGAGCACCTGATCGAATTTGCGTCCGCGTTTGATCTGATCTTTGGGCACATGCGCTCCGGAATTTCAAAGCCGCTCATTTCTAAACTATCTGGTTCAGTTCTGGCAAGGGCGATTGACCGGCCAAGGGGGATTTCCGCCCATCACATCCGCCGTCACATCCGGTGCCGCATATGGTGACAGAGGGTTTACAGCCCCCCGCACGCCTGCCACGACTGATCCGCAGGACGGAGGGCGGGATGAAACCCATCGACATACTGATCGCACTGGTTGTTCCCCTGTCCTGGGGGCTGGGTCTGGTGATGGCCAAACCTACCGTCGATCAGTTTCCGCCGATTCTCCTGATGGCGATGCGCTTTGGGCTGGCGGCGTTTGTGCTGGTCTGGTTCGTGCCCGTGCCGCGAAAACTTCTGCGCGAGCTTACGGTGATCGCCTTTGTGGTGGCGACGCTGCAATACGGGCTGACATTTTATGGTCTGCGTTATCTGGATGCGTCGACAACGGCGCTGATCGTGCAATCGGAAACGCCATTTCTGTTGCTGGTGGGTGTGATCTGGCTGGGCGAGAGGCTGAACATGGTTCAGATCGCGGGGATGGTCGTGGCCTTTGCCGGCATCGTCATCATCACCGGCGCGCCCAAACTGGAGGGGCAGTGGCTGGGCATTTCGATGGTGCTGGCGGGCTCGGCCACTTGGGCGTTCGGACAGGCGATGATGCGGCGGCTGAACGCGCGTCATCCCGGGGCGCTCAGCGGTTTGTCTGCCATCGCCTGGATCGCCGTGCTCAGCACGCCGCAGCTCTTTCTGGCTTCGCTGATATTCGAGCGGGGACATTGGGCGCATATTGCCGGTGCCACGCCCTATGTCTGGCTGACGGTGGCTTATCTGGGCCTCATCATGACGGCGCTGGGTTATGCCTGCTGGTATCATGTGCTGGGCCGGTATCCCGCCAGCCATGCCGCGCCGTTTCTGCTCCTGATCCCGGTCAGTTCGGTCACGGGGGCGTGGCTCTTTCTGGATGAGGCGCTGAGCGTGGAATTTCTGATCGGCGGCATTCTGACGATGCTGGGCGTGGCGATCATGACGCTGGTGGGATTGCGGCGCGCGCCGGTCAGGGGCCGGTAGCGCCCGCCAGTGGCGGGCGCATCGTGAGTGGGGTTCAGCCATCCACCCGGATGGTGGCGTTTTCGGGATCATAGGGGCTGTCGGGCTGTACCGTCGCGTCCCATAGCTGGTTCTGCATCCTGACCTTCAGTTTCGTGCCGGGTTTGGCCAGATCAGGCGTGACATAGCCCATGCCGATGGATTGCCCGAAATGGGTCGAATACCCGCCCGAGGTCAGGCGGCCCACGCGGGTGTCGCCGTGATAGAGCGCCTCGCGCCCCCATGGATCGGCATCCGCCGGGCCATCGATCAGCAATGTCACACACATGACGCGGATGCCGGTTTCAACCATCTGCGCCTTGCCGTGAAAATCCTTGGACAGATCGACAAACCGGTCGAGGCCGGCCTCGAGCGGTGTCGCATCGCGGCCCAGTTCAGTGCCAAAGGCGCGGTAGGATTTGTCCTGCCTCAGCCAGTTCTGCGCCCGCGCGCCAACCAGTTTCAGCCCCGCCGGTTCGCCCGCCGCCATCAGCTGATCAAAGAGGTAGTTCTGCATTTCGATCGGGTGGTGCAGTTCCCATCCCAATTCGCCGGTATAGGCCACGCGGATGGCGTTGGTCGGGCACATGCCCAGTTCGATCTGGCGGGCCGAGAGCCACGGGAACCGCTTGTTCGACAGCGCGGTGGCCGGATCGGTGTCGCGCACCAACCTGCCCAGAACGTCTCGCGATTTGGGCCCGGCAATGGCAAAGACGCCCCATTGCGAGGTGACGTCATGGATCGCGATATAGCCGAAATCCGCCATCCGGTCTTCGGCTGCCTTGCGCAGGTAGTCGGCATCATAGGCCTGCCATGCACCGGCCGAGACGAGGTAGTATTTATCCTCGCCCAGCCGGACAATGGTGTATTCCGTGCGCGTCGTGCCTGCCGAAGTCAGGGCATAGGTCAGGTTGATCCGGCCCACGCGCGGCAGCTTGTTGCAGGTGAACCAGTCCAGAAACGCCGTGGCACCCGGCCCTTCGACGATATGCTTGGTAAAGGCGGTCGCATCGACCATGCCAACACCTTCGCGGATGGCCCGTGCTTCGTCGACGGCATGTTGCCACCAGCCGCCCCGGCGGAACGAGCGCGCCTCTTTGTCGAAACTATCGGCGGCACCGACGGGGCCGAAATAATTCGGACGCTCCCAGCCATTGACCTGCCCGAACTGCGCGCCCAGCGCCTTTTGCCGGTCATAGGCAGGGGCGGTTTTCAGCGGGCGGCAGGCTTCGCGCTCTTCATCCGGGTGGTGCAGGATGTAGACATGCTCGTAACATTCCTCGTTCTTGCGCATGGCATATTCGGTCGTCATCCAGTCGCCATAGCGCTTGGGATCGAGGCTCGCCATGTCGATCTCGGCCTCGCCCTCCACCATCATCTGGGCAAGGTAATAGCCGGTGCCGCCCGCCGCTGTGATCCCGAATGAAAACCCTTCGGCAAGCCACATGTTCCTGAGGCCCGGCGCCGGACCCACCAGCGGATTACCGTCGGGCGTATAGCAGATGGGTCCGTTGAAATCATCCTTGAGCCCGCTTTCCTCGCAGGAAGGGACGCGGTGGATCATCGCCATGTACTGGCTTTCGATCCGTTCGAGATCAAGCTGGAAGAGATCGGCGCGGAAACTATCCGGCACACCATATTCGAACCGTGCCGGCGCACCGTGTTCATAGACACCCAGAATCCAGCCACCGCGTTCCTCGCGCACATAGGACTGGGCATCGGCATCGCGGATGACCGGATGCTCGGGATTGTCCTTGCGGAATTCGACCAGCGCCGGATCTTGTTCCATGACGATGAACTGATGCTCGACCGGGATGGCGGGGATCTTGATGCCCAGAAGTTTCGCGGTGCGCTGGGCATGGTTGCCCGTGGCGGTGACGACATGTTCGGCGGTGACGATGGTCTGTTCGTCGGACGGGACAAGATTGCCGCCCTTTTCCACCATTTTCGTGCAGGTCACCTCCCACGCTTCGCCGGTCCAGTGATAGCCATCCACCTGCCATTTGCGCTCGATCACGACGCCGTGCTGACGCGCGCCCTTGGCCATCGCCATGGTGACATCGGCGGGGTTAATATAGCCATCGGTGTTGTGATAGAGCGCGCCTTTCAGATCTTCGGTCCGGATCAGCGGCCAGCGTTCCTTGATCTGGTCGGGCGTCAGGAATTCATAAGGTACGCCACAGGTTTCGGCGGTGGAGGCATAGAGCATATACTCATCCATCCGCTCATCCGTCTGCGCCATGCGCAGGTTGCCAACAACGGCAAATCCGGCATTCAGCCCGGTCTCTTCCTCCAGCGTCTTGTAGAACTTGATCGAGTAGTCATGGATATGGGTCGTCGCGTAGGACATGTTGAAATAGGGCAGCAGACCGGCCGCGTGCCATGTTGAGCCGGAGGTCAGTTCATCGCGCTCCAGCAGCATGGTATCCCAGCCCGATTTGCCCAGATGATAGGCGATCGAGGTGCCAACAGCGCCCCCTCCGACCACGAGTGCCTTGACATGCGTCTTCATTCCGCGACTCCCTGCGATGCGTTGGGCGTAATCTGCCCCAAGGCGGACAGGCGCGAAAGGTTCAGCCGACTTTCTGATGCGTGAAAACGACGGGACTTGAATTTTCGGCGGCGGTGGCGATGTCATGTGGGCGAGGCAGGGAGGATCGAATGGGCGGAAAATTTGTCTGGCGGGACCTGTCGACATTCGATGTCGGAAAGGCGCAAAGGTTTTACGCGGCGCTGTTTGGCTGGCACTTTCCTGCCGCTGGCCCGGGGGCTGAGGGATACCATATCGCCCGTCTGGGCTGGTCGGACGCCGCCGCGGTTTTAGAGATGCCTGCAGCGCTGCGCCGTCTGAACCTGCCATCCTTCTGGATGTCCTATGTTCAGGTAGATGATGTCGCGGCGACGGTGCGGCTTGCCGAGACCCTGCCCGGCACGATTGTCGAAGTTGCGCCCGAACACTTTGGCCGGGACGCGGTGATTGCACTGGTGCGCGATCCGTCCGGGGCCGGGTTCACGCTTTATCAGGGGCCGCCCCTGGGCGGATACGGGGATGGCGGGCACGGCCAGCAGATTTGGACGGTGCACCATCTGGATGATATCACCCGGATCACCGGGTTCTACGCGACATTGTTCGGCTGGCGGTTTGCCGTGCGGCCCGGCATGGCGGGTGTTCATGATATCCACACTGCCGAGGGGGGCGTCATCGGCACGGTAGAGGAATTGGGAGAAGACGTCAGAGGCCCCTTTCGGTACTGGATGCCGGTATTTGCCGTCACGGATGTGGCCCGCGTGGCCGGGCAGGCAGGGAAGCTTGGCGGCGGGGTGCTTTGGCAGGGCGAGGACGGGCGCGCGATCCTGTCGGATGACCAGGGGGCGGGCTTCATGATTGCCGCGTCGCGGGCACCCTTTGGCCGGGAATAGGTATTTTCAGAACAATGAAGTTGGTGGGTGCGCAGGGCCGGAGATGTTTCGCGCGCGAAACAAATCCCTGCATTAACAAGTGGTTAACCTAGAGCATGGCCGGCACGACAAGGTCCGGCGGGCGGTGGCCATCGTCGAATGTCTTGATATTGATCAGAACCTTTTCACCCATTTCAAGGCGGCCCTCCTCGGTGGCCGATCCCATATGCGGCAGCAGCACCACGTTGCTGAGTTCGCGCAGGCGTGGGTTGGCCTCGTGCCCGTGTTCATAGACATCCAGCCCCGCCCCGGCGATGGCACCCGATCTGAGCGCGCGGGTCAGGGCGTTTTCGTCGATCACCTCGCCGCGCGACGTGTTGACGATGATGGCATTGGGTTTCATCAGCGCGATGCGGCGGCTGTTCATCAGATGAAAACTGGAGGGCGTCGAAGGGCAGTTGACCGAGATTACATCCATGCGCGCGACCATCTGGTCGAGGCTTTCCCAATAGGTCGCCTGAAGCTCTGCTTCCGTATCGGGATGGCGGCGCTTGCGGTTGTGGTAGTGAATTTGCATGCCAAAGGCCGCGGCACGACGGGCCACGGCTTCGCCTATCCGGCCCATGCCGAGAATGCCGAGGCGGCGCCCGCCGATGCGCCCGCCCAATAACGCGGTGGGCGCCCAACCCTCCCAGTTGCCGGACTGCATGAGGTCAAGCCCTTCGGGGATACGGCGGGTGACGGCGAGGATCAGTGCCATCGCCATGTCGGCGGTGTCTTCGGTCACCGCGCCGGGCGTGTTGGAGACGAGGATGCCGCGCTGGCGGGCGGTGGCCACGTCGATATGATCGATGCCCGCGCCGTAATTGGCGATGAGTTTTAGCCTGTCACCGGCCTGGGTCAGCAGCCGCTGATCGATATGATCGGTCACGGTCGGTACAAGCACATCCGCCGACTGCATCGCCGTCAGAAGTTCTTCGCGCGTCATCGGGGTGTCGTCGGTGCGCAGGCGCACGTCGAAAAGTTCGGACATGCGGGTTTCGACGGCGGCGGGCAACCGTCGCGTAACGACAACACTCAGACGGTCTCGAGCCATGGGCGGCCCCCTTTTGCTTTTCGAATTGTCCTGTCCGTGGCAAACTGCAACAGACCGCGACAAGGGACAAGCGCCGCGGATAACAAAAACAGGCGCAGACAGGCAGTACGTATCATGTTGGGTTATTTTCTGAGAACGCTCGTCGTTCTTGCGCTGGCCGGTATTTCCGGCCCGGTTATCGCGCAGGAGCAATTGCAGGCACGCGGCAGTGTCACGAATCTGCCGATACCGCGCTATGTGTCGCTGAAGGCCAAAGAGGGCAATGTGCGGCGCGGCCCGTCGCTGGCACACAAGATCGACTGGGTCTTTACCCGGCGCAACATGCCGGTGATCATCGTGGCGGAATATGGCAACTGGCGGCGAGTCGAGGACCGCGACGGCGCGGGGGGCTGGATACATTATTCGCTGCTGTCCGGCGCGCGCACCGTCATCGTCGAGACCGATCTGACCGGGCTGAAGATCAAGCCCGAGGATAACGCCGCCATCCGTGCCTATGCCGAGGCCGGCGTGGTGGCACGGCTGAACCAGTGCAATCTGGACTGGTGCCGGATCACGGCAAGCGGGCAGAAGGGTTGGGTCCGCAAGACTGATGTCTGGGGAGTAGGCCCCGACGAGACGAAGGATTAGGGATTGGCACGCGTAGCGCCACTGGGACCAGACGACACCGCCGAGCCGCTGACCCGGCTGATTTTCCACGCCGAGGGCGCATGGTATGAAACCATCGAGGATCAGCAGGAACTTTTTTTCGAAAAACTGACCGATCGTGCGCGGGATGAAGGCGTATCAGCGCATCTGGTGCGGCTGGGCACGCGGGCATCGCGCGGGGCGCTGGACAGCGAACAGATGCATGTCATCGTGGGCGATGCGCCGCAATATGCGCCCTATCTTCTGCATGCGCATCCGGCGCATATCCGGGGGTTCTGGTACATGGACGAAACCGGTATCCGCGAGCATTCCTCGATCCGGCTGTCGGCCTTTCACCCATCGCTCGTGTCCTATGAGGATGCCGAATATTTCTTTAACGGCGTGTCGGGATACATGCTGCGCGAAAATATCTCGCAACTGCCGCAGCGTGCGCGGATGCATGATCTGGAACGCGCCGCGGTGACGGTATTCTGCAGGCCGTTCGGCCCGGCGCAGCCCGCGAATTCACGGGCGCTGAGCCATGCGGCGATGATCGCAACTGCCGCCACGACATTTGACGACAGGCAGGTCTATGTGGCGTTTCACGGCCAGCAGCTGGAAAAGGAACGCACCGAGATCAAGTCGGTTGTGCAGCAGTTTCACAACGTGTCACTGAAACAGGCCTCGGTGCATGATCTGATTGCCGCCAGCGACATCGTGCTGACACAGAATGCCGCCGCCGGATTCGAAGCTCTGATGCAGCGCAAGCCGGTGGTGAGCTGCGCCAGATGCGATTATGCGCATGCGACCATCAATGTGCGCAGCCGCGCCGCGCTGAAGGCGGCACTCCTGAACGCCGAGCGCCAGCAGGAACGCTTTGCCTTTGCCGAATATTTCTACTGGCATCACGGTCAGAAATGTCTTGAGCCGGTCAAGGATGAGTTTGCCGATCTTGCTTGGGGGCGGATCGTCGACAAGATGCTGACCTGACCGGTCCGGATCACGCTGCCGCAGTCAGACCGCGCCCCCTGAGCAGCGCCTCGACCCCCGGCATACGCCCGCGAAAAGCGGTGTAGAGTTCCGTCGCATCGGCAGAGCCGCCGCGCGAGAGGATATGATCCTCAAGGAGCCTTGCCGTGGCCGGGTCAAAGGCACCTCCGGCCTCTTTGAAGGCGTCGAAGGCATCAGCATCCATCACCTCGGACCACATGTAGGAATAATAGCCCGAGGAATAGCCGTCACCGGCAAAGACATGGGCGAAATGCGGCGTGGCGTGGCGCATCCGAATGGCATGCGGCATACCGATTTCCGTCAGGATCTCGGCCTGTCGCGCCATGATGTCGTCAGGCACACTGCCGTCATGGAAGGCCAGATCCACCAGCGAAGAGGCGACGTATTCGACCGTTGCGAAACCCTGATCGAAATTCTGCGCCTTGAGCAGCCTGTCCAGCAGATCGGGTGGCATGGGCGCACCGGTTTCGGCGTGACGGGCGTGTTTTTCAAGCACTTCGGGCACCTCCAGCCAATGCTCGAAAAGCTGGCTGGGGAGTTCAACGAAATCACGCGCGACCGAGGTTCCCGAAACGCTCTCGTATGTCACATCCGACAGCATCTGATGCAGGGCGTGGCCGAATTCGTGAAAGAGCGTGCGCGCGTCATCATAAGAGAGAAGCGCCGGATCGCCCGGCGCGGGTTTGGCAAAATTGCAGATATTGAAGACAACGGGTGCAATGTCATCGGCCAGTTTCTGCTGGGCGCGGGACGCCATGCACCATGCGCCCGAGCGTTTGGATCCGCGTGCAAAATAGTCACCGATGAACACCGCCACATGTTTGCCGTTTCGCGTCACCTCCCACGCGCGGGCATCGTCGTGGTAAAGCGCAACATCGAGCGGCGCGAATTCAAGGCCGAACAGGCGGTTGGCACAGTCAAATGCCGCCGCGATCATTCGGTCGAGCTGGAGGTAGGGCTTGAGCAGTGCCTCATCCAGATCATGTTCCGCAGCGCGACGTTTTTCAGCGTAATAGCGCCAGTCCCAGGGTTCCAGCGGGCCGTTCACGCCGTCCTCCTGCATCATGGAGGTCAGCACGGCGGCGTCCTCTTCTGCCTGCGCGCGCGCGGGTTCCCAGACCGCCATCAGCAGAGTGCGCACCGCGTCCGGTGTACCGGCCATTTCCGTTTCCAGTTTGAAATCCGAAAAGGTTTCATACCCCAGAAGCTTTGCCCGTTCGGCCCTGAGTTCGAGGGTTTCCTGCGCGATGGCACGGTTATCGGTTTCACCGCCATTGGCCCCGCGCGCCACCCATGCGGCATAGGCGCGCTGGCGCAGATCGCGGCGCGGCGAGAACTGAAGAAAAGGCACGATCAGCGAACGCGAGAGCGTGACAACCCAGCCTTCAACGCCTTTTTCTGCCGCTGCAGCGCGGGCACCGGCCACGACGAAATCGGGCAGACCGGTCAGATCATCACGGGTCAGTTCCAGATACCAGTCACGCTCATCCGCCAAGAGGTTCTGCGTGAAATTCGTGCCCAGCACCGCGAGCCGTTCCTTGATGGCCTTGAGCCGGTCGAAATCGGCCCCGGTCAGCCGCGCGCCGGCCCGGACGAAACGCTTATGCGTCAGTTCCAGCACGCGCTGCTGTTCGTCTGTCAGGCGTAGCGTTGCGCGTTGCTGCCACAGCGTGTCGATGCGGGCAAAGAGATCAGGGTTCATCAGAACCTCTGATCCATAGGCGGCAAGGACAGGGGCGAATTCGCGCTGCAGTTCTTCGCGGCGGGGATTGCTGTCGCTGCCGGCGATTGCATAGAACGTGCCAAGGACACGGTCCAGATCATCGCCCATCAGTTCCAATGCGTCGATGGTGTTGGTAAATGTAGGCGGTTCGGCATTGCCGGTGATGGCGGCAAGTTCCCGGCGGGCCGATGTCAGCGCCGCATCGAGTGCCGGAGAAAAATCTTCGTCCGATATCCGGTCAAAGGGCGGCAGATCGAACGGCGTGTTCCAGGGATCAAGAAGCGGGTTCGTCATGAAATTCTCCGTATGCGCTGTTCAGAGCTAGGGGTGGTGCTGACAAAGGTCCAGTGCGTCACGCGGAATTGACACCACCACAAACCGGACAGTCATCACGCCGTTGCAGGGTGATGCGGCGGGTTTCGCCATAAAGCGCGTCATGTATCAGAAGCGTTCCGGCCAGCGTCCGGCCAGCGCCCGTGATATGTTTCACGGCCTCCAATGCCATCATCGAGCCAAGGATGCCGGGCAGCGGGGCGATGACACCGGCCTCGGCGCAGCTGGGCACCAGACCGTCGGCGGGTGGCTCGGGGAAGACACACTGGTAACAGGGGCCGCCGGTGGCGGGTGCATAGAGGCTGATCTGCCCCTCCCATTGCGTCATCGCCGCCGAGATCAGGGGCTTTTCGGCCTTCACGGCATGGGTGTTGACCAGATACCGTGTGGCGAAATTATCAGTGCCGTCAAGGATCAGGTCATAGTCGTTAAAAAGCTCTGCCGCGATATCCGCGCCGAGACGCCGGTGATAGGGTCGCACGGTGACATAAGGGTTGAGCGCCCTGATCGCGGCCTCGGCGGAAAAGACCTTGGGCATGCCGATGGTGGCGTCAGTGTGGATGATCTGACGTTGCAGGTTCGTGGCCTCGACCACGTCATCGTCGATGACGCCGATTGTGCCCACACCAGCCGCCGCCAGATAGAGCATTGCCGGAGAACCGAGACCGCCCGCACCGATGACAAGAACACGGGCGGATTTCAGTTTTTTCTGACCCGGGCCGCCGACCTCGCGCAGGACGATATGGCGTGCATAGCGTTCCAGTTCGGACGTGCTGAACGTGTCTTGCCGGGAACTTTCCGACCCCGCCCCGTCCGACCCCGCCCCGGCATCGGCATCGGCATTTGCGGCTGAACGGCGGTGCAGCCATGGCAGGATCAACGCATAGGCCCCGACAATGGCGGCGATCAGCGCCGGAACGCTCCAGTTTCTGAGCGAACCGCCGGTCGCTTCGCGCAGCGCATGGCCATCGGGCAGGGTCAGCTGCAGCACGGCCACCATCGCGAACAACAGGGCAATGACGACACCCGTCACCGCCCGGGGCAATCTGAACCACCGGCCCGCAAACCAGATCACACCTGTAAGGATCAGGATTTTGGCCATCAGCCGGTTCCCGTCGATCCAAAGCCGCCCGTGCCGCGATCCGTGTCATCGAGAATATCGGCAAGCCGGATGTCGGCCCGGGTGACAGGAGCCACCACCATTTGCGCAATCCGGTCACCATGGCCGATCCGCGCCGGTTTCTGGCCCAGATTGATCAGGATCACCCCCACCGGGCCGCGATAATCACTGTCAATCGTGCCGGGAGTGTTAAGGAGCGTGAGGCCCTGTTTCAGCGCCAGCCCGGAACGGGGCCTGAGCTGAACCTCGAAACCCGGTTCGATTTGCATCGAGAGGCCGGAGGGGATCAGCACCCGTTCGCCCGGGTTCAGGACTAATCCTTCAGAGCGTGTTTCGGGCGGCAGATTGGCGCGGATATCGGCACCGGCAGCACCGTCGGTTGCATAGGCAGGCAGCGCGATGGCGGGATCGGCATCTTCGGTCCTCAGGCAACGGACAATGGTCATCCAAGCGCCTCGGCAATCAGCCCGGCAAGCCGGTTGGCGACCTGATCCTTGCTCATGCGCGGCCAGTCATCCGATCCGTCCGGGGTGATGAGCGTCACGGCGTTTTCATCGCCGCCCATGATGCCTGTTTCGGGTGAAACGTCATTGGCGACGATCCAGTCGCACCCTTTGCGCAGCCGCTTGGCGGTGGCGTTGGCCGCGACATCGTCGGTTTCGGCGGCAAAGCCCACCACCAGCGCGGGCCGACCCCGTTTCATACCGGCGACATGGGCCAGAATGTCGGGGTTTTCGGCAAATTCGAGGACGGGCAGGGCGCCCTTTTTCTTTTTGATCTTGCTCGCCGATGCGGTGCTGACGCGCCAGTCGGCAACAGCCGCCGCAAAGACGGCGCAATCGGCCGGCAAGGCCTGCTGCACGGCCTCCAGCATTTCTGCAGCCGTGGCCACGCGGATGACATCCACCCCGGCGGGGGGTGGCACATCGGCAGGTCCGGTGACGAATGTCACATGTGCCCCGCGCGCCGCCAGTGCCCGTGCGATGGCTGTGCCCTGCGCCCCGGATGACCGGTTGGCGATATAGCGCACGGGGTCGATCGGTTCATGCGTCGGGCCGCTGGTAACCAGCACATGCCGCCCGGCAAGCGGCCCCTGCGCCAGCGCTCCGGAAACGGCGCCCACAATCTCGTCCGGTTCGGCCATGCGTCCCGGCCCGTATTCACCGCAGGCCATATCGCCCTCGTTCGGGCCAATAATCGCGATGCCGTCGCCAAGCAGCGTTGCCAGGTTTCGCTGCGTTGCCGGATGCTCCCACATGCGGACATTCATCGCCGGCGCTATCAGCACGGGCTTGTCCGTCGCCAGCAAAAGCGTTGTCGCCAGATCATTTGCCAGCCCGCCTGCCATACGCGCCATCAGATCCGCCGTGGCGGGGGCCACGACAATCAGATCGGCGGCGCGCGATAGTTCGATATGGCCCATCTCGGCCTCGTCCGTCAGATCGAAGAGGTCGCGATAGACCTTTTCCGCCGCCAATGCCGATGCGGAAAGCGGGGTCACGAATTCCTCGGCCGCGCGGGTCAGGACGGGTGTCACGGTTGCACCCTGTTCGCGCAGTCTGCGGATCAGCTCAAGTGATTTGAATGCTGCTATTCCGCCGCCAATGATCAGAAGAATGCGCTTACCTGCCAGCATGAGGCACCTTTTTCGTTCGACGCGATGAACTTAGGCGCCGCACCCGCGCCGCACAACCGCCATTCTGGCGGATCATCACAAGCGGACCGGATAATGCCAGCTAGAGGAAATGCGAGATTTCGGGCGCGTGTTCCTGCAGGGTTTTTCGCATCTTGGTAAACGCGGCGGCCTCGAGCTGGCGCACGCGCTCTTTGGAAAGGCCAAGCTCCTGGCCGAGGCTTTCGAGTGTGCGGGTCTCGTCGCGCAATTTGCGTTCGCGGATGATCAGGCGTTCGCGTGCATTCAGCGACTGCATTGCCAGCAAGAGCCAGTCGCGCAGCCGCGCATTGTCATGCGTATCCTCGACCTGTTCGGCAGCGCCAGCGGCGGGGTCCTCCAGCGTCTCGATCCATTCGCGGCCCTCTTCGTCGGTGGCCTGAGTCGCATTCAGCGAAAAATCGCTGCCCGACAGACGGCCATCCATCATCTCGACATCGCTGAGCGACACGCCAATCTCGGCGGCGGCAAGCTCGCGCATTTTATGTGCCTCGATACGCTCACCACGCGCTGCCGCCTCGCGCTCAAGACGTGCCTGAACCCGTCGCAGGTTGAAAAACAGCGATTTCTGCGACGAGGTCGAACCGGTGCGCACCATTGACCAGTTGCGCATGACGTAATCCTGAACCGAGGATTTGATCCACCAGACGGCATAGGTGGAAAAGCGGACACCGCGATCGGGATCAAATTTCTCGGCGGCCTTCATCAGGCCGACGCTGGCCTCTTGCACCAGTTCGTTCATCGGGGCGCCATATCGCCGGAATCGTGCAGCCATGGAAATCGCCAGCCGCATATAGGCGGTGATCAGACGGTGAAGCGCCTGCTCGTCCCGATCATCGCGCCACGCATAGGCCAGCAGGAGTTCGGTTTCAGCATCCAGCAGTTCCGCCGACATCGCATGGCGCGACAGGGAACGGTTTTCTATCTGGTCCAATGGCATTGTCGCCTCCCTTGCTTCTGGATTTGCCTAGCCGGGTATGATCTTTGCTTGTATTGCCTACGATTGCGACAGCTGCGTGGATCACATTGGGTTTGGAAAAATCACTCGAAAATCTGACACTTGTCCTGGGCGGCGCGGCCTCGGGCAAGACAGCCTATGCCGAAGGACTGGCACTGAAATCGGGGCTTGATCGCGTCTATGTCGCGACGGCACAGGCGCATGACGCTGAAATGAAAGAGAAAATTGAAGCGCACCGTCAGGCAAGGGGGCATGGCTGGACCACGGTCGAAGCCCCGTTTGACCCCGGCCAGCCATTGGAAAATGCCACTCACGGGCATGTGATCCTGATCGATTGCGCGACGCTCTGGCTCACCAACCTGTTACTGGAGGAGAGGGATCCGGCCCCGGCAGAGGACGCCTTGTTGCATCAAATTTCGGCAACTGCCGCAAAAGTCATCATCGTGAGTAACGATCTGGCGGGGGGGATCGTGCCGGCGGATGCGTTTTCGCGCCGGTTTCGCAATCTGCATGGGAAAATGAATCAGCGTCTGGCGTCGCGGGCGGCGCATGTGGCCTACGTGATCGCGGGCCTGCCGCAGATGCTCAAGGGCCGTCAGGCATGAATATCTGGTGGGTGCGCCACGGCCCGACCCACATGAAAACGATGATCGGCTGGACCGATGTACCGGCCGATCTGTCCGATCAGGCACAGATCGCGCGGCTGGATGATTATCTGCCCCGCGATGCACCTGTTCTATCCTCCGATCTGATACGGGCGTCGCAGACGGCGGATCGACTGACGGCAACACGGCAACGTCTGCCGCATGATCCCCGGCTGCGCGAGATACATTTCGGCCGGTGGGAGAAACGCACATTCGACGCGATCGAAGCGACCGAGCCCGACCACATCCGCCGGTTCTGGCAGGAACCGGGCGAAATCAGTGCGCCAGACGGTGAAAGTTGGGACAGGCTGCGGCAGCGTGTCGGCGACGCAGTGGAAAACCTTCAGGGCGGCGAACACCCTGAATTGATCGTCGTGGCGCATTTCGGTGTCATTCTGACCCAGCTTCAACTGGCGCTGGGCCTGACCACGACCGAGGTGTTTGCCCATCGCATCGACAATTTTGCCGTGACCTGCATCCGATATGGCCCCGGACAAGGGGCGGGTCCGATCAATCACCTTCCCTGATCGGCCCGACCACAAATAAGAATTTCCCTGCTTCCCGCCTGTCGGGATAAGATCGGGGGATGACCTATCACCTTTATATCGGCGACCGTGCCTATTCGAGCTGGTCGCTGCGTGGCTGGCTATTGTTTGAAAATTTCGGCCTGAACGCAACGACAACCCTGTTGGATTTCGCGGGCGAGGATGTGTCCCGTCAACTGGAAGCGGTGCATCCCGCCCGCACGGTTCCGACGCTGATTACCGAAGACGGGGCCGTCATATGCGAAAGTCTGGCCATCGCCGAGGAACTGGCCAGCCGTCATCCGGCTGCCGGTCACTGGCCCGCCGATCCGGTGGCGCGCGCTGTGGCCCGGACCCTCTCTGCCGAGATGGCGACGGGATTTTCCGCCCTGCGCGGGGCCTGTCCGATGAACCTGCGCCAATCCCACACCGATTTCCCGATGACCGAGGAAATCCGTGCTGATCTGGACCGGATCGAAGTGATCTGGAGCCATGCGCGCAGCGCGACCGGCGCAGAGGGCCCGTGGCTGTGCGGGCCCTATTCGGTGGCCGATGCATTTTTTGCCCCGGTTGCGGCGCGGATTGCAGGCTATGATCTGCCCGTCGGTGCCGACGCGCAGGCCTATGTGGCGGCGCATCTGGCCGATCCGGCCTTTCGCCGCTGGCGCGCGATGGGCATGGTGCGGGGCCAGCACCTGCCATGGTACGAGAAAGACCTGCCGCGCCGCGACTGGCCCGGCCCGCCACCCGTTGATGCGCGCGTGGTCGAAAATGGCCCCGCGATCAACGACCGCTGCCTCTATTCAGGCAGAGAGGTGACCCATTACCTTGAGACGAACGGCATGGTGCTGGGCTATTGCAACGCATTTTGTCGTGACAAGACGCTGGCCGATCCGATGGCCTGGCCCGAGACGGCGGCGCGGATTGCCGCCGCCTGACCCTCCGCGGGTTAACGGGCGGGTAACCAAATCTGGCTAGCCGTTAACCATTGGTCCGGGAGGAGCACATGGTTGCGCATATCTACACCGTCGCGTTCGAAGGGATCGAGGCCCGGCTGGTCGAGGTGCAATGCGCCGTCACGCCCGGACTGCCGGGGTTTTCCATCGTCGGCCTGCCCGACAAGGCCGTCACCGAGGCGCGCGAGCGGATACGCGCGGCGCTGAACGGGCTTTCGGTGGCGCTGCCGTCAAAACGGGTGACGATCAACCTGTCACCCGCCGACATGCCCAAAGAGGGTTCGCATTTCGATCTGCCCATCGCGCTGGCGCTTCTGGCGGCGATTGACATCATCCCGCGTGACGAGGCCGAGCGCATCGTCGCCCTGGGCGAGCTTTCGCTGGATGGCAGCCTTGTGCAGGTCAACGGGGCGCTGCCCGCGGCGCTGGCGGCAGCCGGGGCGGAGTGTGCGCTATTGTGCCCGGCGGCTTGTGGTGCCGAGGCCGCCTGGGTGGACGCAACACCGGTTATTGCCGCGCCCAGCCTCGCCGCTGCATTACAACATCTGACCGGTCAGGCACCGATTGCCGCCGCCACGCCCGGAGAGGTTGCGGATGAACCCGGCCCACGCGAAATGCGCGACGTAAAGGGGCAGGAACGCGCCAAGCGCGCGCTCGAGATTGCGGCGGCGGGGCGGCATCATCTCTTGCTTCTGGGCTCACCCGGCTCCGGCAAATCCATGCTGGCGGCACGGCTGCCCGGCATCATGCCGCCGCTGTCGCCGCAAGAGGCGCTGGAAACCTCGATGATCCATTCCCTCTCAGGCTTGATCAGGGATGGCGGTATTTCGCGCTGCCGCCCTTTCCGCGAGCCGCATCACACGGCCTCGATGGCGGCGATTGTCGGTGGCGGGCGCGGGGCGGGGCCGGGTGAGATATCGCTGGCGCATAACGGCGTTCTCTTCATGGATGAGTTTCCCGAGTTCTCGCGCCCGGTTCTGGAAACATTGCGTCAGCCGATCGAGACGGGCGAGGTCGTGGTGGCGCGCGCCAATGCCCATGTCCGCTATCCCTGTCGTTTCCTGCTGATTGCTGCCGCAAATCCCTGCCGCTGCGGAAACATGTTCGACCCGGCAGGTGCCTGCGCGCGGGTACCCGATTGCGGGCGGGAATATCTGGGGCGGATCTCGGGGCCGCTGATGGACCGGTTCGATCTGCGTATCGAAGTGCCCCCGGTAAACTACGCCGATCTCAGCCTGCCGCCATCCGGTGCAAGCTCGGAAGATATTCGCGACCGCGTGGCCCGTGCCCGGGCGATACAGGCGCAACGCTATGATGGTCAGGGCGGGGTGCGCGTCAATGCCGACGCCGAGGGTGCGCTTCTCGAGGATATCGCCCGCCCCGATGCCGCGGGCCAGGCGCTGATCTTTGACGTGGCCGGGAAACTGGGTCTGACCGCGCGGGGCTATCACCGGGTGCTGCGGGTGGCGCGGACGATTGCCGATCTGGACGCGGCTGCCGAGGTCAGCGGCGATCACATCGCCGAGGCGGTGAGCTTTCGTTCGGCCCTGTCCCGCCCGGACGGCCAGCAACTGAAACAGGCGGTCTGAAGGCCGGATGATGGTTCAGGCGGCGATACGCCGCTCGATGGCGTCCCAGATCTTGGCGGCGACATTGATGTCGTCAAACCGCTCCAGCTCCTGAATGCCGGTCGGCGAGGTGACGTTGATCTCGGTCAGCGAGCCGCCGATCACGTCAATGCCCACGAATACCTGACCTTTCTCTTTCAGAAGCGGCCCGATCGCAGCGCAGATTTCGTGGTCGCGCGCATCGAGCGCGATTTTCTCGGGGCGCCCGCCCACATGCATGTTCGACCGGGTCTCGCCCTTGGCGGGGACGCGGTTGATCGCGCCGACAGGCGCACCATCGACAAGGATCACGCGCTTGTCGCCGCGCGCTACGTCCGGCAGGAATTTCTGGGCAATCAGCGGCTCGCGGTTGATCGAGGTAAAGAGCTCGTGCAGCGAATTCAGATTGCGGTCGGCATGTTCCAGTTTGAAGACCCCGGCGCCGCCATTGCCGTAAAGCGGTTTGAGGATGATATCGCCATGCTCTTGCTTGAATGCCCTGAGCGTCTCGAGATCGCGCGCGATGGTGGTGGGTGGCGTCAGGTCCGGAAATTTCAGCACCAGCAGTTTCTCGGGATAATTCCTGACCCAGAAGGGATCATTCACCACCAGAGTCTGACCGGCCAGAAAATCCAGAATATGGGTGGTGGTGATATAGCCCATGTCAAAGGGCGGGTCCTGACGCAGCCAGACAACATCCCATTCGGCCAGATCGACATCGCGCAGCTCTCCGACGGTAAAGTGATTGCCCTGCTCACGCCTGACAGTCAGGTCCTGACCGCGCGCCATCACCCGGCCCGAGCGCAGGCTGAGCATATCCGGCGTGTAGTAAAACAGGCTGTGCCCGCGCGCCTGCGCCTCTTCGGCGAGGCGAAAGGAACTGTCGGCATTGATATCGATGGGCCCAATCGGGTCCATCTGGATTGCGATCTTCAAGCCCATGCCGACCTCCGGAGTGTCATTCCTCGAAATTTCTACATGGCCGAAGGGCGCACGGGTTTCAACGCCGATCAGGCGGCAATCGCGTTTTCAAGAACCCTGACATCACCGATCCGCGACACGGTGGCGACATCGATACGCATATCCGTATTCTGACCGCAGGGCGCCGAGGCCAGATATTCGCAGGCCGCGTTGCAGATCCGGCTGGCCTGACGGGCAGAAACCCGTGCCAGCGCTGCCTCATGGGTTGCGGCGGCCTTGACCTCGACAAATATGATCTGATCCCGGCGCTGCAATATCAGATCGATCTCACCGGCGGCGCCGCGCCAGCGCCGGGCGGCGATCCGATAATCACGCCGCGCGTAATGGGCTGAAACCGAAGCCTCGGCAGCAGCGCCAGCATGCCAGGCGCGCCTGCCGCGTTCTGATCTGCTGTGCCGGGTACAAGGTGAAACTGCCGTCATTTATTCCGCATCCTTCATGGTCAGGGCGATCTGATAGACCTCGCGCCGCGACAGGCCCAGTTCTTCTGCAACCAGCTTGGCCGCCGAAGATGAAGAATTTGTCAACATCTGCGCCGCCAGCCTGGCGCGGATATCCTCTTTGCTGATCTCCTGTCCGCTGCCCCGATCCACCAGGATGACGCATTCTCCTTTGAGCGCGCGTTCCTGCACCTGCGCACGAAGTTCCGAGACGCTGCCCTTGACTACCTCTTCGAATTTCTTGGTCAACTCACGGCATAGCACGACCCGGCGATCAGGACCGGCCTCTGCTTCGAGCGCCTCAAGAAAGCGCGCCACGCGTTTGGGCGATTCATAGAATATCAACGTGGCCTGAACGCTCAGATAGTCGCGCAGAAAACGCTGGAGCGCGGCCTTTGTCACCGGGGCGAACCCGAGAAACAGAAAGCGGTCGCTGGGCAATCCCGAGACCGTCAGCGCCGCCAGCGCGGCAGAGGCACCCGGCGCGGCAAAGACCCGGTGGCCTTCCCGGGCTGCTTCCCGGCCCAGTACAAAGCCCGGATCGGCCAAAAGTGGCGTACCGGCCTCGGCCATGTAGGCAACCGATTGACCCGCGCCGAGCGCGGCGAGCAGGGACGGCCGCTGGCGGGCGCCATTGTGATCGTGATAAGAGATCAATTTCCGATCCCGCAGCGCAACCCCATGAATATCCATTAGTTTTCGCGCTGTCCGCGTATCCTCTGCCGAGATGACATCTGCCGCATTCAGGATATCCAGCGCCCGCAGCGTGATATCACGCGCGCTGCCGATCGGGGTCGAGATGAAATAGAGGCCCGGCGCAAGGATCACGTTCTGAAAAACCGGCATTTCACCTCCGCTGCTGGACGTTTACTTACGCGCCGCTTGTCTTTAATTTGGTCAGGAACAGAATGCGACAACCAGAGGTTTTTTATGTTTGCGATTTTCGGCGCGCTCCGCAAGCCTGTTGGTTTTTTCCGATTTGCCATCCTGAGTGTCATCCTGGCGGCCTGTGTGGATACCGGCTTTGTCGGGACGGGCCCGACTGTCAATACGCGTAACCCGGTCTCGGTCGCGCTGCTTTTGCCGTATAATTCGGGCTCGCCCGGGGATGAGGCGGTGGCAACCAATCTGGAAACTGCCGCCCGCATGGCGGTGGCCGATCTGGATGGTGTGCAGATCGATCTGCAGGTCTATCCGACAGCCGGTGGTGCGGAAGGCGCGCGCGCTGCCGCGGCCAAGGCGGTTTCCGGCGGTGCCAAGATCATTCTGGGGCCGCTTTTTGCCGAGGCTGCCAATGCCGCGGCAACCACGGTCGCGTCGCGCGGTGTCAGCGTACTGGCCTTTTCCAACAACACGGACATTGCGGGCGGCAATCTGTTTCTGCTGGGCAATACCTTTACCAATACGGCGCGGCGCCTGATCGATTACTCGGCCTCGCTGGGCAAGGGACAGGTGCTGGTGGCGCATGCCAACAACCCTGCAGGTATTGCGGGCAGGCGCGCGGTAGAGGCCGCGATCGCGGGTTCGAATGCGACACTGGTGGGCGCGATGGGCTACGAATTCTCTCAGGAAGGGATCATCGCGGCGATGCCCACTGTGGCCGAGATGGTCAAGGCCAACGGCGCCGACACGATATTCCTGACCGGGGGTGTCGATGCTGATCTGCCTTTTGTCGCCCAGCTCTTGCCTGAAAACGGGCTGCCGGCGACGGAATATCAGTATCTCGGGCTGACGCGCTGGGACACGGCACCACAGCTTTTCAACCTCGAAGCCATCCGCAACGGCTGGTTCACCCTGCCTGATCCGGCGCGCTATGAACAATTCATCGCGCGCTACACCACGGCCTATGGTCAGCGCCCGCATCCGCTTGCCGGTCTTGCCTATGACGGTATTGCGGCAATCGGCGCCCTGATCAAATCCGGCGGCAGCGACGCGCTGAGCCGGGGCCGGCTGACGCAAAGATCAGGTTTTGTCGGCGTGAACGGAACTTTCCGCTTCCTGCCCGACGGCACCAATCAGCGCGCCCTTGCGGTTGCGACGATCGAAGAAAACAAAGTGAGAATCCTTGACCCAGCCCCAAGCAGTTTCCGCAGCATCGGATTCTGATGCGGAACGCCGGGCGGTTCAGAACCTTCCCGACGACCTGATCTGTGCCCCGGAGGAGATTTTCGACGGCGCCGCCGTTGATGCCGCGCTGGTCCGTGCGCTGGCGGATGCAGATGCCGCCGGCAGCCGCCGCGCGGCCATCGTGGCCATCCTCAAAGAGGCGCTGACACGGGGCAGGGCAGCAATCCGGGATGCATTTTTGGCCGATCCCATCCGCGCCCGGCCCACAACCCGCGCCTATACCTATCTGACCGATTGCGTCGTCCGGGCGGCGCTGGGCGTGGCGATGCGGCGCATTCATACCCTGTCGAACCCGACCAGCGGCGAAAAGCTGAGCCTTCTGGCGGTTGGCGGGTACGGGCGGGGGGAAATGGCCCCCAAAAGCGATGTCGATCTTCTGTTCCTGACACCTTACAAGATCACCCCCTGGGCCGAGAGCGTGATCGAAGAGGTGCTCTATATCCTCTGGGATCTCAGGCTGAAGGTTGGTCATGCTTCGCGCACGGTGCGCGACTGCCTGCGGCTGGCGCGGGATGATTATACCATCCGCACTTCGCTTTTGGAGAACCGGCATCTGGATGGCGACCCCGAGCTTTATCAGGAACTGAACACGCGGCTTTGGGATGATCTTTTCCGCAATACCGTGAATGATTTTGTCGAGGCCAAGCTGAGCGAGCGCGCAGAGCGGCATATCAAGCAGGGCGGACAGCGCTATGTGGTCGAACCGAACGTCAAAGAAGGCAAGGGCGGCCTGCGCGACCTGCAATCGCTGTTCTGGATCGCTAAATACGCCCACAAAGTCAGTGACGCCGGGGAACTGGTGGCGCTCGGCTTTTTCAGGCAGGATGAGTTCGACGCCTTTCAGCGGGCCGAGAATTTCCTCTGGGCTGTACGGTCGCATATTCACATCATTACCGGACGGGCAACCGATCAGCTGAATTTTGACCTGCAGGTCGAGGTGGCGGCGGCGATGAAATACACCGACAGGGGTGGGCGGCGCGCTGTTGAGCATTTCATGCAGGATTATTTCCTGCATGCGACCCGGGTGGGGGAACTGACGCGCATCTTTCTGACGCAGCTTGAAGACCAGCATATGAAAAAGGCACCGTCGCTGAGCGGGCTCTTTCGGCGTCGCAGGGTAGTCAAACCGCCCTACAGCATCCGCAACAACAGGCTGACCTATCGCAGTGAAAAGGAATTCCTGTCGGACAAGCTGAACCTGCTGAGGATATTCGAAGAGGCGCTGCGCACGGGCTATCTGTTGCATCCCGATGCGATGCGGCTGGTCCCGATCAGCCGGAACCTGATCGATGATGACATGCGCAACGACCCCGAGGCGCAAAAGATTTTCCTTGATCTCATGCTGCGTCACGGCAACCCCGAGCGGGCGCTGAGGCGTATGAATGAATGCGGCATCCTTGCGGCATTCATCCCCGAATTCAAACCGATCGTCGCGATGATGCAGTTCAACATGTATCACTCTTACACGGTCGACGAGCACACGATTCAATGCATATCGAACCTTGCCCAGATCGAGCGCGAGGAACTGCGCGAGGAGTTGCCCATCGTCTCGGGCATTTTGCAGCAGGGCATCAACCGCAAGGTCATCTATGCCGCGCTGTTGCTTCACGACATCGGCAAGGGCCGGGACGAGGATCATTCGGTACTGGGGGCCAAAATCGCGCGCAAGGTCGGCCCGCGCCTGGGCCTGAATGCGGATGAAGCTGAAACGGTCGAATGGCTGGTGCGCTATCACCTGTTGATGTCCGATGTTGCACAAAAGCGCGATATCGCCGACCCGCGTACGGTGCGCGATTTTGCCAAGGCGGTAAGATCAAAGAAACGGCTGGATCTGCTGACCGTGCTGACGGTCTGTGACATTCGCGGCGTCGGCCCGGATGTCTGGAACAACTGGAAGGCGCAGCTTTTGCGGGGGCTATACCGGTCCACGGCGGAGGCGCTGGAAAACGGGCTTGAGGACCTGAACCGCTCGCACCTCGAGAAAGAGGCCAAGAGCCTGCTGCGCAAGGCGCTGCCCGATTGGGCGCAGGCCGATCTGCGCCACGAAACCGGGCGCCATTACAGCACCTACTGGAGCGGCTTTCACACCGACAATCACGTCGTCTTTGCGCGCATGCTGAAGGGGCTCAGGGATGACGAAATCAGGATCGAGATGGAGCCGGACCCGGACCGGGACGCAACGCGGGCCTGTTTCACCATGGTCGATCACCCGGGGCTCTTTTCGCGCATCACCGGTGCGCTGGCTTTGGCGGGTGCCAATATCGTCGATGCCCGCAGTTTCACGACCAAGGATGGCTATGTCACCTCCGCATTCTGGATACAGGATGCCGAAGGCGCGCCGTTCGAGCAATCGCGGCTAAAGCGGCTGACCAATGTCATTCACAAGACGCTCAAAGGCGAGGTGGTCACGCGCGACGCGCTCAAACCGCGCGACAAGATCAAGAAGCGCGAGCGGGAATTCATCGTGCCCACGTCGATCACCTTCGACAATGAGGGATCGGAGATCTACACGATCATCGAGGTTGATACCCGCGACCGGCCCGCGCTTCTTTTTGATCTGACGCGCACGCTGGCGAATGCCAATGTCTATATCGCCTCGGCGATTGTCGCGACCTATGGCGCGCAGGTGGTTGATACCTTTTACGTCAAGGACATGTTCGGCCTGAAATACCATTCCAAAAGCAAGCAGAAGACGCTTGAGAAGAAACTGCGCGCGGCGATCGAGCGCGGTGCGGAGATGGCGCTGACGTGACCCGCAAATTTCGTCTGGGCCGCGCCTTTGCCACCGTCGGCCTCTGGACCATGGCAAGCCGGGTGCTGGGCTTTGTCCGCGACATCCTGATTGCCGCCTTTCTGGGGGCGGGCCCGGTGGCAGAGGCATTCTTTATCGCGTTTTCCCTGCCCAACATGTTCCGCCGCTTCTTTGCCGAGGGCGCGTTCAACATGGCTTTCGTGCCGATGTTTTCAAAAAAACTCGAGGCTGAAAGTGACGCCGAAGGCTTTGCCAGCGATGCGATGAGCGGCCTTGGTGCCGTACTGATCGTGCTGACGCTGCTGGCAACGCTCTTCATGCCATGGCTGGTGCTGGCGATGGCATCCGGTTTTGCGGCGGATAACCGGCTGGAACTGGCCACGGCGTTCGGGCGCATCGCCTTTCCCTATATCCTTTTCATTTCGCTCGCGGCGCTCTTTTCGGGTGTACTGAACGCTGCCGGCCGGTTTGTTGCTGCGGCTGCTGCGCCCGTTCTGCTGAATGTCCTTTTTATCGGGGTGATCACCGCCGCCCATTTCGCGGGCTGGCCGCTGGGTCAGGCGCTGGCATGGACAGTGCCGGTGGCCGGGATCGCGCAGCTTGTGCTGGTCTGGTGGGCGGCAGCGCGGGCAGGGTTTCGCATCCTGCCCCGTCTGCCGCGTCTGACCCCCGAACTCAGGCGGCTGGCGATCATCGCCGCACCGGCGGCGCTGGCGGGTGGCGTCGTCCAGATCAACCTGTTGGTCGGGCGGCAGGTCGCGAGTTTTTTCGACGGGGCGATTGTCTGGCTCAATATCGCCGACCGCCTGTATCAGTTGCCCCTGGGGGTGATCGGCATCGCGGTCGGGGTAGTGTTGTTGCCTGATTTGTCGCGGCGGCTTCAGTCGGGCGATACCGCCGGGGCGCAGGCCGCGTTCAGCCGCTCGGCAGAGTTCTCGATGGCTTTTACCATTCCGTCGGCTGTGGCGCTGGCGGTGATCCCGCTGCCCATCGTGTCAGTTCTATTTCAGCGTGGTGCCTTTCTGATTTCGGACAGTCAGGCCACTGCGCTGGCGCTGGCGATCTACGCGCTGGGCCTGCCCGCCTTTGTGCTGCAAAAGGTGCTGCAACCCCTTTATTTCGCGCGCGAAGATACCCGTCGTCCGTTCCGCTTTGCGGTGGTGGCCATGGTGATCAACGCCGTGGTTGCCGTGGGGCTGGCGCCCTTTGTCGGCTATCTCTCGGCGGCGATTGCCACGACGGCTGCGGCCTGGACGATGGTGATCCTGTTGTCGCGCGGCGCGCATGAGATGGGACAGGCGGCGGTGCTGGACCGTCGTTTTCACGACAGGCTCTGGCGAATTACCGCGGCCTCGGCGCTGATGGGGCTGGTGCTGATCGGCCTGACGGTTGCGGGCGTGTCTTATCTGGGGCCGGGGCCGCTCAGGTTCGTTGCGCTGGCCGTGGTGATCGTCGCGGGTATCGTCAGCTATGGCCTTTTCGGGGTGATGATGGGCGCCTTTCGCCCGGGCGAGTTGCGCAGGGCGGTGCGGCGCTGATCTCTGTGGCTTCAGCGCCCGCGCATCTTGGCCCTGACGCGCTGCCAGCCACCGGGTGAAACCACGAATGACAGGCCAAATCCCGTGACAAAACCGGCGACATCGGCGATCCAGTCGCGCGTGCCGCCGAATATGCCGAATACCAGCTGGATCGCCAGCAGCATCCCGATCAGGCCAAAGGCGCGGTATTGCTGGCCGCCCGTGGCCGCAAGGCTGACCCATAGCAGAAACGTGTAGGCCCCGATCAGCCCATAGGCCGCCGGATATCCGCCAACCAAGAGGCCGCGCGCCTCTCCCAGAAGGCCATAGATGACGGCACCCGAGATGGATGAGCCGAAAAAAAGCGTAAGGATGGCCAGCGTCGAAAAGACCGACGCCACCATGTTGCCGATCGCCAGCAGGATGACGACAACAAAGAGGGCATGCATGAAGGACATGTGGATCAGCGGATAGGTGATCAGCCGTACCAGACCTTCGGCGGGCCATGTCCTGTTTGTGAGCATCCAGTCGAATATCGCGTTGATGAACCCGAAATTCTGGATGGCATTGACGCGCCAGCCTATCGCCTCGGGCCCGCCGATCAGGCCGCGCGCGCCAAGGCTGAACAGGGCCTCGATCCCGATGATGACCACTGCCAGCGCGACGATGACCGGCGGCAGGGGATTGAAAGGGGATGCATCGGGGTTTTGCGACATGGGCCGGGGGCTTTCGGTTGACGATGGTTTCACCCATGGGTAAGCGAGGCTGAGCCAAATATCCAGACGGAGCACACCATGACCGAGGTGGTCCATACACCCCGCGTATTCTCGGGTATTCAGCCATCGGGCGGCCTGACACTGGGCAATTATCTGGGCGCGATCAAACGCTTTGTCGAGATGCAGGCAGATGGCATCGAAAGCATCTATTGCATGGTCGATCTGCATGCGATCACCGTGTGGCAGGACCCTGACAAGCTGCGCCATGCCACGCGCGAACTGTGCGCGGGATATATCGCCGCCGGGCTGGACCCTGCGAAATCCATCCTGTTCAACCAGTCGCAGGTGGCCGAGCACGTGCAGCTGAGCTGGATCTTCAACTGTGTGGCGCGCATGGGCTGGATGAACCGGATGACCCAGTTCAAGGACAAGGCAGGAAAGAACCGGGAAAACGCCTCGGTCGGGCTGTTTTCCTATCCCACGCTGATGGCGGCTGATATTCTGGTCTATCACGCGACGCATGTGCCGGTGGGCGAAGATCAGAAACAGCATCTGGAACTGACGCGCGATATCGCAACCAAGTTCAACCATGATTTCGGCACCGACTTTTTTCCGATCACCGAACCGGTGATCGAGGGTGCCGCGACCCGGGTCATGAGCCTGCGCGACGGGACCAAGAAGATGTCGAAATCCGATCCTTCCGACATGTCGCGGATCAACATGACCGATGATGCGGATGCGATTGCCCAGAAGATCCGCAAGGCCAAGACCGACCCCGATGCGCTGCCAAGCGAGGCCGGAGGGCTGGAAGGCCGGGCCGAGGCGCAGAACCTGATCAATATCTATGCTGCCCTTGCGGAGATGTCGGTCGAGGATGTTCTGGGGGAAGTCGGCGGCAAGCAGTTTTCCGCGTTCAAGCCGATGCTGGTCGATCTGGCGGTCGCACGCCTGTCACCCATTTCCGCCGAAATGGACCGGCTGATGCAGGATGAGGCCGAGATTGACGCCATTCTGGCCGATGGTTCCGAACGGGCACGGGCCATTGCCGCACCTATCCTGAAAAAGACCTACGAAATCGTGGGCATGGTCGGCGCCTGATTGTCGGCGCGCGGGTGCCTTGCGCGTTAGTTGCGTCAGTTTTTGCACAGAACTTGTGCAAATAGCGATCTTTTACTCTATTGGCACACAGCATTAGTGATGTGCCGAAAGGAGATTGCAAATGACAAACCCTGATCATCCCACTATCGGTCATGTCCATCTGCGGGTGGCTGATCTGGACCGCGCTATCGCGTTTTACCGCGACGTTCTGGGCTTTGAGGTTCAGCAGCGCTATGCCGATCAGGCTGCGTTTCTGGGCGCGGGCGGCTATCACCATCACATCGGCCTGAATGTCTGGGAAAGCAAGGGCGGCACACCCCCGGCGCCGGGTCATACCGGGCTGTATCATTCCGCCATTCTCTATCCTTCGCGCAAGGCACTCGCCAATGCGCTGGCGCGGGTTGTGGCGGCTGATGTCGCACTGAGCGGTTCCGCCGATCACGGCGTTTCCGAAGCGATCTATTTCGATGATCCCGACGGCAACGGGGTAGAGATTTACCGCGACCGCGACCCGTCGGAATGGCCACGTGACGCCGACGGCAATCTGGCCATGGTCAACCGGCGGCTGGATCTGAACGCATTGCTGGCCGAGGCAGACTGATCCCCGGCCAAATATGTCTGGACCGCTTACCTATTCCCGCATAGGGTCAGGCGCGGGAGGACGAATATGGCCAACGGGAAAAACATCAAAACCTATGTCGATGGCGCGTGGCACGACGATGACACGATGATCATGCGCGCCGGCGATCACGGTGCCTGGCTGGGCAGTTCGGTTTTTGACGGCGCGCGGCTTTATGACGGCCTGACACCCGATCTCAGGGCGCATTGCGCGCGCGTGAATGCATCGGCAGAGGCGATGTCGATGCAGCCCTTTGTCGGCGTGGATGAGATGTTGAATATCATCCACGAGGGGCTGAAACGCTATCCTAAGGGCACGCCGGTCTATATCCGGCCCATGTATTGGGCGCAGGACGGCTTTGAAACTTTTGTCGGGCCAGATGCGGACTCAACCCGCTTTGCCATATGCCTTGAGGAATATCCCATGGCCCCGCCCGAGGCCGCGGCGACGCTGACCACCACGCGGTTCCGGCGCCCGGTGCTGGAAGATGCGGTCATCAACGCCAAGGCCGGGTGCCTGTATCCGAACAATGCCCGCATGCTGCGCGAAGCCCGGGCCAAGGGTTATGTCAATGCACTGGTCACCGATGTCGCCGGAAATGTCGCGGAATCCGCGACGGCCAATGTCTTTCTGGTCAAGGACGGAGAGGTCTTTACCCCCATTCCCAATGGCACGTTTCTGGCCGGGATCACGCGGGCACGGCATCTGAAGAACCTCGCCGCGGACGGCGTAAAAACGCACGAGACAGTGCTGGGTTTCGATGACTTCAGGGATGCTGACGAGGTTTTCATGTCCGGCAACCTGATGAAGGTCACGCCGGTGACCGAATTCGATGGCACGCATTACCAGATCGGCCCGGTAACCAAACGCCTGCGCGAGATGTACTGGGACTGGGCCCATTCGGCCGGGTCGGATTAGCGCCGGGCTGGAAATCCAACCGCGTCAGAGCCATATATTGTTCAGGTGTAAACAAGGATCGACCGATGATTGCCCTGCTTCGGCCTGCGCTGGTACTGCTCTTGATCACCACTGTGGTTTATCTCAGCGTGTCGAGCTATCTGATCCGCGGCAAGGCCGATCAGCTCAGGAAAGTCGGCGCGGGAGAGCCCGCCGATCTGGCGCGCTATGCCAGATCAATCCGACCGCGCCTGTTTTTCTGGATATACGTTCTGCCCTATGCCGGGCTGATCCTGCTGATCAGTTTTACCGAGATCCTCTGACCACCAGCCCTATTCGTCGAACCCTTCGCCCTGGTGCTGGCCCAGCCGGGGTGGCGGACGGTCCGTGCGTGTCTGCGCATCGGAAAACCGGATCGGGTTACGGATCGAGGGCAGGCCGTCGATATCAAGCTGCAGTCCGCGCGCCCTGATCTGTGGATCGTCGAAAACCTCTTTGATGGTGTTGATCGGCCCGGCAGGGATCGACTGATCCTCGCAGTCGGCAAGCAAGCCGGCCTTGGAAAACCCCCGTGTCTTTTCGGTCAGCAGCGCGGTCATCGCCGCGCGGTTCCGGATGCGGTCGGCATTGGTCTTGAAGCGCTCATCGCCTGGCATATCCGACAGGTCGAGCACCTGACAAAGTCGGCTGAACTGGGCGTCGTTGCCCGTGGCGATGATGATAAAGCCGTCGGCGCAGTCAAAGACCTGATAGGGTGCAAGGTTCTGGTGCGCGTTGCCGATCATTTCCGGTGCAACACCCGTCGTCAGATAGTTCATGCCCTGGTTGGCCGTCACGGCAGTGGCGACATCCAGAAGAGACATGTCGATATGCTGGCCCCGGCCCGTCCTGTTGCGCTGGGCCAGTGCGGCCTGAATGGCGATAACGGAATAAAGACCGGTAAAAATATCGGTGACAGCAACCCCGACCTTTTGCGGCTGACCTGCGGGATCGCCGGTGATCGACATCAGGCCGCTCATGCCCTGAATGATATAATCATATCCCGCCCGGTGGGCATAAGGCCCCGTCTGTCCAAAACCGGTGATCGAGCAATAGACAAGCTCGGGAAACCGTTCGGACAGGGTGTCATAGTCCAACCCGTATTTGGCCAGCCCGCCCAGTTTGTAATTTTCGATCAGAACATCGGCCCCGGCGATAAGTTCCATCAGTTCGGCGTGACCTTCGGATGTTCGGAAGTCGATCACGACCGAACGTTTGCCCCGGTTCGCAGCGTGAAAATAGGATGCGGTCTGCCCGCCCTCTTCGGGCACGAATGGCGGCCCCCAGCGGCGCGTGTCATCGCCAGCCGGGCTTTCTACCTTGATCACGTCCGCGCCCAGATCGGCCAGCGTCTGCCCGGCCCACGGGCCAGCCAGTATGCGCGCGAGTTCGACGACCTTCAGTCCCTGCAGGGGATACATGTGCATTCCTGTTCACAGAGGGGCCGCAACATGACCCATTCTTTCAGGCTCAGATGCGGCACGGGAATACTCTAGTTTACCAGCTTGCTGTCGAACAGTTCGCGGAACTCGTCCAGGCTCATGTTCGGTTCCAGCCTGCCATCGATCAGAAAGGATGGGGTCGAGCGTATGCCGTCGCGCTGGGCGTTTTGCTGATAGAGCGCAACCATTGCCTGCGCCTTTACACCATCGGACAGGCAGGCATCGAACTCGGCATCATTAATACCTGCGCTATTGGCCATCTGCCTGAGGCTGGCAACCACATCAGCGGGTTCGCCCCGCGACCAGATCTCTTGCGTGTCGAACAGCATCTCGTTGATGCCGAAAAACCGCTCGGGGCCGCCGCAGCGGGCCACCATCGCTGCCCAGAGCCCGGGGCGGTCGAAATAGACCTCGCGAAAGGTCAGATGCACCTTGCCCGTGTCGATATATTCATTCTTGAGATGCTCAAACACATCGGTGTGGAAGCGTTTGCAATACGGGCAGGTATACGAGGAATACTCGATTAGCTGAATTGGTGCGTCGGGTGACCCCATGGTCATTTCCAGCACGATCGAGGTGTCGATATCTTCGGCTGCGGTCTGGGCTGACGCGGGGGATAGCGCTGCTGCGGCCAGTATGATGGCTGCGCCGAGCGCGCCAAGAAATCTCTTTCTCTGCATTACAAATCCTCTGATTTCGATGTGTTATGTGTCAGGACGTTTTGCGCCAGCATCTCTAAGGCGCTGCGCAGGTCCTGATTGCCAATCTCTTCCGCCACTTTGCGCGCCTTGGTGCGGACAGCTTCGGTTGGTGCCTTTGGTGCTGGCTCAGCGGGCTGAAACGCCACCTGACCTTCGGCAAACCCGACGGGCGCAGTCTGCGTGATGGCGATATGCGAGATTGCCGAGTAACCATAGCAGGCATTCACACGCTGACGGATCGTATCCTTTTGCATTGCCAGCATCGGTGCGCGGGCGCCCGTTGTCAGCAGGGTCAGCGTCGCGCCGAAACCCTTTCTGCCATAGCTGACCTTTACCGGCAGCGCCGTCTCGGCGATCTCATCGCCCACGACTTCGGCCCAGTGGGTGACAAGGCGTGATACGGCGAACCCGCGGCTTTCGCTCGCCTGCCGAATTTGGCGCTGAACAAGGGAAGCCGTTTGCCGAAAGCCCCGGCCGCGCGGTCGCGATGCCGGTCGTTTCGGATATTGTGGTTTTGCTGTCACTGGCTTGCCGTTCCCTGCGTTGCCGCTATCTTAGATCGTCGTACGGCAGAGGCCAGCTTTTCCGGTGGCAGATGGGCATAAATCTTGTGTGAGACCGAAGAGGGACAGGCGGCGCGCGCGCTTCTGGACTGGTATGATACCCATGCGCGTGAATTGCCATGGCGGACCGGTCCGCGGGAAGTTCGGGCGGGTCATCAGCCTGATCCCTATCATGTCTGGCTGTCTGAAATCATGCTGCAGCAAACAACCGTCGCCACGGTCGCGTCCTACTACGCGCGCTTTCTGACGCTGTGGCCCACGGTTGGCGACCTCGCCCGGGCCGAAGATGCGCGTGTCATGGCAGAATGGGCCGGGCTGGGTTACTATGCGCGGGCGCGAAACCTGCTGAAATGTGCGCGTGCCGTCCTGGCAGAGCATGGCGGTATTTTTCCGTCGGATCGGGCGGCGCTCTTGGGGTTGCCGGGTATCGGCCCCTACACCGCCGCGGCCGTGGCAGCCATCGCCTTTGACCGGCCCGAAACCGTGATGGACGGCAATGTCGAACGGGTGATGGCCCGTCAGCACCGGGTCGAAACTCCGCTGCCTGCGGCCAAACCCGAACTCTTCGGTCTGGCCGAGGCGCGTACCCCCGCATTGCGACCGGGCGACTATGCGCAGGCGGTCATGGATCTGGGGGCGACGATCTGTCGGCCCCGCAACCCCGTATGCGAACGCTGCCCATGGCAGGCCCGGTGCCGGGCATATCAGGCAGGGGATGTGACGGCCTATCCGGTCAGATTGCCAAAGCAGGCCAAGCCCAGACGCTTTGGCCACGCCTGCGTTGGACGCACCGGATCGGGCGCGTGGATATTAGAGCGTCGGCCCGCGCGCGGCCTTTTGGGCGGCATGCTCGGCTGGCCGGGATCAGCATGGGGTGAACCGTCTGAATTCGTGCCACCATTCGCGGCCAACTGGCGGCGATTGCCCGCGACCGTTCGCCACATATTTACGCATTTCGACCTTGAGCTGGTGGTGTGGATCGCGCGGGACGCAGATGCGCCCAACCTCGAAGCTGCTGAAATCCTTGGGGCTTCGGCCTTTCGTCCCGGCGATCTGCCCACGGTGATGCGCAAGGTTTTTGATATGGCCGAGCCCGCGCTGGCCGATATTTCGTTTTCCTGACGCCGCGATATACTGCACGCAAAAGCGGAGCAGCAAGATGAAGCCCTATGTACAGGTGGCTGGCGTCACGCGCGCGATCCCGTTCTGGGTATCGCTGTCGCTGATCCCGGTATCGGTTATCGGCACGCTCAACGGCGGATGGTGGATCGTGGCGCTGCCGCTTGTCACATGGTTCTTTTTTTCGCTGCTTGATGCCATTCTGGGGCAGAACCCCGACAATGCCGATCCCGCGACCGGCGAGGATCAGCTTTTCTGGTATCGCCTGATCACCATCATCTGGTTTCCGTTGCAGGCGTCTCTGCTTCTCTGGACGCTTTCGGTCGTGCCCGGGGCGACCCATCTGAACGCGATTGAGAAATGGGGCATTTTCTTTGGTATCGGCGTGGTCAGCGGCACGATAGGCATCAACTATGCGCACGAGCTGATGCATCAGAAAAACCGCTATGAACGCTGGCTGGCCGATCTGTTGCTGGCGTCGGTTCTCTACAGCCATTTCAGGTCCGAGCATCTCTTGGTCCATCACCGCTATGTCGGCACGCCGCGCGATCCCGTCACCGCGCGCTATAACGAAGGGTTCCACCGGTTCTTTCCGCGGGTTCTGGTGCAATCGCTCCGGTCGTCATGGCGGGCCGAGCGGGACAGGCTGGCACGGGTGAACCTGCCCGTCATCAGCCGCGCCAATCCGTTCTGGCGTTATGGGGTGCTGCAGCTGATTTTTCTGGTCCTCAGCCTGCTGATCGGGGGATGGGCGGGGCTGGTTCTGTTTCTGGTGCAGGCACTTACAGCGATCTGGCAGCTGGAGCTGGTCAATTATATCGAGCATTACGGGCTGACGCGGAAATATCTGGGTGACGGGCGCTATGAGCACGTTCAGCCACGTCATTCGTGGAATGCCTGCAACAGGGCGTCAAGCTGGCTGTTGATCAATCTTCAGCGCCACTCGGATCACCACTACAAGCCTGACAGGCGGTTCCCGCTTTTGCAGAATCATACGCAGGCCGACGCCCCGCAATTGCCGCATGGGTATCCGGTGATGACAACTGCCGCGATGTTCCCGCCTCTCTGGCGCCGGATCATGAACCCGCGCGTGCGCAAGTGGCGGGCGATGTATTACCCGGAAATCACCGACTGGACGGCCTATTCACGGGCATCTAACCCCGCTCCGCGCTAGTTTCGGCTGCTTAGCCCCACCCGAAACACAAGGTTGAATTGCGCGGTGCGGATGCGTAAACCGGCAAGGTCAAAATTCAGGAATATCCGTGGCTTCGCGAATTTATCCGACGGTAAAGCAATTCGAACGCTGGTTACGCACCAGTTGGGGGCGCGATCTGTCGACGCGGCGCAGTCGATTCTTTGCATGGCTGAATTTTCAGCTTATGGATCATGCCTTTCTGCGCATCTGGTGGACCAATTTCGACAAGGTCGCCGAGGGTGTCTATCGCTCGAACCAGCCGTCGCCCGCGCGCATCCGCGCCTATCGCAAAAAGGGTATCAGAACGATCATCAATCTGCGGGGTGTCACCAGTTTCAGCCACTATCTGTTCGAGAAAGAGGCATGCGAAGCAGAGGGGATAACCCTGATCGACACCAACAGCCACGCCCGGCAGGCCCCCCGCAAGGAAGAGGTGCGCGCCCTGATCGGACATATGCGCGATGCCGAAAAACCATTCCTCATGCATTGCAAATCCGGGGCGGACCGGGCCGGGTTTGCGTCTGTTCTCTATCTGATCCTGTTCGAGGGTGAGACACTGGAAACCGCCCGCCGGCATCTGAGCTTTGACTACCTGCATATCAAATCGTCGCGCACCGGTATCCTGGACCACGTTCTGGACACGTGGGAGGTACGCAACCGGGAAACCGGCATTGCCTTTGATGACTGGATGGAAAACGAGTATGATCGTCTGGCCGTTTCGGCCGCGTTTCAGAAGTTGCGAAAGGCCTGATTTTGGCCAGATCATTCCCTGCCGAGCGTAAGGACTGGCCGCTGTTCAAGTGGCTCTGGCGGACCTATCTGCGCCGCCACACGCCCGTCATGGTGGTTGCGCTGATCCTGATGTCGATCGAAGGCAGCATGATGGGCGCACTGGCCTATATGCTGGAGCCGATGTTCGATCAGGTATTCGTGGCCGGGGATCAGAATGCGCTTTGGTGGGTGGCATTCGTGATCTTTGCGATTTTCATCATCCGTGCCACGACCGGGGTCGGGCAAAAGGTGCTGATGGCATCGGTCGCGCAAAAGACCATCGCCCATATCCAGCAGGACCTTCTGGACCATATCATGTCGCTGGATAACGCGTTTCATCAGTCCAGTTCGCCCGGCAACCTGATCTCGCGGGTTCAGAATGACGTGCTGGGCATCGCCAATGTCTGGAGTGCGCTGATCACAGGTGCGGGCCGTGATGTGGTGGCGCTGATCTCGCTCTTTTCAGTCGCGCTCTGGAATGATTGGGTCTGGACGCTGATCGCGATGGTGGGCACGCCGCTTTTGGTGATACCTGCGCTGATCGCACAGGCCTATGTGCGCCGCAATTCGCGCACGGTGCAGGAGGTCACGGCCGAATTGTCGACCCGGCTGGACGAAGTGTTTCACGGTATCACACCGGTCAAGCTGAACCGGCTTGAGGCGTATCAGAGCCGCCTTTTTTCGCGTTTGCTGGGCCGGCGCGTTTCGGGGCAGGTCAAGGCAACATTTGGCGCGGCCATGGTGCCGGGCATGATCGATTTTGCCACAGGTGTCGGGTTTTTGGCGGTGCTGATCTATGGTGGCCAGCAGATCATCGATGGCCAGAAATCCATTGGTGAGTTCATGAGCTTTTTCACCGCCATGGCACTGGCCTTTGAACCGCTTCGCCGTCTGGGTGCGCTGAGCGGGCTTTGGCAGATCGCCGCTGCGGGGATCGAGCGTATTTCGGCGATTTTTGAAACCCGCCCCACCATTCATTCACCTGCAACCCCGGTCGATGCCCCGGCGGGTCCGTTTGAAATCGCGCTGACGGATGTTGCGCTCAGCTATGGCGATACGCCCGTCCTTTCGGGCGCGGGGTTCACGGCGCGCGCGGGCGAGATTACGGCGCTGGTCGGTCCGTCGGGCGCCGGCAAAAGCACAATTTTCAACGTGGTGACCCGGCTGGTTGATCCGCAATCCGGCCGCGTCAGTATCGCCGGGCAGAACGTGGCCGATTACGATCTGGCCGCACTGCGTGGCCTCTTCAGCGTGGTCAGCCAGGAGGCGCTTTTATTCGATGAAACGTTGCGCGAGAATATCCTTCTGGGCACAAGCCGAAGCACGGCCGAGTTGCAGGCGGCGCTGGACGCGGCCCATGTGAGTGAGTTCCTGCCCAAGCTTGCCGCTGGGCTCGATACACCCGTGGGGCCAAGGGGATCGAACCTGTCGGGCGGGCAACGCCAGCGCGTCGCCATTGCCCGCGCCATCCTGCGCGACAGGCCTATCCTTTTGCTGGATGAGGCGACATCGGCGCTTGACGTTCAGTCCGAGGCGCTGGTGCAGGCAGCGCTGGATCGTTTGTCCGAGGGTCGTACAACGCTGGTCATCGCGCACAGGCTGTCGACGATCCGTAACGCCGATCAGATCGTGGTGATGGACCGGGGGCGGGTCGAGGCGACGGGAACCCATGATCAGCTGATGAAAACCAGCAAGACCTATGCGGAACTCATCCGCCTGCAGTCGCGCGACGAGACACAGCAAGAAGGTGCGGCAGGCCGCTAATGCCGTGCCGGCCATCCGGTCGCGGTCCCGTGTCAGAGGAACGCTGTCAGAAACAGGCCCACGCTCGTCACCACACCCATCACCGGCACGATCATCGGGACAGAGAAATGCGGCGTTTCAGGCCTGTGCATCCGCTTGAGCCGGATCAGGGCCAGGTTCACCAGCAAAAAGACAAAGAGCACGATCTGCGAGGTCCATTCGGCCAGCTGGGTGATCGGCAGGCTGAAGGACAGGATCAGGATGATGGCCACGATCAGCAGCGTCGCGGCAACGGGCGTTTGCGTGACCGGCGAAAGTACCGAGAGCCGTGCGGGCAAATGGCCGCGATCCGCCAGCCCGTAGATCACGCGCGAGGCCATGATCATCTGGATCAGAACCCCGTTGATCGTGGCGATGATCGCAACCGCGCCAAAGCCCTGCTTGATCCGTTCCGGTGCCGTGTCAAAGACCAGCATCAGGGGCGCGGACGATTCCGACAGCTGCCCGATCGGAACCACAAAAAGCGCCGCTGCTGTCGTGCCGATATAGAGAATCGAGGCGATGATCAGCGTCAGCAATATGGCGCGTGGCAGCGACCGGACAGGGTCTTTGACCTCTTCTGCGACATTGGCGATATCTTCGAACCCGACAAAGGCAAAGAACGCCAGCAGTGACGCCGCACCGATGCCGATCCAGTGTGCCCCGGCAATCGGCGGCAGAACCTGATCCGGCGTGACACCCGCGGGCTCAGCCGCCGTGAAACCCCAGAAAATGACAAAGATGAGGCCCAGGATCTCGATCAGCGTGATCGCCGCGGCCACGGCGACGGACTGCGTGATGCCCCAAAGCGCGATCAGCCCCATCACCAGTACGACCGCGACGGTCAGCACCGGTTCGGGTATGTTGATCAGCCCGTTCAGATAGGCCGCCGATCCGATGGCAATTGCCGAGGCCGAGACCATGCCCGACAGGGCCACGGCAAGGCCCACAACCGTGGCCAGCCAGCCCAGCCCGAAACCGGCCTCGACATAGGCAGCCTCGCCCGCGCTGACGGGATAGCGGGTGGTCAGTTCGGCATAGGAAAACGCGGTGAACGCCACAACAATCGCCGCGATCAGAAAGGATACAGGCGCATAGAAACCGGCCTCGGCGGTGGTGGCCCCGACCAGCACATAAATCCCGGCCCCCACGGTCACACCCAGACCATAAAGCGTCAGAAGCGGCGTCGTCAGCGTCCGGCGCAATGTAACCGGATCGCGGTTCGACACGGCTGAAACATCGGCACCCTGCATCATCGCCCGTCCTTTGCCCCGAGATCGGGCAAAATGTGCCACATACGGCGACGCCTGTAACTGACATGGATCAAATGCGGGTGGCCGGGTGTGGGCTGGCTGGGGTGTGATCGGGATCACAGGATGTGACAGGGCGCCGCGATCACCGGTGCCGATGCCGAAGCCGGTAAATTATCGACAGGCGAAAGTAGCCGAGTCGCCGGGCAGAGATGGTCTGGTTTGGGCCCATATGCCTACGATGCGACGGCGCGACGATTGTCGGCTCAAAGTGTTTGAGCGGCGGTCACGATCTGGCCCATGTGGCGCATGTCTGTGCCACAACATCCCCCCAAAACCTGAATATGAGGGAACTTTCGCCTGATATCTGACAACTGCGCACCCAACTCGGTTGGATTGCCGTCGTCCAGTTCTTCGGCTTGGTCCAGTTCGGCGTGGCTGCAGCGTGAGGCATTGGCAATGATACCTTTTACGCGCTGCATCCAGGGTGCGTCTTCAAGAATTCCAGAGAAATGATCGGGATGTGCGCAGTTGATCATGAAGTAGGCCGCATAGTCGTCAGTTGCGGCATCGACCTCCGCTATTGCTTCTTTCAATAGCTCTCCTGTTGGCAACCGCCCGTCGGTTTCAACTGTGAAAGCAATGACCACCGGAAGCCCAAACCTGCGGGCCGCCCTGACAATCCCAATTGCTTCAGATGGATACGCCAAAGTGTATCCGCTGATCACGTCCACATCTGTTGCGGCCAGCACCGATATTTGCTCAGAGTGATAGCGTTCTGCCTCATCCGAGTTCATTTGCGCTTCCGGGGCGTAGGCATCCTCGCGCGGTCCAATATTTGCACTGATGACGATCGGCGCGTGGTCGCTCTTTGACCGTACTGCCGCCATCAAGGCGATTGCGTCTTGATTGAGTTTCCTGAGTTCGTCGAAAGTGTATCCAATCGCAGCCCCCCGGTCTCGGTTTGCAACCCATGTCGGGCTTTCAAGAATGACCCCAACATCCGTTACCTTGCCCAAGGTGATCAGGTCGTTCAGATATCCCGTGAGAAGCTCTCGACCCTCAGTGGTTTTCAAAAGCGGGTATGACGCAAAGCCCGGCAGGTCTATGCCCTGATTGAAAATCAAGTCGGTTTCCATCCCTGCGTAGGCCAAGAACAGTTCGGCATTGTTGGGAGGAAACGAGTCTCGAAAAATTGTCATTGTTGTGGGTCGGTTGCTTGAATTGCTCACTGACCGTAGCACCCGGTACAACGTAAGTCACGGATGACACCTCGTACAACGCGGACCATGGCGCAGCCGTTGCAAAAGTTCGCTCCGCCCGCCTTGTAATTGACGGCGGAGCTGCCGGCTAAGACCTGCAGCGTGGCCATTTCAATCATCACTCATCACCTCGCCCCACAAACTGTCTGTGTTGCGCCTTCGGACCCAAACTGCGACAACTGCTGGTATTCAATGAGGACCGGTTCCAGTGATCTCAGATGTCTCGTTTGTTTCCAAAGTTCCTAACATAGCGGCATTCGAAGAGCTGCTGTTCGACTATTACACTGTCGTCCTGAGAGCGTTTGAAGCCGCCGGAGGACCGGTTCTGGCGCCCGAAGATTTGGTGCGGAGTTCAATCAACCATCTTGATGAAATGCTGCCGCCTGATGGGCGTCTGGCATTGGCACGTGGCGAGGCCGGGCAATTGCTGGGCTGCGGTGCAATGCGCCGGATCAGACCGGACGCCGTCGAGATGAAACGCATGTTTGTCAGGCCCGAAGCGCAGGGTCATGGCCTTGGAAAACGCTTGTTCGAAATGCGTATCGCAGAAGCCAGAAACATGGGATGTCGAACAATTTACGTCGATACAGCAAAAGGCAATCGCCCGATGCTTTCAATGTACGAGAGACATGGCTTTCAATACATTCCGCGCTATCCGGAAAATGCGAACCCGTCTGAGTACGAGCCTTATCTGGTCTTCATGAAATACGAGCTTTGATCATCGATTGATTGCTCCCCAACGCGGATTTATTGGTGTGAAGCGCGGACTACCCGCGCCGCCAGATAGCCGCAGTGTCCACCCTGCGGGCATTACGGCGCTGTCAGAACCGAAACGACGGGCTTCATTCTCGCGCTCCTCGTCTTTGCTTGAAATCAAACCGAAAAGAAGACCGATTCACTGTTCTCAACGGTGTCGTAGTGCCAGCGTCCTCACCACCAACTATACCCCACGCAGGCACCGTTGCTGATTTGCGTGAGCGCTGACAGGGCGCGGCAATTCAAGGTTGCTTTGCCCGACAGAACCGCCCCTTGTGATGGGTCAATCCTGGGTCACTGCTGGTCGTACCGTCAGGCATCACGCAATACCCGGCGGCAGTTGCTGGGCTTCTCCCCATTGCCGGGGTGACCGGCCGTACATGCGCCTGAACTCCCGGCTGAACTGAGAAGCACTGACATAACCCACATCCATTGCCGCCGCGCTGACGGTCATGCCACTGGCGATGCGCATTGCCGCATTGTTCAGCCGCATCGATTTGACGAACTGGATCGGCGACATCGTCGTGGCCTCTTTGAACTTGCGGTGGAACGCAGCGCGGCTCATGCCGGCGCGGCCTGCCATGTCGTCTATGGAAACCGGCGCATCAAGCCGGGCCGATACATGTGCGATGGACCGCGCGATGGCATTGCCAGCGCCAAAGGCCCGCCGGGCAAATATCCCCGCCTCGCCTTTGAGGATAGCATAGTAAAGCTCGCGCAGCCGCACCGCCCCCAGAACAGCCGTGTCAACCGGATCCGCGCCGAGTTGCAGCAGGCGCAGCAGTGCGTCACCAAAGGCCGGGTCCCATGCCGCCAGCTTGATCCCCTGAATGCGCTCTTCTGCATCGCCTTTGCCCGGCATGCCGCCAGCGTTTTCCATTTCGATTGCAAGTTCGGTCATCACGCGCGCATCCAGCGTGATTAGGACGCCGTAAAGGGGATCGTCGGGCGCGGCGGAAGGTGTCCCCGCCCTGACCGGCATCGACATGGGACAGCAAAGATACCGGTGGTTGTCATAGATATATCTTTTACCATCGAGCACCGCCTCCTTGGTGCCGCTAACAATCGCCACGATGCAGGGTTCATAGACCGCCGGAACACAGGGGATCGCCTGTGTCGCCCTGAACAGACGCATACCGTCTATGCCGGTATCCGTCAGGCCGTCCTTTTGTGTGCGGCGTGCAATCAGTTCCCGGATTTCGTCTTTGCTCATGCTCGTGCTCTAGAACATGGTGCATGAGCTGATCAAGTCTATTGATATAATCAGGCATGTATTTGCGATAATATGGTCTGTTTAATACTTACCAAGAGATTTATTTACAAATCGAAGCGCAACACGCGGCACGGCCTGCATGGCCGGCCAGCACAAGGAGAAAGACCATGCCTGACACCACATTCGGGCCCGGGGGCTGGACACCCGGGCGTCTGCCGCCACTGTCGGGTAAGACCTATCTGATCACCGGTGCGAATGCGGGGGCCGGATTTCAGGCTGCACGGACCCTGCTGGCCAGGGGCGCCCGGGTGGTGATGCTGAACCGCTCAGCAGAAAGATCCAAGCCAGCCGTCGCGGATCTGAAACGGGAATTTGGTGCCGAAGCCGAGGTGGATTTCATCCGAATGAACCTCGCCTCATTGGCGAGTGTGCGCGAAGCAGCGGCAGAAGTTCTGAAAACCGTCCCCCGGATCGACGCCCTGATCTGCAACGCCGCCATCGCGCAGGTGCCAACGCAGAAGCTGACCGAGGACGGTTTTGAAAGCATGCTGGGCACGAACCACTATGGCCATTTCCTGCTTTGCGGGCTGCTCTTTGACCGGGTCGAGGCATCGAAAGGCAGGATCGTGGTCGTCAGCAGCCTTGGCTACAATATGGGGATCAGGACGATCCAGTTCGACGATATGAACTGGGACAGGAATTATCACCAGAACCGCACCTATTGTCAGAGCAAACTGGCGCAAATGATGTTTGCCTACGAACTGCAGGACCGGCTGAAAGCCGCGGGCAGAACCGATGTCAGGGTCTATGTCTGTCATCCCGGTGCATCCCGGACATCACTGGTCACGACCAGCGCCAACCGGGCAACGCGCATCATGTTCTGGTTCATGGCGCGTCTGCCCATCACCCAGTCAGCCGAAATGGGTTCTTGGCCCGAAGTGATGTGCGCAACCGAGGAAGGTTTGGAGGAACGCGCCCTCTACGGCCCCACCGGCCGCATGGAATTCACCGGACCCGTCGGAAAGGGCACGCTGCACCCGCACGCCTATGACAAGGCTGTCATGGAACGCCTGTGGGATGTGTCCGAGGACGCGACGACATTCAGTTGGAAGCTTTGACGAAACGGGTGTGGTGCCGCACCAATGCCGTGCGAAGTGGTGCAGAAGCTGCGCGGGCAAGTGTATGGTGCGCGGACAGGGAGGCGCCAGCTATTTCAGAGTAGCTGAGGTGAGAAGCAGGCAGATGGGCCGGCGGAATTGAACGGGCTGTTTGGCGTATATAGGGCCTCCACTAGCCAGATTGAGCACCAATCTTGTTGATTTCAGTCGCAAGCCATTCAGCGAAAATCCTCAATCGAGGATCACCTGTTTCGCGCTCGGGATAGACAAGATGCATTGCACGGTCACTGACCAAAGTTGCCGAATTCAGTCGAACCAATCTGCCCATCTCAAGGTCTTCCGCTGCAATCATAGTACTGATCAAAGCAATGCAATGGCCAGAATAGGCTAAGTCGATCACCCTCGTTCCTGGGTCGTAAGTCAAAATCGTTCCGGGATCGTCGTCGTGCCCAGCAACTTGGAGCCACTTCAGCCAGTCTATTTCTTGGCCTTTAAGACACCCCTTTGGAAACTTGGCAATGTCAAGTGCGTTGAGTGGCAATTCACGGTCTCCAATTAACGCAGGCGATGCCACAGGAATAAGCTCGGTTCGGTGCAAACGGATTGCGTGCAACCCTTCCCAGTTGCCTTCGCCATATCTGATGGCAGCGTTGTACGTTGAGCTTTTCAAATTGATCAGGTTCGCCTCCGGGGTCGCTGTGATTGTTAAATCTGGGTACGACAAATGAAACTCTGCAAGTCGGGGCATCAGTATGCGATCCGAAAAATAAGGTGGAACGGAGATTCGGAGCTCGCCCTTCAGCACGTCACCACCTAAAGCCAATGATGCTTGTTCAATCTCGTCGAATAGTCTGGTTAGCTTCGCACCAAGTTCTTTCGCCGCTGTCGTTGACTCCACCCGGCGTGTACGTCTGTCAAATAGACGAACGTCAAAGTACGCCTCCAACAACTTGATCTGACGGCTCACGGCAGCATGGGTGACACAAAGTTCGTCGGCGGCATCTTTGAAACTCTGATGCCTTGCGGCTGCTTCGAATGCTCGAAGCTGATTTAGATTTGGTAGTTTGCGTGCCATCTCATGAGTAAGTTTTCCTAACGCATTGTTTGAGAATTGGTCGTTTGTGTCAAACAGCGAAGCATCGCAGTCTCTGTGCCAACGATCAATCAATGCCAATTAACAGAAGGAAACTGATCGATGAATTTGCACCAGAATAGTCAATCAAGCCAAAGTTATTTGAACGTTGAACTGATGAAAATTGGCAGTCCTGCTGTCAAATCACACGAATTTCATGGGCGAACGGACTTGCCAGAGTTGGTTTCGTGGAAATGCATCACTTGCAAATATCTGGCTCAGCGGTTCTTAGCCGCAAGCGAATGGTTCGATGCCCGATCCAACCTTCAGAAGGCGTGAGTGGCCCGAAGAAATCTATTTTCATTTTCAGTCGCGAATACGTGGTCGTGCGGGACCCACTCCCGCCATCCATGATCAACGTGAACAACCGCAGCACACCGCGTCCCGCCGGGCAATCGCCACGAAAAAAAGGCCCCGCCAGGGGCGGGGCCAAGTTAGTGCCATGTAGTCAGGCCACAGGCACCGGCGGTATTCGTGAAATTCAGTTGGCCATTTCGGCGCGTATCTGCTGGCGCAACAGATCGATCGGGATCATCTTGCCGTCCTGCTTGTAGGCCCAGTAGGTCCAGCCATTGCAGCTGGGCGCGCCCTCCAGCGCGGCACCGACCTGATGGATCGATCCCTTGACATCCTCGCCGATCAGCGTGCCGTCTGCGCGGACCTTGGCCCGGTGGCGTCCGTTCAGCGAAAACAGGTTCTCGCCCGGGCGCAGCATGCCGCGTTCGATCAACTGCCCGAAGGGCACGCGCGGCTCTGCGCGTTTGGACTGGCTCACTTCCAGCGCCGACCGGTCATAGCGGCGGACATCTTTCAGCCGCTCCTCGGCCACGCGGCGATAGGCGGCCTCGCGTTCGATCCCGATGAAATCCCGGCCCAGCATCTTGGCCACGGCGCCGGTCGTGCCGGTGCCAAAGAACGGATCCAGCACCACGTCGCCCGGCTCGGTCGTGCCGACAAGAACACGATGCAAGAGCGCCTCGGGCTTTTGCGTCGGATGCGCCTTGTCACCCTTTTCATCCTTGAGCCGCTCATGCCCGGTACAGATCGGCAACACCCAGTCCGACCGCATCTGGATACCGTCATTCAGCGCCTTGAGCGCATCATAGTTAAAGCGGTATTTGCTCTGCTCGGATTTCGCGGCCCAGATCAGGGTCTCATGCGCATTTGTCAGCCGCTTGCCCCGGAAATTCGGCATCGGGTTGGACTTGCGCCAGACAACATCATTCAGGATCCAGAAGCCTTCGCTTTGCAGCGTTGCGCCAAGGCGAAAGATGTTGTGATAAGAGCCGATTACCCAAACTGCACCATTGGGTTTGAGTAACCGGCGTGCAGCTCTCAACCAGTCTTGGGAAAAGGTATCGTAGGCTGCAAAACTCGCGAATTGATCCCAGTGATCATCCACCGCATCGACCTTGGAATTGTCGGGACGGTGCAGATCACCCTTAAGCTGAAGATTATAGGGCGGATCGGCAAAGATCAGGTCGACCGAGGCCGGAGGGAGGCTTTGCATCACCTCCACACAATCGCCGTCAAGTATCTGATTCAGCGGCAGCGCCGGGGCCGCCGTTGTACTGGTCTTCGTCATCTCTGCCTCGTTCCGGCGCTGGTTTTTATCTGCGTCCGAATGTTGGGCTAAACATGAGTCAAAGCCGATTCGCGGTCAATTTCTTTTTTGAATCAACACGTTAAGAATACCTCTTGCTCAACATGTTGTGGACGGGCCCATAGGTGCGCCGATGATGTTGTGTAACGCCATAGTCATTTAAGGCAGCAATGTGGCTTTTTGTGGGATAGCCTGCGTTCTGTTCCCATCCATAGCCCGGATGGTGTTGCGCCAAATCCACCATCACCCTGTCGCGCGTCACCTTGGCAATGACCGAAGCCGCGGCAATCGAGAGTGATTTGCCGTCGCCGCCGATGATCGCCCGGCCGGGGCAGGGCAGCCCGTCAGGTACATCGCGCCCGTCGATCAGGACGTGATCAGGGGGGACATCCAGCCCCAGCAGGGCGCGCCGCATCGCCAGATGCGTCGCCATGCGGATATTCAGCGTCTCGATCTCGGCGACGCTGGCATGGGCGACCGATACCCGGGCCATCCGCATCAGCGCATCAAAGAGGTATTCGCGCCGCTTCGCGGTCAGTTTCTTGGAATCGTTCAGCCCCTCGGGGATGGCGCGCGGGTTCAGGATCACCGCAGCCGCGGTAACCGGCCCGGCGATGGGCCCGCGCCCGGCCTCGTCAATGCCGGCAATCCGGGCATGGCCATGGCGCATCAAATCGTCCTCGTGGCTGTAATCCGGTCTGTCTCGCATGGCCAACCGATGCATCGCCCCGACCGGGCGCGCAACAAAAAAGCGCCGGGATTTCTCCCGACGCTCCCTGCTCGATACCTGATGAAAACCGAGGAGGATCAGTTATAGCCGTGTCTGGCCAGGCACCGCTGCGCGTAATATTTTTCCCAGCCGGTCGGCGTCCAGCGCTTGCGCAGGCACTCCTTGGGCTTGGTATCGACAAGGCCCAGACGCTCCAGGCACTTCTGGCTCTTGTAGGTGACCCAGCCATTTTCGGTCCAGCGCTGGCGCAGACACTGCTTGGCCTTCGGCTTGGGCTTGGGCTTGTGCGCGACATGCTTCTTTTTCTTCGCCGGGGGCTGATAGGTCTGAACCGCGGCGGCCTTCTTCTTCTTGTTTTTATCGATCTCGTTGGCGATCAGAGCTACCGCGGCAATCCCCAGAAGCGCACGCGAGATATCGTGATTGGCTGCGGCGGGCTTCACGGCAACGGGTGAAACGACAATGGCGGCCGCGGCGAGTGTGGTTGTAATCGACTTGATCATGGGTACATCCCCTTTGTTGTGATCCGGCGACCCCGCGCCACCGGTATTGGATGAACCAACCGTGGCCGCACCCCGGACTGCGAGGCAATAACACCACCCTGTTATCGAATAACACGTCCCGACACGGCCTTTGGTTATTGAATAACCTTAAGGGTTTGGGGAAGGTGGGGGCATGAAACACCTTATATATATCATCGCAGCGCTAATGATCGCAGCACCGGCCAACGCGGCCTGCTATGTCGATTACAAGGCCAAGCGCACCTACCCGCTCAAGCTCCACTATGGCGTGATGAAGATCAGCAATGGTGATTGTGCCGGGCTGAGTGGGCTGCGATCCACCGTTTCCGCGCGGCTCACGTCAAATGGCTGGCAGCTTTTGAACATCCTCTCTACATTTGACGAAACGGGGCTGAGCGCGCGAAAGGGAAATGCCGGAGAATTCTATCTCAAGTACTGAGACCGTCAAAGCCAGCAACCGCGTCGTGATCTTCGGGGTGCTCGCGATTGTCGTCATTCTGCTGGTGGCGGCGCTCGTGCTCTTTGTGAACCTGCCGGATGCCAATGCCTTCAACGAACGGGTCGAGCGGATATTCGTCGAAAACGACGATCTGACCTCGGCAGCCGAAATCAAGCTTCTGGAAATCCTCGCCCAGTCGGGCACCTCGTTTTCCGAAACGCTCGCATCCTACCGTTTCGTGATCTTCGTCCTGCTTGTCTTTGCCACCGCGCTCCTCGTGGCGTCGCTTGTCTTTCTCATCGCGCTTGTCGCGCTCAACCGGCGCATGGCCCAGGTCGAGCGCGCGGGCATTCAGGTCAATTCGCTGATCGTCAGCCGCGAGGAACGCAAGGTCTTTCTCAACAACATGGAATTCAAGCTCACCGAAGCCTCGATCGAAACGCTGTCGATTCTGGCCGAGGCGCGGCTTGACGATGACGTGCTGACCGGAATCGAGCTCGAGGCGATCCTCTCGGGCAAGCCCGCCGCCGATTGCGAAGAGGCCGCAGGCGCCACGCGTATCAAACGGCTGCGTGATCAGCTGGGCAATCAGATGGTCAGCGAGTTGCTGATCAAGAATATCAGCCGCAAGGGCTATATGCTGGCCATCGACAAAAACGTTATCCGGATGCTCTGATCCGGTCTTCATTGTTCTGAAAATACCTGTGGCCCCCGGCCTGCCACAGCGCGACCGGTCAGGCAGGCAGCCGCGACAGCGCCCATCTGCCTGCTTCGGCCACCGTCGCATCCGCATCACCTGCCAGATGCCGCGCGGCATCCCGAAGGCGCGCACTGCCGGAATTGCCGATGGCATAGGCCACATTGCGTACAAACCGCCCCCGGCCCGTGCGCTTGATGGGTGAGCCGGCGAACATCTTGCGAAATGCGGCATCATCCAGCCGCGCCAGCCGGTCCAGCTCCGGTGCGGTCAGATCCTCCCGCGCGTGATATTTTTGCTCCTGCGCCGAAACCGCGAATTTGTTCCACGGACAGACAGCCAGACAATCATCGCAGCCATAGATGCGGTTGCCCATCAGCGGGCGCAGCGCCGGGTCCACAGGCCCGTCATGTTCGATCGTCAGATAGGAAATGCAACGCCGCGCATCCAGCCGGTAAGGAGCGGGAAAGGCATCCGTGGGGCAGATATCCAGACATGCCCGGCAATTGCCGCAGGCATCGGCACCGGGCCTGTCGGGTGCAATTTCCAGCGTCGTAAAGATCGCGCCCAGAAAAAACCAGTTGCCCAGATCGCGCGAGACGAGGTTCGTGTGCTTGCCCTGCCAGCCCAGCCCGGCCGCAGCGCCCAGCGGTTTTTCCATCACCGGGGCCGTATCGACAAAGACCTTGATCTCACCGCCACCGGCATCGATCAGCCAGCGACCGACCCGTTTCAGCCGCTTTTTGACGATATCATGATAGTCGCGGTTGCGGGCATAGACACTTATTGCACCACGCTCGTGCTGGTCCAGCACCGCCAGCGGATCGTCCTGCGGCGTATAGGGCTCGGCCAGCATGATCACCGAGCGCGCCTCGGGCCAGAGCGCGGCAGCGTTGCCCCGCCAATGGGTGCGCTCCGCCATCCAGCCCATCTGCCCGTGATAGCCCAAATCCAGAAAGGCGCGCAGCCTCTCGGCGGTTTCAGGCACACTATCGGGGCGGCAAATGCCGACCTTTGCAAATCCCGCATCGCGGGCAAATTCGATGAGTTGCTCTTTCAGCGTCAAAAATCCAGATCCGCGTAATGCGCGGGCTGGGGAAATCCGGGGACCTGATCGGCAAGGATCGAACGAAAGGCAGGTCGCGACTTGATCTTGGCATACCATTCGCGCACCTGGGCGCTGCGGTTCCAGTCGACATCGCGGATATAGTCGAGCGATGACAGATGCGCTGCCGCCGCGAAATCGGCCATGGTCATCGCATCCCCGGCCAGCCAGCGGCGCTGATCCAGCAGCCAGCCCATGTAATCGAGGTGGAACTTGATGCGCCGTGCGCCGATCTTGACATTCGAACTGTCGGGATAGCCCGCGCCGGTCAGCTTCTTGTTGACCCGCTCATACAGGAGTTTCGAGGTCACCTCGTTGTGGAACTTGTCATCGAACCAGCTGACCAGACGGCGAACCTCGGCGCGCTCGGCCGGGGTTTTGGGCATCAGCGCGGGGCTGGGATAAACCTCTTCCAGATATTCGCAGATCGCGCTGCTTTCGCTCAGGGTCAGGCCGTTTGTGCGCAGGACGGGCACCTTGCCCGCCGGGTTTCGGCGCAGGAATTCCGGGCTCTCCTCCCAATAGCGCTCATCGATCAGTTCGACCTCGATCTTCTTTTCGCCCAGGACCAGGCGGACTTTTCGGCAAAACGGTGACAGGGGTGTGTGATAGAGGCGGTTCATCCGGTGTGCTCGGCTTTTTCTGCTTTGGTCCCTATTGCCCTTAGTATCAGCGGTTTTCAACCTCGAAGCACGCGGCGCGACCATCACGGTCAATCGTTGCCGCACCATCGGCGACCTGTTCGGCCCATCTCAGGTTCTTGGCAGACAGGTTGGCGGCGTCCCGGCCCTTGGGATTGGGCAGAACGACGGCAATCCGCGCGGCCTGAGCCGCCGTCAGTCGCGCGGGCTCGGTGCGGAAATAGGCATGTGCCGCCGCATCGATGCCGAACACGCCCTCGTCAAACTCGACAATGTTCAGATAGACCTCGAGGATACGCTGTTTTGTCCAGATGATTTCGACGATCGGCGTCAGAAACGCCTCGAGTGCCTTGCGCGTCCAGCTTCGGCCCTGCCACAGAAACAGGTTCTTGACCATCTGCTGGGTGATGGTCGACGCGCCGCGCAGACTGCCGCCATCGATCGCGGTGCGTATCTGCTCCATGTCGAAACCCCAGTGCAGGCAGAAATTGGCGTCTTCGGCGGCAACGACGGATCGCGCAAAGACCGGGGCGACTTCGGTGATCGGAATCCATTGCCGGTCAATGCCGCCCAGACGGCGCGCCTCGGCGATCATATAGGCGGTTGTGGGCGGATTGACCGCTGCAAATAGCGTGATGACTGCCACGACTGCGGCAAAGATCAGCAAAAACACATTGCGCAGGCCCCGGCGCATTCGCCGGACCGGCCCAAGCCGCGGTTTGGCAGGCTTCTTACGCTTGCGTGGTCTGAAATACCTGAACACGGGCGCGTTAAGACATGACGCGCCCGTTCAGGTCAAGAATGGAGCGTTGTCAGAACGCGCAGGCCGACACCTCGACCCAGCAGTCACGGCCATGATCTTCGCACAGAAAGACCGAAACCTCACGTGCCCATTCCTCGTTCGCGCGCGCGGCAAAGCCCCATGCGCCGGAGGATGAAATCGCGATCGCACCACAGGAATTGACGAATGTATGCACGTTGTCGCAATCCCATTCGCAATAGCCCTGCATCGAGTTGACAGCCTCGTCGCCCGACCAGTGGCCGACCGACCAGCCCCATGCGCCGCCGGGCCCGACACCGACCGCACCCCATGCCTGCGCATGCGCGGCGGTGGCAAATCCCAGAATGGCGGCAGAGGCCGCGATAAGTATTCTTGAATTGCGCATTTTAAATCCCCCTAGAGTCACATGGCGTCAGCCTGCCCGGAAACCGTTGAAAAAGCAAATTTTTACTGAATCGGTCCCAGCAGGCAGGCTTCACGCGCCGTCAGAACAGGGCGTGCGGTCAACACTTCGGGCGACCTGCCCGCCGGAGTTTCGGGATAGAGACGCGACAATTCCTCGGCGAGGCCGGGGATCGTTTTTGCGGCATCGCCACCGGAATAAAAACTCTCGGTTGGCAGGTTTTCGGCAAAGATGATCTCGTGATCGGCGAACATCAGATGGAAATACCGGATGCTCTCGCGCGGCTGGCGATAGATCGTGTCGCCATTGACCAGATGCTTGGCAGCGACCAGAACTTCGTTTTCTCCGGCGATCAGTTCGGCGCGCCAGCCCGTGATCAGCATCCGGTGCTGCGGCGATACCAGCAGGTCGCGTTCATTGCCCATTGTTCCGGCTGTAAAACAGATGGGCGCCAGGTCGCCCGAGGCATCGACAACGCGCCGCCCGACCCATTCCAGTTCCTGCAGGCCATGATCCATGGTCCGTAACCTGTCGCCCGGCACAAGCGATTCTACCGGCAGCTTGCCACGATCCGTCTCGATCAGGGTCCCTTCGGCAAAGCAGGTCACGCCAACCAGCGTGATGGTAACGACCTGAGTATCGGTCCCGCCGGTATCGGTCAGCTGGACGGTGAACAAATCGTCAAGCTCTTCCCCCGGATCCAGCGCCGTATAAGCGGGATGGGTTTCGTCGAGGTCATAGCTCCATTCGCCGGTACTGGCGTCAATCGTCGCAACGCCATAGCTGGGGCCGCTGATGATCGACCATGTGTCGTTTGGGTAACGAAAATTCAGATCATCCAGATCGCCCGTGACAATGTCGCTGGGCTCAGTCGGGGAACCGGTTGTATCACCGACAATGATCGGTGCGCCCATGGTTCAGCCCTCCCCAGCCAGATGTTTTTCAAACTGCCCGACACCGTAAGATTTGACACGGATACGGCTTTGACCGGCGGGGCGGCTCCATTCGACAATGCGGTAACGGGTGCCCGGGCGATTATGCCAAAGGGTCCGGACCGATGTCAGGTTCGGGTTTTCGCTGAGCATCGGTACAATCTGGCGTATATGCCCAAAGGGCGCGACGAAATCGGTCAGCCACATGGATGGGCCAGAATTCCAGTCCTGCGGCTCAAGCGGAACATGCTGAATTGCCAACCGGTGTTCGGCCACCCTGCTAAGCCCGCCCCAGGTGATAAAAGCCCGGGGATGTCCTCCCGAACGAAAAATTCGATACTGTCCCAGTCTCAGCGGCGGCTCGAGAACGGAAAACGCATCGGCCAGCGACCGGTTGCGATGAAACCCTGTCAGGCTGATCAGAAAAAACATTGCCCCCAGATCGGCCAGCAGCCGTTCGGGCAGATCGAACCAGTCATCGGGAAATGGCTTGTCGCTGCGGCTCTGGCCCGGGGCCGGGTTCCGCAGGACAGCAAAATGCCGGAGTGTGGTCTCGATAAACGCGTCCTGACTTTCGGCGCGCATTTCTGCCCTCGTGATCCTCTTGCTTTTCTGCTCTTGCGGCAGACTTCGCCCATGTCACACTGTTACAGACCCGTGATGGATTGTCAAAATCTTGTGATGGGTGCAGAATCTACAACTAAGGATGGTATTCGCGTGGGAAATTCATCTATTTGGTTCTAACATTCCGGCACCGCCACCGACCGGTTTGTCAGGCCTCAGATTCCTGTGGAGGAGGTCGGTTGAAAGTTGCACGACCATTGTCGGTCAGTTCGAAACGCTGATCATCCTCAAACACCGCCGCCGTTAGCGGACCGCCATAGGCCGCACCCGTATCAAGATTGATGCGGTTGCCGTAATCCGTGGCCACATCAATCGGCGTGTGGCCATGCACGATCAGCGCACCGTGATCGGCATCCGAATCATGGAATTCACGCCGTATCCACAAGAGGTCATCCTCGGTCTGGTGTGTCAGCGCCACGCCCGGACGAATGCCCGCATGGACAAAGAATACCGGTCCCCGGCGATGCCAGAGCGGCAGGTTTTCCAGAAAATCCAGATGGGCGGCAGGCACAAGTTTGCGGGCCTCGCCATGAACCTCGGGCAGGAAGCGTTCCCAGGCGTTGGATATGCCATAGGAGGCCAGCGTCGTCGAACCGCCCAGCCGGGGGTGCAGCCAGTCCAGACCGGGCCGCAGGACGGTGTCGCGCATTGGCCGGGCACGACAAAAAAGGGCGAACATGCGGTCGTGATTGCCCTTGATCACGATCCAGGGCGCCCCTTTGGCAATCCCGTCAAGAAGATAGTCGATCACGGCGCGGCTCTCTGGCCCACGATCCGTCAGATCACCAAGGTGAATGACTGGCGCATCCATATCACCGTGGTGTGCGCGGTCTGCCGCGATACGCTGATGCGCGGCGCGCAACAGATCGATCTGGCCGTGAATGTCGCCAATGGCGTAGCTGCGGATCACCTGTTTTGTCCTGTTGCTTTCGTTCCGGGCCGGGGCCCGGGGCCAGCCTGAATTGGCCAGCCCCCGTCGCCGATTCAGGATATGTCGAACCGGAGCGGACTTATCGTCTGAAAGAGGCCCGTGTCATGCAATTTGCCAATCACCTCGGCCGGTACGGGGTGGTCGATGTACAGCAGCGCGATGGCATCGCCGCCAACCTCGTCACGGCCAAGGGTAAAGTTCGCGATATTGACACCGTTTTCACCCATTGTCTGACCCAGTGCGCCGATAATGCCCGGCACGTCGCGATTGGTTGTATAGAGCATATGCGCGCCGATCTCGGCATCGATATTGATCCCCTTGATCTGAATGAAACGCGGCTTGCCGTCGGAAAACACCGTGCCCGCGATCGAGCGTTCGCGTTTGTCGGTTACCACGGTCAGCTTGATATAGGCATCGAAAACCCCGGATTTGCCCTGCGTCGTGCGCGAAATGGAAATGCCGCGTTCCTTGGCGATGACGGGGGCAGAGACCATGTTGAGGTCTGGATTATTGGCCTTGAGCAGCCCGGCCACCACGGCGCAGTTCAGCGCCTCGAGGTTCATATCCGCAACCAGCCCGTCATAGAGGATGTTGATCGCCTTGATCGGCTCATCCGTCATCTGGCCAACAAATGAGCCCAGATGATCGGCCAGTGCCAGCCACGGGCCCATCACCTTGGCCTCTTCGGCGGTAACCGACGGCATGTTGAGCGAGTTCTGCACCGCGCCTGTCAGCAGGTAGTCCGACATCTGTTCAGCCACCTGCAGGGCGACGTTTTCCTGCGCCTCGGTCGTGGCCGCGCCCAGATGCGGTGTGCAGACGACATTGGGCAGATCGAAAAGCGGATTGTCAGTGGCCGGTTCAACGGCAAAGACGTCAAATCCCGCCCCGGCGACATGGCCGGATTTCAGGAGTTCGGCCAAGGCCTCTTCGTCCACCAGTCCACCGCGTGCACAGTTGATGATGCGTACACCCGGTTTGGTTTTCATCAGGTTTTCGCGGCTGAGGATATTGCGGGTTGCTTCAATCAGCGGCACGTGCAGCGTGATGAAATCCGATCTGGCCAGCAATTCATCCAATTCGACCTTCTGTACGCCCAGCTGATCGGCGCGTTCATCCGAGAGAAAGGGGTCATAGGCCATCACCTTCATCTCGAGCCCGCGCGCCCGGCGGCAGACGATACCGCCGATGTTGCCCGCGCCGATGACGCCCAATGTCTTGTTGGTTAGTTCGACGCCCATGAATTTCGACTTCTCCCATTTGCCGGCATGGGTGCTGGCCGAGGCTTCGGGGATCTGGCGCGCGACGGCGAACATCATCGCAATGGCGTGTTCGGCGGTGGTGATCATGTTGCCAAAGGGCGTGTTCATCACGATCACCCCCATTTTGGAGGCGGCGGCCTTGTCGATATTATCGGTGCCGATCCCGGCTCGGCCAATCACCCTGAGCCGGTCTGCCGAAGCCAGAAGCTTGTCGGTGACCTTGGTTGCCGAGCGGATGGCCAGACCGTCATACTGGCCGATCACCTCGCGCAGGCGATCCTTATCCTTGCCGAGGCCGGGTTCGAAATCGACTTCGATGCCGCGATCCCGGAAGATCTGAACGGCGGTTTCCGAAAGTTTGTCGGAGACGAGCACTTTGGGTGTCATGGGTTTTGTCCTTGTCAGCGCGGTGCCTGAGGCAAGCCGCGGAATATGAGTATTTATGCAAAAGAGAAGGGATCAGGCCGCGTGAGCCAGGGCCGCGATCTCGGTCCGGTAGGCCCAGTCGATCCATGGCAGGAGTGCGCGGATATCCGACAACTCGACCGTGGCACCACACCAGATGCGCAGGCCCGGCGGTGCGTCGCGATAGGCACCGATATCATAAGCAACACCTTCAGCTTCGAGCCGTCTGGCGACGGATTTTGCAAAACCTGCGCCGTCGGTGATGCGGGTATCGGTGAATTTCAGGCAGACCGACGTGTTCGAGCGCGTGGCCGGATCGGTGGCAAGGTGATCAATCCAGTCATGCGCGGCTACGAATTCACCGACCGCCCCGGTATTGGCATCGGCGCGTGCGATCAGCCCGTCAAGGCCGCCCTGGGCCCGGGCCCAGTCAAGCGCAAAGAGGTAATCCTCGACGCAGAGCATGGAGGGCGTGTTGATCGTGGCACCGGTAAAGATGCCCTCGATCAGCCTGCCGCCCTTGGTCAGGCGAAAGATTTTCGGGAGCGGCCAGGCGGGTGTATATGTCTTGAGGCGTTCGACAGCGCGGGGTGACAGGATCAGGATGCCATGCGCGGCCTCGCCACCCAGTACCTTTTGCCACGAGAATGTCGTTGCATCCAGCCTGTCCCAGGGCAGATCGGCGGCAAAGGCGGCCGATGTCGCATCGCACAGCGTCAGCCCGGCGCGGTCGGCGGGAATGGCGCTGCCGTCGGGCAGGCGTACGCCGGATGTGGTGCCATTCCAGGTGAAACAGACATCGTGATCGAAATTGATGGTGGTGAAATCGACAATCCCGCCATAGGGGGCGAGGTGTTCGGTTGCGTCGATGCGCAGTTGTTTGACCGCGTCGGTGACCCAGCCCGCGCCAAAGCTTTCCCAGGCCAGCATCTCGACAGGCCGTTCCCCGAGGAGGTTCCACATCGCCATTTCGAACGCGCCGGTGTCCGAGGCGGGCACGATGCCGATATGGAAGTCCGACGGGATGCCGAGGATCTCGCGCGTGCCCTCGATGGCGGCCTTCAGCTTATCCTTGCCGATGGCGGCGCGGTGCGAACGGCCAAGCGCGGCATCGGCGAGTGCATCTGTTGTCCATGTGGGGGGTTTGGCGCAGGGGCCAGAAGAAAAACGCGGATTGGCCGGCCGCGTCGCCGGTTTCGTAATGCTCATCATGTTACCCTTACAGATATGCGCCCCTCGTTGGGGAGGGGTGTCCCGCCTGCGGGGATAGAGCGGTTTGTTCCCTTTCACAACCGGATAATCTGGGGTAAGCGACGCCCGGGGTCGAAAAAACGACCTCAATCATCGTCAGCGTTCATCATCGGAAATTCCTGTCATGCATGTCGTCGTCCTTGTTTCGGATCCTGCCGGTGCGGCCCTTGATGCGGCGGCGGTCGAGGCGTTGCGCAACGCCTGGGGCGGGGGTGTGGTGACCTGGTTGAGCCCCGACCGGGCGGCGGAGTTCCCGATACGGCACCTTCCCGACAACAGAGAGGATGTCTGGAACAGCCTGCAGGCAGTGGGCATCGACATGGCCGTCGTGCCGTCAGAGGGGCGCCGGAAAAAGATGCTGCTGGCCGATATGGACAGCACGATGATCCGGCAGGAATGCATTGATGAACTGGCCGCCGAGGCCGGCTTTGGCGCGCGCGTGGCGGCGATTACGGCCCGGGCCATGAACGGAGAACTGGATTTCAACGCTGCCCTGACCGAGCGGGTGGGCCTGCTGAAAGGGCTGGATGCCGGGGTGATTGACAGGGTCATCAGGACGCGGATCACCTATATGCCGGGCGGCGAAACCCTTCTGGCGACGATGCTGGGCAGCGGGGCCTATACGGCGCTGGTCTCGGGCGGGTTTACCGCCTTTACCGCGGTTGTGGCCGGGCGGTTGGGATTTGACGAGCACCGGGCCAACAGGCTCGAAATGTCGGACGGGTGTCTGACAGGTGAGGTTTTGCCGCCGATCCTGGGCCGGGCAGCCAAGGTTGAAGCGCTGGATGAGATCACCGCCCGGCTGGGTATCGAAGAGGCGGACGTGATCGCGGTCGGGGACGGGGCGAATGATCTGGGCATGCTGGCGCGTGCGGGGATGGGTGTGGCGCTGCACGCCAAGCCTGCAGTCGCGGCGCAGTCCGATCTGCGGATCAACCACGGTGATCTGACGGCGCTGCTTTTCCTGCAGGGCTATAGTGTGGATGAATTCGTCCAGCCCTAAAATTTTACCAGTTGATAAAAAAATGAAACCCGGTATCTTTTCCGAGCAAAACAACCGGGAGAGATGTCAATGTCCGAAGCCACGCGCCGGGATGGGATCGTTGCCGGGCGTCTGGATCAACAGACGCTGGCCGAAAATTTCGCAGACCTCCACCCGCCACTGGAACGCCACGAAGCGATGGTGGCCGCCGACAGGTGCTATTTCTGTTATGACGCGCCCTGTGTGACGGCCTGTCCGACCTCGATCGACATACCGCTTTTCATTCGCCAGATTGCAACGGGCCACGAAAAATCGGCGGCACGTACCATTCTGGAGCAAAACATTCTGGGCGGGATGTGCGCGCGCGTCTGCCCGACCGAGACGCTGTGCGAAGAGGTATGCGTACGCGAAACGGCAGAGGGCAAACCGGTGCTGATCGGGCAGCTGCAGCGCTTTGCCACCGATGCGCTGATGTCCGAGACGGGACATCCTTTTGAACGGGCAGCACCGACCGGGCGCAGTATTGCGGTGATCGGGGCGGGTCCGGCGGGGCTTTCCTGTGCGCATCGGCTGGCGGTCAGGGGCCATGATGTCACGATCTATGAGGCGCGCGAAAAGGGTGGCGGGCTGAATGAATACGGTATCGCTGCCTACAAGACGGTAGATGGCTTTGCCCAGGCCGAGCTTGACTGGCTCTTATCAGTGGGCGGGATCAACATTCGCCATGGACAGGCGCTGGGCACTGATCTGACGCTGGATGGCCTGCTGGATTCCCATGACGCCGTTTTCATCGGCGCGGGGCTGGGCGGGAACCGGTCGTTGAACGGCGCCGAAGGGCCCGAACGGAATGCAACGGATTTCATCGCCGAACTGCGTCAGGCCACCGATCTGACGGGCGTTCCCGTCGGGCGGCGGGTGGTCGTGATCGGCGGGGGCATGACGGCGGTAGATGCGGCTGTGCAGTCCCGCCTGCTGGGCGCGGAAGAGGTGACGATGGTTTATCGCCGCGACCGGGATGCAATGGGTGCCTCGGGTTTCGAGCAGGAGTTGGCGCAGACCCGCGGGGTGCGGATCATTTGCAACGCGGCACCTGCCGGTCTGCGGCGCGATGGCGATGAGGTGATTGCGACATTTGCCCATACAGTTGCCGGCAAGGACGGGCTGACCATTACCGACGATACCTTTGATATCAGGGCCGATCAGGTGCTGTCTGCCATCGGGCAGGTTCTGGACCTCGCGGCCGATCAGCTGGAGCTGGAGGGCGGCAAGATCAGGGTGGACGCGACCGGGGCCACATCAGTGCCCCGTGTCTGGGCCGGGGGCGATTGTGCCAGCGGTGGCGACGATCTGACAGTGACAGCCGTGGCCGAAGGCCGCGATGCTGCCGAGGCGATCCATGCCTCGCTAAGCGCATAAGGGAGGAGGCGACATGGCCGACCTGACAACGAATTTCATCGGAATTAAATCACCCAACCCGTTCTGGCTGGCCTCGGCACCTCCGACGGACAAGCAGTATAATGTCGAACGCGCGTTCGAGGCCGGATGGGGCGGCGTCGTCTGGAAGACGCTGGGCGAAGAAGGCCCGCCCATCGTCAATGTCAACGGCCCGCGCTATGGCGCGATCTGGGGGGCGGATCGGCGGCTTTTGGGATTGAACAACATCGAACTGATCACCGACCGTCCGCTCGAGGTTAATCTTCAGGAAATGAAGGCGGTCAAGCGCAAATGGCCCGACCGGGCCGTGGTGGCGTCGATCATGGTGCCCTGCGAAGAGGAGCCATGGAAAAAGATCCTTGCAGAGGTTGAAGACACCGAATGCGACGGGATCGAACTGAATTTCGGTTGTCCCCATGGCATGAGCGAACGCGGCATGGGATCGGCGGTAGGTCAGGTGCCGGAATATATCGAAATGGTCGCGCGCTGGTGCAAGAAACACACCCGCATGCCCGTGATCGTCAAGCTGACGCCGAATATCACCGATATCCGCTATCCCGCCCGTGCGGCCCGTGCCGGCGGGGCGGATGCCGTTTCGCTGATCAACACCATCTCATCGATCACCTCGGTCAATCTGGATAATTTCAGCCCCGAGCCGTCGATTGACGGCAAGGGCAGTCATGGCGGCTATTGCGGCCCTGCGGTCAAACCCATCGCACTGAACATGGTGGCCGAGATCGCGCGCGACCCGGAAACCGCCGGGATGCCGATTTCGGGTATTGGCGGTGTCACCACTTGGCGCGATGCGGCGGAATTCATCGCGCTGGGTGCCGGATCGGTTCAGGTCTGCACCGCGGCGATGACCTATGGCTTCAAGATCGTGCAGGAAATGATCTCGGGCCTTGGGGAATGGATGGACGAACAGGGCCACGCGACGCTGGCCGATTTTCAGGGCCGTGCCGTGCCCAATGTGACCGACTGGCAGTATCTCAACCTGAACCACATCACCAAGGCGCGTATCGACCAAGAGGCATGTATCAAATGCGGCCGCTGCTATGCCGCCTGCGAGGATACTTCGCATCAGGCAATCACGATGTCGCCCGAGCGTGTGTTCGAGGTGCAGGATGACGAATGTGTTGCCTGCAATCTTTGTGTCAATGTCTGCCCGGTCGAGGGGTGCATTACCATGGAAACGCTGGCACCCGGCGCGGTTGACAAACGCACAGGCAAAAAGGTCGATCCGGATTACGCCAACTGGACGACACATCCCAACAATCCGATGTCGACAGCCGCAGAATAGGCCCTGCGGCGGCGTCTGCGCTAGCTTCGCCTGCCGGGGCCCGGGCGGGCGAGGTGAAGATTGCTGTCGGGGCCAAGGACGAACCGGAAACAGAGGCCGATCCAGATCAGGCTGATGATCAGCCAGAGGCCACCCCAAAACCGCTCGCTGCCGCCAAATTCGGCAGCCAGCATCGCCGCGTCCGAGCCGCCGCTCTGGCGAAACGTGTCCGAGAATATATCGTATGGCACATAAAGGATCGAGGCGAGGCCGATGATGCGCAGCACCAGATCACTGATCGTGGCGGGGAGTTTCCATGCGATGCCGATCAGCACCAGCCCGGTCACAACCGCAAAGGCGACCGAGAAACTGTCCCTGACATAAAGTGCCGCGATCACGAGGCTGATCCCGCCGCAAAAGGCCAGCAACAGCCGGTCCCAGTCGGTGCGCAGCGCCAGCGCGAAATAGACCACACCGATCAGCAGAGACCCCAGATAGCCCGCAGACGCGATGGCAAAGAAATTGCCGCCCCGCGATGTCAGCGAACCGCCCTGACGCGGATCAAGCACCAGCTCTTCGATGATCCCGCCGGTCAGGATCGTGGCCAGACCATGCGCGCCCTCGTGAAAGAACACGACCAGCATCCAGACCGGGGCGGCCACGGGCGTGTTCCAGAAGATGTACAAGAGCGCCGTGATCAGCAAGAGCTGCCAATGTCCGCGGCAGAACCGGATCATCCGGCGGCCCCGGGCGTCAGCAGACGCGAAAAAAGCATTCTCAGGTGTTCCCGGGCAATGGCAAAGCGGTTTTCGGCGGCATCACCCAGCACCGCCCTGACCTGTACATCAAAATCCGCGTAATGCTGGGTCGTGGCCCAGATCGAAAAAATCAGGTGATGGGGATCAACCGGCGCGATCAGCCCGCGCGCGATCCAACCCGCGATCACGGCGCATTTCTCATCGACCAGCCTGCGTAGCGGGCCGGTCAGATTGTCGTGGATACGCGGCGCACCCTGCACGATCTCGTTGGCAAAAAGGCGGCTTTCGCGCGGATAGGTTTCCGCCATCGTCAGCTTGAGATCGACATATTTCAGAATTTCCTCAACCGGTTCCCCGTCCGGGTCCAGCTGTTCGAGCGGCGCGAGCCATGTGCTCAGCAGCCCCGTCAACAGCGCGACATGGATCGCATCCTTGGACGGAAAGTAGTAAAGAAGGTTGGGTTTGGACAATCCGGCCTGCAGCGCGATCTGATCGACCGTAGCACCCCGGTAGCCATGCGCCGAAAACACATCCAGCGCCGCATCCAGTATGGCCGCGCGGTTCTTTTGCTGGATGCGTGTCAGGGGTTTGGTAGCGGTCATTGATCTCGTTCCGGGGTTTTCCCGTGATAGACCGGCAGCGGCGGATCGGTCAAACGCCGCGATGCGGGTCGGTGACACCGATACCGGTCAGCACGATCGCCTTGACCGAGTTCTTGGCGTCTTCCCATTGGGCGTCACTCAGGGGCTCGCCATTGTTCAGGGTTTCGATCTGGTGGCCGAAATCGGCATAGTGCTGGGTGGTGGCCCAAAGCAGATAGAGCAAATGACGCGGGCTGATCGGGTTCATCAACCCCTGATCGATCCAGTTCTGGATCACGCCGATCCGGCCCTCTGTCCATTCGATCAGTACATCCTCGAGATAGTCCTGAATGATCGGGGCGCCGTGCATCACCTCGGACGCCCAGACGCGCGAGCCATGCGGATGGGTGCGGCTGAGATCCATCTTGGCGTCGATATAGGCGCCGATCCCCTCGGCCGGGCTGGCGGTCTCGTCAAAGGCCGCCGCCTCGAGCCAGATGTTGAAAATGTTGCTGACGACGCGGCGGTAAAGCTCTTCCTTGGTCTGGAAATAATAATGGATATTGGCCTTGGGCAGCCCGGCCAGATCGGCGATCAGCTGCATGGTCGCCCCGCCATACCCGGCTTCGGCAAATACTCTCTCGGCTGCCCAAAGAATGGCCTTTTCGTTCTCCTGCCGCCTGTTTTTCTGGCGGCCTGAAATCGGGGTTGTCGCCATGGGGCTCCTCTCAGAAAGTTCTTGACCAAACGGTCAGGAAACCGCCATAGTTTGACCGTATGGTCAGAAACTGGGCAATGCAAGTTTCACCGTGGATTGGGGGGCACATGAAAGGCGCGATCAGCAATCTGAAGATCAATGGCGACCGGCTTTGGGACAGCCTGATGGAGATGGCAAAGATCGGCCCGGGTGTCGCCGGCGGCAACAACCGCCAGACGGTAACCGATGAAGATGCCGAAGGGCGCAGCCTGTTCCGGAAATGGTGCGAGGCAGCGGGCATGAGCATGGGTCTTGACCAGATGGGCAATATGTTCGCCCGGAGAGAGGGAACCGATGCGGATGCTCTCCCTGTCTATGTCGGTTCCCACCTCGACACGCAGCCAACCGGCGGCAAATACGATGGGGTGCTGGGGGTCCTCGGGCCATTGGAAATGATCCGGACGCTGAACGATCTGGATATCAAGACCCGGCACCCGATCGTTGTCACGAATTTCACCAATGAAGAGGGCACCCGGTTTGCGCCCGCAATGCTCGCCTCGGGGGTATTTGCCGGAGTGCACAGCCAGGACTGGGCCTATGCGCGCGAAGATGCCGAGGGCAAAAAGTTCGGCGACGAACTGAAACGTATCGGCTGGCGCGGCGAAGAGGAAACCGGCGCGCGAAAGATGCACGCGTTTTTCGAATTGCATATCGAACAGGGCCCGATCCTAGAGGCCGAGGGGATCGATATCGGCGTGGTTACCCACGGGCAGGGGCTGAGCTGGACGCAGGTCACGGTTACCGGCAAGGAGGCGCATACCGGATCGACCCCGATGCCGATGCGCAAAAATGCCGGTCTGGGCATGGCGCGCATTCTGGAAAAGGTCGACGAAATCGCGCTGAGCCACGCCCCCCATGCCGTGGGGGCGGCGGGACATATCGATATCCATCCAAATTCGCGCAACGTGATCCCCGGCAAGGCGGTTTTCACCATAGACTTCCGCTCGCCCGATCTGGCGGTAATCGAGGATATGGAGGCGCGGCTGAAAACAGAGGGCCAGCGCATCGCCGACGACATGGGGCTGGAGATCGCCTTTGAGAAGGTTGGCGGGTTTGACCCCGTGGCCTTTGATGCCGACTGCGTCACCGCCGTGCGCGATGCGGCAGAGCGGCTGGGCTATTCGCATCGCGACCTGATTTCGGGCGCCGGGCATGATGCCTGCTGGATCAACCGCGTGGCCCCGACGGCGATGGTGATGTGCCCCTGTGTCGATGGGCTGAGCCACAATGAGGCTGAGGAGATTACCCGGGAATGGGCCACGGCGGGCGCCGAGGTGCTGATGCATGCGGTGGTCGAGACGGCGGGAATCGTCGAATGAGCGCGATGCGCCCATCCGACCGGCCGGGGGCGCCGCCCCCGGACCCCCGAGGTATTGGGTGAACAATGAAGCGGGATGTTCTGGGAGATAGCAGATGACCAAGGTGATCAAGGGCGGCACGGTCTGCACGGCAGACCGCAGCTATGAGGCGGATGTACTGATCGAAGGTGAGACGATCCGCGAGATCGGCCAGGATCTGAAGGGCGACGAATACATCGATGCCGAGGGGGCCTATGTCATCCCCGGCGGCATCGATCCGCATACGCATCTGGAAATGCCGTTCATGGGGACAACGGCGGCCGAAACATTCGAAAGCGGCACATGGGCCGCCGCGGTGGGCGGCACGACCATGATCGTGGATTTCTGTCTGCCGGGCGCCGATGGCTCGATCAAGAATGCCATCAACGAGTGGCACCGCAAATCCGCGCCCCAGATCTGTTCTGATGTCGGCTATCACATGGCGATCACCGGCTGGGATGAAAGCGTCTTTAACGAGATGAAGGACGCGGTCGATATGGGGGTGAATTCCTTCAAGCATTTCATGGCCTACAAGGGCGCGCTGATGATCGAGGATGACGAGATGTTCGCCTCGTTCAAGCGTTGTGCCGAACTGGGTGCGCTGCCGATGGTCCATGCCGAGAACGGCGATCTTGTGGCCGAGCTGCAGGAGAAATACTTCAACGAAGGCATCACCGGGCCCGAAGGCCATGCCTATTCCCGCCCGCCCGAGCTGGAAGGCGAGGCCGCGAACCGCGCGATCACCATCGCCGATGCCGCCGGTGTGCCGCTCTATATTGTGCATGTATCCTGCGAACAGGCGCATGAGGCGATCCGGCGCGCCCGGCAGAAAGGCATGCGGGTTTACGGGGAGCCGCTGATCCAGTTCCTCACGCTGGACGAGCGGGAATATTTCAATACCGACTGGGATCATGCAGCGCGGCGCGTGATGTCACCTCCCTTCCGCTCCAAGGATCATCAGGACAGCCTGTGGGCGGGGCTGCAGGCCGGTTCGCTGCAGGTCGTGGCCACCGATCACGCGGCTTTCAACACCGAACAGAAACGCGCCGGGCGCGACGATTTCAGGATTATTCCCAATGGCTCAAACGGGCTGGAGGAACGGCTGGCGGTGCTGTGGACCGAGGGGGTGGAGACCGGGCGGCTGACACCCAACGAGTTTGTTGCCGCGACATCGACCAATGTCGCCAAGATCCTGAACATCTATCCCAAGAAAGGGGCCATCGTCGAAGGCGCGGATGCCGATATCGTGGTCTGGGATCCCAAGATCACCAAGACGATTTCCCCGTCGAACCACCATTCCGTGCTGGATTACAACGTCTTCGAAGGTTTCGAGGTGCAGGCGCAATCACGCTATACGCTCAGCCGGGGTGACGTGATCTGGGCCTGGGGTCAGAATTCGCAGCCCAATCCGGGCCGGGGAAAATTTGTACCGCGCCCCGCCTTTCCATCGGCGCATAAGGCACTGTCAAAATGGAAACAGGTGACCGCGCCCAAGATGATCCAGCGCGATCCGCTGAACATTCCTGCCGGCATCTGATGCGGGTGGGCGGCGGCAGGCAGGCGAAACCGGCCCCGGGGCTGATTACTCAGGGACCAGACTGTCCAGTTCGGGCAGCAAGACGACGCTTTCCTGTTCATGCGGGTCCGTGCGTGCGATCACGGCCACGGCGTCTGATGTGCCCGGATTTATCGGCAGGTGCGGCGTATCGGCCGGGATATAGACCAGATCGCCCGGCGCGATCTCCATCCGGTGCTCGAGCCTATCCCCCCAGAACATCACCGCTTCGCCCGAGATCATGTAAATCGCGGTCTCATGAGTCTCGTGCTTATGCGCCTTGGCCCGCCCGCCGGGCGGGACGCTCAGGATATGCATGCAGATTGCCTGGGCGCCGGTTGTCTCTTTGGCAATCCCCTCGAAATAGTCAAAGCCCTGCTTGCCCGAGTAGGTCTGGCCGGGGCGCAGCTTGTGGCAGGTTCCGGACTGGCGTGACATTGTCATCTCCTCCTGCAGCGGCGGAACATTTCGGATCGTGCCCACTATGACCGTCACTACAGATACCGTGTCAAGCAACACCGTGATTTCGGCACGTGGACTGGACCTGACATTCCAGACCAATGACGGCCCGATACACGCCCTGAAGGACATCAATCTGGATATCGGCAAAGGCGAGTTCGTCAGCTTCATCGGGCCGTCCGGATGCGGCAAAACCACGTTTCTGCGCGTGATTGCCGATCTGGAGGCGCCAACCGCAGGGGAGGTCGCTGTCAACGGCATGACCCCGGCAGAGGCCCGCCGGAACCGCGCCTATGGCTATGTCTTTCAGGCGGCGGGTCTTTATCCCTGGCGCACAATCGGCGGCAATATCCGTCTGCCGCTCGAGATCATGGGATATTCCCGTCAGGAACAGGAAGAGCGGGTGGCGCGCACGCTCAGCCTTGTCGATCTGGACGGGTTTGACAGGAAATACCCCTGGCAATTGTCGGGGGGCATGCAGCAGCGCGCCTCGATCGCGCGTGCGCTGGCGTTTGATGCCGATATCCTGCTGATGGATGAGCCCTTCGGCGCGCTGGACGAGATCGTGCGCGATCACCTGAACGAGCAACTTCTGGCGCTTTGGGCACGGACCGAGAAAACCATCGGATTTGTTACCCATTCGATCCCCGAGGCTGTCTATCTCTCGACCAAGATCGTCGTGATGAGCCCGCGCCCGGGCCGTATCACCGAAATCATCGAGAGTGATCTGCCGCGCGAAAGGCCGCTTGATATCCGGGAAAGCCAGGCATTTCTGGAAATCGCACATCGCGTCAGGGAGGGGCTGCGTGCCGGGCATTCCTATGACTGACTTCGGCAAACAAACACCCCGCCCGCCGGGGCGGACAGGGTGCCTTCATCGTTCGCGGTCATCGGCTCCTCAGCCTGTACCGCAAATCAATATCAGAATGATAAACCTTTCATTGTTCTTAAAATACCTGCGCCGGAGGCAAGAAAGTTCCGGGCCTTCGGCGCCCGTTCAGACCGCGGGCAGAGGTATTTTTGGAACAATGAAACAGGCGGGGGTGCGATGTTTCGGAACCTAGCGCCCGTATTGACCGTTTTGGCCGTGCTGGTGGTGATCTGGTACGGGGCCGCCATTGTGATGAATGCACCCTGGGCGCAGGACCGGGCGGCCAAACAGGGCAAGACGCTCGGCTTTTCCGAACTTGTCGCCAATACGATGTCGCAGGAGCGTCCGCGCCTGCCACCGCCGCATCAGGTCGGGCAGGAGTTGTGGAAGACCACGGTCGAGAAAAAGGTGACCTCAAAGCGCAGTCTGGTTTTTCACGGCTGGATCACCCTCTCGGCGACATTCTGGGGGTTTCTGCTGGGTACGACGCTGGGTCTCTTGATGGCTGTGGGGATTGTGTATTTCCGGACGCTGGAAATGAGCCTGATGCCCTGGGCCATTGTCAGCCAGACGATACCCATCGTGGCCCTTGCGCCGATGATCATCGTTCTTCTGGCCGCGCTCGGGATTGAAGAGCGCGGCGTCGCCAAAGCCATCATTTCGGCCTATCTCTGCTATTTCCCGGTGCTGGTCGGCATGGTCAAGGGGTTGCGCTCACCGGCGGCCATGCAGCTTGATCTGCTCAAGACCTATAGCGCAAGCGGGTTCGAGATTTTCTGGAAACTGAGGCTGCCAAGCTCGGTGCCATATCTCTTTACCTCGCTCAAGGTAGGTATCGCCGCGGCGCTGGTGGGGACGATCGTGGGTGAACTGCCCACCGGCGCGATCCGGGGTCTGGGTGCGCGCATCCTAATCGGCGATCAGTTCGGCAATCCGATCATGATCTGGTCGGCGCTTTTCGCGGCGGCGATCCTGGCCGGTGCTCTGGTCACCATCGTGGGTCTGTTGCAGAAGCTCGCGCTCAGGAAAATGGGTATGGCCGAATGAGCTGGGTTCTGATTTCCCTCTTGTTCTGGGCCGCCGCATGGGCGCTGAATATCTGGCTGGTGCGCCACCGGGCGGATCGGGCGATGACGCGGGTGCTTGTGCCCGTGATATTCGGCCTGTCGGTTCTGGTTCTCTGGGAGGGGCTGGTCAAGGGGCTGGGCGTCTCGCCCATTATCCTGCCCGCACCCAGCGCGGTGCTGGCGCGATTCCTGTCCTCGACCGAGACGCTCTGGATTGATTTCGTCCAGACAGCGCTCAAGGGGGCGGTGTCGGGATACCTGATCGGGGCCGGGGCGGCCTTCGCGGCGGCCATTGCCATCGACCGCTCCCCCTTTCTCAAGCGCGGGTTGCTGCCCATCGGCAATTTCGTTGCCGCGCTGCCGATTGTGGGTACCGCGCCCATTCTCGTGGGATGGTTTGGGTTCGACTGGCAGTCAAAGGCGGCTGTGGTGGTGGTGATGGTGTTTTTTCCCATCCTCGTAAATACCGTGCAGGGCCTGTCGGAAACGGATAGAATGCAGCGAGACCTGATGCACACCTATGGCGCCACCTATATGCAGAACCTGGTCAAGCTGCGTCTGCCCGCGGCGATGCCGTTCATCTTCAACGGGCTGAAAATCGCGACGACGCTGGCGCTGATCGGGGCGATCGTCGCGGAATATTTCGGCTCTCCCACACGCGGGATGGGCTTTCGCATATCCACCGAGGTCGGTCGATTGGGCATCGATATGGTCTGGGCGGAAATCACGGTCGCCGCCATCGTCGGGTCGACCTTTTACGGGCTGGTGGCACTGGCCGAAAAATGGGTGACGTTCTGGCACCCGTCTCAACGAGGATAACAAACGAAATGCTATCCTACCAACAAGGGGAACTATCATGAAAAAGACTTTGCTGAACACGCTGGCGGCGCTGGCCGTCGGATCGACGGCGGCCTATGCCGATGAATTCACGCTTCAGCTGAAATGGGTGACGCAGGCGCAGTTCGCCGGGTATTACGTCGCCCTTGAGAAGGGGTTTTACGACGAAGAGGACATTGAGGTAACGATCAAACCGGGTGGTCCGGATATCGCGCCGACGCAGGTGATCGCCGGTGGCGGCGCGGATGCAGTCATCGAATGGATGCCCGCCGCACTGGCGGCACGTGAAAAGGGCCTGCCGCTGGTCAATGTCGCCCAGCCCTTCAAATCGGCGGGCATGATGCTGACCTGCCGCAAGGATGCCGGTGTTGAAACCACGGCCGATTTCCCGGGCAAGACGCTGGGCGTATGGTTCTTTGGCAACGAATACCCGTTCCTGAGCTGGATGAGCCAGCTGGGCATTGCGACCGAAGGTGGCGCGGATGGCGTAGAGGTGCTGAAGCAGGGCTTCAACGTCGATCCGATCCTGAACGGTCAGGCGGCCTGTGTGTCGACCATGGCCTATAACGAGTACTGGCAGGTAATCGATGCCGGGCTGACACCCGAGGAACTGGTTGTCTTTAAATATACCGACGAAGGTGTCGCGACGATGGAGGATGGCATCTATGTGCTTGAGGATAACCTGAGCGATCCCGCCTTCGAGGACAAGCTGGTGCGTTTCGTGCGCGCATCGATGAAAGGCTGGAAATATGCCGAGGAGAACCCGGACGAAGCAGCCGATATCGTGCTCGAGTTTGACGAGACCGGCGCGCAGACGGTGAAGCATCAGCGCCGCATGATGGGCGAAATCGCCAAGCTGACGGCGGGTTCCGACGGTTCGCTTGATCCGGCCGATTACCAGCGTACGGTTGATACGCTGCTGGCGGGTGGTTCCGATCCTGTGATCACCATGGCCCCATCGGGTGCATGGACAAATGCCATCACCGACAAGGCGCTGAAATAGGCCTTAGCAATCCGGGCCTGCAGGGCCTGAGGGAAACAGAGAAAAGCCCCGGAAACCGGGGCTTTTCGCGTTTTTCGGCGATGGCTTGCGCGCCGGGCTGCCGCGTGGTCAGATTTCCCCAATGGGGGTAGCGACATGAGCAGAAACCTGATTGCACGAATGCAGCATTTTTCCGTTGAGGTCAGTGACACGGACCGGTCCATCGCGTTTTATCGCCATGTGCTGGGCTTCAGACTGACGGAACGACACGCGGCGCATGAGGTGGCGGCGATACCGGTCGAACTGACATTCCTGCGCCTGGGCGACACGCATCACGAACTGGTACTGGTGCATAATCCGGCCAAGACATACCGGCCGCGCCCGACCCGGCCCGAGGATGATCTGGACGGTCCGCCCTCATTTCATCATTTCGCGCTGGAATGCGACAGCGAAGCGAACTGGCGGGCGGTTCTGGAGCGGGTCAGGGCAACCGATACGCCCATCGTGCGCGGCCCTGTCGTGCACAGCGCGTCACATCCGCGCGGCGATGGTTCGTGGGGGGAAAACGAAGCTGTCTATATCCTCGATCCCGATGGCCACAGGATCGAGATTTTCTGGGGGTTGGCCACCATCGATCCCGACGGTGTGCATCGCGATGCGGCAGGCAGGCGGGTGCCGGGAACCGCGACAGCCGAGCTATGACGCCCGACACGGATGTGCTGATCGTCGGCGGTGGCCCGACGGGTCTGTTGATGGCGCATTTTCTGGGGCTGCGGGGGTTTCGCGCCATCGTCGTGGAAAAGCAGCCACAGCCCTATGATCTGCCCCGGGCCGTGCATTTCGACGGAGAGGTGATGCGCATCCTGCAGGCGGCGCGGCTGGCCGGGCGGGTCAGGCCGCAGACGCTGATCGGCAAGGGGATGCTCTTTCAGGATGCCGGGGGCAACACGCTGGTCGACTGGTCGCGGGCGCGGAAAATCGGCGCTACGGGCTGGCACGAGAGCTATCGGTTTCATCAGCCGACACTCGAAAAGAACATGCGCAACGGTTTGCGGCGGTTTGGGCGTGTTGTTTACCGGCAGGGTGTTGGCGTGACAGGGCTGAGCGATACCGGCGGGAATGTCATCGCCAGATTGTCGGACGGATCGGCGCTGACGGCGCGTTTTGCCGTGGCGGCGGATGGCGCGCAATCGTCCTGTCGGGAATTGCTGGGCATCGATCTGATTGACCTCGGGTTCGAGGAACGCTGGCTGGTTATCGATGTTCGTCTGAAGCGTCCGCGCCCCGATCTGGGTGATTATTCCATCCAGCATTGCGACGCCAATGCCCCTGCCACCTATGTCCGCTCGACCGGGAACCGCCGCCGCTGGGAAATGCGTTTGCCCGCGGACCGCACGGGCGATCATGTGTCCGACGATGAGGTCTGGGCGGGCCTTGCCCGCTGGATCACGCCCAAGGATGCCGAGCTTGAGCGCGCGGTGATCTATACGTTCCGGTCGCGTCTGGCAGAGACATGGCAACGCGGACGCATCTTTCTGGCGGGTGACGCGGCGCATCAGATGCCGCCATTCATGGGGCAGGGCATGTGCGCGGGCATGCGCGATGTTGCCAACCTCGAATGGAAACTGGCGCTGGTCCTTGCCGGTGGCGACCCGTCTCTCCTCCAAAGCTACGAGACCGAGCGCGCCGCCAATGCGCGCGCATTTATCGATCTGTCGGTGCGGCTGGGGCGGTTGATCAATCAGACCGCCGCAGGGGCTGTGCCCGCTGGTCGGATGAAATCGATCTGGCCCGCGCTTGGCCCGGGGCTGGGCAGACCGGGCGCGGGCGTGGGCGAGCAGGTACCGCAGGCCCTGCAGCGGGGGCCCGATGGTGTCGTGCGGTCAGACGACATATCGCCGAACGGGTTTTACCTGATGGCGCGGGATGATACCGCGTGCGGCATTCCCGTCTGGCGCGGGGCCGAAGATTGGCTGAAGGCGCGCGGCCTCAGCGCCGTGCTGGTCCGTCCCGATGGTCATGGCCTTCTGGCGATCCCAGAGGGTGCGGCGATCATACCCGCACTTCGCCCATTTGTGCCCATGATCACGACGCTACCAGATCGCGCGTCGCAGCAGGTTTAGACCAAGAACAAAGAATACCCCCATCAGCACTGACCGGAACCGGTGCTGCGACATGCGCGCGCGCAGCCGCTCTCCGATGGAAAAACCCAAAAGTGTCGGCAGGATGAGCAGGCCGGAAATCACGGCGATCTCTGCGGTCAGATCGCCATTGCGCGCATAACCCAGCGTCAGGGGCAGGCTGCCCATCAGGATCAGCACGCCGGTTGCGCGCACGAACTCGTCCTTGTCGATGCGCTTTGCGGCCAGATAGATGACCATCGGTGGCGCCCAGACGGCGGTCAGCCCACCCATGATACCGGCAACAATCCCCATCGAAATTTGCGCCGGGCGGTCCCAGTTTGCGGGCAGCGGCGGGATGGTCAGGCAGACATTCACCACGACAAAGATCACGATGGTGGTGCCCAGAAATCCGAACATCAGCCGGTCAGACGCGCTGGCGCTCAAAAGGACGGTGACACCGACGCCCAGCATCAGGATCACCATGAACCAGCCATAGCGCCGCACGGTGCGGATCGTGTGCCCCGTCCGCCAGACCTGCCAGCCATTGGAAAAGAGCATGGGAACCAGCACCGCCGCGATGGCCGCCCGCGGGTCCAGCACAAGGGTCGACAATCCGATGGCGGTTGTGGGCAGCCCGACGCCGACCGTGCCCTTGACGGTGCCCGCAACCACATAAATCAGCGCAATGGCGATCAGGGTTGCCGGATCATCCATGCCCGGCCTGCTTTGGCTGGGATGCCCGGTCAGTCACGTCCGGCACGCCGCCATTCCCGGAAAAAGAGAAGCCCCGCCAGAAGCATCGGCACCAGCGAAATCAGCGCGAATGTCACCTGACCTAGTGTCAGCAACAGTACGACCGATCCGGCGAAGGTGAACAGTAAAATGGCCAGCCCCAGCGCCCGATAGGCCGGAAACCATGCAAAAACACCACCCAGGATCTGCGCGGCGCCGAATCCGCGAATGATCGGTTCAGACAGGCCCAGCAACGCGCCGAAATCGGCCTCATTCGGCAGATAGGCCAGTTTGGGCAGACCGGCCGCGATACCCATCAGGATGATGAGGATGAGGGAGAAGCGCAGGAACATGGCCATGATTGAGGATGGCGCGGGACGCCGTGTCAAGCCTGTGCCCTGAGGCGGGGCACAACCTCGCTCAGGGCGGCGGAGATGATCAGGACAGCGCCGATGATCTGAAGCAGGCCGAAGGGTTCATCCAGAAAGAGCGCGCCGGTGATGACCCCTGACAGGATCTCGGCCGTCAGCAGAAAGCTCAGCACCGCCGGGGCCAGACGTTGCGCACTCCAGAGCGTCATGATCGAGACAGGCACCACGTATAGCGCGCCAAAGGCCAGTCCGATCAACAGCCCGTTGGTGTAATTGCCCTGTGGCGCGATGGCAGGGCCGAAGAGCGCAAATATGAGCCCGATCCCGCAGCCCGCCGCAACCGCACTGAATGTTAGTGAAACGCTGCTGGTGCGGTCACCGGTAAAAACAAATGCCGCACCGCTGGCCCATGCCATCCCCGACAAAAGCGCCAGCAGATCGCCAAATGACAGCCCCGACACCGAGAGATCGGCCCCCAGCACCAGATAGGCCCCCAAAAGCGAGGCGATCAGCGCGAAACTCACGCTCATGGTCCAGCGATGGCCCAGAAACGCCCATTCGATCAGCTTGCTCCATGTCGGTGCAAGATAGAAAAGCAGGATCACACGGACCACGTCGGAATAGTTGATCGCGGTCGAATAGGTGCCCATGGCCACCCCGGCCAGCATGGCCCCGATAAGCGAGCGCCGACCGATGCGAAAGGGAACGCGCCAAAGCGCCATCACCAAAAGGACAGTTACGACCGCGCCACCATTCAAAAGCACCCCACCCCAGGCACCGGCAAAGCCCAGGCTGTCGAGCAGCCGGATGGGTATCCACCAGATTCCCCAAAGCGCCGCAGCGACAAAGGCGATAAGTGCGGGTGCCATCAGGGGCATATTGCGCGCCTCACCCCGTCAGAGCCCCAGCGCCTTGCGGCGTTCCTCGGCAAAACCCTGCACCAGCCGGTCGGCCACCAGCGCCAGAATGGCCATGGCCGCGCCCGAGGATACGCCCAGCCCGACATCGGCCTGTCCCAGCGCCAGATAGATCGACTGGCCCAGCCCCGTCGTGCCGATCAGCGCGGCGATGACAAGCATGGCAAAGGCATAAAGGATGGTCTGGTTCAGACCCAAAAGGATCGTTGGCGCCGCATAAGGCGCGCGCACGTCGCGCATGATCTGCCATTCGGTTGCGCCCGATGATGTCGCCGCCTCGATCAGCTCATCAGGCGTGGTGACCAGACCGTGGCGGGTATAGCGGATCATCGGTACGATGGCATAGGCACATATGGCCAGAAAGGCCGAGAACTCACCGATCTGAAAGAACATCAGCACCGGGATGAGAAAAACGAAAAGGGGGATGGTCTGAAGCATGTCGCTGATCGGGCGCATGATCTTCCAGGCAAGGGGGCTGACAGCGCAAAGAAGACCGATTGCGCCACCGACCACAGCACAGGCAAAGACCGCCGCACCAGAGAGATAAAGCGATAAAAGCGCCCGTTCCCAGAGGCCCGAGATCAGGATCGTCGACAAAAGTAGAACGGATATCACCGCCAGCCGCCAGCCGCTTGCCACCCAGCCAAGTGCCGCCACCGCAATCAGCACGAAGGGCCATGGCATCTGCGCGACCCCCGTTTCCAGAATACCGGCCCCGATCAGCACCACCAGCCCGCCGACGACATTACCGCGCAGCGCCATCACCGCACCGATCAGCGCGGCGGCGGCAAAGAGCCCGGCACTCATCGCCGGGGTCCAGGAAAACCCCCATGTAAAGGGCAACACCGCCTCGTCCAGCCCGATCCTGAGCGGCAGGAGACCATAGAACATCGCACCGTTCTTGATCGTGTTCAGCGCCGCACCATTGGCGGCGGTGAAATCGCCCAGGCTGCTGTCAACGCTGTCGGCCACCGGATCCAGCAGCGTCAGCGTTGCCGGATCGGGAAGAAAGCCCAGAGAGAGCGCCGTGACGATGACGGTTGCGCCCAGAATGCCATAGGTCACGCGCGCGTCGAAACGCCGACGGTCCGTGGCCAGCGTCGCGCTCATCCGGTCGATCACGACGGCAAAAACCACGATAACAAGGCCAGCCAGCAGTGCCTGACCGAACTGCGCCTTGCGCATGGTCAACAGAACCTCCCAGCCGATATCGTTGAACCCGCCGATCACCGCCGCGATGATCACCATGCTGAGTGCGGCCATCAGGCATTGGTTTACGCCCACCATGATCTGAAGCCGGGCGGTCGGTATCTCGACCAGAAACAGCTGTTGCAGCCGGTTGCCACCGCTCATCATCGCGGCTTCCTTAATTTCAGGCTCGACCCGCTCCAGCCCCAGAATGACGTTACGTGCCATCGGCGGCGCAGCATAGATCGCCGAGGCGATCAGTCCGACCACCGGCCCAAAACCAAAGAGCAGCAACAGCGGCGTGAGATAGGCGAATGTCGGAACGGTCTGCATGATGTCCAGAACGGCCTGAACCGCCGATTTCACGCGCGGCACCTCGTTGGCCAGAATACCGATGGCCCCGCCGGTCAGCACCGCCAGCGGCACCGAAACCGCCACCAGCGCCAGCGTATTCATACTCTCGACCCAATAGCCCGAGGCCAGAACAAATATCAGCCCCAGAAACCCGAGCGCCGCCATGGACGCGCCGCCCAGATACCAGCCAAGCGCCGTCACCACCCCGATCACCAGCGGCCAGGGCGTCGAGACCAGCGCGAAATTCGCCCAAGTCATCGGAAACTCCATGAGCCATGAAAACCAGCGTGCGGCGGGTTTGATCAGGTTCAGCACAAGGCCAAGCCCGGTATCGACCCATTGCGTTGCCGGCAAAGTCCATGCATCGGGCCAGATGGTGATCCACGGCAGATAGGGCGCAAGCAGCAGCGTCACCGCCCCCGCAATCAGCGTAATCAGCGCCGCGCGCGTGCCCGGTGTCAGCCTGCCCACCCACGGGGCCGTGACCGGGGCAGGCTCGGCGATGCTCATTTCGTTTCGACCTGCAGCGCGGCAACCAGATCGGCAGGATGCACGATACCTGTCAGTACACCGTTTTCATCATGCACCGGAACGGGTTCATAGCATTGCATACATGCCGCCAGCGCCGCGTCCAGCGTCATGCCCGGGCGCAATCCCGGATCGTCGGGCATATTGTCGGGTTTCTGATCCAGTGGCCGCATGACGGAATCGACACAGGCATGCTGACCCTTGGCCACATCCCGCGAAAACTCGCGCACATAATCATCCGCCGGGTTCAGCACGATCTCTGCGGGTGTCCCGATCTGGACGATCTTGCCATCGCGCATTATGGCGATGCGATCGGCCAGTTTCAGCGCTTCGGTGATGTCATGGGTGATAAAGACGATCGATTTTTTCAGCGTCGCCTGAATGTTCAGAAATTCGTCCTGCAACTGTCGGCGGATCAGCGGATCCAGCGCCGAAAACGGCTCGTCCAGAAACCAGATATCGGGGTTCACGGCAAGGCTGCGCGCGATGCCGACGCGCTGACGCTGCCCACCCGACAACTCGCGCGGAAAGGCATCCTCGCGCCCCTCAAGCCCGACAAGCGAGATGACTTCCATCGCCCGCTGTCGCCGTTCCTTGCGGCTGACGCCCTGCACCTTGAGCGGAAAGCCGACATTGTCGGCCACGCTCATATGCGGAAACAGGCCGAAATGCTGAAACACCATGCCCAGCTTTTTCCGGCGCAGTTCGATCAGGCGCTTCTTGCTGGCGCTGACGATATCTTCGCCCTCGATCCGGATTTCGCCGCTCGTTGCCCCAAGCAGGTGCGAGATACATCGGATCAGTGTCGACTTGCCCGAGCCCGACAGCCCCATGATCACAAACAACTCGCCCGGCATAACCTCGAAATTGGCGTCGCGGACGGCGGGAATATATCCCTTTTCCTTCAGGTTACCGGCGGCGACATCGGGGTCGCCGCCGGCCTGTTCCATGGCAGCCGATAGCTGGCTTTCGGCATCAGGGCCGAAAACCTGCCACAGATTGCGGCATTCGATTGCCGCCGGTGCCGGTGTCGCCATGCGACGAACTCAGTGCAGCGCTTCGTCGACGACAGGGCGCCACTTGGCTTCGTTCGCAGCCATCCAGTCGGCAACCACCTCTTCGACCGAACCGCCGTCAACGTCGATCGCACCCATCATGGGCTGCTGGTCCGCAACGCTCAGCTGATAGTTCGACAGGATCTCATGCGCAGCAGGCCATTTGTCGGCCATGCCCGACCAACCCGCCTTGAAGATGCGCGATGGTGCGAAATCACAGTCATTGACTGCGTTAGGGTTCGGGCCCCAGGCCGGATCATTGAAACAGGCATCCTCACCCACCGGCAGGTCAACGAACTGCACGTCATAGGCCGACATCGCCCAATGCGGCTGCCAGAACGTGATCAGAAGCGGCGACTTGCGCTCGGTCGAGGCCCGAAGCTCGGCGATCAGGGCACCTTCGGAACCGGCGGGCACTGCCTTGAACGGCAGGTCAAGCCCTGTCATGCGATCCGCACCCGGTGTGCCCCAGTCGGCGGGATAATCCACAAGCCGGCCCGAGGGGATGGTCTCTGCGGTGGCAAATTGCTGCGCACAGTCGCGCAGCGCCTCCCATGCCGGCAATCCGGGGCAGATATCGGCGACATGTGCCGGGTAGGCGATACCTTCCTTGGCATCCAGACCCAGATCGCCCAGCTCTTCCACGCCACCGGCGGCGACCTTCTTGGCATAGTCGTCAGACACGTTCGACGACCAGATCTCCAGCGCCGCGTGCAACTCGCCATCCTCCATCGCCTGATACATGTTCATGTAGCCCGCAGTGACATATTCGACCTTGTAACCGGCCGCCTCGAGCATCTGGCCCGCGACATGCGTGGTGACATGCTGACCGGTCCATTCGTTGATCGCCAGGCGAATGGGCTCGTCCACCGCGCCCAGTTCCGTGGCACCAACCGCGCCGGCCATCGCCGTCAGGGCAATCCCCAATCCGAGTGATTTCATCTCTTCTCTCCCTTGCTGATTCCGTTTTCCGGGTTTTCTCTGTCGTCACTATCTTGCTTTTTCTTCCCGTTGTCACGCGGTCTGATCACGGGTTCTGCCGTGACCGAATGTGCTGGACGCGGGGCCGGATTCCGCGCCAGATGGCGTCATGACGAAAGGTGACAGGCATGACGCTCACGACCACTTGCATCGGCGCATTCCCCAAACCCGGCTATGTGCCCATATCCGACTGGTTCCAGACCGGACATGAACAGGAAGATTATACCGAGAATGTCATGCGCGGCTGGGAACGTGGCCAGACACCAGAGGCCACTGCCCTGCTGGATCGCGCCACGGCCGAGGTCGTGGCTGATCAGATCGCCTGCGGTATCGATCTGCCAACCGACGGAGAGGTCCGGCGCGAAAACTATGTGCATTACCAGTGTCGGCATTTCGAGGGGTTCGACTTTGTCAACCTGACACCGCGCCTTGTGCGTAACGGTGCCTATACCAGCCACCTGCCCAGCATCCGCGGCCCTGTCCGCGCCCGTGGCGACAGTGTTCTTGTGCGTGACTGGCAGGTGGCCGAGCGCGCCGCTGGCCGGCCGGTCAAGATCACGCTGCCCGGCCCGATGACGATCACCGATACCACCGCCAACCTGCATTATGACGATCCCGCCGAACTCGCGCATGATCTGGCGCGGGCCCTGAATACCGAGGTGCTGGCGCTTGCACGCGCAGGCTGTCGGCATATCCAGATCGATGAGCCCGTCTTCGCCCGCAAACCCGATCAGGCGCTGGCCTTTGGCATCGATGCGCTAAGCCGCTGCTTTGACGGCGTCCCGCCAGAGGTAACCCGGGTGATGCATATGTGCTGCGGCTATCCCGCGCGGCTGGATGACACGGATTATCCCAAGGCCGATCCCGAAAGCTATCTGCGCATCGCCGAGGCGGTTGATGGCATCGTGGACGAGATTTCGCTCGAGGATGCGCATCGCCACAATCCAGACCGGCTCTTTCCGCTCTTTACCCGTTCGCGGCTGATCATCGGCTTTGTCACCATCGCCTCCAGCCGGGTTGAAACCGTTGACGAAATTCGTGCCCGGATCGATGAGGTCGCCCGCCATGTCCCGCCCGAACGGCTGATCGCCGCCCCCGATTGCGGCCTCGGCTTTCTCGGGCGCGACCTTGCCATGCAAAAACTCACCCATTTGTGCCGCGCAGCCCATTCCTTCTGACGAGGTAACACCGCCATGCGTATCCCACCGCCCCTTGTGGCCCTGATCACCATCCTCCTCCTCTTGGGTTCGGCATATGCGTGGCCGGGCCTCTCCCTCGGCGGCAGCTGGATTGCCGGGCTGGTCCTTGTCCTGCTCGGCCTCGCCCTGACCATCTCCAGCGCCCGGCGGTTTCACCGGGCCGGCACCACGCTCAACCCGATCGACGTGGCCCAGGCCAGCACGCTGGTGACATCCGGCAGCTTTCGCTATTCCCGCAACCCGATGTATCTGGGCATGGCCGTCGTGATCACCGGCACCGGCATCTGGACGGGCCATGCCGCGCTGCTCATCCTGCTGCCGGCCTTCATCCTCTGGATCAACCGTTTCCAGATCGCGCCCGAAGAGGCCGCCATGCAGCAGAAATTCGGCCAGGACTATGCCGATTACTGCGCCCGCGTGCGCCGCTGGATCTGATCCGCAACGCAGCTTTCATTGTTCTGACAATACCTTGGGGTGAGCGGCGGGCGCGCCCGGCGCGAGGGGCAACGCCCCTCAGGCAGCTCGACCCGGGTATGAATCGCAAGAGACTTGATCGAAAACAGCCAAACGCCCACACTTGCGCCATTGATCCGGATAGAAAGGAGTATTCTGATGCGTGAATTCTTTATCGGTGCGCTGGACAAACTGGTGGCGCTTCTGGTGATCCTGCTGGCGATTGGCGTTGCCGTCGGGGGCCTCGTGACCATGTTCAGCGGCAATGGCGGATTTCTGCAGGGGCTGGCCATCTGGCTCTTTGGCGGCATTTACGTGCTGGTGATCGGCGGCATGCTCTACCTGTTTCTGGGCATTTACGACAACACCCGGCGGACCGCCGACGCGGTGGAACGGATGGCGGCAAAGTAGCCTCTAGCGCCGCCGCAGCTCGATCCGGCTTTCCTCACCGGCGACAAGACGGCGGATATTCCCGGTGTGGCGCAGGATGATCAGTGCTGCCAGCGCCACACCCATCAGCGTGGCCTCCCCCCGGCCCAGCAGAACCAGCCAGACGGGTACGGAAATGGCCGCGACCAGCGCCGAGAGTGATGAATAGCGCGAGACGAGCGCAACCAGCAGCCATGTCAGGCAGGCCGCCAGCCCGGCGGGCCAGTAAAGCGCGATGAGCGTTCCCAGAAACGTCGCCACACCCTTGCCGCCCTGAAATCCCAGATAGACCGGAAAGCAATGGCCAAGAAAGGCGGCGAAACCCGCGATCTGGGCGGCGTCCCGCCCCAGAAGCGCCGCCGCGATCAGCACCGCCGCCGCACCCTTGCCGGCATCGCCGATCAGCGTCAGCGCCGCCGCCAGCCTGTTGCCGGTCCGCAGGACGTTCGTGGCCCCGATATTGCCCGATCCGATCCGGCGCAGATCCCCCAGACCAAAAAGTCTCGCCATCACGATGCCAAAGGGAACCGCCCCCAGCAGATAGGCCAGAAGCGCCGTCAGGATCAGCAATCCCGGTGCGGTTGTGAATTCCGGCATCACGCCCCCCAGACCCGTCGCCCGGCGACATAGGTGGCCAGCACCTTGCCCTGCATGCGCTGGCCGTCGAAGGGCGTGTTTTTCGATTTCGACTGCAGGCGGAAACGGTCAAGGACAAAGGGCGCATCCGGGTCGAACATGACCAGATCGGCAGGCGCCCCCGGTGCCAGCTGTCCGCCATCCAGCCCCAGGCGCCGGGCCGGGTTCAGCGCCATGGCGCGGAAAAGCGCGGGCAGTGTCAGCATGCCCGCGTGATAGAGCCTGAGCGCGGCGGGCAACAATGTCTCGAGCGCCACCGCACCCGATGCGGCCTCTTCGAACGGCAGGCGTTTGGATTCTTCGTCCTGTGGCGTGTGCATCGAGGAAATTACATCGATCAGGCCGCTGGCGACGGCCTCGACCATGGCCAGCCGGTCATCCTCAGCGCGCAGCGGCGGCTTGACCTTGAAGAAGGTGCGATAGTCGCCCACGTCGAATTCGTTCAGCGTCAGATGATGAATACTGACCCCGGCTGTTACATCCAGCCCCGCCTCTTTTGCCCGCCTGAGTGCCGGCAGACCGGCCGCCGCCGAGAGGTTGTCGGCGTGATAGCGCCCGCCCGTCATCTCGACGATGGCAAGGTCGCGCTCCAGTCCCATGCGCTCGGCCATGGGGGACACGGCGGGCAGACCGCGCAGCGTGGCGAACTTGCCCGCCGTCACCGCCGCCCCGCGCGACAGGCCGCTATCCTGCGGATGAGCGATCACCAGCGCGCCCAGCCCGCGCGCATAAGAGAGGCAGCGGGCAAACACCCGTGGATCCTGAACCACCGCATCGCAATCTGTAAAGGCCACCGCGCCCGCATCCTGCAGGAAGCCGATCTCGACCATTTCGCGGCCCTGGCGCCCTTTGGTCAGCGCCGCCATGGGCAGGACGCGCACCGGCGCGGCCTCGTTGGCGCGGCGATTGACGAATTCCAGCGTTTCGGGGCTGTCGATGGCGGGATCGGTGTCGGGTCGCGTGACCATTGTGGTCACCCCGCCCGCCGCCGCGGCCTGCCCCGCAGTGCGAAAGCTTTCTTTGTGGCGCTCGCCCGGCTCGCAGACCTTGACGCCGATATCGACGATACCCGGCGCAAGGCATTTGCCGTCGCAATCAACGATATCGGCGCTGTCCGGAATGTTTCGCGCGCGAAACAATTCTTTGGATACAGTGGCTTGCGTTAATATCTCGGTAATTTTTCCACCAGATGCGATCAGCGATCCGATCTGCTCGGTTCCGGCAGCGGGATCGATCAGGCGGGCATTCTGAAAAACGGTCGTAAGGTTTCCTTGGTTCATCGCGCGCCTGCCTCGGTATCGTTTCGCGTTGGTGGTGACGCGAATGGCTGCCGCTGCAACGCGCCCTGCACCTTTTGCCAGACCGCATCCGCATCGGCGATGTGCATGAAGCCGACGGCGTAATATTGCGGGACGTCATTGATCTCAACACCCTGATCCTCGTGCTCGAAAATGATCGAGCCAAGTCCGTTCTGCCCCGGCTCGAACGCGACATCCCGCGTCAGGTCAAAGGTTTTCAGCCGTCGGCGCATCCAGGGCAGGCTGATGCCAAGGATCGCCCGCTGATCGGTCAGCGTGTACTGTGTGTGCCGCCTGACCCACATGCGCCAGAATGTGGTCTGCCCGAATATCATCAGGCTGATCGCACCAAAAAACAGCGCAAACAGCAGCAGAAGGACGGTTTCGAAAATCATGACGATGCCGCCGACAAGAAGGCCCAGCGATATCAGCATGAACGGGATGCTCATCCAGAAGGTATGACGGCGGCTGCGATCGACATGCAGGCCGGGGGCAGGGCGGCCCTGCCACAGGATCGTTTCGCCCTCGCGCAGGATACCGGCCCATGCCGGATGCACGCTCATGCGTCACCGTTCTGGACAGACCGGAACAGGCGGTAAAGTTCGTCACCGCCCGATACCCTCTCGAACCCGATGGGTACCTGATAGGTCCGGTTCTTGCCGCGCCGCGTCTCTTCGTGGAAATAGATCGTTGCCGGGGCGGCGTTGTCGTAATCGAGGATGGTGTTTTCATCGATGGGATATGAGCGGAGCCGCCGCCCACGCAACGGCATATCCGTGGCGATAAAGGCCCGTTTGTTCGACAGGCTGTACCACGTGTGCCGGCGGCGGTAGGCGCTCCAGTAAATCGGGCCGATGGCCAGCCCGATACCAACGGAAAAATGGATGAGGCCGAATGTCCACATATATCCGCCTGCCGTCGACGCGAGGATCATCCAGACAAGCGCGAAACCGGCAAAGGCGAGGCCAAAGAGGAATACCACGATATTGCCGGGGCGAAAAATGATGCCGCCATCCGGGCGGCCCTGCCAGAGGATAGTTTCATCCCCGTCCAGTATCCCCTCCCAGCCCGCGGATGCCGTCATGGCGCATCCCCCGGGATCAGGCCGCGGTTGCGGCACAGAAGCTCCATCGCCGCCATGCGTACGGCGACACCCATTTCGACCTGTTCCTGTATGACCGAGCGATTGATGTCATCGGCCAGCGTGCCATCGATTTCGACGCCCCGGTTCATCGGGCCGGGATGCATGACGATGGCGTCGTCGCGGGCATGGCGCAGCTTTTCGGCGTCCAGCCCGTAGCGGTGGTAATATTCCCGCTCGGACGGGATAAAGCCGCCATCCATCCGTTCGCGCTGAAGCCGCAGCATCATCACCACGTCGACATCGGCAAGCCCGTCCTGCATGCTGTCGAATACCTCGACACCCAGTTCTGAAACCTCGCTTGGCATCAGGGTCGGCGGGCCGATCAGGCGGATGCGGTTTTCCATCTTGCCCAAGAGCAGGATATTTGACCGCGCCACCCGCGAATGGGCGATATCGCCGCAAATGGCGATGGACAGGCGATGCAGCCGCCCTTTGGCACGGCGAATGGTCAGCGCATCCAGAAGCGCCTGTGTCGGGTGTTCGTGCCGGCCGTCACCTGCATTCAGGACCGCGCAATTGACCTTTTCCGCCAGCAGGTTGACCGCGCCGGAATGCGGATGGCGCACCACCAGCAGGTCGGGATGCATCGCGTTCAGCGTCATCGCCGTGTCGATCAGGGTTTCGCCCTTTTTGATCGACGAGGCCTGCATGGCCATGTTCATCACATCCGCGCCCAGCCGCTTGCCCGCCAGTTCGAAACTGGCCTGAGTGCGGGTGGAATTTTCGAAAAACATGTTGATCTGGGTCAGACCGGTCAGCTTGTCGGTATGCTTGTGGTCGCGGCGGTTCAGATCGACATAGCTGTCGGACAGGTCCAGCAGGGAAACGATCTCGTCCGGGTGCAGGTGTTCGATACCCAGCAGATGGTTTTGACGAAAAGTCATCGGACCCCAATCCAAAGTTCTGCCGCTTATAGGGCCGGTGCAGGCATCGGGCAATGGGTTTCAAACCGGTCCCCGATCACCTATATCGCCGGGACCATGGCCAAGCAAAAGACAGATCCGAACTACAAGGTGATCGCCGAAAACCGGCGCGCGCGTTACGATTACGCGATCGAAAGCGATCTGGAATGCGGGATCGTTCTGCAGGGGTCAGAGGTTAAGTCGCTGCGTCAGGGCGGTGCCAATATCGCTGAGAGCTATGCCGAGGTGGTCGAGGGTGAACTGTGGCTGGTCAACGCCTATATCGCCCCCTATGCGCAGGCCAAGACATGGGGCCACGAAGAGCGGCGGCGGCGCAAGCTCTTGGCGTCATCACGCGAGATCAACCGGCTTTGGTCGGCCTCGGCGCGCCAGGGCATGACGCTGGTGCCGCTGGTGCTGTATTTCAATCACAAGGGCATGGCCAAGCTGAAGATCGGTATCGCCAAGGGTAAGAAGAACGTGGACAAGCGCGCCACCGAGGCCAAGCGGGACTGGGGCCGCCAGAAGGCACGCCTGTTGCGCCAAAACGGCTGAAAATCAGAAAAAATCCGCCAGTTGTCCAGAATTCTTGCCAGATGCGGTTGCGTCTGGCATGTCGGGTGCATCCGGCGGTTACGGGCCACATGCCGGAAACAAAAATAAGGCCCATCGAGCAAGGGATATATTCTATGGAACTTTTGGTAAGCCTGATCTCGGGCGCGGTTGGCGGTAATATCGCCGGCGGCCTGTTCAAGAACCTGAACCAGGGCATTCCGATCAACTCGCTGGCGGGCATCATCGGCGGCGGCGTTGGTGGTACGGTGCTGACGCAATTGCTGAATGTCGACGCAAGTTCGCTGGCCGGTCAGGTCGGCGCGGGCGGCGTTGGCGGCGGCATCGTTCTTCTGGCCGTTGGCGCACTCAAGAACATGATGTCGAATTCCTGACAACTCCTGTGTGATGGCGGGGTGCCCTGATGGCACCCCGCGCCCCCTTGCCACCCGGCATTCGCGGCGATAGGTCAAATTCCGTTGACGGAGGAACCGACCGATGCCGCATAGCGATCCCAAAACACTTGTCTCCACTGACTGGCTGGCTACCCATCTGGGGGATCCAGACCTGCGGATACTGGACGCGTCATGGCATCTGCCGGGGGCGGCGCGCGATGCCAAGGCGGAATATGATACCGCCCATATACCCGGCGCGCGTTTCTTTGACATCGACGAGATCAGCGATCACCGCTCGGAACTGCCGCATATGGTGCCGACGGTTGAAAAGTTCATGTCGCGCATGCGGGCGATGGGCGTGGGCGACGGGCATCAGGTGGTGGTCTACGATAATTCCGACCTGCTGTCGGCGGCGCGGGTCTGGTGGCTGTTCCGCCTGATGGGCAAAACCGACATCGCCGTATTGGACGGCGGTTTCGGCAAATGGCAGGCCGAGGGCCGCGAGGTTGACGACCTGCCCCCCGTCATTCGCGACCGGCACATGACGGTGCGGCGTCAGGCCCATCTGGTCAGGGATGTCACGCAGGTCGCCGCGGCAGCGAAACTGGGTGACCACGCGATCGTGGATGCCCGTTCGCCCGGCCGGTTCGAAGGGACCGAGCCCGAGGTGCGTCCGGGGCTGCGCTCGGGGCACATTCCCGGTTCGCGCAATGTGCATTTCCGGCGCCTGCTGCGCGATGACAACACGATGCGCCCGCCCGAGGAAATCCGAGGGATCTTTGATGACGCGGGCGTCGATCTGGGCAAACCTGTTATTACCACCTGCGGGTCGGGTGTCACGGCGTCGGTTCTGGCGCTGGCGCTGGAACGGATCGGGCATTCCAACACGTCGGTCTATGACGGGTCATGGTCGGAATGGGGCATGTATTCCGATCTGAAGGTCGAGACGGGACCGGCCTGATGTTTGAAAACCTCGAGGCTCAGCCGGGTGACGGCATACTGGAACTGATGGGGCTGTTTCGCGATGACCCGCGCCCCGGCAAGATTGATCTGGGTGTCGGTGTTTACAAGAATGCCGAGGGCGTGACGCCGATCATGCGGGCGATCAAGACAGCGGAAAAACGGCTGTGGGAGGTGGAAGACACCAAATCCTATGTCGCGCCGACCGGGGCCCCCGAATTTCTGGAGGCGATGGCCGGGCTGGTACTGGGCGATGCGATTGACCGCGACCGCCTGAGCTATGCCGCGACCTCGGGGGGAACGGGTGCCGTGCGGTCGGGCATGGACATGATCGGCCGGGCCAATCCCGATGCCACGGTCTGGGTATCCGATCCGACATGGCCAGTGCACTGGGCCATCCTGAGGCAGGTCGGGCAAAAACACCGCCCCTACCGCTATTTCGATCCGGCAACGCGCGCTGTCGATTTCGACGCGATGATGGCCGATCTGGATGGCGTTGCGCGGGGTGATGTGGTGCTGTTGCACGGGTGTTGTCACAATCCCACAGGTGCCAATCTGACATTACCGGAATGGCAGATCGTGGCGGATCATCTTTCTGAACGGGGGGCGCTGGCCTTTGTCGATATCGCCTATCAGGGCTTTGGCGACGGGCTGGAACAGGACGCTGCCGGACTGCGCCTGATCGCGGCCAGCCTGCCCGAGGTGATCATTGCGGCCAGCTGTTCCAAGAATTTCGGCATCTACCGTGAACGCGCAGGCTGTATCATCGCCATCAGCGAGCCGGGCCAGAGCCGCGATCTGACGCAGGGCATGCTGTCAGTGCTGAACCGGAACTCAATCTCCTTTCCGCCCGATCATGGTGCGCGACTGGTATCGATGATCCTGAATGACCCGGCGCTGCGGGCCGACTGGCAGGATGAACTGGAGGGCATCCGCATCGGCATGCTGGACCTGCGCCAGTCTCTGGCGGATGCACTGCGCGCGCGTGCGGGATCGGACCGGTTCGGATTTCTGGCCGATCACCGGGGCATGTTTTCGCGCCTGGGCGCGACGCCTGAACAAGTGCAGCATCTGCGGGATGCCTTTGGTATCTACATGGTTGCCGACAGCCGGATGAATATCGCCGGGCTGAACAAGGCGACGATCCCGGTTCTGGCGGACGCGATCATCGCGACGGGCATTTAGCCCGCCGGCATCCGGAAATCGCCGGGTATGTGATCGCGACAGTCGAGCACAAGGTCGGCCATGACTCGCGCGATCTCTGGTGCCATGCCAAAGCCGATCTTGAAACCGCCATTGGCGATATAGACACCCGGGCGCAGCGGATGCGGCCCGAGAAGCGGCGCCCGGCTGAGCGCGCGCGGCCTGACCCCGGCCCAGCGATCCAGAACCTTTGCGGCCCCGAGCGCGGGAAAGAGGGACATCGCCCTGCCATAAAGATCATCCAGCAGGTGATCGGTGGTTGTTGGATCGGTGAATGCCCGCTCGCTTGTCGATCCGATGGCCACCGTGCCGTCCAGATGGGGCACGATATGTATGCCATCGGCAAAGAGCTGCGCCCGACCGGCGGCATCGTGATCCACAAGAAGCGCCTGACCCTTGACGCCGTTGCCGACTGTGCGGCCCAGTTCCCGGCCAAGTGCCATTAGCCCGGTGGCACCGGTGGCCCAGATTTCAACCGGTGCCTGCCTGTCCTCTTGCGTTATCGTGCCGCCAAGGGCAGCAAAGGCCGCGGCCAGCGCTGACATTGCCCGGCGGGGATGGATGAGGGCGGATAACGTATCGTGCACCCAATAGCCCGAGGGCGATGGCGGCGCCCATTCGCCGGGATCGCGCATGACGGTCCACACGGCCCTGCCCTGCCAGTTGATACCGGCCATTTTTTCGCGTGCGCGTGCCAGTTCCACCGCCCTTTCATCGGCAAGGGGCTGCAACCGCCCCGTCGGCGCATAGCCGCTGGAAAGGCCCGAGAGGCGTTCGACATCGCGCCAGAACGTCCCGGCCCGGACCAGACTGGCCAGTTGAAACGCCTTTTTCGGGTTCCAGTTGTCGGGTGTATGGGGTGCCAGCGCACCGACCAGCCCGCCGCTGCTGCCGGCGCCGGGCCGTTCAGGCTCTACCACCGTGACCTTGGCCCCCCGCGCCTGTAGCTCATAGGCGATGGACAGGCCGAAAATGCCCGCGCCTCTGACGGTGATATTCGCGATTGCCAATCCGGGCCTTCCTGCGCATTGTCCGAGCGGTCCTTATCCGGCTTTAGGCGAAATGAACCCGACTGACCAGCAAAGCGGCATCGACTGGACGCAAGGCGGGATTCCCGTCGCGCGCCGGTTTGACGACCCCTATTATTCGCTGGAAAACGGGTTGGAGGAGGCGCGGCACGTCTTTTTGCAGGGCAATGACCTGCCGCAGCGGCTGGTGGACGGATTTCATGTCGCCGAGCTTGGGTTTGGCACCGGTCTGAACTTTCTCGCGCTCTGGCGGGCCTGGCGGGAAACCGGGCGTCGCGGGCGTGTCACCTTTACGTCCTTCGAGGCCTATCCGATGCAGACAGCTGATATGGCGCGGGCGCTTGCGGCCTTTCCCGAGTTGGGGGAACAGGCCGGTCAGATGCTGGCGGCGCTGGCGGCAGAACCGGATGGTTTCGAGACCGACGACATCGTGCTGAGGATCATCAGGGGTGATGCGAACCGGACGCTGGCGGCATGGGATGGGATGGCCGATGCGTGGTTTCTGGATGGGTTCGCCCCGGCCAAGAACCCGGACCTCTGGCAAGCGACGCTGTTGCATGCGGTGGCGCGGCATACGGCACCGGGCGGGACATTCGCCACCTATACCGCGGCGGGCCAGATCAGGCGGGATCTGGCAGCGGCGGGTTTCCGAGTAGAGAGGGTGGCCGGTTTTGGCCGCAAGCGCCACATGACGCGCGGCAGGCTGGGTTCGGCGGCATGACAAATACGCGCCTGGGCATATGGCTGATGCTGGCCACGACGCTGGTTTTTGCGGCACAGGATGGTTTGTCGCGCCATCTGGCCAGCGAGTATAACGTGATCATGGTGGTGATGATCCGCTATTGGTTCTTTGCCTCTTTTGTCGTCGCCATCTCGATGCGCCGCCCCGGCGGGCTGAGGGCGGTGGCGCGGACAAGCCAGCCGCTTTTTCAGATTTTTCGCGGTGTGCTCCTTTTTGCCGAAATCTGCGTGATGGTCCTGGCTTTCGTTTACCTGGGGCTGGTGGAGTCGCATGCGGTTTTCGCAATCTACCCGCTCTTGGTTGCGGCTTTGTCGGGCCCGGTGCTGGGGGAGCGTGTCGGCTGGCGGCGCTGGGTGGCGATCGGGGTGGGTTTTCTGGGGGTGCTGCTGATCCTCAAGCCCGGTTCGGGCGTATTCTCGCCCTACGCGTTCATCCCGCTTTTGTCGGCGCTGATGTTCGCGCTTTACGGATTGCTGACGCGCTATGCGGCGCGGCGTGACACGTCGGCCACCAGCTTTTTCTGGACGGGCGTGACGGGCGGTGTCGGCATGACGGCGATTGGCATCTGGTTCTGGGAACCGATGAGCGGGCAGGACTGGGTGTGGATGGGCATGCTCTGTCTGACCGGCGCGCTGGGCCACTGGCTGCTGATCCGTTGCTACGAGGTTGCCGAGGCGCACAAAGTTCAGCCATTCGCCTATTTTCAAATGGTTTTCGCCTCGATCATGGGGGTGGTGCTGTTCGGCGAAGTGGTGGAGTGGAACGTCGCACTGGGCGCGGCGGTCGTGGTGGCGGCCGGGCTCTTTGCCCTCTGGCGCGAACGGCAGGCCACGGACTGAGAAACCGGCTGAAAAACGGACAGAAAAACAGGCTGAGAAATTGGCCACATTCTGAAAACAATTTGAACGGCAAGCTTGCAGCCCCGGCTGGCTCTGAGTATTCGGAGAAACAATGAAACCTTTTCGCGTGGCATCCGGATTGTTTCCTTGGGGTGGAAGCCAGATTGCCCGCCATACGCCTGATTGGGACCTGACTGCTTATGTTGAAGAAATTGCTGCTGATACTGGTGCTGCCGACGCTGGCGGCCTGTGCCGCGGGACCGCGTGACGCCAATGGTGTTCTGGACCCGTATGAAGGTGCGAATCGCGCCATGCATGCCGTGAACAAAGGGCTGGATACGGTCGCGCTGCGCCCGGCTGCGGCGGTTTATGGCGGGGTGCTGCCGAAACCGGTGCGCGATGGTGTGAACAATGTCGCCAATAACCTCGAACTGCCGGGGGACATGATCAACAACCTCGCCCAGGGGCGGCTGGACAATTTCGGCAACAACTTTTTTCGCCTAATCATCAATACGACATTGGGTATCGGCGGCATATTCGATCCGGCCAAGTCGTTCGGACTTGACCATGAAGATACGGATTTCGGCGAAACGCTCTTTGTCTGGGGAGTTCCCGAGGGGGCCTATGTCGAATTGCCTGTTCTTGGCCCCTCGACCGAACGGGGTGTGGTTGGCCGCGTGGTTGACGCCGCGCTGAACCCGCTTGGCGTGATCCTGAACGACGACCAGGAAGACATCGCATCGGGCGTCTCGATCGGGCGCACGCTGGACATGCGCTATGAAAATCGTGATCTGATCAACAGCACGCTATACGAAAGTGCTGACAGCTATGCCCAACTCAGGCTATTGTACCTGCAAAACCGCCGCTTTAAACTGGGAGACGGCGAGATAGCAGATGATTTCGATCCGTTTGGAGACCCTTTTGCGCAATAGTCTGACAAGACGGCAATTCGGGCAGGGAGGCATGGCGCTGGGGGCAACCCTTGCCGCATCACCCGCGTTTGCCCTGACCGAGGAACGGGCGAGGAAACTGGTTGAGGCGGTGGTCGCCGATATATTTCGCGTCATCAATTCGGGGCGCGCAGAGGCCTCGATGCTGCGGGAATTTGAGCGCATTTTCGCGCGCTATGCCGATGTGGACCTGATCGCGCGCCGCACGTTGGGCCCGGATGGCCGCAGCGCATCCAACGCGCAGATCAACGCCTATGTCTCGGCCTTCCGGGGCTACATCTCGCGCAAATACGGACGCAGGTTCCGCGAATTCATCGGCGGATCGGTCGAGGTGACGGATGCCTATGCCGAGAAATCCTATTTCGTGGTCAGAACGCGAACCCAGCTTCAGGGGCAGGCTCCGTTCGAAGTCAGGTTTCTGGTGCTGACGCGCAATGGTCAGGACAAGTTTTTCAACCTTCTGATCGAAGGCGTGAACCTGATGCTGGCTGAACGTACCGAGATTGGGGCGATGCTGGACAAGCGTCGCGGCAATCTGGATCAGCTGATCGCAGACCTCAGAACCTTCGGCTAAAGACGGCTGGGGTAACGCGCTGGCCGTCGCACTGTCGCGCTCAAATGACGGAATCCACCTTGATCTGTTGGCGACATCATGCGAACACCAAATGGCTTGGTTTCCCATCGTGGCACAAAGTGCCCGGGAACGAACAGGGAATCTGGAAGGGTGTACCCAATTCGGGCACCTCATGCCAGAGCCGCCCCCGCGACTGTATGCGGAGAGCGTTCGTCATCAGCCACTCGCCCCGCGCGGGGAAGGCCGACGAAACGCAACGACCCGCGAGCCAGGAGACCTGCCAGGCGAACGGAAACCAGATGTTGTCGGGTGTGACAGCAAGGAGATCAAGATGACGACACTTATTCAGACGCAGACCGGTGCAGCCTCACGCATGCTGCCGCTGATTTTCGCAGCTTCGCTTGGCGTGGCGATCATCGCGCTGGCCGGGCATGTGCAGGCGAGCGCGCTGCATGACGCAGCCCATGATGTGCGCCACGCCACCGGCTTTCCCTGCCACTAGCCATGACCATGAAAATCGTGACCAGCGCGGTGTTCGCTGGTTTTGCAGCCGGGCTGATCGCGGCCCTGCTGCAATTGTGGTTCGTGCAGCCGGTATTGCTGACGGCTGAAATGTACGAGCAGGGCCTGCTGAGCCATTTCGCATCCGAACCCGAGGCGTTTCCCGATCAGTCGGTTGTCTTTGATCCGCTGCGCGATGTGCTGAGCATTCTGTTCGCCGGGCTGACCTATACCGGCTATGCGCTGGTGCTTGTATCGGCCATGGCGCTGGCCGAGATGAACGGCCGATCCATCACGGTCCGGTCCGGGCTGATCTGGGGGATAGCGGGTTTCATAGCGGTGCAGATTGCCCCGGCCTTTGGCCTGCCGCCCGCCGTGCCGGGCAACGCGGCGGCAGATGTCGCGCTCAGGCAGTTGTGGTGGTTCCCGACGGTGGCGGCGACGGCGGTCGGCCTGTGGTATATCGCCTTTGGCACGAACATCTTTCACTGGCTGGGGGCTGCGGCGCTGATCCTGCTGCCGCATCTGATCGGTGCGCCACTGCCGGCTGAACTGACGGGACCGACACCGCCTGAAATCTCGGCTCAATTCGCGGGCAGGGCCATGGGCGTTGGCCTTGTGGCATGGTCGGTGCTGGGGCTGGTGGCAGCCCATTTCTGGACCCGGTCGCAGGACGCGGGTGCCTGACGCGGGCGTCCTGAACCGTCAGCAATACACTAGTTTGGCGGCGGTATCAGCGCCGCCAGACAAAACCTGAGTGCGCCCAGCGGTCGCGCATCGGCAATTATCCCGTCCGGGCTGCTGGCATGCATCCGGGCAAAATCCGCGATATGGCGCGGGGTGATATCGGGGCCGATACCGGTAAAGAGATAGGTTGATTTCCGGTCTGCCTGCGCGGCCATGGCCAGGGGTGCTCCACAGGCATTCAGACAATCCACGGCGCGGTAGCGGATATTTTCCGGGGTCCCCATTGCATCAAGTACCCGCAAGAATTCCCGTCCGGGCGGGTTTTGCCCCTGTTTGGCGCAATTCGTGCAGATCAGTATTTCGGTTATCCTGTCGGTCACATATCTAGCCCACGTTCACTCGATGGCGGCTATCATCTGACAGGCGGCGAAAGCAACCGGTAGGAACCGGGTTTGGTTATCAGAGGATGCCGTTAAAGGGCTTTGTGTCCATTCCGGACATATCCTCGGCGCGGTTCAGGGCCTCTTCGCCCGCAGTGGTGCCTGCATTCATCATGCGCTCAAGGAAAACGCGGATGACGTTGTAGAAGGAATTTTTCTGGTTCGCGGCGGGGGTTGTAGTAGTGTGGGCCATGTTGTCCTCATCTCGTGTGATCTGTAATGAACTTACGCCCCTCCGGAATTCCTTGCTTGAACACGAGATATTGTTTTGCTTGCCACACGCTTAATATTCCTTGCCTGCGTCTTGAGAAGTCATGAAATACGCCTTCGGACCTTATGAAATTGATACCGAGGCGATGGAACTGACCGGGGATGGTCAGGTCATCGCGGTGCAGCCACAGGTCTTTGCCCTGCTGGTTTTTCTGATCGAAAACCGTGATCGCGTGGTCACCAAGGATGAAATCATTGGTGCCGTCTGGGACGGGCGGATCGTGTCAGACGGCACGCTGAACGCACGTATCAACGCCCTGCGCACCGCGCTGGGTGACAGCGGTACCCGACAAAGTGTGATCAAAACGCATCCGCGACAGGGGTTTCGCTTTGTCGCTGACCTGAATTCCGGGGCCGAAGATACAGGCCGCCCTGCGGATCGGCGTACGATTGCGGTCTTGCCCTTTGTCAATATCAGTGGCGATCCCGAGCAGATTTATTTCGCCGATGGTCTGACCGAGGACCTGATTACCGATCTGTCCAAGATACCGGACCTGTTCGTCATAGCACGCAACTCTTCCTTTGCCTTTCGCGACTCGCCCAAGAACCTGACGGATATCGGGCGGGAACTGGGTGTCGCCCATATTCTGGAGGGCAGCGTGCGCAGGGCGGGTGAGCGCATCCGGATCAACGCCCAGCTGATCGACACGGCAACGGGTGGGCATATCTGGGCGGACCGGTTTGACGGGACGATTGCCGATATTTTCGATGTTCAGGACGAGATCACGGACAAGATCATCTCGGCGCTCAAGGTCAGTCTGGCCGCAGCGCCGGGGATCGGGCGTCAGACCAACAGCATCGAAGCCTATGAGCTGAGCCTGCGCGGGCGGGCCAAGTTTTTCATGTTTTCACCTGAAACCAACCGGGAATGCATCAACCTGCTGGATCAGGCGGTTGCCGCCGACCCGGATTTTGCCACTGCCTGGGCCGATCAGGTCTTTCCCTATCAAAGTGGCTGGTCCTTTACCTGGGCGGGATATGATGACGGGCTGGATGTTGCTGCGGGCAAAGCCGAAAAGGCCTTTGCGCTGGACCCCAAGTCATCCTTTGTCAACAGCCGGCTTGCCTGGGTCCGGACCTTTCAGGGCCGCCATGATGAGGCGATGACAGCGTTCGAGCGCACCCGCACGCTGGACCCGAACAATGTCGAGGCGCTGACATGGTATTGCGAGGCGCTGAACTATGCGGGCGATCCTGAACAAGCGCTGGAGATCGGCGCCGCGTCACTGAAACATGATCCGCTGCCGCCACCCAATTGCCTGCACCATATCGGTCATGCCCATTTCCTGCTGGGCAATCTTGAAAAGGCGCTGGATTACGGCAGCCGCGCGCTGAGGATGGCACCCAGCTTTCCGGCTGCGAATATCGTGATGGCCGCGATCAACTGGGAGGCAGGGAATGCGGTCGAGGCGCGCGAACTGGTGACGAACATGACGCTCTCTAATCCGCGCCTGACCTTTGCCCGGTTTTATGACCGCTACCCCTATGCCCGACCCGAGCATAAGGACCGCGTTGCCAACGCGATCCGGGAGGCCGGGCTGCAATAAGCCCTGAATGCGGTTGCACGGGAAAATGGCGTTTACTCTCGTGGCCAATTTCGTCAGTCTCGCCCGGTGAAAGCCCAAGGGACAGATACCCGATGACCATTCCCAGCCTTGATGACATCCGCAAGCGCCACGCCGAACTGAGCAGGGATATCATCCGCACACCGACCCTGACGGCCACATCCGGCATCATTCGCGATGCCATGGGCGGGGCGGAACTGCGGCTGAAGGCCGAGTTGTTTCAGCATACCGGAACCTTTAAGGCGCGCGGTGCCCTGTCCTGCGTGCGCGCGATCCCCGAGGCCGAGCGAAGACGTGGCATCACGGCGGTCAGCGCCGGCAATCACGCTATCGCTGCGGCCTGGGCTGCCCGGCAATACGGGCTGGATGCCAAGGTGGTGATGATGAAGTCCGCCAACCCCCTTAGGGTGGCGGCGGCCCGCGCCGAGGGGGCGACGGTCGTCATGACCGACGACGCCCATGCTGCCTTTGCCGAGGTTGAGCGGCTGCAGGAAGAGGAAGGCCGCGTCTTTGTTCACCCTTATGAGGGTATAAACACCAGTCTTGGCGCGGCGGGTGTAGGGCTGGAACTGATGGAGGACGCCGCCGATCGGGACGCGGTTGTCGTATCCGTCGGCGGTGGCGGGCTGATCAGTGGCGTCAGCATGGCCGTCAAGCTCCTGAACCCGGAATGCAGGGTCTATGCGGTCGAGCCGACGGGCGCACCGTCGCTGAACCTGTCACTGAAACAGGGGGAACCGGTCAGGCTGGACGCCGTGCGGACGCTTGCCGACAGTCTGGGCGCACCATTTGCCCTGCCCTACAGCTTTGGCCTTTGTCAGCGCTATGTCGATCAAGCCGTTTTGCTGAGCGATGATGAGATTTGTGCGGGCATGGCGCTGTTTCAGGAAGAACTGAATATGGCGGTTGAACCCGCCGCAGGAGCAGTGCTGGCGGGTGCGCTTGGCCCGTTGCGCGATGAACTTGCGGGCAAGCGCGTTGGGCTGGTGGTTTGTGGCGCCAATATCGATACGCAAGGCTATGCCGGTCTGATCCTGCGCGGGCGCGACCATGTGGGCGCGTTGCTGGCCTGAGGTTACTCGGCAGCGAGGCGGAGCGGGTCGGCCAGTGCCACGACATCCATCATGATGCGGTTCAGTTCGAAATCCTTGGGCGTGTAGACCGCAGCGACGCCCATGGCGCGTAGACTTTCGGCATCTTCTTCGGGGATGATGCCGCCGACGATGACAGGAATATCGCCGAGCCCGGCTGCGGCCATCTGGCGCATCAGATCTTCGACTAGCGGCAGGTGAGAGCCCGACAGGATCGACAGCCCGACAACATGCGCCTTTTGTTCCTTGGCGGCGGCAGTAATCTCGGCCGGGGTCAGGCGGATGCCTTCATAGGTGAAATCCATGCCGCAGTCGCGGGCGCGCGCAGCGATCTGTTCGGCCCCGTTCGAATGCCCGTCCAGCCCCGGCTTGCCGATCAGGAACTTAAGCCGTCGTCCCAGCCGGTCTGAAACGGTATCGACGCGCGCCCTGATCTCCTCCAGCCCTTCGGTTCTGTTCGATGGGTTGGGCGAAACGCCCGTTGGCGCCCGGTACTGGCCAAAGGCCTGGCGCATCACCTCGCCCCATTCGCCGGTTGTCACCCCGGCCCGCGCCGCCGCGACAGAGGCGGGCATGATGTTGGTGCCGTCGCGCGCGGCCTGCCTGAGATCGCTCAGCGCCGCCCTGACGGCATCAGCGTCGCGTGCAGTGCGCCATGCCGCCAGCCGTGCAACCTGATCAGCCTCGGCATCCGCATCGGCGATCATGATCGCCTCTTCCCCCGCGGTCAGGGGGCTGTCTTCGGCCTGGGTGAAGCGGTTGACGCCGACCACGGTCGTGTCACCATCCTCGATCCCGGCAATGCGGGCGGCATTGGATTCGACCAGCCGCGATTTCATGTATTCGATGGCACCGACCGCCCCGCCCATCGCATCGATCTGCGCCAGTTCGGCCAGCGCGCCCTTTTTCAGTGCGTTAACCTTGCGTTCAACCGCCGGGTTGCCATCAAATAGATCGTCATATTCCAGCAGGTCTGTCTCGAACGCCATGATCTGCTGCATCCTGAGGGACCATTGCTGATCCCAGGGGCGCGGCAGGCCCAGAGCCTCGTTCCAGGCCGGGAGCTGAACCGCGCGGGCGCGGGCGTTTTTCGACAGCGTCACGGCCAGCATCTCGATCAGGATGCGGTAGACATTGTTTTCGGGCTGCTGCTCGGTCAGGCCCAGCGAATTGACCTGAACGCCGTAACGAAAGCGGCGGAATTTCGGGTTGTCGACACCATAGCGTTCCTGCGTGATCTGATCCCACAACTCGACAAAAGCACGCATCTTGCACATCTCGGTGACAAAGCGGATGCCCGCGTTCACGAAGAACGAAATACGGCCGACCATTGCGGGGAAATGCGCGGCCGGTACCTTGGTTTTCAGATCGTCCAGAACCGCCGTTGCCGTGGCGAGGGCAAATGCCAGTTCTTCCTCGGGCGTCGCGCCGGCCTCTTGCAGGTGGTAGGAACAGACGTTCATCGGGTTCCACTTCGGCAGATGTTCGCGCGTGTAGGCAGCGACATCCGTGATCATCCTGAGCGATGGCTCCGGCGGGCAGATATAGGTGCCTCGTGACAGGTATTCCTTGATGATGTCGTTTTGGACCGTGCCCTGAAGCGCCGAAATATCGGCACCCTGTTCCCCGGCGACCGCGATATAAAGCGCCAGCAGCCACGGCGCAGTCGCGTTGATCGTCATCGAGGTGTTCATCTGTTCAAGCGGTATGTCCTGAAACAGCGTCCTCATATCGCCAAGATGGGCGATGGGCACACCGACCTTGCCCACCTCTCCGGCGGCAAGCTCATGATCGCTGTCATAGCCGGTTTGCGTTGGCAGATCGAAGGCCACGGACAGCCCGGTCTGACCTTTGGCCAGGTTGCCGCGATAAAGCGCGTTTGACGCCCTGGCGGTCGAATGACCGGCATAGGTACGGAAGAGCCAGGGGCGGTCTTTTTTCATCTCGGTCATTCGCGTTCTCGCTCGCCGCGTCGGCAATTTTGTTACGTTTGAGATGGAGTAGACGTAATTTTATGGCGATGTCAATATGCTGCGGCGCAGAAATACCGGTGCATGCCTCTGTGCTGTTGCGGCAGATGAAGAACCTGCTTGCCAATGCCCTGCGATCTGCCAACCTGCCCGCAAATCTGGGGGAAGCAAGATGCTGCAGGACCGATACGGGCTGGAAATCTCGACCACGAGCCAACAGGCGATGGATTACTATATCGCCGGGGTGGACAAATTCCTTGCCGCTGATCCCGGTGCCGCCGCCGACCTGAGTGCTGCTACCGAAGCCGATCCGGAATTCGCGCTGGCCCATCTGGCATTGGCGCGCACGCATCAGACCTATGCCGATATGGGTGCGGCCAAAACCGCCCTTGCTGGCGCGCGCAAGGTGGCGAATGGGCTGAGCCCGCGTGAACGGGGGCAGTTCGACACGCTGGCGCTGCTGATCGAAGGGCGCAGCGCCGATGGCTATCGCGCCGCCCGCGCCCATCTGGCCGATCATCCGCGTGACGCGCTGGTGGCCCAGACCTGCCTTGGTGTATTCAGCCTGATCGGTTTCAGCGGGCGGCCCGGCCGCGAGGCGGAATGCCTGTCCCTGGCCGAGGAACTGGCACCGCATTACGGCGATGACTGGTGGTTTAACTGCCTGCTTGGTTTTGCCCAGATGGAGGCGGGCCAACCCGATCAAGCCGCCCGTGCCATCGAGATTTCGCTGGCGGGCAATCCGCGCAACGCCAACTGCGCGCATTACAAATCCCACCTGCATTACGAAACCGGCGAGACCGAGGCCGGTTATGCGTTTCTGGTGGAGTGGATGAAGGATTATGATCGCCGCGGTCTCTTGCATTGCCACAATTCTTGGCACATCGCGCTGTGGGCGCTGGCGCAGGGCGATACCGCGACAATGTGGTCCGTGATCGATGCTGATATCGACCCCCGCGTTACATGGGGCCCGCCGATCAATGTGCTGACGGATATGGCGGCGATACTTTACCGCGCCGAACTGGCGGGGGTCGAGGTGCCGCCGGAGCGCTGGCAGGTCGTCAGTGAGTTCGCTAGCCGCCACTATCCCGCACCCGGCATTGCCTTTGTTGATATGCATGCCGCGCTGGCCCATGCCATGGCCGGAAAGGCCGAGGCGCTGGAGCGGATCATCCGCGATGCCAAGGGCCCGGTGCGGGATATGGTATCCGATCTCGGGCAGGCATTCGGTGACATTGCCGCGGCGAACTGGGCCGGTGCAGTCGGGCATCTGACGCGCGCAATGGCGGATCACGCGCGCCTGGGCGGCAGCCGGGCACAGCGCGACCTGATCGAGTACGCGCTGGCCGGTGCGCTGATGCGCATGGGCAAGGCCGATGAGGCCCGGCGCCTGCTGATGATGCATCGTCCGCGAACCGCAACAGCGGGCGTAGTGCAGGGGCTCTGATCCGGGGGTGGCCAAATCTCGGTTGTCATTGCGGTGCGCCTTGCCCATAGGATGCGGCGGTGTTTAGGACCGTCGAAATCCCGCTCTGGCTATTGGGCCTGATCCTGCTTTTTGCGGCGGTAACCTTTGCGTCGCATTTCCTGTTTCCGTCGGTCCGCTGGTTCCTGCGGCGGCGGATGGAACGGGTGGTGGCGCGGCTGAACGAGCGGCTGCCGCAGCCAATCGCGCCGTTCAAGCTTGCCCGGCGCACCGACATGATCCAGCGGCTGATCTATGATCCCGGCGTCGTCGAAGAGGTTGCGGCCTATGCGCGGAACACGGATGTACGCGAGGATGTCGCATTCGAGGCCGCGCGGCGCTATGCGCGCGAGATTGTCCCCTCTTTCAGTGCAAGCCTTTATTTTGGTTTTGCAACGCGCGCGGCAAATCTGCTGGGGCGGTCGTTTTTCAGAACGCGGGTGGGATATGCTGACCGGGCGGCCTTTGACGCCATCAGCGAAAACGCCACCGTGATCTATGTGATCAACCACCGTTCGAATATGGATTACGTTTTGCTGACCTTTCTGGCCGCGCGTCATGCCGCGCTGTCCTACGCGGTGGGTGAATGGGCACGGGTCTGGCCACTGTCGCGGTTTATCCGGGCAACGGGCGGGTATTTCATCCGGCGGCGCAATCTCAACCCGCTCTATCGCCGGGTGTTGGCACGCTATGTGCAACTGGCCACGCGCGGGGGCGTGACACAGGCCGTCTTTCCCGAGGGCAGGCTGAGCCAGGATGGCCACCTTGGCAAGCCAAAGCTGGGGATTCTGAGCTATATTCTGGCCGATCATGCCGATGACAGCGGGCGCGAAGTGGTCTTCGTGCCTGTTGGGGTCAGCTATGACCGGGTGCTTGAAGACCGGGTGTTGCTGGAGGCACGGGCAAATGGCGGTCGGCGGTTCCGGTTTCGCATATTGCCCTTTCTGGCCTTCGCACTGCGGCAGACATTCCGGCTGATCTTTTTCCGGACCTACCGGTTCGGTTTTGCCTCGCTGTCATTTGGCCGCCCGCTGTCGCTGAGCGAATTTGTCAGTGAGGCACAGGACGACCGGGCCGAAGTGCTGGGCCAAAGGCTGATATCCGAAATCGCGACGATCCTGCCTGTCGTGCCCGTTCCCGTGATCGCGATGCTGATGCTGGAGGCAGGCGAGATGGAGGCCGGGACGCTGAAACGCCGGGCTGCGGAACGGATTGCCGACCTGACAAAGGCCGGTGCACTGTTGCATCTGACCCAGAGCGATATCGAGAACGGCATTCATATCGGCATTCGTGGTCTTGTTACCCGGCGCATCCTGAGCCAGAGACAGGGCGTGGTATCGGTGTGCGATCAGGGGCGGAAATTGCTGAATTACTATGCCGCGATGGTTCCCGGTCAGGACCGCGATGCAGCGCAGAAATCCGCCGCGACATAAAATTTCAAAAATAGCATCTATTTGGTTGCATAGTTACTCTGTCATCTTTAGGTGAGTCTCAGATGACGCGCGTGCAGCAATTGATTCTGCGACGCAGCACCCGAGATAAAAGGAGGCTGATATGGCCCTGGATGAAAACACGCCTCAGGTTTCCTATGAGGCCCCGGAAAAGGACCTCTACGACGTTGGGGAAATCCCGCCGATGGGCTATGTCCCCCGGCAGATGCATGCATGGACGATCCGGCGTGAACGCCACGGCGAACCGGACAAGTCCTTTGAGCTTGAGGTCGTGGACACGCCCCGGCCTGACAGCCACGAGGTGCTGGTTCTGGTGATGGCGGCGGGTGTGAATTACAACGGCGTCTGGGCCGGTCTGGGCATTCCGATCAGCCCCTTTGACGTGCACAAGGCTGATTTTCATATCGCTGGTTCGGATGCGTCGGGCATTGTCTGGGCCGTCGGTGACAAGGTCACCCGCTGGAAGGTCGGTGACGAGGTGGTCATCCATTGCAATCAGGATGACGGCGATGACGAGGCCTGCAATGGCGGCGATCCGATGATGTCGGACAGCCAGCGCATCTGGGGTTATGAAACCCCGGACGGGTCATTCGCGCAGTTCACCTGTGTTCAGGCGCAACAGCTGATGCACCGGCCCAAGCACCTGACATGGGAGGAAAGCGCCTGCTACACGCTGACGCTGGCCACGGCGTATCGGATGCTGTTCGGTCATCACCCGCACGAACTGAAGCCTGGGCAGAATGTTCTGGTCTGGGGGGCATCGGGGGGGCTTGGCTCCTATGCAATCCAGCTGATCAATACGGCAGGTGCCAATGCAATCGGGGTGATTTCCGAAGAAGACAAGCGCGAGTTTGTCTTGAGCCTGGGCGCAAAGGGCGTGATCAACCGCAAGGACTTCAACTGCTGGGGTCAACTGCCCAAGGTGAACACGCCGGAATACAAGGAATGGTTCGGTGAGGTGCGCAAATTCGGCAAGGCGATCTGGGAGATCACCGGCAAGGGCGTGAATGTCGACATGGTGTTCGAGCATCCCGGCGAGGCGACATTCCCCGTTTCCACCTTTGTGGTGAAGAAAGGCGGCATGGTCGTGATCTGCGCGGGCACGACGGGCTATAACCTGACGATGGATGCGCGTTATGTCTGGATGCATCAGAAACGGATTCAGGGCAGCCACTTTGCCCATCTTAAGCAGGCCGCAGCCGCTAATCAGCTGATGCTGGAGCGTCGGCTGGACCCCTGCATGTCCGAGGTGTTTCCATGGCTGGAAATTCCCGGCGCGCATATGAAGATGCTGCGCAACGAACATAAACCCGGCAATATGTCGGTTCTGGTGACAGCACCCAGAACCGGGCTGAGGACGTTCGAAGACACGCTGGAAGTCAGCAAGATCATGTAAGCCCGACGGCACACCGGCCCCGGACGCGAATCATCACCTGATGCACGCGCTCGGGGCCGACGCTGCGGCGACCCTTAAGAGAATCAATGTGTTAGAATTTCGTCCCCCACCATTTTCGGGGGGGGCCAATTCGCGGGTATCCCTGCCGAAATGCGGCGTGGTAAACTATGGTTAACCAAACGTTAACCCTTTGAATCGAGGCTGGCGATGAACCACAACTGGATCTTGGATGTGCTTGCGGATCTCAGGGGGTTTGCCGCGACAAACGGAATGGATGGGCTGGCCGAACATCTGGATGACGCCATGCTGATCGCCGCGGCAGAGATGGCAGGCGACAGGGGCGTAACGGATATCGTCGGACATGACGCCAAAACTGGAATCCGTATTGGAGCGGCTGCAGGAGGCCGAAACCACTGAGGACCTGAGCAATCTTGTTCTGGATCTGCGCGATATCTTTGACATTGAACACGTCGTGTATCACTGCGTCAAAAGCAGTGGTGACCAATACGGCATTCTGACCTATTCGCATGAGTGGGAAGCCCGCTATGTCGAGCAGAACTACGACCGGATCGACCCCGTGGTGCTGGGGTGTTTTCAGCGTTTTCAGCCGGTCGAGTGGAAATCGCTGGACTGGTCGCCGCGCAATGTCAGGCGTTTCATGGACGAAGCGCTGGATTCGGGAGTCGGCAATCAGGGCCTTTCGGTGCCCATACGCGGGCCGAACGGCCAGTTTGCGCTGTTCACCGTCAATCACAGGGCCAGCGATGATCAGTGGGCGCGATATACAGAGACGCATCAGCGCGATCTGATTCTGGTTGCGCATTACATCAACACCAAGGCGCTGGAGCTGGATCACTCGGCTTCGCTGATCGCGGTGCCGCCGCTGTCGCCGAGAGAGTCGGATGCGCTGTCGCTATTGGCCATTGGCTATAGCCGGGCGCATGCGGCTGAAACGTTGCGCATCTCGGAACATACGCTGAGGGCATATATCGAGTCTGCGCGGCTGAAACTCGGCTCGCTCAACACCACCCACGCTGTTGCTACTGCGCTGAGCCGTGGACTGATCGTCGTATAAAATTTACCTCAAACTTTGCCGGGATTCTCACGTTGCGTGATCGAATTTCGCGCGCACGGTCGCCGAATATTAACTACGAAATCTGATCTGTTTCCCCTTTCCGGCAAAGGGGGCAGCCTTGCTACGCTATATATACGCACCCGAATTGCGCGCCTATCCACGGCTCAGGCAATCGATGTTCCGCGACCGCGCTACTCAGTTTCGTGACCGTCTGAACTGGCAGGTCGAGGTCGATGCAGAGGGGTTTGAAACCGATCAGTATGACCATGCAGACACGCTTTATGTGATTGCCGAGGGCAAGGATGGCCTGCATCAGGGATCGATGCGGTTTCTGCCAACGACCGGGCCCGTCATGGTGAACGATCACTTCGCCGACATCGCCGGGCGCGCCGTCTCGGATCCGCTGATCTGGGAATGCACGCGGTTTTGTCTGGCACCGAACGCACCGGGGTCGGTGGCCGCCCTTTTGATGCTGGGTGGTGCCGAACTTGGCGCGGGGCTGGGCCTGCGTCAGGCGGTTGGTGTGTTTGATGCGCGCATGATCCGGATTTACCGGATGCTGAAATGGTCACCGATGATACTGGGCACGCAGGGATCGGGCCGTGATGCAATCAGCGTTGGCTTTTGGACATTCGGCACCGATGTCACTCACCGGATGGCACTGGCGGCAGGCGTGCCGCCGGCATTATCGCGGAACTGGTTTTCCCGCACATTCGAGGCCCGGGACGCGGCATAGGGTCGGGAGTGACCGCTTTGGCCTCCAAATCGCTGGCGGTGGTGGGTCAGGCTGGATAGGGTCGCCGCGATGACAGACGACAGAAAGACATATTCCGCGGATCAGGCAGAGGCGCATGATGCCATTACCGACCTCCTGCGGTCGGCTGGTGTCGATATCATCTCGGGGGAACTCCTGCCCGCTGCTGAGGGGGACGCGGCCACGATTGCCGTTATCGGCAAGGCGGGATCGGGCAAGACGCTCCTATTGGCAGAGCTTTATGCGGCACTGGCCGAGGCGGGTGTCGAGGTTGTTTCAGGCGATTATGAAAACAGGCGGCGCAAGGATCGCCGCAGCCTCGCGGTGCTGGCCCCGACCAACAAGGCCGCCAGCGTTCTGCGCATGCGCGGCGTACCGGCGACGACAATCCACCGCATCATCTATACCCCGGTCTATGATCCCGAATACGAACGTATCGCCGACTGGCTGGCCAACGGGGGTGAACGGCCCGAGATCGAAACCCTGACGGACGAGGCGCTGGACCGTGCCGTGGCGTTTTATCAGGCACACAAGTCTATCCCCGGTGCGCTGGCGGCTGCCGGGTTGCGCGGATCGGATTTCATCACAGGCTGGAAGCGGCGCGATGATCCGCTGGATATCGGTTTTGTCGATGAAGCGTCGATGCTGGATGACGCCCAGTTCGAGGATTTGCGCGAAATCTTTTCCACGCTTGTCCTGTTTGGCGATCCCGCGCAGCTCGCGCCGGTGAACCAATCGGGCCGCATGGTGTTCGAGAAGCTGCCCGATAGCCGCCAGCACCGGCTGAGCCGCATTCACCGTCAGGCCGAGGATAACCCGATCCTTGATCTGGCGCATGCGCTGGGCGACGCGGATGTGGGTTTCGACGAGTTCGAGCGGCGTGTCGAGGCAGCAGCGGCGCGCGACCCGAGGGTGGTTGTGGCCGAACGTGTCGAAAGCGACCTGATGGCCCGGTCGCCGGTTCTGGTCTGGCGCAACGCGACGCGCATCCGCCTAATACAGGCATTTCGCCGCGCCTATGACGCACCCGCTGATGCGTTGCTACCGGGCGAGCCGCTGATTTGTGACGGGATCGAATTGCCGCTCAGGCATCGGGCCAAGCGGATTGATCTGGAAACGCGGGGGCTGATCAAAGGGGCGCAGGTGGTTTATCTGGGGCCGGGGCGCAAGCCGGGCTTTTCGCGGCTTCACGTCATGGGCGCGCCGCAGCCGCAGGTAAGTGCCGCATCCATCATCAAGATCGAACATCCCGACGAGGAAGAACCGTTCATCCCCTTTGCGGCGCATATGGGGGCCACGTTTCTGCATGGTGCTGCGGTAACCATTCACAAGGCGCAGGGCTCTCAGTGGGAGGATGTTCAGGTTTTTGCACCCGATCTTTTTGCCGCCAATCGTGCAGGCCGGACCGAAGCGGGGCTGCCCTTGTGGAAACGGTTGGCCTATGTCGCCATCACCCGGGCCTCGGAGCGCCTGATCTGGGTGACGCGCAACCGGCTTGCCCGACCGGGATCGGCTCTGACCACCCGCGATCTGGAAGGGATAATCGAGCCGCTGAAACTGACGCCCGAGGATCAGGGTGCCACAGGCCAGCTGATCTGATCCGCGCACCAAAAACCCCTTTTCGCGGCCAAGGCGAGACGCTAGCGTCGCCCCTGACAGACGCCCACCAAAAGGAGAGAGAGATGACCGGAGAAATCGAGGCCCGCCTTGCCGGGCTTGGTGTGACACTTCAGGATGCACCGGCCCCGGCGGCGAATTACGTACCATCGGTCAGGGTGGGTGATATACTTTATGTTTCGGGCCAGATCAGCCAGAACGAGGATGGGCTGATCACCGGCAAGGTGGGTGTTGACATGGATACGGATGCCGGTGCTGCGGCGGCCAGAACATGCGCCATATCGCTGCTTGCTCAGGTCAAGGCCGCCTGTGACGGCGATCTTGACCGGCTGAAACGGGTGGTCAAGCTGACGGGCTTCGTGAATTCGGCGCCCGATTATACGGATCAGCCCAAGGTGGTGAACGGCGCCTCGGATTTTCTGGTCGAGGCTTTGGGCGACATCGGCAGGCATGCGCGGTCAGCCGTGTCGGCTGGTGCGCTCCCCCTGAATGTCGCGGTCGAGATCGAAGGGATTTTCCAGGTCGAATGACGCGGCCGCTTTCCGATGTCTTTCTGAATGTACCTTTTGCCCATCGGGGTTATCACGATGTGCAGGCGGGCCGCCCGGAAAATTCGTTTGCAGCATTTGACGCGGCGATTGCAGCGGGCTTTGGGATCGAGATGGATGTGCAGATGTCCGGCGACGGCGATGCCATGGTCTTTCACGACTATGACCTCGCGCGGCTGACGGGCAAGACGGGCCGCGTTGATCAGATGTCTTCGGCCGCGCTGTCGGGCATTCCGCTGATCGGCGGGCAGGCCGGGATGATGACATTACCCGATGTTCTTGCCCGTGTCGGGGGCCGTGTGCCGCTGCTGATCGAGGTCAAGGATCAGGATGGCGGGCTGGGTTCGGGTATCGGCCCGCTGGAGGCGGCGGTTGCGGCAGCGGTATCGGATTATGATGGCCCGGTCGCGCTGATGTCGTTCAACCCCCATTCGGTTCAGCGGCTGGCAGCGCTGGTTCCCGGCCTGCCGCGGGGACTGGTCACCGATGCGTTTGATGCGGATGAGTGGCCGGATGTGCCCGAAGCCCGCCGCCGGGAGCTTGCCGCGATCCCGGATTACGACCGGTCAGGCGCCAGCTTTGTCAGCCATGATGTCGATGATCTGGCCGCGCCCAGGCTGGCCGAACTTGCCGCGATGGGCGCGCGGATATTCTGCTGGACCGTGCGCAGCCCGGCGCAAGAGCGCAGCGCCCGCGAAATCGTCGATAACATTACCTTCGAAGGATATGATCCCGGGTCTTGACCTTGGCCGGTCGGGTCCCAATTCTGAGGCACAGCCCGGGCAGGACATGACAGAAACTCAGATCGAAATTTCGACGCTTGCATCGCTGTCGCAGATCGACGCGGCCACATGGGATGCTTGTGCCTGCCCCGAGGCCGCCGATGGCCACCCCGCCGATCCGTTCACGACGCACCGTTTTCTGCTGGCGCTGGAAAAATCGGGATCGGTCGGGGCCGGAACGGGGTGGCAGCCGCACTATCTTGTGGCGCGGGCAGCGGGGCAGGTCATCGCGGTGGCACCCCTTTATGCCAAGGGGCATTCGCAGGGTGAGTATATCTTTGATCACAACTGGGCGCATGCCTATGAAAATGCGGGTGGGCAATATTATCCCAAGCTGCAACAAAGCGTGCCCTTTACCCCGGCAACGGGACGGCGGTTCCTGACCCGGCCGGGATTCGAGGCCACCGGGCTATCGGCGCTGGTGCAGGGTGCGGTTCAGGTTGCCGCAAATAGCCGCATATCGTCGCTGCATGTGACGTTCTGCACCGAAGAAGAGGCCGCCGCCGGTGCCGAGATCGGGCTGCTCAGGCGGGCGAGCCAGCAGTTTCACTGGTTCAACGCCGGCTATGGAAATTTTGATGATTTCCTGACCGCGCTGTCATCACGCAAACGCAAGACCATTCGCAAGGAACGCCGCACCGCGCAGGCCTTTGGCGGCGAGATACTTGCCCTGACGGGTGAGGAGATTCAGCCGGAGCACTGGGATGCGTTCTGGCATTTCTATCAGGATACCGGTGCGCGAAAATGGGGCTCTCCCTACCTGACGCGGGCGTTTTTTGACGAGGCTCAGGCCACATTGCGCGATGACATTCTGCTGGTTCTGGCGCGGCGCAACGGATCATGGGTTGCCGGTGCGCTGAATTTCATCGGGCGTGATGCGCTTTTTGGCAGGTACTGGGGCTGTGTCGAGGATCACCCCTGCCTGCATTTCGAACTGTGCTACTATCAGGCGATTGACTATGCGATCCGCCATGGGCTGTCGCGCGTCGAGGCGGGTGCGCAGGGCAGTCACAAGCTGGCGCGCGGTTATATGCCGGTGACCACGCATTCGCTGCACTGGATCGGTGACCCGTCATTCCGCGACGCGATTGAGCGTTTTCTGATCGCCGAGCGCGAGGCGGTGGAGGAGGATATAGAAATCATGACCAGCTATGGTCCGTTTCGCAAACTGCGGGAGAAAGACGTGGAATGAGCACCGATGATATCGCTGACCCTGCGGAGCTTGAAAGTCTGCTGGCGGTGGGCTGGACAAGGGTTGACGGGCGCGAAGCCATCGCCAAGACCTATGTTTTCCGGAATTTCGTCGAGGCCTTTGGCTGGATGACCCGGGTCGCGATTGTCGCCGAAAAGATGAACCATCACCCGGAATGGTCGAATGTCTACAAAACTGTTCAGGTGACGCTGACCAGCCATGATACCGGCACGATTACCGCGCGCGATATCAGACTGGCCATGCGCATGGATGCACTGGCGCAATAGACCGGGCATTGTCTGCGGGTTTACATCATGTCCAGCAGGGTCTCGCCCGCCGCGATAACGCAGCTGCCGCCGGGCGGTTCCTGATTCAGGATGGTGACGACGCCATCATCCACCAGCATCGTATAACGCATCGAGCGGTTGATCAGGCCGACCACGGGGGCTGAAAAATCCATGCCGATTGCGCGGGTGAATTCGCATTCCGGATCGGCCAGCATCCGGATACCTGCATCTGTGGCGCCGGTTTGCTCGCCCCAGACCTGCATGGCAAAGATATCGTTGACCGAAACGCAGATCACGTCATCCACGCCTTTGGCCTTCAGGTCGGGGAAAACGCGGATCATGCTGGGAACATGGGCCGTGGTGCAGGTGCCGGTAAAGGCGCCGGGCAGACCGAATATCACAACCTTGTGCCCCTTGGTCATCGCCGAGAGCTGCCCGGATTGCGGCGCGTCGCCCTCTCTCCATCTGAGCAGCGCGTCGGGCAGGTTCTCGCCCACAGAAATCGTCATGAATCGTCCCTTCGTTGATTGTGTAATTTGAGCACTGATATAGGTTTGCGCGAGACGATGACCACAAGGGATCCGTGCCATGTCCAAAATTGTTGTAATTGGTGCCGGGCAGGCCGGCGCATCGCTGGTTGCGCGGCTGCGGTCCGGTGGTTTTGACGGCTCGATCACCCTGATCGGGGCCGAGGATGTGCCGCCCTATCAGCGCCCGCCCCTGTCCAAGGCCTATCTGCACGGCGAGATGGCCGAGGAGCGTTTGTTCCTGAGGCCCGAACAGTTTTATGCCGATCAGAATATCGTGCTGAGGCTGGGTGCCGCTGTCGGGGCTATTGATCGTGGTGCGCGGACGGTGTCGGTGGGGGATGAGGTGATCAGCTATGACCAATTGGCGCTGACCACCGGATCGGATCCGCGCCGCCTGCCTGCGGCCATCGGGGGCGCGCTGGAGCGGGTTTTCGAGGTGCGCACGCTGGCAGATGTCGATCGGATGCGCCCGATGTTCGAGGCCGGTAATCGCTGTCTGATCATCGGAGGTGGCTATATCGGGCTGGAGGCGGCGGCGTCGGCGCGCAAGGCGGGCGTTGACGTGACGCTGGTCGAAATGGCCGACCGCATCCTGCAGCGGGTGGCGTGTCCGGAAACCTCGGCCTATTTCCGCGACCTGCACCGCAAGAGCGGGGTTGATCTGCGTGAAGGTGTGGGGCTGGAGCGGTTGACGGGGGATGATGCGGTGACCGGGGCTGTGCTGAGCGACGGCACAGAGATCGACATCGACTTTGCCATTGTCGGCGTGGGCATTACGCCCGCCACGGCCCTTGCCGAAGCGGCGGGGCTGGAGTGCGATAACGGCATCGCGGTCGATGCCCATGGGCGGACATCCGACCCGGCAATCTGGGCGGCGGGCGACTGCGCAAGCTTTCCGATGCGGGGGACGCGCCTGCGTCTGGAAAGTGTGCAAAACGCCATCGATCAGGCCGAATGCGTGGCTGATAACATGATGGGCAAGGATATCGCCTATGATCCCAAGCCGTGGTTCTGGTCGGATCAGTATGACGTCAAGCTGCAGATTGCCGGGCTGAATACCGGCTATGACCGGGTCGCCGTGCGCCCGGGTGACCGGCCGGGGGCTGTTTCACACTGGTATTATGCCGATCAGCAGTTGCTGGCCGTCGATGCGATGAATGATCCCCGCGCCTACATGATCGGCAAGCGGCTGATCGAGGCCGGAAAGTCACCGGCGATGGAGGTGGTTGCAGATCCGGGAACCGAACTGAAATCATTGTTGTGATCCGATGCGCATCATCGCCGGAGCATTCAGGGGCCGACATCTGGCCGAGGTTGGCAAGGGCGACAGGGCCGCGCATCTGCGGCCCACGACCGACCGCGTCCGCGAGAGCCTGTTCAGCCATCTGACGGGCGGGCATTACGATGACCCGGTCAGCGGTGCGCGTGTGCTGGACCTGTTTGCCGGGACGGGCGCGCTGGGGCTGGAGGCATTGTCGCGCGGCGCGGATTTTGCCTGTTTCATCGATAGCGGGCGCATGGCGCTGACGCTGATCGACAAAAATATCGCGCTTTGCCGGGCCGGTGATCAGACCCGCGTTATGCGCGCCGATGCATCGCGCCTGCCCGAAAACCCGGATGCGCCCTATGATCTGATCTTTCTCGATCCGCCCTATGGCATGTCACTGGGCGAGCGCGCCCTGGCCTCTGCCCGAAGGGCAGGTTGGATCAGAGACGGCGCGCTGATCGTCTGGGAGGAAAACGCGCCACCTGTCATCCCGGAATTCCTGTCGCTGCTGGGCCAGCGCAGCTATGGCGGGACGGTGATTTCGGTGTGCCGGGCCTGATCACTCGGCACGGAAGAGGGCCGAGACGCCATCCTCATTCGTCAGGATCATCACGGGGCCCGACACTTCGGATATCACGAAACCCTGCAGGAGCCTGACAAAGGGGTCGTCGCCCACCGGAGCGTCGCAGCGCGCCGTTTCAGAGGTAAAGCCCGTGATCTCGATCCAGGGATAGGGCGCGGTCTGGCGGGCGGAAAAGTCATGGCAGGGTCCCTGACCTGTAACCCGCCCCTCGGAGGGGAACATGACGTAGCCGGTGAATTCGGGCTGTTGGTCATCAATTGTAGCAAGCATCCATCGCGTGTCAGGCGGGCCGGCATAGCCCGAAATGCTCTCATCCGCGAAATAACCGCTCAGCATGATGGGAAAGAACAGAAAGAATGCCAACATGGGGCTGGCATCTCACCCTATGCGGGGTTCCGCATGGTGGATTGCGACCATCCGGGGGATGTTTCAGCCCTTAGCCCAGCAATCGGCGGGCGATCACCTGGGCCTGAATTTCCGCAGCACCTTCGAATATGTTCAGAATACGCGCGTCGCACAGGATGCGGCTGACCTTGTATTCAAGCGCAAATCCGTTGCCGCCGTGAATCTGAAGGGCATTATCGGCAGCCGCCCAGGCGACACGGGCACCCAGCAGCTTGGCCATCCCGGCCTCGAGGTCACAGCGGCGACCCGCATCTTTTTCACGGGCGGAATAATAGGTCAGTTGCCGGGCGATCATGATCTCGACCGCCATCATCGCCAGCTTGCCTGCCACACGCGGGAACGCGATCAACGATTTGCCGAACTGCTTGCGATCAATGGCATATTGCATGCCGACATCCAGCGCCGATTGCGCGACACCGATGGCGCGCGCCGCCGTCTGGATGCGCGCGCTTTCGAAGGTTTCCATCAGCTGTTTGAAGCCTTTGCCCTCTTCCCCACCCAAGAGGTTCCCGGCACGGACACTGAACCCGTCAAAGCCAAGTTCGTATTCCTTCATGCCACGATACCCCAGCACTTCGATCTCGCCGCCGCTGATCCCCGGATCGGGAAAGGGATTGTCATCTGTTCCCGGTGTCTTTTCCGCAAGGAACATCGACAGGCCGCGATAATCGGTGCTGTCCGGATCGGTGCGCGCCAGAAGGGTCATCACATGGGTGCGCGCGGCATGGGTGATCCATGTCTTGTTGCCGGTAACGGCATATGTATCGCCGTCGCGGACCGCGCGCGTGCGCAGCGCCCCCAGATCCGAGCCGGTATTGGGTTCGGTAAAGACCGCTGTCGGCAAAATCTCGGCGCTGGCGATCTTGGGCAGCCAGTGCTGTTTCTGCGCTTCGGTCCCGCCACAAAGGATCAGCTCGGCCGCGATTTCCGAGCGTGTTCCCAGCGAGCCGACGCCGATATACCCGCGCGACAGTTCTTCTGACACGACGCACATCGAGGCTTTGGACAGGCCAAACCCGCCATATTCCTCGGGTATGGTCAGCCCGAAAACGCCAAGCTCGGCCATTTCCTCGATGATCGGAAGGGGGATCAACTCGTCCTTCAGGTGCCAGTCATGCGCGTCAGGCTCGACCTTGTCGGCGGCAAAGCGGCGGAACTGTTCGCGGATCATCTCCAGCTCTTCGTCCAGACCCGTGGCGCCATAGGTTGCGTTTGCCTGCCCGTCCTGCATCAGACCGACCAGGCGCATACGCGCGGCCTGGCTGTTTCCCTCGCGGGTCAGCCGGGTGAATTCCGATGTTTCGATCCGGCTCTGATCCTCAGGCGTGATCCCGATATCTTGCAGGCGCAGAATCTCGCCCTGACTCATGGGGATGCCACCCCGGATCTGCGCCAGATACTCACCAAATGCGATCTGATGGATCAGTTGCTCGATCTCGCCAAACCGGCCTTCGGCCGTCAGTCCCTCGGCCCAGTGCTGCATCTGTTCAAGCGATTGAACATAGGTCGCCAGCCATGCAAAACCATGCGCAGCCGTTTGATTTTCTTCGATTAAAGCAGAGCTGATGCGCCCTTCGTGCATGGTGATGCGGGTCAGGCAGTCACGCGCCCTATCCAGAAGCGCCCGCAAGGGCGCAAGCGTTCCGCCCGTCAGTTCCAGAAGGTTGGGCAATACCGTGTCAGACATGGTGACCTCTTCTGTATCTCGCGGCATGATCGGCTCCGTTCTGTGATCGGGCAAGCGATATCCTTTTTGCAGGTGCAGCGCAAGATAAATACGAATGTACAATGATTTTTGAACAATAATAACCGCAGCAAAATTCTCTTTTGCCGCCCCGCCCATGGGCGTAGGCAGACCATATGGACCTGACCCAGACCCTGACACCAGAGGCGCTTGTGCTATCGGGGCTCGTGGCCTTTGCGGCGGCCTTTGTCAAAGGTGCCGTCGGTTTCGCCCAGCCGCTGATCATGATCAGCCTGATGGGGATTTTTCTGCCGATTGAAATTGCTCTGGCCGGGCTGATCCTGCCGAACATGGCCGCGAATGCCGTTCAGGCGTTCCGGCAGGGCCTTGCCAGTGCGGTGCAATCGGCCCGGAGTTTCGGCGTCTATCTTGCGGTGATGCTAAGCATGATTCTGGTCACGGCGCAGATCGTCGCGCTTTTGCCGGAAAGATTGCTGTTTTTACTGATCGGTTTTCCGGTTGTCCTGCTGACGGCCACGATGCTGCTGAGGCCGGTCGTGCATATCCGGCTGTCATGGCGGCGCCTGGGCGATCCGCTGATCGGGCTGATTGCCGGGGCGGTTGGCGGTATGTCGGGTGTCTGGGGGCCGCCCACGGTGCTGTATCTGACGGCGCTGGGCATCGCCAAGCAAGAGCAGATCAGGTTGCAGGGTATCATCTATGGTGCCGGGTCGGTTTTCCTGTTCCTTGGCCATTTGCAATCAGGCATCCTGTACCCGGCCACGCTTGGCTTTTCGGCCATGCTGATCCTGCCGGCGCTGGCGGGGTTGTGGCTGGGGTTTCTGTTGCAGGACAGGCTGCCGCAGGCCGGGTTTCGCCGGGCGACGCTGATCATCCTGTTGCTGGCGGGGCTGAACCTGCTGCGCCGCGCCCTGATAGGCTGACCGTGCGGGGGCAAACGCCCTAAGGGGACACGAATTCGGGTTCGGACAACTGGTCATCCGGCAGACGAACGGCATCGAACAGGCTGTAGTCGCTCTCGATGATCTGATCGGCGGGCGTAAACTCGAAATCATCGGCGAACCGTGATGTGCCGTATTCCTGAAGCGTCAGATCCTTCCATTCCCCCATGATCTCGTCCTCGGTCGTGGTCAGCACCCGGCTGCGCGGCGACAGGTTGGAGACCAGCACCAACCCTGTAGGGGCGCAGCCCAGAACATCGATTCTGAGATCCGGCCGGTATTTCCTGAGAACCGGGATCATCTTCCAGACATCGCCCGTCCAGCCGCCGCCGGGCAGGTTGTTCAGATCGCGCGTCGTCATCCCGACGGTGGACGGCACGCAATCATGCAGGGCGATGACACCATTCTTGTCGGCATTTTTTTCGGCGTTGCGGAAATCACGGTAGAGATATTCAAACAGGTGCATGCCGTCGAGAAAACTGAATGATATCTTGGCCTTCATCGCCGACAGGATACCGCTGTCGAAGAAATCATCGCTGGTTTGCTGAAACACCAGCATGGCGGGTTTGGTGCCGATGATATCGGTCGACACGCGAAAGAACGGATCAACGGCAATGGTTTTGCCGCGCACACCGGCAAATGATCGTCCGGTGCGGCAGCCGATCTCCATGTACCAGTCAAACGTGACGCGGCGGTGAAGCTTCCTGAGAAACTTCACATAGCGCATATCCGTGGCAACCTTGAGCACTGGGCCTGTCCTGAACTGAAAAAGATTTTCCTCTTTTTAGGCCAATTTCCGGCCCTTGAAAGGTTTTTGTTTCAGCCGATGGCGCAGGCTTTCACGTCATCGTCGATATAGGGCACATATTGCTCGAAATTATCGGCGAACATCGACACCAGCTTGGCGGCCTGAGCGTCGTAGTCATCACCGTTTTCCCATGTCCGGCGGGGATCAAGCAGGATGTCGGCAACACCCTGCACGGATTCGGGAACGTCAAATCCGAAATTCGGATCCTTACGGAAACCGGCCTTGTTCAGCGAACCGTCCAACGCCGCCGTCAGCAGGGCGCGTGTGGCCTTGATCGGCATGCGCGAGCCGGTGCCATAGGCGCCACCCGTCCAGCCGGTATTGACCAGCCAGCAGGTTGCCCCGTGCTTGGCGATTTTTTCCTGCAGGAGCTTGCCGTAAACCTCGGGGCGGCGCGGCATGAAGGGTGCGCCAAAGCAGGTCGAGAATGTCGGCTCGGGCTCGGTCACGCCACGCTCGGTTCCGGCGACCTTGGAGGTGAAGCCGGACAGAAAATGATACATGGCCTGCGCTGGTGTCAGCCGCGCGATGGGCGGCAGGACACCAAAGGCATCGCAGGTCAGCATGATGATATTCTTGGGATGCCCGCCCAAAGCGGTTTCCGATGCGTTCGAAATATAATGCAGCGGGTAGGCACAGCGCATATTGGCCGTCAGGCTGTCATCTTCGAAATCCAGTTCCTTGGTGTAGGGATCAAAGACCATGTTTTCGATCACGGTTCCGAATTTCTCGGTCGTGGCGTAAATCTCCGGCTCGGCCTCGGGCGACAGGCTGATGGTTTTGGCATAGCAGCCGCCTTCGAAATTGAAGGTGCCGCGTTCGGACCAGCCATGCTCATCATCACCGATCAGCACGCGGTCGGGATCGGCTGACAGTGTCGTCTTGCCTGTACCAGACAGCCCAAAGAACACAGCGGCGTCGACAGGGTTGCCCTGAGCGTGGTTGGCCGAGCAATGCATGGGCATCACGCCCTTTTCCGGCAACAGATAGTTCAGGAGCGTGAAGACGCATTTCTTGTTTTCACCCGCATAAGCCGTGCCGCAGATCACGATCAGCTTGCGGTCGAAATTCAGCGCGATCACCGTTTCGCTGCGGCAGCCATGACGCTTGGGGTCCGCCTTGAAGCTGGGGCAGTTGATGATTGTGAATTCAGGTACGAAACGGGCGATCTCATGTGCCTCGGGGCGGCGCAGAAGATGGCGGATAAAAAGATTGTGCCAGGCCAGTTCGGTGACCAGTCGCACATCCAGCCGATGCGCGTGATCGGCCCCGCCGTAAAGGTCCTGCACGTAATACTCACCGCCTTTCATGTGCTCTAGGACGTCATCATAGAGCACATCAAAAGCGTCGGGTTGCATGGGTGGGTTGTTTTCCCACCAGATGGTACTTTCGACCGAGGCCGTCTCGACCACGAATTTGTCCTTGGCAGAACGGCCGGTATGTTGCCCGGTGGTCACCAGAAAAGTGCCGCCGCGGCCCAGTGTACCCTCACCGCGTTTAAGCGCCGTTTCGATCAATGCCGGCTCGAGCAAGTTGTAGTGGACCGATTTGAGACCCTTAATACCTTGATTTTCCAGCGTATGCGCCGGGTTGACCTGTCCGATCACCATTTTCGTATGCTCCTGAATGGAAAGTCGCCCTGGACTTCCGATCTGCTTTCGCGGCGGGCGTTCATCCCGTGCGGCATCCATGGCTTGGGGATGCGCGCGCATGTTAACATGTCGTTTCAGATGGTGAACAGGACGCAAACGCACAGTTAGCGCAACCATTAGCGCAACCACCCCGCCAACCCATCGGCACCGGCGGAATATGGCGCAGCACGAACCGTCAAACACGGGTGGAATTAGTCAAACGTTACAATTTTCCAACACTAATCAGCTTTGTAGGCAGGGGTGATTCGCGATTTTGGTTGATTTACCCCGACAAAAGGACGACAAGTTTGGAAAACAAAAATAATTCGGGCAGCAAAAGGACTCAACAATGTCGAAAATCGCCTTGGTGGACGACGACAGGAACATCCTGACGTCGGTTTCGATGACTCTTGAGGCAGAGGGTTTCGAAGTTAAAACGTATAATGATGGTCAGGCCGCGCTGGATGGTTTCAACAAGGAAATGCCAGAGCTTGCCGTGCTGGACATCAAGATGCCGCGCATGGACGGGATGGACCTGTTGCAGCGGCTTCGCCAGAAAAGCAAACTGCCGGTTATCTTTCTGACCTCGAAGGACGATGAAATCGACGAGGTTCTGGGCCTGCGCATGGGCGCGGACGACTATATGAAAAAGCCGTTTTCGCAGCGTCTGCTGGTCGAACGCATCCGGGCATTGCTGCGCCGGCAGGAGGCCATCGCCGGTGATGCCGAGCCCGGAGCAGCGACGCAGGAAAAGGACATCATGGAGCGCGGCGCGCTGACCATGACCCGCTGCGCCACGCGGTGACGTGGAAAGGCCGCGAGGTGACGCTGACGGTGACGGAATTCCTGTTGCTGCAGGCGCTGGCGCAGCGCCCCGGCTTCGTCAAGAGCCGCGATCAGCTGATGGATGTCGCCTATGACGATCAGGTCTATGTCGACGACCGTACCATCGACAGCCATATCAAGCGCCTTCGCAAAAAGATGCGCACGGTCGATGATGATTTCTCGGCGATTGAGACACTCTACGGTATCGGGTACAGATATAACGAAGAGTAAACTTCTGCTGCCGGAGTTGTTTTGACGGATCAGACGTCACAGGATGCCAATGTTGTACTGGGGGAAGATTGGGTCGGCCCCCGTGTCAAGATTGATCAAGAGGTTACGGACCGTCGTGCCCGACGGGGGATCGTAGCCCTTTACAGTTCGCCGATTGCGCGCAAGATCATCCTGTTCAACCTGATGGCGCTGGTGCTGTTGGTTGTGGGTGTGCTGTTTCTGAACCCGTTTCGTGACAGTCTGGTCCTGCAGCGCGAAAACAGCCTGATCGCCGAAACGCAGCTGGTTGCCGATGTCTTCGAAGGGCAGCTTCCCAAGGTTGGTCCGGTCAATTTCCTGACCGGTGACGGTGTCGATCCCGACGGTGCGCTGGAGGTGCTGAGCCTGCCGCTTGGCGTCAATGTCTTTATCTTTGACGCCGGGGAAAACCTGATCGGCTCGACCGTGGGGATGGAGAAATCCGGCCCCGATTTCGGGCTGCGGCCCGAAGGCCGGCAAACCCGCATCACCGATTTCCTGACCGGTATCTGGACATGGTCCAGCCGCGCGCTGGGTGCCGCACCGCCCGAACCTGCACCGGTGGACCCCCGTGTCGAAAGCCGCCTCTTGCTGCCGGATGCGCTGGCCGGTGAAACGGTATCGAAAACCGTGATCAGCGGTAGCGAAAACACCGTTTTCATCGTCGCCAGCCCGATCATGCAGGGTGACAAGGTGGTGGGTGCCGTGGCCCTGGCGACCGAGGATGGCGCCATCGATCAGCTCGTCCGCTCGGAACGCGAGCAGGTGCTGCAGATGTTCATTCTGGCAATGGCCGTATCGATCGGGCTGTCGCTGGTGCTGGCATCGACCATCGCCAACCCGCTGTCCGATCTGGCGGTCGCTGCCGAACTGGGGCGCGACCGCAATGCCCGCAAGATGAGTCCGACGCGCGTGCGTATACCCGACCTGACCGCGCGGCCGGATGAAATCGGGCGTCTCTCGGGTGCGCTGCGCGGCATGGTGCTGGCACTCTACAGCCGGATCGACGCCAACGAACAATTCGCCGCCGACGTGGCGCATGAGATCAAGAACCCGCTTGCCTCGCTCAGATCGGCCATCGGCACACTCAGGCTGATGAAGGATGAGGCCAAGCGCGAGAAACTCTTTGACGTGATTGATCATGACGTGCAGCGGCTGGATCGTCTTGTCTCGGATATCTCGAACGCTTCACGTCTGGACAGTGAACTCGTCAAGGACGAGGAAACCTCGTTCGACCTGATCAAGATGCTTGGCCATATCCTGCAGTTTCAGGGGGCTGAAGCCGAAGAAAAAGGCGTGGATTTCATTGGCGACCTGCCTGATGAGCCGATCATGATCGACGGGCTCGAGGGGCGCCTGGCGCAGGTCTTTGTCAACCTGATCAGCAATGCACTGTCGTTCTGTACCGATGGCGACGCGATCCGCGTATGGGTACGCAAACGCGAAAACCGTGTTCTGATCGTGGTCGAGGATACCGGCCCCGGCATCCCCGAAGAGGCGCTCTCCAAGGTGTTCAACCGTTTCTATTCGGAGCGCCCGGACCAGCAATTCGGCGAACATTCGGGCCTTGGACTTGCCATTTCGAAACAGATCATCGACGCGCATGGTGGCGTGATCTGGGCCGAGAATATCCGGCCCACCGATGCTGATCTCACCTCCGAGCCGCTGGGCGCCCGTTTCGTGGTTGGCCTGCCGGTCTGATCCATTCTGATGGTCCCGGACCCCGCCAAATCCGGGCTGCACCACGCCAGTGCGGTTGCCGTCGGTCGCCGTGGCGTTCTGATCACGGGCCGGTCGGGCAGCGGCAAATCGGCACTGGCGCTCAACCTCATGGCATTGGGTGCTACGCTTGTTTCCGATGATCAGGTTCTCCTCAGCGCATCGCCCGACGGTCTTGTTGCGCGGCCTCCCGACACGATCCGGGGCCGGATCGAGGCGCGCGGCGTCGGCTTGCTGAATGCCGAAACCTGCGACAGCGCCCGGATCGTCCTGGTGGTGCAAATGGATCGGAACGAAACCGAACGCCTGCCGACCGCCCGCAGCAAAACCATACTGGAACATCAAATCCCATTGCTTCACATGTCGGAGAGTGATCATTTTGCTGCAGCGATATTGCAGTATCTGAAGGTAGAGCAAACTGACTGACCCGCAAACCAGACCCATGGATCATACCCATCACCTCGTTTTCGTCACCGGCCCATCGGGTGCCGGGCGTTCGACCGCGATCAACGCGCTCGAGGATCTGGGATATGAGGCGATCGATAACATGCCGCTCAGGCTGCTGGGTCCGCTACTGGAAGGGGCGCTCTTTGACCGGCCCATCGCGCTTGGAATCGACACGCGCCGCCACGATTTTTCCAGCTCTGCCCTGATCGAGACGCTGGAGCATATTGCCCTGCGCGACGATATCACCGCCGAGGTGCTGTATCTCGACTGCGCCAGCAATGTCCTGATCAAACGGTTTTCCGAGACCCGCCGCCGCCATCCCCTTGCACCGGCCACGACCCCCGCAGATGGAATCGCCCGCGATCTGGACCTGCTGGCACCGATAAGGGCCCGCGCCGACGTGCTGATCGATACGTCGGATATGACCCCGCATGACCTCAGGTCGGAAATCGGCCAGTGGTACCAGCTTTCCGAGGCGCGCTCGCTGGCGATCTCGATCCATTCCTTCAGCTACAAGCGCGGGGTGCCGCGCGGCATCGATATGATTTTCGATGTGCGCTTTCTCAAGAACCCCTACTGGGAATCCGAACTGCGAAACCTCGACGGGCGTTCGGCACCTGTGCAGTCCTACATCGCCACGGACAAGCGATTCGACCCTTTCTTCAGACAGGTGAGCGATCTGACGCTGCTTCTTCTGCCTGCCTATCTTGAAGAAGGGAAATCCCACCTGTCCATAGGTTTCGGGTGCACCGGCGGGCAACACAGGTCTGTTGCCCTGACCGAAACTTTGGCAAATACCCTTGCAGAGCAGGGATGGCAGGTGTCTAAAAGACATCGGGAGCTCGAACGACGCGGGGCCGTCGCCGGGCAGACAAAACTGGGGAAGTAAGCGTGATCGGTATCGTGATCGTCGCGCATGGCGGGCTGGCAAAGGAATATCTGGCTGCGGTCGAACATGTCGTCGGGCGCCAGACCCAGATTATTGCCATTTCCATCGCCGCCGATCACGACCGCAGCCGGAAACAGAACGAGATATGTGCCGCGGCGGATGAGGTCGATACGGGCGATGGCGTTGTCGTCGTCACCGACATGTTCGGCGGATCGCCTTCGAACCTGTCGCTCATGGCCTGCAATCCCAGTAACCGCAAGATCCTCTACGGCGCAAATCTGCCCATGCTGATCAAACTGGCCAAGACACGGAACAAGGATGTCGCCACCGCCGTCGCCGCGGCCAAAGAGGCCGGGCGCAAATACATCAACAGCTTTGACGGCGTCCCGGGCTGACCGGCATTTGACATGACCAGACTTGTCCTCGACATTATCAACGAAAAGGGGCTTCATGCCCGCGCCTCTGCCCGGCTGGTCGAATGCGTCGAGAAATTCGACGCCGAGGCTGTGATTTCCAAGGACGGTCTGGACGTCGCGGGCGACTCGATCATGGGACTTTTGATGTTGGCAGCCTCACAGGGAACATCTATTGAAGTTGAAACCAGCGGCACCGAAGCCGATGCCCTTGCCAAAGCGCTGAGCGTGCTCGTGGCAGACCGGTTTGGTGAGGAGAAATGAACGACGTGACCACTTCCACGCAAAAAGGTTCCGGCACGACCACGCAGGAAGACAGGACGCCGCCTCAGAAATACAATCGCCGCCAGCTTTCCTACGCCAACACATTTTCCAACCCGTTCAAGGCCACCGCGATCCGGGCGGTCGAATGGATGACGGGCAAGTGGATCCTGCTGCGCCTGATCCGAAAATTCGAAAAACAGGGCCTTGTCGAAGGTCAGGCATTCTGGCGCCGTGCCCTGAATATCATGGGGATCGAACTCAAAACCCCGATCGAGCAGATCCGCAATATCCCCGCCACGGGCCCCGTCGTGATCGTCGCCAATCACCCGCATGGCATGGTCGATGGCATGATTCTGGCCGAGCTGATCGGTTATGTCCGCGAGGATTACAAGATCCTGACCCGGTCGCTTCTGACCCCGGTCAAGGAAATCCGCCAGTTCATGATCCCCGTTCCCTTCCCGCATGAGGAAGACAGCTTCAAGAAAAGCCTCGAAATGCGGCGCGAGGTGATGAAGGTTCTGGCCGATGGCGGCCTGATTGTCCTGTTCCCATCTGGTGTCGTCGCCTCTTCCAAAACATTTTTCGGCCCCGTCGAAGAGGCCGAGTGGAATCCCTTTACCGCGAAGATGATCCTGAAGTCAGGGGCGACCGTGGTGCCGGTCTTTTTCCCGGGCCGCAACACGCGTCTTTATCTGATCGCCAACCTGATATCGGCCACCATCCGGCAGGGTCTCCTTCTGCACGAGGTTGTCAAGGCGCTGAATAAACCGCAGGCACCTGTCGTCGGCGCGCCCTTCGACCCCGATGACATCAAGAGCTGGTCCTCGAATACCAGCGGCTTCATGGCATGGATGCGCGAACGCACACTGGCGCTCGGCAACAAGAACTAACACTTCATTGTTCTTCAAATACCTGTCACGGCCCCACCGGGGCCGGACAAAAGGAAATCCCGGCAGCCTGGGCTGCCGGGACGATTTTACAGCGCGCGCGCTGCCGGTATTTCTGTCTCTTGCCTAGTTCGGTATGTCGCCGACCAGACCCTCGACATAGAAACCAAGACCGGCCAGCGTACCGTCATCGGCAACTTCACCATCTGCCAGCCAGGGCGAACCGTCCTGCTTGTTCAGCGGTCCGGTAAAGGCGTGATACTCACCCGATGCAAGGCTGTCGCGCAGCGCCAGTGCTTCGGCTTTGACATCGGCCGGAACCGCGTCCGAGATTTCGCCGATGCCGACCATGCCCGGCCCGATGCCATCCCATGTATCCATGCTTTCCCAGGTGCCATCCATCACGGCCGCGACGCGGTCGATATAGTAGGGCGCCCAGTTATCGATGATCGAACTGACGCGCGGGAAGGGCGCATATTCGCTCATATCCGACGCCTGGCCAAAGGTGATCACATTGCCGGCCTTTTCTGCCGCTGCCTGTGGTGCGGTTGAATCTGTGTGCTGCAGGATGACATCGGCACCCTGTTCGATCAGCGCATTGGCCGCATCAGCCTCTTTTGCCGGATCAAACCAGGTAAAGGCCCAGATGATCGAGAACTCGACATCCGGATTTACTTTCTTGGCGTGAATATAGGCCGAGTTGATGCCCCGGATCACTTCGGGGATCGGGAAGGACGCGATATAGCCGATCTTGTTGGTCTTGGTCATCCGGCCCGCGATCAGCCCCTGAACGGCGCGGCCTTCGTAAAAGCGCGCCGAATAGGTCGATACGTTGTCGGCCCGCTTGTATCCCGTCGCATGCTCGAATTTCACATTCGGAAATTTCGAGGCCACATTGATCGTCGGGTCCATATAGCCGAACGAGGTGGTAAAGATCAGGTCCGTACCGCTCAGCGCCATCTGCGTCATCACGCGTTCTGCATCCGCGCCTTCGGGCACGCTTTCGACGTACGAGGTCTCGACCTTGTCACCAAACGCTTCTTCGACCGCCAGCCGGCCCTGTTCGTGCTCATAGGTCCAGCCACCGTCACCGACCGGCCCCACGTAAATAAACCCGACCTTCAGCGGATCGCTATCGGCAAGCGCGGGCCCGCCAACGCCAAGCGCGAGCGTCGCCGCCATAAGTGATTTGATAAGTTTCATACAGGTTCTCCCCTTTGGTATATCGGCCATGAGTGGCCAGTATCGATCTACCCCGTCAACTCGAGGCGTGAAATGTCTGTCCCAGTGATGCCGGTGCGCCCATGGCGCGTCTTCCCCCCCGGGCCGACATGATGACCAGCACCAGAATCGTTATCAGATATGGGCTCATTGACAAATACTCTACCGGCACGGCAAAGCCCGCTGCCTGCAGATTAAGCTGAAGTACCGTGACGCCGCCAAAGAGATAGGCCCCCAGCAATACGCGCCATGGTTTCCAGCTGGCAAACACCACGATGGCCAGCGCGATCCAGCCGGCACCGGCGGTCATGCCCTCGGTCCATTGGGGCACGCGGACAAGGCTGATATAGGCCCCGCCCAGCCCGGCACAGGCGCCGCCAAAGGCGATGGCCAGTATGCGGATGCGCACCACTTTGTAGCCCAGCGCATGGGCCGCGCCGTGGTTTTCGCCAACCGCCCGAAGCACCAGCCCCGTCCGGGTATATTTAAGTACCCACCATGTTGCGGCGACCAGAGCCAGTGAAAAATAGACGATCACGTCGTGCTGGAACAGGATCGTTCCCGCAATCGGAATTTCCGACAAGAGCGGGATGTGCAGCTTCTCGGTCGCAGGGGGTTTGATCCCGACATAGCTTTGCCCCAGAAGCGATGAGAGCCCCAGCCCGAACAGCGTCAGCGCCAGGCCGGTCGCCACGTGATTGGACAGGAAATACTGCGTCAGCACAGCAAAAATCAGCGACAGTACCGCTCCGCCCACGATGGCGGACAGAAACCCGACCATGGGGCTTCCGGTCTCGACCGCGATGGCGAAACCGCAGATGGCACCGGTGATCATCATGCCTTCTACACCCAGGTTCAGTACCCCGGCGCGTTCGACCACCAGTTCCCCGATCCCGGCGATCAGAATGGGCGTGGCCGCAACCATCAGGGATGCGATCAGGATCAGCGGGTTGATCGTTCCAAAATCCATCACGCAACCTCCTGCGACGAGAACCGGAAGCGGTAGTTGGACAACACATCCACCCCCAGCAGAAAAAACAGCAACATGCCCTGAAATGCCTGTATCGCCGATGCGGGCAGCCCCATCATGAACTGCGCCAGCTCACCCCCGATATAGGTCAGCGCCATCAAAAGCCCCGCCAGCAGGATACCGACCGGATGCAACCGGCCCAGAAAGGCCACGATGATCGCGGTAAAGCCGTAGCCGACGTTGAAATCGATGCTGATCTGCCCCGCCGGGCCGGCCACCTCGAAGAGCCCCGCCAGACCGGCCAGCGCACCCGATGCCCCCAAACAGAAGAGAATCAGCAGATTGGGCCGGACACCGGCGAATTTCGCCGCCCGCGGCGATTGGCCGGTCAGCCTGATCTGAAACCCCAGCATGTGACGGTTCAGCAGAATATAGGCCATGATCACCGCGATAAAGGCCGCAATCACCCCCCAATGCATGCCCGTTCCGGCGATGACTTCCTGGTTCGCGGCCGCGCTATATTGCTGCAGGTTGCGCGATCCCGGAAACCCGCCGCCGTCAGGGTTGCGCAACAGACCCAGCGACATCGACGCGAGTATCTGCTCGGCCACATAGACCAAGAGCAGCGATACCAGGATCTCGTTGGTATTGAACCTTGTGCGCAAAATGCCCGGGATCATGGCCCAAGCCCAACCGCCCAGTGCCCCGGCGATCACCATCAGGGGGAAAATGAAAACCGATTCCGCCGGATAAAAGGCCAGCCCCACCGCAGCGCCGCAGATCGCGCCCATGATATACTGGCCCTCGGCCCCGATATTCCAGATCCCGGCCCGAAATCCCAGCGACAGGCCGATGGCGATCAGGATCAGCGGCCCGGCCTTGACCAGAAGCTGCGGTCGCGAATAGGCGGCAAACTGCTCGTTAAACAGCGGGTCCAGAAAAATCGTGCGCAGCGCCTCGACCGGGTCCTTGCCCAGCATCATGAACATCAGCCCGCCGAAAAACAGCGTCAGAATGACGGCCAGCACCGGCGAAGCAGCGTTCCAGAAACGCGATGGCTGCGGCCGTTTCTCGAGCATGATCATGATCGACCCTCCAGATTTCTTCTTTGCAAAAATACTCTTGCGCCAAAGGCGCTACCGGGCTGCAACATGCGCGACCTCCATCCCGTGGGCGCCGCCCATCATCAGTCCGATCTCCTCGACACTCAGTGCCGCCGCCGGGCGTGTTTCGGTCAGACGGCCCTCGTTCAGCGCCGCGAAATTGGTCGATATCTCCATCAGCTCGTCCAGATCCTGACTGATCACGATCACCGCGGCACCCTTGCCGGCAAGATCAAGAATAGCCTGACGGATCGCGGCTGCGGCGGCGGCATCGACACCCCATGTCGGCTGGTTCACCACAAACACGTCCGGTGCCTGCAGCATCTCGCGGCCCACGACGAATTTCTGCAGGTTCCCGCCCGACAATGACCGTGCCGCGTTGGCCGGACCGGGGGTGCGCACATCGAATTCGGCGATGATCTTTTCGGCAAATCCGCGGGTCTCCCCCCATCTCAGAAATCCCCGCCGGGCAAGGTTCTGACGCGTCGCGCCGGTCAGAAGCGCATTTTCGATCAGGCTCATATCCGGCGCGGCGGCGTGGCCCAGACGCTCTTCGGGTGCGGCCAGAACGCCGAGTGCGCGCCGCTCGTTCGGCCCCAACGCGCCAATCGGCTCTCCGTTCAATAAAATATCGTCTGGCGCGCTGCGGGTTTCGCCTGACAGCGCCAGCAGCAATTCGTCCTGGCCGTTGCCCGCAACACCACCGATGCCCAACACCTCGCCCCGACGCACCGACATGTCGATATTCTTCAGACTGGTGCCAAAGGGGTTGTCGGATGTGATTGACAGATCATGAACCGAAATCAGAACCTCACCCAGTTCACCCGGCACGCGCTCGGGCTGATGCAGGCTGGAGCCGACCATCATTTCCGCCAGTTCCCGCGCCGACGTGCTCTTGGGGTCGGCATCCGCGACCACCTTGCCCAGCCTGAGGATAGTGGCACGGTCGCATAGTGTCCTGATCTCTTCGAGCTTGTGACTGATATAGAGGATCGCCGTGCCCTCTGCCCTGAGCTGGTTCAAGGTCTCGAACAAGATCTCGACCTCTTGCGGTGTCAGAACGCTCGTTGGCTCGTCCATGATCAGAAGCTTGGGGTCCTGCAACAGGCAGCGGATGATTTCCACGCGCTGGCGTTCGCCCGCCGACAGATCACCGACAAGGCGATGCGGATCAAGCGGCAGGCCATAGGTGTGGCTGACTTCGGTAATTCTGAGGGCAAGCTCGCGCTGCTTGGGCGGGTTCTCCATGCCAAGCGCGATATTTTCGGCCACGTTCAGCGCGTCGAACAGGCTGAAATGCTGAAACACCATCGCTACACCCGACGCCCGGGCCGCGCGCGGTTCAGCCGGCTCAAAGGGCCGGCCCTCCAGCGTCATGTGGCCGCTGTCAGGTCTGACCAGACCGTAGATCATCTTGACCAGCGTCGATTTACCGGCCCCGTTTTCACCCAAGAGCGCGTGCACTTCACCTTCCTGGATGTCAAAGCTGACATGATCATTGGCGACCACACCGGGATAGGCCTTGGTGACGCCTTCGACCTTCAAAAGTTCTTTCACGGCATAGCCCCCGCTTTTCTTGATTTCTCCCACAGGATCAATGCATTGGTAATCCCCAGCGCAATCGCTTCGGGCCGTTTGCCCAGCGCCGGGTCACCGATCGGGCATTCGATCCGGCTGATGCTGCTTTTTTCATGCCCCAGCGCAAGCAGACGCTTCTGGAACCGGGCCCATTTGGTCTGGCTGCCGATCAGACCGCCATAGGCAAACGGTTGACGCAAAAGCGTATCGCAAAGCTCCAGATCAAATGAATGCTCCGGCGTCATGATGAAATGAGCGGCATCCGCCTCGGCGGATTTCATGACCTCGCCGGGATGGGTGTCGATGCTGATTCCGACATTGTCAGGCAGATCAGCAACCTGATCAGGCCGCACATCCACCAGCACGGCCCGGAATTCGGGAAAGATGCTCAGCGAGCGTGCCAGCGCCTTGCCGACATGGCCCGCGCCATAGATATATACCCAGCGTTTTTCGTGCCAGACCGGCTCGATCAGCCAGCCCTTTTCGAATATTGTCGGAAAGGACAGCTCGTCCTGTTCCAGTTTACGCACGCGCCGCCGCAGCGCGGGCGGCATCGGCGCGGTGCCCTCTATCTGACGGCTGTGAATGCCGAAATAGGTGAATTTCCGCTCTCTGACCTGACTGCGATAGCGCTCGGAATCCCAAATCTCGGTGATCAGAGTCACGGCACCGCCACAGCATTGACCCATGGCCGGGCCAAGCGCATGGCGGCGAACCTCGATCGCGGGTCCCTTTTCGAGCATTTCCAGCGCCCGGTTGACCGCATCGAATTCCAGCCTGCCGCCGCCAATCGTACCTGTCTGACCAAGGCTGTCGACCAGCATCGAAGTGCCGGTTTCGCGCGGGGTGGAACCCTTGTGCCCGGCGATCAGAATGCGCGCCACCCGGTCAGCCAGTTCGAGACGGTCGGTCAGAAGTTCCAGATCGATCATGATGCGGCCCTCTGGCGTTCGATGGCCGTCAAAAGCTGCTCGGGCGTGGCCGGTGCGTCAAGATCGGGGTAAAGCCCGCCGCTACCGCATGCCGCCACAGCATCAGAAAGCGCCATCAGGACGGATATACCATGCATGAAGGGCGGCTCGCCCACGGCCTTGGAACGATAGATCGTATCCTCGCGGTTTTCCATCTCGTAGAGTGTTACGCGGAAATCGTCAGGCCGGTCGGAACAGGCCGGTATCTTGTATGTCGATGGCGCATGGGTGCGCAGCCGTCCCGCGTCATCCCAGACCAGTTCTTCCATCGTCAGCCAGCCCGCCCCCTGGACATAGGCCCCCTCGACCTGGCCGATATCCAGTGCCGGGTTCAGGGAGGCACCGGCATCGTGCAGGATATCGGTGCGCAGGATACGGTTTTCTCCGGTCAGCGTATCGATCACCACCTCGGATACCGAGGCGCCATAGGCGAAATAGAAAAACGGCCGCCCCCGGCCCCTGATCCGATCCCAGGTGATTTTGGGCGTCTTGTAGTAACCGGTTGCCGACAGGCTGATCCGGGCCATGTAGGCCTCGTTGATCACAGTTGCGAAAGGATAGGATTCAGCGCCCACATGCACCTGTCCGTCGCGAAATATCACATCCGCAGCCTCTGCCTGATGGCGTTCAGCCAGAAAGCTGGCCAGCCGGTCACGGATCGTATCGCAGGCGATACGTACCGCCATGCCGTTCAGATCCGAGCCCGAAGAGGCCGCCGTGGCCGAGGTATTGGGCACCTTGGCCGTGTCGGTCGCCGTGATCTTGATCATCGACAGATCGACTCCGAACCGCGCGGCGGCAACCTGAGCCACCTTTTGAAACAGGCCCTGTCCCATTTCGGTTCCGCCGTGGTTCAGGTGTATCGATCCGTCCTGATAGACATGCACCAGCGCCCCGGCCTGATTGAGATGCGTGAGTGTAAAGGATATCCCGAATTTGACCGGGGTCAGCGCAATCCCCTTTTTCAGGATCGGATTTGCGGCGTTCCAGTCGCGCACGGCCTGACGGCGGGCTGCATAGTCGGACGAGGCAGCCAGCCGGTCACAGATGTCATCCAGCACGAAATCCTCGACCGGCATGCCGTAATGCGTTGTCGCCGGAACGGAGCCGGCAGAGGCAGAGGGATAGAAATTGCGGCGGCGCACATCCAGCGGATCGCGGCCCAGCGCGAAGGCCACGTCATCAAGCACCCGCTCGATCCCCAGCATCCCCTGAGGGCCACCAAAGCCACGATAGGCGGTTGCGGATTGCGTGTTCGTTTTCAGACGATGCGAGGTTATGCGCATGTTTTCAATGTGATACGCATTGTCTGAATGCAGCATCGCCCGGTCGGCAACCGGCAAAGACAGATCCATCGCCCAGCCGCATCGCGCAAATTGTTCGAAAAACACGCCCCTGATCCGGCCATCCTCATCATAGCCGACGGTATAGTCGATCCGGAAATCGTGCCGTTTGCCTGTGATGACCATATCGTCATCACGGTCATAGCGCATCTTGCAGGGCCGTCCTGTCGCCCGCGCGGCAACAGCGCAGGCCACGGCCAGCGCATTGCCCTGACTTTCCTTGCCGCCGAAACCGCCGCCCATCCGGCGGGTTTCCACCCGCACGGCATGCATGGGTACGCCCAGTGCCTCGGCGACCTTGTGCTGAATTTCGGTGGGGTGCTGGGTCGATGTGTTGACCAGCATATCCCCACCTTCCTGTGGCCATGCCAGTGCGGCCTGACCCTCCAGATAGAAATGCTCTTGTCCGCCCATCGTCAGCGACCGTGACAATTGGTGATCGGCGTCGCGTATTGCCTGATCCGCATCCCCTGTTGCCCACTCAACCGGCCCGTTTTCAAAGCGGCTGTCGGCGGCAAGCGCCTCGTCGATTGTCAGGATGGCGGGTTCTTCGGCGTAGTCGATAACCGCCATCCGGGCCGCGCGGCGGGCCTGTTGGTGGCTGGCCGCAACGACGAGAAAGATCGGTTGTCCGACATAATGCACTGATCCGGTGGACAACAAAGGTTCATCATGTGCCGACGGGGAAACATCATTGGCCGCAGGCAGATCGTCGGCCACCAAGACGCACTTTACCCCCGGTGCCTGCCGAACAGGATCAAGATCCAGATGCGTGATCCGGCCATGCGTGATTTCCGACAGGCCAAAGGCCAGATGCAGCGTGCCTGCGGGCGAGGGGATGTCGTCCACATAACGCGCCTGTCCGGTCACGTGCAGCCGGGCCGCATCATGCGGCAGAGGGCGCGAAACGCTCATGCGCTGACCCCCAGAACCGAGATCGGCGCGCCGGCCATATCCTCTTCGAAATAGCGGATCAGCATGTTTTCGGCGCTGCGCAGCCGATATTCAGCGCTGGCACGCATGTCGGTAAGTGGCGTGAAATCGCGGGCGAACCCGGCCAGCGCCGCGTCAATTGTTTTGCGGTTCCACTCACGGCCCTGCAAGGCGGCCTCGACATGCGTTGCGCGCGCTGGAATACCCGCCATACCACCAAAGGCGATGCGGGCATCCGCAACCGTGCCACCGCTGATTGTGATGTTGAAACAACCACATACCGCCGAGATGTCCTGATCGAAGCGCTTGGACAGCTTGTAGCATTTCAGCCTGTCTGGCTGGCGTGGGAAACTGACAGCCTCAACAAATTCGCCGGGCTGGATATCCTGCTTGCCGTATTCAATGAAAAAGCTTTCCAGACTGATCGAGCGGCGTGTGTCGCCGCGCCTGAGATGCAGCGTTGCGCCCAGCGCGATCAGCGCAGGCGGGCTGTCCCCGATGGGTGATCCGTTGGCGATATTGCCGCCGATGGTCGCGGCGTTGCGAATCTGGGTCGATGCGTATCGGCGGATCAGTTCACCAAAGCTGGGATGCAGCGCCGCAATCTCGGGCCATGCGTCGGTCAGCGTCGCCGTGGCGCCGATCCTGACCTCATCGTCATCGACGGAGATCGTGGCAAGGTCACGAACGCCACCCAGAAAGGCCACAGGGCCCAGATCGCGCATGCCTTTGGTCACCCAGAGCCCGATATCGGTGGCTCCGGCAACCAGCGTGGCATCCGGATGATCGACATACCACGCTGCCAGCGCATCGGCACTGTCGGGGCTTGCCATCATGTCGCTGTTCAGCGGGGCCGCACCGGGCGGATCATCCTGCATCCATTCCGGCACGGGCTGATCGGCTGCGGCCTCTGCCGCGCGGATGATCGGGGCGTATCCGGTACAGCGACAAAGGTTCCCGGCAAGCTGATCATCGAAATCGGTCCGGCCATTGGCATGGGCGGTCGCCATCGACACCACAAAGCCGGGTGTACAGAACCCGCATTGTGATCCGTGATGCGCGATCATTTCCTGCTGAACCGGATGCAGATCACCATCAGGGCTTGCGATGCCTTCGACCGTACGCACGGATTTCCCGGCGATCTGTGGCATAAAGAGGATACAGCCGTTCAGCGCGCGCGATCCCCGCTCATCGCTCACCATAACGGTGCAGGCCCCGCAATCACCCTCGTTGCAGCCTTCCTTGGTGCCGGTCAGACCGCGCGTTTCTCTCAGCCAGTCCAGAAACGTCACGGTGGGTCTGTCAATCGAAGCGGTCGTGAGGGTCCCGTTCAGACGAAACGCGATCTCGGCCATGTAAACGATCCGCCACCTTCTTTGCGCCCTGACAATCCGCGGTCCGATGTGGCGTAAAACCGGCGGGGTCAGCGTTGTTGACTAAAGCTCAGCATTGGCGGTTTCAGGGATTCTTTCAAGCAACTTGTGCAAACCACAGTCACCTACTTGGTATTTTTGAAAATGCGGAATTTGCCCGAACTATGGCCTTCAATCTCTGACGCCTGCGGGCTAACCTGATCACAATGTCGAGCGGGCCGAAATTCATTCACCTCAGGGTGCATACAGAGTACTCGTTGCTCGAAGGGGCGGTGCCCGTCAAAAAGCTGGCGGGCCTGTGCGTCAAACATCGCATGCCTGCCGTCGCGCTGACCGACACCAACAACATGTTCGCCGCGCTCGAGGCGTCGGAAACGCTCGCTGCACAAGGCATTCAGCCCATCATCGGTTGCCAGCTGGATGTCGATTACGATCCGGTCTTGCCCGGGGAACGCCCGCGCGCACCCGCGCCACTGGTACTGCTGGCACAGTCCGAGGCGGGCTATCAGAACCTGATGAAGCTGAATTCCTGCGCTTATCTGGATGCCGGCGGCCAGCTGCCGCAGGTCACACTGGAAGAGGTATCGGCGCATTCTCAGGGGCTGATCTGCCTCACGGGTGGGCCTGACGGCCCGCTGGGCCGGTTGATCACGGCCGGGCAAACCCCCAAGGCAGAGGCGTTCTTGCAGGCGCTGATAGCTGCCTTTCCGAGCCGTCTCTATATTGAGTTGCAGCGCCACCCTGACGAGGATGCCCAACCGCCCGAGGCCGAGCGGCTGAGTGAACCATGGTTCATCGATGCCGCCTACGCGCATGGCCTGCCGCTGGTGGCAACCAATAACGTTTTTTTCCCGCAATCGGTGATGTTCGAGGCCCATGACGCCCTGATCTGTATCGCCGAGGGTGCCTATGTCGATCAGCAGGAACCGCGCCGCCGCCTGACCCCGCAGCATTACTTCAAGTCCGAGGCCGAGATGGCGGCGCTGTTTGCCGATCTGCCCGAAGCGCTAGAAAACACGGTCGAAATCGCCAGGCGCTGCGCCTTCAAGGCCTATAAACGCGATCCGATTCTGCCAAAATTCGCCGATGACGAAGTGCAGGAACTGCGCCGTCAGGCGCGCGCGGGACTGGCAGCGCGGCTGCAGGTGATCCCGCATGCCGCCCCGGTTGAAGATTACGAGAAACGCCTCGAATTCGAGCTGGGCATCATCGAGGGCATGGGCTTTCCGGGGTATTTCCTGATCGTGGCCGATTTCATCAAGTGGGCCAAGGATCACGGGATTCCCGTTGGTCCCGGCCGGGGTTCCGGTGCCGGTTCGCTGGTAGCCTATGCATTGACCATCACCGATCTTGATCCGCTGCGCTATTCGCTCCTCTTCGAACGGTTCCTCAATCCCGAACGCGTGTCGATGCCCGATTTCGATATCGATTTCTGCATGGACCGGCGTGAAGAGGTCATCCGCTACGTTCAGGAGAAATACGGCCGCGACAAGGTTGGCCAGATCATCACGTTCGGCGCGCTCCTTTCCAAGGCAGCGGTGCGCGATGTCGGGCGGGTGCTTCAGATGCCCTATGGACAAGTTGACCGCCTGTCCAAGATGATCCCCGTCGAAGGGGTCAAGCCGGTTTCGATTGAAAAGGCGCTGGCGGATGAACCGCGCCTGCGTGAAGAGGCCCGCGCGGAAGAAGTTGTCGAGCGGCTTTTGAACTATGGTCAGCAGATCGAAGGTCTCTTGCGCAACGCCTCGACCCATGCCGCCGGCGTGGTGATCGGCGACCGTCCGCTTGATGCGCTTGTGCCGCTCTATCAGGATCCGCGTTCTGACATGCCGGCCACCCAGTTCAACATGAAATGGGTCGAACAGGCAGGGCTGGTCAAATACGACTTCCTTGGCCTCAAGACCCTGACCATCATCCAGAACGCGCTTGACCTGCTGGGGCAGCGCGGCGTCGACATCGACATCAGTGCCATCCCGCTGGATGACGAAAAATCCTATCGGCTCTATTCCGATGCGCGCACGGTGGCGGTGTTCCAGGTGGAAAGCTCGGGCATGATGGACGCGCTCAAGCGCATGAAGCCGACCTGCATCGAGGATATCATCGCCCTTGTGGCGCTTTACCGTCCCGGCCCGATGGAGAACATTCCAAAGTTCTGCGAGGTCAAGAACGGCCTGCGCGAACGCGAGGGCATTCATCCGAGCATTGACCACATTCTGGACGAGACACAGGGCATCATCGTCTATCAGGAACAGGTCATGCAGATCGCCCAGGAGATGGCCGGTTATTCACTGGGCGGTGCCGATCTGCTGCGCCGCGCGATGGGCAAAAAGATCCAGGCCGCCATGGATGCGGAAAAGCCCAAATTCCTGAAAGGCGCTGCCGAAAACGGCGTCGACGAGGCCAAGGCCAAAGAGGTCTGGGATCTTTTGGACAAATTTGCCAATTACGGCTTCAACAAATCCCACGCGGCGGCCTATGCCGTGGTCAGCTATCAGACAGCATGGCTCAAGGCCAACTACCCGGTTGAATTCATGGCCGGGGTGATGAATTGCGATCTGCACCTGACCGATAAACTGGCTGTCTATGCCGAGGAAGTGCGCAAACCGGTTGATCGCGGCGGGCTGGGCATTCGCATCATCCCGCCCTGCGTCAACCGCTCGGATGCGCGTTTCAGCGTCGATGACGGGCAGATCGTCTATGCGCTTGGGGCGCTGAAAAATGTCGGGGTCGAAGCGATGCGCCTCGTGACGGATGGCCGGGGCGACAAACCCTTTGCCACGCTTTTTGATGTCGCGCGTCGTGTCGACCTCAAGCGGGTAGGCAAGCGCCCGATGGAAATGCTGGCACGCGCGGGTGCCTTCGACCAGCTCGATCCGAACCGGGCCCGTATTTTCCACAGTCTCGACGCGCTGGTCGCCTATTCTGCCGCCATCCACGAACAACGCGCCTCCAACCAGACCTCGCTTTTCGGGGAGGCTGGTGAAGACCTGCCCGAGCCGCGGCTGAAGGATGTTCAGGACTGGCTGCCCGCTGAACGCCTGTCCGAAGAGTTCGCGGCAATCGGGTTCTACCTCTCGGGCCACCCGCTGGACGATTACATGACCGCCCTCAAACGCCGCGATGTGAAAACGCTGCACGATGTCACCCGGATGACCGAACGCACCACCGCCGCGATCGTCAAGATGGCGGGCACCGTCTCGGGCCGGCAGGAGCGGAAATCGGCGCGCGGCAACCGCTTTGCCTTTGTGCAGCTCTCGGACACGACCGGCCAGTACGAGGTGACGATGTTTTCCGACACGCTCGAGGCCGGTCGCGCGCATCTCGACACCGGTGCGCGGGTTATCCTGACTGTCGAGGCCACGATGGAGGCCGATCAGCTGAAATTGCTGGCGCGCAGCGTCGCCCCCATCGACGCCGCCATCGCGGGCGAGGCCGCATCAGGCTACCGCGTCTTTGTCGAAACCCCCGATGCGATCCCCACCATCGCGTCCATCCTGAAACGCGCCAAAGGCGAAAGCGGTCTCAGCGGCAGGGGGCCGGTATCCTTCTGCCTGATGGATCCCGACCTGCCGGGCGAGGTCGAGGTTTCGCTGGGCGATGACTTTCCGGTCTCGCCCCAGATCAAGGGCGCAATCAAATCCATCGGCGGCGTCGTCACCGTTGAAGAGATCTGATCCGCTTCATTGTTCTTCAAATACCTCTGCCCGACGCATGGGACAGGCGCGCCCTTGGGCAGGGGAAACGGCACGTATCGCTGCCATCAACCTGATCAACCTGATCGTATCGCCCTGAACCTCAGTAATGCGGCGGGCGTTCATCGCCCAGTATGACACCGCCGCCGCCCTCGGCTTCGCGGCCCGCTTCGCGTTCCAGCAGAAAGGCCACGCGCGCCGTAAGCGTCTCGATCTCTTTATCCTGCCGGGCGATCACGTCCGACAAATCGTCGATCATCCGTTCCAGCCCGGCAATCCGTTCCTCAAGACCCGTGACACGATCATCCATTCGCTTTCCCATCTCTACGCCGCCCACACCCGTTTCTGCACCCGATTGCCGCGCGGCGAAAGCCCTGCCCATTGTGGCGCTTGCCCCGCCGCGCCCGCGCTTGTAAACGCGCCCCATATACCGCCAAAGGACGCCACATGGCCAAGACAAAGAAAGCGCCGCGCCCACGGGCCGACACGCCCAAAGGGTTTCGCGACTATTTCGGCACCGAGGTTGATGCCCGCAAATCCATGCTGGATCAGATCGCGGCGGTCTATCATCGCTATGGGTTTGATGCGCTGGAAAGCTCGGCGGTCGAGACGGTCGAGGCGCTGGGAAAATTCCTGCCCGATATCGACCGCCCGAACGAAGGTGTCTTTGCCTGGCAGGAGGATGACGCGGGCGGCAAGGGCGACTGGCTGGCGCTGCGCTATGATCTGACCGCGCCGCTGGCCCGGGTCTATGCCCAGCACCGCAATGATCTGCCGACCCCCTATCGCCGCTATGCGATGGGGCCGGTCTGGCGGAACGAGAAACCGGGCCCGGGCCGTTTCCGGCAGTTTTATCAATGCGACGCCGATACGGTAGGAAGCGCGTCCATGGCCGCGGATGCCGAAATCTGCGCCATGCTGGCCGACACGCTCGAGGCCGTGGGCATTCCGCGCGGTGATTATGTGATCCGGATCAACAACCGCAAGGTGCTGAATGGTGTGCTGGAAACCATGGGGCTGACGGATGAAACCCGGCGCGATGCCGTCCTGCGCACCATCGACAAGTTCGACAAGGTGGGCGAGGCCGGCGTGCGCGAGTTGCTGGGCAAGGGGCGTCTGGACGCGTCGGGCGCCTATATTGACGGCGTGGGGCTGAGCGATGCCGAGGCCGCGCCGGTTCTGAATTTCCTGACGGCCCGGCGCGCTGACAATGCGGCAACATTGCTCCAGCTCATGGTTGCCGTTGGCGACAGCGCCAAAGGCGCCGAAGGTATTGCCGAACTGCAGGAAATGAGCCGTTTGCTGGCGGCACAGGGTTACGACGAAGACCGCATCATCATCGACCCCTCGGTCGTGCGCGGACTGGGCTATTACACCGGACCGGTATTCGAGGCCGAGCTGACCTTTGACATTCTCGATGAAAAAGGCCGCAAGCGACAGTTCGGTTCGGTCGCGGGGGGTGGGCGTTATGACGATCTGGTCAAACGCTTTACCGGCCAGTCCGTACCGGCAACGGGTATTTCCATCGGGGTTGACCGTCTGCTGGCCGCGCTGATGGCCAAGGGCCGGATGCAGGGCGTCGCGCGTGGCCCGGTGATTGTGACGGTCATGGATCGTGACCGGATGGGTGACTATCAGGCGATGGTGGCCGAACTCCGATCCGCAGGCATCCGCGCCGAGGTCTATCTTGGCAATCCCAAGAATTTTGGCAATCAACTGAAATATGCCGACAAACGCCACTCTCCGGTTGCCGTCATTCAGGGAACGGATGAGGCCGCGCGCGGCGTGGTTCAGATCAAGGATCTGGTGCTGGGGGCCAAAATAGCCGAAAGCGCCAGCCTCGAGGAATGGAAATCACAGCCCGCCCAGCGCGAGGTCGCGCGCGCCGATCTGGTGGACGAGGTGACGAGGCTCCTCTCGCAGGATGGCTGAGACCGTGAACCAGACGCAGGAGACCCGCCAACTGGCCGAGCGCATCTTGTCGGTGTTTGAGCATGCCGGGGCCAGTCGGATCGAGACCGATATCCTGCAGCCTTCGGCCCGGCTGCTTGACCTTTATGGCGAAGATATCCGTGCGCGTGCGTTTACCACCACCGATCCGCTTCGTGGCGACTATATGCTGCGCCCCGATTTCACCGTACCGGTGGTGGAAATGCATATGTCAGGCGGCGCTGAACCGGCGCGCTATACTTATATGGGCAAGGTCTTTCGCGCCCAGGAAGAGGATGTGTCTCGCCCGTCCGAAACGCTGCAGGTCGGGTACGAGGTGTTTGACCGCAGCGCGCCCATAGAGGCCGACGCCGAGGTGTTCGCGCTAATCAGATCGGCGCTTGCCCCGCTGGAGCTGCGCGTGGCCACGGGTGACATGAGCCTGCTGCTGGCGGCGATCCGGGGGCTGGATACCACCGATGATCGCAAGGCGGCGCTTAGCCGTCATATCTGGCGGCCCGGACGTTTCCGCGCCCTGCTGGACAGGTTTTCCGGGCGCGTGCAACCACCGCAAAGCCGTCTGAACCTGCTGGAGGGCGATATTGATGCGATCATCGGCGGCGCCGGACCCGAGATCGGGTTGCGCAGCGCCGGTGAGGTGGCTGAACGGATTGAGCGCCTGCGCGCCGATGCAAAGGCCGCGCCCATTGATGACGCCAGCGTTGCACTTCTGGACCGGCTCTTGTCGCTGAAGGGCGATTGCGATTGGGTATTGGACCAGCTCGAGGGGCTGGCCGACAAATCCCCGTCGGTCGCCGATGCGGTTGCGGCATTCCGGGCACGATGCGATGCGCTGGGTCGGGCCGGTGTCGATACATCGCAGCTGAAATTCGAGGGCAGCTATGGCCGGACCTCGATGGAATATTATGATGGGTTCGTTTTTGGGTTCTATTCCGATCAGAATCCGGGCCTGCCGCCGGTGGCGACCGGCGGGCGGTATGATGCACTGACGCGGGTTCTGGGCAATGGCGCATCGATTCCGGCGGTTGGTGGGGTGATCCGCCCCGAACTGGTGCAGGTCGTCGGGGGAAAGATATGAGCCTCAAGCTGGGCATACCGTCCAAGGGCCGTCTGATGGACAAGACAGCGGCATGGTTTCAGGACCGGGGCGTCACGCTAAGCCGCAGTGGATCGGATCGTGAATATGCCGGGATTATCGACGGTGCCGAGGGGGTCGAGCTTGTGCTGCTTTCGGCCGGGGAAATCCCGCGTGAACTGGCGGCGGGGCGGTTGCATCTGGGTGTGACGGGATCGGACCTCGTGCGCGAAAAGGTTCCGGCCTGGGACAGTCGGCTGACCGCATTGGCGGGCATGGGTTTCGGTCAGGCCGATCTGGTGATTGCCGTGCCCGGTTTCTGGGCGGATGTGCACACGCTTGACGACTTGGATGCCGCAGCCGCCGCTTTTCGCAGGCAGCATGGTTTTCGGCTGAGAATTGCCACGAAATACCATCGCATGGTTCACCGGTTCCTGAAATCCGCCGGTGTATCGGACTATCAGCTGGTCGACAGCCAGGGCGCGACCGAAGGCACCGTCAAGAATGAGACCGCCGAGGCTATCGCCGATATTACCTCGACCGGTGAGACGTTGCGCGCCAATCACCTGCGCATGCTGGATGACGGGTTGATCCACGCGAGCCAGGCAACGTTGTTTCAAAGCAAAACGGCCGACTACTCCGGGGCTGACAATGCAGCGCTGGCGGCGCTATCGGCACAGATCGGCATCGGCTGACAGCGCGTCACCGGTCATCATACGAATGCACCGGCGGTCACAGCGCGCTGACCTCGAGTAGGGGCACAACTGCGCTTGCGGAGCCAGCAATCTGTCCGCCGATCCAGCAGGGACAAAGCTGCGGCTCCTGAGGCGGATTTGCCCGCCAATTGGCCAAGGTCAGATCAGCCATCCCCGGCAATCAACGCCGAAATGATGGCTTTGGCACTGTCGGTATCCCATTCGGCATCCCCGCGCATGCGGGCAATTTCCTGACCCTCGGGATTGATGATGACGGTAATGGGCAGGCCCAGCACCGACATGTCATCGGCGATCCCGTTATCGATATCCATGAAACCGGGCAGTTTGGTGACCTTGGTTTCCGCGAAAAACCGTTCGATCCCGGCTGGCGTATTGCGTCCGGTTGCGATGGTGACCACGCGGAAATCATCGCCACCCAACTCGGTCTGCAACCGCTCTAGCGATGGCATTTCCTTGCGGCAGGGCGCGCACCATGTCGCCCAGAAATTCAGCACAACATATTGCCCCTTGAATTCGTCCAGCAAACGCTCTTTGCCTGCCTCGTCGGCAAAGGGGCTGGTCGAAATATCCAGCGGTTCGGCATGGAACTGGAGTTTTTTCATCAGCCCTTCGCGCAGCGCTTCGAGCGATGCGATATCGGCAAGGACGGGGTTTGCACCAAGGGCAAGGGCCGTATAGAGAACGGCCAAACGCAACCAACTCATGTTTTCCCCTCCTTCAGGGTATCCAGCAATGACCAATTCATCCTCGAACGCCATGTGGGGCGGGCGGTTCGCCGACGGGCCGGACGCCATCATGGAGGCGATCAACGCATCGATCAGCTTTGACCGGCGGCTCTATGCCCAGGACATTCAAGGCTCTCGTGCCCATGCCGCCATGCTGGCCGCAACGGGTATCATCAGTCCTAAAGACGCCGAAGCGATCCGGGAAGGCCTGCTCACGGTGTTGTCAGAGATCGAGACCGGATCGTTTGAATTCTCGACGGCGCTGGAAGACATTCACATGAATGTCGAGGCGCGCCTGAAAGAGCTGATCGGCGAACCGGCCGGGCGGCTGCACACAGCGCGGTCGCGCAATGATCAAGTTGCCACCGATTTCAGGATGTGGGTGCGTGATCAACTGGACGCGACCGAGGCGGCGCTGATCGCGCTGATCCGCGCACTCTTGTCCCAAGCTGAGGCGGGCGCGGGCTGGATCATGCCGGGCTTTACCCATCTGCAAACCGCGCAACCGGTGACATGGGGCCATCACATGATGGCCTATGTCGAGATGTTTGGCCGTGATCTGGGCCGGGTTCGTGACGCGCGCGTGCGCATGAACGAAAGCCCGCTGGGTGCGGCGGCACTGGCCGGGACCTCCTTTCCCATCGACCGTGATCAGACGGCGGCGGCGCTTGGATTTGACCGGCCAGCCGCCAACAGCCTTGATGCCGTGGCCGACCGGGATTTCGCGCTGGAATTTCTGTCGGTGGCCGCCATCACGGCGATGCACCTGTCGCGTTTTGCCGAAGAGCTGGTGATCTGGTCGTCGACCCAGTTTCGCTTTGTGGCCCTGTCGGACCGGTTCTCGACCGGATCGTCGATCATGCCGCAAAAGAAAAACCCAGACGCGGCAGAGCTGATCCGGGCCAAGATCGGGCGCATTCTGGGGGCGATGATCGGTCTTTTCACCGTGATGAAGGGTCTGCCGCTGACCTATTCCAAGGACATGCAGGAAGACAAGGAACAGGTCTTTGACGCGGCTGACAGTCTGATGCTGGCGCTAGCGGCGATGACCGGTATGGTCAGCGATATGACTGCCAACCGCGACGCATTGCTGGACGCTGCCGCATCCGGTTTTTCGACGGCGACCGATCTGGCGGACTGGCTGGTGCGGGTGCTGGGCCTGCCGTTTCGCGAGGCCCATCACATCACCGGTGCGCTTGTTGCCATGGCCGAGGACCGGTGCTGTGATCTGCACGAACTGACGCTGGAGGACATGCAATCGGTTCATGGTGATATCACGGCGGATGTTTTTGCGGTATTGGGGGTTGAGAATTCGGTTGCCAGCCGGACAAGCTATGGCGGGACAGCTCCCGAGGAGGTGACCCGGCAGATTACCCGCTGGAAGGAGATGCTGACATGAAAACCGTAGCCCTGTTTCTGGCCATTGCCCTCACGCTAGGGGCCTGTGGCGTCGATGGCGCGCCCACACCGCCCGCACGTGCCGCGAACACAGTCGATCTGACGCGCCTCTGATGTCGCCTTTGCGCATTGTCTATTTCGCGCTCTTTGTCTGGGGCAGCGTGCACCCGATGTGGTATTTCATCAGCTGGATGTCCGAGAACGGTGTTTCCGTCAGCGGCATGATCACCGCATGGCACGCCAATCCAGCAACATCGGGCCTCGTCTGGGATCTGACAATCGCGGCCATCACGCTCACGCTTTGGATATTGGCGGAAACGATTGTCCGGCGGAACTGGATTGCCCTTCTGGCGATACCCGCCACGTATCTGATCGGCGTATCCGCCGGGCTGCCGCTGTTTCTGTTCCTGCGCTCGCGCCCGGTCTGAGCCCGGGTTGTACGCTGGCAGCCACGCAGGGCGCGGAAACTGATTGCCCCGTCGTCACGGTCTGCTAAGACAACGCCTCAGCATCTCAGCCGGGTCGGACATGGATCATTTTCTTTATCGTGACGGTGAACTTTTTGCCGAGGACGTTGCCGTCAGTGAAATCGCGGCGGCGGTCGGGACGCCGTTTTACGCCTATTCAACCGCAACGCTGACCCGCCACTTTCGCCTGTTTGATGAGGCGCTGGAGGGCATGGATCATCTGGTTTGCTATGCGATGAAGGCCAATTCGAACCTGGCGGTTGTCAAACTCTTGGGTGATCTGGGTGCTGGCATGGATGTGGTGTCGGGCGGCGAATACCGGCGCGCCCAGCTGGCCGGTATCCCGGGTGAGCGCATTGTGTTTTCAGGCGTGGGCAAGACGCGCGAAGAGATGGAGATGGCACTGGCGGGTGGCATCCGCCAGTTCAACATCGAATCCGAGCCCGAGATGATGATGCTGGATCAGGTGGCAAGGTCCATGGGGGTATGTGCGCCGGTGACGATCCGCGTCAATCCGGATGTCGATGCCAAAACGCATGAAAAAATCGCCACCGGCAAAAAAGAAAACAAGTTCGGCATTCCCATTAGCCGCGCGCGCGAAGTCTATGCCCAGGCCGCGGCCTGCAAGGGGCTGGATGTGGTTGGCATCGACGTGCATATCGGCAGTCAGCTGACCGATCTGGCCCCGTTTGAAACCGCCTATGGGCTGGTTGCGGACCTGACCGAGACGCTGCGCGCCGACGGGCATGATATCCGGCGGCTGGATCTGGGCGGCGGTCTGGGCATTCCCTATGAGCAATCGAACACACCGCCGCCCCTGCCGTCGGATTTCGGCGCGCTGATCAAACGCACGGTGGGCCATCTGGGATGCGAAATCGAGATCGAGCCGGGCCGTCTTATCGCCGGGAACGCGGGTATTATGGTCAGCCGGGTGATTTATGTGAAATCCGGCGAGGACCGGGAGTTTCTGATCCTTGACAGCGCGATGAATGATCTGGTGCGCCCGACCATGTATCAGGCCCATCATGATATCGTGCCGGTGCGCGCGCCCGAACCCGGTGCTGCCCGATCAGCCTATGACATTGTCGGCCCGGTGTGCGAGTCCGGCGACACCTTTGCCCGCGAACGGCAGATGCATCGACTGAATGCCGGTGACCTGGTGGCATTCCGCTCGGCCGGGGCCTATGGTGCGGTGATGGCGTCAGAGTATAATTCGCGCCCGCTGATCCCCGAAATACTGGTGCAGGACGATCAATTTGCCGTCATTCGGGCGCGCCCCACCTTTGACGAAATGATAAATCGGGATACCATCCCTGTATGGCTGTGACCGGAGCCCGGCCCGGCACGCCACACGGAGCACTGGATGAAGGCAAGCAAATCCATTGAGGAGAGCGCCCTCTCCGGCGTCAGGCGATCGCTGTTCCTGACGCGCCTTGGCATGATTGCCGAGCGGCTGTTCCGTGCATTCTGGCCATTCTGGACGGTCTGCCTGTTTGCCATCGCCGCGCTGGCGCTGGGTCTTCAGGATATGCTGGTGCTGGAGTTGCTGTGGGGGCTCTTGGTCCTGACGGTCCTCTTGCTTGTGGGCACGCTCGTTGCCGGGATCCGAAGGTTCCGCTTTCCCAGACGGCACGAGGTGCTGGCCCGCCTTGATGAAACGCTGCCGGGCAGGCCAATCGCGGCCCTGACCGACAAACAGGCCATCGGTGCCGATGACGGTGCGTCGATCGCGGTCTGGCATGCCCATGTCAAACGCATGAAAGACCGTGTCAGATCGGCCCGCCCGGCGCGGCCTGATCTGCGTCTGTCGCATCGCGACAGGTTCGGGCTGCGCTATATCGCGGCGACCCTCGTGGTGACGGCGCTGCTGTTCGGATCGGTCTGGCGCGCGGCCTCGGTTGCTGATCTTGCGCCCGGTCTCGACGGGCAGACCATCGCACAGGGTCCAAGCTGGGAAGGCTGGATCGAGCCGCCTGCCTATACCGGGCAGCCCAGCCTTTATCTGAACGATATCGACGATCCGGCGCTGCGCATACCTGCCGGCAGCCGGTTGTCACTCAGACTGTACGGCCAGGTCGGTGCGCATAGCGTGACCGAAGATATTTCCACAACCGGCCGACTGCCGCAGGATGATCAGGCCAGCTATGAAACCGTGATCACCCAAAGTGGTACACTGACGCTTGACGGGCCGCAGGGCCGTTCATGGACCATTCTGACGGTCGAGGACAAATCGCCGAATGTTTCCCTTTCCGCCAAGATGGAGTTTCCGACAGGCGGCGAGATGCGCCAGCCGTTCTATGCTCAGGATGACTATGGGGTGATCTCTGGTACGGCGGTGATCACACTTGATCTGAATGCCGTTTCGCGCCGCTATGGTCTTGCCCCTGCGCCCGAGGTGACTGAACCCCTGACCTTTGACCTGCCCATGCCGATCCGCGGTGACCGTAACGGCTTTGAAGAGACGCTGATCGAACGGTTCGAAGATCACGTCTGGTCCGGTCTGCCGGTCACCATGACACTGACGGTCGAGGATGCGCTTGGCCAAACCGGTCAGAGCGCGGAAACCGAGTTCGCCCTGCCAGGACGCCGGTTTTTCGACGCGCTTGCGGGCGCGGTGGTTGAACAGCGCCGCGATCTGCTCTGGTCGCTTGAAAACGGGGCCCGTGCCGCGCAGGTCATCCGTGCTGTCACATATCTGCCCGAGGGGTTTGTCAAGAATGAAGGCGCCTATCTGATCCTGCGGGTGGCGCTGCGTCGGCTTGAGGCTGCTAATGAAACGGGCCTGACGCCGGAAGCGCGCGATGAAGTCGCGGACATGCTGTGGGAGGCCGCGCTGCTCTTCGAAGAGGGGGACCTTTCGAGCGCGCTTGAACGTTTGCGCCGGGCGCAGGATCAGCTTGCCGAGGCGATGCGCAACGGTGCCAGCGACGAGGAAATAGCCGAGTTGATGCAGGAACTGCGCGAGGCGATGCAGGATTACATGCGCGAACTGGCCGAGCAAAACCAGCGTGACGGTCAGGAACAGCAGCAGGCCGAGAATACGCAACAGATCACGGGCGATCAGCTGGAACAGATGCTGCAGCGGTTGCAGGAACTGATGGAACAGGGCCGCATGGCCGAGGCGCAGCAGCTGATGGATCAGCTGCGCCAGATGATGGAAAACATGCAGGTCACGCAGAACCAGCAGGGCCAGCAGGGCCAGAATGCGGGTCAGGAGGCGATGGAGGGCCTTGCCGACACGCTGCGCGAGCAGCAGGGCCTGTCTGATCAGGCGTTCCGTGATCTTCAGGAACAGTTCAACCAGGGCGCACAGGCCGGGCAGAGCGGCCAGAACGAAGGGCGCGACGGTGGTCGGGGCCGGGGCGAGGCGCATGACGGCACCGGCCAGACGCCGGGCGGTGAACAGCAAGGTGAAGAGGGCAATGCCCAATCGCTCGCCGACCGACAGAATGCACTGCGTCAGGAACTGGACCGCCAGCGTCAGAACCTGCCCGGCGCATCGACCGAAGGCGGTCAGCGCGCGCGCGAGGCGCTTGGCCGTGCCGGCGATGCGATGGATCGAGCCGAGGATGCGCTACGTGATGGAAACAATGCCGATGCGCTGGACAATCAGGCCGACGCCATGGAGGCGCTGCGCGAGGGCATGCGCGAGCTGGGCAACGCGATGGCCGAACAGCAACAGCAGAATCAGGGTCAGCAGCAGGGCACGACGGATAACGCAAATTCGCGCAACTCGCGCGATCCCTTGGGGCGGCAGGCCGGAAACCGTGGCCGCGTGGGCACGGATGAAGAGTTGACGGGGAGTGATGACGTCTATCGCCGCGCCCGTGAATTGCTGGACGAGATCCGTAAACGCTCGGGCGAGCAATCCCGCCCGGATCAGGAGCTTGAATATCTCAGGCGGCTTTTGGACCGATTCTGATCCGAAAACCGTAAAATCCCAACCACCCGGCAACGTCCCCAAAAGCAAATGCGCCAGAACGCATTCTGGGCCTTGACCTTGCCCAAAGAGTTCCGCTTTTTTGGTGGCATCTACCTTCTGTCACGAGTGTTTGCGGCCGCTGCGAGGCTTTGATTAGAGCGACGAGTCCAAGGTGGAGGCAAACCAACACGTCTGGCAGAGAACACTTGACTACAAACGAAATCGATATTCCGGATTCCGACCGCGATACGCTGAACATTCTGGATCGGGATATCCGTCATACGATGTCCGAACTGGTGGGCGGGCTGCGGCTGATCGATTTGTCACCGCTGGACAATGCGACCGCCAGCCATCTGACACATATTCGGGAGTCGAGCGAAAAGCTTGCCAAGCTGACCGAGCATTTTCTGTATCAGACCGATAATCGCACCATTCTGGACGCCTATGTCGCGGCTGCCAAGGTCTCGGTGCCGCCGCCTGATCTCAGCCATCTGAAAGTTCTGATTGCCGATGGAAACGACGTTGTGCTGCGCCAGCTTGCACCGATGCTGGCGGAAACCGGCGCCGATTTTGAAACGACATCGGACGGGGCGGCTGTTCTTGAATATCTGGCGACGGGCAAATTCAACGCGATTGTCATGGATGCCGATATGAACAGTGTCGCCGGATTTGACGTGATGGGCGCTATCCGGGCCCTGCCGGCGCCGGTCAATACGGTTCCGATGATCGCGATATCGGCCTTTGTGACCAGCCCCAACCGCGAGGCCATTCTGGCCGCCGGGGCGGACGAGATTCTGGCCAAACCCATTTCGAATGCCGCGGAATTGGGTGGCGCGATCCTGAGTGCCGTGGTCACCGCGCGTTCGGTCGGTTCAATCGCCCTGTCGCGCAAGACAGCCAACCTGTTGGATCACAAACGGTTCAGTGAATTGTTCGACACCATTGGCGAACACACGCGCGCGGAATTAATGGGGCTGATCATCAAGGACCTTGTGGGTTGCCGGGATCGGCTGGGCATCGCACTAAGCACCGCCGAGCCGGCTCGCATCCGGGACGAATGTCAGAGCCTGATCGCCATTGCGGGCACCATCGGGGCCGAGAAACTACAGGCCGCGGCAAATGAACTGGTGCGCATGATCGGACGCAATGACCGGGCCGGTCTGCTTGTGCTGGGTCGCGAAGTGACTGGACAGACCAGCCACCTGATTGCGCTGCTGCGCGAACTTCAGTCAGACTGGCCCGACGCATGAGCCAATCTGTCCTGCTGATCGAAGACACGCCGACACTGCAGATGATCTATGCCACCACGCTTCGCCGTGCCGGTTACCAGGTCGAATGTGCCGTCAGCGGTGCCGAAGCCCGGGCCAAGTTTCGCGCCTACCAGCCGCATGTCGTCATTCTGGACATGGTGCTGCCCGACACATCGAGCATAGACATCATCAAGGATTGCCTGGACACCTATCCAAATGCCAATTTCATTGCCGTCACAGCCAGCGATGACATAAACCGGGCGGTTTCAGCCATGCGGGCGGGGGCATATAACTTCATCGTCAAACCCTTTTCAGATGAACAGATGCTCAGCGTTGTCGATTGTGCCCGCCGCGCCAGCCGATCAGATATCATCGCCGAGCAGAGCTTTGCCGATGACGGGCCACTTCGTGATTTCATCGGGTCATCCCCGGCGATGCAGCGGGTCTATCGCCAGATTCTGAGTACCGGCCAGTCCATGGCGACGGCCTTTATCACCGGCGAGATTGGCACGGGCAAAAGGCTTTGTGCGCGCGCGATACATGATGCATCAGCCCGGTCGGACAAACCCTTTATCGCGTTGAACTGTGCCGAGATCGCGCCCGATCAGATGCGATCCGAGGTTTTCGGGCATCTCAAGAACAGTTTCCCGGGGGCGCTTGCGCAGAAAACCGGTGCGATCGCCGCCGCAGATAGTGGCACGCTTTTTCTGAACCAGATCGAAAGTCTTGACCTTCAGCTGCAATCACAGCTTTTGCGGTTTCTCAGGAATTCAACCATCGAGCCGCTTGGGGCCATCCGTCAGATGCGCGTCAATGTCAGGTTGATCTGTGCCTCCAACCGCGACCCGTTGGCCGAGGTACAGGCCGGGCGGCTTTTGCCCGATCTTTATGACATGCTGAACGTGGTGCCCATCCACATGCCCGCGCTCAGACATCGCGAGGACGATGTTATCGAAATTGCACACTATCTGCTGGCGCGCATTTCAGCAGAAGAAGGCCGCCGGTTTGCGGGGATAGATGCGGAAGCCGAAGAGCTGCTGAGAACGCACCACTGGCCGGGCAATATTGACCAGCTCATCAGCATCCTGCGCGACGCTGTCGTGCTGAATGACGCGGTGTTGTTGTCGGTCGATATGCTGCCATCAAACCTGCGCAATCTCGGGGGTGGCGATCTGCCGGTCGGGCAATCAGACCCGATGGGCCTGATCGGCAAGACTCTGGCGGAAATCGAACGCTGGGCCATCGAGGAGACCATCTCGCGCTCGGAAGGGTCCATTCCCAAGGCAGCGCGTATTCTGGGGGTTGCGCCCTCGACGCTTTATCGCAAAAGGGCGGCACGGCACGGGGGTGATACCGCGTCAGACGTTATGAAGGTGCGTTGAGTTCAGGCGAATTGTTCGCGGATTAGGCGCTCGTCCAGCCCGTGGCCGGGATCAAACAGGATACGATGCGCCACCGACTGATCGATTGTCGCCTCGACCCACAGCACATTGCCCACCGACCGGCTGTCGGCATCGGCCATGACCGGTCGCTTGTCAGGGTTCAGAACATCGAAGCGGACCCTGACCCGCTGGGGCAGGATCGCGCCGCGCCAGCGCCGTGGGCGAAAGGGGGCGATGGCCGTCAGTGCCAGCACATCCGAACCGATCGGCAGAACCGGCCCGTGCGCTGAATAATTATAGGCTGTGCTGCCCGCGGGCGTGGCCAGCAACGCCCCGTCGCAAACAAGCTCGGAAAGACGTTCGCGTCCGTCCACGGTAATGCTGAGCTTGGCTGCCTGCGGCCCGGCGCGCAAGAGCGAAACCTCGTTGATCGCCAGCGCCTCCATCACCTTGCCCGACACGGTCTCGGCGCGCATGCGCAGGGGGTTGATCACCGCTTCTTCGGCGGCGTTCAGCCGCCCCTGCAGATCGTCCTCGGAAAACGCGTTCATCAGGAAACCGACCGTGCCCCGGTTCATGCCATAGGTCGGAATGTTCAGATGCTCGGTCCGGTGCAGGGTCTGCAACATGAAACCGTCACCCCCGAGCGCCACGATCACATCAGCCTCGGATTCGTCAGCCGATCCGTATACATCGCCAAGCCTTGCCAGCGCCTCTTGGGCATCAGGCGTCTCACTCGCGACAAAGGCGATCCGCTTGGACATTGCTCGGGTTTCCTTTCGGGTACGAGGAAACACATGCGCAGCATGCGCGGTCAAGTCCACCATGATGTTCGGTTTTGCCGCCTCTCGTTGCCTGAAAGTCGCTTTGTCGCCTTTTGCAAAGGCAAGGAACTGTCTAGGAAGCACCCCAAGCCATTCAGTCAGGAGAGCGGGCCATGAATATCACGCATCGGAGCACCGGATTTTTTACCGAGGACCTCGAAGAGCGCGACGCCGAGGTTTTTGCCGCCATTACATCCGAACTTGGCCGGCAACAGGATGAGATCGAGCTGATCGCCTCGGAAAACATCGTCAGCCGCGCGGTCATGCAGGCCCAGGGGTCGGTGATGACCAACAAATACGCAGAGGGATACCCGGGCAAACGCTATTACGGTGGCTGCCAGTATGTCGATATTGCCGAGAACCTCGCGATCGAGCGGGCCTGCCAGCTTTTTGACTGTAAATTCGCGAATGTGCAGCCGAATTCGGGCAGCCAGATGAACCAGGCCGTTTTCCTGGCGCAGCTGAAACCGGGCGATACGTTCATGGGGCTGGATCTGAATTCGGGCGGGCATCTGACCCACGGCTCACCCGTGAACATGTCTGGCAAGTGGTTCAACGTGGTCAGCTATGGCGTGCGCCAGCAGGATGAGCAGTTGGATATGGAAGCCATTCGCGAAACCGCGCTGCGAGAGCGGCCCAAGCTGATCGTTGCGGGTGGCACCGCCTATTCCCGCGTCTGGGACTGGGCCGAATTTCGTGCCATTGCCGATGAAATCGGCGCGTGGCTGATGGTGGATATGGCGCATATTGCCGGGCTGGTGGCCGGTGGGCAGCACCCGTCACCCCTTCCGCATGCGCATGTGGTTACGACAACGACGCATAAATCGCTGCGCGGACCGCGCGGCGGGCTGATCCTGACCAATCACGAGGATATCGCCAAGAAGGTCAACAGCGCCGTCTTTCCGGGGCTGCAGGGTGGGCCGCTGATGCACGTTATTGCCGCAAAGGCCGTCGCCTTTGGCGAGGCGCTGCGCCCCGAGTTCAGGGAATATGCTGCCCAGGTCGTACGTAACGCACAGGCGATGTCGGATCAGTTGATGAAAGGCGGGCTGAACGTGGTCAGCGGCGGCACTGACAACCACCTGCTGCTGGCCGATCTGCGCCCCAAGGGCGTGACCGGCAAGGCGGCAGAGGCGGCGCTGGGCCGGGCCAATATCACCTGCAACAAGAACGGCGTCCCGTTCGACCCCGAAAAGCCCTTTGTCACCTCGGGCATCCGGCTGGGGGCACCGGCGGGTACGACACGCGGGTTTGCCGAGGCCGAGTTCCGCCAGATCGCGGATTGGATCACAGCGGTGGTTGATGGTTTGTCGGCCAATGGAGAAGATGGAAACGCCGCGGTCGAGGCCGGTATCCGGGAAGAGGTAATCAGCCTGTGCAGGCAATTTCCGATCTATCCGTCGGTCTGATCCGGTGCGTCTGCGCGCGGCTTAGACAAAGCCGCGCCAGACCAGCACGGTGATCAGGAGAATCAGAACAAAGAGGATGTTCAGGCCGATACTGCCCCAGAGATCGGCCAAGCGGTTGGCGCGCAGCCTTTCGCGGTCGATGCCCAGCAAATAGCTGCGGCAGATATGATGCGATTTTCTGAGTGCCGCCGCGTCGATCTGTTTCATGAGCTTGGGATTGGCCATGCGCGCCTGGGCATCGACCAGATCACGTCCGGCCCGCCGGACAAAGCGTGGCAGCAGTCGTCCGGCCCTGTCGAGGCGCCGGGCCAGTGTCGTGCCGCCGACACCCAGCCGGTCGCCCAGCAATTCCGATAGTTCGCTACATAGCGCGGTGACATCTTCGCGGGTCATGCGCGAAGCATAGCCAGTACCGCGCTGCGCCTCAATCACTGTGGCGTTTCGCCGGGGCGGGCGCTAAGGCTGGTCCACTATGCTGAATGTCGTTTCATATGGTGATGAGCGTGCCGGACCGGCCCTTGTGATCGCCCATGGCCTGTTCGGATCGGCCCGAAACTGGGGCGTGATCGCGCGGCGGCTTGCCGATGAGCGCCGGGTGCTGGCGGTGGATATGCGCAATCACGGGCAAAGCCCGTGGACCGAGCGCCATGGATACCCCGAAATGGCCGACGATCTGAGAGAGGTGATCGGGGAGAACGGTCCGGTGGACGTTCTTGGCCACTCGATGGGCGGGAAAGCCGCGATGGTGCTGGCGCTGACCCACCCGTCACTGGTGCGGCGACTGGTGGTCGCGGATATCGCCCCGGTGGCCTATGCCCATTCGCAGATCGGGCATGTCCGGGCGCTGCAATCGCTGGATATTTCCGATGTCCGCCGTCGCAGCGAAGCCGCGCCAAAACTGGCGGAGGTGGTGGAAGAACCGGCGCTGCAGTCTTTTTTTCTGCAATCTCTGGATCTTTCGGGTGAGCGCGCGGCATGGCGGCTGAACCTTGATGTGCTGGCCCGAGACATGCCCCGGATCATGGGATTTCCGGATATCAGCGGACGATTTGTTGGCCCGGCCCTGTTTCTGACCGGGACGGAGTCAGACTATGTCGGGCGCGAGCACCGCGAAAGAATAAGGGCGCTGTTTCCGCGCGCGCGGTTTGCGGGCATTCCCGGCGCGGGACATTGGCTGCACGCCGAAAAGCCGCGGGAATTCGAAGCGGCCATCCGTGTGTTTCTGACGGCGAGCTAGCGCGGGAAGGGGGCGTTGCCCCTCGCGCCGGGCGCGCCCGCCGCTCACCCCAAGGTATTGGGGGAACAATGAGACATACCGACGGGTGTGGTTTCAGTAGCTGTAGGCGTCATAGATGCGGCTGATATCGCCTGCCCAGTCCGACTGGTAATGGCCAAGAAGCTCGTCTGCGGGGGTCTGGCCGCTGGCGAGGCTTTCGCGCAGGGCGTTCAGGAAATGGGTTTCATCTGGGATGAGCCCGCCAGCGCCGGGCACCGCCCGGGCGGCGAGGCCGGTCTCGGCGATGTCGACAACCTCGCGGGCGAGGTCGTGCATGCGGATGCCGTCAACCTCGGCCTGAAGGGCGTCGCGGGCGGCGGCAACGCGCAATGCTTCGCGTGTTTCGGTGTTCCAGCCCTTTGCAAGATCCCATGCGGCATCGAGCGCATTCTGATCATAGGTCAGCCCGACCCAGAGCGCGGGCAGCGCGCAAAGACGCCGCCAGGGGCCGCCATCGGCGCCGCGCATTTCGATGAATTTCTTCAGCCGCGCCTCGGGGAAGATCGTTGTCAGGTGATCGGCCCAGTCCGACAGGGTGGGTGTTTCGCCGGGCAGTGCCGGTAGTTCACCGCGCAGGAAATCGCGGAAGGACTGGCCCAGCGCATCGTGATAGATGCCGTCGCGATAGACGAAATACATCGGCACATCGAGCGCGTAGTCGACCCAGCGTTCGAAGCCGAAGCCATCCTCGAAAACAAAGGGGATCATGCCCGTGCGTGCGGCATCCAGATCACGCCAGACCCGGCTGCGATAGGATTTCTGCCCGTTGACCCGGCCTTCGAGAAAGGGGGAATTTGCAAAAAGCGCGGTGGCGACAGGCTGGAGCGCCACGGCGACGCGCATTTTCTGAACCATATCGGCCTCGGAGGCGAAATCGAGGTTCACCTGTACCGTGCAGGTCCGGTACATCATGATTTTGCCATGGGTGCCGACGCGGTCCATGTAATCGGTCATAAGCCGGTAGCGCCCCTTGGGCATCATCGGCATATCCTCGTGCCGCCATTCCGGCGCGGCGCCAAGGCCGATGAAACGTGCGCCGATCCTGTCGGCGACCGCGCGCACTTCGCTGAGGTGCTGGTTGACCTCATCGCAGGTCTCGTGGATCGAGGCCAGCGGTGCGCCGGATAGCTCGAGCTGGCCGCCCGGTTCAAGCGATACGTTCGCACCGTCTTTGGTCAGGCCGATGATGTTTCCCGCCTCTTCCAGCGGTGCCCAGCCAAATTCGTCGCGCAGCCCCTCGAGTACGGCGCGGACCGAGCGTTCGCCATCATAGGGCAGGGGTTTGTGGGTATCCTTGCAATAGCCGAATTTCTCGTGCTCGGTGCCGATACGCCATTCCTCTTTGGGCTTGCAGCCCTCGGCCAGATATTCGGCCAGCTGATCGTGATGTTCGATCGGCCCGCCGCCGGATTGGGGAATGGACATGGCTGGGTGCACCTTTCGCGAGGGATCATGCCGGGCACCAACGGGTGCAGAGAATTCGAATGGCTGTCAAGACCCTGTGTAGACAATTGCGGAAACAGACATATAGGCTCAAACCAATCAACCAGGGAGAGTAATGATGAGGGAAATTGCCGGAAAATGGGCCACCCGATGGCTGATCGTTTTACTGACTGTGTTGGTCTGGACGGGTCAGCCTACAGCGTTGCGGGCAAATCCGAATAATGACGAAGAAACCCGTGTCGTCGTCAAATCAACCTATAGCCAGGAAGAATTCACACGGCTGTTTCCAAACGAGATCGCGGAGATCGAAAGAGCGTTTCAGCGCGGCAAAAACATCAAGATTGGCGGGTTTTCCGGGAACATGTCGACATGGCTGATCCAGATGGCCGATTTTGACCGGCGCAAGACATTCCGCCTGATCAAGGACATGGGCAAGCTGAAAACCAGGCAAAAGCGGGTGGCGCGGCTGAAGCAGGAAGATACGCGCGTCCGGAAACTGATCGCGAATGTCAAGAAATCGATCAAGCGTTTCGAGGCCAAACTGGCCAAGCGCGACACGGTGCCGATCCGGCTGGCGTTGCGGGCCGAGCGTTCGCGCCTGAAGCGGACGCTGAAGTTCCAGGAGGGGCTGAAGGCATGGATGACGGCCCCGATGGAGGGCACACGGAAATAGATCGCGTCTCGCTCAGGTCAACCCGCCGGGGCGTTGCCAGACCACGATCTGCTCCATGCTGTCGTGATGCGTCGCCCGCACGAGGTGGTCGGGATCAAGGCCGGGCAGGGCGATGAAGGCGTCATAAAGCACATCGGCGCCCTTGGCGGCGGCGGGCACAACAAGGGCCGCGTCGGTGGTGTTGTGCAGATACCACATCTTTTTTCCGTCCGCAGTCTGGCCAAGTTCGAGCCGGGTCAGGCTGTCCAGCGAAACAGAGCCGCCATAAAACGGGCCGAAATAGGATATCCGCCCTTCGTCGAGCTGTACCACGCCCGGGCCACCCTTGCCGGTGCGGAACATGACCCGGCGCGCCGCGATCAAGGTCAGCCCGGTGGCCACCAACATGATTGCAAGGCCGACGCCCTGCAAAAACAGGCTCTGACGCAGAAAGAGCCAGGCCCCAAAGCCCAGCAGCAGCATCATGGCGATGACCTCGCGCCATTTCGTGATCTCTTCCTGTATTTCGGGGCGAATAAAGCTCATCTCCAGTCCCCCAGCATGGATTGCCAGAGTGTCAGCGCGGCAACGGCGGCGGTATCGGCGCGCAGAATACGGGGGCCGAGGCTGATCGGGCAGGCGGCAGGGTGGGCCGCGATCCTGTCGCGCTCTTTTGCGCTGAAACCGCCTTCGGGGCCGATCAGGATGGCCCAGGGCTGGCCGGGTTCGGCCGTATCCAGCCCTGTCTTTTGTCCGGCGAGCGCCTCGTCACAGAACATCAGGCGGCGGTCGTCTGGCCATTGATCAAGCAGGCGTTCCAGCGGGATCATCGCGTCGACTGGCGGGACATATGTGCCGCCGCATTGTTCCGCTGCTTCGATCGCGTGGGCCTGCAGCCGGTCCTGCCGCAGCCTTTCGGCATTGGTGAATTCGGTCTGTACCGGCTGAATGCGCGCCGCGCCCATTTCGGTGGCCTTTTCGACGATGAAATCGGTGCGCGCCTTGCGGATCGGGGCAAAGATCAGCCAGAGATCGGGCGGCAGCAAGAGCGGGCGGGTCTGGTGCAATACACGCAATGTACCGGCGCGTTTGCCGCGTTCTGACACGTCGGACATGAACTCTCCGTCGCGGCCGTTAAAGAGTGTTACCGCGTCGCCGATTTCCCGCCGCATCACACCAAAGAGATAATGCGCCTGATCCCGCGACAGCGCGACCGGTTGCCCGGGTGACAGGGGCTGATCTACATAGAGGCGAATTCTGGGAGCCATGCGGATGTTTTATGGTCAGTAGAGACAAAGCACCAGAGGGCCGGGTTGCCGACGCGGTGGCCCGGAACTGGGTTGATCTGCGGGCGCCTGCATGGTCGCGGCCCTATCTGCGCCTGTCGCGGGCCGACCGGCCCATTGGCACGTGGTTGCTGCTTTTGCCCTGCTGGTGGGGTATTCTGCTGGCGGCATGGGCCGATCCCGCCGGGTTTGGCCTGCTTGATCTTTGGCTTGTCACTGGCACGGCGGCGGGGGCCTGGCTCATGCGGGGGGCGGGGTGTACCTGGAATGACATCACTGACCGCGATTTCGACGCGCAGGTGGCGCGCACACGTTCGCGCCCGATCCCGTCGGGGCAGGTGACGGTTGCCGGGGCGGCCGTCTGGCTGGTTTTACAGGCGCTCATCGCCTTTGTCATTCTGCTGAGCTTCAACAAGACGGCCATCATGCTGGGCATCGCCGCGCTTGTTCCGGTGGCGATTTATCCCTTTGCCAAGCGGTTTACATGGTGGCCGCAGGTGTTTCTGGGCATCGCTTTCAACTGGGGTGCCCTTCTGGGATGGGCGGCGCATGGTGGATCGCTGGGGCTTGCACCGGTGCTGCTCTATCTGGCCGGGATCGCATGGACACTTTTCTACGATACGATCTATGCCCATCAGGATACCGAGGATGACGCGCTGATCGGTGTGAAATCCACCGCCCGTCTGTTTGGCAACTCCAGCCGCTACTGGCTGCGGGGTTTTCTGCTGCTCAGCGTCGTGCTGTTCGCGATGGCGGTGCTGGCCGCTGCCGGGCAGGCACGTGGGCCTTCTGTCGGCCTGGTCCTCGCAGGTGTGGCGGGTTTTGGTCTGCATCTTGTCTGGCAGCTTGGGCAGCTGGACATTGATGATCCCCGGAACTGCCTGCGTTTGTTCCGGTCGAACCGGGATGCGGGATTGATCCCTGTGCTATTTCTTGCCGCCGGAATTATCCTGAATTGATCTGCCTGATGAGACGTCTTACACAGGCCCGTGGATTCCCGGACCAGCGCTGAAGCAGAGGCTGATGAAACTCAAGAAAACGGTATTGACCCTTTTGGTTTTTGGCTTGGCGGCCGGGCTTGCCGTGCTGTCGGCGATGGGCGGCGCGGTGCTGATGGAGGAACGCTCGAAAAAGGCGGTGCGCACCGCGCTGACGCTTGATGGATATGATTGGGTCACGGTGAAGTCAGACGGAACATTGGTACATCTGAGCGGTACGGCCGAGGATGAGGCATCGCGTTTCGGCGCGCTCAGGGTCGCGGGACGGGTTGTCGATTCGGAAAATCTCGTCGACCAGATGGATGTGCTGGACCCGCTGTCGCTGGCGCCGCCGCATTTCTCGGTCGAGATACTGCGCAATGATGACGAGGTGTCGCTGATCGGGCTGGTTCCGGCGTCGACGGACCGGGCGATGATCGTTGATGTGCTCTCGGACCTCGAGGGTTCGCCCACCGTGACTGATATGTTGGAAACAGCGAATTTTGCTGAACCGGATGGCTGGGACGTTGCGCTTACATTCGGGCTGGATGCGCTGGAGCAATTGTCGCGATCAAAGATTTCAATTGATGCCAGCCGGGTCGCTGTAACGTCCATTGCCGATAGCGGGGCAGAGAAACAGGCGCTGGAGGCCGCGCTGGAGGCCGCCAAACCACCGGCGATCAGGCTGAACCTTGATATCTCGGCGCCACGACCCGCGATCACGCCCTTTACGCTGCGCTATATTCTGGATGCCGAAGGCGGAAGGTTTGACGCTTGTTCGGCCGATACGGACGAGGATCGCAGGCGCATCATCGATGCGGCCAATGCGGCAGGGCTGACCGATACAGAGGCGCGCTGTACACTGGGGTTGGGCGTGCCCTCGCCCAAATGGGCCGAGGCGGTCGAAAAGGCGTTGAAAGCGCTGAGTGAGCTGGGCGGGGGCGCGGTGACGTTTTCCGATGCTGACGTATCCCTGGTGGCACTGGACACAACGCCGCAGGTCGTTTTTGATCAGGTGATCGGAGAGCTGGAGGCCAGCCTGCCCGAGGTGTTTTCGCTGAATGCAGTGCTACCTGAAAAGGTCGTGGTTGACGGCACCGGCGAAAGCGAGGTGCCGGAGTTTGTGGCCACGCTCAGCCCCGAAGGCATGGTGCAGCTGCGCGGTCGCCTGACCACGGCGCGCGACCGTGACCTTGTCGGCAGCTTTGCGCGGGCGAATTTCGGCAGTGACGAGGTTTATGCAGCCGCGCGGATCGACCCGGACCTGCCGGATGGTTGGACAGTGCGCGTATTGTCGGGCCTCGAGGCCTTGTCAGGATTGGATCGTGGTTCGCTGGTGGTTCAGGCCGATTATCTCGAGTTGCGCGGTGAAACCGGCAACCCCGCTGCAAATGGGGATATCGCGCGGCTGTTGTCTGACAAGCTGGGTGAAGGCCAGAATTTCGACCTGAACGTCACCTATATAGAGGCCGCAGTGCGAACACCTGCTGCCCTGACCGCCGAGGAATGCATCACCCGGATAAACGGCATTCTGGAGAATGACAAAATTGCATTTGCCCCCGGCAAGGCGACGCTGCAGACCGAGGCGTTTGACGTGATCGACCGACTGGCCGAGGCGTTCGAGGGTTGTGCTGATATCCGGATTGAGATTGGTGGCCATACTGACAGCCAGGGCCGGGAATCAATGAACCTGAACCTCAGCCAGTTTCGGGCCGATACGGTGCTGAATGCGCTTTTGGCGCGGGATGTGCTGACCACGAACCTGACTGCCAAGGGTTATGGCGAAACCCAGCCCATTGCCGATAACGGCACCGAAGAAGGCCGTGAGGCCAATCGCAGGATCGCGTTTCGGCTGATCACGGAAGAAGAAACCGAGGCGGCCGCCGCCAACACCGCCGAGCAGGCCGCTGCGGAATCGGAGGGGGCCGAAGAACCGCATGCAGCGGATGAGGAACATCCCGCAGAGGACAACGAAGGGACGAATAATGAACAGAACTGAGTTTATTATCACGATTGCCATCATCCTGTTCGTGGCCTTCGCGCTGGGATGGTTTGCCGCCTGGGCGGTTCAGCGGTTTTCGCGCACAACGCAGGCCGACATGGGTGAGTTGGAGAATATGGCCCAGTCGCTGCACGAGGCCGAGGAAACGCGCGATCAGGCCATCCAGTATCTGCATCACCGCGAGGCCGAGTTGTCCAATCAGCTGGCGCAGACTGACGCTGAGCTATCTGCGGCGATGGAGGGGTTGCGCGCAGCGCGCCACGAGGCCGAAGAACTGCGATCCTACATAGAAACCAACATGCAGGCGCAGGGATAAAGGCGCGTCAGGCGCGCCCGCCCTCTGCCGAGAGCATCAGCGGGTTGATCCCGATGGAGCCAAGCGCCCGCGACCAGATGTCATCGCTTTGAGTGTCAAAGACGATATCGGTTGAAGATTGCGCCGTCAGCCAGCCATTCTGCTGAATTTCACCCTCGAGCTGGCCCGGCCCCCAGCCCGCATATCCCAGCGCGAGGATGCAGTTCTGAGGACCCTCGCCCCTGCCGATATCCTCGACCACATCCAGCGACGCAGTCATCCCGAAGGTATCGTTTACCTTAAGGGTGCTGCCATCGGAATTGTAGTCGAAGGAATGCAGCACAAAGCCGCGCACACTCTCGACCGGGCCGCCAAAATGAATGCGGATCGGTTTCATGCCTTCGCTTGGCGTTATGTCGAGTTGCTGGAGCAGATCGTCCATTGTGACGTCATTGGTGGGTTTGTTGATGATCAGGCCCATTGCGCCGTCGTCGGAATGGGCGCAGATAAACACCACGCTCTTTTCGAACCTGGGATCACCCATGCTGGGCATTGCAATCAAGAGTTGACCACTCAGATCGAGCCTGTCTGAATCATTACCTGCCATATACTTAGTTTGGGTCTGATACCGGCCGTCTTCAAGGGTGTAAAAGACACGGTCACAGGCCGGTCGCCATTATGTGACTTTCCCTGCCCCGGGGATCGGTTAATTTCCATGCCATGAACATCAGACCGCTGATAGTTGCTGCGGCGCTGGCCGCTGCGCTCCCGCCGCATGGCGCCGGGGCGCAGGGCATGATCGATCTGGACGATATTGTTCGGATGGAGGTTCTGCCCGGGTGGCGGACCGAGGAAGGGACCCACATGGCTGCCTTTCGGTTTTCGCTGGCGGAGGGCTGGAAAACCTATTGGCGGGTATCCGGGGCAGCAGGAATTCCGCCGCGCGTGAACTGGGCGGGATCGCTGAATGTGGGCAATGTGCGACATTTCTGGCCGCGCCCTGTGGTCTTTAGCCAATATGGTATGACGTCGATAGGATATGCGGGCGATCTGGTACTGCCCTTCGAGGTCGAGCCAGCGCGCGCGAGCGTCATCATCATTTCAGGACAGATCCAGATCGGCGTCTGCGAAGAAATATGCATTCCCGTCTCGATGGATTTCCGCGAGGTGCTGACCCCGTCGCGCACCCGGCCAAGCCCACGGATCCTAAGCGCGCTGCGCGATCAGCCGGTGGCGCCTGAGGCTGCCGAAGTTGCCCGCGTCGATTGCCGGATTACGCCTGAAGGTGATGACATGGCCATATCGGCCGAAATCGACATGCCAGCGCTGGGTTCGACCGAGTTCGTGGTTTTTGAACTGGCCGCGCGCGACACATACGTTGCCGAGGCGCTGACCGAACGCGATGGCGCTACGCTAACGGCCCGAACGACGGTATCGGCCAATTCCGGAGGTGATCTGGACATCGGCCCGGAAGACATCCGCATCACGATTATCGGCGGGGAGCAGGCGGTCGATATCAGGGGATGCAGCGCGACCGGCTGAAGCTGTGCGTAGAATCAGGCCCTGAACCTGAGTACACCGTAGATCAGACCGCCGAGCACATAGAGCAGAAACGCCGCCGCAGCCGCCCCTCCGACAAAGATCAGAAGCGACGCCAGCAGCAGGCTCTCGCTCAGGGGCGCGGGCAACAAACGGGCAACCTCGGCGGGCAGAGCCCCCGTCAGGATGACTGATCCGAAGGACAGTGCGAAGAGACCAGCCACGATCAGCACCGCCAGAACCACAAGGGCCGAGACCCAGCCCGCACCGCCACGAAACGTTAGCGCCCGTCTGAGCGAAACAGTCTGGCGTTTCACGTCCATCTGCACCGCCAAAAGCGCCGGTACGACAAAAAGAACAAGGACAAGGCCAAAGCCGAGCCCGTAGACCAGCGTGATCACGGTCGGTTTCAGGAATTGTGCCTGCTGCGACCCCTCGTAAAGGAGAGGCGTCAGTCCCAATACCGTTGTCAGCGTCGTGAGCAGGACCGGTCGCAGCCTGTCTGCGGTGGCATCGATGATCGCGGGTACGAGGCCCCGGTCACGCGCGTAATCATCGACGGTCGTGATCAGCACGATGGAATCGTTGATGATGATCCCCGTCATGCCGATCAGGCCGACAACCGTGAACATCGATAGCGGCACGTCCCATGCAAAATGGCCATAGATCGTGCCCACCAGCCCGAACGGGATGATCGCCATGACGATGATGGGCCGGGTCCAGCTGGAAAAGACCCATGCCAGCGTCAGGAAAATTCCCGCAATACAGATCAGGAACCCGAGCAGCGCATCCGACAGAAAGTCACGCTCTTGTTCGGCCAGCCCGGACATCCGGTAGCCGACACCGAAATCGGATTCGATTTTGGGCAATATGGTGGTGGTCAGCTGATCGACAATTTCGTTGGCACGGCGCGGGTCGTCCTCGGATATGTCGCCGGTGACGGAAATCAGCCTTAGCCCGTTTTCACGCTGAACCGTGGAAAATCCGGTGCGCCGGTCGACGCGTACGATATCGGCAAGCGGGACGTAGTCGCCGGCGCTGGTGCGCATCTGCGTCCGGTCAAGGAAATCGGCGGTCAGTTCGCCCGCCGGCAGTTCAACGCGGATTGCCGCGGATCGGGGACCGTCGGGATAGGTTGCGGCCTCGATCCCGTTCAGGCGGTTGCGCAACACACGGCCCAGCCCGTCGATGGCGAAACCCAGCGCCTGCCCCTGCGGTGTCAGTTCGAGAATCAGCTCTTCCTTGTCGAAGGCCAGCGTATCCTCGACGGCCGTCACCTCGGGATATTGCGCAACCTCTTTCTTGAGGGCCTCGGCTGCGTCCTTGAGCGTCTGGGCATCGGCCCCGAAAAACTGAACATCGAGCGAATCGCCGCCCGGGCCGGAACGCCAGTGCCGGAAACTGATCGTCTCGACCAGCGGGTGACGGCGTACGCTGTCCTGCAGCGCACCCACGAACTGGAACGAGGAATAGGGCCTCAGATCGGCATCGATCAGTTCGATGGCAATCGACCCCAGCAGGTCGGTATCCTTGGTGCCCGCACCAGAAAGACCGCGCCCCGTCGACCCGCCAACCTCGGCCAGCACATAGACCAGCGGGTTGGTGCCGAATTCCTCTTCGTATTGTTTGCCTAACGCTTCGGTCGCGCGCTGCATCTCGCGCATCATCGCCATCGCGTCCGCCCGCGTGGCGCCATTGACCATGGCGAAATTGCCGCTGACCGAAGAGCGTTCGGGCGCGTTGAAGAACCGCCAAGTCACGTCACCGTTGATAAACAGGATCGACTGGCTGATCAGGATCACCACCGCACCGGCCAGAACCGGATAGCGGGCATGGATGACAAACGCGATGAAACGGCGAAAGATGTTTTCGCGGAACCAGTCGAAGCCGATATTCACGATCCGGCTGGGCAAATCATACCAGTGGCGCTTGGCTGAATGGCTCAGGGCGTGGGCCATATGATTGGGCAGGATCAGAAAACATTCGACAAGCGATGCGGCCAGCACCGCGATGACCGTAAAGGGGATATCGCGGATCAGATCGCCGAAACGACCGCTGATAAAGGTCAGGCTGAAAAAGGCGATGATGGTGGTGACGGTTGCGGAGAATACCGGCAGTGCCATGCGCCGCGCCGCGTTTTCGGCCGCCACAACCGGGGATTCGCCCAGCCGTCGGGCGCGGAAATCGGCATGCTCGCCCACCACGATGGCGTCATCGACCACGATCCCCAACGTGATGATCAGTGCAAATAGCGAGATCATGTTGATCGTCAGGCCGCTCAGATACATCAGGCCGATGGTGGCGAACATCGCGACAGGAATGCCCGCCGCCACCCAGAATGCCGTGCGGGCGTTCAGAAACAGAAACAAGAGCATCACAACAAGGCCAAGGCCGATCAGCCCGTTATCCATCAGGATATCAAGACGGGCGGTAATGGCCTCTGCCCGTGTGCGGATCAGGTCGATGGTCACACCCTGCGGCAGGCCCAGTTCCATGTCCCGCGCAACATCTTCGACCGTTTGCTGGATCGAAATCGCATCGCCCCGGTCCGAGCGGTCCACCCGGATCGAGATGGCGGGGTTGTCGCCAACGAAATAGGCGCGTGTGCGGTCGATCCCCTGGGCGGTGATCCGCGCGACATCACCGATGGTCAGGGCCGATCCGTCGGGGTTTGACCGCAAGACGATCCCGGCAATCTGATCCGGGCTGCGCTTGGCTATACCTGTACGCACCCGCGCGTTAGCCCCTGCGACGTCACCGGCAGGGTCGGCATCGGCCTCGGCGGCGATGGCATCGGCAATCTCGGCCATGGTGATGTCGTTGCGCACCAGATCGATCGTCGCGACCTCGACAATTGTCTGGGGCGCGGCGACACCCCGGATGGTCGTGCGGGTGACCCCCTCGACGAAAAGGCGGGTCGTCAGTTCATCGGCGAACCGGCCCAGCTGTGCGACGCTGACATCGCCCGTGATCACCAGATCAGTTACCCGGTCGCGCCATGCGCCACGGCGCACATTCGGATCATCGGCGTCATCGGGCAGGGTCGAGACCGCGTCGACCGCCGTCTGAACGTCATTTGCCGCGCGCGCCATGTCCCATCCGGGTTCGAAGTCCAGCGTGATGCGCGACGCGCCCTCGGAACTTGTCGAGGATGAGCTGGTGACACCTTCGACAGCCAGCAACGTGGTTTCAAGGATCTGCGTGATGGCCCGGTCGACATCCTCGGCCCCGGCACCGTCCCATGTGGTGCGCACCGACACATTGTCGATGATCACATCGGGAAAGAACTGGGCCCGCATTTTCGGAAAGGAATAAATCCCGCCCACCAGCATGATCACCAGCAACAGGTTGGCCGCAGTACGGTGTCGGGTAAAATAGGACAGGATACCGCCGCCGCGCTCTGTGATCAGGCCGCGCATGGCGCTAACCACCCATCCGGCTTTGAATGCGTTCGACGACCTGCGCCGGCACCTTGTCCTGGGCCAGTTGGTTCAGGATGCGTTCCTTGGCGTGTTCCGGCATGCGCTTGTTCCCCTGAACAAAGGCGATCATCTGCGCACGAACCTCTGGTGTGAGGGCCACCATCTCGGGTTCCGCGGGTGCGGCTGTGCTACCATCGGGGTTCTGGCGGATGGGCCGGATGCGGATGCCTGCACCCAGTACAGGCGTGCGTTCGGCCACGATCTCGCGCCCGATCAATTCGCGGCTGCGGACGATAACGTCATCGCCCTGCTGGCGCATCAGTGTGACGGTAACCTCCTCAAGCCGGTCTTCTTCACCTACGACAAGAACCGATTGCGATGCGCTGAGCGCCGCTGCGGGCAACGTCGCCACAAAGTTCAGTGCGGGCTCTTCGATCTCGAGCGTGACAAAGTCGCCGGGCCGGAAGCCGGGCGCGGCGCCGAGCCGGGCAAAGAGAAGCCGCCCGGTCTGGCCTTCGCCTGCTTCGACGCTGACACGCGATATCCGGCCCGTCGCGGTCAGATCGTCGGCGCCCACATCCAGCGACACCCGCACCGGCGCATCGATCAGATCACCGCTTTCCGCGATCAGGCGCGTAAATTGCGCTGTCGAGACGCGAAACGACACCTCCAGATCGCCGGTATCGACAAGTGTCGCCACCTGCTGGTTGGCCGAGACAATGCCGCCCTGCAGGATATCCGTGTTCGATAGCGTACCTGAAAATTCGGCGCGCACCTCGGTATCCTCCAGCCGGCGCCGCGCTTCGGACAGGGCGATGTTGCGCCGGGCGATCAGGGTAGTGATCTGATCGATCCGCGCTTCGTTCTGGGCCACGGACTGACGCCGGGCAATCACAGCCTGATCGGCAGAGGCCGCCGCGAGTGCTGCGGTTTCAACCGCCGCTTCGGTCCCGACGCCCCTCTTCAGCAAATCCTGTTGCCGTTCCAGCGCCTGACGCCGCAGGTTTGCCTGAACCTCGGACGCCGCGACCTCGTCCCCGGCCAGCGCGAGTGCGCGGCGGGTGTCGCGCAGATCGGCCTCGGCCTCGTCCAGTTCGGCCTGAGCCACGTCAAGCGCCGATTGCGCCTCGCGCGGGTCGGTCCGAAAGAGAAGCTGGCCAGCCGTTACGGTCCCGCCATCCTCGAACCCCTCGGCCAGCGCGACGATGGTGCCGCCGACCGGTGCGCGCACGGCAAATGACCGGCGGCTGCGGATCTCGCCAAATGTCTCGAGAACGGGTGTGATCGTACCGGGTTCGAAGGTCACCACGTTGGCGGCAAAGACCCGCTCACGTGCCGGGCGCTGCTGTTGTTCGCTGGCCCAGCGTGCCTCGAGCGACTGGCGCAGCATCTGACCACCAAAGGTCAGAAGGCCGATGGTCACCGACATCAGAAACAGGCCAACGAGGCTGCGACGCAGAAAACGCATGTTTATTGTTCCAGAGCTAGGGGATGCATCCCATGACTACCAACATAGCTGTCCGATGAAAAAGGTCCAAGCCACGTAGGTAAAACGTGCGTTAACCCTTGTTTCGTCGCAAATGTTCGTCAAGACGCGGAAAAATTTCGACAAAGTTGCAGGGCATGTGGCGATAATCGAGCTGAGGGGCGAGGATTTCGTCCCATGCATCCTTGCAGGCGCCGGGGCTGCCGGGCAGGGCAAAGAGGTAGGTGCCGCTGGCCACCCCGCCCGTGGCGCGGGATTGAACGGCAGATGTGCCGATTTTTTTCATCGAAACGATTGTAAAGACTGTGGAAAAGGCCTCGATTTCTTTCTCGTAGACATCGCGGTGCGCTTCGACCGTCACGTCGCGCCCTGTCAGGCCGGTGCCGCCGGTCGTCAGGATCACGTCGATTTCGGGGGCACGGGACCAGTCGCGCAGGATACCCGCGATCGTGTCGCGGTCGTCGGGGCAGATGCGCCGCTCGGCAAGGATGTGGCCCGCGGCCTCGATCCTGCCCGCCAGCGTATCGCCCGAGCGGTCGTCCTGCAGCGTCCTTGTGTCGCTGACCGTCAGGACAGCGATGCGGACTGGAAGAAAAGCGCGTTCAGTCATCCGGGTTTCCTCGCAGACGGGCTTGCACTGTCAGCAGGTCATGCCATGCTTCGCGCTTGGCCGCCGGGTTGCGCAAGAGATAGGCGGGATGGAACATCGGCATCACGGGACGGCCAAATGCCTGGGTCCAGTCGCCCCTGAGCCGGGTAATGCCGCGCCGTCCCAGCAGTGCCTGACACGAGATATTGCCCATCAGCACAAGAATTTCGGGATCAACCAGCGCGATGTGGCGTTCGACAAAAGGCATCATCATCGCGATTTCCTGCGCTTCGGGATCGCGGTTCTGAGGCGGGCGCCAGGGCAGGATATTGGTGATATATAGCGGGGCGTCCGGATTCGACCGTGCCAGACCGATGGCGGCGAACATACGGTCCAGCAACTGGCCCGCCCGCCCGACAAATGGCTTGCCCTGCCGGTCTTCGTCGCGGCCCGGTGCCTCGCCGATGATCATCACACGTGCCGAGGGCAGGCCATCGGCAAAGACAAAGTTCCGTGCGCCTCGCCGCAATTCGCAATGGGCAAAGGCGGACTGGACGGCAGCCAGATCATCCAGCGTTTCGGCCGTGTTGGCCTGATCCCTGGCGATGGCGACGGGATCGACCCCTTCGGCCGTGGGCGCGGCATCCGGGCGAACAGGTGCGGCGGCCTCCTCTTTGGGCAGGTCGCGGCGGTTGATCGGCAGTTCCTCGATGGCATCGCGCGCACCCAGTTCGGCCTGCCATTCCAAAGCGGCCCTCGCCTGCCAGTGATCCTGTTCAGGTGTCATCCGCACTACATATGTTCTGATGGGGCCGGGGTAAATGGCAGCGTCATTCGATGCAGGCCAGACCCAGCCGCGCGAATTCCGGAACGAATTCACCATATTGCCGCGCCTGATCGGGATTGGAGGCATTGCCGTCCAACCCGCGCTTCTTTACCCCCTGCAAAATCGCGGCCATGCGAAAGAAAGCAAAGGCAAGATAGAGATCGAAATCAGGTATCCCGTTCAGGCCAAGCCGGTCGCAATAGGCGGCGACAAAGGCGTCGTCCGACGGAATGCCCAGTTCGTGGCGGACCACACCTGCCAGACCCCTGCCAATCCGCCCCGGCGGCAGGCGCCATTGCATGATCAGAGAGGCGAGATCGGCAATAGGGTGCCCGATTGTCGACAATTCCCAATCCAACAGTGCAAGGCACGTCATGTCATCGGAAAAGATCATGTTATCCAGCCGGTAGTCACCGTGAACCAGCCTGCGCTGGTCGTCGGCGAAATCCCGGCGTTCACCCAGTATGGCGATCAGGCGGTCCATATCGGCCAGCGGCCCGGTTTCGCTGGCGGTATACTGCCGGGTCCAGCGTTCGATCTGGCGGGCCACATAATTGCCGGGCGGGCCAAAATCTGACAGGCCGACGGCATTGATATCAACGCTGTGCAGCGCGGCCAGAACATGGTTCATCTGGTCATAAACTCGGGCGCGTTCCCCCGGCCTGAGGTCAGGCAGCGTGGGATCGAAATGGATCTGGCCCGCAACATGACCCATCAGGTAGAACTCCGCGCCGATCACGTCGGTTTCGGTGCAATGGGCCAGCATCGGCGCGGTCGGAACCGGCGTTTCAGCCAGCGCCGACTGGACCCTGAACTCCCGGTCAACCGCGTGCGCCGATTTCAGAAGCTGCCCGCCGGGGCGGCGGCGCAGCACGATTTTCCGAGGGCCGAAATCCAGCAAATAGGTCGGGTTGGACTGACCGCTATCAAATTTGGACAACTCGAAAGGTCCGGCATATTCCGGCAGGTTATCCCTTAGCCAGCCCGACAGCCGCCCGGTATCGAGATCAGCCATTCGTATATTGCCGCAGTTCGGCACGCGCCACCTGACGGCGATGCACGGCGTCGGGCCCGTCGGCCAGCCTGAGCGTGCGCAACGCCGTCCACATGCCGGCCAGCGGTGTATCCTGTGAGAGGCCCATCGCGCCATGCATCTGCATCGCCTCGTCAACCACTCTGAGCGCCATCAACGGTGCCACGACCTTGATCTGGCTGATCCAGGGCTGGGCAGCGCGTACGCCTTGGGTGTCCATGATCCATGCGGTTTTGAGGCACAAAAGCCGGGCTTGCTCGATCTCCATCCGGGCGTTGGCGATGATGTCGTGATTGGCACCCAGATCGCCAAGCGTTTTGCCGAATGCCTCTCGAGTCAGCGCCCGGCGGCACATCAGCTCCAGCGCCGTTTCGGCCTGGCCGATGGCGCGCATGCAGTGGTGGATGCGTCCCGGCCCCAGCCGTCCCTGCGCCACCTCGAACCCGCGGCCCTGCCCCAGCACGAGGTCGGCATCAGGGACAAACACATCGGCAAAGCGGATATGCATGTGCCCGTGCGGCGCGTCATCGCCGTGAAAGACCTGCATCGGTCGCAGAACCTCGATGCCCGGGCTGTTGGCCGCGACCAGCATCATCGAATGGCGCTGATGCTTATGCGCATCCGGGTCGGTCCGGACCATGACGATATAGAGGGCGCAGCGCGGATCACCCGCCCCCGTCGCCCACCATTTTTCGCCGTTCAGGAGCCAGCCGCCATCGGTTTTTTCTGCCGACAGGGCAATATTCGTCGCGTCTGAAGAGGCGACATCGGGTTCCGTCATCAGATAGGCGGAACGAATCTCACCATCCAGAAGCGGGGTGAGCCAGCGATCCTGATGGGCGGGGCTGCCATATCTGACCAGCACTTCCATATTACCTGTATCCGGCGCGTTGCAGTTGAACACCTCTGCCGCGATCGGAACCTTGCCCATTTCTTCGGCGAGATAGGCATATTCGACCGTGCTCAGCCCATAGCCGCGCTTGGAATCGGTCAGCCAGAAGTTCCAGAGACCTCGTTCGCGCGCGCGGGCCTTGAGACTATCCAAAATTTCGCGCTGGCGGTCATTCATGACGAATCGGTCACCGGCGGGGTTGTTGCCGACCTCTTCGTGATATTCGCGATCCAGCGGCGCGATCTCGTCCTGCACCATGCGCCGCACCTGTTCGATCAGGGGTTTCACTCGGTCGCTGATGCCAAGATCCATAATTATTCCCCCGTCCGGCCGCGCCTCGCTTGACCTGGCAAAGCTTGAGGCAGGTTCAGAGGAACTTCAATACGGGATTTGGTCAGCCGTCATAGAGTTCCGCGACATCGCCCATATAGCCACTCCACGCGAACCAGTATGAAATCTGCCCGGCCATCCGGCGCAGCGAACGGCCATCGGGCGCGTCGAGCTGATCTTCGCTCAGCGTCCATGTCGTCCCGTCATCCGTGATCAAACCTTCAGCGAATTCCCATTCACCACGTTCATAGGCGCGAACGGTTCGGGTTTGGGCGTCTCCGACCAGAACCACGGGTGTCCGGCCAATCCGGTCATTGATGATCGTCCGATCGGCAAAGGCCTCGAGTGGCCATGCCTTGGCGGCACCCATCGTCCGCATGCCAAAGACATAGTCCTTGGCCTGGAATTCCGGCTGATCCAGATTGGTCGGAAACATCAGATCGGGTGAGTTGAAATACTGATTATAGACCACGCCCGAGCCATAGTCGCGCGTATACCCCGTGTTCAGATCCAGCACGCGGGTGTCAGGGTTCCGCTCGGTCCAGTTCTGCCATGTGTCGATGGTGACGGGGCGCAGACCCAACTGAATCCCGGAATTGGCCAAGGGTCCGACAACCGGTTCGCCGGTGAACTGGTTCCAGAGCGAATTTGTTTCGCGGTCGAACATCAGTTTGTTCGAGCGATAGAGAAAGCCGGATGAACCGAAGATTAGCGGCTTGTCTCGGTCAGGCAGCTGGGTTTCATAGAGGATCCCCGAACCGCAAAGCGTGCAATAGGCCAGTGCAAGCGGCACACCGCCGATCACCTCGTTGAACATCTCGTGCCAGCCCATGATCCTGAGCGGATAGGCGCGCGTATCGCCATTGATCGACACGCCGAAAACAAGGTCATCGGGTTTGAGATATTCAGCCTCGGCAGCACCGATCAGGGCCGGGTTGTCGAGTGACGGAATGCCATCCTTGATCACGCCGCCCCAGGTGATCTCTTCAAGCCTGATGCGCATCTGTGCGGGGTCGGTGTATTCCGGCAGCAGGAAGTCGACGAAATTCGGATCGATTCGCCGATAAAGATCGCGCGTGAAATCGATAAAGCTGGGATGAGGGATGATTTCGGGGTGATCTTCCTGCCAGAGCATCCAGTCGAACCACGTTTCGCGCCCGTATTCACCGCTGAGTTCCGAAAGCGCCGCCACAATCGGCCCGCGCGAATACTGGCTGAACCGAAGGCCCTTGATCAGCCCCGGGATCATATCGGGATTGCCCCGTTCGGTGATTTCGCGGATCGCCCCGTAGAAATCATCGCCTACGCCAAAGATGAGGTCCATCTGGGCGCGGTATAAAGGGTCGTTTGACTGGGCCGCAGCCGCGCGCGGCATCAGAAGTCCGGCTGTGGCCATCACGGCAAGTTCACGTCGGGTCAGTAGCATGGCATTCTCCCTTGGTTGCGGCAGAGCATGCCCGCATCGGCGATCAACTGCACTTCAAACACCGGTGATCCCGTCGGAGAGTTGAGTTTTGTGTGCAAACACCGTATCTGCCGAGCCAACGCATCCTGTCAGACGAAAGCACGACAATTGGCGATTTCCCTTTATGAAAACGACTTGCCCGACGGGCTGGAACTCGGCCCCATTGTGGCCATCGACTGTGAAACGATGGGGCTTAACCCGCATCGCGACCGGTTGTGCGTCGTGCAATTGTCGGATGGGGACGGCAACGCACATCTGATCCAGGTGGCCAGGGGTCAGACCGAGGCACCCAATCTCTGCCGATTGCTGACCGATGGCGACCGGCTGAAGCTCTTTCACTTTGGCCGTTTCGACATCGCCGCGTTGTATCAGGCCTTTGGCGCGCTGGCCGCGCCTGTCTACTGCACCAAGATCGCGTCCAAGCTGGTACGTACCTATACGGATCGCCACGGGCTGAAAAACCTGCTGCAAGAGCTTTTGGACACGGATATTTCCAAGCAGCAGCAATCCAGCGACTGGGGCGCGGAAAGTCTGAGCCGCGCCCAGATGGAATATGCCGCGTCGGATGTGCTCTATCTGCACGGATTGCGGAATGAACTGAATGCACGGCTGGAACGCGAGGGGCGAATGGACCTGGCGCAATCCTGTTTCGATTTTTTGCCGACGCGGGCCCGGCTGGATCTGGCCGGTTGGCCTGAAACTGACATCTTTGCGCATTAGATGAAAACGATGAGCGTTGATAAAACCCAATTGTTCCATGCCGTTGGCCAGCGCGTTATCCGGCGCGAGGCCGAGGCGCTTGCGGCGCTGGAAGCGACGATAGGCGATGCCTTTGATCAGGCGGTCGAACTGATCCTGAAGGCACGCGGCCGAATGATCGTCTCGGGTATGGGGAAATCGGGGCATGTCGCGCGCAAGATCGCCGCGACGCTGGCATCGACCGGCACACCGGCCCATTTCGTGCACCCGGCCGAGGCCAGCCATGGTGATCTGGGCATGATGATGCAGGGTGATGTCGCGCTTGTCCTGTCGAACTCGGGCGAGACGCCAGAGCTTGCCGACATGATCGCCTATACAAGGCGCTTCGAGATTCCGTTGATCGGCGTGGCCGGGCGCAGGGACAGCACGCTTTTGCGCCGGTCCGATGTGGCTTTGTTGCTGCCCGAGGTTGCAGAGGCGTGCGACCGCGGGATCGTGCCGACGACATCGACAACCATGTCGCTGGCGCTGGGTGATGCGCTGGCCATCGCGCTGATGGAACACCGGGAATTCACGCCCGAAAACTTTCGTGACTATCATCCGGGTGGTAAGCTGGGCGCGCAATTGTCGCGCGTGGGCGATTTGATGCATGCCGGTGACGAACTGCCGCTGGTGCAGGGCACGACCCCGATGTCCGAGGTTCTGTTGACGATGAGCAAACGCGGTTTCGGCGTCGCCGGTGTGATCGAGGATGATCATCTGGCGGGGATCATCACTGACGGTGATTTGCGGCGGCATATGGAAGGCCTTTTGGACCTGAACGCGGTCGATGTGATGACGCGCAATCCGCGCACCATCGCCGCCGAAGCCCTGGCCGAAGAGGCGGTGGGCGTGATGAACAAGCTTCAGATCACCTGTCTTTTTGTGACCCAGAACGGCGCGGGTACACCGTTGGGCATCCTGCATATTCACGATTGTCTGCGTGCGGGGGTGGTCTGACCGGTGAACGGGTATCTGAGCTATTCCCGCTTCGTCTCGACGGTCAAGATCGTCTTTCCGTTGATCGCGCTCGGGCTGCTCTCGTCGCTTGTGTTATTTTCGCGCGATGTCGACCCCGAGGATGCGCTTCCCTTCGTCGGTGCGGATGTCGATGCGCTGGCAAGCTCAGAGCGTCTTAACCGGCCGCATTATGTGGGTGTGTCGCGCTCGGGGGCTGCGGTTTCGGTCAGCGCGGCAACCGTGACATCCGAGGCCGACGCAGAAGACCTGACAGAATTCACGCGCATCATTGCCAATATCGTGCCGAAAAACGGTGTGGGTGCCTATCGCATCTCATCGGATGACGGTGTCGCGGATACGGCACGCCAGATCATGTTCATGTCCGGCAACGTCCGGGTTGAAACTTCGGATGATATCGTTCTCGAGACGGAAAAGCTGTCGGCGTCTCTTGAATATACGGATGTTGCGTCGGATGTGGGCGTGGTGGCGACAGGCCCGTTTGGGCGGCTAACGGCGGAAAAAATGCGTCTGACCGGCGGTGATAGCCCGGGAGAGGGATATCTTCTTGTTTTCAAAGACAAGGTAAAACTGGTATATGATCCTCAAAAAGAGGATTGAGATGCAGAGTTTTTTCAGATTGGCCGCCGTTTTGGCGGGCATCTGGTTTGCCAGTATGGCCCATGCTCAGGGTGCCAAGGTTGCCGTGGGTCTGGCCGACCATGACAGCCGACAGCCGGTCGAGGCGGTATCGGACGAGTTGAGCATTGATCAGGACAACCGGATCGCGACATTTTCAGGCAATGTCATCATCACACAGGGTGAAATGATCCTGACCGGTGCCAAGGTCGAGATCGAATATACCGAAGACCAGTCCATCAAGCGTGTCACGGCGACGCGGGATGTGACGCTGGTCAATCCAACCGAAGCCGCCGAGGCTGATCTGGCGGTCTATACGCCCAAGAACAACCGTATCGTTCTGACCGGCAATGTGATGCTGACCCAGGGTGGTACGGCGATTGCCGGTGATCGCCTGCGTATCAATCTGGAATCCGGCGATGGTGTCATGGACGGTCGCGTGCGGACCCTCTTGCAGCAGAACGGAGACGACGGATGACCGAACAGCCTGCGCTGACGGTGGCCGAGGGTTCCAGCGGTCTGCAGGTGAGCAATCTGCGAAAGAGCTATCGCAAGCGTCCCATCATCCGCGATGTATCCCTGCATCTGGGGCGGGGTGAGGTTGTGGCCTTGCTGGGGCCGAACGGATCGGGCAAAACCACCTGTTTCTACTCTATTGCCGGTCTGGTTACACCCGAGGGTGGTCAGGTTTTGATCGACGGTCAGGACGCCACGCTCTTGCCGATGTATCGCCGCGCCAAACTTGGCATCGGTTATCTGCCGCAAGAGGTGTCGATCTTTCGCGGGTTGAATGTCGAGGACAACATCATGGCGATCCTCGAGGTGACACTCAGGGACCGGAGTGAGCGGCGAAAGCGGCTGGAGGAATTGCTGAGCGAGTTTTCCATCGGTCATTTACGGCGCGCGCCGGCGCTGTCGCTGTCGGGCGGCGAAAGGCGGCGGGTTGAAATCGCGCGTTGCCTGGCCGCAAGCCCGAATTACCTGTTGCTGGACGAACCCTTTGCAGGCGTTGACCCCATTGCAGTGGGTGAGATCAGAAGCCTTGTTTCGGATTTGAAAAAACGGGGTATCGGTGTGCTGATCACCGATCACAACGTGCAGGAAACGCTGGAAATCGTGGACCGTGCCTATATCCTGCATGACGGTACCGTCATGATGAGCGGCACAACCGAAGAGGTTGTCGCCGATGACAATGTCAGGCGCGTCTATCTGGGCCAGAACTTTCGCATACGATAGGGCTTTGGTGCTGAATTGGTGCGACCCGTCAGGCCGCGATCGGCGGAATTCCTACCACGCAAAATTCCTGCCGTGAATTCCTTGACAGCGGGTCACTTCCGTTCCCAAATGAAGAGAATGGAAGTGATTGTTTCCCCTTCCGGTATCCCGCGGGCAACCCCCGGCGAGAGACATTTCAGCCCCTTCCGTTTCCGGGGCCAATCCAGCGCACAGGTCCAGATTTTTCGCCGTACCGACAGGTGCGCGTGGGCCTCGTGTGCCACACTTAGAAGGAGATGCCATGAGGTATCAGATCAGCGGTAAGCAAATCGACATCGGCAACGCATTGCAACAGCATGTGCGGACCGAACTGGATGGAATTGTCGAGAAATACGCAGAAAGGCCGACCGATGCGCAGATCGTGTTTTCACGCAACGCGCACGAGTTCGTCTGCGAAGCTACCGTTCACCTTTCGACCGGTCTGACCGCCCAGGCCAGGGCGCATGATACTGAAATATATGCAGCTTTTGACAGCTGTGGGGAAAAGATGGAGAAGCAGTTGCGCCGGTACAAGCGGCGTCTGAAAAACCATCACCGAGAGCGCGCGGAACCGGTTGAACTTTCGGGCGCTTCGGCCTATATCCTCGCCGCATCCGAAGACAACGGAGAGCAAGAGCCCGAGACATTGCAGCCCATGATCATCGCCGAGATGGAAGCGCAAATTCCATCGCTGTCGGTTGGTGAAGCTGTGATGCAGATGGAGCTGTCTTCTGCGCCGGTGCTTGTGTTTCGGAACGAAGGACATAACGGGATCAATGTCGTGTACAGCCGCGAGGACGGCAACATAGGCTGGATCGATCCGAAGTGAGGCGGCGCAAGTCGCAGGATAGCTAGAGAGAAAGATCGGTACATCGATGCGATTGGTGGACATCCTCAAACCAGAGGCCGTGAAGGTTATTTCAAACGTCACGAGCAAGAAGCGCCTGTTTCAGGAAATAGCGGAAATCGTTAGTCAGGCCTACGGCCTGGCTTCGGCCGAGACTTTCGACGCGCTGCAGGCGCGCGAAAACCTGGGCCCGACGGGTGTCGGTCACGGGGTCGCCCTGCCGCATGCGCGCCTGGACAAACCAGAGGGTGTGCTGGGTGTTTTCGTGCGCCTTGACAAGGCGCTCCCGTTCGCATCGGTCGACAAACAACCGGTTGATCTGATCTTTGGCCTCTTTGCGCCTCAGGATGCGGGTGTTGAGCATCTGAAATCACTGGCACTTGTGTCCCGCACCATGCGGGACGCAAATGTCTGTGCGAAACTTCGCGCGAATGACGACCCGGCAGCGTTGTTTTCCATTCTGGCAGAAGGCCCGGCCTCTCAGGCGGCGTGATGCATCAGCGCTGTTTCAGCCCGCCCACTGCCTGAACCCGAAATGCAGATAATCCCGCTGATAGGCCGCCTTGGCGGCCTTTTCCACGTCTCTGTCATAGATATCGTCCAGGCTGTAGGGCGATTCATCGGGTGGGGAAGATAGCGGAACGGATGACCCGCCGATGGCAGCGGACAGTTCGTCCAGCTCTTCTTGCAGCCGCTCTTCTCGGATGATGCGGTCAACGGGCGCAAAGCTCGAATAACCCTGCAGCACAGCAAGCTGACTGGCCCAGCTTCCATCAACCCGAACCGAGGTCTGCCCCTTGAGATTGGCATCCAGGAATTTCAGAAATTCCAAGAATGCATTGCGATGGTCATCCTTGCTCCAGCTGGCATCCGGACAATCCTCGGGCACGGGCAGGTCGTATTTGCGCCGCAGCTTGGCGCGGACCTGCGCATAGGCGGTTGCCTGCGCATTCAGGATGTACCGGCAGAATGTCGAATGCGCGCGCCGTAACGGGTGCCTGATCACGGTAAAGCTGCGATGGCCCTTGTGCGATCGCATCCAGCCGCGCAGGTCCTTTTGTGAAAACCCACGCAAGAGTTCCTGCCGGTCTTCTATGCCGTCAATCTCTGCCATCCAGCCCATGACCGCAGGGTTGGGGCCGCCGTTGATCGGCAGAAACAAGAGCGGCGCATTGGCTGTCGCGACATACGAAGGCACGCCAGCGCCGCGCGACGGCTCGAAAACCGGCGTATCAAAAACGCCGAACATGTCGATACGCGACAGTGTCGATGTGACGGCGTCGAAATTGGTAACCTTCTCTTCTGTCGGCAGCGGGTTCTGCGGTTTGAGTGTGCGTTGCAATTGCTCGATACGGCTGTCGCAGCCCAGAAAGGCCGCGATTCCATTCAGCACCTCGAGGTCATTTGCATCCTCGTATCGCAAAAAGAACGCCGTTTGGCCGCTGACCTGCAACGCCCGCATGATCACGCCCTGAAAACGACGCCGGTCATCAAGATAGTTCAAGAAATCGTCGCCTATGAACGTGACCTTGCTGCGGGTCGTCCCCTGTACACCCGTCGATATCCAGCGACCGGAATCCTTGGCGTTTTTTAGTGAGATGTAGCTGTCGAGCGGATTGCGCGACAGAACGATCTTGGCGCATTTCGGATCGGTCAGGATCGTTTCGAGGACACGTGGATCGTGATCGGAAAAATAGCGAAATCCCGGTAGCCCCTTGGTCTGGCTACGAATGGCCTGCAACAGCGCCAGCGGGTCTTCGTCGCGTTCTTCCTTGGTGATGCCAAGAATATTGTCTTTCTTCGGGCCATGGATAAAGGCAGGATTGTAGGCCTCGCCGTACATCTCGATCCCGTCCAGCTGGATCAGATTGCGTTCCAAGAGGTTAGACCCGGTCCGCATCTCGGCCAAAACGACAAAATACTCGAAACGCTGTTGCATATTACCTGACCAGATAAGGCTTGGCTTTGGCGGCCTTCAGATGGCTGTCATCACCGGTAAGCGGGAAATCCCCCATGAGGACGGGCTTCATGCCCTGATTCTTCAGATTTTGTAGAAACTGGCCGAACCCCGTCATATCCACCATGGTGGGCACCTCGGTCAGGCGGCGCTGGGCGCGGGGCCCGGTTTCATCAAGTATGGTCTGCAGATGATGCATCGGGTCCTGCAGAAATTCGGCAAGCGTCCAGATACGGACCCGCGCCATGGTATAGGGCGAGCGCAGGATATCCAGATGCTCACTCTCGATGCGCTGCAGGCGCGCGGCTTCGGTCCGGATATCCGCGAAATTCCTGTTCGACTGAAACAACATCAGCGCCCACGCCCCCGAAATCACGCTGATATGGGCGTTTGAATCTGTCGTCAGATACCACGAGATCGCCTGCGCGTCGGTTGGCCCGAACTGAAAGCATTGACGTTCGCCACGCGCCGCCCAGATCAGATTACTGAGAAAGGATTTAGGCGCATGATCCCTGAGTTCGGCACTGTCCGATAGGCAGCCATTGAACACCTTTTCGTTGCCCGCGAAATGCACGCGCTTGGTGTCAAAGAGATTGCCATGCACCCGCGCACCGGTGCGCCGTGTCAGCCATTGTTCGAAATCGGTAAAGACGTTGTTGAAACCTTCGAATACCGAATAGGGCCCGGCGGTCTTGCCATTTTCCCAGCCGTCATTGGGAAAGCGGCTTTGCATCACGAGGCCGGATCGGCCGCGCGTGCGCCTGTCGATGGCCTGCGAAAAGACACGGTCGATCTTTTCGGGTGCGGGTTCGGCATCGGCCATCGATGTCCGGTCATCCGACAGGAATGTTTCGTACAGACGATCAGCCTGCGGCCATATCTTCCGGGCAACGAAACAGTCGGAACGCCGCAACAGCTGCATGTGATCATCGTAGAAAATGTGCGGTTTGCCCTGGAAATCGAATTTGGACAGCGTCAGCGAGCGGCTTTCGATATTGGTGGAATAAAGCCGCGTGAGCGTCTGGAAATAGGATTCATCCGGAATCCAGACCCGTTTGAAATAGCGGTCATAGGTGGCACGCCGGGGATCGGACAGGATCGCCGACAGGGTCTGACGCGTCAGGCACCACCACTGAGAGCCGAGATGCGGGTTCAGCCCGTCAGGTATACGCCGCTTGAGGCCAAAGCGGCGCTGGAATTCGACATAGGTATCAAAGAGTATCCGGTTCCGTTTCCACGAAAAAGGAAAGCGCAGGGTAAACCGCTCTTCGTCCAGCCCGCCCATGGTCCAAGGCACGTCGCGCGTGGTCACGGATTCGATGAAGTCGGTCTTGGGATGTTTTTCAAGATAGGCGACCAGATCTTCGACCGGGCGGAGGGGCAGGCACGATCCGCTGGCGTGATAGATGTGGCGCACATCAGGAAAGCTATCGAGCATCATCTCGCTTGCCGTCTGGGCGGCGGCTACGAGTGACCAAGTTCCCCATTCACAGCGATAGCGTGTGCAGAAGCGCACGTTTTCGAGATCCGAAAGTGCCTTGACCAGCTTGCGATAGCGGTGGCGCGAAACACGTGCGTCGGCATGGATGACGACCGGGCAGCCGCGCGTCGCCCAGTGGCGCGCCACTTCGGCGGCACGATCCAGCGCCGTGTGCACCAGCATGATGAAACCAACGCTCATTCTGCGCGCCTCATGCCCAGTTGCCCTTGGACATCAGGCCCAGAATCTCGAGTTGGCGCCAGTTGATGTATTTCTCGGACCACTTGCACCAGAGATCGGGCTTTTCCTGCAGATGCTCGTGATACGCGCGGTATTCGTGGCTGTTGGCATAGTGCTGCTTGCGATCAAGCTCTTCCTTCGACTTTTCGTCGAATGTATCCAGAAACTTGGCGTGAAGCAGGCAGCCCGAGGCCTTTTCTCCGCCCCATTCGTCGTAGACGAGGTTCAGCCCGCGCGGCAAAAGCATATGCGTGGAACTCGCGTACGCGTAGTCGCGATGCCATTTGACGAGTGGTATCTTGTTCAGCGCCGGTGCCCGCTCGGGATTGTCGCCAAAAAACACCCGCGCCCGCACACCGCCCTGAATCCACAGATTGCCGTGCAGGTTGTTTTTCTGGCACATGTAGTTGCCGCTATCGAACCACGAGGCGATTTCCAGCGGGTTCTGCCCCTCGAGATAGGGGACAGCGTGAATGGGGCCTTTGGGATACATGTCGAGCAGCATCGCGCTGAAGGATTTGATCGATGATGCATCGAGCCAGTCGGTCAGCGCACGAATGGGGCGGGTGTCGCAGAATGGGTAGACAAAGAACTCATCCACATCGACCACAAGCGTCCAGTGACCGTGACCATGACGCATCTGGAGCCAGTTCAGCCAGTCGACGCCAAAGCGGGCACGCTTGTAACTTGCGCTGGTCCACCAGAGCGAGACATCGGACTGGTCCATCAGGTATTCGCCCGAACCATCGTCAGAACCGTTATCGACGACAAAGAAGTGCTGAACGCCGAGATCGCGGTAATATTTCAGGAAATAGGGCAACCGCAGCCGTTCGTTTCGCATCGTGACGAACAACAGAATATCCTTTGACCGGATCTTGTTGGTGCGGTTGGTGATCGATTTGATTTCCCGGCGTTTGCGGAACGCCCGGATGCGCCAGCGCTTGCGCTGCAACCGAAGCCTGTAGGAACTGACGATCCCCATGCCTTATCTTTCTGCCCGGACGGTCTGATGCCGTCTCTTTTTCACAGTTGTCTGAACACTTTGTGGAAATGTGATGACCACGTCGGCAGTTCAGTTTTTCTGCGATTGCCTGCTTCCTCATCCACGTCTGATTTTTTCATTTTTGCCAGACGCAGTATTTCTTTTTCCCAAGCGTATCTGTCATGCGCTTTCAGGTAAATGGGCGTATCGCCCAGAAACTCGGAGTAAACGGCAAGATTGCAACACAATATCGGTATATTCTGGTGCGCGGCCTCGATGAGTGGCAGGCCGAAACCCTCTGCAAGGCTCGGAAAGACAAGACCGTGCGCATGGCGCAGGATGGCGGCAAGTGTCGCATCGTCGATATCGCCATGCTCATATATCAGCCTGTTCCTCAGCACCGATCCGTCAAGGCGGCTTAGCACCCCCTGATCCACCCAGCCGCGCCGACCGATGATATGCAGATGCGGAAGGTTGGCGATATCGTGGTTGCGCGCCATCTCCTCCCACAGATCAAGAAGGAACAGGTGGTTCTTGCGCGGCTCGATCGTGCCAACGCAAACGAAATAGGGATGCCCTCCGCGAAAGGCCGGGGGCAGATCACCCGGGCTGACCGGATCGTGCGCCAGCGCGGCAACGACAGGGCGGGGAACAGGTTTCTGAAAATGCCTTTCAGCGCTTTGGCGCGAGTACTCGGAATTGTAGATTACCGTGTTCGCATAGCGATTGACCGCGGCAAAACGCCGTCTGAAGCGCTCGACGCCGCTAGATGTCTGGAATTCGGGGTGGTCGAGCGGGATCGTGTCGTGGATGAAAACGACGATATCCGACCGGGGCATAGCGCGGATGGCTGCAAGGTTGCGGGCGCCCAAATTGCTGAGGCCGATATTGAGATAAAGAAGCCCGTCACCCACCCGACGGCGCAGCATTCTGGTAAGACCCGGACGGGTCGAGGCGGCAACCGACAGCCTGCGCAGATCAGCCTCGGCCCGTTGGCGCGCAGATGAAATTCTGGGCGAAAACAAGGACCAAATGTTGCGTCGGCCCCATGGCGTGTGGCCCGTGATCCTGTCGCGTATCGCCTGCCCACCCGCGCGATCCAGCAGCCTGCATCCCTTACCCGTACGCACGAGAAAGAATACGGGCGCGTCAAGGGTCAGCAGGTGATTCAGATAGGCCAGTTCGACCCGGTCAACACCCGACAGCGCGGCTATACCGGACCGGGAAATCAAACGGGTGAGGTCCAGCACCAGTGGGCGGGCGTTATCTGGTTGCTGGCTCAGCGGACGAACCTCACTGGCCCGGGTACCGCGCGCCGCCCTGGCCTATTGCGCGGCCTTTTGCGCAGCCATTGTCTGTCTGAGGAAGGCGTCAAACTCATCATGTAGCTCGGGGCGGCCCAGGCCAAAAGATACGGTCGCCTGCAGATACCCCGCCTTGGACCCGCAATCAAAGCGCTGACCGCGAAAGCGGTAGCCATAGACGTTGTCGGAATTGATGATTTCCTGCGCGATGGCGTCAGTTAACTGAACCTCTCCTCCAGCGCCACTTTTGATTTTATTGAGGTTTTGCAGTATCTTGGGTGTCAGAATATACCGACCGATCACCGCAAGGTTAGATGGTGCTTTGTCCGGCTCGGGCTTCTCGACCATGCCTTTGACACTAACGATAGAGCCCATGTCCTTTTTGACATCCAGAATACCATATGAGGATGTCATGTCGCTGGGCACCTCCATGGCGGCGACAACATTGCCGCCTGTTTCCGCATAGGATTCGACCATCTGCTGAAGGCAGGGTGTTTCGGCGGCGATCACATCGTCTGGCAGCATGACGGCAAAAGGCTCGTTGCCAATCAGGCGGCGTGCGCACCAGACCGCATGCCCCAGGCCAAGCGCCTTGTGCTGACGGATATAGGCAATGGCACCGCTTTCCATATTGGTGGATTTGAGCGTTTCCAGCAGCGCGTTCTTGCCTTTGCGGCGCAGATCAGATTCCAGCTGGGGCGCATGGTCAAAATAATCTTCGAGCGCACCCTTGCCGCGCGAGGTCACAAAAATGAATTCCTTGATGCCCGCGGCACGGGCTTCGTCGATGGCGTATTGGACCAAGGGCCTGTCAACCAGCGTCATGATTTCCTTGGGGATCGATTTGGTTGCTGGCAGGAATCTGGTTCCCAGTCCGGCGACCGGAAAAATCGCCTTTGTCACGCGCTTTTTCATGGGTTTCTATGACCTTGAATATGTTTTGTCTGCTCTTGTGAAAAAGAATTACACTTTTCAGCGGAGTCCGTGAAGTCCGAATTTCACGATAAATCTAGCAATTTCAAATGCATTTCGCGCTTGGGTTGTACTTTGGACAACTTATCCGAATTTTCGCAGTCGACTTAGGCGTTTGGTTTCTTCGGCCACACGATTGGCAAAGCTGATGAGCCGGAACTTCGGCTGCGATCTGACGGATTTGCCAAATACGCCCCCGCTTTGAAGCCAGTAGCCATCGGGCGTGAAACGAAGCCGGTGGTAAAAAGACGTTGGCGAAAAGAGGAGGAGTGTGACGCGTTTTGTCTTTGCGGCCCTTGCCGCGCGGGCGCGGGCGCTGGGCCCCCTGAACCGACGCGCTGCGATCAGTTTATGCGGTGCCGGTGGCAATGTCGGGAACCGCAGAAAGGTTTCCCCGACCCCGATTTCTGTACCTTCGATCTCCCGCTTCTGGCCCTCGCGCACACCCTTGTCAAAGCTGCGCAGCCGCCATGCCACCAGATCGGGTGTGATGGACCCTGCCACCATGGCCCGGACAAGACGCCTGCGCTGGTAGAGCCGTTCTCGGCGGATCGCTTCAACATGCTCACTGACACGCGCGTGTTTTCGAAGAAAAACGGCAAGGCTGGCGCCGATATCAAAGAGAGTTGTTGGTGTGCGGTCGGCGCGACGCCTGTTGCTGGCGGCAAAGTCATGAAATACCTCGGCGCCGGGAACGACCGCAGTCTCGTGACCTGCCTTTGCCACCCGCATGCCCATATCGGCATCATCCAGAAAATAGTGAAACCGCGTGTCGAACCCGCCCAGTTCGCGCAGCGTAGAAGCGCGATAAGCACAGTTTGTACCAATGGGTTTGACGGCCTGGCCTGAATGCATCTCGTGCAGTGAGGGTTTGCCGGGCACACGGATCGACTTGGTCAGACCGGTCAACGAAATGGTTTCAGCGCGCCATTGATAGCTGATGCCGTTGCGTCCGCGCACAAAACCGGTGGCGGCAGCGACGGCGTCATTGCGAAAGGGGCGCACCAGACGCGCCAGCCACGAGGGTTCCGGAATGGCATCGTCATCGATAAAGGCAACCAGTTCGCCTGCGGCCAGCGACAGGCCGGTATTTCGCGCCCTGGCGATATTTTGCTCTGTGCAGGTCGCTGTTTTCACATGGTCGATATCGGGGTGATCGGAAATCTTTTTCAAAGACTCCGGATCAGCGATGATTATCACCTCAAGCTCTTGATATTCGATATATTTCAGAGATGTCAGGGCAAGGCTCAGATGCGTTGGTCGCCCGTGGCTGACGATGATCAGGCTTATGCTTGGCTGTTTGTTCAACCGGTTGCCATTTCGGCCAGAAACGCTTCGATCCGCGCGACATCTTCGGGGTTGTTCAACTCCCAGAATACGCGTCCCCGCGCCTCGACCTCGACGCAAAGAATGTTCTGGCCCCGCTCCATGAAGCGAAGTTGCTCAAGCCCTTCCAGTTTTTCGAGCGGGCCAACCGGCTGGGTAGGATAGGCCGACAGTGCCGCCGGGCGATAGGCATAGACACCGACATGGTGAAAAACAGGGGTGTCGTCATCCGCATCATAGCTGCGGTCGGTATAGGGAATGACCTCTTTGGAGAAATAGAGCGCCCTGCAGGCATGATCGAACACCGCCGTTGTGCCCCCGACACGGCCATTCCTGCGATCTTCCAGAAACCCGTTCAGTGCCCGCCCGTCACACCTGAGCACGGGCGTAGCTACATCGGCATGTGTTGCCGCAGACAATGCCGACACCAGATCCTCCACAAACCATGCCGGTGTCAGCGGCGCGTCACCCTGAAGGTTCACGACGATATCATAGTCGCCGCCCAGAAGGGTATGCGCCTCGGCGCAGCGCTCGGTTCCGTTGCGGCACGTGTCAGAGGTCATGACGACCTCGGCCCCGAAGCCCCGGGCGTTGTCCCGGATCCGGGCGTCATCCGTGGCGACCACGACGCGGTCGATCCCGCGCACGGCCATGGCCGCATCCCAGGAACGCTCGATTAGCGTCTTGCTGGTGCCGTCGGCATCGCGCAATGCGACCAGCGGCTTGCCGGGATAGCGCACCGAAGCATAGCGGGCCGGGATGACAATCAGCGTTTTCATTCAGATGTGGCCCTGAGTTCGACACCGGGTGCATAGGCGATGAAAAACGGGTTTTCATATCCGTCTTTTCCATAGACCAGCGGTGAATGGTCATCAAAGCGCACGACGCTTCCACCCGCGCCCGTCAGCACCGCCTGCCCGGCGGCAGTATCCCATTCCATGGTCCGGCCAAGGCGCGGATAGAGATCGGCCTCGCCCGTTGCGATCAGGCAGAATTTGAGTGATGAACCCGCGCTTTTCATATCCTTCACCGCGTAGCGCGCGATATAGTCGTCGGTTGCGGCGTCACGGTGGGATTTCGAGGCAACAACCATCAGCGACGTGTTGTCGGGTGACGAGACCGAGAGCCGCGATGTTGTCGAAGGCGTGCTGCCGAACGGCGCGGCTTCTTCAACGCTTTGGCCCGTGGCGTCGGTATAAAACATGCGCCCCCGCGCGGGGGCATAGACGACGCCGCGTGTCGGCACGCCGTTCTGGACCAGCGCGATATTCACGGTGAAATCGCCCCTGCGATTGACGAATTCCTTGGTGCCGTCCAGAGGATCGACAATCAGAAATGTTCCGGCGGTCAGATCGTGCGAGGCCGATTGTTCTTCGGTTACCAGAGTTATGTCTGGAAACGCCTCGCGCAGCCCGACGGAAATGATGGCATCGGCGGCTTCGTCGGCCTCGGTCACCGGGCTCTGGTCGGATTTCACGCGGACGTCAAAGGATTCCGACGAATAAATTTCCATGATCCTTGCGCCTGCCTGCAGCGCCAGATCACGAAAGACCCGTTCTAATTTGTTGAAATCCAATGTCACATTCTCCGGATTGCGCCCGACATCTGGTGAGGAATTCTTGATAATTTCCCGCGACAGCTTTATGAGTGCGTCTTAAGAGAACAGCAAGAATACAATGCGGGACCACCCGCGAATAATGAAAAACAGCCGGGCAGGTTGATCATGTTTGCACCAAACAGGGCCAGGACGCGCCTGAACGGGTTCTTTGAGATCACGGGTCTGATCTTTGAAGGCACGGCACGGGAAATCCGCAAGAACAGCCGCAATCCCATCCTCGCAATCCTGAGCGAGGTGATGCGGGTGCTGGTCTTTGTTGCCGTATTCTATGTCATGTTCGCGGTTCTGGGAAACCGCACCGCACCGCTGAGAGGTGATTTCGTCATCTTCCTCGTTTCGGGCATTTTCCTCTTTTTCGCCCATACCCGTGCCGTATCAGCCGTGCTGGGAGCCGAAGGTCCGACATCGGCGATGATGCAGCACGCGCCCATGAATTCGATCATATCGATCGGGTCCTCCGCATTGTCGGTTCTCTATTCTCAGGCCATGGCGGCGGGTATAATCCTGCTGGGCTACCATGTGTTTACCGGCAATGTCGTGATCGACAAACCGGTCGGCGCCGTGCTCATGTTCGTGCTGGCCTGGTTTTCCGGAGTCGCCATCGGGATGATGCTGATGGCGGCCAAACCATGGTTTCCCGCCCTGATCTCGATCATCTCCAAGCTTTATCGGCGGTCGAATATGATCGCCAGCGGCAAGATGTTTGCCGCAAATACCCTCCCGGGATGGATGGTAAACGTGTTCGACTGGAATCCGCTCTTTCATGCCATTGATCAGGCGCGGGTCTACACGTTTCTGAACTACAGCAGTGACGTGACCAATATTGTTTATCCGCTCGTTCTGTCGGTCGTCTGTATCATGATCGGGTTCATGATGGAGTTCTTCACCCGCCAGCACGCATCAGCCAGCTGGGGTGTCTCCAAGATCTGATGCGCTGACCACGCGCATGGTCAGATTGATCCGCCCGCCACGGGGCAGGAGTGTGGAGGTGCCCGGCGCGATGCGGTCAATACCGTGATAGGTCAGCCGTGCATCCCCGCCCATGACCACCACGTCGCCCGAGCGCAGCCAGAAAGAGCGCGTCTTGCCGCCCCGGCTGTGGTTCCCGACACGAAAGAGTGCGTCATCCCCCAACGAAATTGAAACGACCGGCTGGGTGAAATCGGCCTCGTCCCGGTCCTGGTGCAGGCCCATGCGTGCACCCTGATCATAGAAATTCACCAGACAGCATTCGGGCATGCGCGCCGCGGCGGAAACCTGTCGCCAGATATCGAGAACCGAGTTTGGTATCGCGGGCCAGGGCAGGCCGTCCGGGTGGCGTGGCGCATAGCGATAGCCGCCCCTGTCACTAACCCAGCCAAGCGATCCGGCCGAGGTCATGCGCACCGACATCGGCTTGCCGCGTGGCGTCCGGGGCACAAACAACGGCGCGGCGCGAACGACCTCCCGGATTTCAGCCAACATGTGCTGTTGGGCCTCTGATCCGATAAGTGCTTCGAAAACCTTGAAATTTCTGATCGTGAAAGAAGGTTCAATCATTGTCCCGGCAGAATCCTCACGAAATTCGCATTTCTGACGCAAAATGACCCCAAGAATCCTTAGATTCACCGCCCTCAGGCGCTTGCAGGGCCCAATACCCCTCCTTATATACGCCGGGAAGCTGGATCAGGACAGTGAACCTGGTCTTTTGGGATTGGGCTTTTTGGCGCCGTTGTCGGGCTGATGAGCTCTCAACATCGCCTAGGAAAGAGGACTGAGCACATGGCCAAAGTCATTGGTATCGACCTCGGCACCACGAACTCGTGTGTTGCTATCATGGACGGCTCGCAGCCGCGGGTCATCGAAAACTCAGAGGGTGCGCGTACCACACCTTCTATCGTCGGATATACGGACGGGGAGCGTCTGGTCGGTCAGCCGGCTAAACGCCAGGCCGTCACCAACCCCGACAACACCATCTTTGCCGTCAAGCGCCTGATCGGGCGCCGGTTTGACGACAAGATGATCGAAAAAGACAAGAAGAACCTGCCTTTCAAGGTTATCGACGGCGGCAACGGTGATGCCTGGGTCGAGGTCAAGGGCGAGAAATATTCGCCTTCGCAGGTATCCGCGCTGATCCTGCAGAAGATGAAGGAAACCGCCGAGAGCTATCTGGGCGAAAAGGTCGAGCAGGCGGTCATCACCGTACCGGCCTATTTCAACGACGCGCAGCGTCAGGCGACCAAGGACGCGGGCAAGATCGCGGGACTTGAGGTTTTGCGGATCATCAACGAACCGACCGCCGCCGCGCTGGCCTATGGCCTCGACAAGAAAGAGACACAGACCATTGCCGTCTATGACCTGGGCGGTGGTACGTTCGACGTGACCATCCTCGAAATAGATGACGGCCTGTTCGAAGTGAAATCCACAAACGGGGACACGTTCCTGGGTGGTGAAGATTTCGACATGCGCATCGTCAACTACCTAGCCGACGAGTTCAAGAAAGAGAACGGCGTCGATCTGACGAAGGACAAGATGGCCCTCCAGCGCCTGAAAGAGGCGGCGGAAAAGGCCAAGATCGAATTGTCCTCGAGCCAGCAGACCGAAATCAACCAGCCCTTCATCTCGATGGATCCAAATGGCGGTCAGCCACTGCACATGGTGATGAAGCTGACGCGCGCCAAGCTGGAAAGCCTTGTCGGCGACCTGATCAAATCGTCGCTGAAGCCATGTCAGGCCGCGCTCAAGGATGCTGGCGTATCCACGGGTGACATCGACGAGGTTGTTCTGGTCGGTGGTATGACCCGGATGCCAAAGGTGATCGAAGAGGTCTCCAAATTCTTTGGCAAAGAACCCAACAAGGGTGTGAACCCTGATGAGGTTGTCGCCATGGGCGCGGCCATTCAGGCCGGTGTTCTGCAAGGTGATGTCAAGGATGTCGTGCTCTTGGATGTCACGCCACTGTCGCTGGGGATCGAAACGCTGGGCGGTGTCTTTACCCGCCTGATCGACCGCAACACCACGATCCCGACCAAGAAGAGCCAGATCTTCTCGACCGCCGAAGACAACCAGAACGCCGTGACCCTGCGCGTGTTCCAGGGCGAACGTGAAATGGCCGCGGACAACAAGATCCTGGGT